>NZ_LR130759.1:4205722-5607630 GCF_900292015.1 Mycobacterium basiliense
ACGCCGGCGGCACCGGCGCCGGAAACCACCGCCCGCAACGACGTCATGTCGCGCCCCAGCAGCTTGCTGGCGCCCATCAGCGCGGCCAGCACCACGATCGCCGTGCCGTGCTGGTCGTCGTGCATTACCGGACAGTCCAACGCCTCGATAACGCGGTGTTCGATCTCGAAGCAGCGCGGCGCAGAGATGTCCTCGAGGTTGACGGCGCCGAAGGTCGGCCGCAGCCGCACCAGGGTTTCGACGATCTCGTCGGGATCCTTGGTGTCTAACACGATCGGGATCGCATCCAGCCCGCCGTACGCTTGGAATAGGCCGCACTTGCCCTCCATCACCGGCAGCGACGCGGCCGGTCCGATGTCACCCAGACCAAGGACCGCGCTGCCGTCGCTCACGACAGCCACCAGCCGGTTCGCCCAGGTGTAGCGCGCTGCCAGCGTGTGATCGGCGGCGATCGCGCGACTGACCTGCGCCACACCCGGGGTATAGGCGATCGACAACGCGCGTTGGGTGTCCAACGGGGACTTCAGCGCTACCGAAAGCTTGCCGCCCACGTGGGCCTGGAAGATCTCGTCGTCATCGATTAAGACCCTTGGGACCTGCGAGTTTGCGGTGGATGAGCCTTGTACGACAGACGGCACGACGTTTGACACAGCATTGAGGGTACGTTCCCTCCGCAAACACGAACCTATGGGCCGGGCACGACCGATCCGCGGGCTAGATCACCGGCGCGGTCGAGTCATTCGTCGGCGCGGGGACCGGCCGGAACCAACTGCCGACCGCCCCACCGGGCATCACGAGGGTCGCAGCCGCCGTCCGTGCTGGCAGGTGTGCACAGTGTGCGGGTCCGCGAGATGGCCAATTGCGAGTAGCATCCCGATCAAACGAGCTTGACCAAATTGCCGACTGCCCATTTAAAGACCGCAAATGGGATGTCCTCCTGCTGACTGTTCGATGTTCACTCAAGGGAGCGCAACGATGTCGCATATGGTGGTAATTCCGGAGTTATTGACCTCAGCGGCAACGGAATTGGAACGCATCGGTTCGACGTTGAGTGCGGTCAATGCGGCGGCGGCCGGCTCCACCACGGGGCTGCTAGGCGCCGGCGCCGACGAGGTATCGGCGGCGGTGGCGGCGTTGTTCGCCGGGCACGCTCACGAGTACCAGACCCTGAGTGCCCGGGCCAGCACCTTCCACGCCCAGTTTGTGCAAGCGCTGACCGGGCATGCGGGATCGTATGTTGCTGCCGAGGCGGCCAACGCCTCGCCACTGCAGCCGGTGTTGGACGTCATCAACACCCCCACTCAATTGCTCCTGGGACGCCCGCTGATCGGCGACGGCGCCAATGGCGGACCGGGCCAAAGTGGCGGAAACGGCGGGCTGTTGTACGGCAACGGCGGCAACGGCGGCTCAAGCACCACCCCGGGCCAGGCCGGTGGCAACGGGGGCGGAGCCGGGTTGATCGGCAATGGCGGAGCCGGTGGGGCCGGCGGGGCCGGTGCGAATGGCGGCGTCGGCGGCAATGGTGGGCTGTTCTACGGCAATGGCGGGACAGGTGGGGCCGGCGGAGCCGCCATGGTCGTAGGCGGCAACGGTGGCAACGGCGGCGCCGGCGGCAATGCCGGATTCTGGGGTAACGGTGGCGCCGGCGGGGCCGGCGCGGCCGGCGCAGTCGGCGCCCACGCGGTAAACCCTGCGCCCCACCAGGTCCAACAAGGCTCCAACGGCGCTGCCGGGCTGGATAATCCGACGGGCAACGGCGCGGACGCCGGGGCCGGCGGCAACGGCATCAACCCCGGAATCGGCGGTGGGGCCGGGGGGCCAGGCGGAGACGGGACCGCGACCGGCACCGTGTCGGCGGGTGCCGGCGGCAACGGCGGAAACGGCGGCAACTTCGCTTCCGGAGGCAACGGCGGCGTCGGTGGCGTAGCCACCAGTAACGGCCCAGGTAACGCGACCGGCGGCACCGGCGGCGACGGCGGCGTTGGCGGCGCCGGAGGCGCCGGAGGTGCCGGAGGCGTCGGTGGCGCCGCCGCCACCACCACCGGCCTCGGCCTCGTTACCGGCGGCACCGGCGGCAACGGGGGCGCCGGCGGCGTCGGCGCCTCAGGCGGGGCCGGCGGCGACGGCGGCGCCGCCACTCAAGTCGGCGGCCCGGCCGTCGGAGGTAACGGTGGTTTCGGCGGGGCCGGCGGTATCGGCGCTTCGGCCGGCGCTGGTGGTGCCGGCGGCTTCGGGGGTACCGGTGGTCGCGGCGGACTCCTGTTCGGCACGGGCGGCGCCGGCGCCCTAGGCGGCATCGGCGGCGACGGCGGCATCGGGGCCCAGGGCGGCCAGGGCGGTGCCGGCGGCAACGGCGGCATCGCGAGCGGCATGGGCGGACCCTTCGGTAGCGGCCTAGGCGGCGACGGCGGGGACGGCGGCAATGGCGGTGCTGGCGGGGCCGGCGGGGCCGGCGGAAACGGCGGCGCCGGCGGGGCCGGGGGCCTATTCGGCCGATCGGGTAGCGCTGGCGCTGGTGGCGCCGGCGGTCTCGGCGGGTCGGGTGGCACCGGCGGCAGCGGCGGCGCCGCGGGCGCCGGTTTCAGCATGGGAACTCCCGGCGCTTCCGGCGCTCAGGGCGCGACGGGTGCGACCGGGCAGCACGGTCTCGACGGCTGACCCGGGCCCCACCGGGCGGGTGCGGGCCCGGTTGCCCGCACCCGTGCTAGCGCAGCGGGCTCAGATCAGCCCGAGTTCGGTGACCGCCTTGCGCTCGTCGGCGAGCTCACCGGTCGTCTTGTCGATGCGCCCACGAGAGAACTCGTCGATTTCCAGGCCACTGACGATCGTCCAGTTGCCGTCCTTGGTGGTCACCGGGAACGACGAGATCAATCCCTCGGGCACGCCGTAGGAACCGTCGGAGATGACAGCCATCGAGACCCAGTCATCTGCGGGCGTGCCCAGCAGCCAATCCCGTGCGGCGTCGACGGTTGCCGAGGCAGCCGAGGCGGCCGACGACGCGCCGCGCGCGTCGATGATCGCCGCGCCGCGTTTGGCGACGGTCGGGATGAAGTCGTTCTCGATCCACGCCTGGTCATTGACCACATCGGCGGCGTTCTTGCCGCCGACCTCGGCGTGGAAGATATCGGGATATTGGGTGGCCGAGTGATTGCCCCAGATCGTCACCTTCTTGATGTCGGTGACCTTGGCGCCGGTCTTTTTGGCCAACTGCGAGATCGCCCTGTTGTGGTCTAGACGGGTCAACGCGGAGAACCGCTCGCGTGGAATGTCGGGGGCGTTGGTCATCGCGATCAGCGCGTTGGTGTTGGCCGGGTTGCCGGTCACTCCCACCCGGACATTGTCCGCGGCCACCGCATTGAGCGCCTTGCCTTGGGCGGTGAAGATCGCGCCGTTGGCTTCGAGCAGGTCACTTCGCTCCATGCCCGGGCCGCGCGGACGAGCGCCGACCAGCAGGGCCAGGTTGACACCGTCGAAGATCTTGTTCGCGTCCGCACCGATTTCGACGCCCGACAGCAGCGGAAACGCACAGTCGTCGAGTTCCATCACCACGCCCTCGAGCGCCTTGAGCGCGGGCTCGATCTCTAGCAACCGCAGCTCGATGGGGCGGTCGGGTCCCAGCAGCGAGCCGCTGGCCAGGCGGAACAACAGGCTGTAGCCGATCTGGCCGGCTGCACCGGTGACGGCGACCTTGAGGGGGCTTGCGCTCACGTCGGTTTGCTCCTTATGGAGGGGTCTGCGTATCGAGTTTGGTTTTCGGGTCGAAACTAGCGCACCCGCGCCGACCCGAAACCTCCAGACCCGCGCCAACGCCTGCGCTGCCGCGTTGACGTGGCAAAACGGCGTAGCATGGAGCACCGCCCGGTCAAACCTGTAATGCGATCGGAGGCTCAGCATGTTCCAGGGCTTTGACGCACTGCCCGAATCGCTTCGAACCGTCGCACGAACGCGGCCGCAACCACCCGATAGCGCTCCCACCCCACCAGCGCCGACATTGGTCGACTGCGGTGTCTACGTCGAAGGCCGGCGAATGCCCGGCAAGTACGAGTACGCCGATGCGTTGAGCGAAGTGCGTGAGATCGAACTGGCGGGCCGAGAGGCATTCGTGTGGATCGGCCTGCACGAACCCGACGAGAAACAAATGCAAGACGTGGCCGATGTCTTCGGGCTGCACCCACTGGCAGTCGAGGACGCGGTGCACGCCCACCAACGGCCCAAGCTGGAACGCTACGACGAGACGCTGTTCCTCGTCCTCAAGACGGTCAACTACGTACCGCACGAGTCGGTGGTGCTAGCCCGCGAGATCGTCGAGACGGGCGAGATCATGATCTTTGTCGGCAAGGACTTTGTGGTCACCGTCCGCCACGGTGAACACGGCGGGTTGTCGGAGGTACGCAAGCGGATGGACGCCGACCCCGAGCACCTGCAACTGGGGCCGTACGCGGTGATGCATGCCATCGCCGACTACGTCGTGGACCACTATCTGTCGGTCACGTCGCTCATGGAGACCGACATCGACAGCATCGAGGAGGTGGCCTTCGAACCAGGTCGCAGGCTCGATGTGGAACCGATCTACTTGCTCAAGCGCGAAGTTGTGGAACTGCGCCGCTGCGTCCATCCGCTGTCGATCGCGTTCCAGCGCATGCAAACCGAGAACAAAGACCTGATCTCCAAGGAACTGCGGCGCTATCTGCGGGACGTCGCCGATCATCAGACCGAGGCCGCCGAGCAGGTGTCCAGCTACGACGAGATGCTCAACTCGCTGGTTCAGGCCGCGCTGGCCCGGGTCGGCATGCAGCAAAACATGGACATGCGCAAGATCTCGGCCTACGCGGGCATTATCGCGGTACCCACCATGATTGCCGGCATCTATGGGATGAACTTCCATTTCATGCCGGAGTTGGACGCGTGGTGGGGCTATCCCGCGGTAGTCGGCACCATGCTGCTTATCTGTGTTTTCCTCTACCGCAGCTTCCGCAGCCGGAACTGGCTCTAGCGTATCGGTGCTTGAGCGGCCGATTCCACAATCAATGTGGTTGTGCCGCTGGGCGGTTTGGGTCAAGGACGTCGACGCCGTCGTTTTGCCATACCTGGCGCATGGCGCTGCCTCCCCCGGCTCCCTTGAGCCGCACCCAGGCCGCCTCGGTCGCCGTGATGGGCGTCGCGGACAGGAACTGCACGGGTTCACGCGGCGGGTCGAGCGGCAGGTCGGGGATGTCGGGGCGGCCCAACAACACCGCGCTGAACGGCACCCGCCCCGATGGTCGGGTCCACAGCGGTGCACCAAGGTCAATCAAGATGTCTGCGGCCAACACCACACCGTCGACCGCGGGTGTGGCCGCCAGTATCGCCAGGCTGCGCGCCAGCCCGGTTGCCGGCTCGGGATTGCGCAAGCTCAACACCACTTCAGCGCGGGGTCCGCGGTGCGGGTCGGCAATCAGTTCGGAGGGCGCTGTCATCGGGTACCGCGAGCAGCCCAGCGACACATAATGCACCAATTCACTTGCCGTGGAACGAAACCGCAGCACTTCGATGGGCTCGGCACCCAGAAACGTCACACTCGCGGAGTCGGGCTGCGTCTCGAAGTGGCCGACCAGGTGGGCGCGTACGAGGTCGAGAATTTTTGTCACCGCGCGGTCGGTATCGTCAGGTTGATACCGGATTCGGCGTCGAAAACGGCCAGTTTTGTGATGTCCATCGCCAGCTCGATCGACTGCCCGATCTCCGCCTTGGACTCGGCGGGGAGCCTTGCCACGAATCGGCTTTTGAGCACTTCCGATCCGCCCGCCATCCCGGCCAGCTCATCGAGTTGAGCCGAGTGCACCGCAGGGCCCGCGGTCGAGAAGTACACGTATTTGTCCGACCCCAGGGATTCCACCAAGTCGGCACTGACCTGGAAGGTCAACGCCTTGATCCGCTGGTAGCCGTCGATCATGGCGGCGTCGGACACATGCTCGGGCCGCACCCCGACAATGACGCTGGCTGGCTTCGGATGCGTTGCAATCGCTTCGTTGACCTCGGGCGCCAGGGTCACCTCACCGAACGGCAGCCGCAGTCCGATCGAGGTCAGCGTCGCCGGGAAGAAATTCATCGCGGGCGAGCCAATGAAACCCGCAACGAACAGATTTGCCGGTTGTTGGTAGAGCGCTTGCGGAGTTCCGATCTGCTGGGCCACCCCGCCGTGCATCACCACCACCCGATCTCCCAGCGTCATCGCTTCGGTCTGATCGTGCGTCACGTAGACGGTAGTGGTGCCTAATCTGCGTTGCAGTCGGGCGATTTCGCCGCGCATCTGGACCCGTAGTTTTGCGTCCAGGTTGGATAACGGCTCGTCCATCAGAAATGCCTTGGGATGGCGCACGATTGCCCTGCCCATGGCGACCCGCTGTCGCTGTCCCCCCGACAACTGCGACGGCTTGCGGTCCAGCAGGTCGGCCAGGTCAAGGATCTTGGCCGTCTCCTCGACCTTCCGGGCGATGTCTGCCTTCTGCAGCTTGGCCAGTGTCAGCGGGAAGGCGATATTTTGACGCACGGTCATATGTGGGTAGAGCGCATACGACTGGAACACCATCGCGATATCGCGGTCCTTGGGCGCTTTTTCGTTGACCCGCTCGCCGCCGATGCGAAGCTCTCCCGACGAGATATCCTCAAGTCCAGCAATCATGTTCAGTGTCGTCGTCTTGCCACAGCCGGACGGCCCAACCAGGATCAGGAATTCGCCGTCGGCAATGGTGATGTTGAGGTCCTGTACTGCCATCGCGCCATCGGGGTAGCGCTTGGTCACGTGTTCCAGCACGATCTCGGCCATCGCGCTACCCCTTCACAGCGCCAGAGGTCAACCCGGCGACAATCCGTCGTTGGAAGATGACTACGAAAACAATAATGGGAACCGTAATCACCATCGCCCCGGCCGCGATCGATCCGGTTGGCTCCTCGAATTGTGAACTGCCGGTGAAGTTGACAATGGCCACCGGAGCGGTGATCGCCGCCTTGGTAGCGGTCAACGACAGCGCAAGCAGCAGATCATTCCACGCGAAGATGAACACCAGAATCGCGGCGCTGACCAACCCGGGCGCGGCTAGCGGCACGATCACCTTGCGGAAGGCCTGACCCGACGTTGCGCCATCCATCTTGGCCGCCTTTTCCAAATCCCATGGCACTTCCCGAAAAAACGCCGAAAGCGTATAGATGGCCAGCGGCAGCGCGAACGTGATGTACGGCAGGATCAGCCCGGGCCAGGTGTTGAACAGCCCGACCTGACGTTCGAAATTGAACAGCGGCGTCACCAGGGAGATCGCCGGGAACATGCTGATCAGTAGCGTAGTCCCGATCAGCAACCGCTTACCCGGGAAGTCAAGCCGAGCGATGGCGTAGGCGGCCATGGCACCGATTCCCACGGCAATGCCCGTGGTAGTCAAGCCGATTCCGATAGAGTTGATCAGTGCGGAGCTGAAAAACTCGCCGCGGAAGATGCCACGGTAGTTGTCCAGGGTTATCGACGACGGAATCAGCTTGCCGTCCTTGACCGTCGATGTCGGTTTGAGCGACAGGCTCAATATCCACAACACCGGAAGCAGCGCGTACACCAAGACCATGGTGTCGATGACGACCCAGATGGCGACTCGGCGCGCGCTCAACCGCTCAGCGCTCATCGACTGCTCCGCCGGGCGCCGCAGCGCCGAACAGCTTGATGAAGATGAATGCGATGAGGCTCACGCAGCCAAAGATCAGCACGCTAATAGCCGAGCCCAGCCCCACATTGAAGCCCTTGAACAAGTTGTTGTACCCCAGGATCGACACCGACGCGGTTTTGTTGGCACCCCCGGTCAGCACGTAGATATTGTCGAAAATGCGAAACGCGTCCATGGTCCGGAAGAGCAGCGCAACGACTATCGCCGGCTTGATGATCGGCAGCGTGACCTTGGTCAGCCGACGCCAAGCGCCGGCCCCGTCGACCTGCGCCGCTCGCAACAGATCTTCGGGAACCAATGCCATCCCGGCCAGTAGCAGCAGCGACATGAAGGGCGTCGTCTTCCAAACCTCGGCAAGCACGACGACGCCCAGCGACGGGATCTGTTGGGTCAGTGGGGCTTGGGTAAGCGCCGAGCCTTGCGGCAGCAGGTTGGCCAGATACCCCGTACCCGGAGTCCAGGCGTAATACCAGCTGTACGACGCGGCCACCGTGACGATGCCATACGGGATCAACACGGCCGTGCGCACCAGCCCTTTGCCGACCAGGGTGCGGTGCATCGCCAGCGCCAGCGCCAGCCCCAGCACGAACTCAAACGTCACCGACACCATCGTGATCCCCAGTGTCACCGCCAGCGCCGTCCACCAGTACCGGTCGGCCAGGATCGTCTGGTAATTGGCCAGCCCGACGAACGCCGTGTCCTCTGGTGCCGTCAACTGGTAGCGCTGCAGGCTCAGCCACACCGCGTAGCCGATCGGATAGCCCGTCACCGCCAGCATCAGCGTCACCGCCGGTGCCACGAGCAGCAATGCCAGTCGCCGTTCGGCCCTGCGGTTGCCGGTGCGCGACAGACTTGCGGCGGCCGTCTGCCGGCCAGGACGGGCAAGGGTCACGGAAGCAGCCCCTTGCCGTCGATGGCCTCTTGCACCCGTATGGCGAGTTCGTCGGCGGTGCGCTGCGGGTCGATCTCGGTGATGGGACTTAGCGCTGCCGCTATTCGGATCGAAACCGCCTGATACACCGGCGTCTTCGGCCGCATCGCCGCGTTGGTGAGCTGTTGGCGAATGACGCGGTACATCGGATAGGTCGCCTGGAATTCCGGGTCGGAATACAGCGAGGTCCGCACCGACGGCAAACCACCTTCGATGGCAAGGTATTTCTGGCTTTGCGCGCTACGCAGGCAACGCACCGCTTCGAACGCTTCTGCTCGATGACGGGTGGTGCTGGCCACCGCCAGGTTCAGCCCGCCGATAGTCACCCTGGCCGGCTGGCCGGGCACGACGCCAGGGTAGGGCGCGAAGTCGAAGACTTTCTTGCTGGCTCGGTAGGCGATGCGGAACTGATCGGCGCTGGGCATGAACAAGCCAATGTCGTTGATGGCGCCGGCCAACTCGGCGTTCTGGTTGAGCGGCAGGAATTGCACACCGCCTTTCATCGCGTTCTCCAGCATCGAGGCCAACACATAGGGCCAGTTGACCTCCAACGCGGCCTTGCCCTGCTCGACGGCTAGCCGCGCGCTTCCCTCGTCGGTCCGGGTGATGGACGGATCGGCTCCGGGCGCCGTGGCGACCGCCTTAAGAATTTGCAGAGCGGCGACGGTGGCGGCCCGGTGCTCCGGGGTGTCGGTCAGCGTGACGTGGCGGCCGTCCCCGGAGAGCACCTGGCCGCCCGCGCTCACCAGCAGCGTGTTGAACCACACCACCAGGCCCTCCCCCTCGTTGGCCTGCACGGCAATCCAGCTGGGCTGGCCGGCCTGGTGCAGGCGGGCCGCCTCGGCCACCATGCCCGTCCAATCACGTGGCGGTTGATTCACCAAATCTGCTCGATACCAAAGCAATTGGGTGTTGGTGGTGACGGGCGCGGCATACAGCTTCTGCTTCCACCCGGCGGTGGCAAGCGGACCGGGCAGGGTATCGACGGCAACGTCGGCCTCGGCCCGTCCCGCCGGATCGGCCGACAGCGGCAGCACCCAGCCCGCCTCGGCGAATTCTGCAGTCCAGATGACGTCGAGTCCCATCACGTCCAGCGTGCGGTCGTTGCCGGTCAGCCGTCGGGCCAGCTGCAGCCGCTGCTCGTCGGGGGATCTGGCCAGACCGATCTGCTGGATGGTGAACCGCCCGCCCAGCCGCTCATTGCAGCGCCGAGCGATCGCGGTAGCGGTCTCCTGCATGCTGGACGGTGTGTAAAGGCTGATCACCAAGCCCGACCCGCCCCAGCCCCCCGACCCGCACGCCGTAACCGCCGATGCGGTGCTGAGCGCCACCAGCACGGTCGCGATCAACTTGCGACGACTCACGCGAGACACCACCGGGTGCGTATCTGGGCTCGACCGTCAGATTGCCAGGCGCGCCAACAAGTCCCGCGCCTTCTCGGCGTTCTGCGGATCGCAAAGTACGTCGTAGCGGCCGGCCACCAATTGCATGGTCGAGCTGAAATCCCGGGTGCCGCGAGCCATCGCGTAAGGAACCGCTGATGTGATCAGCCCGAAGAACACCCCGGCGACCAGGCCGGTGACCAGTGCCGACCATGGGTTAGGGCTGAAAAAGCCGAGCACCAGCCCAATGAACAAACCCAGCCAGGCGCCGCTAAGCACGCCGCCGCCGAGCACCTTGGCCCAGGTCAACCGGCCGGTCACACGTTCCACCTGCATGAGATCGACGCCCACGATGGTCACCTGCTGGACCGGGAAATCCCGCTCGGACAGATAGTCGACGGCGCGTTGCGCCTCGGCATAGGTGGGATACGACCCGACCGGCCAGCCTTTGGGCGGGGTGGGCAATCCAGGGACACCGCGCCGACCGGCGGCCCCAGCGGGGGGTGTGGAACCGGGAACCTGTCCAGGCTGAAATGGGCTAGTCATCGGCTCTCATTATCCTCTGCCCTCCTGTGCGCTAGCCATCGTTTCATCTTGGAGACATCCCCGCACCATCCAGCAACCGCCCGGGCAGCAAATAGTCCAGGCTTGACCAATTTCGCCTGGCAGGGTGTTGCAGGATGGCCTGCAAACTTCAGTTCACGGTCGTCAAACACCGATTGTCCATAAGCTAGGTTGATCACCATGACAGGTCCCGGCGGCTCCTCCGACGAAGACGCCCACGAAGGTGAGGCTCCGCCTTTTCCAGCCGGCGAGCAGGCCTTCGAACAGCCCGGTCCCCCTTCATACGAGGCGCCCTGGGCCGCACCGGGAATGTCGTCACCAGCCGCGGACTACCCGCCACCGCCGCATACGCCGCCGCACCCGGCCGAGTCCGCGGGTTATCCGCCCGATTTCGCCACCGGCTACCCACCGCCGATGTCGACCGACTATCCGCCGTATGGGTCCTATAGCCCCCCGGCCGGGGAGTATCCGGAACCGTCGTACCCGCCGCCCATGGCGCCGCCGTACGGAGGTCCCCCAGGCGGCTATCCACCCCCGTCCTATCCGGCTGGCTACTACCCTGCCCCGGACTACCTGGGTGGGTATGGACCAGCACAACCCGGCACCAATTCCCTGGCGATCGTCTCACTGGTGTCTTCCCTGGTGGGCGTGCTGTGTTGCATCGGCTCGGTGGTGGCCATCGTGACCGGCACGATCGCACTCAACCAGATCAAGCAGACTCGTCAGGACGGCTATGGCCTGGCGGTGGCCGGCATCGTGATCGGCATCGCGGTCCTGCTGATCGGTCTGATCGTCGGAATCTTCAGCATTCCCTCTCGCTAGCAACGCGCTAGGCCCATCGGCACCCGTGGGCCGCCCGGCGCCGCAACGATCCCGCAGCGGGCTGCCTACGCTCTCAACCATGGGATCGGTCAACAGGGTGTACGTAGCGCGGCTCTCGCGGATGATGGTGCTGGGTCCGTTTGGCGAATCGTTCGGGCGAATCCGCGATGTCGTCATCAGCATCAGCATTGTCCGCCAGCAGCCGCGGGTGCTGGGACTGGTGGTTGATCTGGCCACCCGCCGCAGCATCTTCATACCGATGCTCCGCGTCACGGCGATCGAGCCGAATGCGGTGACCCTGAACACGGCCCACGTCTCGCTGCGCCACTTCGAACAGCGGCCGGGCGAAGTTCTGGCGATCGGTCAAGTGCTCGACACGCCGGTGAAGGTCAACGACCCTGACCTACCCGAACTGGCTGCGGCGGAAATCGTGATCACCGACCTGGGGATCGAACAAACCCGAACCCGAGACTGGATGGTGAGCAGAGTCGCCGTCCGCAGCCAACGACGGCTGGGACGTCGAGGGCCGGTGCACATTGTGGACTGGCAAAATGTCCGTGGGTTGACCCCGTCTGCGCTGGCGATGCCGGATCAGGGCGTGGCCCAATTGCTGGACCAGTTCGAAGGACGCCGGGCGGTCGATGTCGCCGACGCGATCCGCGGACTCCCGTCCAAGCGCCGCTATGAGGTGTTCAAGGCACTCGACGACGACCGGCTGGCCGATATCCTGCAGGAACTACCCGAGTTGGATCAGGCCGAGGTGCTGTCGCAACTGGGCACCGAGCGCGCCGCCGATGTGCTCGAAGAGATGGACCCCGATGACGCCGCGGACCTGCTCGGCGTGTTGAACCCGAACGATGCCGAGATATTGCTGACCCGGATGGACCCCGACGATTCCGACTCGGTGCGACGGCTGCTGCAGCACTCACCAGACACCGCGGGCGGCTTGATGACCCCAGATCCGGTGGTGCTTACTCCCGACACTTCGGTTGCCGAGGCATTGGCCAGAGTCCGTGATCCCGACCTGACCCCTGCCTTGTCATCCATGGTTTTCGTGGCGCGCCCGCCGACCGCCACCCCCACCGGCCACTACCTGGGCTACGTTCATCTGCAGCGACTGCTTCGCGAACCGCCGGCGGAGTTGGTGGGCGGAATCGTCGACACCGACCTGCTGACCCTGACACCGGAAACACCGCTGGCCGCCGTGACGCGCTATTTCGCCGCCTACAACCTGGTCTGCGGGCCGGTGGTTGACGACCAGAACCACCTGCTCGGTGCGGTGACGGTCGACGACCTTCTCGATCACTTACTGCCGCACGACTGGCGCGTTGATGTGCAGCAGCTAGACCCCGCCGGCAGACCCGCCAGAACCGGAGGAACCTTGTGAGCAAGTCCCCAGCGACGCGGCGACTGTACACGCCGCGGACATCGCGCAGGTTCACTCCGCGGATGGATCCTGAGGCCGTTGGGCAGATCACCGAATCCATCGCGCGGTTTTTCGGCACCGGGCGCTACCTGCTACTGCAGACGGGGTTGGTGTTGACCTGGATCGCGTTGAATCTCTTCGCGGCGCACTGGCGCTGGGACCCCTATCCGTTCATCCTGCTCAACCTCGCGTTCTCCACACAGGCCGCCTATGCGGCGCCGCTGATCTTGCTGGCCCAGAACCGTCAGGAAAACCGCGACCGCGTCGCCCTCGAGGAGGATCGTCGGCGCGCCGCACAGACCAAGGCGGACACCGAATACCTGGCGCGCGAGCTGGCCGCCTTGCGGTTGGCCATCGGTGAGGTCCCAACTCGCGACTACCTACGCCACGAACTGGAAAATCTGCGCACGCTCGTCGAGGAATTGCAACCAGCGCGGCCGGAAGCGGACCCCGCCCAGGCGCCGGACGGAACGGAGCGACGGACAAAAAAATCCGTTTGAGAACCGACTACCCCATTGCGCCACTCGTGTCACAAGAGTTATGTATGGTGATCTAGTTCACGAAGCTAACCAAACGTAGTTTTCCCGACGGCTCACACAACCTGAGGACGGCCGAGGTGCGCATAGGGGGACGCTGGGGTGCCCGCCCGGCCGTCGCATTGGTGCGACAAGGTGCCCTTTGCGTAGTGAGATCGCCGGTATTCGGCATCGCCATGATCGCCCCACTGGTATTTGCCGGGGCGGTCGGCGCTGCGGCACCCGCATCCCGCGCAAAAATCCCGCGGGTACAGGCCGCCGTTACGCCGGTGGCCGCGGTCGCCCCGACCCCCGTCGTCGACCTGTCCGGCCCAGCCGTCATCGCCGTCGAACGTCCGCCGACCAGCTTCCACTTCGCCGAGACCACCGGCTCTGCTCCACCGCCGGCAATGGTCGTGAATTCGCCCGGTGCACTGGGTATTCCGGTCATGGCGCTGACCGCGTATCGCAACGCCGAGCAGAAGATGGCCGTGGCCGCGCCGGGTTGCGGCATCAGCTGGAACCTGCTGGCCGGCATCGGACGCATCGAGTCGATGCACGCCAACGGCGGGGCGGTTGACGAGCGCGGCACCGCTGTCAGCCCGATTTACGGCCCCGCGCTGGATGGCACGCTGCCCGGCAACGAGATCATCATCCAAAGCAAGGTGGGCAATCGGGTCACCTATGCCCGCGCGATGGGCCCGATGCAGTTCCTGCCCGGCACCTGGGCCCGCTACGCCGTCGACGGCGACAACGACGGGGTGCCCGACCCGCAAAACATCTTCGACTCCACGCTCGCCGCCGCACGGTACCTGTGCAGCGGCGGACTCAACCTGCGGGATCCCGCGCAAGTCATGGCCGCCATCCTGCGTTACAACAACTCGATGCCGTACGCCCAGAACGTCTTGGGCTGGGCGGCGGCCTACGCCACCGGTGTACTCCCGGTCGACCTGCCGCCGATCACCGGCCCGCCGCCACCGATCGGTGATGCGCACCTCGAGCAATCCGAGGGGCTTGGGCCCAATCTGCCGTTGAACGCCAACGGCCTTGGGATCAACGACCCGGCGGGGCACATGCCGCTGATCAACTTTGGCCCCCCGCCGGTGCCCGTCGCGCCCCCGCCGATGTTCCCCTGGCTGCAACCCACCCCACAGCCACAGGCGCCCCAACCCGGCTGCACACTGATCTGCATAACCCCGCAAAGCCCGCCAGAACCACCCCCAGTGGGCGGGCCGATGCCGTTCGGCATCATGCCGCCGCCACCTCCTCCAGCTCCTCCAGCGGCGCCACCAGCGGATCCGCTGGCCCCGCTGGGCGGTCCCGCGCCGGCCAACCCAGCACCTGCGCCGCCCAACCCCGCACCGGGTGCATCCGCGCCGGCCAACCCCGCACCAAAGCCGGCCGGGCCTCCGCCGGCACCGACACCCAATCCACCGGCACCCGGCGGGCCGGTGCTCACGCCGATCAGCTGACCGCTCGACTGGCCGTCCCGGCCGAGTCGGCGCCGCCTAGACTCGGCAGTGATGTCCGCAACTCGAGATGACGCCGATCTGACCGCCACCATCCGCGCCGCGCTGGCCAAAGTGATTGATCCCGAACTTCGGCGCCCCATCACCGACCTCGGGATGGTCAAAAGCGTCGACGTCAGCCCGGACGGCGCGGTTCATGTCGAAATCTACCTCACCACCGCGGCGTGCCCCAAGAAGTCGGAAATCAGCGATCGGGTCGCCCAGGCGGTGGGCGACGTTCCCGGCACCGGAGCCGTGCGCGTCAGCCTGGATGTGATGAACGATGAGCAGCGTACCGAGCTGCGCAAACAGTTGCGCGGCGACGCCCGCGAGCCCGTCATCCCGTTCGCTCAGCCCAGCTCACTGACCCGGGTGTATGCGGTCGCGTCCGGCAAGGGCGGTGTCGGCAAATCCACCGTCACGGTCAACCTGGCTGCGGCAATGGCCGCCCGCGGCCTGTCGGTCGGCGTGCTGGACGCCGATATCCACGGCCACTCCATTCCCCGGATGATGGGCACCACCGACCGGCCCACGCAGGTCGAATCGATGATCCTGCCGCCCATCGCCCACGAGGTGCGGGTCATCTCGATCGCCCAGTTCACCCAAGACAACACGCCCGTGGTGTGGCGCGGGCCCATGCTGCACCGTGCGCTACAGCAGTTCTTGGCCGACGTGTACTGGGGTGACCTGGACGTGCTGCTTCTCGATTTGCCGCCCGGGACCGGCGACGTCGCCATCTCGGTGGCTCAGCTAATCCCCAACGCCGAAATTCTAGTGGTGACCACGCCGCAGTTAGCCGCCGCCGAGGTGGCCGAACGGGCCGGCAGCATCGCGCTGCAGACCCGCCAGCGGATCGTCGGCGTAGTGGAAAACATGTCCGGACTGACCCTGCCGGACGGCACCACCCTGCAGGTGTTCGGCGAAGGCGGCGGTCAGCAGGTTTCCGAGCGGCTGACCCGCGCGGTGGGCGCCGACGTGCCGCTGCTAGGTCAGATTCCGCTGGACCCCGCACTGGTGAACGCGGGCGACTCGGGTACACCGCTGGTCTTGAGCGCGCCCGATTCCGCGGTGGGCAAGGAATTGCTGAACATCGCGGACAGGTTGGCCGCACGGCGACGCGGACTGGCGGGCATGTCATTGGGGCTGGACCCGACCCGACACTGAGCGCTGCTCAGGTGGCATCCGAGTCAAACGGTGGGCGAGCCGGCTCGTCCGCGCCATGTTGCGCCTCTGGGGTACCGGCCGCCTGCTCCACCGGCTGCGCCGCGCTGGCAGCGGCGGGGGTGTCAAAGTTGCCGGTGAAGATGGAGTCATCGCCGTCGAGGAGGTGCTTGGTCAGCGCCGCGCGTGGGGTCATGCCCCGCAGCTTCTGCAGCTCACCGAGCTGGCCACGCAGATCGTCGAATTCGGGCCCCATGTCCTCGCGGAGTTGGCTGGTGACGCCGCTGAGATAGTCCCGCGCCTGGCGGAGCGCACCTGCCGTCCAGCGGATGGCTCCGGGCAACCGCTCAGGCCCAAGCACTACCAGCCCGACCACAACAAGTACGAGCATTTCCCCCCAGCCTATGTTGGCGAACACCAGCGGAAGCCTAGGTGGTGTCAGGGTCGGGTTTGACGATCAACGTGACATGCCGGCCATCGCGGACCACCTCAACCGGGGCGTCCTGACCGATGGTCAACTGGCGCACGGCAACGACGAACTCGTCAGAGTCGGCGACGGTGCGGTTCCCGATCTTCACTATCACGTCGTTTTCCAGGATGCCGCCTTTCTGCGCGGGACTTCCCGCTTTAACATTGGCCACCTGCGCACCAGAGGCGATCGCATTGCTCACCGAACGGGTGGTGATCCCGATCGTCGGGTGCACGATCTTGCCGTCCTTGATCAGCGTTTCCGCGACGAATTTCATCTCGTTGACCGGTATCGCGAAACCCAACCCGCTAGCACTGTCCGACAGCGACTTGCCGGCGGTGTTGATACCGATCACCTGGGCATCCATGTCAATCAGCGGGCCACCGGAGTTCCCGTGGTTGATCGAGGCGTCGGTCTGAATGGCGTCGATGACGGTGTCGGTGTCAGAGCCCTCACCCGACAACGGGACGGGGCGGTGCAGTGCGCTGACGATGCCCTGCGTCACGGTGCTGCGCAACCCGAGCGGTGCACCGACCGCGAGCACCTCATCACCAACGCGGACCTTGTCGGAGTTGCCTAGCCGGGCCACGGTCAGGTTGTCCACATTGTCGACCTTGACCACCGCCAGATCGGTTTTGGGGTCGCGGCCCACCAGGCTGGCGGGCACTTCCTTGCCGTCGTTGAACACCACGGTCGTCTTGAACTGGCTGGGATTGTTGGCGGCCTCAGAAATCACGTGGTTGTTGGTGACGATGTAGCCCCGACCGTCCACGATCACGCCGGAACCCTGCATGCCTTCTTGGTCGCTCTTCGACTCGATGGTCACGACCGAGTCAGCGACCGCGGCCGCTACCTTGGTGAACCGACCCGCCGGCTCCTCGGCATTCCCGCTGGTCGACAAGGTCACCTTCGATGTTGTGAAGGCCTCGACCACCTCGGCCGTCTTGCGACCGATCACACCGCCGATGGCGCCGATCACCAGGGCGATCGACAGCAGGATGCTCAGCGCGACGTAGGAAACCTTGCCGCCGAACAGCACGTCGCGCACCCCAAGCTTGCCGGTTTGGCCCAACCCGCTGGGGGGTGGCGGCGGAGCTATGGCCGGGGTGCCCAGCGCCGCACCGGCCGCGGGATCACGCCACGGATCATCGGCGTCCTCCAGCTGGCCGTCGCTCTTCTCGTCGGCTAGCGCGCCGGCATCGATGGGGTGGCGCTGCAGCGAATCAACCCCGCCGATGGGACGGCTGAACGCCTCTTCCAACACGGGGTCGGCCGGTTGATCGTGCGGGCTGAAGTCAGACTGATCGCGATACTTCTCCGGGCGCACCCGCTCGGCAACAAACGAACCTTGAAGCCCCGATGGACGCCCGAACGCTTGACGCGATGCGGGATCGACCGGTGGCCGGGAGATGGGACGCGGCGCCAGCCGGGGGCCGCCGTCTTGGCCACTGTTATTGCCTTGGTCGGAGATCACGTGATCCTCTTCTGGAGATCTTCTCGAGCGTTGGTAGACAGGAGCTAATACGGGCCGCCCGATGGGCGCGGCATCGTCGTGTCCACCCTAGTATCCATGGATCCCGGTCGGTCGGCATGAACCGCGCGCAGCACCACTCGGCCCTGGACGCAGGCAGACGGTTGTCAAAGCTAGGGATGCTTCCGCTGACCACGGGCCTCGCGCTCGGCGAAGGGGTCGGCCAGCGGCGACGTGTCCTGAGTCGGTTCCGATGCGGGGCAATGCGGAATCTCCGACAGCGCCCCGAGCAACGTGCTGGGGATACGGATCGGATGAGAGTCGCGCAACGCGGCGCGCGCGCGGCTGTGGTCGTCGACTTCGGCCGCGCATTGCGGGCACAACGACAAGTGATGCGCGGCCCGCAAGTGCGCGTTCATCCTCAGCTCACCGTCGACAAACGCGGCGATGGCCTCGAGAGAGAGGTGCTCGGTCGAGCGGAAGCGACGTGGCGCACCGACCGGTGCATCACTCTGCGATGCGAATTGAGCGGGGAGCCACGAGAACGCGCGCCGAAACACATGTCCCCGGTCGGCCATCACCAGCTCCTTTCCTGCCATTACGCGCCATCGGCATTTCGCGCCATCGACTATGTCGAATGTAGCGCGCACCCGCGCCTGCCAACCATCATTGATGGCCAAAACTCCAGGATTTGGGACCAGCTGGCAACCGTGTAGTGGCCAAACCGATGATCGAGTGCGCAGTGCGTCGCTTAGCTGGCCGTCCCGACTGGCCGGCTACCCAACTCGCTGTGTTCGGGATGTGCGGCAAGGTAATCCCGCAGCGCCTGGCGTCCCCGGTGTATCCGGCTACGCACGGTGCCGAGCTTCACGCCCAGGGTCGCGCCGATCTCTTCGTACGAGAGACCTTCGATGTCGCACAAGACGACCGCGGCGCGAAACTCCGGCGGCAACGAATCCAGGGCTGCCTGCAAGTCTGGCCCGAGTCGTGAGTCGTGGTAGATCTGCTCCGGGTTGGGGTCGTCGGCGGGTACCCGATCGTAATCGTCAGGCAACGCTTCCATCCGGATGCGGGCCCGCCGCCGGACCATGTCCAGAAACAGGTTGGTGGTGATGCGGTGCAGCCAGCCCTCGAACGTTCCGGGCTGATAATTCTGGACGGACCGGAAAACCCTGATAAAGGTTTCTTGGGTCAGGTCCTCGGCGTCGTGTTGGTTGCCGGAAAGACGGTAGGCCAGCCGATACACCCGATCGGCGTGCTGACGCACCAACTCGTCCCATGACGGCATGGTGGCCTTGTCCCCGGTCGCATCGAATACCGCCGTACCGAGCAATCCCTCGGACGGTTCCACCCACTCGTCGTCGCGGACCAGTTGGGGGTGAGACATTTTTGTCGCGGTTGTCGCGGTTGTCGCGGTTGTCGCGGTTGTCGCGGTTGTCGCGCCTGATGTGGTGATGTTCACTTCCTCCGGATTTTCCCTGCCCTCGAGTCTCCACAGTTCGTCACCGGCGGCAACGCGGAGTTGCCAATCTGTATTCCCCACCCAGCGTCCGCCGCCTTCCATACCGATACCGTCGCGTATGGGCGTGTGGGCGGCATATGAGCAAACTGAGCTTTAGCTGAGAAACCATTCCGTAACCTTGCTCTGCCTGCGCTTTCGGGTTGGCGGTGAAATTCATCGAGCCGTAGGTTCCGGGCGTGTCGGCCAGGCTCACATGGCCTTGGCTTGGGTCCTGGTGACGGGCGCGCCTGCCCGCCTACGTCGCCGACCCGACATACGCTGCGGTCATGGACGGCACCGATAACAGCGCGGTCACCCCCGGCCGGCAGGCCCCCAGTCGAGCCGAATTATTGTCCGCGCACGCCGAGGGTTCGATCTCCGAAGACGCGATCCTGGCCCAAGCCCGCGATCGCGCCGTCGACATCGGCGTTGGGGCGATTACACCCGCGGTGGGTGCGCTGTTGAGCATGCTCGCCAAGCTCAGCGGCGGCAAGGCAGTTGCGGAGGTCGGGACCGGCGCCGGCGTCAGCGGTCTGTGGTTGCTATCCGGGATGAGCGATGACGGCGTACTGACCACGATCGACATCGAGCCCGAGCACCTGCGGGTGGCCAAGCGGGCGTTCACCGAGGCCGGTATCGGGCCATCGCGCAGCAGGCTGATCGGCGGCCGTGCTCAAGAAGTGCTGACCCGACTCGCCGACGAATCCTATGATCTGGTCTTCGTCGACGCTGACCCGATCGACCAGCCGGACTATGTGGTCGAGGGTGTGCGGTTGCTGCGCTCTGGCGGGGTCATTGTGGTGCATCGGGCCGCGCTCGGTGGGCGGGCCGGCGATCCGGCGGCCCGCGATGCCGAGGTGACCGCGGTGCGGGAGGCGGCGCGCCTGATCGCCGAAGACGAACGCCTCACCCCCGCCCTGGTGCCGCTGGGCGACGGGGTGCTGGCCGCGGTGCGGGACTGAGGGCGAGAATCGGCTAGTAGTGGAGTTTCGGCGGCGTTCGGTTGACGGGCGCATCGACGGATGGCTCGCCCTCGCGGCCAACGGGCGCACCCCCGGCGGAGAGATCGCGGAGTTCGACGTCGCGCGTCTCACGGCCCACAGCACCAGCCGGTGATCCGCACCAGCGCCACATCGAAGCCGAACCCATCAATCATCGAACTCCTGGACAAGCTTGGCCAATTCTGCTCGGCTGGCGATCCCGGCCTTGAAGGTAGCGCGGTAAATATGGCCTTCCACAGTGCGAACCGACAGCGACAGGATCTCCGCGATCGCCCGGTTGGTCAGGCCCTTCGACACCAGTAGCGCGATCTCCCGTTGACGGTGGCTGAACGGGAACGCGATTTTTGCCCCAGCGAGCGCCGGACTGGCCGCGCCGCCACAACGTTTGGACAAGCCCTCAGCGCGAGCGCCGGCGGTGAGGGCGCTGCCGCGCCGGCCGGCGACTCGGTAGGCCGATGACGCATGGGCTGCCGCGTCCGCTGCAGCGAGCAGATCTCCCATCATCTCGAAGTCCGCTGCTACAGCTTCCAGTTCTGCCGCGGCGTCGTCGCTGAGCGCTTTCGCATACCGAGCAGCGATCGGGGCACGGGGCCCTTCGACAACAGTGGCCAACTCAGCCAGCCGGTCTGCGACAGTGGTGTCGTGGAACTGCGCCGAGGTTTGCAGGCAGAAGACTTCGCTGGCCAGCTGGCCGTGCTCGCGTGCGAACGTTGCCGCCCGGGAGGCGATGTCGCGCGCGCGTTCCATTTGCCCCTGCGCCGCTGCCACCCAGGCCTGGGCCAGCAGATATGTGGCCTCGATGTACAACAGATGGGGTCGGCGAACTTCGGCCGCAGTCTCGAGCGCGCACACCGCGTCCTGGACACATCCCGATCGCGCCAGCGCCGCGGTGTAGTGCACCTGGTACCGATAGGTGTGGCCCATGATCAGCCCGAATTGCCCCAACTTGAGTTGACCGGGGTGCAACCGTCGACGTGCCACCGCCAGGTCCCCGCTAGCCAGCGCCACCGCCCCGATGGTTGCCGAGCAAAGGGTTCGCGCGACAGGCGCCATGCCCAGGCAGCGGCGGTACGCCTGTCGGGCCACCTCAGTGGCCCCGGCGAGGTCTCCAGCGAGCACCAGCACATGGGTGTGCAGTTTGGCGAGATTAGCCACATTGAATCCGTCGCGCGCGTCGTCGAGAATCCTCCAGGACCGTGCCGCCTCCCGACGCGCCTGACTGAGGTGTCCGCACTCTCCATGTGCGAGCGTGCGCATCCCAAGGCAGATGACGGCGCCATATGGGTCAAGTTGCGCGGGATCAGCGGCGTATAGCGCAGCGATCGCTTGCGTTGGGTTGGCGGTGAACCCGAGGTGGAAACCGCGCAACGTGTTGAGCTGGTGCGCACGGATGCCGGTCGAACCCTGCAACGCTCGCTCGATCAGTCGCAAAGCTTCTTCCGGCTGAGCGAACCCGAACAGGAGGTTCATGGTCATCAGGCTGAAATCGTCGAGGAAGTCCGTGCCGCGCAGCTCATCGGGGCGGATCCGACCCAATTCGTCATGCGCATCGCCAACTCTGCCCAACAGGAATAGGCAGTAGGCGAGTTGCAACTTGGCGCCGATACCACCGCCCGCGTCGACGGCGGCGCGCGAGCACCGGTGGGCGAACTCGATATCCAGTTGCCCCAAGGCGGCCGCCGCAGCTGCCGACAACACACCAGCGTCAGGCGGCAGATCCGATTCGAGCCAGAGAAGCCCTAGTTGGGCGGGATCAACCGGGGCGGTGTTGTCCGGGCTGGTCATCGCCGCGGCAAGGCGCCCGCGCAAACGACTCTGCCGCAACGGGCCGCATTGAGCCAGGCTGATGGCGGAATGCATCGGGTGTGCGAGCAGGATGACGTCGGGCGCTGAATCGTCGGCACGGATCAACCCCAGACGCTCCGCCTGCGCCGACGCCTCGTGGTCAGTGAGCGAAGTGAGCACGGATCGGCCAACAGATCCCGCGACCGCGACCAGATCGACGACCTCCTGCACCGATTCCGTGAGAGCACCGAATTGCATCCGCACCAAATCACGCAACGACGGCGACACGGTGGGAGGCGCGCGCAGGACCCACATGCCACGGTCCTGGACAAGGTTGCCGATGGCGCGTTCCTGCTCGATCACGTGAGCCAGGTACGCGGGATTACCGCGGGTGAAATCCCAAAGCCGCTCGGTGCAATCGTCGCTAACCTGTCCGCCCAATGAGCTCCGAAGTAAATCGGAGCTTTCCGATTCGGATAGCGGCGGTAAATCGACGCGATAAAGGACCCCTTCTTTCCATGGCGTCATCACCGCGTCGAGCACGGGCGCGCCGGCGCGGACCGTGATAAGTACTTTGGCCTGCCGCTGCTGGAGCAGGCTGTACACGACAAAAGCCGACAGGTTGTCGAGCAGATGCGCATCGTCGATGCTGATCAATACCGGCGCCGACGCGCTGGCAGCAGTCATCGCCGAAACCAGCTGTTGGGCCGCGTCGTGCGGATTGGCATGACTCCCGGTCGACCATGTAGTGAAGGCGCCCAAGGCGATTGACTGCGCGGTGATACTCGCGGTGACTCGGTGGACAACCCAACCCTGTGCTTCGGACGCTGCGGCCGCTTCCTCAGCAAGCCTCGTTTTGCCGACCCCAGGATCACCAAAGATCAGGACGCCTCGGCTGTCGTCCATGCCGAGCGCCTCAGCAATTACCCGAAGTTCCTTGCCCCGACCAATTAAGGGGCCGCGGACCACCACATAATGAATGTAGATTCTGTTATCAATTCCCGCGCGCCGTTCGGGCCCACATTTTCTGCCCATGGAGTTTGCGCCGTTCTGCTCACTGAGAAATGCCGCAGAAGGCAATCATGGAGGCGGGACCCACGTTCCAACAGGGTCGGCGGGCCGTGTTGTTGAGGCCACTTCCCTGCTGCCGGCGATGGCGAATCAGTGACACCGACCCGCCCGGCAGTCGGCGCCTCGGGTGATGCACATGGGGTAGTTCGTTGCATGTCGACAGCGCGGGATGAGGTAGTCGACTACGGGCCCCTGCATGCGCTCGTAGGTTGACGATTCGGTCGTCGGAAGTTTCTACATGCGGGGGTCGGCCTCGCGTCATGGGGGCCGCTGATGGCATCTTTTGTGACCGCTGGTGTGGGCGTGCGCGCGCCCGCGGCAGCGGACTTAGGCGGGATAGAGGCGATTGGCTCCGCCACCGCGGCCACCGCACCGGCGACGCAGGTGATCGCCGCGGGCGGCAGTGCCGGCACCGGCTCGCCGGGCATCACCCCCGGCGCCGGCGGCAGCCCCGCAGGAAACCCGAGAGGCATTCCCGCCGAGGGTGCCGACGGTGTCGGCGGCCACACCTCGTGAGCCCCGCACAAGCGGGTCGTTCGCGCAGACCCTCGCACGTGACCGCGGCACAGTGCCTCGGTGCCAGGGGGCTGCGAAACGCGTCGCACCGCGGTCGGCCCTTACCCAGCCAGGTCATCGATGCAACGCGCAAACGCTGCTGCGTAGGTATCGGTGCCACGGCACCGGATCGCCGCTCTGCAGGACCTGGCATCCGCCTCGCCCAAGCTAGCCCGGCCAGTGCCTCAGGGGGCACGCCGCTACCGCGCGCCGCCAGCTGGCCAAAAGGGCGGAATGTCACCACGAGTCAGAGACAACAACCGGCGGCCGCTCCCGCGTCGGCCACCAGTTAGGAGAACAGTGATGTCGTTTGTGGTCACGACACCAGAGATCTTGTCGGCGGCAGCCATCGATTTGGCCCGCAGCGGCCTGGGTATCAGCGCAGCCAATGCTGCCGCTGCGGCCGCCACGACGCAGGTCCGGGCAGCAGCGTTGGACGAGGTGTCGGTCGCGATCTCGACCCTGTTTGGCGACTACGGTCGGGCGTACCAGGCCCTCAGTGGGCATGTCGCAGCGTTTCACGCCGAGTTTGTCGCGCGGCTGGGCGCCGCCGCCGCCTCCTATGCCAGCACCGAAGCCGCCCTCGAGCAGCGGCTACTCAGCACCCTCAATGCCCACACCGAGACGCTGCTAGGCCGCCCACTGATCGGCGACGGGGCCGACGGAACCGCCAGCCACCCCGACGGCGGACCCGGTGGGTTGCTCTACGGCAATGGCGGGAACGGCTACTCCCAGACCGGAGCCGGCCGCGCCGGAGGTAACGGTGGTGCCGCCGGGCTCATCGGCACCGGCGGCGCCGGCGGCAACAGCGGCACCGGCGCCCACGCAGGGGCAGGCGGCAACGGCGGATGGCTTTACGGCACCGGCGGCGCCGGCGGCAACGTCGGTACCGGCGGCATCGCCGGCAACGGCGGAGCCGCAGGACTCATCGGCACCGGCGGCGCCGGCGGCAACAGCGGCACCGGCGCCCACGCAGGGGCGGGCGGCCACGGCGGATGGCTTTACGGCACCGGCGGCGCCGGCGGCAACGTCGGTACCGGCGGCATCGCCGGCAACGGCGGAGCCGCAGGACTCATCGGCACCGGCGGCGCGGGCGGCACCGGTACCGGAAGCGGAGTCGCCGGCAATGGCGGCCACGGCGGATGGCTCTATGGCACGGGCGGCGCCGGCGGCTCGAATGCCGGGCAGGCTGGTGGCGATGGCGGCACGGGCGGGGCGGCGGGGCTATTTGGCCACGGCGGTCCCGGCGGAACCGGCGCTGGCGGTGCGCCGGGGCAAGCCGGAGGGGATGGAGGCGCCGGCGGCGCGGGTGGATGGCTCGGCGGCAACGGCGGGACGGGCGGTAGCGGCGGCCTGGGCGGGGACGGCGCGAACGGCATCGCCGCCGGGACAGGTGGAAATGGCGGCGCCGGCGGCCCGGGCCGGGCGCTGCTGGGCTGGTCCGGCGGGGCAGGCGGGGTTGGTGGAGCCGGCGGGGCCGGAGTGGATGCAGGTCCAGGCGCGGTGGACATGGGGGGCATCGGTGCCACCGGCGGCGCCGGCGGCACCGGTGGTATGGGCGGTGTCGGTGGGGTTTCCCGCGCGCTGCTGTTCGGTTCCGGTGGCGCCGGTGGTATCGGCGGCCAAGGCGGTGTAGGCGGCACGGGCGGCGACGGTCTCACGCAGATGGGTCTCGACGGAGGTCGCGGTGGTACGGGTGGGACCGGGGGGAATGCCGGCGCGGGTGGCGCCGGCGGCTCCGCCGGCTTCTTGGGAACAACCGGCCATGCGGGCGCGGCCGGCACCGGTGGTAGCGGCGGCGCTGGCGGCACTGGCGGCGATGGCGGTGGGGCGGGCCCGAGCGGTGCCGGTCTCAGGGGCGGTGAAGGCGGCCAGGGCGGCCAAGGCGGCAACACGGGCACGGGCGGTGTCAACGGCTCCGGCGGGCGAGGCGGCACCGGCGGCATCGGCGGAGAAGGTGCAGCAGGCAATCCCACATCCAACCTCCATGGTGAAGACGGCGGGGCCGGCGGGGCCGGCGGCGACGGCGGCGGGGGCGGCGCAACGGGCACTGGCGGAGTCGGTGGCGCTGGCGGGTTCGGCGGCACCGGCGGGATCGGTGGCGCCGGTGGCATGGGTAGCCGCGGCGCCGACTCAACTTTTGGCGGCGCTGCGGGCGGTAGCGGCGGTAACGGTGGTGCCGGTGGGGCCGGCGGGGCGGGCGGCACGGGCGGGGCTGCGCTAAGCACTTCAAGCGTTCAAGGCGTCGGTGGCGCCGGCGGCGGCGGCGGGGCCGGCGGCATCGCGGGTGACGGCGGAGACGGCTCCAACGGCGACATGAATGTCAATAACGGGACCGGGGGCCGCGGCGGCGACGGCGGAAACTCCGGTGCCGGCGGTGCGGGCGGCCAAGGCGGGGCCGGCTCCACCCACGGCGCTAGCGGCGCCGACGGCGCCTCCCCCACCAGCGGTGGCAACGGCGGCAACGGCGGCCGAGGCGCTGATGGCCAGCCCGTGCTGGGTGCCGGCATCCCAGGTAGTAACGGCGGCGCCGGCGGCAACGGCGGCAACGGCGGGTCGGTCGGCAACGGCGGCAACGGCGGCGATGGCGGCACCGGCGGCACCGGCGCCCCGGGTCTGGGCGGCTTCGGCGGCGGTGGCACCGGTTCCGTTGGCGGCGACGGCGGCACCGGCGGCACCGGAGGAGCCGGCGGAGCCGGCGGCATAAACGCCGGCAATGGCGGAGCCGGCGGCACCGGCGGGGCCGGCGGGATCGGCGGCAACGGCGGGGCCGGCGGGTTCGGCCTAGCTTTCGGCAATCCAGGCGCCGACGGCGGCAACGGCGGCAACGGCGGCTCCGGCGGCAACGGCGGCACCGGCGGCACCGGCGGAGCGGGTGGCGCCGCGTTGGCGGACTCCGGCCAAACCGGCGCCCAAGGCGCCGGTGGCGTTGGCGGCAGGGGTGGTACCGGCGGCATCGGGGGCAACGGCGCCGACGGCTCCAACGGCGACATGACTGTCAACAACGGGACCGGAGGCCGCGGCGGCGACGGCGGAAACCCCGGGGCCGGCGGTGCGGGCGGCCAAGGCGGGGCCGGCTCCACCCACGGCGCTAGCGGCGCCGACGGCGCCTCCCCCACCAGCGGTGGCAACGGCGGCAACGGCGGCCGAGGCGCCGATGCCACCGGCCTTGGGCAGGTCGGCGGTACCGGCGGGGCCGGCGGCAACGGCGGGTCGGTCGGCAACGGCGGCAACGGCGGCGACGGCGGCACCGGGGGAACCGGCGGCAAGGGCACCGACACCATCAGCCCAAGCCAGGACGGCGGCACCGGCGAAACCGGGGGGACGGGCGGTGTCGGCGGCGCCGGCGGCAACGGAGGCAGTAGTGCAGGCAACGGGGGCAACGGCGGCAACGGCGGCACCGGCGGGGTGGGTGGCGCCGGGGGTACCGGTGCTCGGGGACTAGACGGGCTATTCGGGTCCGGCGCTAACGGCGGCAACGGCGGCAACGGCGGGACCGGCGGGGCCGGCGGAACCGGCGGAACCGGAGGCGCCGGTGGGGCGGCGTTGTCGCCCTCCGGCCAAGACGGCGCCCAGGGAGGTGGGGGCAACGGCGGCAACGGCGGCGCCGGCGGCGGGCCGGGTGACGGCGGCAACGGCGCCGATGGCGCTAGCTTCTTCGGCAAGGGCGGCAACGGCGGCAACGGCGGCAACGGCGGAGACCCCGGGGCCGGGGGCGCCGGCGGCCAGGGCGGGGCGGGCTCCACCCAAGGTGCGCACGGCGCGGACGGTGCCTTCCCCTCCAACGTCATCGCCGGCCGCGGCGGCAACGGCGGCAATGGCGGCGACGCCGCAAGCCCCGGCCAAGCCGGCGGTGACGGCGGGGCGGGCGGCAACGGCGGGAGAATAGGCAGCGCCGGTGCGGGTGGCAACGGCGGCAACGGCGGCAACGGTACCGACGGCGGCAACGGCAACAGTGGCACATTGACAACGGGACCCACCACCGGCGGCACCGGGGGCGACGGGGGTCCGGGAGGCAATGGCGGCGCAGGTGGATTTACCGGGGCTGACTACCCCTTCGCACCCAACTATCAAGGTCGAGGTGGCAACGGCGGAAATGGTGGGGCCGGCGGCAACGGCGGCACCGGCGGCTCCGGCAGCAGCGGGCTCAGCGGCGGCATGGGTGCCACTGGGGGTAGCGGAGGAAATGGCGGCGCGGGCGGTGACGCCGGCGCCTCGGGCATCGGCCAAACCAGTCACGGCGGCAACGGAGGTAGCGGCGGCAACGGAGGCATGGGCGGTGACGGTGGCAGTGGGACTTTCGGTCTAGGTCAAGGTGGCCCCGGCGGACCCGGCGGAAACGGCGGTGACGGCGGTGACGGCAAAATCGCCGGTTCCGGAGGTTCCGCCGGTAGCGGTGGTATCGGCGGCCTGCAGAACACTGGCACCAGGGCCCCCACCGGCACAACCGGTGCCCCCGGAGCTCCGGGTGAGCAGGTTTGACATGGCGGATTCGCGGGGGCGCCCGACCCACTGACACGTCGCGTCGGGTCTTCTGACGGACCCTCGAGGGATGCCAAGTCGCCTTGACGCCCATTTGAACGTGCGTTTAGGATGCTGAACATGCGTTCAGCCGATCTGACCGCGACAGCACGGATCCGCGACGCCGCGATCGAGCAGTTCGGCCAGCACGGCTTCGGCGTCGGAATTCGCGCGATCGCCGAAGCCGCGGCAGTGAGCCCCGCGTTGGTCATCCACCACTTCGCCTCCAAGGAGGGCCTGCGCAAAGCCTGCGACGACTACGTCGCCGAACAAATCCGCACCAGCAAGTCTGAGACACTGCAGTCTCACGATCCGGCCACCTGGTTCGCACAGCTAGCCGAGATCGAGTCCTATGCACCGCTAATGGCCTATCTGGTGCGCAGCATGCAGGACGGCGGAGAGCTGGCAAGGATGTTGTGGCGCAAGATGATCGACAACGCCGAAGAGTACATGGAGGAAGGGGTGCGGGCCGGCACCATAAGACCCAGCCGAGATCCGCGCGCCAGGTCTCGGTACCTGGCGATGACCGGAGGCGGTGGGTTTCTGCTCTACCTGCAAATGCATGAAACCCCAACGGATCTCCGCACGGTGCTACGCGACTATTCACGCGACATGGTGCTGCCCGCGCTCGAAGTATTCACCGAAGGACTGCTGGTCGACCGCACCATGTACGAGGCATTTCTAGCGGAAGGGAACCAAGGAGAATCGCATGCCAGCTAGCAGCCACCAGGCACCCATCGAAATTCGCGGTCTGACCAAGAACTTCGGCGCGGTGCGCGCGCTCGACGGCCTCGACCTGACGGTCCGCGAAGGGGAGGTGCACGGCTTCCTGGGACCTAATGGCGCCGGCAAGTCGACGACGCTACGCATTCTGTTGGGTTTGGTGAAGGCCGACAGCGGAAGCGTGCGCCTACTGGGCGGTGACCCATGGTCAAATGCCGTTCAATTACACCGCCAGATCGCTTATGTACCAGGCGATGTCACATTGTGGCCATCGCTCACCGGGGGTGAAATCATCGACCTCCTGGCCCGCATGCGGGGCGGTATCGACAATGCTCGCCGTGCGGAGCTGATCGATCGGTTCGACCTCGACCCACACAAGAAGGCGCGCACCTACTCGAAAGGCAACCGCCAAAAGGTCTCGCTGATCTCGGCATTCTCATCGCGAGCCGGCCTGCTGTTGCTGGACGAGCCCAGCAGCGGCTTGGACCCGTTGATGGAAAACGTGTTTCAGCAGTGTGTCGCGGAAGCGAGCAAGCGAGGTGTGACGGTGCTGCTGTCCAGTCACATTCTGGCCGAAACCGAGGCCCTGTGCGAACGGGTGACCATTATCCGGGCCGGCAGAACCGTCGAGAGCGGCTCGCTGGAGTCCATGCGCCACCTCAGCCGCACCTCGATCAAGGCCGAAATGGTCGGTGACCCGGGAGATCTAACCAGGATCAAGGGAGTCGAGGATGTGAGTATCGACGGCAGCACACTGCGTGCACAGGTCGACGGCGAAAGCCTCGGTGAGCTGATCCGGGCGCTGGGTGATGCCGGAGTGCGTAGCCTGGTCAGCCAACCACCCACGCTGGAAGACCTTTTCTTGCGCCACTATCGAATCGGCCCCGACGTCGAAGCCGGCGACCGCGACGAGACGGGGGTCGCGGCGGTATGAACACCACGGTCCTAGATCGCCCCAGCCCCGGAGCACACCATGCGCCGCAACGCGGTTCAAGCTTTGCCGGCACTCTCGGGTTGGTGCGCTTGTACCTGCGCCGCGACCGGTTGGGGTTACCACTGTGGGTGCTGTTGCTCTCGGTGCCGCTGGCTACCGTGTACATCGGCAGCATCGAAACGGTCTACCCCACCCAGACCGACCGTGCCGGACTGGCGGCCTCCATCATGGCCAGTCCGGCCCAGCGGGCGCTCTACGGGCAGGTCTACAACGACAGCCTCGGCGCGGTCGGAATCTGGAAAGCCGGGATGTTTCACACGTTGCTGGCGATTGCGGTGATCCTCACGACGATCCGCCACACCCGTGCCGATGAGGAAACCGGCCGTGGGGAATTGATTGACTCAACCGCCGTCGGACGCTATGCCAATCTCACCGCAGCACTGTTGCTGTCTTTCGGTGCGTCGGTCGCCACCGGCGTGATCGGGGCCGCGGGCCTGCTCACAGCCAACGTCGCCCCAGCCGGGTCGCTCGCGTTCGGTGCGGCGCTGACCGGCTCCGGTCTGGTCTTCACCGCGGTAGCCGCGGTGGCCGCGCAACTGTCGCCGAGCGCCCGGGTCTCCCGCGGCTGGGCGTTCGCCGCGCTGAGCACCGCGTTCGTGCTGCGTGCCGTGGGCGACGCCGGATCCGGCGCACTGTCGTGGTTGTCCCCCTTGGGGTGGTCGCTTCAGGTGCGCCCCTACGCGGGCGATCGCTGGTGGGTGCTGCTGCTGCACCTGGCCGCGACGGCGCTGCTCACCGTGCTCGCGTATCGCTTGCGCGCCAGGCGCGATGTCGGTGCCGGCCTGATCGCCGAACGCGCCGGTCCCGGTAGCGCCGCGCCCTCACTGGGCAATGTGTTCGGATTGGCATGGCGCCTCGACCGCGGCGCACTGTTGTTGTGGACAGTCGGCCTGTGCCTCTATGGCCTGCTGATGGGCAGCGTGGCGCACGGCATCGGCGACCAGCTGGGCGACAACGCCGCGGTGCGTGAGATTGTGACGCGGATGGGCGGCACCAACACACTCGAGCAGGCCTTTCTCGCACTGGCTTTCACCATGATTGGCATGGTCGCCGCCGCATTCGCCATTTCACTGACCTTAAGAGTGCATCAAGAAGAGTCCGCCCAGCGCGCCGAGCCGACCTTGGCCGGCGCGGTTTCCCGAATTCGTTGGTTGTTCAGCCATTTGGGTGCAGCGCTGATCGGGTCGGCAATCGCGCTGTTGGTCGCCGGAGCGGCAGCCGGGCTGCTCTACGGCATTTCGACCGGCGATATCGGCAACAAACTATCCACCGTTGTCGGGAGCGCCGCCGCTCAGCTGCCCGCGGTCTGGCTATTGGCCGCCGTCACAGCGGCATTGTTCGGCCTGGCACCGCGATTCACGTCGCTGGCGTGGGGCGTGCTGGTCGGGTTCATCGCGTTGTACCTGATCGGCTCCTTGGCCGGATTCCCGCAATGGTTGCTCGACCTGGAGCCATTCGCCCATGTTCCGCGTGTCGGCGGTGGGGACTTCACCGTTGTACCGTTGCTGTGGCTGCTGGGTATCGATGCCGCACTGATCATTTTGGGCGCCATGGCGTTCCGGCGACGTGATCTGCGTTGCTAGGGCGGCCACAGGCAACGGTCTTCCCATACTTGGAAGGTGGACTCGCATCGTGCACCTGGCTCTTCGAGCACTGTTCTCCGGAGTTTTCGGATTTTTCCTTCTCGCCCTAGTCCTGTTCATTCCGGCAGGAACGTTCGATTATTGGCAGGCATGGGTTTTCATCGCAGTATTTGTCGTTGCGACACTCGTCCCGACCAGCTACCTGGCCAGGACGAACCCGGAAGCGCTGCGGCGCCGTATGCGTGCGGGTCCGCGGGCGGAAAGCAGAATAGTTCAGAAATTCATCATCATTGCCGCGTTCGTTGTGCTTTTCGCGATGATGGTGTTCAGCGCGGTGGACTATCGACTGGGCTGGTCGTCGGTTCCGGCGCCAGTCTGTCTGCTGGGCGACGCGCTGGTGGCCACCGGGCTCGGTGTTGCCATGCTGGTCGTCGTCCAAAATCCCTATGCGGCTGCCACCGTTACCGTTGAGGGCGGCCAACCCGTGGTCTCGAGTGGTCTTTACCGCTTTGTGCGGCACCCGATGTACACCGGCAATGTGCTCATGATGTTGGGCATGCCATTGGCGTTGGGCTCCTACTGGGGGCTGCTGTTCCTGATCCCGGGAATAGGTGTGCTGATCTACCGCATTGCCGACGAGGAGAAATTGCTGATCCAGGAACTGGCCGGCTACCGCGAATATCTGGAGCGGGTCCGCTATCGGTTGATTCCCTATGCGTGGTAGCTACTAGCACCTTCCGGGGTATGGACGGCACGCGAAACGCGACTAAGGTATGCGCGTGACCCGAAACCCGGCACCCTTCTTGGATCGGCCTTGGCGCCGACCCGGCGCCGCACGCTATGCGCTTGGACGCGTTCGCAGTATCGTCAAGCCGCCGATCAGGGTTACCGAGCCGCCGGCCGACGTCGTCGTCGACCGTGACGTCGATGTCATTGTCCGCGATGGAACGGTGTTGCGGGTCAATGTCTTCCGGCCTGCCAACGACACCCCCCGGCCTGTCATCGTGAGCGTCCATCCCTACGGAAAGGACAAACTCCCGTCCCGGCGACTAAGGCGGTGGACGTTCTCGCCCCAATTCCGGGTACTGCGCCAATCCCAACCGGTCACCTTCTCCGCTCTGACCGGCTGGGAGGCGCCGGACCCGGCCTGGTGGACCACACACGGGTTCAACGTGGTCAATGCCGATGCGCGTGGCTGCGGCCACTCGAATGGCACCGGCAAGCTCCTCTCGCACCAGGAGGCCGAGGACACCTACGACCTGGTGCAGTGGGCGGCTGAGCAGCCGTGGAGCGACGGACGGGTGGTCATGTTGGGAGTTTCATATCTGGCCCTGACCCAATATGCCGTGGCCGCCCTGCAACCACCGGCGCTGCGGGCCATCTGCCCATGGGAAGGATTTACCGACGCCTACCGCGACTGGACCATGCCGGGCGGGATTCGGGAGTCGGGCTTCGCCCGCTTCTGGTCACGAGTCCTGAAACATCGCACAAGGCAGACCTACGTATTCGAGCCGATGCAAGAGGCACACCCGTTGCGCGATGAATTCTGGCGCTCGCTGGTACCGGATCTGGCGGCAATCAAGGTTCCCATGCTGGTTTGTGGCAGCTTTTCGGACAACAACCTGCACAGCCGCGGCTCGTTCCGGGCATTTACCCACGGTGGGTCCGGCCACGCCCGGCTCTACACACACCGCGGCGGCAAGTGGGCAACGTTTTACTCCGAGCCCGCGCTTGCCGAGCAGCTGCAGTTTTTCCGCGCCGCGTTGGACGGGGCACCCGCAACCCGCAGCGTGCGCATCGAGGTCCGCGAGGACCGCGACACCGTCGTCGCCGTGCGCGAAGAAAGCCAGTGGCCGCTGGCGCGCACCCAGTGGCGACACATTTATCTCGCCGCGCCCGGGGTGCTGTCAAGCGAGGCACCGCCGAAGGCCGGCAGCATCACATTCGAAACTCATTCTCGTGCAGCATCATTCAGCTGGACCATCCCAGAGGACATCGAGCTGACCGGCCCGATGACCGCCCGGCTGTGGGTGCAGCTGGATGGCTGTGCGGACGCGAATCTTTTTGTCGGCGTAGAGAAGTGGCGCGAGGAGCAGTTTGTCCCATTCGAAGGTTCCTACGGCTGGGGTCGCGACCGGGTAACCACTGGCTGGCAGCGGGTCTCACTACGCGAACTGGACCCCAAGCACTCCCAGCCATGGGAGCCCGTCCCAGCATACGAGCGGCCGCTGCCCGTCGCTGCGGGCCAGGTGGTCCCCGTCGACGTCGCCCTGGGTCCATCGGCGACGCTGTTTCGCGCCGGCGAACAGTTGCGGCTTGTGGTCGGCGGACGCTGGTTGTCCCCACGCAATCCACTCTTTGGTCAGTTCCCAGCCGCCTACGCCGACCCGCCGCGCGGTCTGGTGACGCTGCGCTGGGGCCCGCGCTACGACGCACATCTGCTGATCCCGGAGATACCGGTTAGTTAGCCGGGCGGCATCGGCGCCGTCAAGCCGGTGGAGCCGGCGGATTGCTCTACGGCAACGGCGGCAGCGGCGGAACCAGCACCACCGCCGGCGTAGCCGGCGGTGCGGGCGGAGCCGCGGGGTTGATCGACAACGGCGGGGCCGGCGGTAACGGTGGCGCCGGTGCCGTCGGTGGCACTGGCGGCGCCGGCGGGCGGCTCTTCGGCAATGGCCTGGACAGCAACGCCCCTTGGCCGACCGCGAGCATCCGCCCATCTATGACGGCGGCCACGGCGGCAACGGTGGAGCCGCCGGCAATGGCGGGGTGCTGTTCGGCAATGGCGGCGACGGCGGCGGCATGGGTGGCAGCGGCGGAAACGGTCTGCCCGCGACAGGAGTCGGCGGGGCGGGCGGTGTCGGCGGCGACGGCGGTTTCGGTGGATCAGGCATTCAAAACGGGCCCGGCGGCGACGCCGGCAGCGGCGGCGATGCCCGATTGATCGGCGATGGCGGCGACGCCGGCAGCGGCGGCACCGGCGCACCCCCGGCACCGATGGGCACAGCGGCGCCGGTGGGCTGCTGTTCGGGACGCTCGGGACCTGAGCCAGCGGACCCCCATCGCGAGCAGACACAGAATCGCCCCGTCAAGTACGAAAATGGGCGATTCTGTGTCTGCTCGCGCGGCTTAGAGACCTAGACCCAAACGCCCTTTCCGACCGCCACCACACCGCCGGCGCTGATGGCGAACCGTTCCCTGTCCTTGTCCAGGTCCACGCCGACCATTTCGCCGGGCCCGACCACCACGTTCTTGTCCAAAATCGCGTGTCGTACCACCGCGCCCCGGCCGACCCGGGTCCCCGGCATGATCACGCTGCCCTCAACGATTGCGCCGTCGTCGACGACCACGTTGGACGACAAGACCGAGTTGCGCACCGACGCCGCCGAAATGATGCTGCCGGCACCAACCACCGATTCCTGCGCCGAACCGCCGTTAACAAATTTCGCCGGCGCCAGGTTCTCCGACTCCCCGCGAATCGGCCAGCGCTTGTTATACAGGTTGAATACCGGATGTACCGACACCAAATCCATATGAGCGTCGTAAAACGCGTCCAGCGTCCCAACATCGCGCCAGTAAGCGCGATCACGATCGGTGGCCCCCGGTACCTCGTTGTCGGAAAAGTCGTACACCGCGGCCATCCCGTCTGCCACCAGTCGCGGAATGATATCCCCACCCATGTCGTGATCGGAGTGGTCGTCGTCGGCGTCGGCGCGGATGGCGTCGATCAGCACCTTGGTGGTGAACACGTAGTTGCCCATCGAAACGAAGGTGGCGGCGGGATCGTCGGGCGTTCCGGGCGGTTCCAGCGGCTTCTCAACGAAGCTGCGGATAGCGCCGGAGTCGTCGGCATCAATGCAACCGAACGAGCTCGCATCCGTCCGCGGAACCCGGATACCGGCCACAGTCGCACCGGCCCCACTGTCGATGTGGAACCGGACCATTTGCTCGGGATCCATCCGGTACACGTGATCGGCACCGAAAACCACTATGTAGTCCGGGTCTTCGTCGTAAATCAGATTGAGGGATTGATAGATCGCGTCGGCCGAACCGGTGTACCAGCGCGGGCCCAACCGTTGCTGCGCCGGGACCGGAGTGATGTACTCACCGGCCAACCCCGACAAACGCCAATTCTGAGAAATGTGGCGGTCTAGTGAATGCGACTTGTATTGGGTGAGAACGCAGATCCTCAGGTACCGGGCATTGACCAGATTGGAGAGCACGAAATCGATGAGCCGGTATGCGCCCCCGAAGGGAACCGCCGGTTTGGCCCGGTCCGCGGTCAAGGGATAAAGTCGCTTGCCCTCACCGCCGGCCAAAACGACGCCGAGCACGTGTGGGATTTCCCTCATGGCGTCAAACCTATCGGCAGCCGCGAACCCCTGCCAACGCAATCCCGTCGAGCCGCCATTCTGACGGGCTTTCCATCAAGGTGTTTGGCAACTTCGCGGGGGCCGCGGCCAGGCAACAAGGCCCGTTGTCCGTTTCTATCGCATGGACCGGATCCCCGGTGTCGGCCCGGCATGCGCAGCGCACAGTCGCCGCACTACCGTGCGGGGTATGCGGGTGGCGATGTTGACACGGGAGTACCCACCGGACGTCTATGGCGGAGCCGGGGTACACGTCACCGAACTGGTGTCCCAGTTGCGCCGACTGTGCGCGGTCGACGTGCACTGCATGGGTGCATCGCGCCCCGGCGCCATCGCCCATCAGCCCGATCCACGGCTACATAACGCCAACGCGGCACTGTCCACCTTGTCGGCGGACCTGGTGATGGCCAATGCCGTCAATGCCGCCACCGTTGTCCATTCGCACACTTGGTATACCGGCCTGGCGGGGCACCTGGCCGCGCTGTTGTACGACATCCCGCATGTGTTGACCGCACACTCACTTGAACCGATGCGGCCGTGGAAAGCCGAACAACTTGGCGGCGGCTATCAGATCTCGTCCTGGGTGGAAAAGAGCGCCGTCCTGGCCGCCGACGCGGTCATTGCGGTCAGCTCCGGCATGCGTGAGGACATCCTGCGCGTTTACCCGGCCCTGGATCCGGGTGTGGTACACGTGATCCGGAACGGGATCGACACCGAGGTGTGGTATCCGGCCGGACCGGTGCGTACCGGGTCGGTGCTCGAGGAACTCGGCGTCGACCGGAACCGGCCAATAGTGGCTTTCGTCGGGCGGATCACCCGGCAAAAAGGAGTTCCGCATTTGGTGGCAGCCGCACACCAGTTCAGCCCCGACATTCAGTTGGTGCTGTGCGCAGGCGCCCCCGACACCGCGGAGATCGCCGACGAAGTGCGGTCCGCGGTAGCCCAATTGGCCCGCACACGCACCGGCGTATTCTGGGTCCGCGACATACTCCCCATTGGAAAATTACGCGAAATACTCTCGGCGGCAACAGTTTTCGCATGCGCGTCGATTTACGAGCCGTTGGGCATCGTCAATCTCGAGGCGATGGCCTGCGCGACCGCGGTGGTGGCCTCCGACGTCGGTGGGATACCTGAAGTCGTCACCGACGGGGTCACCGGTTCGCTGGTGCATTACGACCCCAATGACCCGAACGGCTACCAAGCCCGATTGGCCGAGACGGTCAATGCCATTGTTGCCGACCCGGCCACAGCGGAACGCTACGGCCAGGCCGGACGCCAGCGCTGTATCGAGGAATTCTCGTGGGCGCACATCGCCGAGCAGACACTAGACATCTATCGGGAGGTGTGCCAGTGACGCACCACTCGGGGATGACCCCACTTAGCTCGTTACGCCCTTGAGCTCGTCACCCAATGCGGCAGCTTCGTCGGGTGTCAGCTCGACGACAAGCCGGCCGCCGCCCTCGAGTGGTACCCGCATCACGATGCCGCGCCCCTCCTTGGTTGCTTCCAGTGGACCGTCGCCGGTCCGGGGCTTCATCGCCGCCATCGAGTGCTCCCTCCAGATTCGAGCTGGCCCGCGGTTGCAGACCTGGCCGGCGCCGAGCATGCCCCGTACGTGGATTCCCAGCCATACCCGACATTGAACTGCCAAATCACCCCTCTATTGTTCCCTATCCAGGTCACAAGGTGCACAAGACCCGGATTTGTGCCCTCACCGGACCTCACCGAGGCTCCCGCGGCACCCAGCAAGCGGCAACATGGTCGTCCACCATCCCGGTGGCCTGCATCAGCGCATAGGCGGTGGTCGGGCCTACAAAACGGAACCCGCGCCGCTTGAGTTCACGCGCCATTGCCGTTGATTCCGCAGTGGCTGAGGGGATTTCGGAGAGGGATGCGGGGCGGGGTCGGGGCGGCGGCGCGAATGACCACAGCAGCTCGGATAGCTCCTCCTCGGATCCGAGGTCAGCTACCGCACGCGCGTTGGCGATGGTCGCTTCGATTTTGGCGCGATTTCGGACTATGCCCTGGTCCACCAGCAGCCGCTGCACATCGGTATCGGTGTAGTTCGCGACCTTCTCGATGTCGAACCCGGAAAAAGCCCGCCGGAAATTCTCCCGCTTCCGCAGGATGATCAGCCAGGACAGGCCGCTTTGGAAGGCCTCCAGGCTCATCCGTTCGAACAGCGCCACCTCGCCACGCAGCGGGCGGCCCCACTCCTGGTCGTGATAATTGCGGTACATCTCGGCGTCAGGGCCCGGACGAACCTCCGCCCAGCCGCAGCGAACCAAGTCTTGGTCACTCACGCCGGTCACCTGGTTTCGGGACCGTCCGCGGCGACGGATCCGTCGCCCGCCGCGCCCGCATCCCCTGACATCGGCTCGCTGGCCGGCGCGGCATGGGTCGCCGCCAACTGCCCCCGCAACGCCTCGAGTTCGCGGCTTAGTTGGTCCAACACCCAGTCGACCTCGCTGGTCTTGTAGCCGCGCAGCACCTGGGTGAACTTGACCGCATCGATGTCGGCGCCCGTAATGTCACAAGCGGGCAGCATGGTTGCCGTGGTGGCCCGCGGCAGGGGCGGCAACTGCTCACCGCGCCCAAATAGCAAGCTCGCCACGGCGAACAACACGATCGCCACCAGGACCAGCACCACCAGGTACAGCAATACCAACGCCACGTCGTCGATCTTGCCTCAAGGTGCCGACAGGACCGCGTTCAGCGTGGCCGAAGCACATTCATCGGCGGCCGATCCGCTAGCGAGACGGGCCAGGTGTGCGCCGCGTAGCCAGCACCCACGGCGGAAAACTGGGTCAGCCCAACCCCGGAATCAGGGATCCCGCAGCGAGACAGCAAGGTAGCGATGACCTGGCGGCTCATTGCCCCCAGCTCAGCCAGCGGCCGGTTACGGTGCGCCCGCACACCAAGATTGACCTGCGCTATCGCGTCCAGCCCCAGCCGATCGAAGGTGTCGACCAATAGGCCGATCTCCACGCCGTAGCCGGGGGCAAACGGCAAAGACGTCAGCAGCTCCCGACTGGCCGCATACTCGCCCCCCAGCGGTTGCATCACCCGGCCCAGCTCGGGCCGCAGCGCCGCCAACAGCGGCCGTGCCACCAGCTCGGTGACGCGACCCCCACCCGTCTCGCCGGCCGTACCACTGGCATCACCTACCTGAAGCGGCCGCCGGTAAAAGCTCTTGACCAGGTGAATGCCCTCGCCGGTAAGCAACGGACCGACCAGCCACGGCACGAACATCGGGTGCGGGTTGACCAGGTCGGAGTCGATGAACACCACGATGTCACCGCTAGTGGCGGCCAACGAGCGCCATAATGCCTCACCCTTGCCGGGCCGCGCGGGTACTTCGGGCAACGCCTGCTCGCGGCTGACGACCCGAACCCCGGCGGCGATGGCGCGGATCTCGGTGTCGTCGGTGGAGCCGGAATCCAGCACGATCAGTTCGTCTACCAGGCCATCAACCAGGGGAAAGATGCTGTCGATAACCGACTCGATGGTTTCTTCCTCGTTGAGGGCCGGAAGCACCACCGAAATCGTTCGCCCTCGCTTGGCGGCGATCAATTCGCTGATTGTCCACCGTGGGCGGTTCCAGCTGCGGTCGGACAACCAGGTGTCGCCAGGCCGTGCGTCCAGCACCGCGTTATTGGCGAGCTCCCCGGCGACCAACTCCGATGCCGTCATGCAAGTCCTCTCACTGTGCGCGTCGGCGGGCGCGTCCCCTGGATCGAGGCCACCATCTCCAGCACTCGCCGGGTGGCGGCTACCTGGTGCACCCGAAACATGCGCGCGCCAGCGGCTGCCGCCAACGCGGTCGCGGCCAATGTTCCCTCAAGCCGCTCGGTCACATCCACACCCAGAGTCTCCCCGACGAAGTCCTTGTTGCTCAAAGCCATGAGCACAGGCCATCCGGTCTTAACAAGTTCGGGCACATGACGCAACAGGAGTAACCCGTGGAAGGTGTTCTTGCCGAAATCGTGCGTCGGGTCGATCAACACCCTGTCGCGGACCACTCCGGCGGCGACCGCCCGCTCGGCGGCAGCTGTGACCTGGCGAATCACCTCGTCCACCACGCCGCGGGTTGTCGTACCGTAACTCACTCGGAACGGGCGCGTGCGCGGCCGCGCTCCCCCGGTATGCGCACAGACCAGACCCGCACCGCACTCGGCGGCCACGTGAGCTGTCGCGGGGTCCACGCCGCCCCAGGAGTCATTGATCAAATCCGCGCCCGCCCCGCACGCCAGCCGGGCCACCTCGGAACGCCAGGTGTCGACACTGATCAGCTGGTCAGGGTAGGCGCCGCGAACCCATTCGATGAAGGGCACCAGCCGGGCGATCTCGGTATCGGTGTCCACGTTCTGCCCCGGTCCCGCTTTGACGCCCCCGATGTCGATGACGTCGGCACCCTCGGCGATGGCCCGATGCACCGCTTCGCGGGCGGCCTCGTCGCTGAAGGTCGCACCCTTGTCGTAGAACGAGTCCGGGGTTCGGTTGACGATCGCCATGATCAGCGGGCGGTCCCCGGCCACCGGGCGGCCACACAACGTTGCCTGCACGCCTACATAGTGCCTGGTGCGGGCAGAGCCCTCGAGCCTGCGTCCAGCGCTAGTCGGGGTCGCGTGCGGGCACCACGTCCGCAGGTTCGATGCCGTGAGCGCAGACTCGCCGCCGCTAGCCCCCTAGCCCCCTAGCCCCCTAGCCCCCTAGCCCCGAGGCCGCTTACCCGCAGCGACCTCATCGGGGTACTCGGCGTAATACGGCAGGTAGCCCTCGTTGCGGCCGGCCAACACATACAGCGGGTCTTCGATGCCAGCGCCGTAGGCCTGCTCGCGCAGCTCCACCTTTCGACTCTTGAACGTCGAGGTGTGCGCCATGGATTCGACCACCCGCACGAACAACGGCAGCGCATAGGCGGGCAGCTCGTCATACACCGCGCGGGCCAACGAGTTCCCATCGAAGTCGGCGCCGTCGCGCAGCTTGACCGCGGCCATCCCGGCACGCCCGCCGGTGTTGGGTACCTCGACTCCGTACACCGTGCACTCCTCGACGGCCGGGTCCGTCGACAGGGCCGCTTCCACCTGCGTGGTCGCCACGTTTTCGCCCTTCCAGCGGAAGGTATCGCCCAGTCGGTCGACGAACGCGGCGTGACCCATACCTTGCGGGCTCATCACATCACCGGTGTTGAACCAGCAGTCGCCGTCGCGGAACGCGTTGCGCACCAACTTCTTCTCACTGGCCGCCGGGTCGGTGTAACCGTCGAACGGCTGCAGTCGATTGACCCGGCTGAGCAAGAGACCGGGTTCACCGGCCGGCACCCGGCGCACCCGGCCACTCTCGTCCCGCAACGGGGCCCCGGTGTCCGGGTCGTACTGCACGTAGGCCAGCGGCATCGGCGAGATCCCGGTGCTCCGAGGCACATTGAAGATGTTCACGAAAGCGGAGTTACCCTCGCTGGCGGCATAGAACTCACACACCCGCGCAATGCCGAACCGTTCGACGAACTGGTTCCAGATTTCCGGCCGTAGCCCGTTGCCGGCGATCACCCGCACCTGATGTGCGCGGTCGGTCGGTTTGGTCGGCTGATTCAGCAGGTAACGGCAGATTTCGCCGATGTAGACGAACGCGGTGGCGTTGGTGGCGATCACTTCGTCCCAGAACCGCGAGGCCGAGAACGACTTGCCCAGCGCCAAGGTCGCCCCGGAATTGATCACCGCCGACATCGCCACCGTTAGCGCATTGTTGTGGTACAGGGGCAGGCAGCAGTAAAGGGTGTCGGAGCTCTTCAGGCGCAGCCCCATGCCACCAAACACCGCCAGCGCACGTAGCCACCGGTAGTGGGTCATCACGCTGGCCTTGGGGAATCCGGTGGTGCCCGAGGTGAAAATGTAGAACGCGGTGTCCTGGGCGCGCACCGCCGACGCCGACGCCGGGTTGCTGGCCGGTGCGGTCGCCGCAATGCGCTCCAGGTCTTCGATGGTCACCAGGGAGCCGGCCTCGCCGGCGCTTTCGCTGATGGCGCTGACCAGGTCAGACTCCGCGACGGTTACTTTCGCACCCAGCAGGCCCAGGCTGTGGGCAAGTACGTCCCCGCGCTGGTGATAGTTGAGCATGCCGGCGATGGCGCCGCACTTGACGGCGGCCAACATCACCAGGACCGTATTGGGCGAGTTGCGCAGCATGATGCCGACCACGTCGCCGGGCCCCACACCACGGGCGGCCAGCACCGCAGCGTACCGGTTAGCGGTCGCATTGGCTTCCCGATAGGTCAGCTGTCGGTCGCCGAATTGCAGGAAGATCCGCTCACCGAAGCGAGCGGCCCGGTCCTGGAACACCGAACCGATCGACGCCTTCGACGTCGGCCGCGCGAGCAGCCCGGTGACCGCCCCGCGCACGATCGACGGCGTGTCGGCCAGCACTGCGGGCAGCCGAGCCGCGACGTCGGTGAGCTTGACCCTGCTGCGCGCCCCGGCCTGGTGATCGTGATCGGACACTGATCCCTCGATTCGTTCAGAGCAAGTTCGGCGGCGAGTTTTGGCGGCCAGCCTAACGGGATCGACCAAGCGTCGCCGACGGGCCTCAGACAGGTGCGCAGGCGTGCAGCGCGCCATCGATGGTGTCGACGACGATCAGTCGTTGCATCGCTGGCCTGGACACGTAGCCGGTATCGACCAAACCGTGCAGCCACGCCCGCAGACCGTCGAAATGTCCCCACGGATCCAACACCACGATGGGTTTTTCGTGCATGCCGAGATATCCCTCGGTCCAGACGTCCAACAGCTCGTCCAGAGTGCCGACGCCGCCGGGCAAGGCGATGAACGCGTCGGCGCGATCCTCCATGACCTGTTTCCGCTCCCACATGGTGTCAGTGACGATCAGCTCGTCGGCATCGTCGTCGGCCAACTCGCGGTACACCAGCATCTTGGGGATCACACCGATGGTCCAACCACCGCGGGCCCGCGCCGCCGAGGCGACGGCCCCCATCGCCGAAACGTGGCCACCGCCCCACACCAGTTTCCAGCCCTGCGCGGCGATCGCCGCGCCGACCTCAGCGGCGAGATCCAACAGTTCCGGGTGTGTCGGTGCGGCCGCACAGTACACGGCCACCGTCCAGGATCTGTCGTCGCTCGCGCTCATACACCGAAACGTAGACCACCGGTGTCCAACCCGGGAAGGTTTATTCCCGGCGATAAAATTCGGCGATGCCGATTCGATGGAACGTCCCCCAACACGTGACCGCCTTGGAGCAGTTGGACGTTGCGTTGAGCGAGTCGGCGCAACCGGGCGCAGTGGTGCTCGGACCCGACGGCGTCGGCAAATCCACGCTGGCCCGCTTGGCCGCCGAGCACTTCCTCCACGGACATCCGGGCACCATCACCCGTTGGGTCACCGGAACGCCAACCGAGCGCACCGTCCCGTTTGGAGCCTTCAGCCACCTGGTGGAGATCGCCGAGATCGGCAAGCCCGCCGCCCTGCTGCGTGCGGCCCGGGCATCGTTGGGCCGCAACATCCCTCAGGGCGATCTGCTGCTGGTCGTCGACGACGCGCACGATCTGGACATCCTTTCGGCGACTATGGTCTACCAGCTTGCGCTGGCCGGTAGGACCCGAATGATCGTCACCGCACGCGGTCCGGATTATGGGCCCGCCCCCGAGGCCATCGCCGCGTTGTGGACCGACGGACTGTTGGTGCGTATCGATGTCGACCCGCCCGGCGGAGTAACCAAACAGTCCGAGCCCGCCGACGTCGACGAATACATCGCCGAATTGCCTGAGCCGGCGCGCGCCGTGCTGGACTACCTCGCCGTCGAGGAGCCACTGTCGCTGGCCGATCTCACCGACCTCGCCGGCGAAGGCGCGGTGGCCCAAGCAGCGGAATTGGGCGCGGCGGAAACCCGGGTCCGCGGCGAACCCGACGACGAGCCGGTGGTGTACACGGCGCACCCGTTGTTCGCCAAACGAGCGTGCGCCGCGCTAGGCCCCGAGGGGGCCAGACGACGCCGTACCGAATTGGTCACCCAGCTTTCGCAACATCCGTCCGACCACCCCAGCGACCGGCTGCGGCTGGCGTCGCTGGCACTGGATAGCGACGCGCCACAACCGCTAGATGAGGTGGTGGAGTCCGCTCAGCAGGCGCTGCGGCTAGGCGATCTGGCACTTGCCGAGCGATTGGCTCGGGCCGCGCTGGACCGCTCAGGCGGCTTGGAGCCACGGCTGGTCCTGGGCCAGGCACTGGCCTGGCGAGGTCGCGGCCGCGAAGCCGGCACCGTGCTGGCGGCCGTGGACCCAGCCGATCTGTCGGAGACAGATCTGATGGCCTGGGCGGTACCACGGGCGGCCAACCAGTTCTGGATGCTCGGCGAGCCCGAGCGGGCCACCGCATTCCTGCAGACGACCCGCAAACGGGTCACCGATCCGACGGCGCGTACCACCCTGGATGCGCTGACGGCGACGTTCGCGATGAACGCTGGAAACCTGCCGCTGGCCATCACATTGGCCACGGACGCGCTGTCGCAACCTTCGGCTGACGACACCGCGATCTCCTGGGCGGCCAGCACCGCCGCGTTGTCTTCGGCGCGAATGGGCCGGTTCGCCGAGGTTGAACGGTTAGCCGAGCGGGCGTCGGGTGCCGAGCATCCGGGACTGTTGCGGTTCACCGTCGGCCTGGGTCAGATCACGTCGTTGTTGATGGCCGGTGAAGTTGCGCGGGCGCATACCCTGGCCCAGCAGTTCACCGATTTCGCCGAGCTGCAGCAACCCGGCCGCGCCATCGGTGAAGTGTTGCTGGCACAGGTGCTTATCGTCGAGGGCGAATTCGCCGCTGCGGCCTCGCTGTTGGAGCCCACAGCGGCGGAATTGGAGCGCTCCGGATATTCGTGGGGCCCGCTGTCCCTAATGTTGCTGGCGACCGCTATCGCCCAGCAGGGCGACATCGCTGAGTCAGCAAAAGCATTGCGGCGGGCGGAAACTCGACACGGTACCAAGTCTGCTCTGTTCGCGCCCGAGCTGGGGCTGGCCCGCGCGTGGACCAAGGCGACCGCCCGTGACAAGGCCGGCGCCATCGCGGATACTCGCGACGCGGCCCGGACCGCTGAGCGGGGTGCGCAGTCGGCGGTGGCGCTACGCGCCTGGCATGATGCCGTTCGTCTCGGCGACGTCCGCGCCGTGGACCCGGTGACTCGGTTGGCCGCCGAGATCGACTGCGCCGTAGGCAATATCGTTGCCCGGCATGCCCGGGCCCTGGCCGCCGACGATGCCGCGGCGCTGGCGGCGGTGGCCGACGAGTTGGCCGCGATTGGTATGCACGCGGCGGCCGCCGATGCAGCCGGTCAGGCGGAGCGCTCGGCCAACCGCTAGCTGGCCGCTATTCCCGGGCAGGTGGTGACGGCGATTCGGACCCCGACCCGCCCACGTCGGTGTTCGTCGAGCCAAAAACCTTGTCCAGCCAAGGTATTCACACCGACCTGGGCACCGCGGCCGACCCGCTGACCGAGTTCGGGTTCCATGACTACTGCGCCTTCGAGTCAGCGATACCCGCAAACGTGGGCTGTGCCGGGCAAGACGGTGTCACCTTTCTCAGCTCGACCCGGCACAACCACCTCAGCAAATACCGGGCTTGGTAACGGAATTCGGCGCTACCGACAACGTGGAAAACATCGCCGAGGTGATGGGCAAGGCGGACCTGCACAAGATCTGCTGGCTGTATTGGGCTTATACCGGCAACGACAAGACGAGCCAATCGCGAAACGCCCAGGCCCTGGTTTACGACCCAGCCCGCCGCCGGCCGGCAGCAACGTCCGAGCGTCAATGGCGGCGAAATCGTTTCGGCGCCCAACGCGCCCGTGCTGACCGTGGTGGCTCATGTCGGCGCCGAACGCGTCGATGTCGTCGTGACCCCCTGACGCCGGCGCCGCCCGGGGGCTAGCCGCCCAGGTAACGGCGCAACATCTGCACGGTGGCGGTGATCGTTCCGATCGGCACCCGTTCGTCGCGGCAGTGCGCCAGATTCGGGTCGCCGGGCCCGTAGTTGACCGCCGGTATGCCCCGGGCGGCGAATCGGGAAACATCCGTCCAGCCGTATTTCGCTCGAACCTGGCCGCCGGCGGCCGCCACCAACGCCTTGGCGGCCGGTTGTGCCAGCCCGGGCAACGCGCCCGCCGCGGCATCGGTCTGCTCGATCTGCACGTCGAGCCCGTCGAAGACTTCGCGCACATGCTGCAGCGCCGCACTCGGCGAGCGGTCCGGCGCAAAGCGATAGTTGACCGTCACCGAAGCCTGGTCCGGAATTACGTTGCCGGCCACACCGCCGTCGATGCGCACCGCCGACAAACCCTCCCGGTAGGTGCAACCGTCGATGTCGACGCTGCGCGCCTGGTAACGGGCCAACCGGTCCAGCACGGCGTTCAGTTTGTGAATTGCGTTGTCACCCAGCCAGGAACGTGCTGAATGCGCGCGGGCTCCGGTCACGGTGATGACGACGCGCAGCGTGCCCTGACAACCGGCTTCGATGTAGCCCGACGTGGGCTCGCCCAGGATGGCGACATCGGCGGCCAGCCAGTCCGGCAACTCGCGCTCGATCCGACCCAAACCGTTTGCCGCCGCCTCGATTTCCTCGCAGTCGTAAAAGACCAGTGTCAGGTCGTGTACCGGCTCGGCCACGGTGGCCGCCAGATGTAGGAATACCGCGTCGCCGGATTTCATGTCGGCCGCGCCGCACCCATGCAGCTCCCCGTTCTCGCGACGGCTGGGCAGGTTGTCGGCCACCGGCACGGTGTCCAGATGTCCGGCCAGCAGCACCCGCGCGGGCCGGTTCAGCCCGGTCCGGGCGAGCACCGCGTTGCCGTTGCGAATGATCTCAAAACCCGACGTCTGGGCGCGCAACGCCGCTTCCACCTCGTTAGCGATGCGCGCCTCGTTCCGCGATTCGCTCGGGATATCGATCAACGCGGCGGTCAGGTCAATCGGATCCCCGCGCAAGTCCAACACCGCTCCAGGGTAGATCCCAGCCGGGTGCGCGCCGGCCCGACGGCACAAAGTAGCGTGTCCAGGCGTGACTGGAGCAGCTGGCATCGGCTTGGCGACCCTCGCCTCCGATGGATCGGTCCTCGACACCTGGTTTCCCGCCCCGGAACTGACCGAACCGGGTAGCAGCGCGACATCGCGGCTGGCCGCGTCCGACGTTCCTGCCGAGCTGGCCGCGTTGATCGGTCGCGACGACGACCGTGGGACGGAGGTCATCGCGGTGCGTACGGTCATCGGTGCACTCGACGATGTCGCCGCCGACGCCTACGACGCCTATCTGCGGCTGCACCTGCTCTCTCACCGCCTGGTCGCGCCGCACGGGCTGAACGCCGGCGGCTTGTTCGGGGTATTGACCAATGTGGTGTGGACTAATCGCGGACCATGCGCAATCGAAGGTTTCGAAGCGGTGCGGGCCCGGCTCCGCCGGCGCGGAACAGTGACGGTCTATGGCATCGACAAATTCCCGCGGATGGTCGACTACGTCATGCCCAGTGGTGTACGGATCGCCGATGCCGACCGGGTGCGTTTGGGTGCCCACCTGGCACCGGGCACCACGGTGATGCATGAGGGCTTCGTCAACTACAACGCCGGCACCCTGGGCGCCTCCATGGTCGAGGGCCGCATTTCGGCGGGCGTGGTAGTGGGTGACGGCTCCGACGTCGGCGGCGGAGCGTCCATCATGGGCACGCTGTCCGGAGGTGGCACACAAGTTATTTCGATCGGGAAACGCTGCCTACTGGGCGCCAACGCCGGGCTGGGTATCTCCCTGGGCGACGACTGCGTGGTGGAGGCCGGGTTGTACGTCACGGCCGGCACCAAGGTCACCACCCCGGACGGCAGCACGGTCAGGGCGCGCGAGCTGTCCGGCAGCAACAATCTGTTGTTCCGCCGCAACTCAGTGACCGGAGCGGTCGAGGTGGTGGCGCGCAACGGTCAGGGCATCGCACTCAACGAGGATCTGCACGCCAACTAGCTAGCGGCCTGGCCGCGTCACCATAGGTCGGGTTCGCGGTAGAGGTTGGCGGGATCGAATTCGGCCTCTCCCCGAGCGGCTTCACCGACGATGTCGAGAATCCGGTAGAGCTCGCGGGCTCCCTCAGCGCCAACACGCTCGTGGATCACCCGGTCGAGGTCGGCCGCCGCGCGCTGACGCACGGTCACGTACTCGATCGCTTTCGGAGTAAGTTCAACCACCTTCTCGCGCTGGTCGGTCGCAGACGGCGTGGTCTGCACGTAGCCGCGATCGCGCAGTTCGGCGACGAGCTTGCTGGCCGCCTGTCGACTGACGCCGAATTGTCGGCCCATCTGCGAGATCGTCATCGGCCCCGGTAGCGCGTAAAGGGCAAACACGTAGTTCATTGAAAAACGCCGGCGCTCGAAGCCTGCGGCCTCCATCTCGGTATCAACCCGATGGACGTAGCTCCACCAGGCGACCCGAAGCCCCTGGCCGAGGGGCGTCTGTGGTGACCGATAAAGCGACTCGTCAAACATGGTTGACAATCTAGCTCATGGGCCCTACTCTTCAAATTGTCAACCGTATATGACAATTTTGGTGGTGAGCGTGATCCTCGAACCTGGCATGGAACGACCGGCTACCCCGGCCGCCCATACCAATAAGCCCGAGTTCTTCCGCGTCGACAACGCGAGCTTTGTTGGGGGAACGCCTTCACCGCCCAGAAAGGAAACTGAAATGTCAAAGATCCGCACCTTGTCGGCAGGTGTTATGTGCGCAGTTGGCTTAGCGCTGGCGGGGGTCGTGGTGGCACCCGCGATTGCGCTCGCAGACCCGGGTCCGGTGGGTGGTCCACAGCACCCCGGCCCCGGGGTCCCCGGCCACCCCGCCCCTGGAGCTCCGCTCCAGCCGGGCCCAGGCGACCCACTGCATCCAGCCCCGGGGGCTCCGATGCACCCGGTCCCACCGCCGGACCACCCGATCTACCACTACGGCGATGACTTGACCCACCCGGTCTGGTCGGCCACACACCCAGTTTGGGCGCTGGCTCCCTAGTAGCCCGCACAACCGGAAGATCGTTCTGCCCCGGCCACACGCTAGCCACGTGGCCGGGGCAGAGCCTTTCACTACGACCGGTCTCATCGCGTTGGCCCGATTGGAATCTCGGATGATTGCTCAATTCGGGCACGGCACCTGCCGGTTCTGGACCACGCCGTGAGGCCCAGCCGTGTTGCCGTGCCCTTCGACTCCTGCGGCGCCGCGATAACCCTGGCCAGCGACCCTGGCTTTTCCAAAATCACTTCCCTGCAATCGAATTCGCATCCGCAGGACCTGGGCACGCAACCAGCCGGCCCGCCGGCTAGCGACCGACCAGCGCGGTGCCTGCGGTTTCGGGAAGCAGATAGACGCTGATGAGGCTGGCAGCCACCAAAATTGCCATCATGAAACCGACCGCGGAGCTGCCGAAGGTGGTCAACAGACTCCCGGCAACAAATGGCGGGACCGCACCGCCGGCAATGCCGGCCAGGTTAACCGCCAGACCTGTGCCCGTGTAGCGGTAACGGGTAGCGAATAGTTCGGGAACGAAGGAGACAACGGGACCGAAAGCGCCCGCGGCAATCGCATAGACACCGAGCAGCGCTACCAAAAACAATGCAGGATAACCCGAATCAATCAACGGCATCACCAACAGCGACCACGGTAGACCCAACGCCCAGGCGATGAGCATCATGCGGCGCCGTCCAAAACGATCGCACAGAGTGGCCGTAAGGGCAGCGAATGCGATGCAGATCAGCCCGCCTAGCACACCGACGAGCAGGATGAAATTGCGCGAGTACCCGACGTGAGTTTGCGCGTAAGAGGGTAGGTAGGTGCTGGCCAAATAGACGAAACCGAAGGCACCGAGCACGCTGCCGGCCGCCAGCAGGATCTCACGGCACTGCCAACGCAACACCTCAGCCAGCGGCGCAGCAAAAGGGCGCCGGCTTCTCGCATTGCCGGCGCTGGCAGTGGACCTCTCCTGGGTAAAGACGGGGGTCTCGTTGATCTTGAGGCGGACGAACATAGCGATACCGATCAGCACAGCACTGAGCAAGAACGGGATACGCCAACCCCATCGCATGAACGCGACGCTGTCTTCTCCCATGGTGTAGTTCACGCCCAAGAAAGTCAGTCCGCTCAGAGCCAGCGCAAGGCCGGCGCCCAGTGTGGTGAACATGCCATAATGACCCCGCCTATGCGCAGGCGCGGATTCGGTGCTCAATAATGCAGAACCGGCCCATTCGCCGCCAACCGCGAAACCTTGCATCAGCCGCAGGGATATCAGGATCATCGGGGCGGCCAGCCCAATGGTTGCCGAGCTCGGAACCACCCCAACAGTCACCGTCGAAACGGCCATGATCAACAAGGTTGCGACCAGCGTCCTCTTACGACCTAGCCGGTCCCCAAGATGCCCGAAAACCACCGCACCAAGCGGCCGCGACAGAAACGCCGCGGCAAACGTCCCCATCGATGCAATCGTGGCCATCGAGGTGCCGAGATTCGGGTAGAACACCGAAGGAAACACCAGAGCCGCCGCGGTGCCGTAGATGTAGAAGTCGTAAAATTCAACGGCTGAGCCAACTGCGCAGGCAGCCGCCAGCCTGCGCATCGGCGTTGGCGCCAGGTCGGGCTCAAGCAAACCGACGGAGGCCCGAGCAGAGCCCGCTGCATCCACGGCTAGATCCACGATAAAAACGTGATGCTAAGCGGCGAGTCTAATCCGTTGTCCTGCCGTGAATTTGCTACCAACATCCTGAACAGTTGCCGGCAACATCTGCCCAACGTTTGGGTCAGGTACTTGTTGTCGGACTCGAAACTCTTTGCCCTCCCGAGGGCTTCACCAGTCACGCCCACCACGCGGTAGTACTCGTCCATACCACACGCTCCTGTATCTTTCTGTCCAGCAAAGCCACTGCGCAAAGAGCATCGCCTTTCACGAGCGCCCATCCACGTTGGCAGCGACCGCCTGCGTCCTCGATGTGGTCTCGACCGCCGCACTGGGCCCTCTGGCGGCCAACGTCGAATGCCAGCCCACCCCGAAATCGTTAGTCGGCTGTCGCGGAGACCGACCAAGGAGTCCGTCAATCATGGTTGACAATTCACGGTAACGGGCTTAGTCTGTGATTGTCAACCACACATGACAATCAGCGGGTTGGCGGTGGCCTCGACATGGCATCGCAGCCATTGAAGTCCGAGTTCTTCAGCGTCGACAGCTCGGACTCTGCTGGGGCCACGTACTTGGAAAGGATTGAAAATGTTCAAGTTTCGCACCTTGTCGGCAGGTGTTCTGTGTGCCCTAGGCCTCTCCATTGCCGGAGCATTGACGGGACCTGCGATCGCTTTGGCGGCCCCGGGCCACCCGGGCCTGGGCCCGATGCGGCCAGGCGCCGGTCAGATGCACCGGGGCATGGGTCAAATGCGCCCGGAAATCGGTCAGCTGCGTCCGCAGTGGGGCGAGATGCGTCCGCACTGGGGCGAGATGCGGCAGCCACAGCTCCCGACTCATCCCATCGACCACTACGGCAATGACCTGACGCACCCGGTCTGGTCGGCCACCCATCCCGTCCGGACGGTTGTCCCCTGATTGATTGACGCTCTGCCTGTGACCACCGGTTAAACCGATGGTCACAGGCAGAGTCGGATACAACCACCGCCGCGAGGACCTTCTGATAGCGCTATCCCGCCGCGGGCGGGCGCGGCATCACGAAGGCCCGCGGTGTAACCCGCAGCACGCCACTGACTCCATTGCCGCTTCCGTTGGCCAGTTGGCCCAGCGGCATGCCACTCAGCATGGGTCCAGACTGGCTCGCGGCGGCGTTGGCCAACGGGGTGACCGGCAACGCTCGAGCCGCCGGTATGACCGCTTGGTTCGCCTCTGCCCACGCCTGCGGCACCGAGAGGCCACCCACCGAGAGCGCCCGACCTACGCCGTTCACGATCCCAGCACCACCCAGACCGGACGGTGCTAGCCCGCTGCCCATCGAGGCCATTGCTCTCGCTCCGCTTTCGGCCGCGGTTTCCACCGCCCTGGCCGCCGCCGGGGCCATGCCCTTGAGCAGTGAACTAGCCGTATTGGTCATCGAGACACCCGAGTTGAGCATCGACACGTGGTTGTTGACCATCGACACCATGTTGCTGATCGGCGACAAATGCGGCGAGATCGCCTTCCAGAAGTCGCTCAACTTCGACAGCGGTGTGCTGCCTTGGGTCGGGTTGCCAAGCTGCTGTAGGGCCTGCGGCACGTCGGACATCAGCTGGTTCGCCGCAGCGGTGTCGGTGGCCTCCTCGACCGCCACGGCCTGCTCCACCAACCCACCGGCGTTAGTGATCTCCGGTGCCTCTTCGAACGGCGTCAACGTCTCCGTTGCCACCGCCGCCGAGCTGGCGTAGCCATACATCGCGGCCGCGTCCTGGGCCCACATCTCCCCATACTCGGCCTCGGTGGTGGCGATCGCCGGCGTGTTTTGACCGAAAAGGTTGGTCGCGATCAGCGTGATCAGCTGAATGCGGTTCTCCGCGATCACTGGCGGCGGCACCGTCATCGCGAACGCCGCTTCGTAGGCCGCCGCCGCGGCGCGGGCCTGGTTAGCGGTGAGTTCGGCCTGAGTCGCGGTGACGCTCATCCACGCCACATACGGGGAGGCCGCCGCGCCCATCAACCCCGCCGACGGGCCCAGCCACTGCCCCACTGTCAGACCCCAGACCACCGACTGAAAACAGGACGCCGCGCCGTACAGATCAGCAGCGACACCATCCCAAATGTCAGCGGCGGCCAGGATCGAGCCCGACCCAGGACCGGTGTACATCCTCGCGGAGTTGATCTCCGGTGGTAAAGCCCCGAAATCCATCGCCACGTCCTTCTATTCAACAATCGTCGGGCCGCGTTATTGAGATGCCACCGCGTTGGCGGCTTCGGTGGCCGCATAGGAAGCGGCGCTCGTCGAAAGAGTGGCCACGAACTGGTCGTGGATCGCGCCAGCCTTCGCGCTCACCGTCTGATACATCGCCGCATGCGTGGCAAATTGCGCCGCGATGAGCGCGGAAACCTCATCGGCAGCTGGCGGCAGCACTCCCGTTGTCGGAGCGGCTGCAGCGGCATTCCCCGCCCTCAACGTGGCACCAATGGATCCAAGGTTGCCGGCAGCTGCGGCCAACATCTCTGGTTGTGCCGTCAAAAAAGACACGTACGTACCTCCTATAGGGATCCGGCCGGTCACAATGACGGCTCGGCGATGCAGGTGTTCTCGTTGAGCCGCCGTTGGCTCGCGTCCTCCGCCACAGGGTTGGGTTGGCGGTGACGAACTGCTGCCAATGATTACGAACGCACAACGGCCGCAATAGGTTAATTCCCCCCAACTGCCGAAAGGCCAGGTGCACAATGCACCCATCGACTCGGCTGGAGGTGAAATATTCACCAATCTTCTTCGTCTGGACCGCCGATATGGTGCAAACTGCACCGCGGGTGAGCACCGCCGAATCTGAGATCACGGTGATTGCAAATACTGCGCCTATTGTGCTGTGCGCCAACACGTTGCGCGCTATCCGTAGCGGGTGAGCACACCACCGTTGAGTTCATCTTTTGTTCACTTATTGTTCAAATTAATGGCATCTGCGGCTTGTGCGCGCAACAACCTCAAGTGCTTTCGGGCGAGTCGACTCTCAGCGCAGACCGACTCGACCGGCGTTTCTGTCGCGCCGGGATATTGGCCGCACCATAAACCCACACCCATGCTTCGAGCACGTGACGAACGCAATAGGTGAAATCCACCCCAACAGCTGGAACCCGGGCTGCGCCGGCCACTCTCCGGCCCTAAAATCGGTGCGTGGCATGGCAACTTCCCTCGCCGCGAATTCGCGAGCTGATCCGCGAAGGAGCCAGAATCGCGCTCAATGCCGGACCGGAGTGGATCGATGAACTAGACCGCTCCACGGTGTCGGCAAACCCCGCCATTGCCAACGATCCCGTGCTGGCGAAAGTGGTGAAGCGAGCCAACCGCGCCAATCTGGTGCACTGGGCGGCCGCCAACATGCGCGACCCCGGCGCGCCGGTACCCGCGAACCTCGGCGGAGAACCGCTGCGGATGGCACGAGACCTGGTCCGCCGCGGGCTGGACGCGTTGGCGCTCGACGTCTATCGCATCGGGCAGTACATGGCGTGGCGGCTGTGGATGGAGATCGCGTTCGATCTCACCTCCGACCCTCAGGAACTGCGTGAGCTGCTCGATGTGTCCGCAAGATCGGTCAACGAGTTTATTGAGGCCACGCTCGCTGGCATCGCCGCGCAGGTACAACTGGAGCACGACGAACTAACTCGGGGCACCCATGCGGAGCGGCTTGAAGTTGTCGGGCTCATTCTCGACGGGGCCCCGATCGCCCGCGAGCGCGCCGAAACGCGATTGGGCTATCCGCTAAATCTGGCCCATACCGCCGCCATCGTGTGGAGCGACGAGCTCGACGGTGACCACAGCAATTTGGATCGGGCTACGGACGCCTTCAGCCACGCCGTAGGGTCGGTGCAGCCGTTGACCGTGGTCGCCAGCGCCGCCAGTCGCTGGGTGTGGCTGGCCGAAGCCAGTGGTCTCGACATCGACACGGTTGAGCAGGCCATGGACTGCGCACCGGGCGCACGCATCGCGATCGGGACCACCGCGAGCGGGACCGAGGGTTTTCGGCGCAGCCATCTTGAGGCGTTGACCACGCAGCGCACGTTGGCTCGACTGCAGTCCGACCAGCGGGTGGCGTTCTTCTCGGACGTGCAGATGGTCGCACTTATCACCCAAAACCCAGAGGCTGCACGCGAATTCATTACTAGCACGCTGGGGGAACTGGAGGCAGCAAGTCCTGAGCTACAGGCAACACTGCTGACCTTCATCAATGAGCAGTGCAACGCGTCCCGGGCGGCGAAGCGGCTCTACACTCACCGCAACACGCTATTGCGGAGAATCGAATCCGCCCAACGACTTTTGCCGCGTCCGCTCACCCACACCTCCGTCCACGTTGCCGTCGCCCTCGAAGCGCTGCAGTGGCACGGCAGCAAGATCGGCAAGCTCTCCTCTCCCACAAACCACGACGACGGCGTACCGGCGTAGCTGGACTCGTTGGTTGGGGTCTACCCCTCGGTCAGTAGCCGCTTCTTGAGGACCTTGCCCAGTGCATTGCGCGGTAACGACTCGACGATCCGCACTTCTCTCGGCCTTTTGTGCGCCGAAAGCTGTTGGGCAACAAATTCAATCAACTCATCGGGGCTGGCCTCGCCGACGACGTAGGCGACGATCCGCTGGCCCAGGTCCTCGTCGGGTAGCCCGACAACGGCCGCCTCCGTCACGTCGGGATGCCCCAGTAGCACCGTCTCGATCTCGCCCGCGCCGATCCGGTATCCACCCGACTTGATCAGGTCGACCGATTCGCGTCCCACGACGCGATGCATGCCAGCACTATCAACGATCGCGACGTCCCCGGTGCGATACCAGCCATCGGCGCCCAACGCTTCGGCCGTGGCCTCCGGTAGGTTCAGGTACCCGTCGAACAATGTCGGGCCGCGAACGTGAAGCTTGCCAACGGTTTCCCCGTCATGCGGAACGGACGCACCGTGATCGTCAACCAGTCGAGTCTGCACTCCGGCCAGCGGCAGACCCACCCAGCCCGGGCGACGTTCGCCATCAGCGCGAGTGGACAGGGTGATCAACGATTCGGAGGCGCCGTAGCGTTCGATGGGCTGATGGCCGGTGAGCTCCGCGATCTTGTGGAACACCGGCACCGGCAGTGCTGCGCTGCCGGACACCAGCAGCCGCGCTCGCCGGAGCTCTTGGGCAGCCGCCCGGTCGGCGGCCACCCGCGACCACACCGTAGGCACCCCGAAATACAGCGTGCCGCCGGTCACCGAACCGGCCCGAGCATAGCCGGCCGCAGTCGGTTTTCCCGTGTGCACAAATCGATTCCCGACCCTCAGCGAGCCGAGCAGGCCGAGCACCAGACCATGCACGTGATAAAGCGGTAACCCGTGCACCAGAACGTCCGCCGGCGTCCACTGCCACGCATCCGCCAATGCGTCCAGGTCGGCCGCGATCGCCCGCCGGCTTAGTTGCACCCCCTTGGGCAGCCCGGTAGTTCCCGAGGTGTAGATGACCATCGCAATGGCATCCGGTGATGGTTCGGGATAGCGGTGCCAGGAACGCGCGTGCAAACGCACCGGGATGTGCGGTAGCCCATCAAGCTGGTCGGGCACCGGCCCCAGCCAGGCCTGCGCGCCGGAGTCGGTGAGCATGTGCCGGCGCTCGGCCACTCCGACGTCAGCGGGTACCGGGACTACGGGCACGCCAGCGATCAGGCATCCGGTAATCGCCAAGACGGTCGACGCGCTGGGCGTGGCCAGCACCGCGACCCGATGTGCGCCTGCGACTCGTTCGGCCACCGATGTCGCCGCTCCGAGTAGGTCGCTGCGAGAGAGCTTGACGCCGTCAATGGCAACCGCGTCGGCCATGTCGGTAGCGGATACGGCAGACGGATTTAGCGAAGCCAGCAGCACGTCAGCGAGGCTACCGGGCGACCTTCACCGGAGCCGAATCAAGGGCGACGCAGGTTAGACGCTAACGCGCGGTCCCGAGACTGGCCTGGGAAACAAGGGCCGCAGCATGGCCGGCGGCCGGAACGGAGTCCACGTGCCCAACGGCTGCGCCAGCCGATCCGCGATGGCCCAAACGGTGGCCGGGTGATGGCCGTAACCAATGTGGCTGCTGAGCACCGCGATGTTTTCCGAACGCTCAGACTGTGAGTCGATGCAGGTCTGCCACGCAACCATGCCGTCATACCGTGAGTAGATGGCGGTCGCCGGGACCGGCATGGGCTCATTCTCGGTGGCTAGCGGCAACGACGGCCGCTCAGCATGCAGGCCGGCGAAGAGGTTGAAGCTGCGCGCCGCCCGGGATTGGCTTTCGTCTTCCATCCGAAACGGACTACCGAGCGTGATCACTTGCCGCACCGCCGACGGATTGCGGCGAGCTAGAGTACGGGCAAAAATGCCGCCCAGGCTCCACCCGATCAGGCTGACCGGTGCGTTGTAGCGAGCGTGCAACTCATCGAGGCGAGCCGCCATGCCACCCACTGCCTTGGCGGTCGGACCGACATTGAGGCCAAGCCGCCAGCCGTGTGCCTGGTATCCAAGACGACGCAGCAGTCGCCGCAGCGTCCAGGTGGAGCCGTCGCCGGCCAGCAGGCCGGGCAGCACCAGCACCGGATGCCCATCTCCGGCGGGTAGCGCCCGCCGCAGCGGCATCATGGTCACCAACTGTCCGTATTCGGCCACCGCGCGCGGTATGTCGGTGAGGTAGAGCGCCATTTTCGGGGCCACCGCGGGGGCACCCTCGGCGGCACGCGCAGGGTCCACCACCAGGTCGACCCCGGGGCAATTATCGGCCTCGGCTACAGACACGGGTCAAGCCTCCTCGTCCCAGATCCTCATTAGAGTAGCCAGAATTTCCTCGCCGCGGCCCAAACCGGCGAGATGACTCTCGCCGGGTAGGTGGAATAGTTCGGCATTCGGCAACCGGGAGACGACGTGTTCACCGTGGGAGAACGGGACAATGTGATCATGGTCACCGTGCCACCAACGAACCGGCACCTTGACCTCTTCCAGGCGGAATCCCCAGTCGCGGGCAAACACGATGACATCGCTGAACGGCGCGGCCAGCTGCTTACGGCTGCCATTGAGCAGGTCGTCGAGAAACATCGCCTTGAACTCCGGACGGGCCAGCAGGTGCCGATCGGCTTGCGGCGAGAGCAGGGCATACACGTCGAGGGCGGGCGACGCGACGGGGCGCGCCGCGCGGATCAGCATGCTGGCGCTCAGCCGCAACGGGTTTCCACCGAGTAACAGCAGGGGCGCGACACGTTTACCGAGGTCCATCAATCCGCCAGCGATCGCGTCGGGGCCCCGTGTCGGGGCCACCCCACCGAGCACCCCGGCCACTACCACGCGGTCGGGCAGGCCGGCGGCACACGCAAGGGTGTAGGGGCCCCCTCCGGACAGGCCGACGACGGCCATGTCGCTGATGCCGAGCGTGTCGGCAATGGTGCGCAGGTCGTCGGCGAATGCGGAAATGGTCTCGTACTGATGCGGCGTCGAAGAACCAATGCCAGGACGGTCGACGCCGATTAGGCGGATGTCGTGCCGCTCGGCGTAGACCCGGGCCTCGGTAGGAATCTGTCGGCGAGCCCCAGGGGTGCCATGCAGCCAAAACACCGCACGTCCCTGCGGGGCGCCGAACTCCGCGAAGCCGATCTGACGGTCTTCGCCGACTGCAATGTTCCCTTCGAGCTTGGGTCGGGCGATAGCTACGGACATGCCGAGCAGCTTTTCATGCGGCAGGGCCCCGGTAAACCATTTCGGCGCGACACCGCAGCGGTGTCAGCGCCCCCAACGTTGCTGGGGTGAACACTTTTCATCGTTTCCTCGGTCAGGATCGGCTGCGGGGGATGTTGCTGGAAATGATCCCACAACAGCGGCCGGCGATCACGGGATTCCGATGGCCATCGGCTCCATGTACTGATGCAGTCCGCCGATTCCGCCGCCCTCCCGGCCGAACCCGCTCAATTTGAAGCCACCGAACGGCGCGTCGCCCGGGCCCCGGCCGTTGACCGCGATCTGGCCGGTGCGAACGCGGCGGGCAACGGCCACAGCGCGATCCACGTCGGCCCCCCATACCGCACCGGAAAGCCCGTAGCGAGAGTTGTTCGCGATGGCCACCGCATCGTCGTCGCCTCGGTACCGAAGCACGCTCAACACCGGCCCGAACACTTCTTCTTGAGCGATAGCCGAGTCCGGGCCCACCTCGGTGAGAATCGTCGGCTCATAGTAGAAGCCGACCTCCAATTCGGCCGGAGGACCGCCGCCGGTCATCAACTTGGCCCCCTCCTCGAGTGCCCGCGCCACATGGCCCGCAACGCGGTCGCGCTGCTCGCCGCTGATCAGTGGCCCCATTTGCACGTCCGGATCCGTTGGGTCGCCGACCTTTACGCCGCGGGCCAACTCCACAAGCCGATCGACCACGTCGTCGTGCATCGAGTCGGGCAGAAGCAGCCGACTGTGCAAGATGCAGGCCTGTCCGGCGTGCAGTGAGCAGCAGTCGAATAACAGCCGCTGCAACATTTCATCGGTGACCTCGGTGTCCTCCAAGACGATGCTTGCCGATTTTCCGCCGCATTCCAGCAAGATGCGTTTCATGGCTTTTCCCGCGGCGGACATGACGTCACAGCCGACGACCGAGCTGCCGGTGAAGCTGACCATGTCGATCCGCGGATCGGTGGTGAGCCGCTTGGCGGCCGCCAGACCCGACGGCGTGACGACGTTGACCACGCCCGCCGGAATGTCGGTGTGCTCATCGATGATCCGCGCCAATGCCAGGCCGGCAAGGGGCGTCAGTGGCGAGGGTTTGAGCACAACCGTATTGCCCGCGGCCAGCGCGTTGGTCACCTTCATGACATTGAGACAATGCGGAAAGTTCCAGGGCGTCAGGATCGATACCACTCCGTGAGGCTGGTGGCGCAGCAACGTCTTTCCCGGACCCACCCCGGCAATCGGCTCGTCGGCCAACCGCGCGGCAAGTTTTGCTGCGCGCATCGACAGCTGGCCCGCCCGGTCGACCTGCATGGCGCGCTCATTGGCGATGCAGCCCCATTCACGCTGGGCGAGCGCGAAGAATTCGTCGTTGTACTTCAGCAAGGCGTCGCCGAGCTGATCAAGACAGCCCGCACGCTCCTGCTGCGTCATCTTGCCCCAGGGGCCGTCATCGAACGCGCGGCGGGCGGCGGCGATCGCTTCGCCGACCTGGCCGTTGCTCGCATCGGGCGCGGTGGCGATGGTCTGCTCAGTGGCCGGCGAGAAGTCGTCGTAGCGACCACCGTCGGGCTCGACCCACCGACCATCGATATAGAGCCGGTGCGTATCAGCAATCCTGGGAAGTCCTGCCATCTGCGTCCTCACCCGAGCATCAGTCATCTATTCTCCCGGTGTACACCCGCCGACCGTACCGGTCAATGACCGAGGAGTTGAATTTTATTCTGTTTCAACGGGTTGTATCCGTATTGACAGCGATATCCACCTAGAGGTAGACACAACGTGCAGGACAGAGTACGCCGATCTGTCGGATCTCGGGAGGCGCGCCGTGCATACCACCTGCCCACCGCACTTCACCGCGCCCCCCTAGCCCGGTGCAGCAGCCCAGGCATCCCACGACCGCTGTGCGGACGCCGGGAACAAGTCAGGAGGTTTTGCCCAAGTGACCGACTCGGAAATCCAAACCAATGTGCGTGCACTCGTCGGCCGGCCGACTGGCGGTACCGGAAAACCTTCGGTGGCACCAGATCCGGTCAATCAGCCAATGATTCGGCACTGGGCACATGCGCTCGACGACATGAATCCGGTCTACCTCGATCCGGAGTTTGCCACCGCATCCCGGTTCGGCGGTATCGTGTCACCGCCAGTCATGTTGCAGACCTGGACAATGCCGTCGCCGAAACTCGAGGGGATCGGCGAGCGCGGCGGGGCCCCTATCGAAATCACATCCAACCCAACGGCATTCCTCGATGAGGCAGGGTACACCAGCACGGTGGCGACGAATTCGGAGTTCGAGATCGAACGCTATCCTCGGCTAGGCGATGTCATCAGCGCGACGACGGTATACGAATCGGTGTCCGACGAGAAGGTGACTGCGCTGGGCACCGGCTTCTTCCTCACTTGGCTTACCACTTACACGGACCAGAACGGTGAAGTGCTGGGGCGACAGAGATTCCGGGTGCTGCGATTCAGGCCGAAACGCTGATGGTTACTCGGCTTGCCCCAGCGGTCAGCCCGGATACCGAATTCTTCTGGAATGGGCTGCGCGAGCACAAACTCCTGATCCAACGCTGCAGCGGCTGCGGCAGGCTGCGCAATCCGCCCCGCCCGATGTGCCCGCAGTGCCGCTCACTGGAATGGCAGACCATCGAATCGTCCGGCCTCGGCACGGTCTACAGTTACGTGATTCCACACCAGCCGCGGTTTCCTTTTTTCGACTACCCATACATCGTGGCACTAATCGAATTGGCCGAAGGCGTGCGCTTGGTGTCCAACTTATGCAATATCGACCCAGCGGACGTCACGGTCGGCATGCGGGTGGAGATCTTCTATCAAACCTTCGATAACGACCTTGTGCTGCACCAGTTCCGGCCAGCCAGGTGAGCCGCTATGGCTCACCTTCGCCGAGGCGCAAACGCACAGATCCGGACCCGAATCAACGCCCACCGCTGGCCACGCGGACAAGTGAAAGGACATCCATGACAACCACCAGGAGCCGCAACGCGACCTTGAAGTGGGACGACATATCGGTGGGTGATCACGCGGCCCCCCTGGAGATTCCCATCACCACAACGATGATCGTCGCCGGCGCGATCGCATCACGTGACTTCATGCCGGTGCACCACGACCGCGAATACGCCAAGAGGCAGGGCTCACCCAACCTGTTCATGAACATCTTGACCACCAACGGCTATTGCGTGCGATTCCTCACCGACTGGGCCGGACCCGAGGCCATGGTCAAACGCTTGTCGATTCGCCTTGGCGTACCGTGCTTTCCGGACGATCCGTTGCGCTTCACCGGCAGCGTAACCGGCAAAGCCCCAGGCAGCGGCGGCGAGAACTTCGTCGAACTTGCCTTCCAGGGTGCCAATAGCCTGGGCAACCATGTTTCGGGCATCGCAGTCCTCAGCCTGCTTGACCAGGCCGCAACATGAGCGGCTCGCTGCCCGGCGCGGCGGCCATCGTGGGAATCGGTCAGACCGAGTTCTCCAAAGAATCGGGTCGTAGCGAGCTCCAACTAGCCTGTGAAGCAGTAAGTTCCGCACTCGATGACGCTGGCCTGGCACCCAGTGATGTCGACGGCATGGTGACGTTCACCATGGACGCCAGTGACGAGATCGACATCGCCCGAAATGTGGGCATTGGCGATCTGAGCTTCTTCAGCCGCGTCCATCACGGCGGCGGCGCTGCGGCCGGCACGGTCGTGCATGCGGCCATGGCCGTCGCCACCGGTGTCGCCGAGGTGGTGGTGTGCTGGCGCGCATTCAACGAACGGTCCGGGTTTCGGTTCGGCGGCAGCGGACGCACCAGCGCGGAGACCCCACTGTTTATGGCGCACTACGCGCCGTTTGGGTTGCTCACTCCCGCAGCATGGGTCGCGATGCACGCGCAGCGGTACATGTCGACATACGGCGTCACCAACGAGGACTTCGGCCGAATCGCGGTAGTCGATCGCGCGCACGCGGCAACGAACCCTGACGCGTGGTTCTACCGGCGTCCGATCACTCTGGCAGACCACCAGAGTTCCCGCTGGATCATCGAACCCGTGCTGCGCCTGCTGGACTGTTGTCAGGAAAGCGATGGCGGCGTCGCGCTGGTTGTCACCACCGCCGAGCGGGCGCGTGACCTGCGGCAGCCGCCGGCGGTCATCACCGCGGCCGCCCAAGGTGCGGCCGCTGAAGGCGAGATGATGACCAGCTACTACCGTCCGGAGATCACCGGACTGCCCGAGATGGGGGTGGTGGCGCAGCGACTGTGGCGCGATTCGGGACTCACACCCCAGGACATCCAAACCGCGTTCATCTACGATCATTTCACGCCGTTCGTGTTCACCCAGCTCGAAGAACTCGGCTTCTGCGGGCGCGGCGAGGCGAAGGATTTCGCCACCGTGGAGAACTTGTCACTGGGCGGGGCACTGCCGATCAACACCAACGGTGGCCTACTCGGCGAGGCATATATCCACGGCATGAACGGCATCACCGAAGGCGTGCGTCAAGTCCGCGGCACCTCCTACAATCAGGTCGACAACGTGGAACACGTGCTGGTCACGTCCGGCACCGGGGTTCCCACTAGCGGCTTGATTCTCGCGCCGGCCCGATGAGCTCTCGATGACCCAGGCTGGTACCGCCCCCCCGGCGACCGATACCCGTGACCTAATCGTCGACTCCGCATACCGATGTTTCCGCAAGCAGGGATTGCAGAAGACCACCATCGTCGACATCGCCAAGCTAGCCAACGTATCCCGCAGCACGATCTACGAGTACTTCAAGGACAAGGCGGCCATCTTCGAAGCCTGCGCCGAACATGCCTCCGAGCAGTTCTACCGCGAGATGTCCAAAGCGATGAGCCACGGCGCCTCGTTGGAGGAAAAGCTCTGCCACGCAGCGGTATTCGTGACGCAGGCGCGACGGGCCATCGCCTCGGCAGAGTACTTCGACGAAGACGCGATCAGCCTATTGTTGACCAAGGATTCTGCGGTGCGGCTCCGCGAAAGCGTCAACTTCTTCGCGCCTTACCTTTCCGCGGCCAAACTCACCGCCGAAGTGCGCAAAGACCTCGACGTCGATGCGGCCGGCGAATGGTTTGCCCGCATCCTGTTCTCGCTGTTCAGCACACCATCACCGATGCGGGACTTGGACGATCCCGAGGTTGTCACTGCGTTCGTCCGGGCGTTTGCGGTACAGGGCTTCGCCCCGGTACGCCCGCGACCTACCCGTACGGCATCGCGGGCACGTTGACGGTGTTGGCGCGCGCCGCCTAGCCGCGTTGGGTCAGCGCTCGCAGGAAAAACCCTAGGTTGGCTGGGCGTTCAGCCAATCGCCGCATGAAATAGCCGTACCATTCGGTGCCGAACGGCACGTACACACGCACCTGATTTCCGGCAGCGACGAGCGCCCGCTGCTCCTCGTCCCGGATACCGTACAACATCTGATACTCGAAATCGTCTGGCTTGCGTCCTGATTCGCGAGACATCTCGGCGACCGCGGCAATGATCGCCGGGTCGTGTGAAGCGACCATCGGATACCCCGAACCGGCCATCAGCACCGCAAGGCAGCGCACGAAGGAGTCGTTGACCTCAGCGACATCCCGATAGGCCACCGATGCCGGCTCGTCATATGCCCCCTTGCACAGCCGGACCCGGGCGCCGACGGCCGCCAGTTCCAGGCAGTCCGATCGGGTGCGACGCAAGTAGGCCTGCACAACGGTGCCCAACCATGGGAAATCCACCCGCAGGTCTCCGGAGATCGACAACGTCGAGTCGGTGGTGGTGTGGTCTTCGGCGTCCACCGTCACCCACACACCGACCTGTTCGGCTCGCTCGCAAATGGTACGGGCATTGTCCAATGCGATCTTCTGGCCGTCGCGATCCAGCGCCTGCCCCAGCGCCGAGAGCTTGACCGACACTTCCAGCGGTCGCACACCATCATGTGCGGTGTCGGTGCGACGGCCCAGCGCATCAAGCAACTCGAGGTACGCCTGCACGGTGGCTGTCGCATCGTCGGCGTCGGTGACGTTCTCGCCAAGATAGTCGATGCTGACCTGGCGTCCCGAATCACGCAGTACGGCAACAACATCGAGCACACTCTCCAGCGTCTCTCCAGGCACGAACCGGCGCACAACTCGCCGGGTGATTGACGAGCGCTCGATGCTATGCCGCAGCCCATCGGACCGGCTGGCCGCGAGCATGGCAGGACGCACCGTGTGCGCGAACAATCCAGACATCAGTCGGCCGCCATGTGTGGGTAGGTGTAGTCGGTGGCCGGGACGAAGGTCTCCTTGATGCTGCGCGCGGAGAGCCAACGCACCATGTTCAGCACCGACCCGGCTTTGTCGTTGGTGCCCGACCCGCGCGAACCACCAAACGGCTGGCGCCCAACCACGGCTCCGGTTGGCTTGTCGTTGACGTAGAAGTTTCCGGCCGCAAACCGCAACCGCTGCTGGGCGGCCAACACGGCGTCGCGGTCGTCGGCGATCACGGCACCGGTCAGCGCGTAACGGGTCCCGGTGTCAATAAGATCCAGGACTCGCGCGTACTGGTCGTCGGGATAGACATGTACCGACAGCACCGGGCCGAAGTATTCGGTGGCGAAGGACTCATCCGTCGGATCGTCGGACAGCAGAACGGTTGGGCGCACGAAATACCCGACGCTATCGTCGTATTCGCCACCGACCGCGATCGTGACTCCCGCGGCGCCTTTCGCCCGCTCGATGGCGTCGACGTTCTTGATGAATGCGCGCCGATCGATTAGCGCCCCACCAAAGTTGGACAGGTCGGTGATGTCGCCATATTTGAGCTCCGCGGCCATACCAAGGAAAGCGTCTCCCATGCGCTGCCACACCGAATGTGCGATGAAGGCCCGCGACACCGCCGAGCATTTCTGGCCCTGGTAGTCAAACGCGCCTCGAACCAACGCCGTAGCCAGCACATCGGGGCGTGCGGAGGCGTGCGCGACCACGAAATCCTTGCCGCCGGTCTCGCCGACCAGCCGCGGATAGCTCTGATAGCGGCCGATATTGGCACCGACCTGCTGCCATAGGTGCTGGAAGGTCGTTGTCGACCCGGTGAAATGAATGCCCGCCAGTCGCGGGTCGGCTAGCGCCACCTCCGAAACCGCAAATCCATCACCGGTGACCAGATTGATCACCCCGGGCGGCAATCCCGCGGCCTCGAGCAGTTGCATGGTCAGATACGCCGACAGCGTCTGGGTAATAGACGGCTTCCACACGACCGTATTTCCCATCAACGCCGGCGCACTAGGCAAGTTGGCGGCGATCGAGGTGAAGTTGAACGGTGTAACCGCATAGATGAAACCGTCCAGCGGCCGGTAGTCGGTCCGGTTCCACTCGCCGGGGCCGCTGATCGGCTGCTGCGCCAGAATCTGCCGGGCGAACGCGGCATTGAACCGCCAGAAGTCGATCAGCTCGCACACCGCGTCGATCTCCGCCTGGTAGGCGGACTTCGACTGGCCCAGCATTGTCGCCGCGGCAATCTTTTCCCGCCATGGCCCCGCCAGCAGCTCTGCCGCCCGCAGGAATACCGCGGCTCGCTCATCGAAAGGCATCGCCGCCCACGAACTCCTGGCGGTCATGGCGGCTTCGACCGCAGCGGTGGCCTCAGCCGGTCCGGCGTTGGTCAAGGTGCCCAGCGTCGCGGCGTGGCGGTGCGGTTGCACCACATCGATCGGCTCTCCGGCGCCCATCCGGTGGCTACCGCCGATCACGTGCGGGAGATCGATCGGGTGCTCGGTCAGCGTGGCCAGTTCGGCCCGCAAGCGCATGCGTTCGCCGGAGCCCGGCGCATAGTTGTGGACTGGCTCATTGGCCGGAACCGGTACCTGGGTTATCGCGTCCATGCCTGCCAGGATCCCCGCCAAGGGGCACGAATTGATTGGCTGATCAGACAAGAACTGTCTCGCGTGCTAGTACTATCGGACAATATGGGTTTGACCGGCATCGGACTGGGCCAGCTGCTGCTCGCGTTGGATGCAACCCTGGTCAGCCTGGTGGAAGCCCCCCGTGGCCTGGATCTTCCGGTGGCTTCGGCCGCGCTGGTCGATTCGGACGATGTCCGGCTCGGTCTGGCAGCGGCAGCGGGTTCGGCCGACGTCTTCTTTCTGCTCGGTGTCACTGATGACGAGGCACTGCGCTGGATCGGCGGACAGGCACGGGCGCCGGTAGCGATTTTCGTCAAGGAACCGTCCGACGCGGTGGTCACCGAAGCTGTCCGGACCGGGTCGGCGCTGGTAGCAGTCGAACCTCAGGCCCGCTGGGAACGCCTCTACCAGCTGGTCAATCGGGTCTTGGAACACTATGGGGACCGCAGCGACCCTGCGGATGATTCCGGCACCGACCTGTTCGGCCTGGCGCAATCTCTGGCCGATCGAATTCACGGCATGGTCAGCATCGAAGATGCCCAGTCGCACGTGCTGGCCTACTCGGCGTCCAGCGATGAGGCCGACGAACTGCGTCGGCTGTCCATTCTGGGGCGTGCCGGACCGCCCGAACATCTCAAGTGGCTCGATCAATGGGGCATCTTCGATGCGCTTCGCTCCAGCGGACAGGTCGTCCAGGTGGCCGAGCGCCCGGAATTCGGTTTGCGCCCCCGGCTCGCAATCGGGATACATCAACCAGCTGCCACCGCGCGCCGATCACCGATTTTCGCCGGAACCATATGGGTTCAACAGGGCTCTGCGCCGCTCGCCGAGGACGCCGAAGAAATATTGCGCGGCGCCGCGGTGCTGGGAGCACGAATCATGTCGCGCCTGGCGGCCCGACCGTCCACACATGCTCGCCAAGTGCAGCAGCTGTTGGGTCTCGCCGATCCGGACGCGGGCCCAGCAGCGGCCGACGTGAACACCATCGCGCACGAACTCGGGCTCAGCACCGACGGGAATGCCGCGCTGATCGGGTTTGACACCATCGGGACTGAAAGCCCTCATCCCCGACTGGCCGACGTTTTGGCGTTGAGTGCGAGCGCTTTTCGACGTGACGCTCAGGTAGCGAGCAAGGCATCGCGCGTCTACGTGGTATTGCCGCAGACCGCTATGACGCGCGCGCTGAGGTCCTGGGTCCGCGGGACGGTGAGCGCACTGCGTACCGAACTCAGCGTGCAGCTACGCGCGGCCATTGCCGCGCCACTGGCGGGCCTAAACGGACTCGCCGCAGCACGTTTCGAGGTGGACCGGGTACTCGACAGCGCGGAGCGCCACCCCGTCTCGATCGGACAGGTGACATCACTGGCCGAGGCGCGCACCACGGTGCTACTCGACGAAATCGTCACGCTGGTCGGTCGCGATGTTCGGTTGATCGACCCGCGGGTACGCAACCTGCGCGCCACGGATCCGGTGCTCGCCGAGACGTTGCGGGTTTATCTGGACAGCTTCGGCGACGTCGGTGTGGCGGCCCAGGCTTTGCAAGTGCACCCCAACACCGTTCGTTACCGAGTGCGTCGAGTTGAGAAGCTGCTGTCCACCTCGCTCGCCGATCCCGATGTGCGGCTGCTGTTCTCATTGGGACTACGGGCCACTGAGCGCTCGGCTTAGCTGACCCGGGGCCTGCGCAAGAGTTAACTTCAGCGTGAAAGCAATTTCGAAGGGTTGCGCCAAGTTTGCCAGCGGTTAGTCTGCCTTGGTGGCAAATAGCCCGTCGTCATATCTGGTGCTGGCATCCCAGCGCAGCGGCAGCACGCTGTTGGTCGAATCGCTGCGCGCCACCGGCGTGGCCGGCGAGCCTCAGGAGTTCTTTCAATATCTGCCCGCCACCAGCCAACCCCCCCAACCGCGCGAGTGGTTTGCCGGCGTGACAGACGAGTCGATCCTGAGCCTGCTTGATCCCCTGGACGAGGGCAAGCCAGACCTCGCCCCAGCCGAAATCTGGCGCGACTACATTCGTACGGTCGGTCGTACACCCAACGGCGTATGGGGCGGCAAGTTGATGTGGAATCAGACCTCGCTTCTGCTTGACCGGGCGAGTGAATTGCCGGATCGATCCGGCGACGGGCTGCTGGCCGCAATCCACGATGTGGTCGGCGAAAATCCGCTTCTCGTCTATGTCTACCGCCCCGACGTGGTGTCGCAGGCGGTGTCATTCTGGCGTGCGGTCCAGACCCGAGCCTGGCGCGGCCGGCCCGATCCGGTCCGCGATGCACGTGCCATCTACCATGCCGGCGCGATCGCCCACGTGGTCACTATGCTGCGCGCCCAGGAAAAGGGTTGGCGCACCTGGTTCGCCGAGGAAGGCATCGAACCGATGGAGATTGCGTATCCGGTTTTGTGGCGCAATCTGACTCAACTGGTGGGCAGCATCCTCGAGGCGCTGGGGCTGGACGCGCGGATGGCTCCTGCACCGGTGTTGGAGCGACAAGCCAACCAACGCTCCGATGAGTGGGTCGACCGCTATCGCGAAGATGCCGACCGCGAAGGTCTGCCCACTTAACAGCGCCGGATACCGCGAACACGACGCGGATCAGATCCATCTCGCGCACAGCGCTTTTCGCGCGTGACGAGCAGCAGCCCGAGCTCCGAGGTCATTTCGACGTCGTAATGAATTGCGCCGCCGGCACGGACCAGGCTCGCCCTTCCTCAGCGACGGCCGTCAACGACAGAATGCCGGTCTTCGAACTGGAGCCGTTGGCGGAGAAGCGTTGGCGGCATGGCACTTCTATCGACCACCAGCAGCAAAGAGCAGCAACAACAATGCAGTCGACAGGCCCGACGTAACCGGGGGTGGCTTCTCGACGAAGAATAGACCCAATCTCATCGCCGATCGCATCACCGATCTCCTGGATCGCCGAATACCGAAGCGTCATGGCGGACCGGTCGAGGGCGGGATCTGACTCGAGTTATAAACGGTGGCGCCGCTGCCCGGCGTGTCGGCTACGCGATTTATGTGTCGCGCGCGGAGTCTTGGCGCGCCAGCACCAGAGCTGAGCTGCCGAGTTGCTTCCTAACGCGGCAGACGAACGCGGCCACGGTCACATTGCGGCCGGGACCTCCGCCGCGGCCGGCAACGGCGGCGTGGTCGTTGACGCCGCCCCCTGCGGGCGCACGTAACGGACCCAGGTCAGGGTGGCACCGCCGATGTAGCACAGCAGGAAGATCCAGAACGCCGGCGTTTCGGTGCCCGCACTGACGTAGGACTGCCGCAGTACCAGGTTGATTCCCATTGCGCCGAGGCCGCCGAGCGAGCCGGCGAACCCGATCAACGCCCCCGACATCACCCGCTCCCAGTGACGCCGTTGGGCCTCGTCAACGTCCAGCCAGCGGCTGCGCTCTCGGAAGACCGTCGGGATCAACTTGAACACCGACCCCTTACCCGCTCCGCAGAAAACAAACAACGCGGTGAACCCGACGATGTAGCCCATCATCGTGGCGGCCGTCACAGGGCCGTCGCGGCCGCGGGTGAGGTCGTCGTGCGTGCTCACCGCAACCAGAAATCCGCCGGCGACGATCATGGCGGCCAACGCACCCAGAGTGACACGGCCGCCACCTACCCGATCGCCCAACTTGCCGCCGACGATGCGCGACAGCGACCCCAGCAGCGGGCCGGTGAAGGCGATCTCCGCGGCATGTAGCGACGCCTGTGCATGGCTCTGGCCAGCGGCAACGAAATTGTGTTGCAGCACTTGGCCGAATGCGAAGGCGAATCCCAGGAAGGACCCCGAACAACACAGGTAGAGCAACGCGATTCCCCAGCAATCTGGTATGCGAAGCACCGACCGCACATGCGCAGTTTCGATGACGTGGCTCAGGTTGTCCATGAACAGCGCGGCACCCACAGCGGCAACCGCAAGAAGCACCAGGTACACCGCGCACACCAGGTAGGGCGCTTGGTGACCGGCGGTGGCCAACACAACCAGCCCCACCGCCTGGATGGTTGCCGACCCTAGATTGGTCAGCCCGCCGGTGAGCCCAAGCGCAAAGCCCTTCAGCCGCTGCGGATAAAAAGCTTCCGCATGGGTCAGCGATGCAGCGTAATTGCCTCCGCCCAGTCCGGTCAGCACCGCGCACACCAAATACGGCCACAGCGGCAGGCCCGGGTTGGCCAGCAAGACAACAGCCCCGACCGTTGGGATCAACAACACCGATGACGAGAAAACCGCCCAGTTGCGTCCGCCGAACCTCGTGGCAGCCATCGCATACGGGATACGTACCAGCCCGCCGACCAGGGTTGCGGTAGCACCCAGGAGCAGCTTGTCCCCTGTCGAAAATCCGTAGAGCGACTGCGGCATGAACAGCACCATTACCGACCACAGGTACCAGATCGAAAAACCAACGTGCGCGGACACATTCGACCAGATCAGATTGCGCCGAGCGATGGCCCTATTACCGGTATTCCAGGCCAACAAATCCTCGGGATCCCAGTTCACGATGCGATGCGTACGCGCCATCCGTTGGATACCTTTCACAAACGATGTTGGGCGTTGGCGTTGCGCTCATCAAGAAACGCTGTAGTGCGCCCAAGTTCGCCGATGGATCAACTCATGCGCCGATAGGCCGCGCTACCCGCGGTTGCGTCCCAGGCCATCCACCTACCGTTGTCACGTGTTGCCAGGCGGCGCGATGACGCTTGCCGGCGAAACTGGACGGCCAGAGGTTGGCCTACGCGCCGGAGCCGACCCGCTTGCTAGGCACGCCGGTAGTGATCCGTTGCGCAGGGACCCTTGGCCGTCGGTACCCAGCGCGGGTATGGCGAGCCCCATCACCATCTTTGGTTCACACAAGTTTTGTAGCTGCTGCGACCAGTCAAACCGAATTCCGGGGGTTCAACAACTCGGCGCAACGCATGCACAGGATATTTCCAGCGGACTGCATCGGTACTTCCAGCGACCGCAGACAACACCGCCTGGATACCTCGCCGATTCCCGCGTCGTCACCCCAGCGCGCCGCCTGGTCGCGGAGCGAGATGTGCCCGTCGTCGTTCCGCCGAGCCGTTCCGGTTCGGTTCGCAGTCGATTAGGTCGTTTCGAATTCGCAGCGCCAATAATCCCGACGACAAGCATGTTTCACCAGCTCAGGTGGCTCGTGCCGAACGATCCGAGAATTATGCCGCGGCACGATATTCGCTGCATGACCAGCGAGATGTCGCTTAGCCAGGAATCAGCAACGACAAAAGCCACCGGCCGTCCCGTTCCGGTCGAGAGGAGCTTGCGCCGAGTGGCGCCGCCGACGGGATGATGTCCAGCGAACGCATCGCCCGCACAACGCGATTGGGCATAGGCGAGAAATTCAGGCCCGCACCGACCTACCCGCCGTCCGGCCGGAACGCCATTCTTCACCGGAGATTGAGCATTGCTACGGGTTCACCTGATTTGCATTGGTAAAAAACACGCCGAAAATCACCGAGTGACGAATATTAGCCCTAATAATTATTTTTCATGGATTTTGCATAAATGGTAGTGCAGTGGCGTTGATCACCGTTACGCTGCTGCCGTCCGGGCAATTCGACGTGCACCGGGGAAGCCCGGACGAGTAGCGGTTCGTGGAGGTAAACAGATGTCGTATGTATTCGTAGCGCCAGAGGTAGCGACCGCAGCAGCCTCGGAACTGGCAGGGATTGGTGCGGCCATCGACACCGCCAACGCCGCGGCAGCGCTGCCGACGACGGGAATGATTGCCGCCGCAGGCGATGAGGTGTCAACCGCCATCGCGGCGATGTTCGGTCAGTATGCCCAGGCATATCAAGCGATCAGCGCGCAGGCATCAACATTTCACACCCAGTTCGTCCAAGCCATCAACGCCGGTGCGGTCTCCTATGCCGCCGCCGAAGCCGCCAACACCTCACCGTTGCAAGCCATCCAGGACATGGCGCTGACCGCGATCAATGCACCCGCCCAGTCGGTGTTCGGCCGCCCGCTGATCGGCAACGGCGCCGATGCCACGATGCCCGGTGGTAACGGCGGGGCCGGCGGAATCCTCTGGGGCAACGGCGGGGCCGGGGCGGCCGGCGCGGCCGGGCAGGCCGGCGGTAACGGCGGCGCCGCCGGATTCATCGGCAACGGAGGGACCGGGGGGGCCGGAGGCGCGGGTGCTATCGGCGGGGTCGGCGGCGCCGGCGGGATGTTGTTCGGCAACGGCGGCGCCGGGGGTAACGGCGGGGACGCGATCGTGGTCGGCGGGACCGGCGGCAACGGCGGGGCCGGGGGCAACGCCGGGCTGTTCGGCGCCGGCGGAGCAGGTGGACACGGCGGGCAAGGGGCACCGGGTTCCGATGGAGTGAATCCGGGGCCAATTACCCCCCCGAATGGCAATGCGAATGCGGGTACCGAAGGTTCGACGTCCCCAGACCCGGGCGTAGCCGGCGGCGAGGGCGGTTCGGGTGATTCCACCACCGCGATCGGCGTGGTAGGCGGCGATGGCGGAGCCGGCGGCGACGGCTCCCCCGGCGGCACAACCGGTACCGGGTTCCTCAGCGGCGGTACTGGGGGTGCCGGCGGCAACGCTGGCGACGGCGGCACGGGCGCGCAAGGCGGTACGGGCGGTAACGGCGGCAACGGCGGTGCGGGCGCTTCCGGCGGCTTCGCTACACCGGGAGGCACAGGCGGCGACGGCGGCAACGGTGGTACCGGCGGTGACGGCGCACCGGGCGGCGATGGCGGCGACGGTGGCACCGGAGGCAAGGGCGGCAGCGCTGACAAGACTGGTTTCGCCGGAGCCGGGGCCGCTGGCGGTACGGGCGGCAACGGCGGTGACGGCGGTCTCGGCGCGGCGGGTGGCAACGGCGGCAACGGCGGCAACGGCGGCAACGGCGGCAGCGGCGGCACGAGCACGGCCAGCCCCGGCGATGGCGGCGCCGGCGGTAACGGCGGGCATGGCGGTACCGGCGCCAACGGACAAGCGGGCGGTAGCGGTGGCCAGGGCGGCGCCGGCGGTAGTGGTGGATTGTTGGCCGGCGATGGCGGCGCCGGCGGTGCCGGCGGCTCAGGGGCTCGCGGCGGAGCGGCCGCATTTGGAGCTGATGGTGGTGCTGCGGGCGATGGCGGGAACGCCGGCGGCATTTCCATCGGAAAGATTCCCCCGCGTGGCGACGGCGGCGCCGGTGGCATCGGTGGTGTCGGCGGCGACGGCGGCACGGGTGGGGCCGGCGGCGTTGGGGGCCAGGGCGGTGCCGGCGGTAGCGCAGGGCTGCTGGCCGGCAATGGTGGAGCCGGCGGGATCGGCGGCCTCGGCGGGAACGGCGGGTTGGGGGGCGAGGGCGCGCAGGGCGGCCACGGTGGCAATGGCGGCGCGGCCGCGAACTCGAGCCGCCTGCAGGGCGTCATTGGCGATGGTGGGACCGGCGGCAATGGCGGCGACGGCGGTGATGGCGGTGCCGGCGGTGCGGGTGGCGCGGGCGGTTCAGGCAGCCTGCTGGGCGCCGCCGGTAGCGCCGGCAGCAACGCCGCCGGCGGGGCCGGTGGCACCGGCGGCCTGCGCGGAGACGGCGGCGCCGCCGGACCCACCGGACGTGCGGGCACCGGCAGCGCCGGCGGCGAAGGCATAGACGGCCTCGACGGAAACCCCGGCAATCCTGGCGGGGTCTGATATCCGGCCGAGCCCTCAGACCTCACCGACGCCGAATCGTCGCGGTGGACCGCAAGCAATCTCAGCCCCTTGGGCTGGGACCTCGGCAAGCACGTCGGGGCCGATCACGAACCGCCGGCCCGGCCCGCCACTGGGGCAGACACCAGGATTTGATCGCTTGACGACACCAGGATTTGATCGCTTGACGACACCAGGATGTAGTCCATTCTTGGGCCATGACCCCGAGCGCAAACAACACACCGTCACAGGGCGTACATCCGGTCGACGAGGTGCTTGCCTTCCCGAAGCTGGCGATCTACGGCTTCCAGCATGTGGTCGCGTTCTACGCGGGGGCCGTCGTGGTGCCGATCCTGATCGCCAGCGCGATCAAGCTGCCGCACGAGGACTTGATCAAACTAATCACCGCCGACATGTTCACCTGCGGCATCGCCTCGATCATTCAGGCCGTCGGGATGGCGAATATCGGTGTACGTCTGCCCTTGCTGCAGGGCGTGACGTTCGCGAGCGTGTCCCCGGTCATCGCGATCGGATTGGCACACGGCGGTGGCGCGCACAGCCTCCTGCACGTCTACGGTGCGGTCATCGTGGCCGGCGCGTTCACGTTCGCGATCGCACCGATCTTCGTGAAGTTGCTCCGGTTCTTCCCACCCGTTGTCACCGGCACGCTGATCACGATCATCGGCCTGTGTCTGATACCGGTTGGCGCCAGCCAGGCGGTAACCAATCCACACACCGGGCAACATGACCCGACCAATATCCGATGGTTGTTGTACGCCGCGGCCACCATCGCGATCATCGTCGCGATCCAGCGTCTCTTCCGGGGATTCGTCGCGACCGTCGCGGTGCTGCTCGGCCTGGTCCTGGGATGCGCGGTTGCCTACCTGCTCGGCGATATGAACCTCGACCAGGTCGGACGGGCCGAAGTCCTGGGCTTCACCCAGCCATTCCTGTTCGGGATGCCGAAGTTCGACGTGGCCGCCTGCGCAACCATGGTCATCATCCTGCTGATCACCTCGGTAGAGTCCACCGGCTCCACGTTGGCCACCGGCGAAATCGTCGGCAAGCGGATCAAGGTCGCCGACATCGGTAACGCGCTGCGTGCCGACGGCCTGTCGACCGTCATCGGCGGCGTCTTCAACTCGTTCCCGTACACGGCGTTCTCCGAAAACGTCGGGCTGGTCCGCCTCACCGGCGTCAAGAGCCGCTGGGTGGTCGCCGCCGCCGGCGGCATCATGATCGTCTTGGGTTTCCTGCCGAAAGTGGCCGCGGTGGTGTCATCGGTGCCGAATCCAGTGCTCGGCGGGGCAGCGCTCACCCTGTTCGCGACGGTGGCCGTCATCGGGATCCAAACGCTCGGCAAGGTGGATTTCACCGACCATCGCAACCTGATCATCGTGACCACCAGCCTGGCGTTGGCGCTATGGGTGACGAACTACCCGGATATCGCCAAGGCGATGCCATCGGGTGTCGACCTACTGTTCGGCAGCGGCATCACCATCGGTGCGATCGCCGCGTTGCTGCTCAACATCGTGTTCTTCCACCTCGGCGCCCGGGGACCACGGGTGGCCGGCGCCGGCACCATCACCCTCGACGAGGTCAACACGATGACCGGTGAGCGGTTCGCCGAGGTGTTCGGCCATGTGGTTCAGGGGGTGCGGTGGCCGGTCGAGCGCGCCTTCGAGAGGCGGCCATTCCCCGATACCGCAGCGTTGCGAGCGGCCTTCCAGGATGCGCTGCTCACCGGTTCCTCGGAGCAACAGCTAGAACTGATCCGGGCATTCCCGAGCCTGGGCGCCGAGGATGAGGCGGGCCGCGCACTGGCGATCGACCACGTGGCGTTGTCCAACCTCGACGACGACGACCGCAGTGACGTCGTCGAACTCGCGACGGCTTACGGCCGGCGCTTTGGGTTCCCACTGGTGATCTGCGCTCGCGAGACCGAGCGGTTGGACCGGGTGCTGCGTAACGGCTGGTCGCGCATGGACAACTCCCCGGCCGCGGAGAAGGCATTTGCGTTGATCGAGATCGCCAAGATAGCCAACTACCGGTTCTCGGACCTGGTGGCCGACGCCAACCCGATTGCCAGCGCACTCTTCTCTCGGCTCAACGCTTTTCAGTAGCTGGCTGCGCTGGCGCCGTAGGGCGAGATGATCGATGCTATACGGGCGTTGCACGCCAGTATGTTTGGCTAGGGTGAGCTTTCGTGGAGCCCAACCGGGATCTGGCATCGCGCTGCTTTGACGGGAACTGGCGCGGGTATCAGCGGCAAGCGCTCGACGCCTTCGATGCCGATGTCGCCGCCGGAGACAACCGGTGTTACCTGGTCCTGCCGCCCGGCGCTGGAAAGACGATGATCGGGCTGGAAGCGGCGCGTCGGCTAGGGCGACGCACCTTGGTTCTGGTCCCCAACACGGCGGTGCAGGCGCAGTGGGCCGCGGCGTGGGACAACCGCTTTCCGTCCACGGACCCTTCGGCCGCACGGTGTGGGACCGGGCGGGATCTGACCTCGGCGATGACCGTGCTGACATATCAGTCTCTTGCGGTCATCGACGACGACTTGGACGCGACTGTTCGACGCAGCGCGCTGCGCAGTCGCGACCAGCAAGCGTTGCTGGAGTTGCTGCACCCCAACGGAAGAGCGTTGATCGAACGGGCAACGACGCTAGGCCCGTGGACGCTCGTGCTCGATGAATGTCACCATCTGCTGGCAACGTGGGGTGCGCTGGTGGCCGCGCTGGCATCGGTACTCGGACCACAGACGGGGTTAATCGGCCTGACGGCGACCCCGGCCACGGAGCTCACCGCATGGCAGCACACCCTGCACGATGAGCTGTTCGGCACCGCCGACTTCGTCGTTCCAACACCGGCGCTGGTCAAGGAAGGCGACCTCGCGCCCTATCAAGAGCTGGTCTATCTGACCCAACCCACACCCGAGGAGCAGGCCTGGGTGGCGACCCACCGGGCTCGCTTCGCTGATCTCATGCTGGCATTGATCGATCAACAGGTCGGCACCATGTCGCTGGCCTCGTGGCTGCGGGTCCGAATCGTGGACCGATCCACCCGCGAGGGCAACCAGATTGCCTGGTCTACGTTCGAACGCGTTGAACCCGACCTCGCTTTCAGTGGCCTGCGTTTCGCCTACGACGGCCTGGTCCCGCTGCCTGAGGGTGCCCGCCTGCGCGAACAACACCGGGTCGCTCCCGACGCGCAGGATTGGGTCAACATCTTGACCGACTTCAGCGTCGGGCACTTGCAGCACAGCGCTGATCCCCGAGATGCGCACGCACTGACCGCCATCAAGCGGGTACTACCCGGCCTGGGCTACCGACTGACCAGTCGCGGCGTGCGGGTCACGACCTCACCGGTGGATCGAGTGTGCGCCTTGTCCGAGTCAAAGATCGCCGCCACCGCGCACATACTGGACACCGAAGATACTGTGCTCGGAGCGCGCATGAGAGCCCTGGTTCTGTGCGATTTCGAATCGATGTCCGGCACCCCACCGGCAGCGCTGAAGGGAGCGCCGCTGGGCGACCAGTCGGGGTCGGCCCAACTCGTCACCGCGATGCTCGCCGCATCGGACGGCCGGCGCAGCGCCCCCCTCAACGCCCTGTTGGTGACCGGCCAAACCTTCGCCTGCCCGGCTTCGGTCGAAACCGACCTGATCGGCTTTTGCGCCCAACGCGGCGCACAGGTTACGGCCGTGCCGCTGGATACCCACCCCGCACTGCGGGTGCTGCGCGGCGGCAACACCTTCACGCCCCGGGTGTGGGTCACGCTGGCTACCCAATACTTTCTGTCCGGACGATCCCGCGTCATGGTCGGCACCCGTGCACTCCTCGGCGAGGGATGGGACTGCGCGGCGGTCAACGTCAACATCGATCTGACGAGCGCGACCACGCGAGCGGCGATCACCCAGATGCGCGGTCGCGCGATTCGCAAAGATCCCTCGGACGATCACAAGCTCGCCGACAATTGGTCGGTCTGCTGCTTCACCACCGACCACCCCCGCGGTGATGCCGATTACCTGCGTTTGGTGCGCAAACACGACGGGTATTACGCGGCGTGCCCCCAGGGGCTTATCGAATCGGGTGTGACGCATTGCGATCCGGCGCTGTCACCGTATAGTCCTCCCGCGTGCGATGCCCACGCCATTACCGCGCGATCGCTGCAACGCGCCGCAGAACGAGCCGATGCCAGGGCCTGGTGGCGCATCGGCGAACCTTATGAAGGAATCGACGTAGCCACCATCCGGGTGCGGTCCGCCCGCCCGCTCGGGGTCGCCGCACCCACGATTCCGGCGTCCGCGCTCACCCCAACGGTGCCTGGACACCTCAGCCCGGTCCGGCTGGCCAGGGGCGCGCTGGCCGGCGTTTCGATTGTCGGTGTCGGCGCCTGCAGCATGATCGCCGCCGCCACCCTCGGGCCACTCGCGGGTGCCACCACCGCGGGCGGCCTGAGTGCCGCGGGCGCCGGCGTGCTGGCGACGGCTGTGGCCACCGAAAATCGCCGGCTGGCCCAGGCGCCCAACGCTTTCGAGCGACTCGCCGCCGCCGTCGCGGACGCGATGAAAGCCGCGGGTAGCGCGGAGCGAGGATCCGAAGCGCTCCGGATCGTGACCGACCACGACGGCTGGATCCGCTGTGAACTCGGCGGGGTGCCAACCGAGCAGTCACTGCGGTTCACCGCCGCGCTCGATGAGCTGCTGGCCCCCTTGACCGAACCGCGCTACCTCATCGGACGCAAGATCCTCACGCCGCCGACCTCGCGTGTTGCCCGCGCCATCTTCGCGTCCCGAGCGGCCATCGGTCTCCCGCTTCCCGGCGCGATCGCCTGGCATCCGGTGCCGCACTGGTTCGCCCGACGCAAGGACCGCCGGCAGTGCCTGACGCGATCGTGGCGGGAACACATCGGTCCACCCCGGCTGCTCTCGGCGGACTCACCGGAAGGTCGGGCCATCCTGGATCTGTTCCGCGGCGACAACCCGCTCTCGGTCACAACCCAACTCCGCACCACCTGGCGCTGAGCCGCCGCCCCGATCAGGCGAGACGCTGGACCGCGGCGGCGATGCGCTCGTCGGTGGCGGTCAACGCCACTCGCACGTGCTGGGCCCCACCGGGTCCGTAGAAATCACCGGGCGCCACCAGGATGCCGCGCTCGGCCAGCCACGCGACCGTCCGCTGGCACCCTTCGCCGCGCGTGACCCACAGATAAAGGCCAGCATCCGAATGGTCGACGGCGAAACCCGCGGACCGCAACGCCGGCAGCAATGCCGCCCGCCGCCGCGCATAGCGCTCCCGCTGCTGCTCTTCATGGTCGTCGTCGTCCAGCGCGGCAACCATCGCGGCTTGCACGGGCGTCGGCACCATCATGCCGGCATGCTTGCGGACCGCCAGCAATTCGGCGACCAGGTCGGGATCTCCGGCAACGAAACCGGCGCGGTAGCCGGCCAGCGATGAGCTCTTCGACAGCGAGTGCACCGCCAGCAGCCCGGTGTGGTCGCCGCCGCATACGGTCGGGTGCAGCACCGACAACGGTCCCGGAGGCGGTGCATCCCAGGTCAGACCCAGGTAGCACTCGTCGGAGGCTACCAGGACCCCGCGGCCGCGTGCCCAGTCGACCACCTTGCGCAGATGGTCCAGCCCCAGCACCCGGCCGGTGGGGTTGCTTGGTGAGTTCAGATACATCAGTGCCGGCGTTTGGGGGCCCAGCTGAGTCAGTGAGTCGGCCCGTTGCACCCGTGCACCGGCCAACCGGGCACCGACGTCGTAGGTCGGGTACGCCAGCTCAGGAACCACGACGACGTCTGTGGCTCCCAGGCCGAGCAGCGTCGGCAACCAAGCGATGAACTCCTTGGTGCCGATCACGGGCAGCACCGCCGACTCGGCCAGCCCGGTGATCCCGTAGCGCCGGCCCAAGGCCGCCACGGCGGACTCACGCAGCCGCGCGGTACCCGCGGTGGCCGGATAACCGGGTGCCGGACCCGCGGCCGCCAGCGCCTTCTGGATCATCGGCGCCACCGGGTCCACCGGGGTTCCTACGGATAGGTCGACGATCCCATCGGGATGGGCCCCGGCCCTGGCCTTCGCGTTGGCCAGGGTGTCCCAAGGAAACTCCGGCAAAGACGCCGACATCCGTGGCCGGCGACTCTGGAGATCCTGGTGCTCGAGGGACCCGCTCAGCCGTCTTCGCCCTGCGGTGGCAGATCCTTGACCACTTGCGGGTCGTTCTCGGTCATACCGACCTTGGCCGCCCCGCCCGGCGAACCAAGTTCCTCGAAGAAGTCGGCGTTGATCTGCGTGTAGTGGCTCCATTGGTCGGGCACGTCGTCTTCGTAGTAGATGGCTTCGACCGGGCAGACCGGTTCGCACGCACCGCAGTCAACGCACTCATCGGGGTGGATGTACAGCATCCGGGCACCCTCGTAAATGCAGTCGACCGGGCATTCCTCAATGCATGCCTTGTCCTTGATGTCGACGCAGGGTTCGGCGATCGTGTACGTCACGGACGTCTCCTCAACGTGTCCTCATGTATTGCTCAGTTTTGGGCTGCTGTTCGCTTCGCCGTGGGGCCCCCGGCCGCCTACCGCCGATGCGTTCGGTTACTGATACTAAACGTTGCACATACAACTCGAGCAATTGGCACGCCCTGGGATACCCGCCCGATATGCACCCAGTTGCATAGCGCCTTCCGTTGACATCTATGCTGCGCGGGTGGCGCTACCCCACGCGATATTGGTGTCGCTGTCCGAACAGGCCGGCTCGGGCTATGAGCTGGCCCGCCGGTTCGACCGTTCCATCGGCCATTTCTGGACCGCCACCCACCAACAGATTTATCGGACATTGCGGTCGATGGAGAACAGCGGCTGGGTGCACGCGGAAACGGTGGTCCAGCACGGCCGCCCCGACAAGAAGGTCTACTCGGTGTCCGAAAGTGGCCGCACGGAATTGGCCCGCTGGATCGCCGAGCCGCCCAGCCCGACTCGACCTGGCCGCGTCAGCGCATTGACCGACAGCAGCACCCGCGACATAGCAGTCAAGCTGCGCGGCGCGATCTATGGCGACCGGAAAACGCTGCGCAACCAAGTCGTTGCGCTGCGCGCCGAACGCGTCGAGGCGTTGGACACCTACCGCGGAGTCCAGAAACGCACCTTCCCCGATCCGTCCGCACTGCACGGTGCCGCGCTACATCAGTACGTCGTGCTGCGAGGCGGAATCCGAGCCGAAGAAAGTGCCATCGACTGGCTGGACGAGGTAGCTCAAGCACTCGAGGAGAAATGATGACAAGCCCCTACCCAAACCTGTTGTCCCCGTTAGACCTCGGGTTCACCACGCTGCGCAACCGGGTGGTCATGGGTTCCATGCATACCGGGCTGGAGGACCGCGCCCGCCACACCGATCGGCTGGCCGAATACTTCGCCGAACGCGCTCGCGGTGGCGTCGGAATGATCATCACGGGCGGCTACGCACCCAACCGCACCGGGTGGCTGTTTCCGTTCGCCTCGGAGTTGGTGTCGTCAACCCAAGCCCGCCGGCATCGTCGCATCACCAGCGCAGTACGCGACTCCGATGCCAAGATCCTGTTGCAGATCCTGCACGCAGGACGTTATGCCTACCATCCACTTTCGGTCAGCGCATCGTCAATCAAGGCCCCAATTAACCCGTTTCGGCCGCGAGCGCTGTCGTCGCGCGGCGTCGAAGCAACCATCGACGACTTTGTGCGTTGTGCCGAGCTAGCCCGAGAAGCTGGTTACGACGGAGTCGAAATCATGGGCAGTGAGGGGTATTTGCTCAATCAGTTTCTGACGCCGCGCACCAACAAGCGCACCGATTCTTGGGGCGGCACGGCGAAAAACCGCCGTCGGTTTCCGATCGAGATCGTCCGCCGTACCCGCGCCGCCGTCGGACCCGACTTCATCATCTGCTATCGGATGTCGATGGCCGACTACGTCGAAAACGGCCAAAGCTGGGACGAAATCCTTTCGCTGGCAACCGAGATAGAAGATGCCGGGGCGACCCTTATCAACTCCGGGTTCGGTTGGCATGAGGCGCGAGTTCCTACCATCGTCACCTCGGTGCCCAGCGGCGCCTTCGTCGACATCAGCAACGCCGTAGCCGAACACGTCGGCATCCCGGTGATGACGTCCAATCGCATCAACATGCCGCAAGCCGCCGAACAGATCCTGGCCGGCACCGAAGTGCAGCTGATATCGATGGCCCGACCGATGCTCAGCGACCCGGAGTGGGTACGCAAGGCCCAGTCCGATCGGGTCGACGAGATCAATACCTGCATCGCGTGCAATCAGGCGTGCCTCGACCACGTCTTCGTCAAGAAGACGGTGTCATGTCTGCTGAATCCACGGGCCGGCCACGAGACGCTGTTGACGTTGTCCCCCGCCCGGCGAGCTCGCAAAGTAGCCGTCGTCGGGGCCGGCCCGGCCGGCCTGGCCGCGGCGGTCACCGCCGCCGAGCGGGGCCACCGGGTCACGCTGTTCGAGGCCAACGACTTTATCGGCGGGCAGTTCGACCTGGCCCGCCGCATTCCCGGCAAAGAGGAATTCAGCGAGACCATCCGGTATTTCTCCACCATGCTGGCCAAGCACGGTGTCGAGGTGCGGCTGGGCACCCGGGTCACGGCCGACGAGTTGACCGGCTACGGGTTGGACAGATTCGACGACGTCGTGCTGGCCACCGGTGTGGCGCCGCGCATTCCGGAAATTCCCGGCATCGCACACGCCAAGGTGTTGACCTATGGCGAGGCCATCACCGGCGTCAAACCGGTGGGGCGGACGGTGGCCGTGGTCGGCGCCGGCGGTATCGGATTCGACGTGAGCGAACTGCTGGTCACCGACCATTCACCGACCCTGAACCTCAAGGAGTGGAAGGCCGAATGGGGGATCGTCGATCCGCAGGAGGCCCGAGGCGCCCTGACCGCTCCCCTGCCGGCGCCGCCGGCGCGTGAGGTGTACCTGCTGCAGCGCACCAAGGGCCCGCAGGGCAAGCGACTCGGGAAGACCACGGGATGGGTGCACCGCGCGTCGTTGAAAGCCAAGGGAGTCCACCAGCTTTCCGGCGTGAACTATGAGCGGATTTCCGATGCCGGCCTCCATATCAGCTTCGGTGCCGACCGGCAGCGGCCACAGGTTCTCGCGGTGGACAACGTGGTGATCTGCGCCGGGCAGGAGCCGGTGCGCGACCTGGAAGGTGACCTGCGGCGCAGGGGCGCCGATCCCCACATCATCGGCGGCGCCGCGTTCGCAGCCGAGCTGGACGCCAAACGCGCGATCAAGCAGGGCACCGAACTAGCGGCCCGGATCTAGGGATGCTCGGTCCTCCGTTTCACCCACAGTGAAACTCTGTCGATTACCCCCTCTGAGCTGCGAATTGTTACGGCCAGCCGGGGTGATCCGATAGCAAGTTTGAGATGAGCAAGGCTGCAGCGCCTGCTAGTCTTGACCAAAGACGGCAACCGCTGGGCAGATGTCGTCGCCGTTCTTAGCGGTGCAATAGTTGGGGAAGGTGTCCACAAATGAGGTTGTCGCTGCAGGGTTTGGGTGTCGCGGCCGGCGCTTTTGCGCTCTCGTTGAGCGTTGGGGCCGGGGTCGCATCCGCAAGCCCCCTAGATACGGTTATCAATACGACCTGCAACTACGGGCAGGTGATGGCGGCGCTCAACGCCACCGATCCGGGCGCAGCGGCGCAATTCAATGCGTCGCCGGTGGCTCAGGGTTGGCTGCATTCGTTCCTGGCGTCACCGCCGCCGCGGCGCGCTCAAATGGCCGCACAGCTGCAGGCCATGCCGGGGGCTTCCCAGTACGTCGGGCTGGTCGAATCCGTCGCCGCCTCCTGCAACAACTACTGAGCGACTGAGGCCTCCTGCGGTTGGGCCTGCCTCGATAACGACAGGCATTCGTCCCATTGCGGGTTAACTAGCTGCGCGACGGCGCCCGCCTGCCCCACTGTCTCGATGCCGGGCATCGTTGACAATTGGGCTTTCCGATTGGTTCGCGGTTGCCGACGGTCAACTGCCCTCGGGTCTTCTCCATGCCGGCCGGCCAACCAACGAAGTCGCGGGCCAGCCGCCGCATAGCCAGGGGCATTAGTCAGATGCGGTCGGCTCGTCGATGTACTGCTCGAATATCTGTGAGAACTCAAAGGGATCTTGTTGCACTCCGCTGCCGTCCGGGGCATCGACCGCGCCCAACGTACCTGTGGTGTCACGAGGCAACTCCCACATGGACAGCTGGCCGATGTTGTGCTGGTCGGCGAATGCGGCGAGCTGGTGAGCGTCTTCGATGGTGAAGATCTCACTGGGGTCGTCGTTGACTCCGATCAGGGGCGTGACCCCCAGCATGGACCAGGCCTGCTCGCTCGTTAGCGACGGGTACAGCGTCATCAACTGGCTATGGGTTGCTTCCGACGCATTGATCGCCAAGGTGCCCATGTCGTAGGGCGCGTACGACGGGTCGTAGTAGTCCATTGCCATGATGTTCACCGTGGAGATGTCGACGCCGTTGGTTTGTGCGATCTGGACAACCCGCAACCCGTCCGAGGTCAGACCCGTGGGCAACACCGGAAGGGTGTACGAGACGGTAACCGGGGTGCCGTTGGCCGCACCCCACTCCTGCGCCAGGGCGATCGCCTGCGCCTGCGTCGTCAGTGCCGCGGTATTGGACTGCATCGCACCTTCGACGTCGAAGTCGATGTCGTAGATTCCGTAGGTGGACATCACCTGCTGGTACTGCTGAGCCAGCTCGGCGGCCGATACGTTGTTCGCCGCTGCGTAGACGGCGAGATCGGTGCCGGCCGCGCCGCCGAATGAGATAGTCCCGTCGATGCCCGCATCGTGCATATTGGTGAGCTGATTGTCGATGTACCAACTGTGCGAGCCGCCGCTGACGTCATACGCCGAGTAGCCACCCCACGCCGCTTGGCCATTTGGATCGGCCGTGATGAAGGCGAGCGTGACGTCTTTGACTCCCGCGTCTGCGGCAGACGCGAAATCGTAGCCGTCGTTCGAGGGCCACAGTGTGATGTCGACGTACGGGGAGTATTCCCCACCCGCCGCTGTGCCGCTGGTGCCGCCGCCACCGGTGGTGCCGCCCCCGCTGGTGCCGCCGCCGCTGGTGCCGCCTCCGCTGGTGCCGCCGCCGGTAGGTTGCCCGTTGACCAGCACATTCGTTGGTTCCGAGTAGGCGCCGCTTTGCATCGCCTGGAAACCGACGACGACCGAACCGCCCGGGTCGATCGTTTGCGTCCACGACTCGGGGGTGATGGTGTAATGGGTGCCGTCCTGAGTAATCTGTCCGCTCCACGCGCTAGTAATGGATTCACTTGCAGGCAAATCGAATTCGACCTGCCAGTCGGTCAGCGCGGTGTCGCCGGTATTACTGATCGTGTAGTTCGCGACGAAACCGTTGTCCCATTGCGATGTCACCGTGTACGCGGCGGCTATGCCGCTATAGTCGACAGCATCGGTTCCCCCGCCACCGTCGCCGCTGCCACCGGCACCGCTGCCACCGGCACCGCTGCCACCGGCACCGGTGCCACTATCGCCGGTGCCGGCATCGCCGGTGCCGGTATTGCCGGTGCCACTGCCCGTATCGCCGCTCCCGGTGCCGGCATCGCCGGTGCCACTACCCGTATCGCCGCTCCCGGTGCCACCGGTGGTGCCCCCGGTGCCACCGCTAGTACCGTCACCGGTTGTGCCACCCTCGCCAGCGGGCTGACCGTTGACCACCAGGTTCGTTGGTTCCGAGTATGTCCCGTTCTGCGCGGCCTGGAAACCAACAGTGACCGAACCACCGGGATCAATGGTCTGCGTCCAAGATTCGGGTGTCACCGTGTAGTGCGTGCCAGACTGGACCAGCTGTCCGTTCCATACATTGGTAATGGATTCGTCTGCAGGCAAATCGAATTCGACCTGCCAGTCGCTCGCGAAAGTATCGCCCGAATTCGTGATTGTGTACTTTCCGATGAAGCCGCCCTCCCAATGGGAGGTCGTCGAGTAGGTCGCCGCCAACCCGCCATCGCCGGTGCCGCTGGCGGCAAGCGCGGCACTGGTGATGGCGGCGCTACCCGTCACGGCGCTGCCACCCCCGCCGGCGTCGCCGCTGCCGGCCACAACACTGCTGTCGCCGCTGGGCGCTTCGGAACTGCTCGTTGTGGTGGTATTGCCACTGGCCGCGGCGGTACCGCTCGTCGCCGCCGCGGCACTGCCGTTACCGGCGCTTTCACCACCACCGCTGACGCTACCTGTGCGGGTCGCAGCGGTGGAGGTCGCGGCGCTGCTCGCCACCGCGCCGGATCCGTCACCGCTGCTGCCGCTGCCCGCCGGGTTGGTTGTATTGCCGGTACTCGGCTTTGCCGGCGCGGTGCTGGCCGCAACCCGCCCGTGTCCTTCCCCGCCGGCCCCCCGGCCGGCGGGGCTGCCACCAACGCCGCTGCTGGCAGCCGAATCTCGTTGCCCACCAACGGCGCCGATAAGTGCGCGCACCATGCTCGGCAACGACGATGCGTTGGCCAACTCGGCGAGGTCGTACGACATCCCACTCGCGGTCAAGGTCTGCAAAAACCTCGCATGAAATGCCGACGCTTGAGCGGTCACGGCTTGATATTCCCGAGCGTACGTGCCGAACCACGTCGCAACGGCCGCCGACACCTCGTCGGCCGCCATCGCCGCCATCTTCTCCGTCCAACTCACCGACGCATTAGCCGCGTCCACCGTCGAGCGAACGACCTCCAAATTCATCGCGGCTGCCATAAACATTTCCGGATTCGCGACCAAAATAGACATAAGCCGTCCTCGCCGATCGACTATTTACGACCCAACTAGATACCTAGGAGTATTGAAGGACTATTGTTAGCGTCGATTTTCCGATGCGGCAAGGTTTCGCACGGCATTGTCGGCTATTCGACACACCGGAACTCCCCGACGGGTTCGCGCCATCACCGCTGCCGCCGAACCGATCGCCACTAATCCATTGGACCGTGTTCTGCCACAACATTTCTGACCGTTCTACATCTGTAGAAGCGGCACGAAAAGCGTCGAACGTATCAGCCAGATTTCGCCGTGTCGCGGCGTCCCGTCGGGAAACCACGCCATTCTCGAAATAACTCTTAAACAGAGCTATCGGTTAATCTGCGATACCGTTGGCCGGGCACAACTACGAATCGGTTTAGCTCGAACGCACGCCATTGATATTTGCCAGAACACCACCTGGGCGGCCCCGTCGATCAACGCACAACAGGTGCGTCGCCACCCGATCGGTGCGAGCACACGGCGAAAGCCGCTGCCCAACAGCTGTTCCAGAGCGTCTCAGGCCGCTGAGGACGAATAGGTGGTCGTGCGCTGGCGAGCAGGCCGGCCTATTCCCTCGGCGATTGCGACCAGCTCGGCGACGGTCTTTGCCGAGCCGTGTTCGGAACCGGCCATCCGTGAGATCGTCTCCTCCATCAGCGTGCCGCCCAAGTCGTTGGCACCGCCATTGAGCATTACTCGAGTGCGCTCGACGCCGAGTTTCACCCAGCTGGTCTGGATATGTGGGATGCGGTCGTGCAGCATGATCCGAGCCAGGGCGTGCACCGCGCGGTTGTCGCGATGAGTGGGTCCCGGTCGGGAGGCACCCGCTAGATACAACGGCGAGCTCTGGTGCACGAACGGCAACGGCACGAACTCGGTGAAACCGCCGGTGCGGTCCTGGATGTCACGCAACACATTGAGGTGGCCAATCCAATGGCGGGCGCTGTCGACGTGGCCGTACATCATCGTCGACGACGAACGTAAGCCGACCTCGTGCGCAGTAGTGACGATTTCGATCCACAGCGACGTCGGTAGCTTGCCCTTGGTGAGCACCCAACGCACCTCGTCGTCCAGAATTTCGGCGGCGGTACCGGGAATGCTTCCCAACCCCGCCTCACGAAGGCTGATCAGCCATTCCCGAATGCTCAGCCCGCTTTTGGTCACACCGTTGGCGATCTCCATGGGCGAAAACGCGTGCACATGCATCGACGGCACCCGCGCCTTGACCGCACGCACCAAGTCGGCGTAACCGGTAACCGGCAGTTCGGGGTCGATGCCGCCCTGCATGCATACCTCGGTGGCACCGGCGACGTGGGCTTCCCACGCGCGTTGGGCGACCTCGTCAGCCGATAGCGAATACGCATCGGCATCGCCTTTACGCTGCGCGAACGCGCAGAATCGACAACCCGTGTAGCAGACGTTGGTGAAGTTGATGTTGCGGTTCACCACGAAGGTGACGTCGTCGCCGACGACCTCGCGGCGCAACGAATCCGCCAGTGCAGCAACCGCATCCAAGGCAGGACCGTCAGCGCTGGCCAACGCCAGGTATTCCTCGTCGGTGCAGCTGGCCGGCGAGCGCTCGGCCGAACGCAAGGCAGCGAGCACGTCGGTGTCAATTCGCTCGGGAGCGCGGGCCACCAGGTCGTGCACATGTGAGCGGACGGCGTCCCAGTCGCCGAAAGCGCTGTCGAGATCGCTGCGGGCGTCGGTGCAGCGGCCCTCGGTGTCGATGGCCGCGTTGAGGTCGACTCGGCCGGACGACGCAACGTCGTCGGGTTCCTGCCATGGCATGCCCACCGGGTTGACATCACGCGCCAGTCCGGTCACCGGATCTGCCAGCGCCTCAACGTGTTTCCGTACCCGCGGGTCGATCCACGCACCGCCGGCCTGCACATACTTGGGTTGTGCAGTTAGCCGCTGCTCCAGGTCATAACCGGCGTGCGCGGTGGTGTCGGCCAGCTCATCCAAACCCGGCCACGGCCGCTCTGGATTGACGTGGTCGGGCGTCAGCGGAGAGACTCCGCCCCAGTCGTCGACGCCGGCGCCGATGAGCGCCAGGCACTCATCGCGAGAAACCAGATTCGGCGGGGCCTGAATACGCATGCCCGGACCCAGCACCAGACGGCTAACCGCCACGGTCGCCAGGTAGTCCTCGATTCCGGCATCGGGAACCGACGCCATTGCGGTGTGCTCCTTGGCCCGGAAGTTCTGCACGATCACTTCCTGGACATGACCGAACTCTTTGTGCAATTTCCGAATCTCATGCACCGTCTCGGCACGTTCGGTCAGGGTCTCCCCGATGCCGACAAGCAGACCGGTGGTAAACGGAATCGAGAGCCGACCGGCGTCAGTCAGGACGCGCAATCGCACCGCCGGGTCTTTGTCCGGGCTGCCGTAGTGCGCGAGCCCCTTGGTTTCGAACAAGCGCCGCGATGTCGTTTCCAGCATCATGCCCATCGACGGCGCCACCGGTTTGAGTCGCGACATCTCCGACCAGCTCATCACCCCGGGGTTCAAGTGGGGCAACAGGCCGGTCTCTTCCAGCACCCGGATCGCCATTGCCCGCACGTAAGACAGCGTGGAATCGTAACCGCGCTGCTCGAGCCACTCCTGGGCCTCTGGCCAACGTTCTTCGGGACGGTCACCGAGAGTGAACAATGCTTCCTTGCAACCGAGTTCGGCACCGCGGCGGGCCACATCGACGATCTCGTCAGGTTCCAGGTACATTCCGGCGCCTTGAGCGCGCAGCTTGCCCGGAACGGTAACGAACGTGCAGTAATGGCAGGTGTCGCGGCACAGGTGGGTGACCGGGATGAATACCTTCCGCGAATAGGTGATCGGCAGCCGGCCGGCGGCGCCCCGACGTCCGGCCGATTCCAAACCCGCGTCGCGCACCCGAGCCGCGCTTGCGCACAGATCGGCCAGCTCGTCACCGCGTGCCGTCATCGCGACCGCCGCCTCGTCAACGTTCAGCGTCACACCGTCTCGGGCCCGCCGCAGCACCCGCCGTAGCGCTGACGTGCTGCGTTTGGGCGGGACGACGGGATTAGGTAGAGCCGTGGGCTCCTGGCTTGAGGTCAGCGGCACGTTGGTGCAACATCCCCTCGGTCTGATTTCATCCGCGCGTGAAGAATCCGAACTTTGGCGAGTGCCATAGTCGCAACAGTAGCGGCAGGCCGACACCAGCACGCGACTGACCAGCACCCCGATGCGTTTGGTCAGTTCAGCGCGATTCAGCGGCGATCGAGATACGCTAGCAATCGAAGGCAAATCAGGGGGTGTTTGTGCGATGTCGTATCTAGCCGCCGCGCCGCAGGCGCTGATGGCGGCGGCCTCGGACGTAGCCGGTATCGGTTCGACCATCAGTGCGGCCAACGCGGCGGCAGCGGTTCCGACGAGCGAAGTCGTGGCGGCGGCCGCCGACCAGGTCTCGACGCAGGTCGCGACGCTGTTCTCCGCACATGGTGCGCTTTATCAGCGGCTCAGTGCGCAGTTGACAACGTTTCACGACCAGTTTGTCGCCACCCTGAACGCGGGCGCGAGCTCGTATGCCTCCGCTGAGGCCAACGCCGCGCGGACCTTGCTGGATGCAGTAAATACACCCGCCGAGAAGCTGCTGGGACAGCCGCTGATCGGTCAAGGCGGCCCGCCAGGCGGCCTGGCGTCCAAAGCCGTGAGCCAGCTCCAAAGCGCCTTCGCCGGCGCGACCGGCGCCGGCCCGCTAGGTGCCAGTGCGCTGGCACTGCCCCCCACCGGCGGCATGGCGGCCGCCGGCGCCCTGGTGGGCCCCATCTCCAGCGCCGCGGCCGCGCCCGCGGCGGTCATACCCGTATCGGTGGCCACCGCTATCGAAAACCTCTACTACAGCGTCGAGCCCTGGGTGGAGTACGGCTTTAACGTCGCCGCCTGGGCGGCGGGCTGGCTGCCCTACATCGGAATCCTGGCGCCGCAGATCAACTTCTTCTACTACCTTTTTGAGCCGATGGTGCAGAGCGCGTTGTTCAACACTCTTGACTGGCTGGACGGGACAATTACTTTCAGTCAGGGGCTGAACAACTTCTGGTCGGCCACCACGAACTCCGTCAACCAGTTCATCCAAACCGAGATCCAATGGGTGCGGAACTTCCTTCCGCCGTTCCCGCCGATTGGGTCCGCCCTACCGCCGCTGCCCGCCTAGTCTTAGGCGCGCACCGGGCGCCGCCACAACACGCACATCGGCGGTATCACCCCCAGCACAATGAGGATCAGGGCCGAATACGCCATCAGCCCCTGCCCACCCAACACAATGTCGTCCCCCGGACCACCCAGGCTCAACACCGCCACGGTCAACAACCACGTCCACAACGGCAGCGCGGCTACACGCGGCGACTTGGTCCATCGCTCCGCTGCCCACACCAGGGCGGCATTGACCAGCCCGCTGATCAAGGCGCTGATCGGAAAGGGCACCGGACCAATGTAGGTCGGTAGCAGCAGAGCCCCGGCGAGTGCGGATAACACCCCGTCGACAGCCAACAACGCCAAGACAACGATGCGAATAGCGGGATCTGTCGCGCCGGTCTCTTCACCCGAGGCGGCGCGCGGCGTAGTTTCGGTCAGGTCGGGACGCTGTCGATCTGGGAGAGTATCGAACCGATGACCCACTGCAGGCTGTCAAGCCGGTCCTGCCAGTGCTGCAAGTTAGGGTCCAGGTCGGGGTCCATACAAAATTCCTTCCGTGGCTGCCTGATTGGCAGCCTACGTGTCGAAGCCGGTGAATCCCAGACCGGCCAGCAGATCGGTTTCCCAACCACGCCCGTCGCGTTTGCCCGGCCTACCGGCGGCCAGCACATAGTGTTCCTGCGCCAGGATCGGTAACGCCAGGTTGTTCGACAAGGCACACGCGCGGCCCGTCGGGCCGACGCTGACCTGGGTGGCGTGTGCGGCCAGCGCAGCGGTCTTGGCGGCGTGTGCAGCCCGATCCCCTTCGACGACGGCATCGATGCGCTCGTCGGAGTATGCAAACGGAATGTCTTCGGGCGCGACGGTCCAGTCGGGCCGCAGATCGGCGTCCACCAGCTCGCGCCGGGTGGCCAGGAAGGCACTTAGCCCCAGCACCACCCAATAGAACTTCGGTACCGTCCACGGTTCGCCGGGGAAGTCCCGCGCGCCGGCCGCCGTGACCGCGGCCGTGGTGACGCGGTGAGCGTGCACGTGGTCTGGGTGGCCGTAGCCGCCGTCAGGGTCGTAGGTCACCACGACATGAGGGCGCAACTCGCGGATGATCGCCACCAGCGCCCCCACCACCGCGCGTTCGTCCGCGTCGACGAATCTGCGCCCACTCCGTTGCTCGGTGCCAGCCATTCCTGAGTCGCGCCATCGGCCAGCGCCGCCAAGGTAGGTGGGACCGCCGGCACCCAGCAGTCGTAGCGCCTCGGTGAGTTCAGCGATGCGATAGCCACCGAGTTGGTCGGCGTGATCGACGGCAAGTTGAGCCCACCGTTCACCGATGACCTCGCCCTCCTCCCCTAGCGTGCAGGTGACGACTTGCACCTGCGCGCCGCGGGCGCTGTAGTGGGCGATGGTGGCCCCGTTGCTGAGACTCTCATCGTCTGGATGGGCATGCACGAACAACAGACGTGGCGTCTCAGACATGGATCGCCACACTACCCGCGAGGGCGGTTCTGCACGCGAAAACCTTGCTGCCGCAGCCGTTACCGTCGTCTGATGGCGCTGCGACGCAGCGCGCCAACCATCGCTGATGGCCGCTGCCGTGGTCGTACCGCAGTTCTGCTGAACCGCAACAACTAGGAACGCCAGCGGCTACTATTGAGCAATGGCGCAGCCGACCCAGACCATAACGACGACCGGCAGGAGCCGCCGCCGGCGAGGCGAAGTGCTCGAACGTGCACTCTACACGGCCACTTTGGCTGAACTGGCGGCAGTCGGATATGGGGGGCTGACGATGGAAGGGATCGCGGCGCGCGCACACACCGGCAAAGCCGCGCTGTACCGGCGTTGGGACTGCAAGCATGACTTGGTACAAGCCGCCCTGCATCACGCTGTGCCGCCACTGCCGGAACCACGCCCAGGCCGGTCCGCACGAGAGAACCTACTGAGCGTGTTCACCGCACACCGCGATGTCCTTGGCGGCAAGACCGACTTTCCCGGTCTCGTCATCATCGGCCAGCTGGTTCACGAGCCCGAACTGCGCTCGATATTCGCCGACTCCGTGGTGGGCCCCCGGCTGCGAATTGTCGAATCCATCCTGCGAACCGCCGTTCGCGACGGCGACCTCGATCCCGACACAGTTACCCCGTTCACCGCGCGCATCGGACCCGCGCTAATCAACCAGCACTTCATGCTCACCGGAACACCGCCGAACCGGCGGGAGTTGGCGCTGATCGTCGACACCGTTATCCCACCTAAACCCACTGCGGTACAAGCTGACTGACGCGTTGGGCGGCGACTCTCGAGGCGCTCTTTCGACCCGGCCTTCGGTCATGCAACAGGCACACCCGATATGCCGAACGAGCGACGACGGCGGCTAGGGCATTTCGCCGCCGCCCTCGCCCCCACCGCCAACTTCGACGCCACCGCCAACGTTGCCGGAGAAGGATCCCGTCAGCTGAGCGACCAGGTCGGGCAGCCGACCATCGAGGGTCACCTGGAGCGGGACGCCAAAGACGCTGAGGAAGGCCGCGTCCATCAAGAACTTCTGCTCAACGGCTCCCACCAAGCCGCCCGTCGTGACGCCGCCGAAGGCGTCCGCCGGACTGCTGACCAGCAGGCTGTCAGTAAAGTCCGCCGTCACCGGGACTCCCAACAGGGCGTCGGCAGCTTGCTGACCGGTACCGAGCACGAAATTGACCATGCTAAAGGCGTGATTGACCGCGCCGTTAAGAGCACTGTCGGTGCCGAAAATTGCTTGCTGCAACGCCATCTCGTTGGCAACCAACGACTGGTTGAACGCCAGCTGGCCGCTGAGCACATCGGCGTTAAAAGCGGCCGAACCGAACGGACCCAACAACGACGTGTCGATCACCGGTCCGCCCAAGGCTGCATTCAGCAACAGCACCTGCTGGGCGGCGCCCAGCAGACCACCGGTCGGGATCTCACCCTCGACCGAGCCGCCGATGAGCAGGCTGCTGGTGAAGTCCACCGGCGTCGGGGCACCCAACAGCGCATTGGCGAATTGCTCACCCGTGCCGATCAGCAGATTGGCCGCGTTAAATCCATGGTTGACTGCGCCATTGAGCGCCGTGTCGGTGCCGAAGATTGCTTGTTGCAACGCCAGCTCATTTGCGACCAACGCTTCGTTGAACGCCAACTCGCCATTGACCAGCCCGGTCAATACACCAGTTTGGGCCTGACCCAACAATGCCACCGCGCCACCTGGCAACGCCGACACCGTGTCCACCAGCGTGTAGAAACCGGTGAAGTCACCGTTCAATCCGCCCGTCACAGCGGCATCGACTTGGGCACCGAAGGTGGACAACCCACCGGTCAAACTGCCCGTGAGCGTGGGAAGGTTCACCCCGAAGTCGCCCAGCACCCCGGCGAACCCGGCATTGAGTCCGCCCACTAGGGATTCACCGGTCTGAACCAGCCCGGCAAGCCCGGGCAGCCCAGCGCTCAGATTACCCGACAAGGCGGCGCTCAGCTGGGCGCCCAACCCGCTGAGCGCACCACTAAAGCTGCCCGCGAGGGATTCACCGGTCTGAACCAGCCCGGCAAGCCCGGGCAATCCGCCGCCCAGGCCGCCCGAGAAGGCACCACCTAGCTGGGCGCCCAAAGCGGAAAGCGCGCCAGTGAAGCTGCCGGTCAAGGCTTCTCCGGATTGGACCAACGCGGTCAGGGCTGGCAAGCCGGCACCGATAGTCCCGGACAGTGCACCGCTCAGTTGGGCACCCAACCCCGCAAGCGCAGCACCAAAGCCGCCCATCAATGTTGCACCGGTCTGCACCAGTCCCGACACGTCAGGAACGCCGGCACCCAGACTCCCCGACAAGGCACCGTTGAGCTGGGCGCCCAAATTCCCAAGCGCACCGTTGAAGCTGCCCGTCAGCGCTTCACCGCTTGGTACCAACGCGGAGAAGTTGGGCAACCCGCCGCTGAAGCTCCCCGACAACGCACTACCTACCCGAGCACCCAGCCCGGAGAGATCGGGAAGCCCGACACCAAGACTGCCCGACAATACGGTGCTCAGCTGGTTACCCATTCCAGTAAGGGCGCCATTGACGCTGCCCATCAACGCCTGACCCGTTTGCACCAGCCCGGAGAAGCCAAGCTGCCCGCCGCCTTGCACCGCTCCATTTACCAGCAAGCTGGCACCAAAGTTCGCCGGAACTTGCGCTCCCACAATGGTATTAACGAATTGCTGGCCGGCCCCCACGACCAGGTTGGCCGAGTTGAATCCGCTGATGACCATGCCGCCAAGGATCGGGTTGACCGCGGCGACCGCCTGGCCTACCGCCATTTCGTTGGCGACCAGAGCCTGGTTGAAAGCGAGTTCTCCGCTAACCAAGTTGGCACTGAAGCCGGCCTGCGCCCGCCCCACCTGCTCCAACAGACCCCCCGGTCCGGCCGTCAGCATCGCCTGCACATTTGCGGCCTCGCTGCCGGCATAGGCTTCCGCGCCCGCCCGCAGAACCTGCACGAAGTTCTCATGAAACAGCGCGGCTTGGGCGCTGAGCGCCTGATATGCCTGGCCGTGCAACCCAAATAGCGTCGCTATGCCCGCCGAAACCTCATCAAGGCCCGCGGGCAGCACGCTAATCGTCGCGGACGCTGCGGCAGTGCTGGCCGTGTTTATGGTCGAACCAATACTTGCCAAATCCGTTGCGGCCGCTGACAAAAACTGCGGTTCTGCAATTACAAAAGACATTTCGGGCCTCCCCACCGCGCTTCATTACTGGCCATCCCCGGCCCGATCAGGGCAGCCATGAGCAGGAGCGTATCGCGACATGCGTCTTGCCTTAGGGCTTTCGACACAATCCGTTCGCAATAATCTGCCGCACCCGCGATTTATTGGCCGGGATGTGCACAGCAGAGGTGAAAATGGCCATTTCCCATAGCTTTACGCGGGGCGCACCAAAGCTATGGCCCGGTTTTGATCCATCTGCCGGCATCACCGACGATGCCGACCGGCACCGCGCCGGACAGGCTGACATTCTGCACACTGGGGCCCGCCGCGACGATCGTGGTGTCTTGCAGGATCGGTAGGACGGTCCACATGTTCCACAGCCGAGGTTCGACCGCGGTGATGACATCGTTGATGTTCTTGGTGCCGTTGAGGGCGGCATCGATATTGGACTGGATGCTGGGATCGCAGATGCCGGTGAGGTTGGACGGCGCCTGAACAAGAGCGCCCGGGGGCAGTGGTTGGCTGGGCACCGTCGGCGTCAGCGTCACCGGCCCGGGACCCGGTGTGGATCCGCTGGTTCCGGCCGGGGCGGTGGTCACTACGTCGGGCGCCGGGACCGTCGTGGCTTGCAACGCGGGGCAGCCGTAGCGCGATGCCAACAGCGTCGCCAAACTGCCGCCGGCCTGGTGCCAGCCCACGATGGCGTCGACGCGGTTTTCGTTTACCGCGTCGTGGTAGAGCGTCACCGGGTCGAGCGCCAGCACGGTCGCGGCGATCCCAACGTTGCGCAGCTGATCGGCAGCGGTGTTGGCGACAGCCACCGAGGTTGGGTCATTGGCCGCCACTCCGATAATTAGCGAAAGCTGCTTTCCGTCCTTGCTGACACGGCCACGGGTGACTTCCGGCGGCCCGGTGCTGACCGGGGCGGTGCTGGTACCGGCTCCCGGCGGCTCGGGTGACTCCGACGTGCTGCTCTCGATCTCGTATCCCGATGACGCCAACAGCCCCAGCGCCGTCGTGGTGCTGATAGCCGGAGGCGCCGTCGGCACATAGCCCGGGTCGCTAGGGGAACGGATCTGGGCCTGATCCAAGGTGACGGTGTTGTCGGTGCCAGCGCCCACCGCAGCCAGCAGGTCAACGTCGAGCAGACCCAAGATCGCCTTGCGGACCTGTGTGTCGGCCAGCTTCGGCACATTGGCGCGCAGCGTGACCTGCATGACCCGCGGTGTCACGATCCGGGCGGTGCGCACGTCGGGAATGGCCGACAACTGAGCAAAAGCCGCCGAACCGCCGTGCACCTGTGCCACCTGTGTGTCGCCGTTACGCACCGAGTCGGCCAACGCCGCCGGCGCACCGGCCCGGCGGAAGAGAATCAGACCGGGTTTGGCCGGTGGCCCCCAATAGCGGTCGTTGCGGGCGATCAGGATCTCGTCGCGTTGCGGGTCGATGTTCTCCACTCGGAACTGCCCACCGGTGACGGGCAGCGCCCGGGCCAGTCCCGCGGCGAATCCGCCCGGGACATCCTTGACGATGTGCGCCGGCAGGAGATTGCTAAACAACTCGCGCCAGGCCGGGTATGGCTGCGCGAAGGTGACAACGGCCTGTTTGCCGCCCTCGAGCGATTGAACCCCGGTGATCAGGTCATAACCGGCCGGATCGACCACACCCGGCTCGCTGACCATTTGCCGCCACAGGTACCAGAAGTCATCGGCGGCGATGGGCGCGTTGTCGGTCCATTGCGCCTCCGGTCGGATCCGGTACGTCACCGTAAACGGGCTTGCGCTGGTCACCTCGGCGGACACCAGCAAGGTCGAGTCCATCTCCCAGCGGGAACCGGTCGGTTCGTTCGGATCGGGCACCGGGCGGAATGCGCTGGGCAAAACGAGCGCACTGATCGCGGCGTTCACCGGCGATAGATCCGACAGCAAATGCGGGTTGAAGCCGGCTCCGATCGAGTCGATACCCATGATGATCTGGGTGGGATGTGGTGGCGGCGGTGGCGCGTTGTGCGTCGTATCGGTGCTCTGCGGTGCCGGCGGCGGGCTGACCGTACAGCCCGACAGTGCCGTGGCCAGCACCGAGATCAGCACACCGACCGTCACCCGGATGTGGCGGTCGAGTCCTGGCATGCCCACCAGGGTATCGAGCGCCAATCGCGGTATGCGTTCAGCCAGGGTAACGAGGCGGCGACAAACCGCGCAGGGATTCGCCGTACCGTTACACTCGTGCGCGCAGCGCGACCCCAAGCTAACCTCGGGCCTTCGCCCGGGCCCGGCTGCGCGCCCTGGCGGTGGCATCCAGCTCGACCTTGCGCACCCGGACCACCTCGGGAGTCACCTCGACGCACTCGTCGGGCGCGCAGAACTCCATGGCTCGTTCGAGGTCGAGTTCGAGCGGCTTGGCTAGCGTCTCGATGACGTCGGCGGTCGACGACCGCATATTCGTCAACTTCTTCTCGCGGGTGACGTTGATGTCGAGGTCTTCCGGACGCGGGTTAATCCCGACGACCATGCCCGCATAGGTGTCCTGACCAGGCTCAACGAAGAACTGGCCCCGATCGGCCAGCTGCAGCAGCGCAAAGGGCGTGATGGTGCCGGATCGGTCGGACACCAGCGACCCGGAGTGCCGGGCGCGGATCTCCCCCGCCCAAGGGCGGTAACCGTCGAACACCGCGTTGGCGATGCCGGTGCCGCGAGTGAGGGTGAGGAAATCGGTGCGAAAACCGATCAAGCCTCGGCTGGGCACGACGAAGTCCATTCGGACCCAACCGGCGGCATGGTTGGTCATCTCCTCCATGCGTCCCTTGCGGGCGGCCATCAGTTGGGTGATTGCACCGACGAACTCCTCTGGCGAGTCGATCGTCATCGCCTCGAACGGTTCGTGTAGCTGACCGTCGATCGTCTTGGTGACCACCTGCGGTTTGCCCACCGTCAGCTCGAAGCCCTCGCGACGCATCGTCTCGACCAGCACAGCCAGCGCCAGCTCCCCGCGGCCCTGCACCTCCCAGGCGTCGGGCCTGCCTATGTCGACGACGCGGATCGAGACGTTGCCGACCAGCTCGGCATCCAGGCGGCTGCGGACCATGCGCGCGGTCAGCTTGTGTCCCGACACCTTGCCCACCAGCGGCGAGGTATTGGTGCCGATCGTCACCGAAATGGCGGGCTCGTCGACGCTGATACGGGGCAGGGCATGGGCGTGATCGGGATCGGCCAACGTGTCGCCAATCATGATCTCGGGCAGCCCTGCGACCGCCACAATGTCCCCTGCCGCCGCTTCCTCGGTGGCACTACGCTCGACACCTTCAGTCGCGAGCAATTCGGTGATCTTGGCGCTGGTGATCACGGGTAACCCATCGACTTCGCGCATCCACGCCACCTGCTGACCCTTGCGCAGCTTGCCGTTGTAGATGCGGACCAGCGCGAGCCTGCCCAGGAAAGCCGACGCGTCGAGGTTGGTCACCAACGCCTGCAGGGGAGCTTCGGGATTGCCGGACGGCGGCGGGATGTGCTCCATCAGCACGTCGAACAGCGGGTCGAGGTTGGCGCCCGCCGGCACCTCGCCATCGTCGGGTTGGGCGGTGCTGGCGATACCGGCGCGCCCGGAGGCGTAAAGCGTCGGCAAGCCCAGCGCATGCTCGGCGGCCGCGGACGCTTCCTCGTCGAGGTCGCTGGCCACGTCCAGCAGCAGGTCGTGGCTGGCCTCGACGACCTCGGCGATGCGCGCATCGGGCCGGTCGGTCTTGTTGACCACCAGAATCACCGGCAGATGCGCAGACAGGGCTTTGCGCAGCACGAACCGCGTCTGCGGCAACGGACCTTCGGACGCGTCGACCAGCAGCAACACCCCGTCCACCATGGACAGCCCGCGCTCAACTTCGCCACCGAAATCGGCGTGACCCGGGGTATCGATCACGTTGATGACGGTCACCGTCCCGTCCGGGTGATGGCGGTGCACGGCGGTGTTCTTGGCCAGGATGGTGATGCCCTTTTCCCGCTCCAAGTCGCCGCTGTCCATCACACGTTCTTGCACCTCACCACGCTCGTGCAGCGCACCGGATTGCCGCAGCATGGCGTCAACCAACGTGGTCTTGCCGTGGTCGACGTGGGCGACGATGGCGACATTGCGAAACGACACGACGGAGATTGTGGCAGCGGGGGGGCTGAGATGGCGAACCGAGCAGCTCATCGCATGTGCGTCGCTGACCGCGTGGCCGTCAAAGAACCCGGGCCAGATCGTGGAGCCAACCGCGGTCGGCCGGTACCCAATCGACATCGTCCAGCTGGTCCGCCGTCACCCAGCGCAGAGCGAGGTGGTCGCGCGGATACGGTTCACCACCGAGCAGGCAGACGCGATATGCCCGCAGTATTGTGCCGCCACTCAACGGGATATCGGCCCCCAACCGGTCGCCCACCGTGATGTCGTTGACGTTGAGTCCCAGTTCCTCGGCCAGTTCGCGCGCCAGCGCCACGCGCTCGGTTTCGCCGTGCGCGACCTTGCCGCCCGGTAGCTCCCAGCGGCCCGCCAACTCCGGCGGACGGAGTCGTTGCGCCACCAGCACCGTGGAACCGCTAATGATGGCTCCGGCGACCACGATCTGATGCGGCATGGCCAGTGACGGTATACCGTCGCGGCGGACTACCGCCCCAGACGTCGACGAGATGCCTGCGGCCTGCGTCCAGTAGCCGTGTTGCGAGGTGAACGTGCAGGGGCACCATTGGGCGACTCCGCCGTGACCGGAGCAGGTGCCCCTGCGGTGTTCGCTGTGGGAATGGGAACCATCTCGGCAGACGGCGGTGACGTTGCTATCCGAGTTGTCCGGGCCCGGCACACAGTCACCGCTTGATCCTTGGTAGGTGCCCGCCGGGCAGGACAACGAGGTCGAAGCCGCCGGCATTCCCGGCGTTGCGGCACCGATCATGGCGGCCGCTGCGACTACTGCCGCACCGATCACCCAACGAAACATGCGGGCCCCCAAGGCTTAAGGTCCCGTCCACCCAACGACACGAGGCGCCCACAATGGGGTTGCCCCGATACCACGAAGGATACGGCGCGGGTTTGGCACAAGTCGCAGAATCCAACAAGTCGGTGGTCGAGGTGCGTCGGGCACGCCGAATGGGCCTGCGGCGTAACGTTGCAAACATGGCTGTATTACCGGATGAGCAAGTAGACGCCGCACTGCCCAGCCTCAACGGTTGGGAGCGTGCCGACGGCGTCTTGCGCCGCAAGATAAAGTTCCCGGCGTTTCTCGACGGGATCGACGCCGTGCGCCGGGTGGCCGAGCACGCGGAAGCCAAAGACCATCACCCGGACATCGATATCCGTTGGCGAACAGTGACTTTCGTGCTGGTAACACATTCCGCAGGTGGCATCACACAGAACGACATTGATATGGCGCGCGACATCGACGGCATCATCGGGGTCTAGAGCCTCCTGCGCCGTCGCCCGTCGTAATCGGCAAAATCCAAGATTTCTGCACACGGTGACTATTACGGTCAGTGTGATTGAGCATTTGTTGCCCAGTAGCAGGATGTCGCCGGGTTTGCCAGGCCGGGCGCAAAGCGTAGGAGGTCGGCGTTGTCGTTCGTGGTGGCAGCTACAGAGACCCTGGGTACAGCAGCGACAGAGTTGGCGGGCATCGGCTCGGCGCTGGCCGCTGCCAACACGGCCGCGGCCGCCCCGACGACCGGCCTGTTGGCTAGCGGCGCGGATGAAGTGTCGGCGGCGGTAGCGGCACTATTTTCCGAGCATGCCCAGGCCTATCAGCGGGTCGGTATCCAGGTGGCGCAGTTTCATGAGCGGTTCGTGCAATCGCTGAGCGCCGCCGCGGGCTCGTATGCCACCGCCGAGGCCACCAACGCATTCCCACTAGCGAACCCACTGGCGACCCTGGAACGAGACCTGCTCAACGCGATCAACGCGCCCACCCAGATGCTGTTGGGGCGCCCGCTGATCGGCAATGGCGCCGACGGGTCGACACCTGGGCAGGCCGGCGGGGACGGCGGGCTGCTCTACGGCAACGGAGGCAACGGTGCGGCCGGCGGGACCGGGCAGGCTGGCGGTGCCGGCGGGAACGCCGGCCTGATCGGCCACGGTGGACTCGGCGCGCAGGGTGGAGCCGGCGCTGCCGGTGGGGCCGGCGGGCAGGGCGGGTGGTTGTTCGGCCGCGGTGGTGCCGGTGGCCATGGCGGGGTTGGTGTCGGCACTGCCGACGGCGCCGCCGGTGGTGTCGGTGGCGCTGCCGGGTTCTTCGGTGCCGGTGGCGCCGGCGGTCAAGGTGGGAGCGGCGGCGAGGACGGAGGTTATGGCGGAGCCGGTGGTACCGGCGGTGCCGGCGGTAAGTGGTTCGGCTCCGGCGGGGCCGGCGGGCAGGGTGGCAACGGCGGTGATACGGCCGGCGGCGGCGGCAATGGCGGCGCCGGCGGCGACGCCGGGATATGGGGCAATGGCGGCCGAGGTGGCGCCGGCGGCCAGGGCGGAACCGGCGCCGACGGTGTCAATCCCACCCCAACCGGTACCGCCGGATCCGGCAACCCCGGTACCGACCACCTCACATCCACTGGCGATGCCGTCGCGAGTGCGGGGGGTGACGGCGACCCTGGGCTTGCCGCAGGTGAAGGTGGGCCCCAGCATGGCGGCAGCGGCGGCGCCGGCGGGAACGCCCAAACAACCGATGCAGCGGCCACCGCCACCGCCGGCGACGGTGGCAACGGCGGCAATGGCGGGGCCCCCGGCGCCAACGGCGGCAACGGCGGCACCGGCGGGCACGCGAGGGGCTTCACCGCCGGCACCGGGGGCAGCGGCGGTGACGGTGGTTCGGGCGCCGACAGCGACGTCTCCGGAGCCATGGGCGGCGACGGCGGCGCCGGCGGCGCGGGTGGTCGCGGGGGCCTGCTGATCGGCTCGGGCGGCGACGGCGGCGCGGGAGGCATCGGCGGAACCGGAGGGGTCGGCGCCTCGGGCGGCACTGGCGGCTTGGGCGGCCACGCCGGCCTGCACCCCGGCCTCGAGCTCAACAGCGACACCTTCACCGGCGAGTCCAAGAGCGGCGACGGCGGGGCCGGGGGCAATGGCGGCATCGGTGCGTCCGGCGGCGCTGGCGGCAATGGCGGTACCGGCGGTCGTGGTGGCGCCGCAGGGCTGCTGGTCGGCAACGGAGGTGCCGGCGGCACCGGCGGTGCGGGCGGCACCGGCGGCCAAGGCGGCACCGGCGGGGTAGGCAACTTCGGCGGTGACGGCGGCCTGGCGCACGTCGTCAGTTCCGGCAGCGCCATCGGCGGTGGCGGCGGCGAGGGCGGCAGCGGCGGGGCCGGTGGTGGGGCCGGATCCGGCGGTATGGGGGGTGGCGGCGGCGATGGTGGTGCCGCGGCTTCGCTGTTCGGCAACGGCGGCCGCGGCGGTAACGCCGGTACCGGCGGTACCGGCGGCATCGGTGGCGCCGGCGGCAATGGCGAGCTCGGCGGCTGGGGCGGTTCCGGTTCGGCGTCCAACCTGTCCCCGACGAACATCGGCCAAGGCGGAGACGGCGGTGCCGGCGGTGGCGGCGGCCAAGGCGGCGACGGCGGGGGCGGGGGCGCGGGCGGGTCTTCCGGCGGCGCGGGCGGTGCCGGCGGAGCGCTCTTCGGTCACTCGGGATCTGCCGGGATCATGGGCGCCGGCGGCGCTGGCGGGGACGGCGGCACCGGCGGCAATGGCGGCGACGGCGGTTTTGGCGCCGCCGGATCCGGTCCGAACCGCATCGACGGCGCCGGCGGCGCCGGTGGGGGCCGTGGCGCCGGCGGCGGCGGCGGGGAAGGCGGCTCGGGGTCAAGCGACGGCGCCGACGGTCAAATCGGCACCCCGGGGGAGGACGGCCACTCCGGAGGCCCGTCGATCTAGCCCGACCGCGACCCGGCAGGTCGTCGCCCGGCGAAGGCAATCCAGGCCAACGTCACCAGTGTCGCCAGCACGTACACCAGTCCCGCCCAGGCCAGGTACCAGGGCCGGCTGATTTGCCAGATGGTGGGCTGCGCGAAGCTCAGCAACCACGGCACGCCGACGACGGTCAACGCCAGCCAGCCCCAGCCCAACAGCCGGGCACCCGCACGCTCACGCAGTGCTCCGTGGCTCAGCCACAACATCAAAGGCACCAGCCACACCCAGTGATGCGTCCAGGAAATTGGCGACAGCAGCAGGCCGAACAACTCGACGACCAGCAGTCTGCCGAGCCGATCGGAACCGTCTAGGGCGCGCCACGCCGAAATCGCCAGCACCGCCGTGACCGCAATGGCCAGTAGGACCAACGGTCCATAACCGGCGTCGTAGCCCAGGATCCTGGAGAGGGCGCCGCGCCAAGACTGATTGAACGCGGTGGCGATGGGCCCAACCCGGCGGGCGTCGCCGAGCAGGTCGGTGAAGTAGTAGCGGGCCTGCTCCCCCACGACCAACACCGACACACCGATGGCGGCAAGGAACACCACCGCCGAAAACCCCGCCGCACCGATGCGCCGCATGCCGAGGAAGTAGATCGCCGCAATCCCGGGGGTCAACTTGACTCCAGTCGCCACGCCGACCAGCAGCCCCGATAGCCACCACCTGGTGGCGTAAACCGCCCACAGCACCGTCAGCACCAGCAGCACATTGATCTGCCCGTAGTCGAAATTGCTGCGCAGCGGTTCGATCCAGATGGTGATGGCCGTCCACAACATCGCGGCGCGATAGCCGGTGCCGGCGGCCACACCGATCAGCCGCTGACTGATCCGAACGACGCCGTACAACGCAGCCATCGTTGCGACCTGCCACAAAAATGCGACCAGCCCGAACGGCAACAGGTGCATCGGGTAGAAGACGACCGCCGCAAACGGCGGGTAGGTGAACGGCAGCGGGAAATCCGGCGTCTGATCGGCGTAGACGTAACTGTAGAGCGTGCCGGGATGGTCGAGGGCCGCGGCGCCGCCCACGTAAACATGCAGATCAACGAAGTTCGCCCCATTGGGGGCAAGGTAGGTCCAACCCAGCCGCGCGGCAACACTGAGGATCAGCAGCAGTGGCGCGGCGCGCGTCGTGAACATGCCTACCCAGATCGCTCGCCGGCCGGTGCCTGCCGCCGGGGCGGCCGAAGTGGTGTCGATGTGCACGACTCTAGTGCGGCGACGTTGGCCCACCTGACCGGTCACCGCTATCGCTCGGCTCAATAACGATCGCATAAATGCCACATGTGTCACTTGAGTCCCATCTGTACCGCGATAGCTTCAGCGTCGGGACCTGTCACCAGCAGCCTGTCACTAATCACCAGGGAGAGTCATGCCAACCATCTGGACCTACGTACGCGCCGCCGCCGTCTTGGTCGGTTCGTCCGCCGCCCTACTCACGGGCGGGATTGCCCACGCGGACCCGGCGCCGGAGCCGGCGCCTGCTCCCAACATCCCGCAGCAGCTGATCAGCTCAGCCGCCAACGCACCCCAAATCCTGCAAAACCTGGCAACGGCACTCGGCGCCACCCCGCCCCTAGGCGTTCCCCGGGCCCCAGAGCCGGCGCCCGTCGCCCCCGGTATTGCCTCGATCGTGCCCGGCCTGACTCCGGCGGCACCGGCCGCACCCGCAACCGCCCCGGCGGTCACCCCGTCGATCCCGGGCGTCAACACACCGATCCCGGGCATCACCGCACCGGTCGCGCCGGCCGCACCGGCGGCAACGCCGGCCATTCCCGGGGTGAACACGCCGATCCCGGGTATCACCGCACCGGTCGCGCCGGCGGCTCCCGCGGCGCCCGCGGCGGCGCTTCCGGGGTTGGCGTCAGCGATTCCCGGTCTTGCCCAGGCGGCCCTGCCGGGGCTGACGTCGGGTGCCATTCCCGGCCTGCCGGCGGCCACCGCGCCAGCGCCGGCAGCACCGGCAAACCAGCCCCAGACGTTGCTAGCGGCGCTGCCCTGAGCAACTTGTCAAGACGGCTAACCACCACCTAGGACTGGGAGAACACATCGTGGCACGCACTTGGAGTCTGTCCAAAGGTTTGGCCGCTGCCGTCGTCACCTCGGCTGCCGCGTTCGGGCTATGCCCGAGCGCGGCAGCCGATCCGCCGGTGCCGCAGCCCGAACCCAATCAACAGCTACCGGGCCTGCCGGCATTGACCCAGTTGAGCCCGATAATCCAGCAGGCTGCCAGCGACCCCACGCAGGCGACACAGCTGCTGATGGCCGCAGCGCAGGCTTTTGCCCACAACCCCGCGGCGCCGACCGAGTCCAAGAACGTGGCCTCCTCGGTCAACCAGTTTGTCCAGGAACCGGGCAATCCCGGATCTCCCCCCTTGGGTGCGCCGGCTCCGGCCGCGGCTGCCGCCGGGGTCGCCCCCGCCGACGCCGCACCGGTGCCACACGTGCCGCCGCCGGGTGTCGAGCCCGGAGCGCTAGCGCATCTGCCGACAGGTATTGATCCCGCCCATGTGGCGGGTCCCGCACCCGCGGCCGTTCCGCCGGTCGCGGCGCCGCCCGCTTCTGCGCCCGCCCCCGCGGCCGCGGCCGCGGCGCCGGCGTCGGCGCCGGGCACGGCACCCGCACCACCAGCCGCAGCACCGGGCCCCGCACACGCACCAGCAGCCGCTGCACCGGGCCCCGCACACGCACCAGCAGCGACAGCGCCGGGCCCCGCGCCGGAAGCCGCGGCGCCGGCAGCGGCACCCGGCCCCGCACCAGCACCAGCACCGGAAGCCGCGGCACCGGCACCCCAGGTCACCGCTCCGGCTCCCGCTGCGGCCGCGGCGCCGGGTTTTGGCCCCGACGCCCCACCCACACAGGATTTCCTATACCCCTCGATCGGTACGAATTGCCTGGCAGACGGTAGCAACGTGATCGCCACCGCGCTGTCGGTTGCCGGCCCGGCCAAGATCCCCGCACCCGGTCCCGCTCCGGGCCAGACGGCCTATGTGTTCACCGCCGTCGGGACACCTGGGCCCGCCGAGGTGCAGCGGTTGCCGCTGAACGTCACCTGGGTAAACCTGACCACAGGTAAATCCGGAAGCGTCACGCTCAAGCCGCATCCTGACATCAACCCGGATGGGCCGACCACGTTGACCGCCATTGCCGACACCGGTTCGGGCAGCATCATGTCAACGATCTTCGGGCAAGTCACCACCAGGGAACGGCAGTGCCAATTCATGCCCACCATCGGCTCAACGGTGGTGCCCTAGCACCACCGTTGACCCCGGTGAAGCCACGAAGGTCAGTAGGCCATAAATAGGATCGCGTCGCGGTCGTACTCAAGCCCCGGATGCACACTGGCAAGATGCGCCTGAGTCAGCTCGACTAACTCGTCCTCGTCCTTGCCGGCAATAGCTTCCCCGCACGGACACGTTATGTGTGTCTTCACGTTGCCGCCTTTCCCTTGGCTTTCCCACTGGCAGAAGCTTTCATCTGCTTCTTGTGCGATCGCACCTGACCGAGCGACCGGGCGTCAACGATGTCGGCGACTGAAATATAAGTACCCGGTTGGCCGAACTCCCCCGCGGCCTCCCGCCAGCCACTCGGCGCGACGCCGTACTGCTTACCCAGCAGTGCCAAAAAGATCTTTGCCTTTTGCTCGCCAAAACCCGGCAATCCCTTCAACCGGCGCAGCAACTCGTTCCCATCCGGGTCACCGGCCGTCCACAACATGGCCGCATCCCCGTCGTAGCTGTCCACAACGATGCGCGCAAGCGCCTGGATGCGCTTAGCCATCGAACCCGGAAAACGATGTACCGCAGGCTTTTCCGAACATAGTGCGGCAAATTTATCCGGGTCGTAATCGGCGATTTCGCCGGCGTCAAAGCCACCCATCCGATCCGCGATCTTCTTGGGCCCCGCGAATGCGGTCTCCATCGGGACCTGCTGGTCAAGAAGCATGCCTACCAGCAATGCGAACGGATTGGAGTCCAGCAGCGCGTCGGCGGCCGGATCTTGGACAAGCTGCAGTTTCGGCACCCACACAGTCTAGAACTGTCCCGGCAACCGCTAGCAGAGCATCGTTTCGCTCTGCACTCCACCACGGCAACAGTTCCTGGCCGATCGCCGAGGCCGCTTACCGCTGCTACCCGCTCTTGCGTCGGAATTCCCGACGGCTCTCCACTGGACCGTGCGCCCGCGGCCGATGGGCACCGCCGTCTTTGTGATCGGAACCGCCCGCCGATTTCGACATCTTGCGATCGAGGGCTTCTCGGAACTTGCGCTTGTTGTCGTCCTCTGGTGTTGGACTCTCCGAGGACTTCGATGCGGCCATGCCTGCAGCCTAGCTCTCGGCGCTACCGCTTTCCCGGTGGCAGGCCATATACGTGTGAGATCGGCAATGTCAGCACTACGCGCCGATCGGTAACCATCGCCTCCCGATATTCATCCCAGTCCGGGTGTTCACCAGCGATGTTGCGATACAAAGAAATTAACGCCTCCACCGTGTCGTCAGCAGGCGCGGCCGCCGGGGGTGTGAGCTCGGCGGTGCCCTCGGCGACGGCATAGGACCACCCGTCGTCGGCGTCGACAAGGATGGAAGCCCGCGGGTCGCGGCGCAGGTTACGGGTCTTGGCCCGCGGTTCGGTGATGGACACCTGAATCACGAGCTTGCGCGGGTCGAAGTGATACTGCACGTTGGACAGCTGCGGACGCCCATCCCCTTTGATGGTGGCCAGCACTCCGATGGAGTTACCACTGATCACGGCCAACAGCTTGTCATCGAAGACCTGGCGTCCCATGCCGAAAGCCTACGTTGCCTGGCGCCCTTCCCGAGCGGCCTGGTGAAATCCCATCATGACCCAGTTCGCGGCATTCCTTCGCGGCGTCAACGTCGGCGGCGTCAACCTGAAAATGACAGCGGTGGCCAGCGCCCTGACCGACGCCGGATTCACCAATGTGCGCACCATCCTGGCCAGTGGGAACGTGCTGCTGGAGTCGTCATCCAAGGTCGCGGCGGTGCGCACCCAGGCCGAGGCCGCGCTGCGCGAAACGTTTGGCTACGACGCCTGGGTGCTGGCCTACGAGATCGATACCGTGCGCGCCATCGACCAGGCGTATCCATTCGAACGCGAGGTCGACGGGTTGCAGTCCTATGTCACCTTCGTCAGCGACGCCGCGGTCCTCGACGAACTCATGGCCCTGACGGCCGGACCCGACGAGAAGATCGGCCGCGGTGAGGGGGTCGTCTATTGGCAGGTCCGCAAGGGCAACACCCTGGATAGCACCATCGGTCGGACCATGAACAAGTCCCGCTACAAGGCATCGACGACCACTCGCAACCTGCGCACGCTGGCCAAACTTCTGCGATAGGTAGGTTTGCTCCAATGACCCCGGCCAACGAATCCTCGCAACAAAAGGTCACCCTCACCGGCGTGTCCGAGACCGCCCTGCTGACCCTGAATGCCAGGGCCGCAGAGGCTCGTCGTACCAACCCGATGATCGAAGATCCGCTGGCCGTCGCGCTGGTTGACTCGATCGACTTCGACTTCGCCAAGTTCGGCCCTACCCGCCAAGACATCGCACTGCGGGCGCGAGCGTTCGACACCCAGGCGTTGACCTATCTTGGCAGCCACCCGTCTGCCACCGTGGTGGCACTGGCGGAAGGTTTGCAAACCAGCTTCTGGCGCTTGGACTCAGCCATCGCAGACGCTCAATTCCATTGGTTGACAGTCGATCTCCCGCCAATTATCGATATTCGGTCCCGGCTGCTGCCCACCTCACCCCGGATATCGGTGCGCGCACAATCAGCATTGGACTACAGCTGGATGGACTCCGTCGACCAGTCCGGCGGGGTATTCATCACCGCCGAGGGACTATTGATGTATCTGCAGCCGGAGCAGGCTCTAGATCTGATCACGCAGTGCGCCAACCGATTTCCCGGCGGTCACATGCTCTTCGACTTACCGCCCCGGTGGTTCTCGCTTTTCAGTCGTCTGGGTATCCGAACCTCGATCCGTTACAAGATCCCGCCGATGCCGTTCAGCATGTCCGTCGCTCAGTCCGCCGACCTGGTGAACAGGGTTCCAGGTATTCGCGCGGTGCGCGATCTGCAGCTGCCGACCGGCCGCGGCATGTTGTTCAATGCGGCGCTGTCGACCGTCTACCGCATGCCCCTCTTCGATCCGCTTCGGCCGTGTTTGACGCTGCTGGAATTCGGCTGAGGCGGGTCTCAGTCATCCGGCACGTTGGTGAGATAGCGGATAGCGTCGGACTTGGTCAGGCCCAAGGCCCGGGCGACTTCGACGTATTCGTTGGCTGCGGCCGCCATCGCCGCGTCGGTCGGATCGAAGCGGGAGATGAAGGTGCCGAAACGCCCGCGTGTTTCGACGATCGCAGCGGACTCCAGCTCTCGGTAGGCGCGGGCCACAGTATTAGCGGCAACGCCAAGCTGACCCGCCAGGTCACGCACCGTCGGGAGCCGGGTGCCAGGCGGCAGCGCACCGGCTCGCACGCCATCGATAACCTGGGTCCTTAGTTGGTCGAACAACGGTTTGCCCGCCTTCACGTCCACCCGTAACAAATCCCGCAGCTCCACCACCCCAGTATCACCCAGCACCACCCAGTATTGGCTCAACCACGGCTATGTTTGTGGAATGCGAGTGACGGTGCTCAGCGGCGCGGGAATCTCCGCGGAAAGCGGTGTACCGACGTTCCGCGACGACAAGAATGGATTGTGGGCCCGCTTCGACCCGTACGAGCTGTCCAGCACGCAGGGCTGGGAGCGCAACCCCGAACGGGTGTGGGGGTGGTACCTGTGGCGCCACTATCTGGTCGGCAGGGTCGAACCCAATGCAGGTCACCGCGCGATCGCCGAGTGGCAAAACCACGCCGACGTCGCCGTCGTCACCCAAAACGTCGATGATCTACACGAGCGCGCCGGCAGCACGCCGGTGCACCATCTGCACGGCAGCCTTTTTGAATTCCGGTGTGCGCATTGCAATGTTCCCTACCGCGAGCCACTGCCGGAGATGTTCGAGCCGGCGATCGAGGTGGAGCCGCCGGTGTGTAATTGCGGCGGCCTGATCCGGCCCGACATCGTCTGGTTCGGCGAACCACTACCCGAGGGGCCGTGGCAGCACGCGGTGGCGGCGACCGAGTCCGCTGACGTTGTAGTGGTGGTCGGCACGTCGGCCATCGTCTACCCCGCCGCCGGACTACCCGAGCTGGCGCTGGCGCGCGGCACGGTTGTCGTCGAGGTCAATCCGGAACCTACGCCGTTGTCCAGGGGTGCCACGGTCAGCATCCGGGAGTCAGCGAGCCAGGCTTTGCCCGGACTGCTGCAGCGGCTGCCCGCCCTGTTGGAAAGCTGAGCATCGAGTCTGCGCTAGCGGCGGCGAGCCTGCCCACAGATCGCGGTTGATCCACAGCGGAGGGCTCTAAGCGCAGAGTCGAATCGGCCGCGCCACCGGGATGGGCAATGGTGTCCGCGTGCCGCTTGACGAACCCTTTCGCGGCAGCGAAGCGGTACCCGACGGGCTATTGCGTCGCCACCAGCTGCGGACCCGCTTCCGGGCGGTGTTGCCCGACGTGTACGTCCCGCGCGATGAACCACTGACACTGCGCCAACGTGGCGTGGCGGCGTGGTTGTGGTCGCATCGCCAGGGCGTGATCGCCGGGTTGACGGCGGCCGCATGGCACGGCTCGAAATGGGTGGACGAGCTCCTGCCGGTCGAGTTGATCTGGTCGAATGCGCGAGCTCCCCGCGGTGTACGAACCTACGACATGCGACTTGGGCCGGACGAATTCGGACCGATTGCCGGTCTGCCGGCAACCACCCCCCAACGCACCGCATTCGACATCGGTCGTCGCAGGCCGCTGGCCTCAGCGATCACCCACCTGGACGCTCTCCTGAACGCGACCCACATCAAGGTCGATGAAGTGTCGGAACTGGCCGACCGGCACCGCGGCGCGCGGGGCCTGAGGCAGCTGGAGACGGCGCTGGGGCTAGTCGACGCCGGCTCGCAATCGCCAAAGGAGACGTGGCTGCGGCTGATGCTGATCAACGCGGGCTTGCCACGACCGACCACGCAAATCCCAGTGACGACCGCCGACGGAGCTCAGGTGTACTTCCTCGACATGGGCTGGGAGGACTTGATGGTTGCCGTGGAGTATGACGGCGACCATCATCGCCTCGACCGGTGGCAGTACGCGAGGGACATCCGACGCAGCGAGACGCTGCACCGGCTCGGCTGGATCGTTATTCGGGTGATCGCCGCAGATCACCCGCCCGACATCGTCGCTCGGGTTCGCTCTGCGCTTCACCGCCGAGCGTCGAGTCTGCGCTAGTGGCACCGAGCCTCCACACAGATCACGCTAAACGCGCCCTACCGCGCCCCCACCGCAGTCTCGGCGGCTGCTCAGGCCTTCCGGGCCCGGCCCAGCGCCAATTCGGACGCGGGCGTCGGCGCCCAGGCCGGCAAGGTCAACTCCCGACGGGCGGTTTCCACTTCGAATCCTGCAGCCACGATCGCCCGCTCAGTATCGCGATGGGTGTGACAGTTACCCGCCACCTTCGGCCAAAACGTCGCGTCGACGAATTGCTGCAGCCAGCCCCGGACCCCCGCGCTGGCAATGTGCTCGAGGTACCGCAACTGCCCACCGGGACGCAGCAACGAACGCAGATGCCGCAGCACGCCGACTTGGTCACTCACCGAGCACAGCATCAAGGAGCAGACCACGGCATCGAAAGGTTCGCTGTCGCTGAATCCTTCGGCGGTATCGCCGGTGACCACAACTGGGATGGGCGCATCGACGGCCGCGGCGCGGGCAGCAACCGCCAGCTGTGGCTCGGGCTCGATCGCGACCACCTGGGTGACGGATGGTGGGTAGTAGCCGAAATTCGTACCAACCCCCGCCCCCACTTCCAGCACCCGACCCGAGAGGCCTGCCACGTTCTCCCGGCGCAAGTCACGGATCGCTTTGCCTTCGTGGGAGGCAAGAATGGGCCAAATCCGGGCGAAGAACGGGTGGCTTCGGTTGTCGGTCGGCTCGTCGGGCAGCTTCATCGGCACGCCTCCTTGACTGGGCGATGGTCCATGACCCATTCCACCAGTTGCGGAGTCGTCGCACGTGGGCCAACCAGCCCGGCCACCATATGGCCGCACAGAACCGCACCCAGCACGCGGTCGGCAAACGCATCGATATCGTCGAATGGCAAGTGCGGCTTGGCAATCAGCAAGGCGGCCACCCCGTGAGCGGCCGACCACAACTCCAGGGCAATAGTGGTCGGATCGTCGGTCCGGTAGATGCCCTCGTCCATCAACGCCCGCACCGAGGCGCACATGTGCTTGAACGCCGAGCTGTCCAGGGCGATGTCGACGTTGCTCCCCGACCGCCACTCGCCCATGGTCGCCAACCGATACAACTCCGGAGTCCGCAGGGCAAACCGCACATAAGCGAGACCCTGTGCCCGCAATACGTCCACAGTGGACGGCTGACCAATGGCCACTTGCTCCATTTCCTCATCCAGCTTTGCCACGTAACGCGCGCACACGGCGTCTAGCAGCGCATCTTTGTCTTCGAAATGCAGGTAGATGGATGGCGGCGTGACACCCACCCGGCGCGCAACCGATCGGATCGAGACCGATCTGACCTGCCGCGTCTCCAGTAGCAGCTCGGTGGCCGCATCCAAGATTTCGTGGCGCAACAGGTCACCCGACCCACGCGGGGCACGCGAACGGCGAAGACTACCCATCGACGCGTCAACCAATACGCGTCGCCGCAGCTGGGATTGGCGGCTGTGACTCAGCCGTTGCCGCGCCGGCGGACTCCTCGACCGCACCGGCCTCACTGATACCGAAGCGCTCGTGCAACCACACCAAAGGCCGCGGCGCCCACCAGTTCCATCGACCCATGACATGCATGAACGCCGGCACCAGGACCATCCGCACCAGGGTGGCATCGGCGGCCACGGCAAGTGTCAAGCCCAGGCCGAACATCCGCATGAAGGACACGTGTGCGGCGATCAACGCGGCGAACGACATCGACATCACCAGGGCGGCCGCGGTGATCACCCGACCTGTGCGTGCTACTCCTAGCGACACGCTCTCATCGTTGGCGGCGCGGGCTTGGGCCGAACTCGGCACGGCGGGACGGGCGGCCCCCGAAGCCAGCCAGTACTCCCGGATCCGGGCGACCAAAAACACCTCGTAGTCCATGGACAGCCCAAACGCAATGCAGAACAACAACACTGGCATGTTCGCCACCAGAGTTCCGCTGGGGGTTGTACCCAACGCGCCGAGATGACCATCCTGAAATATCCACACCAGTGCGCCGAACGCCGCGGTCAGCGAGAGCACATTGCAGACCAGCGCCTTGACCGGCAGCACGACGCTACCGGTGAGCAGGAACAGCAGCACGCACGTGATGACGGCCATCAGACCCAACACCAGCGGAAGTCGATTCATCACGGCATCGACGCTGTCCCGGTTCACCTGCGCGATGCCAGCCATCTCGACGGATCGACCGCCCGGGCCCGGCACCTCATGCAAGCTCTTGAGCTGATTCTCGGAGGCTTGGGAAAACAGCGGCGCAGTGCTGTTGACGGTCAGGAATGCGCTGCCCTCGGCAAACCCGGCGGCCCCTGTTGGCGGCCCCACCCGATTGCCGCCGACGAATGTTCCATTCGGGGCCGCCACCACCGCGACGTCAAGCACCCGCGACAGATCGGCCGCGTAGCTGTCCAGAGATGCCGCACTCAGGCCGCGCGCATCGGGGATGACGATGGGAACCGCCATCGCCGGATCATGGGCGAAATTGTTGCGCAACTGCTCACCAACTTGATGTGAGGACGCTGAATGCGGGAGCACGCGATCATCCGGAAAGCCCCACTTGACCCCGATGAACGGCAGCCCGAGCAGCACCAGGAACGCGACGACCGTCAGACCGATCGGCAACCACCGGCGCATGACGAACTTGGTCGAGCGGTACCAGAACAGTTGCTCGACGGGTTTGGGCGCCGGATCGGAGCGACCGAACACCCGCCGCAACAGTCGGCGCACGTCAAACGCGTCCAAGCGGGGACCTAGCAGCACAATGGCGGCCGGGGTTATCACGATCGACGCCGTCGCGACGAAGGCCACGGTGGCCACACCGGCGTAGGCGAACGACTTCAAAAAGTACATCGGGAAGGCCGCCGTCGCCGCCATTGACAACGCCACGGTGGTCGCGGAGAAGAGCACGGTGCGACCGGAGGTGGCCATGGTGCGCACCAACGCCGTGTCGCGGTCGGCGCCGTCGGCCAGCTCGTCTCGAAAACGACTGATGATCAACAGGGTGTAATCGATGGCCAACGCCAGACCCAATGCGGTGCTGAGGTTCAGCGCGAAAATCGAAACCTCGGTGGTAAATGTGACCAGCCGCAACACCGACATCGAGCCGACCACGGCCAGTCCACCCAGCGCTATCGGTAACGCCGCGGTCAGCAGGCCACCGAATACCCAGACCATCACCAGGAAGCTCAGCGGAATCGCAATGACTTCCATGACCAACAGGTCTTTTTTGTTCTGCTCGTTGATCTGGGAGTACTCCATCGCCGAGCCGCCGACGCGCACGCTGACGCCGTCTCGATCGTGCACAATTTTGTCGGCAAGAATTGACGCGTATTTCTGCGCGTTGTTTTCCCCGCCCCTGACGTTGACGACGATCAAACCCGACTTGCCGTCGTTGCTGATCAAATCGCTGGCGGTGCCCGGCTGAGCGGACTGCCCGGTCCAGGGTGAGGACACATTGAATATCAACGGCGACCGCGTCAGCTCGTTGACAATTTCAGTGCCGACCCTACGAGCCTGGTCGCCATTGGCGCCGCCGGGCGCGGTCACCAAAATCAGCATTTGCTGACCGCTCTGCCCGAATTTGTCGGTCAACACCGAGATCGCGCGGGCCGATTCGGAGTTCGGGTCTTGGAAACCCCCGGCGGACAGGCTGTTTGCGACCGGAATCCCAAAGACCGCGGCGGCCAGGAAGACCAGTAGCCCAATCCCGATGATTCGCCTAGGCGCTGCAATGGCCAGTCGGGCAATCCCCTGCAACATACGTCCCCTCCACCGCAAGCGTCGGCTGTCCCCAGCAACCGCGCTGTATCCGCGATAACTTATCAGTGATAACTTACGAGCGTCAAACAACGCTGTTCTAGTCACGGATGCGCGGCCGCCATGGTTCAGATCTAGGCCTGCCGCTTTCCAAAATCGTGCCACCTGGCCGGCCAGGCCCGGATCTGGACGCAATCTCGCGCATGCGAGCCCGATGAGTTCACCGTGGTAATGCCAGGCGGGCTGGCCCCGGCGCGAATGCCATTGCCAAGATGGCAACAACCAACATCGCGCTTCCTGGAAATGGCGCGTCAACGACGACGAAGGGGCGGAACATCATGGCGGGACCGTTAGACGGGTTACGGGTTGTCGAATTGGCTGGCATCGGACCGGGGCCGCACGCCGCGATGATCCTCGGGGACCTGGGCGCCGACGTGGTGCGGGTGGACCGTCCGTCGCCCTCTCCCGGCGGCCCCGGACGCGCCGCCAAGGATGCCATGCTGCGCAACCGGCGCGTGGTGACCGCGGATCTGAAGTCCGACCAGGGACGCGAATACGTGCTCAGACTCGTCGCCAAGGCCGACGTGTTGATCGAGGGCTACCGGCCCGGGGTTACCGAGCGGCTGGGCCTGGGACCCCAAGAGTGCGCGCAGGTCAACGACCGGCTGATCTATGCCCGCATGACGGGCTGGGGTCAGACCGGCCCCCGCAGCCAGCAAGCTGGTCACGACATCAACTACATCTCGCTCAACGGCATCCTGCACGCGATTGGCCGCGCGGACCAGCGGCCGGTGCCGCCGCTAAACCTGGTCGGCGATTTCGGCGGCGGTTCGATGTTCCTACTGGTCGGCATTCTGGCCGCGCTGTGGGAGCGGCACAATTCCGGCAAGGGCCAGGTCGTCGACGCCGCGATGGTGGACGGCTCCAGCGTGCTGGTCCAGATGATGTGGGCCATGCGCGCGACGGGCATGTGGTCCGACGTGCGCGGCACCAACATGCTCGACGGCGGTGCGCCCTACTACGACACGTACGAGTGCGCCGATGGGCGCTATGTCGCGGTCGGCGCGATCGAACCACAGTTCTACGCCGCCATGCTGGCCGGCCTGGGTCTGCACGCGGCCGACCTACCGCCCCAGAACGACGTCACCCGTTGGCCCGAGCTGCGGGCCCGGCTTGGGGAGGCGTTTGCCGGTCACGATCGCGATCACTGGACAAAGGTGTTCGCCGGATCTGACGCCTGCGTGACGCCGGTGCTGGCGTTCGGCGAGGTTGATGCCGAACCGCACCTCACCGAGCGGCACACTTTCTACGAAGTCGATGGCGGGCTGCAGCCAATGCCCGCGCCGCGGTTCTCGCGCACGGTGCCCGGCCAGCCGCGGCCGCCGGCTCCACCGTTGACAGACATCGAAGCCGTGCTGACCGACTGGGTATAGTCCCAACCAACCAGTAGGTTGGTCAGCCGAATGTTGGAAGGAAGGACTCGCATGGAAATCAGGGACGCCGTAGCGGTCGTCACCGGTGGCGCATCAGGCTTGGGTCTGGCCACCACCAAGCGACTGCTGGACGCCGGGGCGCAGGTGGTGGTACTTGACCTGCGTGGCGAGGACGTGGTCGGCAAACTCGGCGATCGCGCGTATTTCGCTGCGGCGGACGTGACCGATGAGGCCGCCGTCGCGGGCGCGCTGGATATGGCGGAGTCGCGGGGGGCGCTGCGCATCGTCGTCAACTGCGCCGGCACCGGTAATGCCGTTCGGGTGCTGAGTCGAGACGGTGTCTTCCCGTTGGCGGCCTTCCGCAAGATCGTGGATATCAACCTGATCGGCACCTTCAACGTGTTGCGGCTGGCCGCTGAGCGGATCGCCAAGACCGAAGCGATCGGCCCGGCGGGGGAAGAGCGCGGCGTCATTATCAACACCGCATCGGTGGCGGCTTTCGACGGCCAGATCGGCCAGGCTGCCTATTCGGCGTCCAAAGGCGGCGTGGTGGGGATGACCCTCCCGATCGCGCGTGACCTGGCCCGCCACCGAATCCGGGTGATGACCATCGCACCCGGCCTGTTCGACACGCCGCTACTGGCCTCATTGCCCGAGGAAGCCAAGGCATCCCTCGGTACGCAAGTGCCGCATCCGTCGCGGTTAGGAAATCCCGACGAGTACGGGGCGCTGGCCGTCCACATCATTGAAAACCCGATGCTCAATGGCGAGGTCATCCGTCTGGACGGCGCCATTCGAATGGCGCCGCGCTAGACGCCCTTGCGGGCCGAACCGCAAAACGAATAAGCCCCCCGCAATCGCGGGGGGCTTACATCGAAAGACACAAATCGACTATCGACGGAACCATCGGCTGATGGACGGTTCAGCGATGAGTAGCCGCGCAAGCATGCCCATGGTGGACTCAGCTCGCCGTAGGCAGCGGGTGCCAGTCTTCAAGTTGCTCCGAAGTCTCGCCCTCTACCAGCATGTCGCCGTGGTAGAGCGCGTCGAAGTCGGCCTTGATGACGTCGGCACTCGAGTCGTCGATCCACATGACACTGAGCCTAGAAGTTGCCATTAAGGAATCATTGAGTCACGATTCGGAAAATGGTGGCAATTCTTACCGGCGGGTAGGGTGCCGCCCCGGGCGGAGGAAAGCCCTATCGACCTGGGCTCACCGCCGGATCGCCGGCCGATCACCGGCACCCGAATCCCGGTCAACCCGCGTGGGCTGCGCGGTCTGTTGTCGCAAGAAACCGGACATCTTCGCGCGGTGGACCGCGCCCCAGACTAGCCGGGCAAGGCCCGGACAACGGCATCCGGGCCCGCGGTCCACCTGTGGGTGTCCAGCCTGGGCAGCGTGCCGGCTCGATAGGCCGCCGCCACAGCGCTTCGCTTGATCTTGCCGCTGGTGGTGGTCGGAATCGTGCCACGCTGAACGGTGATGAGTTCGTCGAGCTGCAGCCCGGTGGCGGTGATGACCTGCCGCCGCAGCCGCTCGGCTTCGGCGGCGTCGGTGGGGCTGTCCGACTGGCTTTCCAGCACCACCAAGACACGGTCCTGATGCCCGAAACAGGCGACCTTGGTCCGGTCCTGACCGGATTCGTGGCGAACGACGAATTCGATGTCGTAGGGGAATCGGTTCTCACCGTAGACGATGAACACCTCGTCCTGCCTGCCCAGGATGACCAGCTCGTCGTCCACGAGAAATCCGATGTCGTGGGTATCGCAGAAGCCTTCCTCGTCTAAGGCGTCCAGCTTCTCCCCGTCCGTGTACGCCTTGGCTGCCACGCTGTCGCCGCGCAGCTTGATGGTGCCGGCTCGTTCGCCCGCAGGCGCGTCGATGCGGACCTCGTAGCCAGGCAGCACTCGACCGCAGGTGACGATCTCCGCGCCGGCATAGGTCACGGTGCGAAAACCCGTATCGGGTGCGGAGGTCGCGACGGCCACGGTTGCCTCGGCCAGGCCGTAGCCCGAACACACGGCCGTGGAGGCAAGTCCGAGGTCGGCGAAGGTGGCGGCGAACCGGCGCATGTTTTCGGCGTTGACCGGTTCGGAGGCAATGATGAGGCGGCGCATCGCCCGCAGGTCGATGCCGTCGACGTTGGCTGCACGCCGGTTTCGAGCGTTGATCAGCCACTCCAGGGCGAAGTTGGGCATGAAGGCGTGCGTGGCGCCGCTGCGGGTCAAAAGTCGAAGGAAACCCAACGGGTCGTACAGGAACCTATGCGGCGTGGTGAATACGGCGCTGAGGCCGTTGAACACGGCGGCAAAGAGGCTGGCGACCAGTCCCATGTCGTGATGCAACGGTAGCCAGCTGGCCATGACGTCGGCAGGGTCGAACCTCAAGCCCATCGCCATCGACTGCATGTTGGACAGCAGGTTGCGATAGGTGATGACCACCCCGCGAGGTGCCGCGGTGCTGCCGGAGGTGTATTGCACGTACGCATCGTCGTCGAGGCCGCGCAGCGGCCAGTCGGTGGTGCCGTCGGCCAGTTGATTCGCCGCGGCGCGGCCGAACTGGTCATCGGCATCCGCGGCCAGCGAAGAAAAGGTGCTCAGTAGGCAGCCGGTGGTGGTGGCGCTGCGCACCTCCTCCAGTTCGGCGGTGGTGCAGATCAGCATGCGATGGTGACGAAGGAGCGGGGTGAGCCGGGTGAGAAAGTTCTTCGCGGTCTTCAGTACCTCCCGTGGCGGGATCGGCACTGGCACGGCGCCATGGAGCATGAGCCCGAGGTAGCAGGACAGGAATTCCATCTCGGTGTGGGCCGTGATCAGCACCGGTTCACCTCGATTGACGCCAAGGCGGCGCAGCGACGGAATGTGTGCGGCCGCACGCACGATCAGCTCGCGGTAGGTGAGCGCTTCGGATTCCTCGCCCGTGATGGTGAGTGTGCAGTCCGAGCGCGCGACCTGCTGCCACGCCGCCGCTGGTGTAAGCAACGCCGTGGTCATGCCCAGAAACTTTCCATCGCCGCCGGGTCCGCGTAGAACTCGCGGAAGCGGGAGATACGGCCGTCAGCGATGGTGAACAAGATCGCGACGCGTTGGTCCATGAACTTGTCATTTCTACTACCGCGGGACCGGTCGACGGCGATGACCTGGCCATCTGCGTTGGAGAACACTTCTTCGAGCGTCACTTCCATGGTGCCCGCGGTGGCCGACACGGTGGCGCTCAGGCAGCCGATGACCTGGTCCACACCGCGGAACACGCCAGCTAGCGGGTGCTTGCCCGGGACAACCTGTTCCACATCGGCGGCTAGGCATTGCTTCACCTCAGCGAGATCACCGCGGGCGAATGCGGCGTAGACGCGCCGCACCAGATCGACGTCGGCGTCATTGGTCATGCTGTCCCTTTCGCTAGTGAGGCCGGCCCGGCGGCTTCGGGGAACCAGCGCGCTACGTTGGCGTAGACATCGCCCACGGTCTTGATGTTTTGTGCGTCCCGAAACGAGATGGCGATGTCGAACCTGTCGGCGAGTTCGGTGAGCAACTCGAACAGCTTGAGGGAGTCGAAACCGAGGTCATCGGCAAGCACCTGATTGGCGGTGATGCCGCGGTTGGTGTGAAGAATCCGCTGGATGGTGGCGTTGATGGTGTCTTTCATAGCGAAGCTCCTTTCCGGCTGAGGTCCTCGGCAAGGTCGGCAAAGACTTGCAAGGCCCGGTCGAGGTCGGGTTGTTGGTGCTCGGCGAGATAGCTGGTGCGAAAGCCGGAGCGCTCCTCCGGTACGGCGGGCGGCACGACCGGGTTCACATAGACCCCGGAACGCATGAGGCGCAGGTAGCCGGCGTGCGCCAGCGTGGGGTTGCCCAGGATCACCGGCACGATCGGCGTGCCGTGGTATTCGGCCCGATAACCAAGCCGGGCCATCCCGGTCGCGGCGTACTCGGCGGCGGCCAGGACGCGGGCCCGGCGCTCGGGTTCACGGCGGCTCACGTGCAGCGCAGCACGGGTGGCGGCCACCGCCGCTGGAGGCAGGCTGGCCGAGAACACGTGACCGGCCCCGTTATGTCGGATGTAATCAATGACCGCGCGGTCACCGGCAATAAAACCGCCGACCGACGCGAAGGACTTACTAAAGGTGCCCATCACCAGATCCAGCCGCGGCAAGATTCCCAAAGCCGCCGCCGCGCCGCGCCCGTCGGGACCCAACACGCCCAGGGCGTGCGACTCGTCCACGTAGACCCGGCAGCCGTGCCGGTCAGCAAGGTCGTTGATGGTGGCGAGGTGGGCGATGGTGCCCTCCATACTGAATACCGCGTCCACGACGATGATCCGGCGACGCCCTTCGGTGCGGCGGAGCACCTGGGCCAGGTGGTCCATGTCGTTGTGCCGATACACGGTGAAGTCGGCCCCGGACAATCTGGCGGCGTCGAACAGGCTGCGGTGGTTAAGCGCGTCTTGGATGATCAGATCCCCGGATTCGCACAGCGCGCTGATCGCTGCCAGGTTGCTCTGGTAGCCGGTGGAACACAGCACCGCCGCCGGTTTGTCCAGGAATTCGGCCAGTTCCTGCTCAAGCGATACATGCAAGTCCAAGGTGCCGTTCAGCAGCGGCGAACCCGAGCAGCCGGTGCCGTACCGACGCGTTGCCTCGGCAGAGGCGTCCACCACTTCCGGGTGCGTGGCCAGCCCCAGATACGAGTTTGTGCCGAGCAATACGATCTCCCCCAGCTCGGCCGCACGAATCGTGGACCGCTGCGGCCCGGTAAACCGAGGATAAAAACCGTAGACCCCGCCGAGTTTAAGTCCGGTGTATTTGTGTTGACGGTCGATTTTGCGGAAGATGTCGTGGGCGGGCAACCCATCCTGGTCGAGGCGTATTCGTTCTTCCCAACGACAGAATTCTTCCGACATATCGGTGGGCAACGCCGGCCGTTGAATATTGTGCATCATCATGCGGGCTAACGTCGCCGTATGCATCGGGTCCGTGCGATGCCGCAGGAAATAGATGGTCGGTATGACTCGGGCGCCAGGTATACGAAGTTTTGGGAAATAGTTCGTAATACCCATTTCCATTCGCCGTTTACCTCGGCCTATCGCATCCTGCAGGCTCAACGTCAGCGCGGCTCGGTAGAGATTCGCTTTCCCGTAATGTTCAAAATCGCGATCGATCCCCCACTCGAGCAGTACGTAGTTCTCGCCCGAGTCCCACACATTCAAGAAGAACGCCACCGGTGCGCCTTGGTAGCGGAACAGCCATAGCTTGCTGCGTCCTTGCAGGTGCCGTGAACATGCCGCAAAGAACTCCGGGTTGAGGTCCTCCCGCTGGTAGTCCTTCGCGCCATTCTTGACGTTGCGCCACAGCCGCGTGAGAACCTCTGCGTGCTCGGCATATTCATCGTGCTCCTCGAGCTCGATGCCGAACCGCTCGCGGAACATAAGCGCCGAATTCAATTGGTAACGCTTCTTGGTCGATAACGTGTCGAGCGCCTCTTCCAGGCAAGACCACGTGATGTCTACGTCTACCCGGGAAAAGCCCAACGCCGGCCGGAATCCCAAGGGGCGCAGGATGTCAAAGTAACGCTGGTAGTGTTCCGGAGCTACGTCCCTGATCATCAGGAAGTCCGATTCGTCGGCCTGCGCCACCTGGTCCATCTGCTCGGCCAGCAGGGGCAGCACCCGTTCCAAGTCGCCATCCGCCCGCAACGCAAGCGGGTTGCTCACCATCGTGAGCAACCCGCACTCCAGGAAACGAAACGTCATGAATCCCGGAAACCACCGCTTGATCGAGGCTCGCGAGTCCGGGGTGAGCTTGCGATCGGTGGTGGCGAGGTCGAAATGAACGCCGTAGAGATTTGCTCTGCCTAGCGGCTGCCCGTCGGCCGAATCAGCCATGAAATAGTAGTGGCGTAAATCATTAATTCCCGACACCTCGACTGGGCGTAGGAATTCATAACGCAATCCGGTGGGCATTCGGCCGTCCGGCAGGTCCCAGTTTTGCGGACAAATATCCTGCAGGCTTCGGCAGACCCTCGTCAGCGCGGGCCTGTCATTGCCCGTATCCACATAACTCCTAGCAACTAGCACCGGTCAAATGCAGCAATGCCTGTCGGGTGGGCACCCGCGAAAAAGTAGTTCAACACCCCATACGCACCTGCCGTCACGGCAGGGACGGCCCAACATTCTCACTGCACATCGGTGACTCGCGAGGGCATTTCCTACGAAGATGCGCCAACGCATTAGGCACTATGCACATGCTTTCGGATATTGCCTCGAGCGCGGCACACAAATGCCAATCCGTGAAGTCGCCGTCGCTTAAGGTGAAGCCATGTTGAGCTACGGGACCGATCCGCAGAATACTGTGGCCGGGCTTACCGTCGCGTTCGCCGACGGTGTGTTGTCGTTGACCCTGGATCGCCCCGACAGTCTCAACTCGCTGACGACGCCCATCCTGATAGGCATCGCCGACACGCTAGAGACGGTCGCCGACAACAAAAACGTCAGGCTGGTGCGGTTGCGCGGAGCGGGCCACGCCTTCACTTCGGGTGTGGCCATCTCCGTGGACGATTTCTGGGGCACCGGGGCGGCCACCGAGGTCGTCGAGGCGGCTCGCCGAGTGGTGCGGACGATCGCCACCACGCCGTGCCCGGTCGTCGCGGTGGTGCGCGGACCGGCGGTCGGTGTCGGCGTTTCCCTGGCTCTCGCATGTGATCTCGTATTGGCTGCTGAGGACGCGTTTTTCATGCTTGCTCACACGAAAATCGGTCTGATGCCCGACGGGGGCGCGTCGGCGTTGATCGCCGCCGCCATCGGCCGGATGCGGGCAATGCGGATGGCACTTTTACCCGAACGGTTGCCGGCCGCTGACGCGCTGGCATGGGGCCTGATCAGCGCCGTCTACCAGGCCGAGGACTTCGAGGCCGAGGTGGATAAGGTGATCAGCCGGTTGCTCGCGGGCCCGCCGCTGGCATTCAACAAGACCAAGGTGGCGATCAATGCGGCCACGCTCACCGAATTGGACTCCGCGTTCATGCGCGAGTCACACGGGCAAAAGGTGCTGCTGCAGTCGAACGACTTCGCCGAAGGTGCCGCGGCATTCCACCAGCGCCGGACCCCCGCCTTCACCGGCTCGTGAACGCCGCAGCCCGCTAGTCCGCCGTTGAGGGAGACCCGGTGCTGGGTCACCTAGGGTGGGGCCCATGCCAGATAGCGGAATCGACACACTGGCGCCGGTGGCCGGGCTAGAGGTGAGCTTGGCCGACGGTGTGCTATCGGTCATCCTCGACCGCCCCAAAAGCCTGAACTCGCTGACGACGGCGATGCTGGCCGGCATCGCGGACGCCATGGAGCGGGCGGCCACCGATCCGCGAGTCCGCGTGGTGCGGCTGGGTGGGAAAGGCCGCGGCTTCAGTTCCGGAGCGGGTATGAGTGCCGAGGATGCTGGCCGCGACAAATCGCGTACCGCGACCATCACCGAGATCAACCGGGCGGTGCGGGCAATTACCGTGCTGCCCCACCCCGTTGTCGCTGTCGTGCAGGGACCGGCCGCCGGCGTCGGCGTTTCGCTGGCGTTGGCGTGCGACCTGGTATTGGCTTCCGACACAGCATTTTTCATGCTCGCGTTCACCAAGATCGGGTTGATGCCGGATGGGGGTGCGTCGGCCCTGGTTGCGGCCGCGATCGGCCGCATCCGAGCCATGCACATGGCGCTGTTGCCGGAGCGGCTGCCGGCGGCCGACGCGCTGTCCTACGGACTGGTCAGCGCGGTATTTTCGGCCGAAGACTTCGACAGCGAGGTGGACCGGGTGATCGCCAGATTGCTGGCCGGCCCGGCCGTGGCATTCAGCAGGACCAAGAACGCGATCAACGCGGCCACCCTGACCGAATTGGAGCGCACCCTCGAACGGGAATTCGAGGGCCAGACATTCCTGCTGGGATCGCACGACTTCGCCGAGGGGGCAAGGGCATTCCAGCAGCGCCGCCTGCCGACCTTCACCGACTCCTAACCGCTGATTGCCGGGCGCGGCGGCCGGCCGCGGCAATCCGTTCTTGAGTCGGACGCGAATAACGGGGTAGACAGAAGCGGAGACCCACGGAGATGAAATGTCGGCTGGACAGGTTAGCTGCTTAGTCACCGGAGCCACCGGCTACATCGGTGCGCGGCTGGTGCCGAGATTGCTCGACGCGGGGCATCGCGTTCGAGCACTGGCTCGCAACCCACTCAAGCTGGCCGACGTACCGTGGCGCGCGGATGCCGAGGTGACGCACGGTGACCTGGGTGACGTCGAATCACTGATCGCCGCGTTTGCCGGCATAGACGTCGTCTACTACCTGGTGCATTCAATGGGCAGCGCGAAGAATTTTGTCGCCGAGGAAACGCGCGCCGTGCATAACGTCGTGACCGCCGCGCGCCGCACCGGCGTGCGCCGAGTGGTTTATCTCAGCGGCCTACATCCGGAAAACAGCAGACTCTCTCCGCACCTCGAATCACGCCGCGCCGTGGGCAACGTCCTGATCGAATCCGGTATCGAGACGGTCGTACTGCAGGCCGGCGTGGTGGTGGGATCGGGATCGGCCTCCTTCGAAATGATCAGGCACCTCACCGACCGATTGCCGGTGATGACCACGCCCAAGTGGGTGCACAACCGCATTCAGCCGATCGCCGTCCGAGATGTGCTGTATTACCTGGTCGCGGCCGCCACGGCCGACCTACCCCGAACCGCCTCGTCACGAGCGTGGGACGTCGGGGGCCCCGACGTGCTGGAGTACGGCGACATGATGCGGGTATATGCCGAGGTCGCCGGGCTGCACAGGCGCTATTTGATCGTGCTTCCGTTCTTGACGCCGACGATTGCCAGCCTATGGGTGGGCACGGTGACTCCGATCCCCCCGGGGCTGGCGCGACCACTGATCGAATCGCTGGAATGTGACGCGGTGATGCGTAACTGGGACATCGACACCATCATCGAGCCACCGCCGGGCGGCTTGACCAGCTATCGCCGCGCGGTCGCACTGGCACTCAACCGCGCAGCGCAGGGCTTTCCCGACGCGACGTGGGACTCGCTGCGCTCGGAGCCCGCCGAGCCGCTGCCCAGCGATCCGGACTGGGCCGGTGAGATCGTCTACACCGATGTCCGCACCGCAGCGACCAGCGCGGCGGCCGAGAACGTCTGGAATGCGGCCGAACGCCTCGCCAACGGCAATCGCTGGTATTCAATCGTGCTCGCGCGGCGTCGCGGGCAACGCTGGAGCGTGGCCGAGCGCACGCCAACCACGCTGCGCCTACGCGCCGACCGGCGATTGCCCGGGCCGGCGTGGCTCGAGCTCGCGGTCACCCCACACGAGACAACACCCAGCACCTATATGCAACGGGCAATGTTCTTTCCCCGCGGGGTCCCGGGCCGGTTGTATTGGCTGATGTTGCGGCCCCTCTACATTGCCGCGTTGCGCGCGCTTCGACGAGACATCGTCGCCGCGGCCGGATAGCGGGCGCGCGCTCAGACGCCGAACAACGGCGGCAGCGCGAGCACCATGATCAAGCCCCACACCATGTGAGTCAGGATGGGCGCCAGCACCCCGCCGGTGGAACGCCGCTCCCAGGCACACACGGTGCCCAGGATGATTGCGGCAAAGCCGAGCATTGGGTTGGCGCTGGCCATGATGGCCCCGGCGTACACCAGGGTCGAGAGGACCACCGGATAATGGCGTCCCAGCGCGGTGTACAGCGCCCCGCGAAAGAACATCTCTTCGGCCAGTCCGTTGATCAACGTGATCACCACGACCAACACCCACGATCCGTGACTGGCGAACTGCAGCACGCGGACGATCAGCGCGGCAACGCCCGGAAGTTCTCTGGCCGCCAATCCGCCCAGCACGAAGATCCCGCCCAGCGCCAAGCCGATCGTTGTCCCGGTGATGACCGGACGCTGGTTGCGCCCGCGCCAACGAATGCCGCCCAAATGTAGCGGGCCGGACGCGAGCGCCCCGATGGCCCAAATGGCGGCCAGCGCCAGCGTCAACCAGTAGAAGGTGGACTCGCCGGGTCGGCGGCTCATGGACAGTCCCATCACCACCGCGCCGATCGCGATGACGACCCCAACCACGATGCGACGCCGCAGCACCACCGACGGCGCCTCATGGTGTGGGACAGCGACATTGGTGATCGCCCGGCGAATGTCGCCGATTGCGTTGGGATGGGAAGCGGTGGACTGGCTCATGCGGGGAGAACCTTCGGGGTCAGAGTGATCAGGATGTCGAGACCGGTTCGCAGGGCTCCGGCCACCGGGCCCGGGACGGTATTGACCAGCCCCAGGGCGGACCGCGCGACGGGTGGCAGCACCGGACGCGCCAGCCGGCGGATACGCAGCCAGTCGCCACCGGCCCAGGACGGGTCGGTGTCGGCGAGCTGATGAGGATCGGTCAACGCATTGACCGGCAATGGCGGCCGCGTCGATTGCCCGGCCAAGGCCAGACCCATCGCGTCCTCGACACCCAGCAGGCCGCCGGGCGGAGCAGGGACCGTGTCGCGCAGGCCGGAGGCCGATGCCCGCATCGGGTGATCCAACGATTCCACCAGGTCTGCGGCCAGGCCCGGCGGCACGGGTAGCGCCACCGCGGTGATCCGCGACGCTATCGCGGTGTCGAACCGGCCGACCGGCACGGCCGCGCGCCACCGACCCGAAACACGCGCGTACGTCTTGAGTAACCGACGATAGGACGTGGTGTCCGGGCCGCAAATGTCATAGGCGCCAGCGGGTACCTGGTTCGGATCGGCAGCCGCCACCAGGTAGTGCAACACGTCCCGGATAGAGATTGGGTCGATCGGGTTGTACATCCAGTTCGGCATCGGCAGGAGCGGAAACCGGTCGCCGACGTAGCGCAGCATCTCGAATGAGGTGGAACCGGCGCCGATGATCATCGCCGCACCCAGCCATACCAGCTCGGGCCCGTCCTCGACGGTCAGCGCCACGGCGACCTCGGCCCGACTGGACAGATGCTCAGAGAGCGCTTCGGCCTCCGGCACAAAGCCGCCCAGGTAGACGATGCGCGGCACACCGGTGTTCCTGGCGGCCAGCGCGACGTTGGCGGCCGCGGCCTTGTCGGCGGCCCGAAAACCTGGTTCACCGATCCCGTGAACCAGGTAGTACACCACGTCGACGCGCCCGACGCGGGCCATCGCCGCCCGCACGGACGAGCCGTCCGCGGCATCGAGCGTTAACGGCGTGACATCGTCGAACCAGCCCATACGCTTGAGCCGGGCCGGGTTTCGGGTGCTGGCCAGCACCTCGTGGCCGGCCGTGAGCAACGCCGTGACCAGGCGGGATCCGACATAGCCGGTGGCGCCGGTCACCAGAATCCGCATGATTTCCAACCTAGCCTCATGGCGTCCGCTGGTGGACTGCGACGGTCAACAATCCCACCCGATCTGAACCCAACCGGCGACGGCACCGTGACTCCAACATGAACACATTTACAGGGGGCAAAGCAGCATGCCTCGGTCTGCCGACACCGATACCGGCCCGCCAATCGACACCAGGAAATCCGAGCGTGGCGGGAATCGCCGTGGAATTCCCGCCCCATCGGTATACCCAGGCGCAGGCCATCGGAGCGCTCACCGATTTTGCCGGTCCGGAGTTCAGGCGGTTCGCTCTCCGCAGCGGCGTCGAGGCCCGCCACACCGCATTGCCACTGGCACGCTATGCCGCACTCAGCGGCTTCACCGAGGCCAATGACGCCTTCGTCGATGTTGCCCTGGACCTGGGCGAGCGGGCGCTGATGGCGGCCCTGGATGACGCCAAGGTCAAGCCGTCGGATGTCGATGTCATCTTTTCCACGACCGTCACTGGGGCCGCGGTGCCCACCCTGGAGGCGCGCCTGGCCAGCCGGGTTGGCCTGCGCCAAGACGTCAAGCGCATACCGTTGTTCGGCCTGGGTTGTGTGGCCGGCGCCGCCGGGGTGGCCAGAATGCACGACTACCTGCGCGCATTTCCCAACCAGGTGGCTGCCCTGCTGGCGGTCGAACTGTGCTCGCTGACCATTCAGCGTCAAGACACTTCGGTGGCCAACCTGGTGGCGGCCAGCCTCTTCGGTGACGCGGCCGGGGCGGTGATAACCAAGGGAGCGGCCGCAACCACTGCTCCTGGACGGTCAACCGGGCGCCCCGGTCCCAGAGTGTTAGCAACACGAAGCCGGTTGTATCCCGAAACCGAACATGTGATGGGCTGGCGGATTGGCAGCAACGGGTTCCAAATCGTCTTATCCGTTGACGTCGCTACCGTCACCGAGAAATACCTGGGCGACGATGTCCGCGCGTTCCTGACCGATCATGGGTTGACCCTCAACGACGTCACGACTTGGGTCTGCCACCCCGGCGGGCCCCGGGTGATCGAAGCGGTCGAAGGTGTCTTGGACCTGCCCCCGGACGCCCTGGACGCGACGCGAGACTCGCTGCGGGACAACGGTAATCTCTCTTCGGTATCGGTCCTTGACGTGTTGCGGGCCAACATGGCCGATCCGCCACCGCCGGGTTCGTTCGGTCTGATGATTGCGATGGGACCGGGGTTCTGCTCTGAACTAGTGTTGCTTACGTGGTAGAGCCGTATTACCTGCTCATCCTGGCGGTCGCCGCCGAGCGCCTGGCCGAGCTGGTGGTGGCCCGGCGCAATGCCCGCTGGTCTTTCGCCCAGGGCGGCAAGGAGTTTGGTCGCCCGCACTACAGGGTGATGGTCGTCTTGCACTCATTGCTACTGCTGGGCTGTGTGATCGAACCGTGGGCGCTGCATCGGCCCTTCATCCCGTGGCTCGGTTGGCCCATGGTGGGCGTGCTGGCATTAAGCCAAGGTCTGCGCTGGTGGTGCGTGAGATCGTTGGGACGGCGGTGGAACACCCGAGTGATCGTGCTACCCCACGAGCAATTGGTACGACGGGGGCCCTACCGGTTTATGCACCACCCGAACTATGTTGCAGTGGTGATCGAAGGGTTCGCGCTGCCGATGGTGCACACCGCGTGGGTGACCGCGCTGGGATTCACGGTGGCCAACTCGGTGTTGTTGACGGTACGAATGCGCGTGGAGAACGCTGTTTTGGGTTACTCATGACCGACTACGACACCGACGTGCTGGTCGTCGGTGGCGGCCCGGGCGGACTTGCCACGGCGTTACACGCCCGCAAGCGGGGCTTGTCGGTGATCGTCGCCGATCCGCGGGAGAGCCCGATCGACAAGTGCTGCGGCGAAGGACTGATGCCGGGCGGTCTGGCCGAGCTGGCGGCACTCGACGTGGATCCGCCAGGCATGCCGTTTCATGGGATCGCCTACGTGAGCCAGCAGCATCGCGCCGAGGCTCGTTTTCGCACCGGGCCGGGCCGGGGCGTGCGTCGCACCACCTTGCACGCGACGCTGGCGGCACGCGCCAAAGAGCAAGACACCGAATGGATCCGGACGCGGGTAACCGATGTCACCCAAGACGTGCGCGGCGTTGCCGCCGCGGGCGTGCGCGCAAAATGGTTGGTGGCGGCCGACGGACTGCATTCCGGTGTCCGCCGCGCGCTCGGAATCGAGGTAACGGCCGGCAGCCCACGGCGCTACGGCGTGCGCTGGCATTATCGACTCCCGGCCTGGTCGGAGTTCGTTGAAGTGCATTGGTCCCCATGGGGTGAGGCCTATGTGACGCCGGTGGAACCGGATTTGGTGGGGGTAGCGATTCTGTCCGGTCGGCAGCCCGAAATCGATTGGTTCCCATGGCTTGCCCAGCAGCTGCGAGGAGCGAGCCGCGGACCGGCGCGAGGCTGCGGCCCGCTGCGGCAAGTGGTGTCCCGGCGGGTGGACGGGCGCGTGCTGTTGGTGGGTGACGCGGCCGGATACGAGGACGCTCTGACCGGCGAAGGGATCAGCCTTGCCGTCAAGCAGGCCGCCGCCGGGATCCGCGCCATCGTCGACGATGCGCCCGCATCGTACGAGGCCGAGTGGCATCGGATTACCCGCAACTACCGGTTGCTGACCCGGGGGCTGGTGCTGGCCAGCACATCGCGCCCGACCCGTCGGGCCATCGTGCCGGCGTGCACGCTGCTGCCCGCGGTGTTCCGCTGCGCGGTGAACATCCTGGCGCACTAAGGCAATTCGAAGGGCCGACTATGGCGGCTTGTCACCAGCGGCTCATCCGTGTCGGTCGGCCGAGACGCTCGTTGTGCCCGCCTCAGCGCGACAACGCGCGCCGCCACAGCAGCAGTTCCCGGCGAAAGCCGAGGGCCGACTGCCTACCCCGCGGCGGAGAGCCTCACGTGAAAATTGCGACCCTCAGCGGCACCGGCGCGCGTTCACCGCGCTTTCCAGACCGGCTCCCGCTTCTCGGCGAACGCCAACGGTCCCTCTTGGGCGTCCTCGGATCTGATCAGGGATCGCATTTCTCGGACGGTGCGTTGCCAACCCACTTCCTCGTCGATGATCACGCCGTCATCGACTCCGTAGGCGATCCGCTTGCTGGCCTGCACCGACAGCGGGGCGTTTCGGGTCACTCGGCCGGCCAACGCGAGGGCCGCATCAAGCGCCGTGCCCTCGTCGACAACCTGGTTGATCAGCCCCCAGTCGCACGCGTCGGCCGCGCAGAGCGGCTCGCCGGTCAACAGCAGTTCCATCGCCACCTTGCGGGGCAGCTGGTTCACGATGCGGAATACGCCTCCGGCCGCGGCGATCAGTCCCCGTTTGACCTCCGGTAGACCGAATTTCGCGCGCTCGTCGGCTACCACCAAGTCGCTGGCCAGCGCCAGCTCGGTGCCGCCACCCAGTGCGGCGCCGTTGACCGCGGCGATGGTGGGTTTGTCGATGAAGTGCTGTACATAACCGGCAAAGCCCCACTCGCTGTGGTTGGGGTGGTAGATATTCTCTCGTCGCGAGATCGCCTTCAGATCGGCCCCGGCGCAAAATGATTTGTCACCGGCACCGGTGATCACCACGGCGCGCACGTCGGGGTCGTGTTGGGCTTGTTGCAAAGCGTCCCCGACCGCGATGCTGACCGCACCGTTGACCGCATTGCGGGCTTCGGGGCGGTTGATGGTAATTACCATGACGTCGCCGTGATGATCGACCAGCGCTCCGGCGCGGTGGTCACCGTTGTCGGTCACAGGAGTTCCAGAATGGTGGCGTTGGCCTGCCCCCCGCCCTCACACATCGTCTGCAATCCGTAACGAATTCCCTTGTCCCGCATGTGGTAGAGCAACGTGGTCATCAGGCGCGCGCCCGAGCCGCCCAGGGGGTGGCCCAGTGCGATCGCGCCGCCGTTGGGATTGAGCTTCTTCTCGTCGGCACCGATGTCTCGCAGCCACGCCAGCGGGACCGGTGCGAACGCCTCGTTGACCTCGTATGCGCCGATGTCCTCGATGCTGAGCCCAGCGCGCTTGAGCAACTTCTGCGTGGCCGGAATGGGCGCGGTCAACATGATCACCGGGTTTGCTCCGGCGAGAACCGCGGTGTGCACCTTCGCGATCGGCTTCATCCCCAGCGACTTGGCCTTGTCGGCCGACATGAACAGCAGCGCGGCCGAGCCGTCGGAGATTTGCGAGGAGTTGCCGGCATGGATCACGCCGTCCTCTTTGAAGGCCGGTTTGAGCGACGCCATCTTCTCCATGGGGGTGCCGCGCCGGATACCTTCGTCCTTGAGCACGACGTTTCCATCCTGATCTTTGACGGGCACGATTTGGTCGTCAAAAGCTCCGGAATCCTGTGCAGCAGCAGCTTTTTCGTGCGAACCCAGGGAGAACTCGTCGAGCATTGCGCGGTCCAGGCCCCACTGCTCGGCGATCATTTCCGCGCCAATGCCCTGATTGGGGATCTGACGGTCGTAGCGGTCCAGAAATGACTGGGGATACGGCCGTCCGCCATTGGCCAACGACGAACCCATCGGGGTGCGTGACATTGACTCCACCCCGCCGGCAACGACGACGTCGTAGTGGCCCGCGACCACCCCCGCCGCGGCGAAGTGCACGGACTGTTGGCTGGAACCGCACTGACGATCGACGGTGACACCCGGGACGGTCTCGGGCCAACCGGCGGTCAACAACGAGGTACGAGCAATGTCGAGAGCCTGTTCACCGGCCTGCATGACGCAGCCCCAGATGACATCGTCAACAACTTCGGGGTCAATGCCGGCCTTGTGCACCAGTCCATTGAGAACCTGCGCCGACAGATCTGCCGGGTGCACACCGGACAACCCGCCGTTGCGCTTGCCGATTGGTGAGCGCACTGCCTCGACGATGACGGCTTCGGCCATGAGCATGTCTCCTTTGACACTTGCTGGAGGGCGGATGATCTTTAGTCGATTGTCGACCAATGCGGCCGACAACGCGGAACCGGGTGAGCGCTCTACGGAAAACGGCTGATACGCCTCCCTCGGTTGGCATAGTGTTCTGTTGCCAAGGTGTACGAGTATGTCGCGGTATCGGCCCCAGCGTTGTCGGCGGGAGGCACCATGCTGAGTGTGGTCACAGCCGAGAAATCGCTGCGTAGCACCGCCCGGCAAGGGTTTATTTGCGATGCGAGCCGACGCGGCGGCTCGGCGTGCGAAACCAGTTGAGAAGGGCGCCCTGATGAATTTTGCGATGTTGCCTCCGGAGGTCAATTCGGCACTGATGTTCGCCGGCGCGGGCTCGGGCCCCACATTGGCGGCAGCGGCTGCTTGGGATGGGCTGGCCGATGAGTTGGGTGACGCGGCGGCCGCATTTTCGTCGGTCACCTCGGCATTGGCGGGTGGTTCGTGGCAAGGCCCGGCGGCCGCCGCGATGGCGGCCGCGGCCGCCCCGTATGCCAGCTGGCTGAGCGCGGCGGCAACGCGGGCACTCGGGGCGGCCGCACAGGCCAAGGCGGCCGCCGCGGTCTTCGACGCGGCACGGGCGGCCACGGTGCATCCGGGGTTGGTACTGGCCAACCGGAATCAGCTGGTGTCGTTGGTGCTGTCCAACGTGTTCGGCCAGAACGCTCCGGCGATTGCGGCCACCGAGGCCGCCTACGAGGAGCTGTGGGCCCAGGACGTCGCGGCGATGGTGGGCTACCACGGCGGCGCCTCGGCGGTCGCCGCGCGGCTTGCCCCGTGGCAGCAGGCGTTGCGCGCGCTGCCCGGCTCGATGGCGGCCGCGGGTGCGCCGGTGGCCGCCGCGCTGGCTCCCAGCGCGGCGGCCCTCATCCCGGGCCTAAGTATCGGCAACACCGGGGTGGGGAACCTGAGCATCGGCAATATCGGCAACTACAACCTGGGCAGCGGCAACTTCGGCTCGTTCAACCTCGGTTCCGGCAATGTCGGCAACGCAAACCTGGGCAGCGGGAACGCCGGCCAGGCCAATTTCGGCAGCGGGAACCTCGGTTTCTTCAACCTGGGCAGCGGCAACATCGGCTACAGCAACCTGGGTAGTGGGAACGGCGGCAACCTCAACCTGGGCAACGGAAACGGCGGCTCCGGCAACTTCGGCAGCGGCAACGCCGGCAACTGGAACCTCGGCAGCGGAAACATCGGCGATAACAACTGGGGCGGCGGCAACAATGGCTCGTTCAACGTGGGCAGCGGAAACCTCGGCAGCAACAACATCGGATTCGGGAACCTCGGTAACAACAACCTGGGGTTTGGAAACAACGGCAACAACAACATCGGTTTCGGGCTCACCGGCAGCAACATGGTCGGCATCGGCGCGCTGAACACCGGCGTCGGAAACTTCGGCTTCGGCAACGCCGGGGACAACAACATCGGCTTCTTCAACTCCGGCAGCAACAACATTGGCTTCTTCAACTCCGGGGAGGGCAACTTCGGCTTCGACAACGCCGGCGCCACCAATACCGGGTTCGGCAACGCGGGCGCCACCAACACCGGATTCGGAAATTCCAGCTTCAGCAACTTCGGATTCGGGAATTCGGGCTCACAAAACATGGGCTTCGGAAACGCCGGCGGTAGCAACATAGGCTCCGGCAACTCGGGCGACTTCAACGCGGGCAGCTTCAACTCAGGCACCACCAATACGGGCGCATTCAACGCAGGCAACTTCAACACGGGATGGGCCAACTCCGGCGACGTCAACACCGGTGCCGTCAATGCGGGTGACCTGAACACCGGTATCGGCAGCCCAGACGACCAAGCGGTGGCGAACTCGGGCTTCGGCAACACCGACAGCGGCAACTCGGGTTTCTTCAACTCTGGCGACGGCAACTCCGGCTTCCAGAACAGCAACACGGGCTTGGTGGGTCAGGGCAGCGCCGGTCTGCTCAACTCCGGTGACGGCGGCAACACCGGGATCAACAATTCGGGTCACTTCAACGTGGGCGTCTTCAATACCGGCGCCCTGAACACGGGTATCGGCAACGCGGCCGACAACCTTAGCTTCCCCTACACCTCGGGCGTGGCGAACTCAGGCGACAACAGCTCCGGCGCATTCAACACCGGCGACAATCAGTCGGGCTTCTTCAACCTCAGCAGCCTCGCGTTTGCGACGTCGGCCAACGTTGCCGCGGCGTTCAGCGCGCCCGCCGCGGCGCTGGCTGCCGCCGTGCCCGCGGTCGACCTTCCGGCGTTCAACGTGGGCATCGGCAACATCGGCGAATACAACCTGGGCAGCGGCAACATCGGCTCGTTCAATCACGGCATCGGCAATATCGGCAACGCCAACCACGGCAGCGGAAACACCGGCAACGCGAACATGGGCAGCGGCAACACCGGTTTCTTCAACATGGGCAACGGCAACGACGGCAATACCAATTTCGGCATCGGAAACATCGGCAATCTCAACCTCGGTAGCGGCAACAACGGTTCCGGCAACATCGGCGATGGCAACTTCGGTAGCGGCAACTTCGGTAGCGGCAACTTCGGCAGCACCAACTGGGGTAGCGGCAACAACGGCTCGTTCAACCTGGGTTTCGGGAACCAGGGCGGTAGCAACATCGGCCTGGCGAATCTCGGCACCAACAACTTGGGCTTTGGCAACAACGGCAACAACAACATCGGTTTCGGCCTCAACGGCAACAACATGATCGGCATCGGTGGGCTCAACTCCGGTAGCGGCAATATGGGCTTGGGCAACTCCGGCGACAACAACGTCGGCTTCTTCAACTCCGGCAGCAACAATGTCGGCTTCTTCAATTCCGGTGACGGTAACTTCGGCTTCTCCAACGCCGGCTCAACCAACACCGGGTTCTGGAACGCGGGCAGCGTCAACACCGGCCACGGGAATGCCGGTAGCACCAACTTTGGCTTCGCCAACGCCGGCGACTCGAACATGGGGGTCGGGAATGCGGGTAGCAATAACCTCGGTTGCGGGAACTCCGGCTCGTCCAACACCGGCAGCTACAACTCCGGCAGCCTGAACACGGGCTTCGACAATTCGGGCGACACCAACACCGGATGGGGGAACTCGGCCGACATCAACACCGGCGCCTACAACTCGGGCGACTTGAACACCGGTTTCGGCAGCACGCAGACCCAAACCGGGCCGAACTCGGGCTTGGGCCACATGGGCACCGGCAACTCGGGCTTCTTCAACTCCGGCGACGGTAACTCCGGCTTCCAGAACAGCAACACCGGCGTGTTGGCGACCGGCAACTCGGGTGTGCGTAACTTCGGCGACGTCACCAACGTGGGTTTCCTCAACTCAGGTAGCGGCAACATCGGCATATTCAACGCCGGCACCGCCGGCGTTGGTTTGGCCAACTCGGGCAATAACAGCTCGGGCGTGCGTATTTCGGGCGACGGCAGCTCAGGAGCGTTCAACTCCGGCGATGGCCAATCCGGATTCAATAACTAGCGATCCGGCCTGGTCGCCGACTTCGGGTGGCGCGCCCTGGGCCGAGCCAGCTCTTTGGCCCGGAGCCGGAGTCCTGTTCTAGTCCTGATGCGCCGACCATTCGGCGATGCGCCGTTGCCGGTGTCGGCGCTCGGGTGCGGGGACCGAATCGGTCAGGGACGCCCGGGTCACCGCGACCGCTTCGGTGAATCGGTGTTGGCGAGCCAATAGTTCGCCGCGGACGGCTTGCCAGCGGTGGTCCGGCGAGAGCCGGTCGAGCTCCCGCAATCCCGCCGCCGCACCCTCGAATTCCGCGACGGCGACCGCGCGGGCGAGCGCGGCCGGACCGCTGGGCTGCACCGACAGCAGCAGATCGTAGAGCCGGACGATCTCGACCCAATCGGTGGTCTGGTACGACGCGGCCCGGGCATGCTCGGCCGCGATCGCGGCTTGGAGCTGGTAGGGGTCGGCGACGGTCTCGCTGCGTCGCAGTGATTCGTCGAGCAGCCGCAGCCCGTCTTGGATGGCATCGGCGTCCCACAACGAGCGATCCTGTTCGGACAGCGGCACCGGATCTCCCGCGGGGTCGATTCGGGCGGCCCGACGCGCTTCGGTGAGCAGCAGCAGCGCCAGTACCGCCATCGACGACGGCTCATCGGGCATCAGCTCGTGCACGATCCGTGCCAAGCGCAGCGCCTCTTGGGTCCCGTCCACATCGGTCAGCCGCTCACCGCCCGACGCCGTATGCGCGATCGTGTAGAACGCATGCAGTACCGCGCAGACCGCCGCCAGCCGCGCCGGCAGGTCTTCGTCGGCAGGCACGCGGTACGGGATGGCCGCGCGCGCGATCTTCTGCCGGGTCCGGGTCAGGCGTTTGGCCACGGCGGCCTCGCTGGTGAGCAGCACCGCCGCGATCTGAGCCGGCGACAGCCCACACAATGTGCGCAGCGCCAGCGTCACCTGGGCCTCCAGCCCGAGTGCGGGGTGGCAGCAGGTGAAGATCAGCCGCAGCCGATCATCGGCCACCACGCTGTCCGGCGGCAGGTCGGGGACTGCGAGCTCCACGCTGGCACGCTCCTTTTGGGCTCGAGCCCCCTCGCGGCGCAACAGGTCGATTGCGACCCGGCGCGCGGTCACCGTCAGCCAGGCACGGGGCTCGTCCGGCACGCCGTTGCGCGGCCAGTCCCGCAACGCCCGCAGCGCCGCTTCCTGGACGGCGTCCTCAGCAATCTGCAGCGACCCGACCGTCCGGACGAGGGTGGCAAGAATGCGGGTTCCCTCCATCCGGACGGTCGCGGCCAGCGTGGCGTCGGTGTTCAACCGAATTCGATGACCGGTCGCACCTCGACGGCGCCGTCCCAGGCGGCGGGGATTTCGGCGGCGATACGCAACGCCTCGTCGAGGTCGGTGGCCTCGATGAGGTAGAAGCCGGTCAGCGCCTCCTTGGTCTCGGCGTACGGGCCGTCGCTGGTGACGACGTCGCCGCCGCGCGCGCCGCTGACCCGCACGGTGGTCGCGGTGCTGGTCGGGTACAACGCGTTGCCACCACGGATCACCGCGGCATGGTCCTGTCCGAATTTCATGTATTCGGCCATGTCGGCGGCCTGCTCGGGGGCCGTCCAGTCGACGTCCCTGGTGTAGGTGAGTGCGGCGTATTGCGGCATGCTGTCCTCCTGTCGGAGATCATGATCCGGGCTGTTCCCGGATCTCATCAAGGGGACGATCGCAGCTGGCGCCATCAGGACTCCGCGGCCGAAGAAATTTTTAGAGCGGATCGAATAGCACCGGAAGTGAAGTCGGCGACCGGAATACCTGACCGCGGATGTGGGGATCGTCCCCGTTGGGGTCCATCCGCAGGTTGGGCAATCGATCGAAGAGCAGGTTGAGCGCGACCCGCATCTCCAGCCGGGCCAGGTGCATCCCGAGGCAGACGTGCACCCCGTGGCCGAAGCCGATGTGCGCCCTGGCCGCGCGGAAGATGTCAAAGCGATCGGGATCGGGATAGCGTTCGTCCTGCCGGTTGGCCGCGCCCAGCATGGGCATCACCGAGGATCCGGCCGGAATGGGCACGCCGGACAGTTCGGCGTCGCGGGTGGCAACCCGGGTGATGGTCAGCAGCGGTGGTTCCCAACGCACCGCCTCCTCGATCGCCTGCGGCAACAGCGACCGGTCGACGAGAACCGCGTTGAGTTGGTCGGTGTCGCTCAGCAATCCGAACAGCATGTTTCCCAGCGAGCGGTAGGTGGTTTCGACACCGGCCGGAAGCAACAGCCGCAGGAAAGAATAGATCTCCTCGTCCGACAGCCGCTCCCCGTCGATCTGGGCTTGGGCCAAACCGCTGATCAGATCGTCCCGGGGTTGGTGGCGTCGTGCTGCCAGGATCGGAGCAAAGTACTCCTGCAGCGCCAACGAGGCAGCGCGACCCCGCTCCGGGTTGACCGTGAAACTCAGCAGCGAGATCGACCACCGCTGAAACTGCGGATAGTCCTCGCGCGGCAGCCCGAGCAGGCCGGCGATGATCTGGGTGGGATAGGGGAAGGTGAATTCCTTCACCAGATCGGCGCGCCCGTGGGCGGCGAATTGGTCGATCAGGCCATCGCCCACCCTGCCGACCAATTCGTCTTCCCAACGCGCCAACGCCTTCTGCGAGAACGCTTTTGCTACCAACGATCGGTGGCGTCCGTGCTCGGGCTCATCCATCCCGAGCATGATATGGCGACCCAGCACGTCACCGAAAGCGTCGATGATGATGGCCGAGGAGAACGTCTCGTTGTCCCGCAGCACCCGCGCGACGTCTTCATGGCGGTAGACGATGAAAACGGGCTTGGACTGCTGGTGCGGCATGGCCGAGACGTCGATGCGCTGCACTGGTTGCTCGCGCCGCAGCCGGGCAAGCTCGGTGTACGGGTCCCGGACGTCACCGGAGACCACGTCGTCGAAGGCCCCGAAATCCTCGAGATCATCGAACAGCTGCAAATCACCACCCCCCTAGCCCGCCGGGTAACCCACCGATTTGATCTGCGTGTACTGGTCGAACCCGGCCACACCGTTCTGGCGACCCACACCACTGTCCTTGTATCCACCGAACGGGGTGTCGGCGCCGTAGGGAGCGCCGCCGTTGACGCCGATGAAACCGGCCCGCAGCCGCCGGGCCACCGCCAGCGAGTGCTCCAACGAACCCGACATCACATTGCCGGCCAATCCGTACACGCTGTCGTTGGCGATCCGGATCGCGTCCTCTTCGGTGTCGAACGGGATTACCGAGAGCACTGGGCCGAAGATCTCCTCCTGGGCGATGGTCATGGAGTTGTCGACATCAACGAAAAGTGTTGGCCGCACATAGAATCCTCGGTCAAATCCGGTCGGCGCATCCGGCCCGCCGACCAGACAGGTGGCGCCCTCTTCGACGCCCTTGTTGAGGTAGCCGAGCACCCGGTTGCGTTGTTTGGGCGAGATCACCGGACCACATAGGGTCGCGGGGTCCTGGGGATCTCCCGGCATGACGTTGTCGTAGATGCTCTTGAGGATCGCCACCCCTTCGTCGTAGCGCGATCGCGGCAACAGCATCCGGGTCGGGTTGGCGCAGCCCTGCCCGGCGTGCATACACGGCGCGATGCCGATCGCGCAGGCCAACCCGAAATCGGCGTCCTCCAAGACGATGGTGGCCGACTTGCCACCCAATTCCAGGAACAGCCGCTTCATGGTCGCCGCACCCTTTTCCATGATTCGTTTCCCGACGGCGGTCGAGCCGGTGAACGAGATCAGGTCAACCCGGGGTGAGAGAGTGAGCTCCTCCCCCACCAGGTGGTCCGAGGAGGTGACCACGTTGACGACGCCGGCTGGGATGTCAGTCTTTTCGGCGATCAGCCGGCCCAGGCGGGTCGCGTTGAACGGAGTGTCCGGCGCCGGCTTGAGCACCACGGTGTTGCCGGTGCCCAGCGCTTGGCCGAGCTTGTTGATGGTGACCTCAAACGGGAAATTCCACGGCACGATGGCGCCGACCACCCCGACCGGCTCCCGCCAGACCTTGCGGGTGGTCATTTGGCCGGTGATGCTGACCAAGGAGTCACCCAGGTCGGTTTCCCAGGGGTATTCGTCGATCAGCCGGGCGGGATAGCGCAGCGCGTCGGCCAGCGGCGCATCCAATTGGGGTCCGAAGGTGATCGCGCGGGGCGCGCCGGCCTCGAGAATGAGCTCTTCACGAAACTCTTCCCGCTCTGCCTCGATGGCCTCCTGCAGTTGCTCCAGGCAGCGCTTGCGCAACGCACGGTTGGTTGACCAGTCTGACTCGTCGAACGCGCGTCGTGCCGCATCGATAGCCCGGTGCATATCTGCGTTCGAGGCGTCGACAACCTCGCCGAGTGCCTCCTCAGTGGCCGGGTTGACGTTGGTGAAGGTGCCGGCTTGGCCGTCGACCAGCGTGCCGTCGATCATCATCTTGGACTCGAACCGAACCTGGACAGCCTCGGTGGTGTCAGCCATGTGTGTCGCTCTCTGTACGGGGTGCGCTCCGTAGAGCACCGGGAGGTGGGATGCCCATCGCTAGCCGGGCCACCCTATGGAAAGCCTTACCGGAAAGCAGCCGGTTGGCAACCATGAGCATGCGGGCATCCGGGCCCACGGCGTGCCGGGCGAACGGGGCGTGGTCCTCGACGGCCTTGGCCAGACGTTTCGCGAACCGGTCGGGTGGGGCCGCGAACCGCATCGCAAAGCGGCCCCGCCGCTCGATCATGGCGTGCTGGGCGCCGTAGGGACCGGTGAAGTCCCGGTGATCCGATGTCCCCGCGTCGGTGATGATGTCGGTATCAAACGTCCCGGCCACCAACACGGTGACGCCGAGACCGAAGGGCGCTACCTCCCCGGCCAAGGATTCGGCCCAGCGTTCCAGTGCACCTTTGGCCGCGGAGTATGCCGCGATCTCCGGCATGCCGCGAACCCCACCCTGACTGGAGATCATGACGATTCGCCCGCGCCCGGCCGCACGCATTGCGGGCAATAGAGCCTTGGTCAACTGCACCGGCCCGAGCACGTGGGTGGCAAACATCCGCTCCCACAGTTCGATCGGTGTCTCCTCTACCGTGCCCGCCGCAGAGATGCCCGCGTTGTGCACCAGCACCCGCGGGGCCCCGACGACATCCTCGATCACCTTGGCCCCCGCGGCGACCGACGCGGGAACGGTCAGGTCCAGCTGGACAGGGATCAGCCGTCCCGAACCATGTTCGGACGCAACGGTCTTCGACCGCAACGCGGCCATTCCGGACTCCGGTGAGCGCATCGCGGCCACCACCCGCCAGCCCCGCCGGTACAGCAGCGCAGCCGATGCGAGGCCGAGCCCGCGGGACGCACCGGTGATGACGATGGTGCGCGGCTCATCCATGCTGCGGTCCGCAGCGTCCGCCATCCGGGGGTGCCGCCACATCCGGGCGGCCGTGCGGCTGTGCGCTCATCCAGGTTGACCAGATGCCCACCGAGTACGGACCCGACTGACCGTTGCGCTCGTAGAAGCCCTGTGGGTCATAGGCTTTGGCTTCCGGATAGGGCCACGGGCAGGCAACGGAGGTCGCGGTTCTGGTCCATTTGACGATGGCGAAGCCAGTGCCGTAGGCGAAATACGCCAGGTTGATCGCAGCGAACATGACCACGAACGTGGCCAGCGCGGGGCGTCCCCGCAAAATCCGGGCCCGCTGGGCGAGCCTTTCGGCAACGGTGCGCCCGGTGTCGTCGCGGTAGAGCAGTACGCCCGCGGGAATCATCACGAAGGTCACCATCACCGTCTCCCAGATGAACGGGAACTGGTAGGTCTGTCCGGCGAAGGCCGACCCAAACGGAATGACTTGGGAATAGATGTAAAAGCCGGTGCGCACCAACGTCATCTCCAACATCGCATCGATGATGATCCCGAGCGGCAGGATGATGGCCGCCAGGCTGATCAGCGGACGACGCCAGGCAAACGAGTCGACGGGCCGACGGGCCTGAATCTTGCGCAGGATCCAGATCGCCGGAAAGTAGGGCCCCAGGTAGAACATGATGTAGCCGATGACCAGAAACGGCTCGACGGTCGGCGATAACGACACCAGCGGCCAGTCTTCGGGCCAATGCCATAGTTGCGGGTTGTACACCGCGTATGGCGACCAGTTCATGATCGGGTCCTGCCACACGATCAGCGTCGTGACGATTCCCATCAGAAGTACGGGGTGGGCGGGATACCGACGCCAGGCCACCACATAGACCACGACGATCAGCGTCATCGAGATGATGGTGAAGATCTGAAACAGCGCCAACCAGTGGTCGTAGCCGAACAGCGGCTGCACCGGACGAGGCGCGCCGGCGACATCGGGATTGCGAATCCGCGTTGAGACTGCACCCTGTCGTGCGTAATAGGCGATGACGACAAGCGCCACGACGACCACCGCAACCCACACCGTGACCCAGATGGAGACCCGGGCAGACCCCCTGGCCACCTTGGCGGTCGCACCGACGGTTTGGGTAGCCATCGCCCATCACTCTCCGAAACGGCCCACGAGGTGGGAGGTTACGCCGTCGGGGTCCAACGTCCGGGCCACCAGATAACCCGCGCCCATCCAGGCCCGTCGAGTCCACTTCCCCAGCGAGATTCTGGTTCCCGGTGCACCAGCGGCGGCAGGCAACATCTTCACCCGTTCGAGCGCCTCCTTCACACCGCGGGGGCTCAGCGGGTGGGCGTCGGAGAAGGCGTGCAGCAGCGTGGCCGCAACATCGCGGTTCACCACCGGCACGCAATATTGGGGCCGACGTCCGTATTCGGACTCATACCGGTCCAGGAAGGCCTGACCCACATCGTTTCCCTCGTCATACTGGTCGATCCCGGTCCACCCCATAAAGGCTTGCCACATAGCCGGATTGATCCAGGCGTTTTGAAACGCGGTGCTGGTGAACCGGGGCGGATCCCAGCCGAGTTCGGTCAGAGCCGGGTTGACAAAGACAATCCCGAAGCCAAAACCACAATGCACCAGGGCAGATGGCTTTGCCTCAGATAGGCTGCGGACGGCCTGGCCGGTGTCCTGTGCCGTCTGGGCGATCTGCGCTTCGGCGACAATGCGAATGCCGCTGCTTTGGGCGGCTTTTCGGAAATTCCCGAGATAGCTCTGACCGACCAGGGATTGTTCGACCAGTACGCCGACATCGTTGTGGCCACCCTTGGCCAGCAAGTCCGCCCAAAAGATGGGCTCGTCGGTCATCGATCCTTGCGGAAACGCAAATGTCCACTCGCCCAGCCAGTCGTCGCTGCCGCATACGTTGACCGCCGGGACCCGGAATCGCTCCTCGATCGCCTCCTTGGTCGGCACGGCGTTCTCGGTGATGTGCGGCCCGAAGACCACCAGGCAGCCTTCGTCGACGAGTTCGCCGTAAGCATCGATGACGGCTTTGACGGCGCCCTTCGGGAGCCCTTCGACCTCCCGGTACACGATTTCCACCGGGCGATCGATCACCCGCTGACGCATGCCGTCGGCAAACACCACGTCGAACGGTCGAGTCAGGTCATCGCGCATCTCCCGCGGATAGCCTTCCGGCAGCAGGAAGTCGAACAGGTAGCCGATTTTGATCGGCTGCGCCGTGCCCAGGTAGGACAACACTTACCTCCCGCCCGTTCACCGCCTTCGGCAACCGAAAACCTAAAATTTGTTCTGAGACTAGCCCCGAGATCGTCGTGCCGTCAATCCGGCTACGGACCGGGCAGGTAGATGTCGATCATCTCCAACAGTCCATTCACGGCATGGTTATCGTCGGTCAAGGGGCCGGCTATGGCAGCGATAGCCGCCTCGCGCAACGTGAGCCCTTCCGAGGCCATCTGGCCGGTGGCAATAAGCACCCGGGTCGAGGCCACCTCGCGCAATCCGCCGTCCTGCAGCCGGCGGATCGCCCGGGCCAATCGCACCAGCTGGGCGGCGGCCTCGAGCGCCACTCCGGCCTCATGGGCAACGATGTCTTGCTCGATATCAGCTGTGGGAAAACCGAATTCAATCGCGATCATGCGTTGCCGAGTCGAATCCTTGAGGTCTTTGAGGACACTTTGATACCCGGGGTTGTAGGACACCACCAGGCAAAACCCAGGTGCGACGTCAAGGGTCACCCCCAGCCGTTCGATGGGCAGCTGGCGCCGGTGATCGGCCAGGGGGTGCAGCACGACGGTGGTGTCCTGCCGGGCCTCGACCACCTCGTCCAGATAGCAGATCGCACCCTCGCGAGCCGCTCGTGTGAGCGGACCGTCGACCCACTCCGTATCACCGCCGCGCAGCAGGAACCGTCCGACCAGGTCGGCCGCGGTGAGGTCGTCGTGGCAGGCCACCGTGATCAGCGGACGCTGCACATCGTGGGCCATGGCCTCCAGAAACCGGGTCTTACCGCAGCCGGTCGGACCCTTGAGCAGTACCGAGAGCCCTTGCCGGAAGGCCGCCTTGAAGACCCGCTCTTCATTGCCCACCGACACATAGAACGGGCGCACCGCTGCTGGCAGCACGCCGTCCGACGACATAGCGCCAGCGTAGTGCGGAACAGATATTTGGCTCAACCGGGGACTACCTCCGGTTTACGGACTTCGGCCGAACGTAAGGCCACCCGGAACAACGGCCCGACCACCTGCCTCAGTTGTTCCGGTCGCCCAACGGTGGCAAGAGCAGCGCTACCGAACACTCGCTGCAGCTCCTGGGGATCGGTACTTGCGCCAACCGTCAGGCAGACACATCCGATGCCCCGACCTCGTGCTTCGGCCAGCGCGCGCCGAGCGTCCGCTGCACCGTAATCGCGTTCGTAGCCATGGTCGTACGCCAAACCGTCCGACAGCACGACCAGCATCCGCCGCGTTGTGCCGCCCTGGCTTTCCAGCATGGCCGCACCATGCCGGATCGCCGCACCAAGCCTCGAGTACGCACCGGGCACCAGGCCACCGATGCGTCGCAACGCCGGCGCATCGAGCGCCTCACCGAACCGCTTTAGCGGCATCAGTTGCACCGCCGCCCGCCCTTGTGAATAAAAGGCGTAGAGCGCCAGCCGGTCCCCGAGGTCACGCAGCGCGACGGCCAGGGCGACAGCGGCGGCGAGTTGTTGCTCGTGCACCGTCTTGCCCCACGCACCCGTCTGGCCGACCGAACCCGAGCTGTCCACCAGCAGCAGCGCGGCAAGGTCACGGCGCCGGCGGAGCCGATCGACATAGATCGCCTCGCCGGGAGGCGAACCGGCCGCCACCGCTACGTGCGCTTCAATCGCCGCATCGATGTCGATATCCTCTCCCTGCGGCTGCCGGCGAAACCAGTCCGGCGCCAGGCCGATGCGGGCCAGCGATCTGCGTAATCCGTACCCACCCAGGCCATCCGGGGACAACGCGTCCTCGACGATTGGCGATATCTCCCGCACCGTGCACCAGTTCGACCGATAGCGCCGCCGGTAGACGTCCCACTCCGGGTAGCTGAACACCGGTGTTGCCACGGCGCCCAGGGCAGCTCGGTCCTCGGGCAACCTGACCGGCGGGCTCGACCACAGCGCGCCGAATCCGCGGCTACCGGCCCGAGTGCGGTGCGTCGGCGCATCGGCACCCGGCTGCCCGCCCACACCGAGCCGGCCAGCCGGACCCAGCATGCGACGCAGCAACCGGCCCAGCGCTCCCCCACCACCTATTGGACTGGAAACGATGTCGGCACCAGCGGCCCGGTCTGCGGTGTCGTCGTCCAACTGGGTGCCAGCTTGGTGGCCTCGCTCGACCAGGTCGCCGATGGCCGGCTGGGTATCGCCACGAGTGCGCTTCGCCAACTGAGCCAACATTTTTCGCGGCCGAATGGCGCCGAAGCTACGGGGTGGGTCGGCAATTGGACGTCGACTCAGCGCGACGGCTAGCGAAGTGGTCGGCGAATCGCTGCACGCGACGACGCGCACGTCGATCATGGCGCGCAGCCGCGGCGGCAACCACTCGTCGGTCACCGCGAGCGCCCGCTGCCCCTCTACCGCGAGATAGCGCCGGGCCAGCGAGGTTCGCCACCGCAACGCCCGGAGCACATCGCGCTCTAGGCTCCCGGCGGCCAGCAGGGACGCCTGCACGGCCAGCGACTGCAGCTGAAGACCCGCGGGCATGCCGGTGGCGACGAAAATCGTGTCGCCATCCGTCCAGCTCGGCTCGCCCGGTGCGCTCAGCGCAACGTGTAGCCCACGGCCGGCGATGGCCGATGCCAGGACGCCCCATCGCGGCAGTCGCTCGGGACTTTGCTGTTCGCTAGTCAACGCGCCCGTCTTGAATGACCAAATATCTGTTCCAGAGTAAAGTCCGGTTTCGAACACCGTCAAGTCGGAAACGATGCTGCGTGGTATCGCAAGCGGATGCCGGACAAGGGCGCGGCGCTGGGCGGCACACGACCGTTTCTGAGTTATCCGCGACCGGGGCGACCACCGCGGCGGGCTCGATCTTTGAATCCTTGATCAAGTACTCGACGGTGGTGCGCGGGTTGGCCTGAGCAGGTAGTGCCCCGGCCGCAACCCGACGCCCATCCCGGGACCGGTCGCGCTACCCGATTCCGGTGCGCGGCACCACGCTGGGCCTGGACTGCGCCGGGTTGGGGCTGGCGCCCCCGCGGCCCAACATGCCAGCAGGCATCCCGGCTCCACCACCCGCTCCGCCCATCGGCATCGGCATCATCGCGGGCCGCATCGCCCCCGCCGTATCGGCGCCGGCAGGTAACCCGGCCCCGCCCAAACCCGACAATGCAGAACTGGCCATACGCGTGGGCATGGACCCCTCCCATGTCGGTGGAACCGACACCGCACCAACCATCCGCGCCTGACCCAGACCCGCGGCCACCGCCGATCCAAGGCCCGCACCGCCCAACGGCTTGATCGCCGCAAGGGATGCATCCGCCGCCTTTGCCGCGCTTGCCGGCAACTCGGTGGTCGCACTGGCCAACCCGGCCGTCGACGTCCGCATCGCATTGCTCATCATGTTCGTCAGCGGCGAAATCGCCATGCTCAACGGGTACATCAACGGCGACAGACTCGACAACGGCAGCGACTGAAGCGCCGACATGGCAGTCGGGACCGCGGCCACCAGGCTTTGCGCGGGGGTGGACAGCGCCGCCGAGGCCGTCGTCGCCGCGCCGACAACCTGAGCGCCAACCTGGGACGCCCACCCCGCGAGATCCAGGGGTGGCCCACTAAACGGGGTCAACGCCGCGGCCACTGACGTCGCCCCGCCGTGGTAGCCCACCATGGCAGCCACATCCTGAGCCCACATCTCTAGGTAGTCGAACTCGTTGGCCGCAATCGCCGGGGTGTTCTGGCCGAGAAAGTTCGTCGCCACCAGCGAGGTCAGCGACATCCGATTGGCCGTCACCGCAGCCGGATGTACCGTCGCCGACAATGCTGCTTCGAAGGCCGTCGCCGCCGCGCGCGCCTGATTGGCCGCCGACTCTGCCTGGCCGGCCGCCACCCCGAGCCACGTCATGTACGGCGCCGCCGCGGCGGCCATCGATACCGACGCCGGACCCGACCAGGGTCCAGCCGCCAACCCGGTAATCACCGATTCAAAAGACGACGCTGACGCGTACAGATCCGTGGCCAGCCCATCCCAGGCCGATGCCGCGGTAAACAGTGGCCCCGAGCCGGCACCGGAGAAGATCCGCGCCGAGTTGATCTCCGGCGGTAACCACGCATAACCCAATACCATCGCAACCCCAACCCGCCAGTCGGATCACCGACTCGCCATCACTCGCGCCGCTGCCTCCACACCCAATCTTTGCTACATCAACAGTCGCCAGAAACGACTATTTTCAACACGGCCAGATGCTAGGACAGGGCCTCCGCCGGCTTCCGGACTTTCGCATGGGAGCTTGCTGTCAACCTGCTCCACGTTGACTGGCAATGCCCCTCAACGGCAAGCGCATCGCGCTCTAGAATCGGCACATCACCGTCTGCAGCTGCGCGTTTGGCCGTAGTTGCCGCTGGTCGGTCTGATAGCCTTCTAACAAAGATTTGGTTCGCCGAAGGGGACGACTGCGGATGTCAGCTGTGCCACGCCCCAGCGGACTCGTGCACCGCTAGCTATGGCCAAGGCGGATGTACTCGGACCAGGCCGGCGGACGGCTGCTCGTGGGAATCACGCCGGCACCGACTCCGGTACCCGCCGGACCGAGATTCTGCAGACCGCCGCGTCGTTGATCGCGTCGTCGGGACTGCGGACGTCGTTGCAGGAGATTGCCGATGCCGCAGGCATTCTGCCGGGCAGCCTGTATCACCATTTCGAATCCAAAGAGGCGATCCTGATCGAGTTGATCCGCCGGTACCAACAGGATCTGGAGCGCATCGGCCACGGCTGGCAGGAAAAGCTGGACCAACCCGATTCGCGACCCGTGTCGGAGAAGATCAATGAGCTAGGAACGGCGATCGCCCACTGCGCCGTACAGCACCGAGCCGCTCTTCAGATGTCGTTCTACGAGGGCCCCAGCGCCGATCCCGAGCTGATGCAACTGACCCGGCAGCGGCCCTTAGCGATTCAAGAAGCAATGCTGCAGACCCTGCGTGCCGCCCGGTGGAGCGGCTATATCAAGCCCCAGATAGACCTGCCAACGTTGGCAGACCGCATCTGCCAGACGATGCTGCAGGTCGGGCTTGATGTCATGCGGCGCAACGCTTCCACCGAGCAGGTTTCTGGGTTGATGTGCCGGATCATTCTGGAAGGTTTGGCAACTCGAGAGCCACTCGATGGACAACTGGATCCCTCCCCGGCCTTGGCGGCAGCCAACAAGGTGATCGAGACCTGGACCGAAGACCAGCAGGCCGAGCCCGGCGACAAGGCGGCCCATGTTCTCGCGATAGCGCGAATGGAGTTTGGGCGCAGGGGATATGAAGCCACCACGATCAGAGACATTGCATCTGCCGCGGGCCTGGGCACCGGCACCGTCTATCGGGTGATCGGCTCCAAAGATGAACTGCTGGCTTCGATCATGCGTTCCTTCGGACAGAAGGTCGAGGCCGGGTGGGTCAGCGTGCTGCGCTCGACAGGGACGCCGATCGAAAAGCTGGACGCGCTGAGCTGGGTGAATATCAATGCGCTGGACCAGTTTTCGGACGAGTTTCGGATCCAGCTCGCTTGGATGAGGCAGTCACCACCAGACACTCCTAACCCGGGTTGGCTCTATTCGGCCCGGTTGCGGCAGATGAAATCACTTCTGTCCGAAGGTCTTCAGTCCGATGACATACGGATTGAACCACCATCCATCACCATGCTGGCGCGATGCATCATCGGGTTGCAGTGGATACCGGAGAACATCCTGCACGCGATCGGTACCCGCCCGGCTCTCCTGCACGCCCGTGACACGGTGTTACGCGGGGCCGCCGTGCGCAGCGACTAACGCCACCTCCGCCCGACCGCTATTGAACCAAAAATATGTTCCCCCTAGAGTGAGGCGGGTAGGCATGGCCCGCGGGAAGGGACGTCAATGACAGTTTTGGATCGGCTGCGCTACGACGGCAAGCGGGCCCTAGTTGTCGGTGGCGCGACCGGGATGGGCGCAGCGGCCGCCAAGTCGGCAGCAGAACTCGGCGCCGAAGTGATCGTGCTGGATTACGCGCCGGTGAACTACGACGTGGGCCGGGCGGTGCAGGTCGACTTGCGCGACCCCGCGTCGATCGACTCCGCTGTTGAACAGCTGGGCGGCCCGGTCCACGCGGTCTTCTCCGCCGCCGGCGTCGCCGACGGGCCCGATCTGATGAAGATCAACTTCATCGGACACCGGCACCTCATCGAGCGCCTACTGGCCAACGACCAGCTGCCGTCCGGATCCGCTATCTGCTTCATTTCGTCGGTGGCCGGCATGGGGTGGGAGAACGACCTGCCGCGGCTGATGGAGTTTTTGGCCACGCCCGACTACGCGGCGGCTCAAGACTGGGTCTTTGCGCATGAAGCCGAGGGCATCATCCACTACGGCTTCAGCAAGAAGGCGATCAACGCCTACGTGGCAACACAGGCCTTTTCCCTTCTGAAGAAGGGCATCCGCATCAACGCCATCTGTCCCGGCCCGACCGATACCCCGCTGGCCCAGGCCAATGCGGACCTGTGGCTCACCTTTGCCCAGGACTACCGGGACGAGATCGGTTCCAAAGTGCACACCCCAGAACAAATGGGCGACGTCATGGCGTTCCTCAACAGCGCGGCCGCTTTCGGTATCAGCGGTATCACGCTGCTGGTGGACTATGGGCACACAATGTCGTCGCTCACCGGTGCATATCCGCCGGGCAAACCCCTCATCGATCTGATCATGGGCCGCGTCTCGATGCCCTAGCGTCGCAAACCATGGCGCGCATCGTCGTCGTAGGCGGCCACGGAGAGATCGCTCTGCAGCTGACCCGCATCCTCGCCTGGCGGCGACCAAGTCGGTTCGATCTTCGGCAATCCCAACCACTCCGATGACGTCGCCGCCGCCGGGGCCGCAATAGCGCACGTGCGGCTGCGCGGGCGGGACGTGGCACTGGTCCTCGCCGCGGCGCTGGCCGCCGACTCGACCGTCGACTTCAACAACGGCGAGGTTCCCATCGCGGTCGCACTTGCTGATTGACATGCCGCTACGTGCCGACCGAGCGGCAGAGTAACCTGGGCCACGCAGCTGGTCTGCTGGCATCGCGCTATGCGGCGTCGGCATCGAGCGAGGCATCCCAACGGTGCATCGCAAGAGGGAACTCGGTGTGAATCCGAGACTGTCCCGCAGCGGTATGCAGGAACGACCGCCGTCTATAGCACTGGTCCTGACAGATTTGGCACTGGGAAGCGACGGCCAGTAGGAGCACCACCAGGTGCGCGCCTGCGAGTCCGAAGACCTGCCAGCTGTGCCGGGCGCGCCGCGCCCGGCGGCTCATCGCCTCGTGGAATGGGCGTTTGGCCGTCGCGGTTGAGGTTGTGCACGAAATGTGCCGCCGCAACCGGATCGGCTGTGCGTCCACGGGCGGTGGCTTGAGCCTTTTAGGCCCGTCGATTGAAGGACGCGAAGTGACCCAGTTCGTTAGTCAAACACCTTTTACCGCAACCATTACCGGCTCACCCCGCATCGGGCCGCGCCGCGAGCTCAAACGCGCGACCGAGGGGTACTGGTCCGGGCGTACCAGCCGGTCAGACCTAGAGTCCGTCGCCGCCTCCCTGCGTCGAGACACCTGGACGCAGCTAGCCGAGGCCGGTTTGGACTCGGTGCCGGTCAACACCTTCTCCTACTACGACCAGATGCTCGACACCGCGGTTCTGCTGGGTGCACTGCCGGCCCGGGTCAATGGAATCTCCGACGAGCTGGACCGCTATTTCGCCGCCGCGCGGGGCAATGCCGACATCGCTCCGCTGGAAATGACGAAGTGGTTTGACACCAACTACCACTACCTGGTTCCGGAGATCGGGCCGTCCACCCAGTTCACCCTGAATCCCGACAAGGTGCTCTCCGAGTTCAAAGAGGCACAGCAACTCGGAATTCCCGCGCGTCCGGTGGTTATCGGGCCGGTCACCTTCCTATTGCTCAGCAAGGCTGTCGACGGTGGGCCCGCACCGATCGACCGGCTCGAGGACCTGGTTCCGATCTACTCCGAACTGCTGTCACTGCTCGCCGACAACGGCGCGCGCTGGGTGCAATTCGACGAGCCGGCGCTGGTGACCGACATTTGCCCCGACGCACCCGCGCTGGCCGAGCGGATGTACACGGCCCTGGGATCGCTGCGCAACCGCCCGGCCCTGCATGTTGCCACCTATTTCGGCGACCCCGGCGCCGCGCTGGCCGCGTTGGCCCGCACTCCCGTCGAAGCGATCGGCGTCGACCTGGTTGCCGGTGCACCCGGCGCGGTGGCCGCCATAGTGGGGGCGCCCGAGCTGGCGGGCAAGACACTGGTCGCCGGCATCGTCGACGGGCGCAATGTCTGGCGCACCGATCTGGAGGCGGCGCTCGGCCGGCTCGCCACACTGCTGGGATCCGTTGCGGCCGTGGCAGTGTCGACGTCGTGCTCAACATTGCACGTGCCGTACTCGCTGCAACCCGAGTCCGATCTGGATGACAACCTACGCAGCTGGCTGGCCTTCGGTGCCGAAAAGGTGGCCGAAGTCGTGGTTCTCGCCCGCGCGCTGCGCGACGGACGCGACGCGGTCGCCGACGAGATCGCGGCATCCAACGCCGCCGCGGCATCCCGGAAGAAAGACCCGCGCCTGCACAACGGACAGGTCCGGGCACGTATCGACTCGATCGTCGCCTCCGGTGCACATCGAGGCGATGCCGCCACGCGGCGCGCCAGCCAAGACGCCCGCCTGCATCTTCCGCCGCTGCCGACGACGACGATCGGCTCCTATCCGCAGACGTCGGCAATCCGCAAGGCGCGCCAACAGTTGCGGGCCGGGGAAATCGACCAGGCCGAATACGTCAGCCGGATGAAGCAGGAGATCGCCGACGTCATCGGGCTGCAGGAGCGCCTTGACCTCGACGTGCTGGTGCACGGTGAGCCGGAACGCAACGACATGGTGCAGTATTTCGCCGAGCAGTTGCAGGGCTTCTTTGCTACCCAGAACGGTTGGGTGCAGTCCTACGGCAGCCGCTGCGTCCGCCCACCGATTCTGTACGGGGACGTGTCACGCACGAACCCGATGACGGTCGACTGGATCACCTATGCCCAGTCCCTGACCGACAAGCCGATCAAGGGCATGCTGACCGGGCCGGTCACCATCCTGGCGTGGTCTTTCGTCCGCGACGACCAGCCGCTGGCCGACACTGCCAACCAAGTGGCATTGGGCATTCGCGACGAGACCGTGGACCTGCAGTCGGCCGGCATCGCGGTGATCCAGGTCGACGAGCCCGCACTGCGTGAGCTGCTGCCACTGCGGCATGCCGAGCAAGACCAGTACCTGCGTTGGGCGGTAGCGGCTTTCCGGCTGGCTACCTCCGGCGTGGCCGACTCAACGCAGATCCACACCCATTTGTGCTACTCGGAGTTCGGCGAGGTGATCGCCGCGATCGCCGATCTGGATGCCGACGTGACGTCCATCGAAGCCGCGCGCTCCCACATGGAGGTGCTGGACGACCTGAACGCGGCCGGCTTCGCCAACAGTGTGGGACCGGGGGTGTACGACATCCACTCCCCGCGGGTGCCGAGCACCGAGGAGATGGCCGAGTCGCTCCAAGCAGCGTTGAAAGCCGTACCGGCTAGCCGGCTTTGGGTCAACCCCGACTGCGGATTGAAGACCCGCAACGTCGACGAGGTGACCACGTCACTGCAGCACATGGTGGCAGCCGCGAAGCAGGTCCGAGCGGGCATCTAATGCCTGCGCGAGCGTAGCGTCGCGGTGAGTTTCGACTCGAAATCTCACCGTGACGTTACGCTCGCCGCACTCCCGGGACGCTAGTCCGACGACACCTGGACCGGCACTTCGTCATCCCACGGCTGCCGGGTCACCATGTCGGCCACCCGCACGTAGCCGCGTTCGAACTCGCCGGTCGCGGCGTCGACCAAGCGGTAGTGCTGGGTCTGTCGATGGATCGGTTGCGCGTCGAGCAGGACGATCCGCACCTCGCCCGGTTCGAAGCGACAACGCTGTTGCATCGCCGCGACCAGTTGTTCGTTGTGCATGTGGCCGTCGCCGAAATTCCATCCGAGGGCGGTGCTGCAGATCCGTTCCCCGTCGGTGATGACGTAGTCATCTTCGTTGTGGCCGGCCATCGCCCGATGGGCCAGGGTGAACAGTGCCCTGCCGTGAGTGTTCATGGCACGGAACGCATAGCCCAGATACATCGGGATTTGCGCTCGCTCCTTGCCGTAATAACGCTCCAGCTGGGCGGCCGGCATGCTGGCGATTGCGACGATGCCCCGTCTGATCTTGTCGTCCGCCGAGGGTTTGATACACCACAGCGTGGTGTCCCAATTGCCAGCGTAATAGCGCATCCCGGGCAGAAACGAGATCTTGCGCGGAAACATGTTGCCCAAGATGACCGTCCCCACGACTAATGCGAACAGGATCGCCACTGGCACAGGGTTTTTCACATCCGCCAGCCCTAGATTGGCGTGGCCGACGAACAGGGACAAGACGCCGAAGATCATGAATACGTTCCACTCCAACGGCACGCCCATCGGGATGGCCGTCAGGATGCCCAGGTGGAAGCACACCATTGCGATGGCGGCCACGGTGGTGGGCCAGCCGCCGTGAGAGAAGAACAACGCCACCGGTACGAACATCTCGATCGCAGTGCTGACGTGCGCCAGCAGCCGCGACAAGAGTCCAGGCCGTAGGTCGTCGGGGAATTTCTCGAAGAACATCCGCTTGAGAAATCGTGGCCGAAAGAGCGGATTGTTCGACATCATGGTCGAGATCACAAACGGGAAGTGCTTGTTGAGCTTCGATGTGGCGGCGCCCATCCAAATCACCAGGAACACCAATTTGGCGGCGACAATCATGTCTGCACCGCCGAACAGGAAGGTCACGGTCAGCGTCGCGTAGACCTCGCCGCGGGCGGCGAGAAAGATCACCTTGTCGCGCAACCCCAGCACCGCCAGCAACACCAGGATCACCACGACCTGCCATGTTGGCAGCAGCCCAATTTCGGTGCCCAGTTGCGGTACCGGACCCGAACCGTCGGTGAACAACGCTGCCAGCAGCAGCAACAACAGCAGCGCGTAGAGCGCGACGTCAATCGGAACTCGCTTGGTTCCCTTGGTCCACGGCACCCGATCCGGCCATGGTGGCAGCCGGATGGTGCCGAACCGCATCCAATACAGCACAGAACCCATGGGCGGGAGGAACCGGTTGTTCAGCGGTCCGAAGCCGCAGCCCAGCCCGATCACCTCGAATAGCATCGTGTAGAGCACGACCTTCTGAAAGACGATCGGCTCCGCATACCACGACGTGACGTCGGTGAATCCTTCGATGCCTTTGGTGCTGAACACGATCAGCCAGGCGAAGAGGATGTACAGCAGGATTTTGACGACATAGAACAGGTGCAGCACCACCGGCGTACCGAAACCCACCTCGGCCCAGTGTCTGGCCATGGGTCGGATTTTTTCGCTGCGGGTGCCCTTGCTCCACTCGGCGATGTCGATGTCCGGCAGTTGGGGCTTGAGAAATCCCATGGTTGCAAAGACTAGAACGCGTTCTAGATGCGCGCCGAGGTAGCCGCACCAAACGGTGTGTCCGATCGAGTTGGCGATCTGAGGGCACTTTGCCCGCGATGTTCACACGTCACTGGGCACATCGCCGTTGTTTCGCTGGTGCACCACAGCGATCGTGTAGGGATCCGGCGCGTCACCAGGTCGCCGCGGCGAAATATCTGCTTGATTCATGGATTTCGTCGGTCACGACGATGTGTCCGGCCATCATTCGGAGGTGGCAGGTTGTCGGGTGTCAGCGTTACGCCGGAGCTGTTGTCGGCGGCAACCTCGGATTTGACTCGTCTCGGCTCGACGATCCGAGCGGCCAACGCCGCGGCAGCGGTGTCCACGACGAGTCTGCTGGCCGCGGGTGCGGATGAGGTGTCGGCGGCCATTGCGGCGCTGTTCGGCGCGCACGCACAGGATTATCAGGCGCTGGGCGCACAGCTGACGGCTTTCCACGATCGGTTCGTACACACGCTCAGCGCGGGTGCCGGCTGGTATGCCGGCGCCGATACCGCCAACAGCGCGTCATTGCAGACGCTTGAACGGAACGTGCTCGGCGTGCTCAATGCGCCCACCCAGGCGCTGTTGGGACGCCCGTTGATCGGCGACGGTGCTGGCGGAGCGCCAGGCACCGGACAGGCCGGCGGGGCCGGCGGGATCTTGTTGGGCAACGGCGGAAACGGCGGGTCCGGAGCTGCCGGCCAGGCAGGTGGGGCAGGCGGTGACGCCGGTCTGTTCGGATCGGGCGGGGCCGGTGGGGCCGGTGGCGCAGCCGGTGGGGCCGGTGGGGCCGGCGGGTTCGGCGGTTCCGGCGGGGCCGGCGGGTTGCTGGGCGGTTTCGGTGGGGCCGGCGGAGCCGGCGGGGCCGGCGGGATCGGAGCGGCCGGCATCAATGCTGGGCACGGCGGGGAGGGCGGAGCCGGCGGGATCGCCCGGGCTCTGATGGGCTGGGCTGGCGGAGCCGGCGGGACAGGTGGAGCCGGCGGGGCCGGCGTCTCGGGAGCCGCGAGCGTGGCGCCCGGTGGGGTTGGCGGTCAAGGCGGGGCTGGCGGAGCCGGCGGGGCCGGCGGGGCCGGAGGCGCGCACGCGGGGCTGTTCGGGTTGGGAGGATTGTTCGGTTCCGGCGGGGCCGGGGGCGCGGGCGGCATGGGCGGCGACGGCGGCAACGGCGGGGCCGGCGGCACCGGCACGGGCTTTGGCCTAGCCGGCGGCGATGGTGGCGCCGGCGGGGCCGGCGGCAACGCGGGCTCCGGCGGCGCCGGCGGGGCCGCGGGATTATTTGGGTCGACTGGCGTCGCGGGTGCCGCCTCCACCGGCGGCGACGGAGGTAACGGGGGCAGCGGGGGCGCCGGCGACGATGGCGGCTCCGGCAACGGCGGCTTCGCCGGTGGCGACGGCGGAAACGGCGGAAACGGCGGCGACGGCTTCACCGGCACCGGCGGCAACGCCGGCAACGGCGGCAACGGCGGCAACGCCGGCCACGCCGGCGCCGACACCGGGACCGGCGGGACCACCGCCCCCTCCGGCGGCAACGGCGGGCACGGCGGCAACGCCGGCCACGCCGGCACCGGCGGCACGGCCGCGGGTACCGGAGGCAAGGGCGGCGACGGCGGCCACGGCGGAAACGGCATGACCGGCAACGCTGGCAGCAACGGCAAAGCCGGCGATGCCGGCGGACATGGTGGCAACGGCGGCGACGGCGGCGACGGCTTCACCGGCACCGGCGGCAACGCCGGCAACGGCGGCAACGGCGGCCACGGCGGGACCGCTGGCGCCGACACCGGGGCCGGCGGGGCCATCGCCCCGGCCGGCGGCAACGGCGGGCACGGTGGTAACGCCGGCCACGCCGGCACCGGCAGCGGTGCCGCGGGCAGCGGCGGTGTCGGCGGTATCGGCGGTAACGGCGGCCACGGCGGCCACGGCAACGCCGCCGTCATCGGAGGCAAGGCCGGCGATGACGGCGGTGCTGGCGGGACCGGCGGCGACGGCGGCGCCGGCTTCACCGGCACCGGCGGCAACGCCGGCAACGGCGGCAACGGCGGTGACGGCGGCAACGCCGGCGCCGACATCGGAACCGGCGGCACCGTCGCGCCCGCCGGCGGCAACGGCGGCACTGGTGGGGACGCCGGCCACGCCGGTACCGGCAGCACCGCCGCCGGCGCCGGCGGCAAGGGCGGCAACGGCGGCAACGGCGGCGACGGGGGCGACGGCAACAAAGGTGTCACCGGCTTCACCGCTAAAGCCGGTGACACCGGCGGCAACGGCGGCAACGGCGGCAACGGCGGCGCCGGCTTCACCGGCAACGGCGGAAACGGCGGCAACGGCGGCAACGGGGGCGCCGGCGGCGACGCCGGCGTGGACACCGCGACGGGCGCAAGCATCGCCCCGGCGGGTGGCAACGGCGGCAACGGCGGCAATGGCGGCGACGCCGGCACCGGCGCCACCGCCGCGAGCAAAGGCGGTGCCGGCGGGAACGGCGGCAACGCCGGCAACGGCGGCGCCGGGTTCTTGGGTGAACTCGGCGGCAACGGCGGCCGGGGCGGCGACGGCGGCAACGGCGGCACCGGCTTCACCGGCACCGGCGGCAACGGCGGCAGCGCTGGCAACGGCGGTGACGGCGGCAAGGGCGGCGTCGACAACGCCCGCGGCAATGCCGGCCACAGCGGTGGCCAGGGCGGCGCCGGAGGCCACGGCGGTAACGCCGGCACGGGCGCCACCTCCGCGGGCAACGGCGGAGGCGGCGGTGCCGGCGGCAACGGCGGCCGCGGCGGCGACGGCGGTCTCAACCACGACGGTGTGAACAACGCCGGCGGCAACGGCGGAAACGGCGGCAACGGCGGCAATGGCGGCAATTCCGGCGCCGGCGGTACCAACGGTGCCAGCGGCGCCGGCGGCAACGGCGGCGACGGCGGCGACGGCAAAAGCGGCATCCCCGGTCAGAGCCCTCCCACCCTCAACGGCGGCAACGGCGGGAACGGCGGCAACGGCGGTGACGCCGGCACGGCCGGCACCGGCGGTTCCGTCGCCAGCGCTGTCGGCGGCGCCGGCGGCAACGGCGGCAACGGCGGCACGGGCGGTACCGGCGGGGATTTCTTTGAGCTGCTGCACGTCACCGACCCAACTGCCGCTATCGGTACCTTCGGCGGCCACGGCGGCAACGGCGGGCACGGCGGCAACGGCGGTATCGGCGACCTGATCGAGACCGCCGGCAACGGCGGCGACGGCGGCATGGGTGGCAAGGGAGGCTCCCCCGCGGTTGGCAACGTCACCGCGGTTCATGCCGTCGGCGGTACCGGCGGAACTGGCGGTAACGCCGGCACTGGCGGTACCAGCACCGGCGCCCTCATGCAAAACACGGGAGGCAACGGCGGCATGGGCGGCAAGGGTGGCACCGGCGGAATCGGCTCGTACGGCCTCAACTACCCACCCGAGGACGGGGGCACGGGCGGAAACGGGGGCACGGGTGGAAACGGCGGCTTGGCCGGCGGCGGTACCACCAATGTCGGCGGCAACGCCGGTATGGGCGGCATGGGCGGCACCGGCGGCGACGGCCACGCGGCCTACCCCGGCAAGGGGCAAACCGGCGGCCATGGCGGCAGCGGCGGGATCGGCGGCACCGGCGGCGACGGCGGTACCGGCATTGGCGGCACCAACGGAGCCGGCGCTGCCGGTGGCGCCGGCGGCGGTGGCGGCACCGGAGGTAGCGGTGAGATTCAGAGCGGCGGCCCGGGCGGACCCGGCTCCGACGGCAAGGATCCCATCGGCGGCACGGGCGGCGTGGGTGGCATCGGCGGCTCGGGCGGTCCTGGCGGGGCCAGCACCGGCACCCCGATCTGATCCGGGTTCCGGCCGCGAATTCCATTGCTTGGCACAGTAATTAAGCAACGGAGCCGGCCTGGCGCGCAACTGCTGAAAGCGGCAGTTGGCCCGGGCATTTCGGAGCCCCAGCAAGTCAACCGCGCGGTGTGCCCCACCGGGTGGCAGTGGCGCGCACGATGGTCTCGCTCGCGTCCGGGTTAGCTCACCCCGGTGCGCGGTGCTCCTCGACGAGGACCTAAGTCGTCCGCTGGCTCAATCGGTCACCGAGCGGCCGGATTCACCAAGGATTAATTCTTTTCCGAACCCAATTCGCCGACGTTGTGAGCGGTGTAGCTTGCTGCTGGGGGCGCTGAGGAGTCGGGCATGACAGAAGTCGACTATTGCGTGGTCGGCGCCGGGTTCGCGGGTTTGACGGCCGCGTTGCGGCTCAAACAGGCCGGCCACTCGGTCTCAGTGCTGGAGGCCCGAGACCGGATCGGCGGTCGCACCTTCACCGTGACGCGAGACGACGGGGTGTGGATTGATCGCGGCGGCGCGTGGATCGGACCGGGCCAGGACCGGGTCTACGCGCTGATGAACGAGTTCGGCGTCGCGGAATACAAGCAACACAACGACGGCGACGCCATGATGATCGTCGACGGCAAGAAACACCGTTACGGCGGCAAGCTGCCCTGGACGATGAGCCCGTGGGCGGTAGCCAACCTCGGGATCGTTTTGCTGACCGTAGAGAAAATGTGCAAATCGCTGCCGCGCGAAGCTCCGTGGGAGGCCAAGCGCGCCGCCGAGTGGGACCGAACCAGCCTGGGAGATTGGTTGGAGACCAACGTGATGTCCAAGCCGGCCCGCGAGATGCTGGACATGGCATTGGCCGGGCCCTACACCTGCGCGGCCGCTGAGGTGTCGTTGCTGTGGGTGTTGCTGCAGATGGGTTCTGCCGGCGGACCCAACTTCGTCATCTCCGGTAAGGGCGGCGCCCAGGATGCGCGTCCGGTCGGCGGAATGGGCGCCATCTACCGCCCGATGGCCGCGCAGCTGGGCGATGCATTGCAGCTGTCGCAGCCGGTCCACCAGATCTCCCAGGACGCCGACGGGGTCACGGTCCGCTCGGACTATCTGGCGGTGCGCGCGCAGCGAGTCGTGGTGGCGATTCCGATGGCGCTCGCCGACTCGATCCGTTACGAGCCCGCACTGCCGGTGGATCGAGCGTTTTTGAATCAGCGCATGCCCAGCGGCGCGGTGGTCAAGATCTCGGTCGTTTACGACGAACCCTTCTGGCGTGCCGACGGGCTGTCCGGTCAATCGGCCGCTCCTGGATCCCCGGCCACCCTCACCATCGACGCGTGCACCGACACGGCGATCCCGGGCATCATGTGTGTCATCACCGAGGGGCCCGCCGCCCGTAAGTTGGCGCAAGTCGATGACGCCGAACGCCGGGCGTTGGTCATTTCCGAACTGGTCGATCGGTTCGGTAACAAAGCAAGCGCCCCAGTGGAATTCCACGAGCAGAACTGGACCCACGACCGCTATTCGGGCGGCGGGATGATCAGCCACACCCCGACCGGTGTGTTGACCGAATTCGGTTACACGCTGCGCCCACCCAGCGGTCGGATCCATTGGGCCGGTACCGAGAGCTCGGCCACCATGTGCGGGTGGGTCGATGGGGCGATCCGCTCCGGGGAGCGCGCGGCCGCCGAGGTAATGGCGGCTCATACCGCGGCCGCCGTCACCTAGGCCTTCGATGGCTTTCGATGGCCGAGGCTCGCAGGAGGTGCCGCCGCCCCAATTGGGGGCAACGGCTTGCACCCGACTACCGGGCTTGTTTGGCCGGTGGCCGATAAAAGATCAACAGCTGGCCAACGGCACCGGCCAAACCAAGGGCCACCGCAACGAGCAGTCCGGCCCAGCCGTCGAGCCAGTTGCGCCCGAAGATCAGCCAATCGAGGCTGAGTTTTCCGGCACCCACGGTGGCCACGGCGATGGCGCTAACCGCCAGTACCAGGTTGTACTCCCAGCCCTCCTTGACGATGAAGAAGCCGTTGGGCCGGTGCACGGTCCACGCAGCGACCACCATCAGGGACACAAAGCCCGCCGCCGGTATCGGCGTGAGCAACCCTGCCGCCAGCCCCAGCCCGGCGGCCACCTCCGTGCTGGCGGCGATCGCGGCATGGAAAGTGCCCGGCTTCATCCCGATGCTTTCGAACCACCGCGCGGTTCCCGGTATCCGGCCTCCGCCGAAAAATTTGTTGAAGCCATGAGCTGCCAGCGTCAACCCCAACACCAGCCGCAGAATCAATAACCCGACGTCGTAGGCAGTCACAGTTGCCAACCTAGATCATCCAGCGATCCCATGGCGGGCTCGGGCGAAGCACCGGCCGGCCTCGCCGGGCGCGTACCCTCGACATAGCGTTCCACCGGCGCGCCCGGCCGCGTCTTCGCATCCAGCAGCACCGGGACGGCACCCGGACGGCAGCGCTTTCCCGCTGCCCGGGAAGGACCGCAAAGGAGCCCCGACATCAAGATCGCGACTAACGCAGCTGGCAACGCCGGACAACTGCTGGTTGACCCTCGGCGCAACCGCTGCCACCGCGTCGCCCCGGATGTCGGTGACCCGCAAGACCGGATGTGCGCGTCGCCCGGAGCCACCTCATGGGATCGGCCAACCCGAACTCAGTTCGCCACCCACCAAGGATCGGCGCCTGGATCACGCTTTCCGGTGCCGATTTCGCGTGTGCGAAACTGCTTCTATTCCACGTTTGCTCGCACGATGGCAGCTGGCGCCCAACAGGGCGCGCCGGACCACGAGGGGGGTGCAGTGTGACTCGTGTTGCGCGAGTTGACAGCGCCCGGACGAGCACAGCCAGCCGCAGCGGCCGCACCCGCAATTCACCCGGGGTGTTGTTGCTGAATGGAAACGCACGGTGCTCACCGGAAGTCCTGGGCAACAAGGGATGCGGTATCGACTTGATGCGGCGGCAGAGTTTGCCGGTACCGTCGGCGTTTGGCATCGGAGCCGAGGTGGGCGCCCGCTACCTCGCCGAACCCGGGCCGACGATGGATGCGATCTGGGACGACGTTCTGGACGGGATGCGCTGGCTGGAAGTCGAAACGTCGAGCACATTCGGGCGTGGTGCGCATCCGCTGCTGGTCAGCGTGCGCTCAGGGGCGGCTCAGTCAATGCCGGGGATGATGGACACGCTGCTCAATCTGGGGATCAACGACGCGGTCGAGGCGGCCCTGGCGGCGACGAGTTCACCGGAGTTCGCCGCCGATACCCACCGACGGTTCACCCGCATGTACCGCCACGTCGTCGCCGGTGAGCTGGCCAATGGCCGACATGGCACCGCACCCATGCCAGTGCCGACCGACCCGTATGAGCAATTGCGGGCGGGAATCGAAGCCGTATTCGCCTCCTGGCACTCGCCACGTGCGGTGGCCTACCGGGCCCACCACCGCCTTGACGAGCGCAGTGGTACGGCGGTGATCGTGCAGGCGATGGTGTTCGGTAACCGGGGCACCAACTCCGGTGCGGGCGTGCTGTGCTCCCGCAACCCGATTACCGGCTCTGCGGAGCCGTTTGGCGAATGGCTACCGGGCGGCCAGGGCGACGACGTGGTCTCGGGTCTGGTCAACGTCCAACCGATCGGTGCGCTACGCGATACGCAACCCGCCGCATACGCGCAGTTGATGGCGGCCGCCGGGCGACTGGAACGGCTCGCGGCTGACATCCAAGAGATCGAGTTCACCGTCGAAGACGGGACGTTGTGGCTGCTGCAGACCCGCGCCGCCGAGCGGTCCGCGCAAGCGGCGGTGCGGCTGGCGCTGCAACTGCGGCGGGAGGGGCTTATCAACGACGTCGAGACGCTGCGCCGGGTCAATCCGGCGCACGTCGAGGCGCTGACGATGCCGTCGCTGCAGCCCGAAACACGGTTGACTGCGCCCCTTTTAGCCACCGGCCTGGCGGCGTGTCCCGGTGTGGTGTCGGGGCGCGCCTACACCGACGTCGACGAAGCGCTGCGCGCCGCCGAGCGGGGCGAGGAGGTCATCCTGGTCCGCGGGCACACCAGGCCGGACGACATCCTGGGCATGGTGGCCGCGCGCGGCGTGGTCACCGAGGTCGGGGGTGCCTCCAGTCACGCAGCGGTGGTCAGTCGTGAACTCGGCCGAGTAGCCGTGGTGGGCTGTGGCAACGGGGCCGCCGCTGCCCTGGCCGGCAAACAGATCACCGTCGATGGCACCGAAGGGGAGGTCCGCGCGGGCACCTTGAAACTCTCGGCGTGGTCGGAGAGCGACACCCCGGAGCTGCGGGAGCTGGCCGCCATCGCACGCCGGGTCAGCCCGCTGCGTGCGCATTCCGCAGGCGAGTACCCGAGACTGGAGAGCAGTTCCGACACCGAAGTACGCAACGCGCTGGCCGCCGGACACACCGATGTGGTGTCGGGCGCCCCACTGGTCACCATGCTCACCGCCATGCGTGCGGCGGGACGGGATGCACCAACGCGATGAGCGAGTTGGCGGTGTTGCAGGCCGTCCGGCTGAAGGGCCAGGTGACGGCGGCCAACCTGGCCACCACCCTCGGCCTGAGCCCCGCCGACGTCGCCGACACCGTCGAGCGGCTCTCGGCGGCCGGTCTTCTGATCAAGAACACGACCCTGCGAATCAGCAGTAGCGGCCGGCTGCGGCTCGACGCCTTGCTCACCGAGGAGCGAGACGGTGTCGACTCGGCGGCGCTGGCCGCTGTGCACGACGACTTCCGCGCGGTAAATACCGACTTCAAGACCTTGGTGACCGACTGGCAGCTCCGGAATGGCCGGCCCAATGCCCACGACGACGCCGAATACGACGCGGCGATACTGGCCCGCCTGCAGGCGGTACACCAGCGGGTGACGCCGATCATCGCGGCGGCCGCGTTGCAGGTGCCGCGGCTGAGCGGCTATGCGCGGAAGCTGAGCCACGCCCTGGACAGGCTCAACGCCGGCGAGACCGCATGGCTGACCCGGCCGCTGATGGACTCCTACCACACCGTGTGGTTCGAATTGCACGAGGAGCTGCTCCTGGCCGCCGGCCTGACTCGTGAGCAGGAGGCCCGAGCCGGCGAGGCCCATTAAAGCGTCGGTTCGGCCCCGCGTGGCCGGTCGGCGTGGTTCACAGGACCGAATCCAGGCACCGTACATAAGCGTCCACGTCGGCCACCGCGGATGCCGCGGCATGAACGCTGATCGCAATCGTGTCACCGATGCCGTGCACCCCGTGCGTCAAGCCCATCGACGGCGACAGCGCGGGATATCCGGCCGTCAGCACCACCGGTGCTCCCCCGAAATGTAGGTCACCGGCGCCGCGGTACACGCTGGACAGCACGGTGTTTCCGGCTACCAGTACGGGCCGGACGGTCGGATCGAAATGGGCTACGCCCCAGCGCAACAGCGGCGCGGGTACCGCCGCGAAGGCCCGGTCGGCCGAGAACGCGGCGGGATGCTGGAATCGGCGACGACCGTGGGCCAAGTCGGCAGCGATCCGCTCCATCCGGGCGTCCACAGCAAGCTGCGGATACAAACCGACGACCACGTTGCCAAAGTGGTTATGCGCTTGGCGCACACCGGGTTTAGCTATTGGCACTTCGGCGCCCAGCGCATCCGCCGACCCGTCTAATAGCTCGAACAACGCCGTGGACACCGCGGCCAAAGCCCCAACGGTGACTGTGGCACCGGGCATTTCGGTACGCTTGCGCACCACGGTGCGCAGGGTACGAGCGCCGTCTGGACGGACGTTGGTGGCCACCGGGGGCCGGGGGCTGGCGGCCGGCGACAGCAGGCCGGCGCGAGTGTCGCAAACCAGCCGGTGGTGGGTTCGCGCCGCGTCCGCGGCGCGCCGCAGCAGGCAGCCCGGGGACGGGACGTCCACCCGGGGCACCCAGACCTCCCGGCCGAACAGCCAGGCCGCCAACGCCGATGCCCGTGTGCCGTCAGCCAGCGCGTGCGCAACCTGCAGCACGGCAACAACGCCCCCACCGGCGCAGCCTGGAATGCCGCGTATGGCCGTGAATATGTGAAGCCGCCAAGGCATCTGGCGAATATCGAGCTGGCTGTCAGCGAGCGCCGCCACCGCGTCCAGGCAGCCACGCCACGACTGCTCGGCGGGCTCGTGCCGAACGACCTGGGTGGATTCGACGGCGGCCGCTACCCACCGCGGGTAGCTCAGTGCACCACCGTCTTCAACTCGCATCGCCAAATCCGGACAACCCCGAGCCCGATTGCAGACCTCGTCGATGGCGCCTTCGAGATCTTTCGGTTCGCCGGCGAATGCGTACAGCAAGAACTGATCATTGGGCACCTTGGCCGACATCCAGTAGAACTGTGCGTCGACGGCCGCCATCCGGGACATACCAAATATGGTGCTACTGCCCCGTCGGGTGGGTACGCGCGACGGCGCCAACCCCACCTTCGCCGGGCTTGGGCCTGCGCCGCACGGGCACGATTAACGGCACGCCACAACGATTTTCATGATTTTCCGGAATTCGAGATGGCAAGTTGTCCGGGCGCCTCTCAGCCGTGGCACGAAGTCAACGCGAAATCGGGCGAATCGTTGCGGGGTAGCCGCGCTCAGCCCGGCGAGCCGACGAAGGCCAGCACCGATTCGGCGACCTCGTACGGCTGCTCGAGCTGCAGGAAGTGGCCGGCATGATCGATGATGGCCAGGCTGCTGCCCGCCGGGAGCACCCGTTGCGTCCAGTGCGCGAAGGCCGGAGCGGCGCAGCCGTCGTCGCGACCATGGAGGTACAACGTCGGCAACTTCGGCGCCTCCATCCAATGCCGGTGCAACTCCGCGTACCGCACGGGCGGGCGGGAGTTGCGCACCATTGCCCGGTATGGCCCCAGCGCGGCCCGCCAACCCTCCGGCGTGCCGATGGCGGCATCGACATGACGCAGATCCTCGTCGGCGCGATAGGCCGGCGACCATCGACGCCACAGCAGTGGCACCACCCAGGACGCGGAATGTTCTGGTAGCCAAGGCAATTGAAAGTAGAGGAGGTACCAGCTACGCAGCAGCTGATGCGGCAGCTCACGGGCCAGCCGGCCCCGGTCGGCGACCCGGCCCAGCGGGCGAAACGCCGCCGCGGGCGGAACCGACATGATCACCGCCTTGTCGAACGGGCTGTCCGGCATTGCGGCCAGCCCGGCGGCCGCCATCGCTCCCCAGTCGTGACCGATCACCACATCGTGCTCGGTGCCGCCCGCGGCCGCGCGCACCTTCAAAGCGTCGTCCATCAACGCGCCTATGTGATAGCTGCCGTCGGTCGGAATCGAGGACGGCGCGTAGCCACGCATAAACGGCGCCACCAGCCGCCACCCGCCATCGACTAACCGCGAAGCGATCTTGCGCCATCCGTACGGGGTATCGGGGAAGCCGTGCAGACACAGCGCAATTGGGGCCCCCGGCCGCCCCCAGGTCAGGGCCTTCAGCTCGCCGCCCGAGCCCGACACGTTGAGCCAGCGTGGTTCGGACATCATCAACCGCCCGCGACACCAATGGCCGGCGGGTAAGCATCGATAACATCGGCCATGGTCACTCCCGTTCGGCGCTGGCTGCTGGATTGGCCAATGGGCACACACACCCCACCCGATCCAAACTAACGGGACGGCCGCCGACGCGGGCGCAGACCCCTTACGCTGCACAACGGACCGACGTAGAACCGCCACCGGGGGCGGTATTGGTCAGGCAGGGTTTCGGCACGGTCTCGGGAAGCGACCGAGACCAAACTGCACGTCCGGCCGGTTTGCATCCCGGATCAGCGTTAACGTATACCCATGGCGAACTCTGCGGAGTCTCAATCGCCGATGCACGCGGCCCGCAGCGCCGGGCAAGGCCGGGCCTCGCCCGCGCGGCGCTGGTCCAAAACCGACGCCACCCAGCAGCGGATCCTTGACGCCGCCACCGGTGTGTTCGCCACCAGCGGCTTCAACGCAGCGACCATGGCCGACATCGTGACCAGCTCCGGTGCCAGCATCGGCAGTATCTATCACCACTTCGGCGGCAAGAATGAGCTATTTCTTGCGATCTTCGAGCGCATGGCCAGCACGGTCGAACAGCGGATCGAGGCGGCGAACCAGCGAGCCGGCGACGAAGCCGACCGCCACCGCGCGCTCAACGTGCGCGCCTACCTGGAGGCCATCTGGGAGAACCGACGGGTCGCCAGGTTGCTGTCGTCCGGAGACCGCCCCACCGAATTCGGAGCCGCCCGTCGCGAGCGCTTGACCGCGCTTTTTCAAGACTGGATGACGGTGCTGGGACTGGACTCATCGCTGCGCGGCAGGCTGCTGGGTCGCGCCCTGCTGGCAATCATGGAGGAGTCATCGAAGATGGTCATCGCCTGCGACGACCCCAACGATGTGGAACCGATCATCGACGCAACGATCGAGTGGATCGGCCGGCTCACCGAGTGAGGTCACACCGAAACATCCACCGCTTTTTCTAGTTCGGCAATGACGATCTTGCCCATGCCCAGCATCGCGGTGGTGGCCGCCGCGGCTCGGGCCGGGTCCGGATCGGCGATCAGCTCATAGAGCCGTTCCGGGACGACCTGCCAGCTCAGGCCGTAGCGGTCCGTGCACCAGCCGCACTGCGATTCCGCACCACCGTCGGTCAGCCGGTCCCAGTAGTAGTCAACCTCGTCCTGATCTTTGCAGGTGACCGCGAAGGAGACCGCCTCGGTGAACTGGAATACTGGCCCGCCGTTGATCCCGATGAATCGGGTGCCGTCCAGCACGAAGGAACCCGACGCGACGGTGCCTGGCTCGCCCGGGCCCGCCTCGGTGTACCGGTTGAATCCCTCGATCTGCGAGTTGGGGAACACCGAGGTGTAGAACCGGGCGGCCTCCTCCAGGTTGTGGTCGAACCACAGCGAGGGAGTGATCGATGGCATGGGCTCCTCCTAAGTTGTTGGTCTGCCATGGATAGACCGCCGGGACGGCGAAAACTCACCGTGTCACCACCCGGAGCCCACGGTGCTTAAACCAGCTAGGTAACGTCGATCGGGTGAGTTCCGCAAGCAAGGGCCCCCAAACGGTCGCGTTGTCCGGTGCCGACGGGCTCACCCTGGCCGCCGACGAATGGAACCGCAACACCGACGATGCCTCGCGGCGACCGACGATTCTGCTGCTGCATGGCGGCGGCCAGAACCGGTTTTCCTGGAAGAAAACCGGCCAGCTGTTGGCCGACGAGGGGTTCCATGTTGTCGCAGTCGACAGCCGGGGTCACGGCGACAGCGACCGGGCACCGGATGCCGACTACGCCGTTGAAAGCTTGACGGCCGACGTACTGCGCGTCCTGGAAACAATCGGTCGCCCGGTAGTACTGATCGGCGCCAGCATGGGCGGCCTGACCGGCATCCTCGCCGCCGATGCCGCCGGCCCCACCAAGGTGACCGCATTGGTGCTAGTCGATGTGGTGCCCCGATACGAAAAAGACGGCAGCGCGCGCATCCGCGACTTCATGCTCACCAACCTGCACGGTTTTGCCACGCTCGCCGAAGCCGCCGACGCCGTGGCCGCCTACCTCCCACACCGCACGAAGCCGCGCAGCCCAGAAGGCCTTAAAAAGAACCTGCGCCTGCGCGACGGACGGTGGTATTGGCACTGGGATCCGGCGATGATGACCGCGCCGGGAGACGACCCGGAGCTACGTACCGAGAACTTCGAGCAGGCCGCGGAGAACTTGACGATCCCGATACTGCTGATCCGCGGCAAGCTCTCCGATGTGGTCAGCCCCGAGGGTGTTCAGGATTTCCTGACCAAGGTCCCACACGCGAAGTTCGTCGAACTGTCCAACGCCGGGCACACCGCCGCCGGCGACGACAACGACGCGTTTACCGATGCGGTGGTGGCGTTCGTCAAGCGGGGATAGCCCCCACTGGTTAGTTGGCCGGCTTCTCCGCGTGCCCGCCGAACTGTTTGCGCATCGCCGACAGGGCCTTGTTGGCGAAGTCGTCGAGGTCACGCGAGGCGAAGCGGGACTGCAGCGCGGTGGTCAACACCGGGGTGGGAACGCCCTCGTCGATCGCCGCGATGGAGGTCCACCGGCCTTCGCCGGAATCGGATACCCGTCCGGAAAACTCCTTTAGCTCCGGCGATTCGTGCAGTGCGATGGCGGTCAGATCCAGCAGCCAGGAGCCGATGACACTGCCGCGGCGCCATACCTCGGCGACCTCGGGAATGTCGATGTCGTACTGGTAGCACTCGGGGTTGGACAGCGGCGCGGTTTCGGCGTCACCGGCCTGCACGCGAGTGCCGATGTCGGCATTACGCAATATGTTCAATCCCTCGGCGAGCGAGGCCATCATGCCGTACTCGATGCCGTTGTGCACCATCTTGACAAAGTGCCCCGCCCCGGACTGCCCGCAGTACAAGTAACCCCGCTCGGACTGCGCGACCTCACCATCTCGGCCCGGGGTACGCGGGGCGGCATCCAATCCGGGTGCGACGGTGGCGAAGATCGGCTCGGCGTGGGCAACCGCGTCCGCGTCACCGCCGATCATCAGGCAGTATCCGCGCTCCAGGCCCCACACACCTCCGCTGGTGCCGCAATCCAGCAAGTGAATACCTTTATTGGACAACAGCTTTGAGTGTTTGATGTCGTCGCGATAGTAGGTGTTGCCGCCGTCGATCACAATGTCGCCGGAGTCCAGTGTGCGGGCTAGCTCTTCGATTACCCCGCTGGTGATGTTTCCCGCGGGCACCATCACCCAGACGACTCGCGGAGCGGAGAGTTTGTCACGCAGCTCGCTCAGCGAAGACACTCCGGTGGTCTTGTCCTCGCCGGACATCGCCTTGACCGCATCGGGATCGTGGTCGTACACCACACACTCGTGTCCACCTTTGACCAACCGACGGACGATGTTGGCTCCCATCCGGCCCAGTCCGATCATCCCTAGCTGCATGCGCTTTCCGTCTCCTTATTGTTTTACTTCGGCACTGCGGGCAACCACGGCAGTTGCCAATTGCGGTGACCACGCAGCAGCGTGTGCCCGGCCTCAGGCCCCCAGGAACCCTGTGCGTATGGGTGGATTTCACCCGGGTCGTCCAGCACCGGCTGCACGATCCGCCAGGTCTGCTCGATGCTGTCCTCCCGGGCGAAAAGCTGGCGATCGCCGGTCAATCCCGCGTAAAGCAATCGCTCATAGGGCCGGATCGGTTCACCAAGGTCCTCGGCGAAGGAGGAGTCCAGGTGAACGTCTTGCCAGCAGTCGCCAACTTGCGCGGATACCTGCAGACGCATCCCCGGGTCGGGGTCGATGCGCAGCACGATCTGGTTGGGCTCTGCCGGTCTTCGGTTGGGCAGGAAAGCCAACCCCGGAACATGGTGGAGAAACATTCGGACCTCAGTGACCTTCTCCGGCAATGCTTTTCCAGCCCGCAGGAAGATCGGGACACCCGACCAGCGCCAATTGTCGATCTCCGTGCGAAGCGCCACATAGGTCTCGGTCTTCGAGTTCTCGGCCACCCCGGGCACGTCGCCGTAGCCGGAGTACTGGCCCCGCACGTAGCGCGCGGGGTCGAGTTCCGGCATGGCACGGAACACCTCGGCCTTCTTGTCGTTGAGGTCGTCGGCCCCCGGACCCACCGGCGGCTCCATCGCCACCAGGGCCAGCACCTGCAATAGGTGGTTTTGTACAACGTCACGCAAGGCGCCCACCGCGTCGTAAAACGCCCCGCGGTCCTCGACACCGAAGTTTTCGGCCATGGTGACGTGAATCTCAGAGATACTCTTGCGATTCCATAATTCAGCCAAACCGTGATTGGCGAAGCGCAGATATTGCAGCTCCACGACGGGCTGCTTGCCCAGGAAGTGATCGACCCGCAGGATCTGGTCTTCGTCGAGCACAGCGCGCAGCCTGGAGTTGAGTTCGCGCGCCGAGGCGAGATCGTGGCCGAAGGGCTTCTCCACCGCCACACGTGCATCATTGAGCAGATCAGCCGTCGCCAGATTCTCGACTATCGGCGCGAACAGCGCGGGCGGCATCTCCAGGTAGTACAACGGGCGCCGACCCGAACCGATCTGCTTAGCCAGCGATGTGTACAGCGCGCTGTCGGTCACATCCCCGGCCAGATAGGACAACCGGCTGGCCAACCGGTCAAAGACCGACTCGTCAAATTCCTCGCCGGATCCGGCGAGCGCGTCGCGAGCGCGTTCGACCAACTTCTCCACCGACATGTCGTCACTGGCAACACCCAAGATCGGGCAGTCCAGTAGCCCTCGGCATTCCAACCGGTACAACGCCCGAAAGGTCATCTTGCGGGCCAGATCACCGGTAATTCCGAAGATCACCAACAGATCTGAGGCGCCAGCCGCACCGTCGGCCAATCCCCCACCTCCAGGACGTCGTCTTGAGAGAAAGTCGCTAGTCGGCTCATTACGAGATCTGCTTCCCCGCGGGGGCCGAACTCAACCCTAGACACTGCCCAAAGGCCCGACAAGGTAGGCCCAACGGGCCCCTGTCAGGATGGGCAGCGTGTCGGGCATGGCTGACGCACTGCACATCGCGGTCTACGCCCTGGCCGCCCTCGCCCTGCTGGAGGCCGGCGGCCTGCTCGTGCTGCGGCGGCTGCTGGCGCGCAGTCGGGCCGAGGCCGCGGAGCTAAGACAACGCACCGACGCCCGCAATTGGCTGCTCTCCGGCGGCCGCGAGGCCGTCAGGACGGTGTGGCAGACCGCGAACCTGGTGCGCAAGGAAGGCTTTGGCGCGGCAGTGCGCAGCTCGATCGAGGACCTTGCCGACTGGGCCGAGGTGGAACGGCCTGACCTGGCCCGGGTGACTCCGGATGGCCGGGTGGTGATTCTGTTCTCCGATATCGAAGAATCCACCGCCCTCAACGAGCGAATCGGCGATCGTGCGTGGGTCAAGCTGATCGGCGCACACGACAAACTGGTCCACGAACTCGTCCAACGTCGATCCGGGCACGTGGTGAAGAGTCAAGGCGACGGATTCATGATCGCCTTTGCGCGCGCCGAGCAGGCGGTGCGGTGTGGCCTCGACCTCCAGCACGCGCTACGCAGAGAAGCAAAGCGCAAGCACCGTACGGGATTTCGGGTTCGAATCGGGATTCATATGGGTCGTTCGGTGCGGCGCGGAGACGATCTGTTCGGCCGCAACGTTGCGATGGCCGCGCGGGTTGCCGGGCAGGCGGCCGGAGGTCAGATCCTGGTCAGCCAACCCGTGCGCGACGCCGTCGGCGAGTGTCACGACATTAGTTTCGATGAGGGCCACAACGTCGAATTGAAGGGCTTCTCCGGCACCTACCGCTTGTTCGCGGTGGAACCGGCACCGGACCCCGATCTGGACTGATAGCCTTCGGCGTCGTATTCAGCCAGCCGCTGATGCAAACGGGCCCGGACCTCGTCGGACGTGTAGGCACGACGTTTGCGCTGGTCGCGCACGACCAAGGCGCCGCCGGCGACCACCCCGGCGACACCGGCCAGCCCGACCCACTTCCACACGCTACGCATGACGACAGGCTATCTGTGCCTATGGTGCTGGGGTGGACTCGAGCACGCTTACGTTGGACCAGGCGCTCAACGAAACCCGAACCGGCGACCTCTGGCTGTTTCGCGGTCGCTCACGTCCCGACCGCGCCATCCAGACATTGACCAACAGTCCGGTGAATCACGTCGGTATGACGGTGGCCATCGACGACTTGCCGCCGCTGATATGGCATGCCGAATTGGGCGAGAAGCTCGTCGACATGTGGACCGGTGACCATCATCGCGGGGTCCAGCTCAACGACGCCCGACAGGCCGTTCTGCAGTGGACGCAGCGTTACCACCAGCGGTGCTGGCTACGTCAGCTGACGCCGTACGCCGACCGGCACCAGGAGAACGAACTGCTTCGGGTCATCGCGCGGATGGATGGAACCCCGTTTCCCGCCACCGTCCGTCTGACGGGCCGCTGGCTGCGCGGACGGCTCCCCACCGCTTACGACTGGACGCGGGGACTCCCGTGGGTGGATAGCAAGGTTCGCGAGTCCACGCAGCGACGCAAAGACCAGCAAAAGGTCGGCCTGGAAGCGGCCTACTGTGCGGAGACCGTGGCTATCACCTACGAAGAAATGGGGCTGCTCACCACCGACAAATACTCGAACTGGTTCGATCCGGGTTCGTTCTGGAGCGGCGACACGCTTCCGCTCACCGAGGGCTACCAGCTGGGCAAGGAAATCGAGGTGATAGTCGGTTAGTCGACCGACATCTCCCCCATCTCCGACCACCCCGTCGCGTCGATCGTCTGGCTGACGATCTTGGGCGTGGACGTCAGCGCCTGCGGCAGCTCTCGCATGGCCCGCTTGAAGTGCTCACTGTTGACGTGGATGGCACCGGCGTCGTCGTCGCGGAAGGCTTCGACCAGAACGTACTCGGCAGGATCCTGCAGGCTTCGGGACCACTCGAACCACAGATTGCCCGCTTCGGCACGAGTAGCCGCGGTGAACGCGGCCACCAGATCCGGCCAGCGCTCGCTCCAGTCGGGTTTGGTGTGGAACTTGACCACGATAAAGATCATTTGCCGGTCCCCGCTTCCCCCGCTGGCCGTCCCCTACAATCTCGGCGAGAATTCTCGGCGAGCAGAGCCAGGATACCCAGTATCGAAGAGACAAGCGATCTCCCGACGCTGCGGCTTCCCGCTGCGCAAACTCCTGCGTTCACAAAATGGCGGTCGCATCGTGCGGCCTATCGACCTCGCAGCTCAGCAGGAACCGCATCCCGCTGCGCACATGGAATGAAGCAAATGGCATGTGCGCGCCAAATATTAGATACTCGACAAATAGCGGCAGCCACCCCGACACCACTTTGTGACTTGGTTCACAATATAGGTCGAAGCGGCCGCCGCTGGCATTCCTGAAAAATATGTGACTCAGGTCGCAGAATTGTCTTTGGCGAGGTGTCTTATATCGAATCGCTACCCATTCGCCATTTCGGGTTCCCCAATAGGACCGGCGTCGCCAGCGGGCGGCGGAGGCAATTCTTCTGAATTCACGGAAGTCACCAAAACGGCGGGCCCATCCGGCGCGGGCTCATCCGGCGCGGGCGCCCCCGGTGCGGGCGCGTCGGGAAACGGCGCGTCGGCTTCGGCCAGGTCGTCGTCCACCGGCAGGAACATGTGATGCGTGAACTGCGCCTGGTAGGCACCCCCGCCGCCGATCCGAACCCCGCCGCCTTCGCCGCTGGACACCGGGGTTCCGTCGGGCAACGTCGCCGCCGTGTGGCGACCATTCCAGCCAATCACCAACGCATTGGGAGCGGTTCCATACTGAAAGCCCCGGGCCAACAATGCGGCCTCTTCGTTGCCCGTGTTGAACCTATCACCGTAAATCGGTCGATCCGTGGCGGCATTTGAGACCCACGAAACCAATCCGGAACAGTCCGTGCCGGATGGGGAATCACCACCCGGAACATATGGAGTCCCGGAAACCTGATTGATAAGCGTCAACAACGTAGCAAGTGCAATCATGCGCGCTGACGCTACCGACAATATCCATAGGAAATCAAAATTTGTGGCGCGTCTCACGATTAATCAGATAATAGCTTTGACCTGCATATACAGCGTCCAGGTCACGCGAATATCTAATAATTGAAACAGAAGTGATTACGCGGAAACAGCAAACTAAGAATAATTGCGAAACGTGCACCGAACGGCTGATTGACCTGCTGCAACGTGCAATCGCACGCGCGCGGCACGATTAGCGCTGCAACCGAGGTTCTGCCCATCGGTGACCGAGCCGAGACCGCCCAGCAATCTCATCGCGGGCACAAACGGCTGATCGATCGCACCCCGGCGGTCATAGCGTGGCCTGGCTCACAAAGCGGCATACCGACCGGGCCACTGGCTCAGTCACACCGTCTCGTCATCCGCGCCGCAGCCGGCCGGGTGGCGATTGGCCGGGCTCTAGGAGGGTGACGAGATCTGCAGATGCAGCAATGGATAGGGAAGGCCGTCGCCGTCGACCGCGCTTCGACCGATCGAGGCAAAGCCTCGGCGCCGATAGAAGTCGACGGCTTGGGTGTTCTGCTCGTTGACGTCCACCAGTAGGTGCGGATCGCGCTGCCGGGCGGCATTGAGGAGCACCGTTCCGATGCCCTTGCCACGAAAGTCGTCATCGACGAACAGCATCTCCAGCTTGTCGGCGGTCACCCCGGCGAAGCCGACGGGCCGGCCATCCACCAGCGCGACGGTCAGGTTCACGGCCGGAAGAAATTCGCGCGGCAACCGATCCTCGATCCGCGCCAGATGCTCTGGACGAACGAACCCATGCGTGGCGTCGATCGCGCTGCGCCAGATACGCACGAGCGTGGGGTACTCCTCAGCTCCCAGACACGGTCGCAGCTCGACGTGCGGTCTGGTCACCGCTTGGCTCCGCACGGTGCTTGCGGCCACCACCACATAAGTCCTGCCTTCCACTCGGATCTTGTCGGCCGTCTTGGCCCGCCGGTACACGGCGCCAACGACCCTGCCATCATCGCGCTTCCCTTCGCCAACCGGCTGGGGCCGATGCCCGAAACTGGCAAAGCGCTTGGTGTTCCCCACGGTGCTGCGGTCCACTATGCTTCATGCACCGAAGCACATCTAGCAAACTCCAATCCCGGTGCCGCATAACGGCTGAGGACTTAGCCTGAAGGGGATTCTCCATGCGTCAGCTAGCAGCCGCAGTCGCCGTTGCGGCACTCGGGGTCCTGGTCACCTCGTGTGGCGGTGGCGACGAAAGCACCCCCGCATCATCGACCAGTACCAGCTCGTCGCGGGCGCCGATCGAGGAGGCGGCACTGGACGGTCTGCTACTCACCCCGGCCGAAGTCGACAGTGCAATGGGCGTCACCGGGATGACGACCAAGGAAAAGATCGACAAGTTGCCCGACGACAGCACCAAGGAGGGGCCCCAGGGGTGGAAATGGCCCGCCGAATGTCTGTTCGCCGATGCCCCGGCGGAGGCCGTGGCATATGCCGGCAGCGGATACACCGCGGTTCGTGGGCACGATGATGTTGCGCCGGGCAGCGCTCCGTCGGGCGACATGGACCCCGAGTTGACCCAGGCGTTGGTCTTGTTCCCCTCGGCGGCACAGGCGAACGACTTCTTCACCAAGTCGTCCCAGGCCTGGCCGGCCTGCGCAAACCGGCAATTCATTACACCCGGCGACGCCGACAACCCTGAAATCCAGTGGCAGGTGGGCCCGGTCTCGACGGCAAACGGCATGCTGAGTACCCCCGTAACCGTGACAATGACCAAGGGCCCCAACACCTTTAAGGGAGCCTGTCAGCGGGTGCTGACCGTGCGGAACAACGTTGCGATCGACCTCAGCGCGTGCGGCAAGGACCCGGGTGACCTAGGGATCACCATCGCCAATCAGATCGCCGGGAAAGTCGACAAGCAATAGTTCGGTCGCTACCCGCCTAAGCACGGTGCTGCGAGCCGGGCGCGACACGGTGCGGGTCCGCAGGCTTGACCCTATTTCGACTTGGTGGTTGCGCCATGCCGGAATTCCACCACGTCGCCGTCGGCCATCACGTACTCCTTGCCCTCCATCCGGACCTTGCCGGCCGCCTTGGCCGCCGCCATGGAGCCGGCCGCGATCAGGTCGTCGTAGGAAACGATCTCGGCTTTGATGAAGCCCTTCTCGAAGTCGGTGTGAATCACCCCAGCCGCCTTGGGCGCGGTATCTCCCCGGTGGATGGTCCACGCGCGCGCTTCCTTGGGACCCGCGGTGAGAAAGGTCTGCAGATTGAGGGTGTGAAAACCGGCGCGCGCCAGTGCATCCAGGCCCCGCTCGGTCTGCCCGATCGACTCCAGCAGCTCGGCGGCCGATTCGTCGTCGAGTTCGGCCAACTCCGCCTCGATAGCCGCGTCTAGGAAAACCGCGTCGGCCGGCGCAACAAGCTCGCGCAACTCGGCGACCCGCCCGGCATCGGTCAGCACCGACTCGTCGGCGTTGAAGACGTACAGAAACGGCTTGGTGGTCAACAGGTTCAGCTCCCACAGCACCGCGCTATCGGTGGCCGAGCCAAAGAGCGTCTTGCCGCTGTCCAGCACCTGCTGGGCAGCCGATGCCGCCTCGTAAACGGGCGTGCGCTCCTTGTTGTTACGGGCTTCTTTTTCCAGCCTCGGCAGCGCCCGCTCCAGAGTTTGCAGGTCGGCCAGAATCAGCTCGGTCTCGATCACCTCGATATCGGACTTGGCGTCGACCCGCCCCGACACATGGGTCACGTCATCGTCCACGAACACCCGCACCACCTGGCAGATCGCGTCACACTCACGGATATGGGCCAGGAACTTGTTGCCCAGCCCGGCTCCCTCCGAGGCCCCCTTGACCAGGCCCGCAATATCCACGAACGACACCGGAGCGTGGACGATTCGCTCGGATTGGAAAAGCTCCGCCAGCTTGTCCAGCCGTGGATCCGGCAGCGCGACGACGCCCTCGTTCGGCTCGATGGTGGCGAACGGATAGTTGGCCGCCACCACATTGTTCCGAGTCAGCGCGTTGAACAGTGTCGACTTGCCGACGTTGGGCAGACCTACGATTCCAAGGCTCAGGCTCACAGGGAGCCAAGTCTAGGACGCCGGCATTGCCGATCCCGTGGCCGGGCGCAACCGGCGTCCGGCACCTCGGTTCGCGGGGCCGTCGAGGAGTCACTGCAGGTCGGCCCGTGCTCGCCGGGTTGGCCGTGCCCGGCTCCCCGCAACGACGTCCGGCCGGTGATTCGTGTGGCGCCTGCCACTGCCGTGCCCCCAACGAGGTACCCGGTGCGAGTAGCGGATGCATGGCACGCCCGCGGCGGCTGGCCAGGGATTTACGGGCCTTCAGCCCCACAGCCGGTACGGTCTACATGTGTCAGCGGAGCGGGCGAGCGCAGCAGTGGAGCCAAGTCACCGCTCAATCATTCCCAGAATTCCGGGTTTGCCCTGGTGGGGCGCGGTACTGCTGGCCACCACCGTCACCGCCGTGGGATACCTGTTCGACGCCGGACACAAGGATCTGACGCACGTCTTCGCCGGCTTCTACATTGCGGGCTGCGTGGCAGCGGTGCTGGCTGTACGCCAAGCGGGTGTGTTCACCGCGGTGATCCAGCCGCCACTGATCCTTTTCGTCACGGTGCCCGGCGCCTACTGGCTGTTTCATGGCGGCAAGATCGGCAAGTTCAAAGACCTCTTGATCAATTGCGGGTACCCGCTCATCGAGCGCTTTCCGCTGATGCTGGGGACCGCCGGCGCCGTGCTGCTCATCGGTTTGATCAGGTGGTACTTCGGCATGGCGCAGCGGACGTCCGGACTGGTCAAGGCCGACACCGACACCGATCCCCCGCCCGCGAGACCCTCCTTCGTCAGCGGCATCGCCGCCAAACTGAGCGCATTGCTGAACCATGACTCGGACGGCGATTCCGATGACGCTGCAGGCACGGGCGCAGAACCGGCCCACGGGATCGAGCGCAGGCCGAAAAGCGGACGAACCACCCGTAGCAGCGGGTCTACCTCGCGCCGTACCGACCGGACCCGGACCCGGCGCGGCCGCCCACCGCTGGACGACGAGCTCGACCCGAACGCGGAACGACCGCGGCGTCGCCGCCAGGTGCCGCCACGTGACTACGATCCCGCCGAACCGCCTCGCCGTCCACGCCGCCGACCCCGACCACCGGGTGACTCCGACGTGCGCGCGCAGCCGCCGCGGGAGACCCGGCGGGACCCACATACCCGCCGTAACCCCTATGACCGGCCCGTTCCGCGCACCAGCCGCTTCGATCCCTACGGCGGCTACGAGCCCAACCAGCCCGCGGAGCCGATCAGCCGGTACGACCGACGGGAAGCCCGATACGAGCCCTACGAACCGTACGAGCCGTATGGCCCATACGAGCCGCCGCGCCGGCGCACCACGCCCGGCGGTGCCAACAGCGCCAACCCGACGCACCATCCGATCTCGCAGGTCCGCTATCGCGGGTCAGCTCCCCGCGACGAGATGCACGGCGGCTACCGTGACGACGATCGGTCCGATCGGCGGGATCGTCCACGCCCACCGCGTCGACCACAGCCCGGTTCCCGGGAATACGACGACTAGGTCCCTACCGAGCGCGCTGGCCGGATCTCCCGCGGTAACGCAAAGACCAGCGTCTCGTTGGCCGTGGTCACCGGTTGCACGATGTCGTAGCCGTAATCGGCCAGCCGCTCCAGCACACCACGCACCAGCACCTCGGGGACCGAGGCTCCCGAACTGACGCCGACGGTGGTGACATCTTGCAGCCATGCCGGATCGATGTCGTCGGCCCAGTCGACTAGTTGAGCGGCCCGCGCCCCGGCGCCCAGTGCCACCTCGACCAGTCGCACCGAGTTGGACGAGTTGCGGGAGCCAACGACAATCACCAACTCACACTCGGGCGCCATCGCCTTGACCGCGACCTGCCGATTCTGGGTGGCGTAGCAGATGTCGTCGCTGGGCGGATCCTGCAGCTTCGGAAACCGCATCCGCAGCCGCTCGACAATCTCCATGGTCTCGTCGACGGACAACGTGGTCTGCGACAACCACACCACCTTGTCCTCGTCACGGATCGTTACCCGCTCGACGGATTCCACACCGTCGACCAACTGCACATGGTCGGGCGCTTCGCCGGCCGTACCGATGACCTCCTCGTGGCCCTCGTGGCCGATAAGCAGAATGTCGAAATCGTCCCGGGCGAAGCGTTTGGCCTCGTTGTGCACCTTGGTGACCAGCGGGCAGGTCGCATCGATGGTCTGCAGGTTACGTTCGGCGGCGGCGGCGTACACCGTCGGCGCGACCCCGTGCGCGGAAAACACCACGATCGCGCCCTCCGGAACCTGGTCGGTCTCCTCGACGAACACCGCACCGGCCTTGGCCAGCGTGTCAACCACGTGGCGGTTGTGCACAATCTCGTGACGCACGTAGACCGGAGCACCGTGCTTCTCCAGCGCACGTTCGACCGTCTCGACGGCCCGATCCACACCCGCGCAGTATCCTCGTGGCTCGGCCAGCAGCACCCGCTTGCGGGTTGGCACGCTGGCCAGGACGCTCCCCGACCGAGAAGCGCCGGGAAACCCCATGTCAACAGTCGGCACCATGACGTTCAGCGTACGTTCCGCCGATACGGCTCTGCTATTTCTGCGCGATTTGCGTTCATCTCGCCGCGGCGAGCTTGGAGTTCGCCGCACCTTGAGGCAGTCTTGGACGCATGGCTTCTGCACCGTATGGAGTTCGGCTAATTGTCGGCGCGGCGACAGTCGCTGTCGAGGAGACGATGAAACTGCCACGAACCATCCTGATGTACCCGATGACGCTGGCCAGCCAGGCGGCGCACCTGGTGATGCGGTTTCAGCAGAACCTGGCCGAGCTCGTCATCAAGGGCGACACCACCCTGGAGTCGCTGTTTCCGCCCAAAGACGAGCAGCCGGAGTGGGCCACCTTCGACGAGGACTTGCCAGATGCCTTGGACGAGGCTTTCGGCGTGCCGACCGGCGCCGACACCCTCAGCGCCGACCGGCGCTTCGAGGGACGGTTCGCGTTGTACTCGGTATCCGAGCAGACCGAGTCCAAGGGCGCCGATGCCTCCAAGAAACCCAGTTCGACCAGGCAACCGAAGAAGCCGTCGTCCAAGCAGACCGTTCCCGCGCCCGCAATCGCGGACGAACTCGACTATCCGTCGCTGACGCTGGCCCAGCTGCGGGCCCGGCTCCCATCGCTGGACATCAAAGATCTCGAAGTCCTGCTGGCCTATGAGCAGGCGACCAAGGCGCGTGCACCGTTCCAGACGCTGATCGCTAACAGGATCACCCGCGCGACTGCCAAGTGACCCGCACTACCCGAGCGTCAGACGCCAATTCGGCCGAGAATCCTTTCCCGGTACGCGCGGTCGCCATCCGGGTTGCGGGCTGGATCGACCGATTGGGCACCGTCTGGGTTGAGGGGCAACTTGCCCAGATCACGATTCGGCCAAACACCAAGACAGTGTTCATGGTGCTGCGAGATCCCGCAGCCGACATGTCACTGAACGTGACCTGCCCTCGTGACCTGGTGCTCAACGCGCCGGTGAAGTTGACCGAAGGCACACAGGTGGTGGTCTGCGGCAAGCCCTCGTTCTACACCGGCCGCGGGACATTCTCGTTGCGGCTCAGCGAGATTCGCGCTGTTGGTGTCGGCGAACTACTAGCCCGTATCGATCGGCTGCGCCGGCTGCTGGACGCCGAGGGCCTCTTCGACCCGCGGCTAAAGCGACCAATCCCATTCTTGCCCAACACAGTCGGGCTCATCACTGGTCGCGCCAGCGCCGCCGAACGTGATGTGACGACGGTGGCGGCTGCGCGATGGCCCGCGGTGCGCTTTACCGTGCGCAATACCGCAGTGCAAGGACCCAATGCCGTCACACAAATCGTCGAAGCACTCCGCGAGCTCGATCGAGACCTAGAAGTCGACGTGATCGTGCTGGCCCGCGGTGGCGGCAGCGTGGAGGATCTGTTGCCGTTTTCCGACGAGACACTGTGCCGCGCGATCGCGGCCTGCCGCACACCGGTGATCAGCGCGGTCGGCCACGAACCCGACAATCCACTCAGCGACCTGGTCGCCGATCTGCGCGCCGCGACACCCACCGACGCGGCCAAGAAAGTGGTTCCAGACAGCGCCGCCGAGCAGCGGTTGATTGCTGACCTGCGCCGCCGCAGTGCTCAAGCGCTGCGCAACTGGGTTACCCGTGAGCAACGGGCACTGGCCCAACTGCGCAGCCGCCCGGTACTGGCTGACCCACTACAGGCGTTAACGACGCGCGCGCAAGACATTGACCGCGCCAGGTCCGCGCTGCGCCGCGACATCACCCGCCTGGTCGCCACCGAGACCGAACGCGTCAGCCACCTGGCCGCACGACTGACCACCCTGGGCCCCGCGGCTACGCTGGCCCGCGGCTACGCGGTGGTGCAGACGGTTTCGGCGGCCGGAACGCCAATTGAGGTGCTGCGGTCAGTCGAGGACGCGGCGGCAGGTGCCAGGCTGCGAGTGCGGGTCTACGACGGTGCCATTGCGGCGATAAGCGAAGGACGCATCGATGGTTCCTGAACAAGCGGACGATCTTCACGGCGAGACCAGCACTACTACACCTATTAGTCAGCTCGGTTACGAAGACTGCCGAGACGAATTGATGGAAGTCGTAAGGCGACTCGAGCAGGGCGGGCTAGATCTCGACACATCGCTAAAGCTATGGGAGAGAGGGGAAAAACTCGCCAAGCGGTGTGAGGAGCATTTGGCTGGCGCCCGCCAGCGGGTGACCGATGCGCTGGCCGCCGGCGAGTCCGAACCAAACTGATTTCCGCCCGAGCGAGACCTTGATAGTTGTTCCGAACTGGAACACGTTTTAGTTATGCTTCGCCGCATGGGTGATGCATCACTGACTACCGAACTCGGCCGTGTCCTGGTCACCGGCGGCGCCGGTTTTGTCGGCGCCAACCTGGTCACCACCTTGCTCGAACGCGGACATCAGGTCCGTTCGTTCGACCGCGCGCCGTCGCCACTGCCCCCGCATCCGCAGTTGGAGGTGCTGCAGGGCGACATCACCGACGCGGCCGTCTGCGCCGAGGCGGTCGAGGGCATCGACACCATCATTCACACGGCGGCGATCATCGAGCTGATGGGCGGTGCTTCGGTGACCGCCGAGTACCGCAGCCGCAGCTTCGCGGTCAACGTCGGCGGCACCGAGAATCTGATCAACGCTGGACAGAAGGCCGGGGTAAAGCGTTTCGTCTACACCTCGTCCAACAGCGTGGTGATGGGTGGGCAGAGCATTGCCGGCGGCGATGAGACGATGCCCTACACCCACCGGTTCAACGATCTCTACACCGAGACCAAGGTGGCTGCCGAACGATTCGTGTTGGCGCAGAACGGCATTGACGGCATGCTTACGTGCGCGATCCGACCCAGCGGCATCTGGGGCCGCGGCGACCAGACCATGTTCCGCAAGCTGTTCGAAAGCGTGATCAAGGGCCACGTCAAGGTTCTGGTCGGCCGCAAGTCGGCCCGGCTGGACAACTCGTATGTAGACAACCTGATTCACGGTTTCATCCTGGCCGGCCAGCATCTGGTGCCCGGTGGCAGCGCTCCCGGTCAGGCGTACTTCATCAACGACGCCGAGCCGATCAATATGTTCGAGTTCGCCAGGCCAGTGGTGGAAGCGTGCGGGGAAAAGTGGCCCAGGATAAGGGTTTCCGGCCCGGCGGTCCATTGGGTGATGACCGGGTGGCAACGGTTGCACTTCAGGTTTGGGTTCCCGGCGCCACTGCTCGAGCCGCTGGCCGTCGAGCGACTGTATCTGGACAACTATTTCTCGATCGCCAAGGCACGCCGTGATCTCGGCTATGAACCGAGGTTCAACACCGAGCAAGCGATGCAACAGTGCCTGCCCTACTACGTAGACATGTTCCGGCAGATGAAGAGCGAGGCCGCGGCCGCCTAGTCCGCAGGCAGCGCGCACGACTTCGGCCCGCTACCGAAAGCCCACCACCTGGCCACCCCACGCAGCGCGGATGTGTGCGTCCACATTGCGTGCCACCGTGTCGCGTTTGTCGACGATCAAGCAGGCCCGGTCGGCGTCGTCGTAGCGCGGCCAGTCCGGCTCGCCGTCCGGGCCCGCCGGCGTTCCGTGCCTGGCGAAGTTGATCCACCTGGTCCGCACTCTGCGCGAGACGGCCCTGGCGATCTTGGCCCCACCCAACTTCAACGTGGGGTCCTGGGGTCCACCGAGATTGCCCCAGACATAGGGCAATTCGGTGGCATGGGCGGCGCGGACCAGCACCAGCTTGAGCAGCGGCGTCGAATAGTCGAACCGATAGAGATACGTGGGCGCCACCATGCTGTGCGCCTCTGCCAGCCATACCGACGGCATCCGGAAGCCGACGTCGGTTGCGATGTTTAGCGGCCGGGCCCTGCGCCCCACTTGAGAGTAGGCCGACCCGATCTGCTCGGCCGTCGGCAACTGTAGGTCGGGCTGTTCAGCGGCGATCTGGTTGAACATCGACGTGATCGCGTGCGGCGTGATCGGCATCAGCGGTGAGCGCATCAACCGGAACAGCGCTGCCTCGTTCTTGTTCGTGCCGATGACCAACGGAACCGGGCGTGAACGTCCCTCCTGGGCAAGCTTGACCGGGTTGTCGGTCAGCAGATCGCCGTCGACGATGGGGACGAACGCCAGCGTGCCAGGGTTGCGCACCGGAACCTCGTCGAACACTTCTTTGGACGCGGCCAGAATCGCGGCGGCGGGCACCTGGGCCAATCGATCCACGTCGGCGGGGTTGATTCCCAGTTTGTCGAGCATGCATACCGCGACGCCGCGCGCCCTGCCGGCGTCATACACCGAGGTGGCCGGTGAGCTTTGCGCGATCGCGCGAGCGAACAGACCCTCGGCCGCCGGCATCGCCAGCAAGGTGGTGACGATCCCGGCGCCAGCGGATTCGCCAAACAGCGTCACAGTGTCCGGATCGCCTCCGAAGACCTCGATGTTCTCCCGAATCCACCCCAAGGCCGCCAGCACATCACGCAGCCCGACATTGGAATCGAAACGTCGCCGCCCGGTGCTAAACGAGGACAAGTCGAGAAACCCCAGCGCCCCGAGCCGATAGTTGACCGTCACCACGATCACCTCGCCGCTCGATGCCAAGGTGCGGCCATCGTAAAGCGGCTGGCTGCTGGACCCCAACAGGTATGCGCCACCGTGCAGCCACACCATCACGGGTTTTCCGGCACCAGGCTCGGTGTCTGCCGATGTCCAGATGTTCAGCCGCAGGCAGTCCTCGTCTTGCGACGCTCCCAGGTCAATGGGCATGTTGGGAATCGTCGGTTGCGGGCAGACCGGCCCGAAGCCGGTAGCGTCGGCAATCTCGGTCCACCGCTGCGGCGGTTGTGGACCCCGAAAGCGCAGCTCCCCCAGCGGCGGCGCGGCGTAGCGGATGCCCTTCCAGACCTTGACGCGGTCACCCGGCAATCCGGTTTCGGTGCCCCGGACCGGGCCGCAAGCGGTCTCGACCACCAAGTTATCGATTGTCATAGGTGTGAAACTCCCCTTCTCCTGCCTGGTCTCAGGCTAGCGACCGGCCCACCAGCGCGGCACGACCGCCGCCGCCACACCGGCCAGCGGAGGGGAGTGCACCACGCACCATCGCGACCAATCCACCGGTGTCGTCCGCTCACAACCCAGTCGGCGCACCGGGCGATGGCGCGCATAACCCGCCGCGCTGCCCGACGAAACCCCGCCTGGGCACGCACGAAAGAACCTGACCACAGAGAAGCTCCTGCGGCTAAGGTTTCCCTCAACATCCGACGCGGAGGGCGGCCCGGTATAGGTATGAACACCGAATTCACGCTCAGTCAAAAGCGCGCGCTGGCCATCCTCACGCTCATCGCCCTGCTATTCGGCGCGTATTTTCTGCGCAGCTATTTCGTCCTCATTGTGGTGGCCGCGGTTGGCGCGTATCTGTTCGCACCGCTGTTCAATTGGTTTAACAAACGTCTGAGCGCCGGCTTGTCGGCGGTCTGCACGCTATTGGCCGCGCTGGCTATCGTGATCGTGCCGGTAGGGCTGCTGGTCGCCCTGGCGGTGGTTCAGATCGCACGAATGGTGGAAAACGTTGCCGAATGGGCCAAGACTACCGACCTGAGCAGCCTTGGCGACAAGGTTCTGCAATTGGTTAACGACCTCCTGGACCGGGTGCCGTTCCTGCATGTCACCGTGACCGCGGAGGCGCTGCGCAAGATGATGATTTCGGTCGCCCAGAACGTGGGTCAATGGCTCCTACACCTCTTGCAGACTACGGCCGGAAGCCTCGCCGGCGCTGTTACCTCGGCCATCATCTTTCTCTATGTGTTCATGGCGCTGCTGCTGAACCGCGACAAATTGCGGACCCTGATCGGCCAACTCAATCCGTTGGGCGAGGAAGTCACCGATTTGTACCTGCGCAAGATGGGCTCCATGGTGCGCGGTACCGTCAGCGGCCAGTTCGTCATCGCGCTCTGCCAGGGTGTCGCCGGCGCCGGCTCCATATATGTGGCTGGATTTCACCATGGCTTCTTCATTTTCGCGATTCTGCTGACCGCACTGTCGATTATTCCGCTGGGCGGGGGAATCGTGACAATTCCGTTCGGCATCGGAATGATTTTCTACGGCAATGTCGGGGGCGGACTGTTCGTGATCCTGTGGCACCTCGTGGTGGTCACCAACATCGATAACGTCCTGCGGCCGATCCTCGTCCCGCGCGATGCCCGGCTCAATTCGGCACTCATGTTGCTGTCGGTGTTCGCGGGTATCAGCATGTTCGGCCCATGGGGCATCATCATCGGTCCGGTGCTGATGATCCTCATCGTCACCACCATCGACGTCTACCTGGCGGTGTACAAGGGGGTCGAGCTCAAAGACGGCAGCCCAGAACGGGTTCGTCGCAGCTGGCTTTCGCGCAGAACCGGGAACGCACCAGCCAGCGCGACTACCGACTCAGGCGCGCAGTAAGAAATTCGACCACCCGCTTGCGCGCTTCGTAGGCCGGCTGACCGTCCACCTCGCGGACCTCGTCGGTGAGAACCGAATGCGCCATCCGACCGAAGCCGAAAGCGTTGCCCGGGCTGGAGTCGATCTCGATCACCTCGAAGGCGTCACCGAGTCGCTGCCGCAGTGTCCGGAACCGTTCGCGCGGCGCCATTTTGTCCTCGCTGAAACGTAAGCCCAGGGCACACAACCCCTCGCTGGAACAGCGTTCGGCGACGATGTTGAGCTCGGATTCACTCAGCCCGGGATCGCGACGCTGCGCGGCTGTCAGCGGCAGCGGTACCGAAGGCTGACTGAGCACCGGGGCCAGCACGCTGTCGTCGACGGCGGCGGCCAACGCAAAGCCACCGGTAAAACATTGGCCGATCACACCGACGCCCTTGCCGGGCGTCGAGGCGTTGAGATCACGCGCCAGCGCCCGCAGAAACAGCGATACCGGACGTTGCTTGTTGGTGGCCATCGCGGCGAACTCCCTTGCCACGCAGCCCCGCGCGATCACAGCCGCGACGTAGCCGGTCGACACCGCCCGGCCCGGTTCACCGAACAACGACGGGATGGCCAGGGTGAACCCGTTGTCCACCAGGTGGTTACCCAACCCCAACACCCCGGGATGGATACCGGGCATCTCCGGGATCAGGACAACTCCGGGACCCGACCCCTTGCGGTACACGTCGTGGGTGTACCCGCCGCCGGTGAACGGTGCCACCGACCAACCGGCCAGATCTGCTTCGGGTCCGCTCACCTTAGGTCCCTTCAGTCGGCATGACAGGCTAGTCGCTGACCGGCAGTGGCGCCTGCGACTGCGTCGCCGCCGCCAGCGTACTGAACTCGTCGTCACTACCGGCGCCCGTGATGGCGACCTGGGTATCTCCGGCCGAACTGGTGAGGCTGGTGGTCCACACCGGCTCGACCGCGCCCTTGCTGTCGGCACCTTGATAGACGACCCAACTGGTGCCGAGCACATCGACCGTTCCCGTCGGGTACATCTCCGGATGGATCGAGCCGACCAGCTTGTCCTCATCGGCGTTGCTCTGGGTGAGGCTCAGGTACATCCCGGTCGGGCTGATATAGCCCACGACCGAGGTCGCCGCGTGCAGCCGGTGACCGGTCGTCGGGTCCGTGCGCCCGTCGGCGATACCGCCGCGGCCCCCGGAATTGGATATCCATCCCGCGGGCAACACGGGCAGTCGGACCGGAAAACCCAGCGTAGCGGCATCGGCCTGCAAGGCCTTCGCCGCGTCGTAGGCCGGGACCGTGCCCCGGTTGGTCCCGCCCGGCTGAAATGAACACATCCCCACCAGGCCTGCCAGCAGGATGCAGCCAACCACCAGCGGCGCGAGCGACCAGAACATGTCGCGACCGTCCTGCAGCAGGCGCGGTTTGGCCGGCCTGGGGATCGGCCGCGGCTCACCAGTCACACCGCCAGTATCCCAGCTCCCGACCATCGATCTGCTTCTGGGACAATCAGCAACCATGACAGCACAGGGATCCGGTCCGTCACCGACGGCCGTTGCGAGCCCCGACCCGTCGCTCGCCCGACCGTCACGCGGCGAAGCCCCTGACCGCAACCTGGCGATGGAACTGGTCCGCGTCACCGAGGCCGGCGCCATGGCCGCAGGCCGCTGGGTAGGTCGTGGCGACAAGGAAGGTGGCGACGCCGCCGCGGTCGATGCGATACGCGAGCTGGTGAACTCGGTGTCGATGCGCGGAGTCGTGGTGATCGGCGAGGGCGAAAAAGACGATGCCCCCATGCTCTACAACGGCGAAGACGTGGGTAATGGCGATGGCCCGGAATGTGACTTTGCGGTAGACCCGATCGATGGCACCACGCTGATGAGCAAGGGCATGCCGAACGCCATCTCGGTGCTGGCGGTGGCTGATCGTGGCGCGATGTTCGATCCGTCGGCAGTGTTTTACATGAACAAGATCGCCGTCGGCCCCGACGCGGCCCATGTGCTGGACATCACCGCTCCGATCGCCGAAAACATCCGGGAGGTTGCCCGGGTCAAGGCATTGTCGGTGCGCGACATGACGGTGTGCATCCTGGACCGGTCGCGGCACGCCCAGCTGATCGAAGACGTGCGTGCCACCGGGGCCCGGATCCGGCTGATCACCGATGGCGACGTCGCCGGGGCGATCTCCGCTTGCCGCCCGGAATCGGGCACCGACATGCTCGCCGGCATCGGCGGGACGCCGGAGGGGATCATCGCCGCCGCGGCGATCCGTTGCATGGGCGGAGCCATCCAAGCCCAGTTGGCGCCCAAAGACGACGCCGAGCGGCGCAAGGCCCTCGACGCCGGCTATGACCTCGAGCAGGTGTTGACCACAGAGGACCTGGTGTCCGGGGAAAACGTTTTTTTCTGCGCCACCGGCGTTACCGACGGTGACCTGCTCAAGGGGGTGCGCTACTACCCGGGCGGGTGTACCACCCAGTCGATCGTGATGCGGTCGAAGTCGGGCACCGTCCGGATGATCGAGGCTTATCACCGACTGTCGAAGCTCAACGAATACTCCGCCATCGACTTCACCGGCGACACCACTGCCGCCTATCCCCTGCCTTAACAGCCGAAACCATCCCGACCGATCCGGACAAACTGAGGACCCCAACCTATGGCCGATAGCGCGCACAACGATGCCGACAAAGACACCGAATATCGCATCGAGCACGACACCATGGGTGAGGTCCGGGTGCCGGCGAAAGCGTTGTGGCGCGCGCAAACCCAGCGCGCCGTGGAAAACTTTCCGATCTCTGGTCGGGGTCTGGAGCGTTCCCAGATTCGGGCGTTGGGCCTGTTGAAAGGCGCTTGCGCACAAGTGAACAAAGACCTCGGACTGCTGGCGCCGGAAAAGGCCGACGCGATCATCGCTGCCGCGGCCGAGATCGCCGACGGCCAGCACGATGATCAGTTCCCGATCGACGTCTTCCAGACCGGCTCGGGTACCAGCTCCAACATGAACACCAATGAGGTGATCGCCAGCATCGCCGCCGCCAACGGTGTTACGGTGCATCCCAACGACGACGTCAACATGTCGCAGTCGTCCAACGACACCTTCCCCACCGCGACGCATATCGCCGCCACCGAGGCCGCGGTCAGCTACCTCATACCGGCACTGCAGGTGCTGCAGGACTCGCTGGCCGCCAAGGCGTTGGAGTGGCAAAGCGTGGTGAAGTCTGGCCGGACCCACCTGATGGATGCCGTTCCGGTGACGCTGGGCCAGGAGTTCAGCGGCTATGCCCGCCAAATCGAGGCCGGCATCGAACGAGTCCGCGCAACGCTGCCGCGTCTGGGTGAGCTTGCTATCGGGGGCACCGCGGTGGGAACCGGACTCAACGCGCCCGAGGGCTTCGGTGTCAGGGTGGTCGCCACTCTGGTGTCTGAAACGGGCCTGCCGCAGTTACGTACGGCGGCAAATTCTTTCGAAGCGCAAGCCGCCCGCGACGGATTGGTCGAGGCATCCGGCGCGCTGCGTACCATCGCGGTGTCGTTGACCAAGATCGCCAACGACATCCGTTGGATGGGATCCGGACCGCTGACCGGCTTGGCCGAAATCCAGTTGCCCGACCTGCAGCCGGGTAGCTCCATCATGCCTGGAAAGGTCAATCCGGTTCTGCCCGAGGCGGTTACGCAGGTTGCCGCACAGGTGATCGGCAACGACGCCGCGGTGGCCTGGGGCGGCGCCAATGGCGCCTTCGAACTGAACGTCTACATCCCGATGATGGCCCGCAATATCCTCGAGTCGTTCCGGCTGCTGACCAACGTGTCACAGCTGTTCGCGCAGCGTTGCATCAGCGGGCTGGCCGCCAATGTCGAGCGCCTGCGCGAACTGGCCGAGTCCTCACCGTCGATCGTGACGCCGCTGAACTCGGCCATCGGTTACGAGGAGGCCGCGGCGGTGGCCAAGCAAGCCCTCAAGGAGCGCAAGACGATCCGCCAGACGGTCATCGATCGCGGCCTAATCGGCGACAAGCTATCGATCGAGGAACTCGACCGCCGCCTCGATGTGTTGGCGATGGCCAAGGTTGAATCGGCCGACGACTAGGCGTGGTGGCGCGGCTACCTCAGGTGCAGCGGTCCAAGAAGCGAGGGTGGTTTAGCAAATGACGGCTCCTCCCGGCGGTCCCTATGGCCAGGATCCGAGCGGATCGAATCCGTATGGGCAGAACCCGTATTGGGGCCCTCAGCCGCAAGGCGGTCCCTATCAGTACCCAGGCGGGAGTCCGTACTCGAATCCCTATGGCGGTGCGGATCCCTACGGCGCAGGCACCTCCCCCCCACCGCAATACCCCCAACCCGGTCAGCAGTATGCCCCCGGCTGGGCGACCGGGTCCTACCCGCCGGGCCCACCGCCGAAAGGACCCGGCTCGAAGATGCCGTGGTTGATTTTGGCCGGTGTGGCGGTGCTGGGCGTCATCGTGGTGGTGGTAGTCCTGGTGGTCGCGTTGAGCGGTGAAAACAAGTCCAGCAACGCAAATCCCAGCGGCTCACCGGTCACCTCGAGCGCACCGACATCGCAGCCGAACGATTCCGAGCAAACGGCGACCGGCTGCACACCCAACGTATCCGGCGGTGAGCGACCGCTCGGCGAGATCATCAGTGCCGGCAAATTGTCGTTTCCGATCAGCGCGGCACCTGGATGGTCGGTGTTCTCCGACGATCAGAGCCCCAACCTGATCGAGGCGCTCGGCGTCGGCCAGGAGGTGCCAGGCGCCAGTCAGTGGATGATGCAAGCCGAGGTCGCCATCACCAACTTCGTCGCCAGCATGAACGTCAATGCGCAGGCGTCCAAGCTGCTGGAGTGCGTGGTCGACGGTCCGGGTTACGAACAGTCCTCGCCTACCCTGGGCCCGACCAAGATGTCCTCGATCACGGTGGACGGGGTCAAGGCCGCCCGGGTCGACGCCGACATCACGATCGCCGACACCTCACGCAACGTGAAGGGTGACTCCGTGGTCATCATCGCCGTTGACACCAAACCGGTCACCATTTTCATGGGCGCAACCCCCATCGGCGACGCGGATTCGGCCGCCACCATTAACCGGGTCATCGCGGCGCTCCGGGTTTCGCCGAACTGATCTGGGTATGGTCGGGCCCGGCCGGCGCAGACACCTTAGTGGCCTCGGATCGGCCTCGTAGAACCGTCGAATAGCATTCGGCCCAGCATGCGCGTTCGGCCGGATTGGCGCGGTCCAGGGCCGCCGCCGAACACAAGATCCGCCGTTCGGAGGTTTTGGCAAGGTCGGCCAGACGGGCCGCCTCGTTGACGGCGTTGCCGATCACCGTGTACTCGTAGCGGTTTTCGGCGCCGATGTTGCCGGCAAAAACCCGGCCCGCCGAAACGCCGATGCCAAAGTCCACTATCGGTAGCCCGCGCAGCTGGGTACCCAACTCACGCGCTGTCGCCAGGGCGTCCGAGGCCGGTTCGCCCGTCCGCAGCGGAGCCCCGAAAATCGCCAACGCCGCGTCTCCTTCGAACTTGTTGACCAGCCCCTGACGTTCGTCTACGGCGTCGACGACGATTCGAAAGAAGTCGTTGAGTACCTCAGCCACCTCGTGCGGCGACCGGTTTTCGGCAAGCTGGGTGGAGCCCACCAGATCGATGTAGAGAACGGCCGCTTCCAGCACGTCGCCGGACAGCGCGGACCCCTCTTCCATCGCGCGGCGGGCCACATCCGCGCCCACGTGGCGACCGAATAGGTCGCGGAGTCGTTCGCGTTCCTCGAGTCCGGACACCATCCGGTTGAATCCGGTTTGCAGCCGCCCGATCTGGGAGCGTTCATAGGCACCGACATAGGTTGCGATGTTGCCGTGCTGAACCTGCGCCATCGCATCGACAACCTCGTCGAGGGGATCGGAAATGGATCGAGAGGTCAGGATCATGGTCGGAAGGCCCAGCAGCAACGCCGCCAGCGACACCACCAAGATCGGCACATCCAACGATGCGGAGTCCTCAATCACCCAGCCGTAGGATCGCAGCACGACGAATGCCATGATGACGCCGATGGGTAGCGCACTGCACAAAAACCACAGCAGGACCAATCGCGCGAAAACACCGGGGACCGCGAGACGCGGACGGCCACCCAAGGTCGCCATTCGCACGATCGGCCGCAGGGTGCGTTGCGAGAGCAGCAGGCCGGTACCCGCGGCAGCGGGTCCGCCGAGCACCACACCGAGCAGGATGGATAGCAGAATTTTCGCGCCGCCCGCGTAATTGATCAGCATCAGTACCCCGCCAGAGGTAGCCCAGGCCCCCGCCAAGATGGCCGACTGGCGGCCGCCGAGCCTGAAGGCGGCTTCCCGCTGCTCCGGTGTGGGTGGGTGGCCCGGCACGAACCACCGCAGAGTGGGAGCCAAAGTCACCGCCCCGGCGACCGCCACGCTGATCGTTCCCGACACGACCAGCAGCACCACCACCGGCAGGTTTTTCTCTGCGAAGTCGACGTAGGTGTGGCCTCGCAGCGGGATCAAAATGGCCGACGCATCGATGACGGCAATGACGTAGGCCAAGGCGAGGGCGAACGCATATTGGAGCAACAACCTGCGGGTGCTCTGCTGCTGCGCTTCGTTCGCCGAAGCGCCGGTTCTAGGCACCGTTATTGGGCCCGCCCGAGTTCTGTCCGGGGATGTCGACGATGGGGAAGTTGGGCATCGGCTTGGGCGACGGGGTATCGGGTAGCGGCGGAATATCGCCGGGCGGGATGTCATGGAGTGCGTTGACCGGCGGACCGTTCTCCCTGCCGCCGTAGCTGCTTCCGGGTGCCCGCGGCCCGAGCAGCTCGCTGACCGTCACCAAGCGGTAGCCGTTGGCCTTGAGCACCGGAATGAATTGGTACACCAGGTCGACGGTGCTGGAGTAGGTGTCGTGGAACAACACCACCGAACCCGGCTTAAGGTAGGTCATCAGCATGTACCGCGTTGCCGCGGTGTTGGAGTCGTTCGCCCAATCGAACGGGATGACATCCCACAGAATCTCGGCTTGGTTGAACTTGGCCGCGGTTTGGCGCACCGCGTTGTCGGACAGCCCCCCCGCGGGACGATACAGCTTGGGCGTGCTGCCGGTGGCGGCCGTGATCGCGTCGTTGGCCCGGGAAAACTGCCCGGCGATGTCCGCCGGAGGGATCGTCGTCATGTTGGGGTGTTCCCAGGTGTGGCTGCCGATCTCCATGCCCGCGTCCGCGATGCGCTTGGCTCCCGCCGGGTTGGCGGCCACCTTGTTGCCGATCAAAAAGAAGGTGGCCTTGGCGTCGTTGTCCTTCAAGATTTGCAACAGCCGGTCGGTATACGGTCCCGGGCCGTCGTCGAAGGTCAACGCCACACACTTGACCATCGCACAGCTGGCGCTGTCCGCTCGGGTGACATGACCGGTGAGACTGCCGATTACCAGCACCGCGACGGCAGCAACGACACCGACGACCATGCGCCCGTAGCGCCAGGCCTGGTTGTCGAGCCGTTTGTGCACCCTGGAAGCCTACCTGGCATCGGAAGCGCAAATCCCGTCGTCAACGCGGCCCGGTGATCTCTTCCAGCATCTCGGTGACCAGTGCGGCGATCGGTGAGCGTTCGCTGCGCAGCAGCGTGATGTGCGCGAACAGCGGGTGGCCTTTGAGCTTCTCAATCACCGCGGCGACGCCGTCGTGACGGCCAACCCGCAGGTTGTCCCGCTGTGCGATGTCGTGGGTGAGCACCACCCGCGAGCCGGTACCCAGCCTGGACAACACGGTCAGCAACACGTTGCGTTCCAGCGACTGCGCCTCGTCGACGATGACGAAGGAGTCATGCAATGAACGACCTCGGATGTGGGTCAGCGGTAACACCTCAAGCATGCCGCGGGATAGGACCTCCTCTAGCACCGCCGGACTGGCCAGGCCCTCGAGCGTGTCAAAGACGGCTTGCGCCCAGGGCCCCATTTTGTCGCTTTCGCTACCGGGTAGATAGCCCAGCTCCTGGCCGCCCACGGCGTACAGCGGGCGGAAAACGACCACCTTGCGCTGAGTCCGTCGTTCCAGCACCGCCTCCAGACCCGCGCACAACGCCAGTGCGGACTTACCGGTGCCGGCTTTGCCACCCAGCGACACGATGCCCACCGACTCGTCGAGCAACAGTTCAAGCGCCACCCGTTGCTCGGCGGAGCGGCCGCGCAGACCGAACACTTCGCGGTCACCACGCACCAGCTGGATACGTTTCGCGGCAGTGACTCGCCCCAGGGCGTGCGAGCTACCTCCCAGCAGCCGAATCCCCGTGTGACAGGGCAGGTCCCGGGCTTCGGCCAGGTCGATCTCCCCGTCGGAGAACAGTGCGTCGATGTCCTCGGCGGCGGTCTCGATCTCGTGCATGCCCGACCATCCCGAGGCGATGACGTCCTGCGCGTGATACTCGTCGGCGGCCAGACCCACCGCGGCGGCCTTCACCCGAAGTGGAATGTCCTTGCTGACCAATGTGACGCGCTTGCCCTCCGCTGCCAGGTTGGCCGCGCAGCTCAAGATGCGGGAGTCGTTGCTTTCGGTGCGAAATCCTGCAGGCAGCACCGACGGATCGGTGTGGTTGAGTTCGACGTGCAGCGAACCACCCTGTGTCCCAACCGGAATAGGCTGATCCAGACGCCCGTGTTCCAACCTAAGGTCGTCGAACAACCGCAATGCCTGTCGGGCGAACCAGCCCAACTCGTGGTGATGGCGTTTAGCCTCGAGTTCACTGACTACCACCAGCGGAACCACCACTTCATGCTCGGCGAATCGGCTGCAGGCCCAGGGGTCGGACAGCAGCACAGAGGTGTCGAGCACATACGTCCGGAGATCGGTCACTGAGCGCTCCTCGAGCGAATTGCGCTCGGGCGGACCCACACGAGCGTGTCGGCGCGGGCCGCGGCACCAGGACCGGGGCCGGTCCTGCCGTTGACGTGACGGAAGGTGCCGCCCTGGCAGCTGAGCATGTCGCTGACCATCGAGTCCGACGCTACTCTGCCGATGACACGCCTGCAGAGCAGGCGCGCCGAGGGGACCCAGCTTGACGACGATGCACTCCGCGCAGCGCAGTGAGAAGGAGTCGAGCAATCAGACCCAGCTTGACGACGATGCACTCCGCGCAGCGCAGTGAGAAGGAGTCGAGCAATCAGACCTCGCGCGCAGTCTCGCGCGACCGGGACCTAACTCGTGACGAACTGCTGCAGTTGCGGCTCGTCGGCCAGGCCCCATTGGCTGAGGCGATCGGAGATCACCGTCCGCAGCTGTTGCGGGTCGAATATCCCGGCATCGGCCACGTTCTGCACCTTGTCGCGGTAGGCCTCGATGTCGGCACCGAGGACTTCCAGGTCGGCCGCACGAGCCGCGATCGCCGCGATCGTCTCGTCGCGGGTAGAGCCGAGACAGTGCGTCACCAGGTTGGCGAAGAACTCCTCATGGCGCACTTCGTCGCGGGCGATCCGGTCGATGAGCCCGGCCAGGATGGGCTCTTCGATCTGCGCGGCCAGGTTGCGGCAGAACACCGCGCAGGAGCGCTCGTAGAGCGCCATGAACACCAAGGTCTCAACCTGCGAGTACGTGTCGGCGCGGTAGCCCTTCATCACGTGCTGGACCCGGACGTCTTCGTTGGCCACCGGGTCAACCTCCCGAGTCACCACCAGGTATTCGCGCAGCGCAATGGCGTGCAAGTGTTCCTCTCCGGTCCATCGACCAAGCCAGCGGCCCCACCAGTCTTCGAGGATGAAGTGCTCGACGAGCTCGCGGTGATGACCGGCCAGGTTGTCCTTGAGGATCAGCAGGATCTCGCAGGCGTCGGTGATCACCCTGGGCAGCGTCGCCTGAGACGGATCCCAATCCCGCCCACCGAGGAAGGCGAAGTTCTCGCCCTGGTCGAACGGAACGTAGTCGTGAGCGAACCAGATGTCCTCGGTGTCGAGGTGGCGGGCCATGTTTTGTTCCACTACGGGCTCGAGCTCAAGGGTCAGCGCATCAGCTACAGGTTTCTGTGCCATGCGGTAACTGTAACCCGTATACACAGGTTTATGAAATCGACCCTCCGGCTAGCCGGCCGAAGTGGCGAGGGCGCCCTAGCGCTACCCCGACCGCAGGTCAGCGGTCTACCAGACGCCACTCTTCCAAGCCCTCGTAGAGAGGAAAATCCCTGGCCAACCGAGTCACCCGATTCCTAAGCGCTGCCACGTCAGCGGCGCTGCCAGCCGCTAAGGCGGTAGCAATGACGTCAGCCACCTCGCTGAATTCCGCTTCCCCAAACCCGCGGCTCGCCAGTGCCGGAGTTCCTACGCGAAGGCCCGAGGTCACCATCGGCGGTCGAGGATCGTTGGGCACCGCGTTGCGGTTGACCGTGATACCCACCTCGTGGAGCAGGTCTTCGGCCGCCTGGCCGTCCAGTGGGGAGTTGCGCAGATCGACGAGCACCAGGTGGACGTCGGTGCCGCCGCTGACCACCGACACGCCCGCCTTGGCCACATCGTCGGCCAGCAACCTGTCGGCGATGATCCGGGCGCCGGACAGCGTCCGTTGCTGGCGTTCGGCGAACTCCGGTGAGGCTGCGATCTTCAACGCGACCGCCTTGCCGGCAACCACGTGCATCAGCGGTCCGCCCTGCTGTCCCGGGAACACCGCCGAATTGATGACCTTCGCGTACTCCTGCTTGCCCAGGATCATGCCGGAACGGGCACCGCCCAGCGTCTTATGGATGGTGGTCGACACCACATCCGCGTGCGGCACCGGCGAGGGATGCAACCCCGCCGCCACCAACCCGGCGAAGTGGGCCATGTCGACCCACAACTTGGCGTCGACCTCGTCGGCGATCGACCGGAACGCCGCGAAATCGATAATCCGGGGGTAAGCCGACCAGCCAGCAATTATCACCTTCGGACGGAACTCGAGAGCCTTGGCCCGCACCGCGTCCATATCGATGAGGTGCGTGGCCGGGTCTACGCCGTAGAAGTCGTTCTCGTATAGCTTGCCCGAGAAGTTCAGCCGCATACCGTGAGTCAGATGCCCCCCGTTGGCGAGGTCGAGACCCAACAACCGCTCTCCCGGTGACATCAGCGCGTGCAGTACCGCGGCGTTGGCCTGAGCGCCGGAGTGTGGCTGCACGTTGGCAAAGTCCGCCCCGAATAGCGCTTTGGCCCGGTCGCGGGCGATGTTTTCCACCACGTCAACGTGTTCGCACCCGCCGTAGTACCGCCGACCCGGCAGCCCCTCGGCGTACTTGTTGGTCAGCACGCTGCCCTGGGTCTGCAGTATGGACCGCGGCACAAAATTCTCCGAGGCAATCATTTCCAGGGTGTCTCGTTGCCGGCCAAGTTCCTTACCCAGCAGCTCTGCGATATCGGGATCGACCTCGGCGAGCGGGGCCGTCATAACAGAGTTATTCAACGGGGCGGATGTGCGGGCGTCAGGTGCGGCAGTCACGGACGTCAGTCTATCGAGCGCCCGCCAGCACGCAGATCCAGCACGGCGCTGCGCTCCCGACAACAGTCGATTGCACAGTTGCTCAGAGGCCCGTTGCGGGCGGCATTCCAGGTTCTGCCACCGTCACTCGGATCGGCGAGGGTTTGCCATCGGCGTATTCCCGCACTTCTGCGAACCCCCCGGGGACACGGGCGGCACGTCCAACGGGACATTCGGCGCCTTTTCGCCAGCCCAGCCGCCACACCCGAACACAGCCCTGCAAGACTTGCAGCATGTCGCGGCTTAGCGAGCCGAGCCCGTATGTCGAGTTCGACCGTAAACAATGGCGCTCGCTTCGCATGTCGACGCCCCTAGCCCTCACCGAAGAGGAACTGATCGGCCTGCGCGGTCTCGGTGAGCAGATCGACCTGCTCGAGGTCGCAGAGGTATATCTGCCGCTGGCCCGGTTGATACACCTTCAGGTCGCCGCCCGCCAGCGGCTGTTCGCCGCTACCGCGGAATTCCTGGGCGAACCACAACAAAACCCCGATCGCCCAGTGCCATTCATCATCGGCGTGGCCGGCAGCGTTGCAGTCGGTAAATCGACCACTGCCCGTGTGTTGCAGGCATTGTTGTCCAGGTGGGACCACCACCCTCGGGTGGACCTGGTCACCACCGACGGCTTTCTCTACCCCAATGCCGAGCTGGAGCGGCGCAACCTCATGCACCGCAAAGGATTTCCGGAGAGTTACAACCGCCGAGCGTTGATGCGGTTCGTGACGTTGGTGAAATCCGGTTCGGACTACGCCTGCGCCCCGGTGTACTCACACCTGCACTACGACATCATCCCAGGGGCGAAACACGTGGTCCGCCACCCCGACATCCTGATCTTGGAGGGGCTCAACGTCTTGCAAACCGGCCCAACTCTGATGGTGTCGGACCTATTTGACTTCTCGCTGTACGTCGACGCCCGCATCGAAGACATCGAACAGTGGTACGTGTCGCGGTTCCTGGCGATGCGCGGCACCGCCTTCGCTGACCCGGAATCCCACTTCCACCACTATTCGGCCCTGGCCGACCCGGAGGCCGTCATCGCCGCGCGCGAAATCTGGCGAACCATCAACCGGCCCAACCTCGTTGAGAACATCCTGCCGACCCGGCCGCGGGCGACGTTGGTGCTGCGCAAGGATGCCGACCACTCCATCAACCGGCTGCGGCTGCGCAAGCTGTAATCCTGCCGCTGATCGAGCTATTCCGACGATCTGGACGAGAAAACTAATGCCCGGCTAACGAAGTCAGCCGTGAAGGCCGTCCTGACCGTCCACCCCATGCTGGCCGGTGCCGCCCGCGGTGCCATTTTGGCCGCCGCCGCTACCCGTGCCCGCCAGCCCGGCATCACCCCCGACTCCACCGTCGCCGCCGGTACCACCGACGCCACCGCTAGCGCCGGCTCCGTGGGCACCGGCCTGGCCGAACAGCCCGCCGGCGCCACCGGCACCACCAGCACCACCGTTGCCGCCGTCGCCGCCGGTGCCCCCGGTGCCGCCATCGCCGCCGTTACCGCCGGACCCGGTGAACTGGGTGCCGTCGCCGCCGTTTCCGCCAGCGCCACCGGTGCCGCCGATCGCTCCGGATCCACCGCCACCACCGACACCGCCGGACCCGCCGGCACCACCATTGCCGAACAGCAGCCCGCCTTGGCCCCCTGTCCCTCCGGCGCCACCCGCGCCACCGAACCCGCCGGTAGCGCCGGCGCCGCCCGCGCCGCCCTTACCGCCAGACCAGCCGCTGGTCCGGTCATTAAACGCATCGTGGACGTTGCCGGTCCCGCCGGTGCCGCCAGCCCCACCGGTGCCGCCGCCGAAGCCGCCGGCACCACCCTGGCCGCCGGCGCCGCCGGACCCATTGAATCCGCCAGGGCCGCTGGTCCCGCCCGTGCCACCGGTCCCGCCCATGCCGCCGGTGCCGCCGTTGGCTCCACCGTCACCGCCCGTGCCGCCGTCACCGCCGCGGCCGACAAAGCTTGTACCGGAAGTGCTCACCCCGTTGCCGCCATTCCCGCCGTTACCGCCGGTCGTACCTTCGCTGCCGGTGCCGCCCGTGCCGCCCTTGCCGCCGGTAACGTTGGCTTGCGGGCCGCTGGCGTCGCCGCCGTTGCCGCCGTTGCCGCCTTGCTCAAAGAGACCGGTTCCGTCTGATCCTTTGCCGCCGGGGCCGCCGTTGGAGAAGGGCAGGCCAGGAGCGCCGGGGCTACCGGGCGCGGCCTGCGATAGTGGCGCGTGGGCAGAGGGGTTGACGCCGTCGGCTCCCTCTCCGCCGGCCCCGCCGAACCCAGCTGCCCCACCCGTGCCGATCAGCCGGGCGTTGCCGCCGGCCCCGCCGGCCCCACCATTGCCACCGAATCCGCCGATACTGTCCGAGACCCCCACACCGGCACCGCCGACGCCGCCGTTACCACCCGCGCCGCCGTCGCCAATCAGGCCGGAGGCACCGCCGGCTCCACCGAAACCACCGTTGCCCCCGTCGGCACCGACGCCGCCGTCACCGCCGAAGCCCCCGGCCCCGCCATTGCCCCACAGGAACGCACCGTGGCCGCCGTCGCCGCCCGCACCGCCGCTGGCGGCGAGGCCGGCATCGCCGCCGCCTCCGCCGTTACCGCCGGCACCACCGTGGCCGAGAAGCCCCAGCGTAGGAGCGCTGCCACCGGCACCACCCGCACCACCGATGCCCCCACTACCGAATCCGCCATTCCCACCTGCCCCAGCGCTGCCGTAGATCCATGGGCCGGCCCCACCGGCGCCCCCATCACCACCGGCGCCCAGCAACCCGGCGGCACCGCCGGCCCCACCAGCCCCACCGGCACCCACCAGCAAAGCGGCGCCGCCGGCGCCACCGGAGCCACCGGCGGTACCAGGGAACATGGCGCTCCCACCAGCACCGCCGGCACCACCATTGCCGTACAGCAATCCACCGGCACCACCGAAACCGCCGGCCGCGCCGGCCCCCCCGCCGCCCCCGGAGCCTCCGTTGCCGATCAGCCCGGCGGCACCTCCATTGCCACCGGCCACCCCGGCGGTCGTGCTGGTCCCGCCGCTACCGCCATTGCCGTACAGCAAACCACCAGCGCCGCCGTTTTGCCCTGGACCACCGTTCGCGCCATCCCCGATCAGCGGGCGCCCAAACAGCGCCTGACTGGGCGCGTTGATCACGCTCAGCGCTTCCTGCGGCACGCTCTGGAACGCCGAAGCATTGACCGCCTCGGCGGCCGAATACGCCCCCGTGGCGTTGGTCATTGCCCGCACAAACTGCGCATGAAAACCGGCGACCTGAGCGCTCAGCGCTTGGTAGGTCTGAGCGTGACCGGCAAAGAGCACCGCCACCGCGGCCGACACCTCGTCGGCGCCGGCAGCCAGCACCCCCGTGGTCGGGAGCAACGCTGCCGCATTAGCTTCGCTGAGCACCGTGCCGATACCTGACAACTCTGAGGCGGCCTGTGCGATCAGGTCGGGAGCAGCAATTACAAATGACATCGTTGTCCTCCAATGGCTCACCGCCCAGCGTCCAGTCGGAGTAGCAAGATCGTATCGCGATCACAGCCGATCTAGGCGGTTATTCAAAGGACACAATCCAAACGTCTCTGCAGGCCAAAGGCACGATCAAAGCGCACACGACCCGTAATAAGGGTTGTGCACTTTGCACGTGCTACCCACGGTGGCGGGCCGGCAGGGCGCGTGTCGAAGCTTGCAATCTCATGCCCGCCGCCACGTTCGATCCGCCAGCATCAACCAGAGATGAGAGCGGATCGCTCCGCTACCGCGGGCCCGTCGAGTTCGCAGAAATCGTTGGGCGCGAAACCCCCGAGACGGCTGATACGCGGCACCATCCCACGCACCAGCGGTGCCGCGCATCAGCGGAAAGGGGCCAGGAAGAAGCCAGCAAGGCGCCGGCAGAGATTAGGTCACCAACCTGCGCACCCCCAGGTACTGCAACCCGGCGAACGCCCCCGTGTACAAGCCGCTGGCCAGGGTCGCGGCCACCCCGATGGCAGTCATGGGCACGAGCTCGGCGGCGACGACGGCGGCCAGAGTGTAGACAATGTTGCCCGCGACCACGCCCAGCCCAACACCGCGCAAGTTGGGCATCGCGGCCAGGCCGAATACCAGCAAGCCGTAGAGCACGAAGAAAGCGCCGATGCTGTACTCCTGAACCGAAGTCAGACCGGTTAACGACGAGATCGGGTCCGCGGCAAGGGCCACCGCCAGGCCCAGGAGTCCGGTCAACGTGGCGTCAGCGCGCATCGCGAAACGCAGCAACGAATCCTTCGAGTCGTACAGCGGCGGGGTGGTGGTGGAACCGGATATCCCGGACATTGTGGCCATGCCATTACTCCTTGAGGCTCGGAGACAAGGGTGTTCGGTAGAACAACCCTGAGCGTGCTCCCCGCGCACTGCCAGATCGATGCACGGCACTGCCAATTGCTGCCATGAGCGGAATGACCAGGCATTTATCTGGAACCGCGGCCGACGACCACGCCAAGCTGATACTGCGAACCGCGTGCGATGGTCGCTGCCATAGCTAGTCGCTAGGCACGGTCGCCCGCCTGCGCAGGTCTGCCGCAATGAGCCGGGCGGCCGCGTTTTGCCAATTGTGCAGCGAGCGCTGCGGTACCTCGGTGGCAAACCACCGCCATGCCTGCCGGGCGGTGGGATCCAGCCCCGAGGCGGTGGCGTTCTGCGCGTATGCGCGCACGCCGACGACATACGGGAAATACAGCGAGTTGTAGTAGCGCCATTGCTCGGTGGTTCCGAAATCGCCGGCGTCGCGGGGCTTGAGCCGCCCAATACCGTCGGCCAGAACGGCCTTGAGTTCGTTGGCCCGCTCCAGCGGGTGATCGAGTGCGCCCCGCGCGGCCAGCCGCTCGTCGATCACCGGCAACGCGGTTAGCGGGCTGGCGACAAGTTTGGTCAGGTCGCCGTAGTGCCCGAGCGCGCGCCGCGTGAGCCTGACAAAGGTGTCGTCGTCGACGTCACTTAGGGGATCGTCAGACCGCAGCGCCAGCGCCGCCCCGGTGTGGCGCAGCGCGGCCCGATCAGCGCGGAGTTCAGGCGATCTCCGGAACGCCAGCCGATCCAGCACCCCGGCCAGCGGATCGGCCAGCACCTGCACCGTGATCGACACCGCCAGGCTGGTGAACAGCAGGACCGTGAGCGCGGTCTGCGCGGCGGGCTCAGTGTGGGTCACCGCCAAGCCGATCAGTATCTGGCCACCAAACAGCGTCGCCACCGCCGAACAGCCGGCGAACGATCGCAGCATGTCGGCGCGCAGCGCCTGCCCTTCATCGAAGGCGTCCCACAACGCGACGGCTACCCCGAGCGCCAAGACGTCGAAACCCGTCGACGCCAGCGCCAGCCAGCTAGGCACCAGGCCCAACGGAATGATCAGGATCGCATTGGCCAACGCGAAGAACAGCGTCGCGACGACGACCACACCTACCACCGGCGTCGGCTGGGCGGGTCGCAGTACCGCAACCCCCATCGCTCCCAGGGTGGACACCGAGATCACCGCAAACATCAGCAGGTGGCCCGGCCGCAGCGGGCCCTCGACGCTGCCCGCCATCGTCGCGCCGAGCAACGTCAACCCGGCGACACCGGCGATAAGGAGCAGCTCACGGGTGCGCGCCCGCCAGCTCTCACACGGCCGTGACAGCTCGACAAGCACCGCGAACCACCCCACGCTGGGGACGGCAGCCAGGTAAATCTCCACCTGGCTGAGCAGCCCGGCGTGCGCGACACTGACCGTTCGTACCGAGTCCAGCGCCACCACCAGGGCAAATCCGCACAAACCGATCGCCGCCAGCGCGAGCACCGGCTTTCGCGGATCACGGGCCAACAGATAGAGCCCCAACCACCCGCTCAGCGTGAACACCACCGCCGACAGCGCAGCCATGCATCCAGTGTGTCACCCGGTCACCGGCCTGACGGCCCGGCGCTGCCGCGTTCGCCAACTTCGCGGTTGAGCTCTCCGGCTACGGCGATGCGCCGTGCTTGCCCGCCGCGCCGAACAGCGCGCCACCAGCACCACCGACACCGCCGGGCCCATTGGGCGTGCCGATGGCGCCTGCGCCGCCGCTGCCGCCGTCACCTATCAACTGCGCACCGCCGCCGTTACCGCCGGTGCCGCCGACCCCAAACGAAGCGCCGGGGGCAATACCGCTGGCGCCGCCATTACCGCCGGCGCCGCCGTTGCCGTACAACAAGCCCCCGGTTGCTCCGTTGCCGCCGTTACCGCCGGCGCCGCCGTTGCCGGCACCGCCGTTGGCGGCCCCGGATCCCCCGAACCCGCCCTGCCCATTGACCCCGCCAACGCCACCGTGCCCGCCTGACCCGCCGCTGCCGAAGAGCCAGAGCCCGTCGTCACCGGCACCGCCGCCGCCAGCCCCGCCATTTCCGCCGGCACCGCCCGTGCCGCCGAAACCGCCCTTCCCGCCCATGGCGCCAATGACGGCGCTGCCGCCGTTGCCCGCGTTGCCGGCACCGCCACCGCCACCGCCGTCACCGCCGCTGCCGCCGGCACCGAACAGCAGCCCGCCGGCGCCACCGGATCCACCGGACCCGCCGCCACCGCCGGCGCCACCGTTGCCGCCGTTGCCGCCGTTGCCGCCGCCCGGGCTCCCGTTGCCGCCGTTGCCGGCCGCACCGGCGGTCCCGCCGGCCGCTCCGTGCCCTCCTGCCGCGCCAACACCCAACAGCCCGGCGCTGCCACCCGCCCCACCGGAACCGCCGACGCCGCCGAACCCGCCAGATCCGCCGAGTCCACCGTTAGCCTTGGTGCCACCTGTCCCGGCGCCAGCATTTCCGCCGGTACCGCCGTTGCCCCCGGCGCTTGCCTGCCCGCCGGTCCCACCGTCGCCCCATAGCAGACCGCCGTTGCCGCCGGCCCCACCTGCCCCGCCGGCACCGCCGTTGCCGCCGACACCACCTGCCCCGCCGGCCGTTTGAGGAGGGCCGATGGAGGCGGCGCCGATACCGCCATTCCCGCCGGCGCCGGCGGTGCCGCCATTGCCGCCGACACCGCCGACACCCAAGAGCCCGGCGTTGCCGCCGGCACCGCCGGCACCGCTCGCGCCGCCGTCGCCGCCCGCGCCGCCACGACCGCCGACCAAGCCGCTACTGCCGACGCCACCACTGCCGGCAGCGGCCCCATGACCACCGGTCCCGCCGTTGCCCACCAGCAGCCCGCCGGCGCCACCGGCACCGCCGCCGCCACCGGCACCACCGGATCCGCCCGGCGTGCCGTCCTGGACGACGTTGACGTTGCCACTGGCGCCTAGGCCGCCAGTACCGCCATTCCCGCCGACACCACCGTTGCCCAACCACCCTGCGTCGCCGCCGGCCCCACCGGTGCCGCCGGCACCACCGGCCCCAGCCGACCTGTCGAAGTCGTGAGGGGCACCGCCGTTGGCGCCGTTGCCGGCTCCGCCACCCGCCCCACCATCACCGAACAGCCCGCCCTTGCCGCCGGCACCACCGTTTCCGCCCGCACCCCCGGCCCCCTGGGGTCCCCCCAGCCCGCCGTCGCCACCGTGCCCGCCGGCTCCGCCGGTACCCCATATCCCGGCCCCACCACCAGCCCCTGCGGCGCCGCCGGCCCCGCCGGCCGCGCCAGTGATGCCGAATCCAACGACTGCCCCGGTGCCACCGCCCAGCCCGCCGACACCAGCGTTGCCGCCAGCGCCGCCGTTGCCGTAGAGCCATCCACCGGCGGCCCCGTTGCCGCCGGCACCGCCGACGCCGCCAGTGCCACTGGCACCGGCCGGGCCCAGACCAATACCACCTTTGGCACCATTGCCGCCGACACCGCCGGCACCACCGTGCCCACCGGCGCCGCCATTGCCGACCAACCACTCGCCGCCACCGCTGGGGCCGCCTCCACCGACCCCGCCGGCGCCGCCGGCACCGCCCATGCCGCCAGCACCACCGCTCCCCGAGGTACCGCCGGTGATCCGGTTCCCGCCGCTGCCACCGTCGGCCGCCCCACCGGCGATCCCGCCGTCGCCGCCGGTGCCGCCGGCGCCGAACAACAACCCACCCGCGCCGCCGGCACCGCCGACCCCGCCGGCCCCACCGTTGCCACCGTTGCCGCCGTTGCCGCCGTTGGGGTTTCCGGCGATGGCGTTGCCGCCGTTGCCACCCGCTCCGGCGAGGCCGCCGCTCGCCCCGTGGCCGCCGGCCCCACCAACCCCCAACAACCTGGCGTTGCCACCGGCCCCACCGGCCCCGCCGGCCCCACCTGCGCCGCCCTCACCGCCACCACCGGCGGCGGCGGTGGAGCCGGTGCCACCGGATCCACCGGCCCCGGCGGCCGCGCCATCGCCGGCGGCGGCACCGTGGCCGCCGACCCCGCCGTTGCCAAAGAGCAGCCCGCCCGCCCCGCCGGCACCACCCGACCCGCCAGCGCCGCCCTCACCCCCGTTGCCTCCGTTGCCGCCAGCTGCACTGAACTTTCCGTCGCCGCCCATGCCGGCCGCACCCGCGCTACCACCGGTGCCTGCGTTCCCGCCGGCGCCACCGGCACCCCACAGCCCGGCGTTCCCGCCGGCGCCGCCGGCCCCCCCAGCTCCGCCGGCGCCGCCGTCACCGCCGTCGACGGCGAAGCCGCCGTTGTTACCGACGCCACCGTCACCGGCCGTGCCACCTTGCCCGCCGGCACCGCCGTCACCAAACAGCAGTCCGCCGGCACCGCCGGCACCGCCGCTGCCGCCCGCCCCACCGGCACCGCCCGGCTGACCTGGGTCTGCACCCATCGCGCCGTTTGCTCCATTGCCGGCGGCACCGCCAGCGCCACCGATCCCCCACAGCCCCGCGCGTCCGCCGGCCCCTCCGTCTCCGCCTGCCACTCCGAAGGCGGTCGCCGTACCGCCGGCCCCCCCAGCACCGCCGTTGCCGATCAACCACCCACCGGCTCCGCCCTTGCCGCCGGCCGCGCCCGCGCCGCCGCCACCGCCCAACCCGCCGTTGCCGATTAGGCCAGCGTCGCCCCCATTTCCGCCGGCTACCCCAGCCGTTGTGCTGGTTCCGCCATTGCCTCCGTTGCCGTACAACAGCCCCCCGGCACCGCCGTTTTGCCCCGGTCCACCGTTGGCGCCGTCGCCGATCAGTGGGCGCCCGAACATCGACTGAGTGGGTGCATTGATCAGATCCAGCACGCTCTGGGGGGCGCTCTGCAACGGCGAAGCGTTGGCGGCCTCGGCGGCCGCATACATTTCACCGCCGGCCGTCAACGCCCGCACGAACTGGGCGTGGCACGCCGACATCTGCGCGCTCACCGCCTGATACGCCTGGCCGTGGGCACTAAACAGCGCCGCAATCGCCGCCGACACCTCGTCGGTCCCCGCCGCCAGCAACCCCATCGTGGGGGCGAACGCCGCCGCATTGGCCGCGCCTACCGCCGACCCAATGCCGGCCAATTCGTTGGCGGCCGCCACCAACATCTCGGGCGTCGCGATCACTATCGACATCGTCTTCCTCCGATGGGGCAACGACGATCCCGCCAGAGTGGGCAGGCCGTATCGCAATAGTGCACACTTCTCGCCTCGTTTCCCTGTACAGAACACACATAACGTTCGGCTGGAATATGCGTTTTGCACGGGTAGGGCCCAAGCGCCAAGTTTGCCGCCCGAACCACGCCGAAACTCGCTTCACGGCCAGAAACACGCCAGTCAGCGACCGCAGCCAAAGCGCCTCTGCTGGCGCCAGACTTACTTGCCGTACCTGCGATGCCGCATGCTGTAGTCGCGCAAGGCGCGCAGAAAGTCGACCCGGCGAAACGCCGGCCAGTGCGCCTCGGTGAACCACATCTCCGAATACGCGCTCTGCCACAGCAAAAACCCGGACAGCCGCTGCTCTCCCGATGTGCGAATCACCAGGTCCGGATCGGGTTGTCCGGAGGTGTAAAGGTTCTCGGAAATGCCCTCGACGGTCACCGCTTCGACCAGCTCTTCAGCGGTCGCACCGTTGGCGAGCCCCTTGCTCAACAACGCCCGCACCGCATCAACGATCTCGCGGCGGCCGCCATAACCGACCGCAAGGTTGACGTGAAACGAGGCGCTCTGCGGCGTGGACTCCACTGCCTCGCGCAACCGCCGAGCCGGTTGTTCGCCAAGCAGCTCCAAATCGCCCACGGTGCGCACACTCCAGCAATTGGCCGGTGCGCAGATCTCCTCGACAACGTCGGTGATGATCTCGATCAGCGCGCTGAGTTCTTCGGGATCTCGCTGCAAGTTCTCGGTGGAGAGCAAGTAGACGGTGGTCATCTCGATGCCGGTCTCCTGGCACCAGCGCAACATCTCGGCGATCTTGGCTGCGCCCATCCGGTAGCCGTAGCTGACGTCGTCGTAGCCCGCGTCGCGGGCCCACCGCCGGTTGCCATCGCACAGCACCGCGATGTGCCGTGGGAGTTCAGATTTCGTTGCGGCCAAACCCTGGCGCAACCGCAGCTCGTAGATTCGGTACAACGGTTCTTTGAGGCGCGGCGGGATGATCTCCACGAAGATCCAGACTACTGTGACCGCCGCCAAATTCCGGCCGTGATTCCGGCCAATATCACGACAAGTCGAAAGGCCCTCCGACCCCCGAGCCGACTACTGTGATCGGGGATAATGTGGGCACCGGAATGAGGGCAAAGGCACGATGGGAAAGCCAGACGGGGAAGGGTGAAATGAGCAGCCAGACCAGCGCAGCCCCCACCGCAGAACCCGAACCACACGGGCTTTCGCCGTCCAACGCGGCCCACCAGATCGTCGAGGGCGTTGCGCGCGCCCTGACCAAGCCGCGTTTCCGAGGCTGGATCCATGTCTATGCGGCGGGCACCGCCGTGCTCGCCGGCGCATCGCTGGTCGCGGTTTCGTGGGCCGTGGGTTCTACCGAAGCCGGGCTGGCGACGTTGGCCTACATCACCGCCACCGTGGTGATGTTCACTGTCAGTGCCACCTATCACCGTGTCAACTGGGAATCCGCGACCGCCCACAAATGGATGAAGCGGGCCGACCATTCGATGATCTTCGTGTTCATCGCCGGTAGCTACACCCCCTTTGCACTGCTGGCGCTGCCCGGTCACGACGGGCGGGTGGTCTTGTCGATCGTGTGGGGCGGTGCGGTCGCCGGAATCCTTCTCAAGATGTGCTGGCCGACGGCGCCGCGCTGGGTCGGCGTGCCGCTATATCTCCTGCTGGGTTGGGTGGCGGTCTGGTACACGGCGACGATTCTGCACAACGCCGGAGTTGCTGCGCTGGTGCTGCTGTTTGTCGGCGGCGCCCTGTACAGCATCGGCGGCATTCTCTACGCATTCCGTTGGCCCGACCCGTGGCCGTCGACGTTCGGCTACCACGAGTTCTTCCACGCCTGCACCGCGGTCGCGGCGATCTGTCACTACATCGCGATGTGGTTCGTGGTGTTCTAAGCCGCTTACGGCGACCGACGACTCACAGGTGCGTCACGTCGGCCGCCGACCAGTAAGCCTTCATCGCACTGACCTTGCCGGCGTCGTCGAACACCATCACCTCGATGGGCTCCACCCGCATTTTGTTCGTGCCGGCGGTGACGGTAAGCCGGAACTGAAACGCGGCCTCGTTGCCGGAAACCCGTAGCGAAACCAGCTCACATTCCCGCTCGAGACCGGCAATCGCCGAGTAGAAACCTCGGATCGCCTGCGTACCGATATGTACCTCGCCGCCGACCGGATCTTCCAGGGTGGCATCGTCAGCATAGAAACCGACCAGATCCTCCACGTCGCCATCATTGAGCATCGCGATGTAGCGGTTAACCGTGTCAGCGTTCGTTTGAGCTCTCTCCGCGGCATTGCGCATGTCACGCACGCTACTACCCGGGCACCCCGAAAGCTTCGGCCAGCGCTGCCGACCCGGTGACCGGCAAGTCGCAGACCCGTCCACGGCACACATACGCCGCATCGGCCCCGGCCACCCGATCCCGGCCGACCAGCAACGACGACGAGTCCGCGTGGCCACCAACGACGATCGCACCGCCGGGGGCCAGCCGACGCGCGTCGGCCAGGAGTGCAGACTGCGGGTCGGCGCACGCGACCGCAACCTGCAGCGGTCCGCGAACGGCGGATTCGGCCACGGACAACCAGTGACCGGCCGACCGTGGGGCGCGGGCCAGCAGCACCGAATGTTGGCGCAGCGTCTCCTCGGCCGCCCGCAGATACCGCTCGGCACGGCCGTCGTCTACCAGGTGCGCCGCGGTCAGCAGTGCCTCCGCGATCGACGACGCCCCGGACGGCGTTGCGCCATCCAAGGGGTCGGCGGGCCGAAGCATCAGCCGCTCGGCGTCATCGGCGGTGTCAAACCAGCGACCGGGCCGCTGGGTATCGGCGAAGTGCGCCAGCGCGCTATCGAGCAAGCCGCAAGCCGCGGTCAGCCAGGTCGCATCCAAAGTCAGCTGATACAACGCCAACAGCCCGGTAGCCAACATCGCATGATCCTCCAGGACGGCGGCGCTGGCGCCAACCACCCCACCCAAGCTGGCACGGCGCAACCGGCCGTCAACGAGATGCACATCCAGCAGCGCGGTGGCGCATCGCAGGGCGGCCCGGGCCAGCTCGGGTTGTTGCAAAGCCACACTGGCCTCGGCCAGCGCAGTAATCGCCAACCCATTCCAGGACGTCACCACCTTGTCATCACGTCCCGGCTGGGCACGGTCGCCCCGGGCTGCCGACAAAGCACCCCTGATGCGTTCCAACCGTTCGGGGTCGTCCGGATCGGCCGGCAACTGCAGCACCGAGGCCCCATCTTCAAAAGTGCCGGACTGGGTGACCTCGAAAGCTGCTGCCGCCCAACGGCCGTCGTCACCGCCCAGCGCAGTGGTCAACTGCTCCGGGGTCCAGACATAGGTGGACCCCTCACGGCCATCGGCGTCGGCATCGAGTGACGACGTGAACGTGTCTCCATCTGCCAGGTCGTTGAGCAGAAACCGCGCGGTCTGCGCGGCGACCCGTCGAGCCAGCGGATTTCCGGTCCGCCGCGCCCAGTGCGCATACACGCGCAGCAGCAGCGCATTGTCGTACAGCATTTTCTCGAAATGCGGTACCACCCAGCCATTATCGACGCTGTATCGCGCGAAGCCGCCGGCGAGTTGGTCGTAGATACCGCCGCGGGCCATCGCGCTGCCGGTGCGCGAAACCGCCTCCAGCGCCGCCACCGAACCGGTGCGCTCGTAGTGCCGCAACAGCGCCTCGAGCAACGCCGACGGCGGAAACTTGGGTGCATTGCCCCAGCCTCCATGGGCCATGTCCTGCTCGCCCAACACAACCGCGACGGCATGGTCGCACAGCTCGGTCACCACGTCGGGACCGCCGCCGGGCAGTCCCGATGCCATCGAGCGCAACTCGCCGGCGATGTGGCCCGAGGCGTCCTCGACCTCGCCGCGGCGCTGCCGCCAAGTCTCGGTGATGGCCGAAAGTAGTTGCAGAAAATCGGCTTTCGGATAGTAGGTGCCGCAGAAGAATGGTCGCCCGTCGGGAGTCAAAAAACATGTCATCGGCCAGCCACCCTGTCCGGTAAGTGCGACCGTTGCGTTCATATAGACCGCGTCGATATCGGGCCGTTCCTCGCGATCCACCTTGATGTTGACGAAGCCGTCGTTCATCACGGCGGCCACCTGTTCGTCCTCGAACGATTCGTGGGCCATGACGTGGCACCAGTGACACGCGGCGTAGCCAACGGAGAGCAGGATCGGCACGTCGCGCGCGGCGGCGTCGGCCAGCGCCTGCGGCGTCCATTGCTGCCAGTGCACCGGGTTGTCGGCGTGCTGGCGCAGGTAGGGACTCGTGGCCCCGGAGAGGGTATTGCTTCCCGACCAATCAGCCGGAGTCATCGGCGGGCCCGGGTGGTCGAGCAGATCCGCTGTCCTCTGCGCCGGACGGGTCGTCGATGTCAACCGCATCCGTGCCCTCGTCGGCCGCCTGATCCGGCTCGGGGTGCTGCCGGTCGAACGACTCGGGGACCTTCTTGAGTTGCCGGTTCATCGATCGCACCAGGAACAGCGTGGCGACCACCAGCAGCACCACCACCAGTAGCCCCAGCGGACTGGCCTTGCCGAAATCGGGTCCGGTGTGGCGGGGCGCGTCGTCTGCAATCACGGTGAGTAGAAAGTGGTTCATTGGTCCGATTCGATCCCTGCAAAAAGTTCGGTCTCCGGCAGACGGATGGGGACACGCGAGCGCGCCAACTCAAACTCCTCGGTCGGCCACAACTCCCGCTGCCAGGACAGCGGAGCGGCGAAAAACTCGGCATTCGGGTCGATCTGGGTGGCGTGGGCGCGCAGCGCATCGTCCCGCTGAGCAAAATACGCCGCGCACTCCACACGCGTGGTCACCCGGTTGGCAAAAGGGTCGTGGTCGGGATGCCAATGTTCGAGCCATTTCCCGAATGGGCCTTCCTGGCCGCGCTTGATGAACTCCTCCTGCAGGATCCTCATGCGTTCCCGCAGGAAACCATGAATGTAGTAAAGCTTGGACACCGTCCACGGCTCGCCGGCATCCGGGAATCGGTGGAAATCGGCGGCCGCCTCGTAGGCGCCGACCGAAACCTGGTGGCAGCGAATGTGGTCGGGATGCGGATAGCCGCCGTTCTCGTCGTAGGTGGTCATCACGTGCGGCCGGAATTCGCGAACCACCCGCACCAAAGCCTCGATGGACTGTTCCAGCGGCACCAGCGCAAAACATCCCTCCGGCAGCGGCGGCGGTGGATCGCCCTTGGGCAATCCGGAGTCGACGAAGCCCAACCACGAGTGCTCGACGCCGAGGATCTCCGCGGCCTTGGCCATCTCGTCACGACGAATTTCGGAGATGTGTCCATGCACGTCGGGCAAGTCCATCGCCGGATTGAGAATCTCGCCCCGCTCGCCGCCAGTCAGCGTCACCACCAGCACTCGATGGCCCTCGTCGGCGTAGCGGGCCAGGGTGGCGGCCCCCTTGCTCGATTCGTCATCGGGATGGGCATGCACAGCCATCAACCGCAGTTCGCTCACGTGCCCCTTTTCCCTCTGCCCGTCGGTCGGTCGTCCCGCTGGTCAACCCCTCGAGCGTATAAGCGACCCTATAATTCCAGTTCTCGATCGTTCCATCCTGGCGACCGGCAGCTGGCTCCGGCCAACTGGCAACCCACCCATTGATCACGTATAAGGCATGAACTCAGCACCCTATTCGCGTCCCGAAACTCGCTACGGGCGAGACCGACTGTCGAGTCGATCGCGGCGCCGCATCGGCATCACCCTGGCGGTGGTGGTCGTCGTGGGCGGCATCGCAGTGGCCGTCATCGGCTACCAACGAATCGGAACCAGCACCGTTAGCGGCTCGCTGGCCGGGTATCGGGTTATCGACGATGAGACGGCGTCGGTGACCATCACCGTGACTCGGGCAGACCCGTCGCAGCCGGTGGATTGCATCGTGCGGGTGCGGGCCCGCGACGGCAGCGAGACCGGCCGCCGCGAGGTACTGGTGCCGCCTTCGGACCAGGCCACCGTGCAGATGACGACAACTCTGAAATCGAGTAAGCCGCCGTTGATGGCCGATATCTACGGCTGCGGCACCGATGTGCCCGGTTACCTGCGCGCGCCCTGACCGCGCAACAAACCCCGAACTGCGCAGATGTCGTCATCGACCGTTAGCGCAGTGGTAACATTGGCGGATGCACGGTCCTGACCGGGACCGTGTATTGCTGCATTAATGGCCGTAAGCAGAATCGGAGATGCAGCACCCGGGGGTGGGGAGCCGCATACGCGGCGGGATCAGGAACTTGCGCGAATACGCCGCAAGACTACACAAGGAGCGCGACGAGATGACGGAAACTCAGGTGACCTGGTTGACCCAGGAGTCACATGACCGACTCAAGGCCGAGCTCGATCATTTGATTGCTAACCGTCCAGTCATCGCCGCAGAAATCAACGACCGCCGCGAAGAAGGCGACCTGCGTGAGAACGGCGGGTACCACGCCGCCCGCGAGGAGCAGGGCCAACAGGAGGCCCGCATCCGCCAGCTGCAGGATCTGCTCAACAACGCCAAGGTCGGTGAAGCGCCCAAGCAGTCCGGTGTGGCCCTGCCCGGCTCCGTGGTGAAGGTCTACTACAACGGTGACAAGTCCGACGCCGAGACGTTCCTCATCGCTACCCGCCAGGAGGGCGTCAACGACGGCAAGCTCGAGGTGTACTCGCCGAATTCGCCCCTCGGCGGTGCCCTGATCGACGCGAAGGTCGGTGAGACTCGCAGCTACAAGGTCCCCAACGGCAGCACCGTCGAGGTCACGCTGGTCAGTGCGGAGCCGTATCACTCTTGATGGCGCCGGATGCGCGTAGCGCATCCGCATGCAGCTAGTCCAGAGCCTGCTCGAGATCGGCGATGAGGTCGGCGACGTCTTCAATGCCGACCGATAGCCGCACCAGGTCGCCGGGAACCTCCAACTGCGATCCCGCCGTCGACGCGTGCGTCATGGCACTGGGGTGTTCGATCAGCGACTCCACCCCGCCCAGCGATTCGGCCAAAATGAAGACCGTTGTCTTGGCACACAGTTTCTCGGCGGCCGTCCGACCGGCACGCATCCGCACGGACACCATGCCGCCGAAACCGCGCATCTGCCGCGCCGCGACCTCGTGTCCGGGGTGGCTGGGCAACCCCGGATACAGCACGTCGCTGACCGCTGGCTGCTCAGCAAGAAATTCCGCAATGGCAGAGGCATTTTCGCTGTGCCGCTGCATCCGCAGCACCAGTGTCTTCAGCCCGCGCATGGTCAGGTAGGCGTCGAACGGGCCGGGCACCGCTCCCGCCCCGTTCTGCAGAAATCCGAAGGCCTGGTCCAGCTCTTCATCGTTGGTGGCCAGGGCACCACCAACCACGTCGGAGTGGCCACCGATGTACTTGGTGGTCGAGTGCAGCACCACGTCGGCACCCAGCGTCAACGGCTGCTGCAGCGCCGGGGACGCGAACGTGTTGTCCACCAACACCTTCGCCGAGCTATCCGCGCCCAGCTGGGCTATGCCCGCGATATCGGCGATGGACAGCAGTGGATTGGTCGGGGTTTCCACCCATAGCAATCGGGTCCGCGGTGTGATCGCGGCACGCACCGCGTCCAGATCGGCCAGTGCCACCGGCGTGTATTCGACGTTCCACTGAGTGAAGACCTTGTCGATCAAGCGGAACGTGCCGCCGTAGGCGTCGTCGGGGATCACCACATGGTCGCCGGGACGCAGCATGGCCCGCAGCGCACAGTCGGTGGCAGCCATACCGGAACTGAACGCCCGCCCAAACGCGGCCTCTTCGACGGCCGCCAGTGCAGCCTCCAACGCGGCCCGGGTCGGGTTGCCGGTGCGGGCATATTCATAGCCGCCGCGCAGGCCGCCGACGCCGTCTTGGGCGAACGTACTACTGGCGTAGATCGGAGCGTTGACGGCGCCGGTCGCCGGGTCCGGGCGATAACCGGCGTGGATTGCTCTAGTTGCCAGCCCGGCGAACCGGTCATGGCCCTCGCGGTCGTTCATCGGTGCCCAGCCTAATCGCGAGCGCCACCCCGGCCGCAAATGCACAGCCAGGGTGGCGCTTTGCTAATCACTCACTTACACAAGCAAGTTGCCTGCCCTGATCACAGTGGAAGGCAAACCGTCGTCATGATCTTGTCGGCCAGTGTCTGCCGCTTGGCGTCCCACAGCGGGAACAGGAAACCGATGTAGCAGATGATCGCGTCTACGATGTGCGCGAGCTGGCGTACCACCGACATCCCGAAGCCCAACGGCTCGCCGGTCGCTTCGCTGACCACCTTGAACTTCAGCACCGACTTGCCGATGCTCGAACCGGTGGTGCCCTGCCGGTACCCGTAGTCCCACACCAGGTAGGCCAGGCCGACCAGCGACATCAGCCATTGCGCCACTTGGCCGATCATTGAGGGCTGGGAAACGCAGTACTGCCCGATGTCGTATTGACTGATGTCGGTGACACACGACGACGTCGTGGTCACCATCATGATCAGCCATCCGATGCCGGTGAGCAGGACGTAGGGAGCCCAGTCGATGAGGGCGGCCAGCACCCGGGTGATCCACGGTGTGTAGGACTCGGTCGGCAGCGCACGGACCGCCGGTCCGGGTGGCGGTGGCGCGTAGCCGCCGGCCGATGGCGGCGGAGGCGGCGGGTAGCCACCCTCGGGCGGCGGCGGAGGTGGGGGGTAGCCGCTGCCGCCCGGCGTGGGCCTCGGGGGCGGCGGGGGCGGCGGGGACAGGTATCCGCCCGCTCCGGGCGCCGACGGGGCGGGCGGTGTTTGGTACCCACCCGAGGGAGGTTCAGACCCACCGGAAGGCCCTGGTGGCGGAGGCGGCGGGGGGTAGGACCCGCCGGGCGGCGGCTGATCGGTCATGGACAACCTTCCACTCAGTATTAGCTGAACTAGGCGGCCCTACAGTACCTGAGGCCGTTGGGCTACGAAGGGTCTGGGCGAGAGCTGGGTCACAGTCGCCGTCGGTGCCGGCGCCGGCTCATCCGGACGGCTCCGGCGACGGTAGCTAGCAGGCAAAGCCGTCCGCGGTCGAACCCGGTTTGCCGGCCCGCGGAACGCTAACGTCGCCGCGTGCCCTCAGACAGGAAGCCCAACAGGTCGTAGCGGGTGATGACCCCGACCGGTTTGCCTTCCTCGACCACCATCAGCGCGTCCCAGTCCCGCAACGCCTTGCCGGCGGCACCGACCAACTCGCCCGCCCCGATCAGCTTTAACGGCGGGCTCATGTGTTGCGACACGGCATCGGCCAAACTAGCCCTACCTTCGAAAACCGCCGACAGCAGTTCGCGTTCCGAAACGCTGCCGGCAACCTCACCGGCCATCACCGGCGGCTCGGCGCCGACGACAGGCATCTGCGACACGCCATACTCTCGGAGGATTCCGATTGCGTCGCGCACGGTCTCCGACGGATGGGTATGGACCAAATCGGGTAGCGCGCCGGACTTGCGGCGCAGTACATCACCCACCGTGGACTGATCGGCAGAGCCGTCCAGACGGTTGCGCAAGAACCCATACGACGACATCCAGGCGTCGTTGAAGATCTTCGACATGTAGCCGCGGCCGCCGTCCGGCAGCAAGACCACGATCAAAGCGTCGGGCCCGGCCTGCTCGGCGACCTTCAACGCGGCCACCACCGCCATGCCGCACGACCCGCCCACCAGCATCGCTTCTTCCCGGGCTAGCCGCCTGGTCATGTCGAACGAGTCGGAATCAGACACCGCGATGATCTCGTCGGGCACCGCCGGGTCGTATGCCGCCGGCCAAAAGTCCTCGCCGACCCCCTCCACTAGGTAGGGCCGACCCGTGCCGCCGGAATACACCGACCCCTCAGGGTCGGCACCGATGACACGAACCTTGCCCCCCGACACCTCTTTGAGGTAACGACCGGCCCCGGTGATCGTTCCGCCGGTGCCGACGCCGGCAACGAAATGAGTGACCATGCCGTCGGTATCGGCCCAGATCTCCGGGCCTGTGGTCGCGTAGTGGCTGGCCGGACCTTCGGGGTTGGCGTACTGGTCAGGTTTCCAAGCGCCGTCGATTTCGCTGACCAACCGGTCCGAGACGCTGTAGTAGCTGTCCGGATCGTCGGGCGGTACCGCCGTCGGGCATACCACGACCTCGGCTCCGTAGGCCCGCAACACATTCTGCTTGTCCTCGCTGACCTTGTCGGGGCAGACGAAGACGCAACGGTACCCGCGGTGCTGTGCGACCAAAGCCAGCCCGACGCCGGTGTTACCGGAGGTAGGTTCGACGATGGTGCCGCCGGGTCGCAGCTGCCCGTTGGCCTCGGCGGCATCGATCATTCGCACGGCGATCCGGTCCTTGGAACTGCCACCCGGGTTCAAATATTCGACCTTGACGGTCACCGTCCCCGCCCCGGCAGGGACGACCGAATTCAGCCGAACCAAAGGTGTGCCGCCGATAAGGTCACTGATGTGCCGCGCAATCCGCATGTGCTCAATCGTCTCAGGCCTGTTCCGGTGGCGCGCAGCTAGACTCCGGACCCGCAGCGGCGCGCTAGCCGGTGGCTTCGCGGATGTACTCGCCGATCTGCCGCAACGAGCGGACCGCCTCGGGTAACAGCGGCCCAGCGACCTGGAAATCGTGCATCTGGCCGGGCCAGACGCGAACCTCCGCCGGCACACCGACCGCCGCCAGTTTCCGTGCGGCCAGCTGAGCGTCGTGCAGGAGCACCTCGGATCCAGACACATGAATGAGTGTTCGCGGCAGCCCCGGTCTGATGTGCTCGAGAGGTTCGTAAATCTCCTCCGGCTTGCCGTCGATTTTGTTCTTGGCGGCCGCGCTAGCAACTAATTCGCCGAGCGCGTCGAATGCCCTTGACCCGAACATTGCGTCGCGTTTGATGTTGGGATGGGCCTGCTTGTCACTCTTTGCTAGCTGCAGCAGTGGCGAGATGGCAACCAGAGCCGCCGGCTCCTCATCTTCCTCTTGCAGACGCTGGGCCAGAGCCAGCGCCAGATACCCGCCAGCGGAGTCGCCGGCAAGCACAATCTGCTCCGGGTCGTGTCCCAACAGTCGCAGCCAGCGGTAGCCGTCGTGACAATCGTCGAGCGCCATCCCGATCGAATGCTTGGGCATCAGCCGATAGTTGACGACCAGAACGGGCGCGTCAGCGAACTTCGATAGCAACTCGGCGAGCCGGCCATGCGAGTTTGCTCCGCACGTGAGGAACGCGCCGCCGTGCAGATAGAGAACCACTCGCCGAGTGCCGTCGGCGGGCAACACCCCGGGCGCTCGAACGAGTTGCGCTGAGGCATTTGACAAGGTGACCGTGGCCCTGACGGTCGCGGACGCCGGCAGCAGCGCTTTGGCCGCGTGATCGATGAGACCCCACGGCCACGGCGCATGGGGAGCGTAGCTGCCGGCCGCCAAAACCGGCCGGATCGTCAACCGTGACGCCAGCGTAGCAACTCGGGCAGCAATGCTTGGACCAGCCTCGACGACCTCGACCGGAGCGCCGTCGCTGATGGCAAATCTGCGTGCCTCGAGTCTACGTGCCTTCAGAACATCGCGTGGGCGAATGGCATGCGTAGGGTAATCCGATACCCTGCTGGGTGCAGTCATGCTCACCACTTCCTACGTCTTTGTAGTCCGATACAGCATGTGACGGAGATGCCGAGCGTCCGGTTCGCGCACTCCCCCGAGCGGTCAACCAACTCCTGCGACTTAGCTTGACAGCTTACTTCTTAAACAACCCTTAATGAGTCTGATTCGATACCACAATTGATCCACACCGTAATTCACGTGTTTCGGAAGCTTCGCCCGCAAACAGCAAAGCCGACCTAAACTGATCGCGTGGGCATACGCGTGCCGCGGCGTTCAACGATCGCTTTGGCCACAGCGGGTGCACTCGCCTCGACGGGCACAGCCTATCTGGGCGCACGCAACTTGCTGGTCGGCCAGGCGACGCACGCGCGCACGGTGATTCCTAAATCTTTTGCCCCGCCGCCTCAGGCCGATGGCGTGTACGGCCGCGGCGGCGGGCCGGTACAACGATGGCGGCGCGGGACACCCTTCGACCTGCACTTGATGATGTTCGGTGACTCGACGGCGTGCGGATACGGCTGCACCGCCGCCGAGGAAGTCCCGGGTGTGGTCATTGCGCGCAACCTCGCCGAGCAGACCGGCAAGCGAGTGCGGTTGAGCACCAAAGCCATCGTCGGCGCCACCTCGAAAGGCGTATGCGGCCAGGTTGACGCCATGTTCGTGGCGGGCCCGCCGCCCGATGCGGCGGTAATCATCATCGGCGCCAACGACATAACGTCGCTCAACGGCATCGGTCCATCGGCAGAGCGGCTGGCCTCGGTAGTACGCAAGTTGCGTGCCCGCGGCGCCGTCGTAGTCGTCGGCACCTGTCCGGACTTCGGCGTCATCACGGCCATCCCGCAGCCGCTGCGTTCGCTGGCCCACACCCGTGGTGCGCAGCTTGCCCGAGCCCAGAGCATCGCTGTCAAAGCTGCCGGCGGTACCCCAGTGCCGCTGGCCAATCTGCTGGCCTCCCGCCTTCGGTCTGAGCCAGAACGGATGTTGTCCGACGACCGCTACCATCCCTCAGCCGCCGCCTACGCCCTGGCGGCAGATCACCTGCTGCTGGCGCTGCGCGATGCTCTGCGCGCAAAAGCGCACCAGAATGGATGCCGACAAGAAGGCAGCCCAACGGCACCGTTGCCGGCACCGCCCGAGGCGCCGTCACCAGGAGCGGGCCAGGCTCGTGGCAACATTGTTTCGCGGCTCTGGCGGCGTCCGGCATCGGGCCTGCCCGCCGCCGTACCAATGCCGGCCGTTGGATAGCCCGAGCCCGATTGCCCGCCTCCTCACTGGGTCGCTGCGCAACCCGGATCGTCACCAGGCCGACCCCGATTGCCCGCCTCCTCACCGGGTCGCTGCGCAACCCGGATCGTCACCAGGCCGACCCCGATTGCCCGCCTCCTCACCGGGTCGCTGCGCAACCCGGATCGTCACCAGGCTGACCCCGATTGCCCGCCTCCTCACCGGGTCGCTGCGCAACCCGGATCGTCACCAGGCTGACCCCGATTGCCCGCCTCCTCACCGGGTCGCTGCGCAACCCGGATCGTCACCAGGCTAGATTCGGCTTCGCAACACCCCAATGGAGGGAGCCGTCATGCCGGAAGCCGTCATCGTCTCAACCGCCCGCTCGCCGATCGGCCGCGCCATGAAGGGATCGCTGATCAGCATGCGTCCCGACGATCTGGCCGTGCAGATGGTGCGGGCCGCGCTGGACAAGGTCCCCGCGCTGAATCCGCACCAGATCGACGACCTGATCTTGGGCTGCGGCCTACCGGGTGGCGAATCCGGTTTCAATATTGCACGTGTCGTCGCGGTCGAACTCGGCTACGACTATCTGCCGGGCACCACCGTCAACCGTTACTGCTCCTCATCGCTGCAGACCACTCGTATGGCCTTCCATGCCATCAAGGCCGGCGAGGGTGACGCATTCATCTCCGCGGGAGTGGAAACGGTGTCGCGGTTCGGCAAGGGCAACTCCGATTCATGGCCAGACACCAAGAACCCGCTGTTCGACGAAGCCCAGGAAAGGTCCGCAGCCGCCGCCGCGGGCGCCGACGAATGGCATGACCCCCGCGCCGACGACAAGCTTCCCGACGTCTACATCGCGATGGGCCAGACCGCTGAAAACGTCGCTATTATCACCGGCATCACCCGCGAAGAACAGGATCGGTGGGGTGTCCGCAGCCAGAACCGTGCCGAGGACGCAATCAAGAACGGCTTCTTCGAGCGGGAAATCTCCCCGGTCACCCTCCCCGACGGCACCACGGTCAGCACCGACGACGGCCCTCGGCCAGGTACCACCTATGAGAAGGTCAGCGAACTCAAGCCCGTGTTCCGCCCCAACGGCACCATCACCGCCGGCAACGCCTGCCCGCTCAATGACGGCGCCGCCGCGGTGGTGATTACCAGCGACGCCAAGGCGAAGGAACTTGGCCTCAAACCGTTGGCGCGCATCGTATCCACGGGCGTCAGCGGCTTGTCTCCGGAGATCATGGGCCTTGGCCCGATCGAGGCCTGCAAGAAGGCCCTGCAGCGAGCCGGCATGTCGATCAAAGACATCGACCTTGTCGAGATCAATGAAGCCTTCGCAGTGCAGGTGCTGGGTTCGGCCCGGGAACTCGGTATCGACGAGGACAAGCTAAATGTTTCGGGTGGCGCGATCGCCCTCGGTCACCCGTTCGGCATGACCGGTGCCCGCATCACCACCACCTTGCTGAACAATCTCCAGACCTACGACAAGACGTTCGGCCTGGAAACCATGTGCGTAGGCGGCGGTCAGGGTATGGCCATGGTGATCGAGCGACTCAGCTAGCGCCGTAGCGTGCCAAGGCCGGGCGCGAGCGTGCCCGAGTCTGCGCACAGGGCCACCGCACCCCAATAACCTGCGCCGCCACCGCAGACTCAACGCCACCAGCGCAGACTCGACACCACCACGGCCGCCCACCAGACGAAAAAGCCGGCACACACGTGCCGGCTTTCTCGTCAAAGAGAAGCTAGTCGTTCTGCAGATAACTCAGCAGGCGCAAGATCTCGATGTACAGCCAGACCAGCGTCACGGTCAGGCCCAGCGCAATACCCCACGCCGCCTTTTCAGGGGCTCCCGCACGGATCATCTGGTCGGCCGCGTCGAAGTCGATCAGGAAGCTAAACGCCGCGATGCCGATAACCACCAGCGAGAAAATGATCGCCAATGGCCCGCCGCTGCGCAGGCCCAAGCCCTCTCCGCCGCCTACACCGAACATTCCCAGCACCAGGTTGCCGATCATGAGGGCAAGTGCGCCGAACATGGCGGCGACCAGCATCCGGGTGAATTTGGGCGTCACCCGAATAGCCCCGGTCTTGTAAACGACAAGCATGCCGAAGAACACACCCAGGGTGGCCAGGACGGCTTCCCCGATCAGAACTCCCGCATTGGCCGACCCGACCGAGTAGGCGGCCAAGACGAATGAGATGGCGCCGAGGAATAGGCCCTCTAGGGCGGCGTAGCTCAAGACGATCGCCGGATTGTCCTGCTTGCGACCGAAGGTCGCCACCAACACCAGCGCCAAGCCACCAAACGCGCCGACCAGTGCCAGCGGCATGGCCAGGGCGACGTTTCGCGCCACCAAGAAGTAGGAAACGGCGGCGGTGGCCGTCAGCATGGCCAGCGTCATACCGGTCTTGGTGACGACATCGTCGATGGTCAGCGGGCGGGACGCCCTGGCCTCCTGGTAAGGCGCCGCGTACGGGTCGGCCGGGTATCCCGGCTGCATCTGGGCCGTTCCAGTGCCGAACTGTGCGTATCCGCCGCTCTGCTTAGGCAGTGAACGAAATACCGGGTTACTTGTCTCCCGCACCGTCGGATCCTCTCTTATGGCTCCAAGTATGGCTCGATATGGCTCGACCATAGTTATGCGTCGAACTGTGCGAACAACTGCTCAACGATCAGTGGCCCGCGTGGGTTCCCGGCACGTTGCTGCTTTCTATTTCCGGATTCGCGCCGAACCCTGCCACCCTCGTCGGGCTCACGATAAACCTTAGCCCCGCGGCCACCCCGGAGCGAGCCACGATCTAGATTGCTGGTCAAACTCATGGCCAGCTGGCGAGAGCATTTCGGCGAGGGGAGATCAGGGCGTGACAAAAGCCGTGACTGGGGAATCCGACGAAGTTTTGACCCGCGTCGATGGTGGTGTCGGCTTTATTACCCTCAACCGCCCAAAGGCGATCAACTCGCTGAACCAAACGATGGTGGACCTGCTAAGCACGGTCCTTGTCCGGTGGGAACGCGATCAAGAGGTGCACGCGGTGGTGCTCTCGGGGGCCGGGGAACGTGGATTGTGCGCCGGCGGCGACGTGGTGGCGGTCTATCACAGCGCCCGCGGCGACGGAACCGAAGCGCGGCGGTTCTGGCGCGACGAGTATCTGCTCAACGGTCAGATCGGCCGATTCGCCAAACCGTATGTGGCGTTGATGGACGGCATCGTGATGGGCGGCGGCGTGGGTGTCAGCGCGCATGCCAACACCCGGGTGGTGACCGACACTTCCAAGGTCGCGATGCCCGAAGTCGGCATCGGATTCATCCCCGATGTCGGCGGGGTTTACCTGCTGTCCCGAGCGCCGGGCGCGCTGGGCTTGCACGCAGCGCTGACCGGAGCGCCATTTTCCGGTGCCGACGCCATCGCGCTCGGATTCGCCGACCACTTCGTGCCGCACGAACACATCGACGCGTTCGCAGCAGCGATCGCCACCGACGGTGTCGAAAGCGCACTCGCCCACTACACGACCGAGCCACCGCCCAGCACCCTTGCTGCACAGCGTGATTGGATCGACAAGTGCTATTCGGGTGACACCGTCGCCGACATCATCGCCGCGCTGCGGGCATACCGCGGAGATGGCGCCGACCAAGCCAAGGACGCCGCGGATCTGATTGACAGCCGCTCCCCCGTCGCACTGTCGGTCACGTTGGAGGCGGTGCGTCGCGCGGCGGCGCTGGAGACGCTGGAGGATGTGTTGGTTCAGGACTACCGGGTGTCGTCGGCGTCGATACGCTCACACGACCTGGTGGAGGGCATTCGCGCGCAACTGATCGACAAAGACCGCAATCCGAAGTGGTCCCCGGCGACGCTGGCCGAAGTCACTGCGGCCGACGTGGCAGCGTATTTTGCGCCGGTCGACGACGACTTGAATTTCTAGAGAGGCGAAGCCATGGGTTACCAAACCATCCTGGTCGAGCGCGATCAGCGCGTCGGCATCATCACGCTGAACCGGCCACGGGCCCTAAACGCGCTCAACAGCCAGGTGATGACCGAAGTCACCGACGCCGCAACCGATCTGGACAACGACTCCGGCATCGGCGCGATCATCATCACCGGCTCGGCCAAGGCGTTTGCCGCCGGTGCAGACATCAAGGAGATGGCGGATCTGACGTTTTCCGAAGCGTTCGATACCGACTTTTTCGCCGCCTGGGGCAAGCTCGCTGCGGTTCGCACCCCGACCATCGCCGCGGTGGCCGGATACGCTCTCGGCGGTGGTTGCGAAGTGGCGATGATGTGCGACCTCATCATCGCCGCCGATACCGCGAAATTCGGCCAACCCGAGATCAAACTCGGTGTGCTGCCCGGGATGGGTGGGTCGCAGCGGTTGACCAGGGCAATCGGCAAGGCCAAGGCCATGGATCTCATCCTCACCGGGCGCACCATCGATGCCGCCGAAGCGGAGCGCAGTGGCCTGGTATCGCGTGTGGTGCCCGCCGACGACCTGCTGACCGAGGCCAAGGCCGTCGCTGCCACGATTTCCCAGATGTCAAGGTCGGCGGCCCGGATGGCCAAAGAGGCCGTCAACCGAGCCTTCGAATCGACTCTGACCGAAGGGTTGCTCTACGAACGTCGACTCATCCACTCCAGTTTCGCGACCGCCGATCAAGCCGAAGGTATGGCAGCATTTATCGAGAAACGCCCGCCTAACTTCACACATCGATGAGCGAAGTGGATTCCGCAACCAGCACCGAAGCCGGCGACCAACCAGCACCTACCGCCGACGAACCGGCTGACGCTTCGGCTGGCCCGGAATCCGCTGCACCGCAAGCGGTCCGCAACGCGTGGTGGATTCGGCACTACACTTTCTTCGGGTCCTCGGTCGGCTTGATCTTCGTGTGGTTCTCGATGACGCCGTCGCTGCTGCCACGCGGTGCTCTGTTTCAAGGACTGGTCAGCGGCATCTCCGGTGCGATTGGTTATGGCTTGGGCGTCTTCGCCGTCTGGCTGGTCCGCTACATGCGCTCGCAGAATTCCAGCCCGCCACCGCCGCGGTGGGTGTGGCTGCCGCTGATCGCGATCGGTGCGGTGGGCATGGTCTTGATGGCGATCTGGTTCCACGTCTGGCAAGACGACGTCCGTGACCTGATGGGCGTTGAGCACCTGCACTGGTACGACTACCCACTGGCCGCGACCGTTTCGCTGGTGGTGCTCTTCGCCCTGGTGGAGGTCGGCAAGTTCGTCCGCTGGCTGGTCACCTTCCTGGTGCGGCAGGTGGACCGGATCGCGCCGTTCCGCGTCTCGGCAACCATTGTGGTGGTCCTGCTGGTGGTGTTGACGATCACACTGCTCAACGGTGTGGTGCTCAAATTCGCGATGAACTCGCTAAACGGCACCTTTGCCGCGGTCAACAACGAAATGAATCCCGACACCGCGCCCCCCAAGACCCGGCTGCGATCGGGTGGCCCCGAGTCCCTGGTGTCCTGGGAATCGCTGGGCCATCAGGGCCGAATCTTCGTTGAGGCCGGCCCCACTGTGGCAGAACTGAGCGCGTTCAATGCCGCGCCGGCCCTCGAACCAATACGGGCCTACGCGGGGCTAGACTCCGCGGACGGGATTAGGGCGACCGCGCAGCTGGCGGCCCGCGAACTGCAGCGCACCGGCGGCCTGAACCGCGCCGTCGTCGCGGTCGCGACCACCACCGGCACCGGCTGGATCAACGAGGCCGAAGCCGCTGCGCTGGAGTACATGTACAACGGCAACACCGCGATCGTAAGCATGCAATATTCGTTCTTGCCCAGCTGGCTGTCCTTCCTGGTGGACAAGGAAAACGCCCGGCATGCCGGCGAGGCGCTGTTCGAGGCGGTCGACGAGCTGGTGCGGCAGATGCCGGAATTCCAACGGCCCAAGCTTGTCGTATTCGGCGAGAGCCTGGGATCGTTCGGCGGCGAGGCACCGTTTATGAACCTCAACAACATTCTCGCCCGCACCGACGGCGCATTGTTTAGCGGACCGACGTTCAACAACACCGTCTGGACCGGCCTGACCACCAATCGCGATGCCGGTTCACCCGAGTGGCTGCCCATCTACGACGACGGTGCCGATGTCCGCTTTGTAGCCCGCCCAAGCGATCTGCAACGCCCGCATGCGCCCTGGGGCCGGCCGCGGGTCGTCTATCTGCAGCACGCCTCGGACCCCATCGCCTGGTGGACTCCCAACCTGCTGTTCAAGGAGCCGGACTGGCTGCGAGAACCGCGCGGCTACGACGTGTTGCCCCAAACCCGCTGGATTCCGGTGGTGACGTTCATACAGGTCACCGCCGATATGGCGGTTGCCGTCGATGTGCCCGACGGGCATGGCCACCGCTACGTCGCCAACGCGGCCGACGGCTGGGCGGCGGTATTGTCGCCGCCGGGTTGGACCCAGCAGAAGACCGAACGGCTACGGCCGCTGTTGCACGCCAATGCGATGCCGCTCGGCTCGACGGATAGCAGCGGCTAGCGGCTCAATTCGGCCAGCGCACCGGCCGCCAACAGCGCGTGGTAGCCGCCCACGACGTCGGTCGCCCGGTGCAGGCCGAGGTCTAGCAGCGCCGCCGCGGCGAGGCTGGAGGTGTAGCCCTCCGAGCACAAGATCACCCACTCGACGTCGTCATCGACGGCCTGCGGTAGCCGGGCATCGCTGGTTGGGTCACAGCGCCACTCCAAGACGTTGCGTTCGATCACCAACGCTTCCGGCACTTCCCCTTCCCGGGCCCGCTGGGCTTGCGGCCGGATATCGACCAGCAGGGCTCCGCGCCGCAGCGCGTCGGGCACCCGGTCAGCGGGTAGGCGGCGATACCGGGCTCGGGCGTCATCCAGTATTCGGTCGATCCGGCTCATCACGGCCCCTCCGGCTGGTCGGTCAATTCGGTGCGCTGGCGGCGCAGCGTGTTGCGCTCGGTGACCTCGTAGTACGACATCGCCGTCAGCGGCGGTGAGTAAGCGTGCACGCTCAGTGTCGGCGGCAGTGAACTGGCGGCCCGTTCCACGACCGGGGCCTGGCGCGGCGCCCAGACGACGTCGTGCACCCAACCCAGCGGGAAACCGGCCTGGTCGCCCGCATCGAGGCGTCGGCGCCGCAACCGCCGACCGTCCCAGCGAAATTCATTGAGCGATCCGGACAGCACGGTCAGCGCCCCCAGGGAGCCGCCGTGATCGTGCAGTTCGGTTGCGTGGCCGGGAACCCAGCTGATCAGCCAAATGTCGAGTTCCTCGTCTCCGTGCACCCGGGTGAACCAGCGCTCGGTCTCGGGCACGCCGCCCTCCGGCAGCAGGTGGTCGCAACGCCCGCTGAGAACGTCGTCGGCAACCTGGTCGGTGGCGCGCAGCAGGTCGGGCACGCGAAGCCGGGTGGGTCCGGGGGACGGGGAGTTGACGGTCAGCGTTTGTGCGGGCGTGACGGTGGACTGGTACAGGGGCATTGCCACGGGAAGGATTCTCCAGGGTGCGAAACGGATGGGGTGGTCGGCGGCGCGTTAGGCGCGACAACACTCCAAAAATCCGAAGCACTTCATCACGGCACACAGTGTTGCATAAATTGTCACCATGTGTCGGCGCGGTCCCCGTGGTCTGCTGTGCGGATCGCTGCTTGTCGCGGCCGCTGTGTCGGCCGTCGTGGGCTGCTCGCCGGACGGTGCCCACGGTCGGGCCGCGTCGTCGTCGGCGAAGTCAGCGACACAATCACCGCCCGGGTCTCGTTCGCTGCCACCAGGTGTGGTGGGCGTGTCACCGACCGGGGTGACAACAAAAGTGGACGTCCCTGCGGAGTCGACCGAAGAGGAATATTTCCAGGCCTGCCATGCCGCAAAGCTGTGGATGGACACTCAGCCCACCACCGGGCAGGCCCTCGTCGAGCCGTATCTGGCAATGGTGCAGGCATCCGAATCCGGCGTTGCCGGCAGCTGGAATATTCGGTGGGCGCAGCTCTCGGCACCGCGTCAGGCGGCGGTCATCGTCGCGGCCCGTGCCGCGGCCAACAACGAATGCGGATAGCGGTCGCGCAGCGCCGCTGGGGGCGCGGCATGCAATTGGGATCAGAGTGCACAAAACATCCGGCCGGGTCGATCGCGGCCAGCATCCCCGCGCAGAATGAACGTTATGTCCGGGCCAATCGCCGTGCGTACGCGCGGATCATCGCCGACACGCGTCGCGTTGGTGCTCGGCAGCGGCGGGGCCCGCGGTTACGCGCACATCGGCGTTATTCAGACGCTGCGTGAGCGTGGCTACGAGGTCGTCGGGATCTCCGGATCGTCGATGGGTGCGGTGGTCGGCGGCCTCCATGCGGCGGGGCGGCTCGAGGAGTTCAGCGACTGGGCACGATCGCTGACTCAGCGCACTATTTTGCGGCTACTGGACCCGTCGATCACCTCAGCCGGGGTGCTGCGCGCCGAAAAGATCTTGGACGCGGTGCGCGAGATCCTCGGCCCGGTGACCATCGAGCAACTGCCCATCCCGTATACCGCGGTGGCGACCGACCTGCTGGCGGGCAGGTCGGTCTGGTTTCAGCGCGGCCCGCTTGATGAGGCCATCCGGGCATCCATCGCGATACCGGGAATCATCGCGCCGCACGAGGTCGACGGGCGGCTGCTCGCCGACGGCGGCATTCTGGATCCGCTTCCGATGGCGCCGGTGGCCGGGGTGAGCGCTGACCTGACCATCGCGGTGAGCCTCAACGGCAGCGAGGGCGACGCCGTCCGCGAGACCGAGCCGGGTGTCACCGCCGAGTGGTTGAACCGCATGGTGCGTACCACCTCTGCGTTGTTCGACGTGACGGCCGCCCGGTCACTACTCGACCGGCCGACGGCACGGGCGGTGCTGAGTCGGTTCGGCGCGGGGACCCCGGAGCCGGACCCCTGGTCGGAGACTGAAGAGATCCCCGAAGAGGTCGAAGTCCCCGCACCGGACCGGGACGGCGCCAATTACGCGCCCGGACTCCCCAAAATGGGCAGCTTTGAGGTGATGAACCGCACGATCGACATCGCCCAGTCCGCGCTGGCGCGGCATACGCTCGCGGCCTACCCGGCCGACCTGCTGATCGAAGTGCCGCGCTCAACCTGCCGTAGCCTGGAATTTCACCGGGCGGTGGAGGTCATCGCGGTGGGTAGGGCGCTGGCCACGCGTGCGCTGGACGCACTCGAGGTCGACGAGCAACCCGCACCCCCGGCGGTCGAGGGCTGATCAAACCCCTAGAAACGCTGCCACGGCTGCTGCTTCGCGCCGGCCCTGGGCGCGTCCGGCCGCCGCAGAGCCGCTGCGGCAGCCCGGATCCAGCGGGTTGGGCCCAAAGGCCGCCAGCGAATCCTCGTCAGCGAACACGGCGAACGCAGTGCCGGCAAATGCGGCGATTTCGGCAGCCGGGCCAGGGCCGAATGGTGAGGGCGCTTGCGGGTCGGCGGGCACCAAGACGACGGCGACGTCACAGTCGCCGGCGGCGCCAAGGTTAACCGAGCTGGCTACCCCGCCGTCCATGTAGCGGCGGCCGGCGATCGTCACCGGCGGCCAGGCTCCCGGCACCGCGCAGCTGGCGGCCACCGCGTCGACAAGCTCGACGCCTGAGTGGGGACCGAACACCACCAGTTCACCGGTCGCGGTATCGATCGCGATGAACCGCAGTTCCCGGTCCGGCCATTGGTGTGACGGCAGCCGTTGGGCGATCACCTCACGGCGAACGGACTCAGGAACGGTTGCGGTGGCCAGCGCCACGCCACCGATTCGCTGCAATCGCCCCGTTGCCCCGTCCCAGCCCTGGCCCCGCGGCTCCCGCAAGGCGGCCAGGAAGAGTTCGGTGATGGCATCGATATCGACGCCGGGATCGATCTCCACCGAGGTCGTGGCCAGCTGCCGCTCGAACAGCACGTCCAGGGGGCAACCGCTGCTAATCTGCGCGGCGACGGCCGATCCGGCCGACGTCCCGACCAGCACCTCGGAGTCCATCAGCAACCGCGCGGCCGCCGGTGATTCGTCGGCGATGCCGCACAGAACGCCTGTCTCCCAGGCGATTCCCGCAAGCCCTCCGCCGGCCAATACCAGTGCGCGCTTAGTTGCCACGTCCAGCCAGTGTGCCAGCAGGCCGTGGCCGGCTCATGCCCGAGTGTGCAGCGCCCGCTCGACGTCCGGACGCAAATCGGGGCGCCGAAGCTGGTGGCGGGGTGGGTCGGGCAGCGGTACGCTTCGGGTGATCTGCAGCGCGGAGTCAACATGGACCAGCTCGCCCGGGGCGAGCAGGCGCCAGCGCGGGTCATCGTCCATCGGCTCGCTGGCGAACACCACCGACGGCCGTACGCGCAGATACTCGGAACGCGCGCGAATCCTTTTGGTGCGCAGGTGGAATTCGCGTCGTGGTGGCGGCGCACTACGACGATCCAAGACGTACAGGTTGTGTGGTTCCGGATAGCGCAACGCCCACATCTCGGTGGCGGTGCTCAGCAAAACGTTGACCGCATAGATCGGCACATGTGCGGCGAGCCATTGCATAGCGTCGATCAGACCGGCCGACACGTCGCCGTCATGAGTGCGGATCGATGCGGTGATCAGCGCGAACACCCGCTCGGAGTCCGTCTGGCCCCGCACCAGGTTGGCGGTACCGACCTCGCGAAGCCGCTCATCGAGCACATCGAGATCGCCCAGCGTGCCGTTATGCGCAAAAATCCGATCATCCTGCAGGAACGGATGGGTGTTGAGGACGCTGTGTGAGCCGGTCGTCGCGTAGCGCACGTGAGCGATGAACGTGGTACCGGTCATATCGTGTGCTTCGGTCGCGAAGTCGGCGTTCTGCCAAGCCGCAATCGGTTGCTTACGCAGTTCGGGTTGTCCCCGGTCGTCGAACACACCCAGCCCGGTACCGTCCGGATTCCTCCTGCTCTGGGCGGCGAGGTTATCGGGGGCATTCAGCAGCCAGAAGGTCGCGGTGACGACGTCCTTTCCCGCGTGCAGGCCAAAGAGTCGACACATGGCCTCGACGTTACCGAAATTCAGCCTGTCAGTATGGTCGACAGTTTCTGCAGTACCCGGCGCGCATAGCCTTTCCACAACATGCCAAACGCCGGCAACGCGGGGGCGGTCAGCGCCGACTTCGGATGGATGGTCCAGCGCCAGGTGATCTGGGTTCCGCCATCCATGGGGACAAAAATCCAGGCGCCCGTGACCGAGCCGACCAACACCGACATTGGGCCCTTGATATCGGTGAGTCGGTAACCGAATAACCGCGGCGGCTCCACGGTGGTCAATTCTTCGTGCACGCTGCCACCGCCGACCATCAGCAGCGTGCGGCTCTCGCCCACGGCCCCCCAATCACCGGTCTGGTCTCGAACCTCCTTGATCGGCGGAATCGGCCCATACCAGTGTCCGCAGATATCTGGCAGCGGTACGGGCAACGTACCGTGGAACGCTTCTTCGACGGCGATTGGCACGACGCGGGATTGCTCGACGACGACTGGTGCTGCCATTGGTTGTCGGGGTGGCGGTGCCGTGGGATGGGCCCGGGTCCCCTGCTCCCTTCGCTGTGTTGGGTTGGCCGTGAGGTGATCGGCGGACTATTGACTCTACGCAGTCTTCGCCGATACGCGCTGTAATGGTCCGCCGGGGTGGCGGAGCGACACGGCCAGTCGCGCGCTATGCAGCGAAAATCAATGTGGCTCATGCCCGTATCGACCGGCTGCGGGCCGCGTGCGGCGGGTCGGTAGCGCAGCCAATAGCTGTCGACGCACAAAAACGACCACCCTGGACGACCTTTCGCGGCACCCGGAACCGGGGTTGTTGCCGCATCGGGAGCACCCACCGGCAACCAAGTTAGCGCGACAACTCCGGCGAGGCCCGGCCGGTGATGAGCGGCAGATCAAAAAAGCTTTGGATGCCGGGCGGAGCAGCGCAGGTAGCGGGAACCGCGTTGACGCAATGCGCCGCAGTTGCGACGATGCCCGGATTGCTGTCCAGTCCGGCCGCCACGCTCTCCGGCTGCCACCCCTTGATGGTGACGACAGTGTCCGGATTGCCACGTACCTCGATCTCGTAGCGCTCTCCCGCGGTGCCGAAAGACCATGCTGGATCAAGGTTTTCCTCACCCATCAGCCAATTCACAGTGATCTCGACCACCACCCTGTCGCCAACCATGGCCTCCCAGTGGAAGCGGCGCCCAGCCACCTGGCCCGGCTCGATCACCCCGATCGGTGAGTCGATCGGTGCGGTCGCGATGGCCACCTCTTGCGAGGTTCGGATTTCCGGGTCGGCGGCAAAGCCCAACCGGTCGACGCAGAGCCGGACCGATTGGATGAATCCACCGTCCAACAGTTTTTGCATCGGACCGGTGAGCGCGCTGTCCGGGGTACCACCGAATCCCATGACAAACCGCAGCACGTCGGGCGCCCCGTATGTGCGGAGATCGGAAAACTCTTCGGAACGAACGAAAGTCACGCCGGTGGACATCACCGATAGCAGCAGCGGGAACAGTTCGGTGGCCGCGCCGGGTCCGATGCCGGCACCGTGTAGCGTGGCGTTGCCGGCCTGCGCGGCAACTTCCAGCGGTGCGGCTTCTTTCTCGCTGGGGTAGAACCAGCCCAGCGGGCTGACAACGTTCTTGCCCGAATGCAACAGTGCCGCAACCTCATCGACGCTGGGCATCAACGGTGCGTAGATCACCGCGTCGGCATCCAGCGCCAGGATCTCGTCGATGCTGTTGGTCGCGATCACGCCAAGCGGTGCCGTGCCGACGATTTGGCCGACGTCGAGGCCGCTCTTGGCCTCGGAATGCACCCAGCAACCGACGAGTTCAAGCTCGGGATGCTGTAGCACGCCTTTGATGGCGGCTACGCCGACCGATCCCGTCGCCCATTGGACAACTTGCAGGCCCATGACCCCACCTTCCTCGCGAGCAGACACAGAATCGCACGTTTCGACCCGAGGCTATGCGATTCTGTGTCTGCTCGCGCCTAGAACCGCACCTCGGTCACCTGGTAGTGGTTGTCGGCGTAGCGAGATCTGATGGTCTTCTTGTCGTATTTGCCCACGCTGGTGCGGGGAATCTCCTCGGCGAACGCCCAACGTTCCGGCAACCACCAACGGACAACCTTGTCCGCCAGGAATATTCGCAAATCCTCGGCACTGACCGTGGCACCCTCGCGACGCACGACCACAGCTAGCGGCCGTTCCTGCCAGCGCTCGTCGGGAACGCCCACCACCGCGGCCTCGACCACGTCGGGATGGCCAATTAGGCAGTTCTCCAGCTCGACCGAGGAGATCCATTCCCCACCGGATTTGATGACGTCCTTGGCACGGTCGGTCAGCGTGATGAACCCCCGCTCATCGATGCGGCCGACATCGCCGGTGCGCAACCACCCGGAGTCGAACTTGGACTCGTCATATCCCAGGTAGTACGAGCCGGTGATCCACGGCCCGCGCACTTCTACCTCACCCACGGCGTTGCCATCGTTGGGCAGCACCGCCCCGTGGTCATCGACGATCCTGGTTTCCACTCCACATACCGGCTGCCCTTGGGTCGTCCGGATCGCCCAATGCTGATCGTCGGGGGTTCCCGGCGGTGGCCAGGCCATGGTGGCCATCGGCGACGTCTCCGTCATACCCCACAGCTGCCTTATCTGGACGCCGTGCTTGGTTTCGAACGTGCGCATCAGCGATTCGGGTACCGCCGAGCCGCCGCAGGCGACCAGCCGCAACGATGACACGTCGTGGCCCGGGTTTTTCTCCAGGTAGTGCATGACGTCATTCCAGATGGTCGGAACCGCCCCGGCCAACGTGGGCCGCAGATGCTCGACCATGTGCACCAGGGCAGGGGCGTCCAGATGCCGATCGGGCAGCACTAAGTCGGCACCGGCCATCAGGGCCGCATATGGCAGCCCCCAGCCGTTGGCGTGAAACATCGGCACGATCGGCAGCACCCGATCGCTGGATCCCACCCCGATCCCATTGGTACTGCACGTCGCCATCGTGTGCAGAAAGCTCGAACGATGGCTGTACACCACGCCTTTGGGATTACCGGTGGTACCACTCGTGTAGCACATTGCGGCGGCGGACTTCTCGTCGATCTGCGGCCAATCGAAATCGGTGGACTCGCCGTCGATCACCTCGGCGTAGCGCAGCACGGCCTTGCCTGACTCCTCGAGCGGCGCGGTGTCGCCGTCCCCAACCGCGATCACGGTGTGCACGGTGTCCAGCTCGGGCAGGACCGGTGCCAGCAGCTTGGCCAACGACAGGTCAACGAGGATCACCCGGTCCTCGGCTTCGCTGGCGACGTACACGATCTGTTCGGCGAACAACCGGATGTTGAGGGTGTGCAGCACCGCGCCCATCGACGGGACGGCCAGATAGGTCACCAGATGCTCGGCGTTGTTCCACATGAATGTGGCCACCCGCTGGTCCCCGGTCACGCCGAGGCGACGCAAACCGTTTGCCAGCTGGGCCGCACGTTGTCCCACTTCACGGTAGGTGGTGTGGCGATAGTCGTCACCGGTAGCGGTGATGACCTGGCGTTGGCCGTGGACACCGCAACCGTGCCGCATGATCGCGGTGATCGTCAACGGAAAGTCCTGCATCGTGCTGTACATCGATGTACCGCCTTAGGGGTTCCGGAACCGCCTCACGTCCTCGTCGGGCGAATGTTATCGCCGCCCGCGGCCGTGAGAAACGGGTTCCCCCGCATAACCATGGTCAGCTCGGGCCACAGCGGCCCGAGCGTGATCTCGCTAGGCCAGTGCGGGCTCGCACTGCAGCAGCTCAGGCACCAGCCAATCGGTCGGGATCTCGCTGTGGTGCATGGCGTCCTCGATACCCGACACGGTGGAGGCAACCGACGTCATGGTGACCGTGCCCGAGTAGTCGGCGATGTACAGGTAGTTGCCGTCCAGACTTTCGATCACGCAAGAGGGTTGGATGGACCGGACGCTGCCGATGACTTCGTGAGTGAGCGAACTGAGCACCGTGACGCGGTCCTCACTGACCAGGTAGGCACGCCCGCCACTGCGGCTGAGGGTTAGCCGGGTGATCAGTCCGCCGATCTCCTCGATCTTGCGGGTGCCGGTGATCTTGTTGGTGCGGGTATCGACGATGTCGAGCACCGCACCGAAGTCGGCGCCGCAGCTGGCGACGTACGCGATGGTGCCATCGGGGCTCAGCGCGACGTCGCGGACCGACGAACCGATGTCGACGGTCGCGACAACGCGCAGATCCAGCCGCCCATCCTTGCCGCGCGAGGGGTTGGCGTACCTGACGTTCTGGCGACGCCACCGCGTGCGGCCCGAACGGCCCTGGTTCTTTTCGGACTGTCCGCGGGTTGCCAGCACGACGAGCCGGCCACCGGACGGCCCATTGGTCGCGACGTAGACGCGACCGCCGTCGGAGCTGACGCGCACGCATTCGGTGGTGATGCCCGGGGCGGTCGCGATGTCGACGACCTCGACGCGACCGGTCGTGGTGTCCAGGACGGCGAGGTCCGCCAGACACGCGCCATTGCGGCTCGCGTAGATGTACTTTCCGTCGGGGCTGACCGTCAGGTCGCTGACGCTGAAGGCCAGGGAGTGGCTGGCGACAACGGTGTTGGTGGACGTGTCGACGACGTCGATGGAGTCATATGCCGGTGACACGGTGCTGATGTATGCGCGATCGGCCTCGGTTGTGCTCACCGCGATCGCGTAGGGTTCGTTGACACCGGCGATGGTCTCCACGACCCGGCAAGTGTCGGTATCGATGACTGACACACTGTTGTCGCCGTAGTTGGTCACCAGCAGCCGACCACCGTTGGAACTTAGCTTGATGTCCCCGATGGGCCCGTTGTCGACCGGAATCTCGACGTTGACGGGAATCTCGACGCTGACCGGAATCTGCGGCGCGGCTCCTAGCCCGAAGACCTCGACTTCCCCGCCATCGCGATCTGCCCTGCTGGCCCGCTGGACTTTCGCATCGCTCACGTTGGCACCGCCTTTGCTGTTTGAAGCTGTCTTGGAGCCTGCGCACGGACGACCGGTGTCGCGACGACCCTGTGCGATCCTGTCCGCCCGGATTAACCGGATTTCAGCACCTAAAAGGCGCTGTTCAACTGCGTCTGCAAGAGTCTAGCCGCTAAATTCAGGGCCAAAAGATTTCAATTTCATTGCTGTTACCTACGTCACCCGGCGGCCTCAGGCTGCACTCAGACTGAAATTCACAAGTATTTACACAGGTCGTTTTCAATAGCCGCTGAAGCCTTGCCTACCAGGCCTTATGCCCTACAACGACATCGCAAACCATACCGTGTTGACCCGCAATTGGTAAGAAATTCTTATTTTCCAAGAACCGGAGAGGCGAATCTCACATTATGCGCACGCAGAGTCTTAGCTGAACTGGGTCCGCGGCCGGGATAAAAACCGACCATCGACGATGATGTCGAGCTTCTCGTTATAGAACGCGACCAGGCCGGCGATTGCCGTGACCGCCGGCAGCGGATAGTGATAGGTCCAGGCCAGGTCGGGATACACGGTGTCGCCCACGCGCACTGACCAGTACCTCGACGTCGTCCCCTTGTAGGGACACAGCGTCTGCGTCTGGCTCGGTTCCAGGTGCTCGAAGACGACATCGGTGGGATCGATGTAGTACCTGGTTGGCAACCCGGTTTCGAAGAGCAGCACCGGGGCTTGGGTGTCGGCGAGCACGACGCCGTCTCGCTCGACCCGGACATGTCGGTGCGAACGCAACGCGTCGACCCGCGAGTAGGGATTCCGCGGGTGGCCGTAGATCTGCTCGTCTTCCTCGAACCACCGCAGCGCATTCCAGTCGAACCGTACGGTACCCGCGACGGGGCTGTCGGTCTCGGCGTCGAACACCCGCGCCGCCGACGGGTGGGACTGCCCGGCGCCGATCAACGAGTACAGGTGCGACGCGCCGAGCTGCACCGTCTGCGGATGGTTCTCATCGTGCAGGAACTCCGTGCGGACATCTGCCATCGGCACGTAATATGCGGGGTAGTAGGGCATTTCCCACACATAGCGGGCGGCGGTCGTATCGAAGACCAACTCATGACCCAGGTAGCCGCGGACCCGACGTGGTGCGGGCTCGATGCGTCCTCGGGTGGCCGCCATTTGCGGGTAGTCGCGGTCAACGATATCGGTGGTCATGTGTTGCCCCTACGAGTCCTTGGACGCCGGGCCGGCCAGCTCGATGCGGCACCGATGTAGCCGGCGATCGATTATTGTCTACACCCGTGGCGCTCAGGCGGGAAAGCCCCATTCGCGGGCGGCGGCTGCGACTCGACGAGGCGATCATGGAGCGCGTCATGATGGGCCCGGTGGGCTACTACTTCATGCTCCGAGTTGCCCCGCACATCGACAGGGCGGTGATCCCCCGCACCAAGGGCCGGCTGAGTTCGGCGGGTTTCAACAAGGTCGGTCTGGTCACATCGACCGGGGCCAAGTCCGGCCAGCCGCGCACACATCCGTTGGGATTGATTGAGGACTCCGAGGGGCTGCTAGCGATCGGGTCCAACTACGGGCGACCCAAGCACCCCGCGTGGAGTGCCAACCTAATCGCGCACCCCGAATGCACCGTGGAGTTCAAGGGCCCACCCAAGCGGTACCGTGCCGAGCTGCTCACCGGCGACGCGCGCGCAGCGGCGTGGGCGACCGCCGTCGACTTCTATGCGGGTTTCGAACGGTACCGGTCAAGCTGCGCGCCGCGGGAGATCCGGGTGTTTCGCCTTCGACCCGCGACCGGCTGACCACATCGTCGCATCAGCCACATTTCAGCCGACTTTGATCGGGACCGTTACCGATTCGGTCTTGGCCGGCAATTTATCCGTGTCGACGACGAGAAACTCACCATTGTCCTGGGTGCCGTTGGGCAGGATTTTGGGTTTGAGCCGAAACGGCGGGGTGTCGGAAGCCAACCCGGCCAGTCCGAAATCACTGTCGTTGGCGATGATTAGCGTCTTGCCGCCGTCCGGAGTGGTGAGACCCTCGATCTTGGCGTGCCCAAAAAAATCACCATGGGGGGAAAGCGTGCGAACCAGGTCGCCCAGATCGAGTTCGAGGGCCTTGGCAGCAACGGTGATCCCGGCCGCCTTGAGTTTGCCGACGGCCTCGGTGTCGGTGCTGGGCCCGACAAAGGTTTCGATCGGAACCCGGTCGATGAGTAGGCCGCCGGCTTCGCCCTGGTAAGCCGCTCCGGGTACCCGTGCGTGGGGTCCGACATCGGTAGCCCCGGCGATGTCTGCGGTGTAGATCTTCTTGTTCCCGTTGGGCGCCGGCTTGTTGTCACGCTCGACAACCAGGAAGGTGGTGGCACTGAGCGCGCTGATCTCTGACACGACGACGTTGCTCTGCCGCGGATTGGTCAGCGGGTACAGATATTCGTGGACGTTGCTGGGATCGACGATGTTGATCGTCACGATGCGGACGACGGGGACGCCCTGGGCCGGGTCTGTCAGCCCGGGCGCCTGGATTGCCGACTGCATGATGCCCACCAACGTCGTTCCGTCCGGGGTGATGGTCAGCCCTTCCATTCCATGATTGGGGCTGCGTAGCGCGAGCTCTCGGGGCAACGTTCCGTCGAACGGCGAAAGGCGTTCCTGCTCTCGGCCATGGGCATCGAAGTGGATGAGAAAGGGCCCGTACTCGTCGGATACCCAGAAGCTTCCGTCTACCGTGGCCACCAGGCCTTCGGGGTCCAGCCCGTATTCGGACGGCGGCAGCGGCGCCCCGTTGAGGTCCACCAACGCCTCCCCGGTATTCGCCTGCGGGGGCACCAGCCCCACCAGCGGGGAGCCCGCCGGCCCGTGCAGCGTGATGACCTGCTCCACCGTCGCCAAACCGTCGGCAAGTTTCAGTTTGGCGATGTGTGGGTGAAAACCGGGGACCGGAAGCACCTTTTCGTCGGGGGTACGTCCCTCAACATTGGGGCCGCGGTCGGTGAGGCCATAGATTTCATCGGCTTTGCCCGGCACGGCAGCGATGCCGGAACCGTGCGCACTGGCATTGATGAGGACACCCCCGACGGTCGTCATGGGTAGCCGATCCTCGACATAGAGCTGCACGGCGGGACTGACGGTGACGGTCAGTTGGTCGGTCCCGCGGAAGCCGGCCTCGGGGGTATAGATCATGGTCCCGTTTGCGCCGTAGGCGATGGTGCCGTGTGTGGGCTTGCCGAATGCCACCGGCGTCACACCATGCGTGGCGGCCAGCAACCGGCCTGGGGCAATCGTCAACGCCGTCCCGGGTGTCGTACTCAGATCGACGTCGCCGGCGTAGGCGGCGCTGGGATCTGAGGCGCTCGACGAGCAGGCCGTCAGCGCCAAGGCCGTCGCCAACGGCGCCAGCCACCTTCTCCCCTGGTATGTCATACGCATCATTTAGCCAAAAAAAGTTGTCGCGTGCGTGCACGGCCGCCAAGCAATTGGACGACTCGGTTCTAACGGCGCTTGTCGCGAACCTTGTAGGTAGAGGGCCAGGACTTGCGCGACTCGTCGCCGGTCAGTGGGGTTCCCATCCCGCCGACCTTAACGTTGTAGGCCTCCTTGCCCGGACCGACCTCGCGATTGGCGTGTTCCTGCGCTAGGTAGTACAGCTCGTCGATGGTCGCTTCGTCGTAGGCGACGAATGAGGTTTCCCGGACGATGTCGTCGACTCCGGCGAGCATCCGCTGCGGTACCAGCCGGGACGCCAGCGCCGCCAAGCCCAACAGCGAAAACGGCACGACCCAGTAGCAGATGAACGACAGCGGGGTGCTGGTGTCGAGGATGGTGGCCCGGGTCCCGCCGAGGCCTTGCACGATCGGCGGAATCACCGAGGACAGCGTCATGCCGGCGAACGCGGCCACCCAAATCCAGGTCAGCACCGCGGTCATCCGAGCGAACAGCTCCGTCTTGACCACGTCGGGAGGCTGTTCGGTGGCGGCGAACTCACGCACGAACGGTTTGCCGATTAGCACGCCCGCCAGAGCCACCAGGAAGATCCCGAGGTAGCTCAGTGGCTGCATCCAACGCGCCATGAACGCGTCGCTGAGGACAAACGTCAGCACCGTCAGCGCCGAAAAGGTTGCGACGGCTCCAATTTCGATGGCAGAGCCGGGATTTCCCGCAGACCGCCCAATGGCGAACACGGCCAGCGCTAGCAGCAGCGCCACCGCCACAGCGGTTTCGAACGGCACGTTGCCGACCAGCACCCAGTAGACGATCCACGGCGAAAAACCAAAGAGCATACCCACGATGGGTCAGTGTATGGCCGCGCGGCGACAGCCCCGCTCGGCGTCGTCGGGAGTCGCTGGCCGGGGCGGTCCGGCCGATTGGGCAAACACTGTGGGCCACCCGCAGATCCGGTCTGACCAACATGTCTGGCTACGGCGCAAACCCGCGGTCATCGATGCGGCGTCGTGTCCACTTGACACCGGCTTCCGCACGCCTCAACATGTTGCGCAATACACAACCTGTTTCGTATTACGGAACAACTGGAAGCGGGCTGCATCATGGGACCGAAGATCGTCATCGTGGGCGCCGGCATCGTCGGCACCTCGCTGGCCGATGAGCTGACCGCGCGGCGCCACACCGAGGTCACGGTGGTGGATCGCGGGCCGCTGTTCACCACCGGCGGGTCCACGTCCCATGCTCCAGGCCTGGTATTTGCGACCAATCCCTCCAAGACGATGAGCGCCTTCGCGCGCTACACCGTCGACAAGTTCTCGGGCCTGAGACACCCCGCCGGACGGGTCTTCAACCCCGTCGGCGGACTCGAGATCGCTAGCACCCCCGAACGCTGGGCGGACCTGCATCGCAAGGCCGGTTGGGCGCAGGCATGGGGCATACCGGGCCGGTTGCTCAGCCCATCGGAGTGCGTCCAACTGCATCCGCTGCTGGATCGCCAAGCGATCCTGGGCGGCTTTCACACTCCGCGCGACGGCCTCGCCTCGGCCGTGCGCGCGGCGGGCGCCCAGGCGCGGCGCGCGATGACCCGCGGAGCGGTCTGCCTGCCCGACACCGAGGTGCTGGGCGTTGTCGACCACGACGGCCGGGTCACCGGCATCCGCACCAACCACGGCGTGATCGATGCCGACATCGTGGTCTGCGCGGCCGGATTCTGGGGAGCGCAGTTGGCCAAGGAGGTCGGTCTGGTCCTGCCGCTGGTGCCGATGGCACACCAGTACGCCAAGACCGGGCAAGTCGCACCATTGGTGGGTCGCAACACCGATGCCCACGACGCGCGGCTGCCGATCTTGCGGCACCAGGACGCCGATCTGTACTTCCGCGAGCACGTCGACCGCCTCGGCATCGGCTACTACGGGCACCAGCCCATGCCGGTCGACATGTCCACGCTGCTGGCCGATACCGCAGGCGAGCCGATGCCGTCGATGCTCCCGTTCACCGAGCAGGATTTCGAGCCGGCGTGGCGGGAATCGGTGCGTGTGCTGCCCGCGCTGCAGGACACCAAGGTCGAGGAGGGCTTCAACGGCATCTTCTCGTTCACCCCCGACGGCTTTTCGCTGCTCGGCGAGCACCGAGAGCTGGCCGGGTTCTGGGTCGCTGAAGCGGTCTGGGTGACCCACTCGGCGGGCGTGGCCAAAGCCGTCGCGGAGTGGATCGTCGAGGGCACACCGTCGGTCGATGTGCACGAATGCGACCTGTACCGATTCGAGGACTTCGCCCGCAGCCCGCGGTTCGTCGACGAGACGTGTGCGCAGGCCTTTGTCGAGGTCTACGACATCATCCACCCCCATCAATACCGCACCACGCTGCGCGGCCTGCGCACCAGCCCGTTCCACCACCGCCAGCGCGAGCTGGGTGCCTACTTCTATGAGGGCGCCGGTTGGGAGCGACCCGCTTGGTTCGAGGCCAACGCGGGGCTGGTGCCATGGCTGGCCGCGCACGGCATGACCATTCCCGAACGAGACTGCTGGACCGCGCTGTTCTGGTCGCCGATAGGGATCGCCGAAGCGCAGTGGACCCGGGAACACGTTGGCCTCTACGACATGACCCCGCTAACCCGTTACGAGATCACCGGTTCCGGTGCCGCGAACTTTCTGCAACGGCTCACCACCAACAACGTCGACAAGAGCGTGGGATCGGTGACTTACACGTTGATGCTCGACGAAACCGGGGGCATCCGTAGCGATCTCACCGTCACCAGGCTCGGCGCAACCCGCTTCCAGGTGGGCGCCAACGGACCCCAGGACTTCGACTGGCTGACCCGTCATCTACCGGCAGACGGCAGCGTTACGGTGCGCGATATCACCGGAGGCACCTGCTGCATCGGGGTGTGGGGGCCGGCCGCGCGCGATCTTGTGCAGCCGCTGTGCCGAGACGATCTGTCACATCACGCCTTCCCCTACTTTCGCGCGCTACAGACCTATCTGGCGGCCATCCCGGTCACCATGTTGCGGGTCTCCTACGTCGGCGAACTGGGCTGGGAGATCTACACCGAGGCCGGCTACGGCGCAGCGCTGTGGGATCTGTTGTGGACGGCCGGCAGCGGCCACCAGGCCATTGCCGCCGGGCGCATCGCGTTCAACAGCCTGCGCATCGAGAAGGGCTACCGGGCCTGGGGCATCGACATGACCACCGAGCACCTGCCGACCGAAGCGGGCCTCGACTTCGCGGTTCGCATGTCCAAGAGCGACTTCATCGGCAAGTCCGCCCTGCAGGGCGCTAACCCGCGAAAGATACTGCAGTCCATCGTCTTCAACGATCCCGCCGCGGTGGCACTCGGCAAGGAGCCGGTGCTGGTCGACGGTGTGTGCGTCGGATACGTCACCAGCGCCGGATATTCGCCCACCGTGGGCCGCACCATCGCCTACGCCTGGCTGCCCGCCGAGTGTGCACTCGGCGACACCGTCACCGTCGACCACCGCGGCCAGTCTCACGCCGCGACCGTCCACCCACAACCGGTGGTCGATCCCGAACTGGCCCGAATCCGGAGGTAGCTCGACATGGTAGGCACGACAACGGGTTACGACGTCATCGTGGTCGGCTTGGGCGGGATGGGAAGTTCTGCCGCCTATCATCTGGCCACCAGAGGGCGCCGAGTCCTGGGCCTCGAGCGGCATGAGCCTGCCCACGACAAGGGGTCCAGCCACGGCGGGTCCCGAATCATCCGGCAGTCCTATTTCGAGGACCCCGGTTATGTGCCGCTGCTGCTGCGGGCCTACGAGTTGTGGGAGAAACTGGCCGTCGACGCCGGGCGCGATGTCTACCGGCTCACCGGAGGATTGTTCGTCGGGCCCCCGGATTGCCTGACGGTATCCGGCAGTCTGCGCGCCAGCCTGGAGTGGGGCCTGCCGCATGAGCTGCTCGACGCGGCAGAGATCACCGCTCGGTTCCCCAACTTCACACCACAGCCCGAGGATATCGCCCTCTACGAGGCCAAGGCTGGGATAGCTCGGCCGGAGCTCACCGTGCGCGCACACCTGGATCTCGCCGAGAAATTCGGGGCCACAATGCAATTCACCGAACGAGTGCTGGACTGGAAGCAGACCACAGACGGCGTTCGGGTCACCACTGACCGCAGCGTCTACACCGCCGAACGGTTGGTGATCTGCCCGGGCGCCTGGGCGCCGCAGCTGCTGGGTCAGTTGGGCGTTCCAATCAGGGTGGAACGTCAGGTGATGTACTGGCTGGACCCGGTCGGCGGCGCTTCCCGGTTCATCGATCACCCGATCTTCATCAACGAAAATGCCTCGGGAGCACAGATATACGGCTTCCCGGCGATCGACGGTCCACACGGTGGTGTGAAGGTTGCCTTCTTCCGGAAGGGCATCGACTGCACACCGGACACCATCGACCGGTCAGTGCAGGCGCTGGAGATCAACGAAATGACCGCGCGGGTGACCGAGCTGCTGCCGGCGCTGGCCGGCCCCTGCCTACGCGCCGTGACTTGCATGTACTCCACCACTCCGGACCAACATTTCGTGATAGCACCGCACCCACACTGCGCGCATGTGATCGTGGCGTGCGGCTTTTCCGGCCATGGCTTCAAGTTTGTCCCGGTGGTCGGTGAGATCCTTGCCGATCTTGCTACCGAAGGCGTTACTGCCCAACCCATTTCGCTGTTCGACCCGCAGAGGTTGGTGACTGTATGACCGCTGTTGAGCATCGGCCGGCACTACTTCCCACCCTGGGCGGCGCCTTTTACACCAGTCCCGCCGTCTTTGCCGCCGAGCAGCAACACGTCTTCGAGAGTCTGTGGTTCTGTGTCGTGCGCGCTGCCGAGCTGGCCGAGCCGGGGCAGTTCAAGACGGTGCAGGTGGGACGGGAAAGCGTGCTGCTGGTGCGCGGCCGCGATCGGGTGCTGCGCGCGTTTCTCAACATATGCCGGCACCGCGGTGCGCTGCTGTGTACCGAACCCGAGGGTCAGCTGCGCCGCAATCTGCGCTGCCCGTATCACTCCTGGACCTACGGTTTGGACGGCACCTTGATGGCGGCGCCCAACATTGCCTCGTTCACCGACCCCGACGGCACGGCCCTCAACCGCGGCCGATATGGCCTGCTCCCGGTGGCGTTGCGGGAGTGGCTGGGTTACGCCTGGGTCTGCTTGGCCGACGACCCACCGTCGTTTGAAGCGGACGTCGTCGGCGTGGTCACCCATCGCCTGGGCGACGTGGAAGCCATCGACAACTATCGGATCGAGACACTGCAACTCGGCCGCCGAATGACCTACGACGTGGCGGCCAACTGGAAGTTGATCGTCGAGAACTTCATGGAGTGCTACCACTGCGCCACCATCCACCCCGAGCTGACCAGGTTGGTTCCGGAGTTCGCCCGCGGTCAAGCCGCCCAACGCTCGGTGGGCAGCGGAGCCGAGTTCGGTTCGGGTGTCGCCGGGTTCACCGTGGACGGCCGCGCAGGCTTCGCCCCCCTGCCCGGAATCACTCCGGAGCAGAACCGACGCTATTTCGCGATCACGGTCAAGCCGACGGTGTTCATCAACCTGGTCCCCGACCACGTCATCATCCATCGGATGTTCCCGACCGCACCCGACCGCACCGTCGTCGAATGCGACTGGCTCTACGCCGCCGACGTCGCCGCCGCCGGTGACCTTTCCCATTCGTTCGAACTGTTCCACCGGGTCAACGAACAGGACTTCGACGCCTGCCAGCGAACCCAACCCGCGATGTCCTCGCGCGGCTACCGAGCCGGCGGCGTTCTGGTGCCTGCCGAACATCACCTCACCGAATTCCACCAGTGGGTAGTCGCGCATATCGGTACGCCCGCCGAGTCGGGGTGACCGCGGTGCCTCTGAGCAGCGGTATATCGTCGATCATCATGGGGACAGGCGACAACGCAGATGCTCAGGCCGCCGAGCCGGACACCGTCCCCGCGGTTCAATCGGTTGATCGTGCCCTGCTGGTGCTCGAATTGCTGGCGGATATGGGTAAGGCGGGGGTGACCGAGGTCGCCGATGAGCTGGGGGTGCACAAGTCGACGGCCTCCCGGCTGATCACCTCGCTGGAGTCGCGCGGCTACGTCGAACAGCTGTCCGAGCGCGGCAAATACCAGCTCGGCATCGCGGTGTCGCGCTTGGCCCGAGCCCGCAGCGGTCACCTGGACCTGGTGAAGCTGGGTCAGGATGCCTGCGACAAGCTGGCCGCCGACCTGGGTGAAACGGCAAACCTGGCGATCCTCGACGAGAACCGGACAGTCAACATCGTCGAGGCGGTCAGCACCGCCGAGATCGCGCTACAGACGTGGGTGGGTCAAAGCTGTCCGGCACACGCCACCTCGGCCGGCAAGGTATTGCTGGCCGGCCTGGACGCCGACGAGGTGCGTGATCGGCTCGGCACGACGCTGGAAGGCTTCACCGAAAACACCATCGTGGCCATCGATGCGCTGGAAGCCGAACTCGCGGCCACCCGCGACGCCGGCTGGGCCAGCGCGCACGAGGAACTCGAAATCGGCCTCAACGCGGTGGCGGCACCGGTCTATGACGGCCACGGCCAGGTGGCCGCGGCGCTGAGCGTCTCCGGGCCGGCCTACCGGCTGCAGGCCGCCGATTTCGAGGAGGTCGCCAAGCAGACGATTGCGGCGGCCGACGGCATCAGTCGCGGATTGGGCTGGACCGACCGCAACTCTTAGTCGACCGGCCCGCGTACTTGGCTGGGTCCCAAGATTTCGTTGAGCATCTGGCGAGGGTCGCGGTGCACCGTGTTCTTACGGACGTTTTCACCGGTGACAGCCACACCGGACTACCGGAGGCCAACGAGAAGGAGCCCATGGTGTCGAACGACTTTCTGGCCCGAGTCATTGCCGCAGCGCGCGCCGCCACCGCGGCGGCGCTTATCGCTACCGGCGTCGCGGGTGGCGCTGCCGGTACGGCCGTGGCACTCGCCGTCCCGGCGGTGGCCAGCCCCGCCGCCCAGACCGAGGCCACCGCCACCGTCTTCGGCCAGCCCGACCTGGCCGCGCACTACTGGCAGATGCAGCACCTGGCCGATAACTGCGTGCTGATGTCGGTCGCCGACGTCGTCGGCCAAGTGACCGGGAACCTACCCTCCGAGGAAGAGATCGTGACGTTGGCCGAGAACACCCCCAGTGCGATGCACCCGGGCTCGATCTACATCCGCCCGAAGGCAAACCAGACCTGGGGCACCGACCCGAGCGATGTGGTGGTCCTGCTGGCCCACTACGGCATCAGGGGTGCGGTCACCAATGCCGCCACCGAAGACCAGACCGGCGTTCCCACTGGCCTTTTGGCGATCGAGCGGTACCTCGGCGACGGCCACAAGGTGATCGCCACCGTCAACGTCGAAACCATCTGGGACAGCCCGGAGGGCGATCGTACGGCCCCGGATCACTCGTTGGTCGTGACCGGTGTGGACACTCGCAACGCGACGGTGCACCTCAACGACCCGGCCTACCCGTCGGGGGCCAACAAGCAGGTTTCCATCGCCACCTTCATGCAAGCCTGGAGGGCCAGCGACTGCGAGATGGTCGTCACGGTCAACGACAATTGATTGTCAGACCTGTTGTGGCACAGCAGTACCAGCGCAGTGCTAGCATTTTCGTTACGATAGCGTTTCGTTAAACATTGGGGCCGGGCAAGTGGACGTGATGGTGGTGGGCGCTGGACCCGCCGGCCTCGGCTTGGCTTGCGGTCTGCTCGCGCAGGGCGTGCGGGTTCGGGTGGTCGACAAGGCCGCCGCGCCGGCACGCACGTCACGGGCGAACTTCCTACACGCGCGCGGCTCCGAAGTGCTCGACCGGCTCGGCGCACTCGGCGACCTGCCCGAACACTGTCTACGGGCGATGTCGATCACGACATACCTACATGGCAAGCCAACGCTGCGGCTGCGATTCGGCGATCCGGGGCTACGAACCTCGGCGCCGCCGATGGTCATCTCGCAGGCGAAAGTCGAAGCGGCCCTGCGAGACAGGCTCATCGATCTGGGCGGGCACGTCGAGTGGGGCACCCCGCTCGTCGACATCCGTCAGGACGCAGACGGGGTTGTCGCGACGCTGGGCACGGGCGAGCAAGCCCAGGCCGGCTGGCTGGCCGGCTGCGACGGTGCGGGCAGCGCCACCGGCCAGCTCGCCGGTATCAGTTTCCCCGGCGTCAAGCTCAGCGAGCGGTTCTTATTGGCCGATGTCCGCCTGGACTGGAATCTGGACAGATCGGGCACCAGCGTTTGGGTTTCATCGGTGGGGATACTCGGCGCGATGCCGATGCCCGACGGATGGTGGCGGGTCATCGCCTACGACCCCGACCGGTCCGACACCAAACCTACCGAGCCAGAAATCCTGGACCGGCTGCAGCAGATCCTGCCCGAACGCACCGGCATCGACGTGCGGGTCATCGACGCCGATTGGCTGTCGATGTTCAGCGTTCACCGCCGCCTCGCCGACCGCTACCGCAGTGGGCGGGTGCTGATCGCCGGTGACGCCGCCCATACCCACGCGCCGTTCGGCGGGCAGGGGATGCTGACCGGCCTCGGCGACGTCGAGAACCTGGCCTGGAAGCTTGCGCTGGTGGTGAACGGGCAGGCCCACAGCGCGTTGCTGGACACCTACCAGGCCGAACGGCGGCCGCTGGCCACCGAGGTGTTGCGGGGCACCAGCGCCGTCACCAAGGTCAACGTCGCAGAGGGCCGGGTGGGGCGGCTGGTGCGTGACCGGCTGCTCACACCGCTGTTCGGGCTGCCCGCGGTTCAACGCTGGGTCACCTACCGAACCTCCCAACTGTGGGTCAGCTACCGCCGCGGCCCGCTGTCGCAAAGGTCTCGGCCGACGACGAGACCTCGTGCCGGCGATCGCGTTCCCGACCAGGCCTGCGCCCGGATCGACGCCGGGCTGACCCGCCTGCACGCCGAGCTGCGGGGCCATTGGGCACTGCTGCTGTCGGCCCACCCCGACGACACCGATCCGGTGCTGCTCGACACCGCACGAGCCCATCTCGGTGATCGGGTCACCGTTCTGCAAAGCGTCGACCCGGGGCAGGCCGACGGCTATCTGGTACGCCCTGACGGCCACCTGGCCTGGCGCGGCCGCAGGCGCGATGAGCTGGACCGCTGGCTGCACCGTGCGCTCCATGCCGGACGGGTGCGATGACGGCCTCCCGGGGCCGCCCGCGAGACCCGGCGCTGGACGCCGCGATCCTTACCGCGGCGCTGGAGTTGTTTCTCGAGCACGGCATCACCGGCACCTCCATCGAGCAGGTCGCCAGGCGCGCAGGCGTCGGCAAACCCACCATCTACCGGCGCTGGTCCAGCAAGGAACGGCTGGTCTGCGACGCCATCGAAAGGTTCGTGCACACGGACATCCGTTGGCCGACAACGCAAGAGATCGCCAGCATCGAGCCCGACGAGCTGGTGCTGCGCAATATCGACGCGGCCGCGCGCACCGCCGCGGACCCCGTTTTCCGTGCGCTCGTCGCGCAGGTTTACGGCTCCGCGGTGACCCATCCGGCGCTGCTAACGACCTATTGGGACAGCTACATCCTGCCGCGCCGCAAGCTCGTGCTGGCGATGCTGAAGCGGGCGCAAGCCAACGGCGCCGTGGCGGCGGACGCAGATCTGCAGGTGCTCGTGGACATGCTCGCCGGCGCGGTGACCTACCGGGTCCTGCAGCCCCAACCAGCCACCGCGCGCCAGCTGAAACGCTATTTGCAGTCCGCCTACCGCCAGGTCGGGTTGTTGCCTTGAGCGTCGAGCGCGACCTTCGAGGCCGCGGCTAGCCGGTGGACGGTTGCCGCCGGATCCCGGTTGAATCCGACGGCGCGACCGTGCGCGAGCGGGCACTTGTCAGGCCCGGTTTTGGGCCGCTCGCTGTGCGCGCCGTCACCGATCCGCGGACTCACACCCATCCCCCGGCGTGGATTCGGCAGGCATCCGCTCCCGCAGGCTGTCGTAGATCGGCGGCGACCGCACCAGATACGCGGCAAGGACCGCCGCGGCCGTGGCGGCCATCATGGGCACGGCCACCGACGTCGTCGCCGTCATCTCGATGACCAGAACCATCCCCGTCACGGGTGCCCGAACGGTCGCCCCGAAGAACGCCGCCATGCCGACGAGTGCCATCGGAATCGCCAAGGAGGTGGCATCGGCGGGCCACACGGCGTTGAAGACCCCGACGAACAGCACTCCCCACAGGGCCCCAACCGCCAGCAGCGGCGCGAACAATCCGCCCGGCACGCCGGCGGAATACGACAGCGGGCCAGCAAAGAACCGAACCACCAGGTATCCGATGACGATCGCTAGGGCGAACTGGTGGCCGCCGACGATCAGCTGCGTCATCGGGTCCCCGCCGCCGACCGCGCGCGGGTAGACGAACATCGCCAGCCCGATGACGGCGCCGATCAGCGCCGCCTTCGCCAGGGTGGGAACTCGACACGCCCCGGTGACGTGGTCGAGAAACCAGAGCACCAAGCGGTTGTAGACCGACCCCAGACATCCGGTCAGCAGACCGAAGACGACGAACAGGGGAAGCCAGACAAGAGCCGGGGCCTTGACCCGTTCGACCAGGAAGTCGGGGTGGTTTCCCAGGATGAGCCGCGAACACCCGACGGCAACCGAGGCCGCAAAGACCGTCGCCAGCACGGTTTTCACCCGGAAGGACTTCGTCACCTCTTCGAGGGTGAACAGGGTACCGCCGATGGGGGCATTGAAAGCGACCGCCAGCCCGGCACCGCCCAAAGCCGTTTGCATCATTCGGATTTCGGGCTCAGCGAGCCGGGCCCGCCGGGCCGCCTCGGCGCCGATCGCGGCGCCCATATGCACCGTCGGTCCCTCCCGGCCCAACACCAGTCCCGAGCCGATGGCCAACACGCCGCCGATGAACTTCGCCGGCAGTAGCCGAATCAGCGGCGGTCGCGCGTCGCCGCGAAAGACCGCTTCCACATGCTGGATTCCGCTGCCAGCGGCCAGCGGTTCCCAGCGCACGATCAGCGCGGCGAGGGTTGCGCCGGCCGCCGCGGCCGCCGCGGGAACCAGCCAGCCCGGTCCGGGCAGCCGATGCGCCCAGTCGACGAAGTCGATCCGAATGGTGTCGGCCGCCTGCAGACACCAGCGGAACGCGCCCCCGACAAACCCGATGATCACCCCCGCGACCAACGAGGTGACGCAGATCAATACCGAGCCCCGCATGAAGTCGGCCGGCTCGTCCGAGCCTGGCGTCGGCTCGGTCATTGCGCGGCGCGCGTCAGTCCGCCGAGACCGTGGTTCTCCTTGCCCCGAAGATGCACGAGCACCCGTTCTCCTTCACCGCTTTACTGGCCGGCCTACAGTCTCGCAGATCGGCGTGATCGGCTGTGACCACCTCCGAAGCGACCCGCGACAACCTCGGTTCCGCGCTCGGTCCCTCATCCTGCGGTCCACCCGGCAACCCGATTGCGCGGCGGCTGCGCAAATCCTTGTGCCAGTCGGACCCGAACCGACACTAGGCGGATATTGAGTTTGTTCTTCTCGACGTTTGTTCGTTCAAGCTGCGTCGATGTTGGGCACCGGCCGTTCAGAGGGTTGGGGCAGAACACGGGTGAAAGTGGACTGTGTTAGCGCAACCCGGTGAATGGCGGGCCTCGCCCAGGTCGCCCTAAGATCCGCGCATGAGCTCAAGCGGACTCAAGGTGACGTCAGACCAACTGCGGCAGACAACCATCCAGTGGCAGGGGTTGAGCACCGAATTCACCAGCACGGCAACGTCTCCTGAGCAGCCGTTTCGACCCGCCACAGCAGCTATTGACGCCATCGACGCGGCAATCGGAGTCGGCGCACTCACCGCTAGCGGTCCACCGATTGTGCTGGCGTAGCGATGCCACCAACCCGGTCGCAGCCGCAAGCCTGGGACATCGGGCATCTGATCAACGCAGCCAACTACTGGACGAAGATGGCCATCACGTGGGAAAACATCTTCGCCCAGAGGCACAACCGGGCCCATACCACGAACTGGGAAGGACGGCGGTGATGCACTACGCACCCGGACGAGCGGTGACCTTGCAACCGTGACAACCAAAGCCGACCAGCTCCGGAATTGCCGCCCTAGAAGCCGACGTGTCGACACAACCGACCGTCGCGCTGGCGATGTCGGCAGGCCTGACATTTGTTGGCCCATCGCCCATTGCTGAACCCAGCCTCATCAGGCGCGGCACCGGCCGAAAGGAGCACAGATGATCTGGCGCGACGAACTGCTCGACCAGCTCGACTTCTACTGGGACAACCACCTGGCACCCAGACTGGAAGGGCTCACCGACGACGAGTACTTCTGGGAACCGGTATCAGGCTGTTGGACGATCCGGACTGCCGGTGACCAGCCCATGATCGACTGGCAATGGCCGCTCCCGGAACATCCGCCGTTGACCACGATCGCCTGGCGACTGGCCCATATCGCCATCCCAGTGTTCGGTATCCGCGCCAGCGCCCACTTCGGCGACGGCTCGTTGACCATCGCCACTGCGAACTGGCCAGCCACTGCCGAAGACGGTCTCAACGCCCTGCGCGAGCACTACCTCGCTTGGCGCGACGGCGTGCAGTCGCTCAACGATGCAACGCTGCAACAGCCTGTCGGTGAAGCCGAAGGCCCATGGGCCGAACGGCCCATGGCAACACTGGTCTTGCACATCAATCGCGAAGTCATGCACCATGGCGGCGAGATCGCCCTGCTCCGCGACCTCTATCGTGCAAGGGCCTCGGAGGGAAGATCAAACCGGTAACACAGGTATTGACAATTCCCTCGCTGAGCGCCATGGGGTGCGCAGTCGCGGGCGCTTGCGATGCTGCTGCGGACAGTTTGCGGACGATTCCGGCAATACGGTCGCCACAGCTGAGTAGATATGCCTCTCACCAGCGTCTATGCGGTGCCCCCAGTCGGACTCGAACCGACTTCAAGGCCCCGGCAGGGCTTCCGAAACCCGGTTTACCTGCTAAAATACATAACTGTAGTTCACCACAGTTGTCTGCAACTGTGGGCAGATTGTGGGCGCTCGGTGGGCAGAGCCAGGTCAGGAAGGAAATACTCATGGCGATCAAGCTCAGCTTGCCGCAAGACGCAGGGCAACAAACTCAGGCGCTCGCTGACCAGCTCCAAACGATGATGAACGATCGGGACCAGCGGTACAGCGACCAAGAACTCCGCGATACCGCAATCAGCGCGCTGATCTCAATAGTTGCTGGCCTTGAGCGCGATGTTGCCGAATTGAAAGAAACGGAAGCGTCCGCGAAACGGCAAGCCACATGGGATGAGCTGCAGCGCAAGAGCTACGAACGCTAGAACTAAGGGCACTTGGCATTGTTATGTGGTTGGCGGGCGGTTCCCGGCGGTGCAGGTGCCGCAGCCAGGCCGCGATCGCCGACCACCGACGCGCCGAGTCTCCTGGCGCGCGCCGAGCTGCAGCACCGCTGGTACCTCGCCGGCGATCCGCGCGGCACGTACGGTCGCTACACGCCCACACGCGTCGCCTGAAGCGCACCGACGGGCAGCTCCGCCTTCAGGCCGCAACCGTCGCCGGCTGCGTGACTCAAATTGAGTCACCTGCCGACCGCATCGGCGGGAATTTCCAGGCGGGCGTGGAACTGGACCGACCCTGACAACGTTGGCGGCCGCGGTCGTATCGGAAACCGTACGAAAAATCGGACAGTATACGGAATCCGCGCCGATCACTGGTCGGCCGCAGAACCCATACGCTCAAAGCTGACCGCATTCGCTAGCTACCCTGGTAGGAATGACTCGCCGCAACCAGCAAGGGCAGCAACAGCTGCGGCGAGCCAAAAAGCAGGTGGAGCAGTCCCTCGGCGCCGAGCAAGGCCGTTATCGGCCGCCCCCGCGGGAGGACTGCAAGCCAAGGCAGTGGGAAACCCCTATCGATGACGCGCCGTCTATCCGAGTTCAGTACAACATCTGGCGGCACAAAGGCTGCTTGGTCGACTTCGCTATCAACATCCAAGTTCTAACCGCTGAAGCTTGGGAAACCGTCGAGTCGTTTGACTGCTGCCACGGTAACTGCCATTACCATCCGGTGAACGGGGAAGAACCGCGACCGCTCGCGAAGTTAGATGTCGTTGGCGACGTGCAGCATTCCTATTGGCAGGTTGAATCGGTTATAGCCGACCGGGTACGTATCATCATGGGAAGGGTCGAAGGGTGAGCGAAGTGCAGCTTGACGAGTTTCGACGCGTTGTGAACTGGAACCTTGCTTGCGGATCCATAGCCGACCTTGACCTACCGGTTACCGGCGACGACGGCGGTTACCCCGTTGTGGTGGCTCTCGACAGCGAGCCCCTTCACGTCTTGCTAGGTCGGCTGCGCGCCGCCGGCGGCTTTGCCAACCTCTTCGTATGGTCGGAGAAACATGTGCACCTGGTGTCCGTGATCGACAATCGGTGCGCGATCCCCGAAGCCGATGATGACCTGAGTTCCCCACCCGAACGCCCAGGAGCGAACGCTACCGTAGGAATGTTCCTTGACTACCTCGCGCAGTGTCCGCGGGGCGTGGTCCTATCCCTGGTGAGTGGAGATGCGGCGCGACCAGCAGTGGCTCGAGACGCCCGAACCGTGGACTTCGCCATCGCTACCCCAGCCTGACTTGAGTCACCGCGGCCATTGTTAGGTACTTTGACAGGATGCCTGCTGCAAACGAAGACAAGAACAAGGCGGCACGGGTTCTCTACCAGCAGATCGTGAAAGAGGTCGAGGAACTTGCCGGCGACGCTTTCAAAGACGCCCAGGACGCTCGGCTGCACCGGCTAGAGCAAGTCGCCAAGATCTACGCCTACGTCGCTGAGGCGTCAGTCACCCCATCAACGTAGAGAGCTGGCTCGCCGCGGAGCCTTGCGGGAGTCTCGTCGGCCATCCGCCCCCGGTACGCCTGGACCCGGCACGCCTCGCTACACCACTTCCGCCGGCCAGACACCGGCGACAGGCAATTCGGGCACACCCGCGAACCCGTACGCGCCGGACCCGAACCCGTAAGCGGCCCTACGGGCAAATCATGCGCAAATGACGGCTCTGAAACGCCATCCGAACCGCCATCATCGACATGAGTTACGTTGTCTGACAAAGGATTAGACACTTTATCGGCCGAATCTGCGACCGCGGCCGAAAATTTCTGGGAACCGTACAGACCATTTTTCACAGAACCCCGCGGCGTTCCCCCCTTACCCGGGGGAGGGGGTGGAGGGCCTGCTCCCGGGTCGGTGCTGGTGTCGCGCAGCTCGTCGCTCTCGCGCAAGGACGGCGCGGTCGTGGCGGCGGCTTGCGCCACTGTCGACCGATTGTTGATGGCGTTTGACGCGACACCGGCACTGGCCGGTTCGGAGCAGACGATGCTGACCCACCGTTGCCGCTGCCATTTCCTGGCGAGGTGTTGTGGGACGGCGTGCAGTCGGCCGCTGCGCTGCGCGCCGTCGAAAAACACTGCGATGCCCGGCGTGACGTCGATAGTGGTCGGCGTTGTGTCGAGCGGTGTCTTGCGACGGCGACGCCGCACAGTCATCTTCATCAGCTGGTGGCGATTTTGACGATGGCCGGCGGGTTGGGGAAGCCGAAGCCGGCGCGGACGATGGCGCGGATGGCGACCCGGTGGCTGGTGAAGAACACGCTGCGGTCGGATTCGACCTCGGCGACTTCACGCACGACGAAGAACGTCTGCGCCCTGGGAACCGCCCAGACGTCGTTATTGGTGGTGGCGACGTAGGGGCATGTCAGCAGTGGCACGCCGAGGATCTGTCGCTTACCGGGCTGCGTCGGATCGGCTTGCAGCAGTGGCGTGTTGCGGTCGCTGCCGGTCTTGAGTTTGGCCAGTGTCATCGCGGTGGCCGGGTTGGTGACAAACGCGGTCACCGTACCGTTGTGCTGCTCGCTGGTGTACAGCGCGTCAGAGAACGCATCGACGTTGGCGAAGGCGGCGCCGGCGTCGACGGTGCTGATACCGGAGACACCGGGTAGCCCGCCGGGCCCGTCGGTCGTGGTGGCGGTGAACAGCGCCTGATCGGTCTTACGGGTCAGATCGCGCACGATGCCCTGTCCGATCACGTTGGCTGCGGCCGGGCTGGAATCGTCGGCCAGCTCTTGAGAGATCACGGTCAGCGCCGCGAGCTTGGAAGGAGTGACCTCGAGTTCGTCGATGTCGGGGTCGGACACCGTGATTTCGGCGCCTTCGGCGACCCAGCCGGCGCTGGGGTCGGTGGTGACGATCGGGATGCGGTACGTGTGCCGATCAGTGGACACACTGGTCAGGACTTGCCCGGCGATCGACTGCGCAATGAGGGGCTGGATGACGAGATCGCCGACCTGTTCAGGCGTGAGAATAGGTCCAAAGGTGCCAGTTGTTGATGCCATCGGAAAGACTCCATCAGGTGAGTGCGCATGTCGCGCAACGGATTAGGACTATCCGCGTTCTCACCAGGAGTAAACGCGCTGGGCGCCTGGCCCTGCGTTTGAGCCGGCCCGGTCCTGCCGACGCTCCGACTCGCCAGCTAGTTTACCCGGGGGATATGACATCCGACCAGCCGACCTTGCCGTCTCCGGGCACGTCTGCGCTGTGCTGTCCCCAGTACCGCGGACCCGGGTTGGGCTTGCCCAAACGGGGGCGCATATCGACGAGAGCGGCTGCGGCACCGAGCAACTCCACCTCGTTCACAGTGCCGTCATCGTTGCAGAACGCGGCGACGTCTGCGCCGCCGACTTCCCACAAATCGCCCGGCACGTCAAGCACATCGGCCACGACCGCTTCGCATTCCCGCCTCTGGTAGCCCGCCAGCCGTTCGGCCAGGGCGTCACGCTCGGCTCGGGCTTTGTTGCGCTCGACCCGGTAGCGGGCCGCCTCAGAGTTGGGTGTGGGCTCCGGTTCGGGCTGAGCACCTTCGGGCGTGGCCTGTGTCGCGGGGTCTGGCCGCGGCGGCTCAGCCGCGGTGTCAGCTTCGGGCATGGTGGGTTCGGCTGGTGTCATGGTGTCGTCTCCTCTAGTTGTGGCCAGGTGCGGCAGCGCAGCGTCTCAGACGCGTAGCTGACCCGGGTCGTCAGGTCATCGGGCAGTGCGTAGCCCAAGTGCTCCAGTAGGGTGCGTTCGGTGTCGGTGGCTGTGCGTTCGAAGTACCAAGTGCAGGTGTCGCGCTCGTACAGCAGTTGGACGCCGTGTCCGCCGGTGCGGTGGTAGTCGGCGTGCTGGGTGGCGTCTTCGGCGCGCTGCAGATCCGGGGGCAGCGATTCGAAGACCAGCCAGCCGCGCGGATCGGGCTGGGGATACTGCGAGCCGATTTGGCCTGTCACTGCGTCACCTCCTGTTGGACGTCTTGAATCCATCGCCGCAGAACGTCGAACTCGTTCTCATCGCCGAACTCTGGGCCGGCGCCGTAGGCGAGCGCGGTTTGGATAGCGCACCGTAGCCAGCCGGCCAGCTGGCGTGTCACCGCGTAGGGGTCGCAGTCCCGGAACAGCAATTGGGTCGCTTCGTGGTCGTCACGCCAAAGAGTCTGCGCCAGGAGCAGAGCGTCTAACGGCGCTGCCGCGGTGCGGTCAGGGAACATCATGATTGGTCACGTCCCTCGTGCAAGCGGCTAATCAGGGCTGCGGTTTCGTCGGCGCTGAGGTGGACCAGTTCATCTAGCTGGTGGTGCAGGTCGGTGACTTGGTGACCGGTCAAATACACCTCGATGGTGCCCAGGGGCGGTGGCGCTTGGAGGAGTAGGCCGACGCTCATTCTGCGGCCAGGCGTGGCGCCGAGCATCAGCCTGACTGGTCCATGGGTGCGGGTCGTGTCGTCGGGCACGGGCGTGAACGGCGTGGTGTTGATGCGGTTGACGTAGTTCATGCGGGGTTCTTCCTTCGCTTTGCTGCGCAGAAGTCGCACAGGCCTGTGTCGCTGCGGGCGGGTGCGCGGCGGCAGTCCGGGCACAGCGGCGGTGGTTGGGGCCGGCGTCTGGGCATGGCGGCGGGTGAGGGATTTTGGCTGGTTTCTGCGGGGGATGCGTCAGAACCCGTCAGAGCCGTCAGAAATAGGGGCTCACCTGCGGTTTCGTTCTGACGGTTAGATTCGTTCTGACGGGTCGACCCGTCAGACGATTCTGGGACGTCAGATTGAGTTGGCTGGTCAGATAGGGTTTCTGACGGGTCTGACGAGTTCTGACGCAGGTACCGCGAAAATGCGTCGGTGAACATGTCGAGGCGATAGCCGCGGATCTTGCCGGTGGTGTCCCGGCCCGGCTTGATGTCGAAGTCGCGTAGGTAGTAGGCGAGTTTGCTGGTGTTGTAGTCAAATTCGGACCAAGGTGACTCATCGATCGAGCGCAGAGCAGCGACGAGCTGGCCGGACGGCAGGAACGACACGCAGTGTTCGGTGAAGATCGTTTGGATGTCGGCCAACAGTTTGGTGGCCAAGGCTCGCTCTTGGTCGGCCTCGTCAGTGGCGGCCACCAGGGTGGCGCAGGCGACGCGAGCAGTTGTTGGCCAATGTCCGCCGGCGGCGTCGGCAACCGAGATCAACGGCTCCCAGGTGTCTGCGGCGCGGTCCTCAACGGGCATCTCGGGTTCCGACTTGGCCAGAGTATCGATCTGGTCTGCGGCCCACGCAGCAACGCGATCCCGAATGGCTTCGAGGACCGGGCCGTCGCGGCGAGATCGGAACTGTGAGACCTTCTCTCCTGTCGACCGTCGACGCTGGGTGATGTTGACCGCGCGGTCGACGATGGTGTCGGGCAGTTTGCCGATGCCAGCGATCGCCGCCATCGCGAATGTGGGGAATTCGGTGGGAACCTGCGATGGGCCGACGCAGCGCAGAGCTGGCCGGCCGCGTTGGTGTCCAGCGTTGATCAGGGCGCGCAGGTCTTCGTTTTGTTCGGCCAGCTTTTTGCTGCCGAAGATGGTGTCTGCTTCATCGATGATCAGCGTGGGCGGGTGCTGGTTTCCGATGGATCGGAAGATGGCGGCGACTGTCGCATTGATGCTTGCCAATGGCCGGTGGCAGGTTCCGCTGATGATGTCCAGCAATCGTGATTTGCCGCAGCGCTTTTCGGGGCTGGTGATGGCCAATCGTGGTGCACATTCGAACGCCGGCAAGGCGTGCGTGGTCGTGATCCACAGCGCAACGGCGACGGCCGCGTGGTCGTCGGGAAATACGACGTAGCACTTGATCGTAGACAGCAGTTCGTCCAGCAGGCGCGCGCCGGCGGAGGCCGCCCACTGCTGAGCGACCTCCTGACCGCGCCTGATTTGATCAGTCGTCATCTGACCCCTCATCAGCAATTACGGCGGCCAGCTGGCGGCCTTCGGGACTCAGGTGCTGCCAGAGGCGCCTGCAAGCATCAGTTCGGCCCATGCGGTGGCCCCACCGGAAACCCTCGGCTTTGACGCCGAGATGCGGTGGCCGCCAACGTTGGCCGGGGGTGTAGGGCTTCCACTCTTCGGGTGGCTTCTCGAAGGTGGCTGTCATGACTGCACCTCTATGTGGGAGAGCAGCCGATCCACGGTTGCCGCATCGAGGGTGTCGATTTCGGCTGCTAGCCGCATGATCTTGACAAATAGTTCCTTGCGCCGCTTTTTCGCTTGTGCTGTGTTCCAGACGCGCAAGCAGTCGACGCAGTCGAGGTCAAGCCAGGACAGGCCGGTGTCGGGGTCTTCTCGCTCAACCTCTGAAAACGTCCGAGGGGCTTCGTACACGCCGCCTTTTTGAGTGTGTGTGCGCTCGGGAGTGGGCAGCTTGATGGTCTCGCCGCATAGGGCTGCGACGGTTGTTTGACCGGCCGCTCGGGCTTTGTCGGCGTCGCGGACCCACCACGAGTGCTGCAGATTCGGGTTACGTGGCAGTCCCTTTCGGTACTGGATCTGGTTGCAACGGAACGACTCTTCGTCCCAACCGCTGAAGAACGTCCTGTCGCCGAGGGCCGCGAGTTGGCGTCGTTCGTCGAAGTCGGTTGGGTCGGCGAGTAGGGCGTGCGTCGTGACGGCCCGGCAGGCGGAGCATTTGAGGTCTCCAAGGTCACGGTGCCAGTCGCGGCCGCCCCAGTAGCCGCGCCGGTTTCGGGCAACCTTGTACGTACGGAGGTTGCCACACTCGCAGCACAAGGCTTGAAGCCTGTCGGTGGCGGCGGGTAGAGTCATCGTCGAGCTGTCCTTTCTCATAAACGGTGTGATGGGTTGGTTCGGAAGGCCCCCGGTTGCCGCCGAGGGGCCTTCGCCCTTGTTGGTGGTGTTCATCACGCGCCGTCCCCGCCGAATCGGTTGTCCGCCAGGAACTTCAGAACGTCAGACCTCAGGTAGCGCACGCGACCGGAAATTTTGATCCATGGAATTCCACGGCGCCTGTAGCGGTCTTGGGCCAGTGAGTCGACTGTCATCTGTACGACAGCTGCGACCTGTTCGGCTTGGCGACGTGGGGAAGTAGATGCTCTGGCACCGCTTTCTCCAGATCGGCGATGAATACCGTCGGGCCGGGAATTAGGCCGGCCGAGTTGGTCATTTGCTCCCCTTCCGCTTGATTGATGATTTATTCATCAGATTCACGGCATATTGCCGTACATCACAGCACACTACGCGCCGCTGGCTCAGTCTGCAAGTGATGCGTATTCTGCTGGACATGTCAGCAGAAAAGTGGGAGCGGTCCATGACCGAGCGGATAGGCGGGGCTGTCAGGCTACTTCGGGGCAAGAAACGATCCGCACAGTGGCTCGCCGATCGCACCGAAGAACTCGGCTATCCGATTGGTCGGGCGACGGTGAGCGAGATCGAAACTGGGCGCCGGCGGTCCGTGACAGTGGCAGAGATGCTCATCTTGGCCCGCGCATTGAACACCTCGCCCGCGTCGCTATTGTTTCCCGACCCGAGCGACGAGATAACGAACGTCGTCGAGGTAGTTCCCGGTGACGAAGTCACTGGATTTACTGCGGCGCAATGGTTTTCAGGCGAGCGCGGAATATCCGATCTTGAGCCGCGCCAGGCAGCTCTTGATCGGGGCGAGTACGCGGAAAACACCAAACGGCTGCGTGGTTGGCGCCGAATCCAATACTGGCGCGACCGGCTGAATGAAGAGATTTCTGGCCACGTTGAACTCACGGATGAGCAGAGGAAAACCCGCGCATTCTATCTCTCGCAGATTGCCGGGCTCAGGAGCACGCTTGTTGAGCCAGGTCCAGATGGCGACGATTGAGAGGTACGAAACATCATCCGGTGCAACTCGTTACCGCGTCCGGTACCGGACGCCCGACCGGCGGCAGACCGACAAACGCGGCTTCCGAACCAAGCGTGATGCGGAGGCGTTCGCGAACACTGTCGAGGTCACGAAGATGCGGGGCGAGTACGTGGCACCGGCGCTGGGCAAGATCACGATCGGCGAGTTGGGTCCGGAGTGGCTGGCCCGTCAAGAGGGCGTGATGAAGCCATCCGCGTATCACTCGGTCGAGTCCGCCTGGCGCGTACACGTCCAGCCGAGGTGGTCGGCGACCCAGATCGCCGACATCAATTACTCGGAAGTTCAGGCGTGGATCACGGAGCTATCGACGCGGCGGAAGGCCACGGTGGTGATCACGGTCTATTCAGTGCTGGCGCGGATCTTGGATGACACCGTGAGGGACCGGCGGCTGGCGGCGAACCCGGCCCGTGGGGTCAAGCTGCCGGTGCGCACCAGGCGGAAGAACGTCTACCTGACGGCCGGCCAGTTGCACGCCCTGGCGGTCGAGGCGGGGCGGTACCGATCGCTGGTGCTATTACTAGGCACGGCCGGCCTCAGGTGGGGTGAGGCAGCCGCACTGCGAGTACGCGATGTCGATTTCCTCAAGCGCAAGATCGTGCTGCATGAGAACGCGGTCAGCGTCGGCAACAAGGTCCACGTCGGCACCTTGAAGTCGGGGAAGAACCGAACCATTGCGTTGCCCGGATTCGTCGTCAACGAGCTGGCCCGAACATGCGAAGGCAAGGAACACGACGAACTGCTGTGGCCGGCGCGGGCGGGCGGCTACCTCGGGCCGCCGTCATCCCATGACTCCTGGCTGTCCGGTGCAGTCGATCGCTGCCGGAAAGCAGACAAGACGTTCCCCCGGATCACAGCGCACGCTCTTCGTCACACCGCGGCCTCGCTGGCGATCTCTTCGGGCGCCAATGTGAAGGTTGTTCAGCGGATGCTGGGGCACGCGTCGGCGGCTATGACCTTGGACGTCTATGCCGATCTCTTCGACGACGACCTCGCTGCAGTTGCCAACAAGTTAGATGAGAGTGTGGGCAAACTGTGGGCAGAGCAAGCCAGCGGCGACGACTAGCAAACCCGAAAATCGCATCTAGCTGTGCATATTCACGCGCAGCTCTCGTGCCCCCAGTCGGACTCGAACCGACACTTGACGGATTTTAAGTCCGCTGCCTCTGCCAATTGGGCTATGGGGGCTCGGCGGCGAATCTAGCGTGCGCACGCCGCCTCCGAGACGTCGCCTCCCGGGAAACCTCGCCTAAAAACCTAGCGTGCGCCAAGGCGGCAGTGGGCGTAGGATCCGCGCGCCGCGCGCCAAAATACGGTGTCACGCCGCCGGAGTCAGATGACGCGGCTATGTCAGGCGCCAAAACCTTGTAAAAACTGTCAACGCCTTCGTTAAGAAGCCGTAAACGACTGCCCTCCCCACGTCTTTGAGTCGCGAATGTGGAGGCGTGGGTGGCTAGCGTTACGCCAACACACAGGGGCCCTTACGCCTACGCACAGGATCCAGTCCGGGGTGGGCTGAGGGCGGGGAGTTCATAAGGAGCAATGGATGTCATTCCTTAAAACAGTGCCTGAAGAGTTGACGGCCGCGGCTGCCCAGCTGGGGACCATCGGAAGCTCAATGGCCGCTCAAAACGCGGCCGCCGCAGCCCCGACGACAGCCATCGCTCCGGCAGCTCTCGATGAGGTATCGGCGCTGCAAGCGGCACTTTTTGCCGCATATGGCACCTACTACCAGCAGGTCAGCACCGAGGCTCAGGCCATGCACGACATGTTCGTCAACACCCTGGGTATCAGCGCCGGTACCTACGGCGCGACCGAGAACCTCAACTCGGCCGCGGCCGCTTCACCGTTCGACGGAATTTCGTCGGGTATCAGCGGCCTCATCGGTGGTGCGAACAGCGCGATTCCCGACGAGCTTTCGGGGAACATCGCCAACCTGCTCAACATCGGTGTCGGGAACTGGGCTTCTGCCGGATCAACGCTGATCGGCCTCGCCGGCGGTGGTCTGCTTCCCGCCGAGGAGGCCGCCGAAGCCGACGCCACCATCGGCGCGGAAGCTGGCCTGGGCGCATTGAGTGACCTGGGAGCAGCGGAGGCTGCCATCGGCGGGGCACCGCTGGCAGCCGGTATCGGCGAGGCATCCGCCATCGGCATGCTGTCGGTACCGCCCACCTGGGCCGGGCAGGCCACGCTGGTATCGAGCACGACGCCGCTGTCGGGCGCAGGCTGGACCGCCGCCGCGCCCCAAGCCGCTCCGGGGACCTTCATGGGGATGCCGGCGGGATTGGGTTCGGCCGCGCGCAACAGCGCCGGCTTCGGCGCGCCACGCTATGGCGTCAAGCCAATCGTCATGCCGAAGCCAGCAGCGGTTTAGGCGCCATTGGGCGACGCAATTTCGCATTTCATCAAAAGCCACAACTTTCGCTAATACTCTAAAAGAGGGAAACAACAATGGATTTCGGCGCATTACCTCCTGAGATCAACTCCGGACGCATGTATGCGGGCGCAGGCCCGGGACCGATGATGGCCGCGGCTGCGACGTGGAACGGCCTGGCCATGGAATTGAGCACAACCGCGGCTTCCTACGAATCGGTGATCACCCAACTGACCGGCGAGTCGTGGATGGGCCCGGCGTCGATGGCGATGGTCGCCGCGGCCCAGCCGTACGTGGCCTGGCTGACCTACACCGCGGAAGCTGCGGCGCACGCCGGCATGCAGGCCGCGGCATCCGCGGCCGCCTATGAGGCGGCGTTCGCCATGACCGTGCCGCCGCCGGTGATCGCCGCCAACCGCGCCCTGCTGGCAGCGCTGGTCGCGACGAACTTCCTGGGTATCAACACCCCGGCGATCATGGCGACCGAGGCGCTCTACGCCGAAATGTGGGCACAAGACGCCGGGGCCATGTATGGGTACGCGGCCGCCTCCGCGACCTCGGGCACCCTGCAGCCGTTGAGCACCCCGCAGCAGTCCACCAACCCAGGTGGGCTCGCCGCGCAATCGGCAGCGGTCGGCCAGGCGGCCGCCTCCGCCGCCGCGACCGACGTGGTGACGGGTCTGCTGGGCAACTTGTCCAGCACCATCATGGGATTCGCCTCCCCGCTCACTTCGGCGCTCGACGCGACGGGGGTGGGTGGAATTATTCAGGACCTCGAAGACTTTCTCGGGATTCCGTTCGTCGCAAACATCGTCAACGGCGGCGTCAACACCGCGGCTTGGTGGACCACAGCCACCATCCCCACCGCAATATTCCTTGCCAACGCCCTCGACACAGGCGCTCCGATTGCGGTCGCCGAGGGCTCCATTGAGGCCGCCGAAGGTGCGGCCGCGGCGACTGCGGGGCTGGCGGACTCGGTGGCGCCCGCCGGCGTCGGCGCCGCTTTGGGCGAGGCCAGCCTGGTCGGCAAATTGGCCGTACCTGCCAGCTGGTCGAGCGCGGTCCCCGAGGCGACAACGGTCGGAGCCTTGGGCGGCAGCGGCTGGAGCGTTCCCGAGGAAGCGGGTCCGGTCAGCGGCATGGCGGGTGTGCCCGCCGGCATGGCAGGAGCCGGCAAGGGAGCCGGCGCTTACGCCGGTCCGCGCTACGGCGTCAAGCCCATCGTTATGCCCAAACAGGTCGTCGTGTGACGCAGGAAAAAAAGGGAGGAATTGTCACTCGTTTTAGGCCAGCAATTAACCAGTAAGACGTAATCTATCCGCGATGCGGCCTACCGCCGCACCAATCCAGGTGCTAGACCTTCGACAACCGCGAACTTACAGACAAGGAGAGAGAAAGCATGGCCACACGCTTTATGACCGACCCGCACGCGATGCGGGCAATGGCGGGACGCTTTGAGGCCCACGCCCAGACGGTGGAAGACGAGGCTCGTCGGATGTGGGCGTCCTCGCAGAACATCGCCGGTGCGGGCTGGAGCGGCCTGGCCTCGGCGACCTCGCTGGACACTATGGGCCAGATGAACCAGGCCTTCCGCAACATTGTCAACATGCTGCACGGTGTGCGCGACGGGCTCGTCCGCGACGCCAACCACTACGAGACGCAGGAGCAGGCCTCCCAGCAGGTCCTCAGCAGCTAGTACCAACCAGACAGCTTCGATCCAGGAGGACAAAACCAATGACCATCAACTACCAGTTCGGCGATGTCGACGCCCACGGCGCTCTCATCCGCGCCCAGGCCGCCTCGCTCGAGGCCGAGCACCAGGCCATCGTTCGCGATGTGCTGGCTGCCGGTGACTTTTGGGGTGGCGCCGGTTCGGTGGCTTGCCAGGAGTTCATTACCCAGTTGGGCCGTAACTTCCAGGTGATCTACGAGCAGGCTAACGCCCACGGCCAGAAGGTTCAGGCCGCCGGCAACAACATGGCGCAGACCGACAGCGCCGTCGGGTCCAGCTGGGCCTGACAACACAGCAAGAGAAGTGGCCGCACACCTCGGTGTGCGGCCACTTCTCTGTCTCCCCCACGACAAACACCGAATAGGTCGACCAGGGCACGCCGGCCGTGCACCGGCTTGATGCACACGGAACACATATCAAGCACACATGCAACTAACACCCTTCACCGGCCTCTGACCAGGACTAGATTTGAGGTTCGTATGAGGTCCGTGACGACCGTATGTGTGCTTGAAAGTATGTAGGAATCATGACGGCAATGACGGGATCCGCGCGTAGCCAACGGCCGCGCCAAGCCATTCTGGGGCAGTTACCCCGGATCTACCGCGCAGACGGCTCTCCAATTCGGGTGCTGCTGGTTGACGATGAACCGGCGCTGACCAATCTGGTCAAGATGGCTCTGCACTATGAGGGCTGGGACGTGGAGATCGCCCACAACGGGCGGGAAGCTATCGCCAAGTTCGACAAGATCAGCCCGGACGTGCTGGTGCTCGACATCATGCTGCCCGATGTCGACGGGCTGCAGATCTTGCAGCGAGTCCGCGAGTCCGACGCGTACACGCCCACCCTGTTCCTCACCGCACGCGATTCGGTGATGGACCGGGTCACCGGTTTGACCGCGGGCGCCGACGACTACATGACCAAGCCGTTCAGCCTTGAGGAGTTGGTCGCACGGCTGCGCGGACTGCTGCGCCGCTCTAGCCATTTGGCACCGCCTGCCGATGAGTCCCTCAGAGTCGGCGACCTCAGGCTCGACGCGGCAAGCCGGGAAGTCACCCGTGGCGGCACACCGATCTCGCTGTCCTCCACCGAATTCGAGCTACTTCGCTTCCTGATGCGCAATCCGCGTCGCGCGCTAAGCCGCACCGAGATCCTCGACCGGGTCTGGAACTATGACTTCGCTGGACGCACCAGTATCGTCGACCTCTATATCTCGTATCTGAGGAAGAAGATCGACGCGGACCGGGAGCCGATGATTCACACGGTCCGCGGGATTGGATACATGCTACGACCAGCGGAGTAGGCCCGTGACGAGGCACCGCAACACTCCACGGTGGTTTCCGCGCTCTCTGCGCTGGCAACTGTTATTGGGCGTGCTGGCGGTGGTGAGCGTGGTGCTGGTAGCCGTGGGCGCCGTTTCGGTGCTGAGCCTGCGTGGCTATGTCACCGCGATGAACGATGCCGAGGTCGCCGAATCCTTGCATGCGTTCAGCCATGCATACGCCCGATACCGCAACGGCGAGCACACCTCGATCCACACCGGCACTCCACCGGTGTCCCAAGCCCTGCTGGAGTTCACCGGTCAGACGCCCGGAAACCTCATCGCGGTGATGCGCGACGGCAAGGTGATCGGTTCGGCGGTTTTCTCCGAAGACGAACCGCGGCCCGCACCGCCCGATGTCATCCGGGCCATCGAGACCCGGGCTTGGAGCGACAGCCCGATGCATGTCGAAACCTTGGGCAGTCTGGGTTCCTATCAAGTCGATAGTCGTTCGGTCGGGTCGGACCGCCTGATCGTCGGCGTATCGCTAAGCATCGCCGACCAGATCATCACCCGAAAGCAAATCACCACCACCGCACTGGTCGCGGCCGCACTGATAATCACTGCGGTGGTAACGATTTGGGTGGTGCGATATACCCTTCGCCCGCTGCGCCGGGTCGCCGCGACCGCCGCGGAGGTCGCCGCGATGCCGCTGGCCGGCGACGATCATCGCATCAGCGTGCGAGTCCAACCGGAAGATACCGACCCGGACAACGAGGTCGGGATCGTCGGTCAAACCCTGAATCGGTTGCTGGACAACGTCGATAGTGCGCTGCAGCACCGCGTTGATTCCGACGTTCGGATGCGGCAGTTCATCACCGACGCTAGCCATGAGTTGCGGACTCCACTGGCAGCCATTCAGGGTTACGCCGAACTGACCCGGCAGGACAGTTCCGATCTGCCTCCGACCACCGAATATGCGCTCGCCCGTATCGAGCTAGAAGCACGGCGGATGGCCTCCCTGGTCGACGAGTTGCTGTTGCTCTCACGCTTGGGCGAGGGGGAAGACCTAGATACCGAAAAACTCGACCTGACTGATCTTGTAATGAATGCCGTGAACGACGCGGCAGTGGCAGCACCGACCCACCGTTGGGCAAAGGATCTGCCCGATGAGCCGGTGTGGGTCAACGGCGATCATGCCCGGCTGCACCAGCTCGTCAGCAATCTGCTGACCAATGCCTGGGTACACACACCGGCCCACGTCACCGTGACCACCGCCGTCACCCACCATCCCCGCCACCCCGATGGGCCATATGCCGAATTGACGGTCGCCAATGACGGACCCGACATCGACCCCGAGGTGTTGCCCCACCTGTTCGAGCGGTTCGTCCGCGGTAACAAGTCCACCGGCACGGGTCATGGATTGGGCCTGGCCATTGTGAGCTCAATCGTCAAAGCCCATGCCGGGTCGGTCAGCGCCGAGTCCGCGAACGGCCGAACGGTATTCCGGGTCCGACTGCCGCTGATCGTCGAGCCGGCCGGTGCGACCTCGGCCAACCGCTCGGACTCGCTGGACCGACTGTCACGGTCACACCCGAGGCCGTAAAGAAACCGTTAAGGGCACTCCCGCCTGGCCTCGGTTAGGCTTAGCGTCGTCGTGGCCCCTCCGACCGGGAGGTCGGCGATTAGCGGTTAGAAAGACGCGCATGTCCGTGGTGGTCTACCTCGTGCTGACGGTGGCGATCTTCGCTGCCTTCAACGCCCTATTGAGGCTGGAATTGTGAGTGCCGCCAACGCCATCGGTCTCGCCCTAGCCGTGCTGATCGCGCTGTTGCTTGTTGCGGCACTTCTGTATCCGGAAAAGTTTTGATGGGCGACAACACGGCAATGGTGTTGTTCGTTGGGCTTCTGGCCGCGGCCCTCGCGGCTGTGCACGTTCCACTGGGCGACTACATGCACCGCGTCTACAGCTCGCAAAGCCATTCGCGCGCCGAACAATTCATCTACCGCATCATCGGCGCAAACCCCAACGCCCAACAAACCTGGGCCGCATATGCCCGCAGTGTGCTGGCGTTTTCGGTGGTCAGCATCGTATTCCTGTTCGTCTTGCAACTGGTGCAGGACAAACTGCCGCTACACCTTCCCGATCCGGCAACGCACATGACACCGGCGCTGGCATGGAACACCGCCGTCAGCTTCGTCACCAACACCAATTGGCAGGCCTATGCCGGCGAATCGACGCTGGGCCATCTCACCCAGATGGCGGGGTTGGCGGTGCAGAACTTCCTCTCTGCCGCAGTCGGTATGGGCGTAGCCGTCGCTCTGGTGCGCGGGTTCGCCCGCAATCGCACAAGTGACCTCGGCAATTTCTGGGTGGACCTGGTTCGCGGCACGCTGCGCATTCTGCTACCGATTGCCGTCGTCAGCTCGATCGTCCTCGTCGTCGGCGGCGTCGTCCAGAATTTTCATCTCGGCGATCAAGTGACCACACTGGCCGGCCCACCGCAGATCATCCCCGGCGGTCCCGTGGCCAGCCAGGAGGCGATCAAGGAGCTCGGCACCAACGGCGGCGGCTTCTTCAACGCCAATTCCGCGCACCCGTTTGAGAACCCGACCTCGTGGACCAACTGGGTGGAGATCTTCCTGTTGTTAGTGATCAGCTTCTCGTTGCCCCGCACCTTCGGGCGCATGGTGGGCAGCAAGAAACAGGGCTACGCGATTGCCGCGGTCGTCTCGGTCCTGGCCGCCTTTAGCGTCACCATGATGATGCTCTTCCAGGTCCAGCACCACGGCACCGTCCCGACGGCGGTGGGCGCCGCAACCGAAGGAGTCGAGCAGCGCTTCGGTGTCGCCGACTCCGCGGTCTGGGCCGACGCGACCACCCTTACTTCCACCGGCGCCGTCGACTCGATGCACGACTCCTACACCAGCCTGGGCGGGATGGTGACGCTGTTCAACATGCAGCTGGGCGAGGTCGCACCCGGTGGGGCCGGTTCCGGCCTGTACGGCATTCTGATCCTGGCCGTGATCACCGTGTTCGTCGCCGGGCTGATGGTCGGCCGGACTCCGGAGTATCTCGGCAAGAAGATCACCCCGCGCGAGATGAAGCTGGCCGCAGGTTATTTCCTCGTCACCCCGCTCATCGTCCTGGTGGGCACCGCCGTCGCCATGGCACTGCCCGGCGAGCGCGCCGCCATGGCCAACACCGGGCCGCACGGCCTGTCGGAGGTGCTCTATGCGTTTACCTCGGCGGCAAACAACAATGGCTCGGCGTTCGCCGGATTGGCCGCGAACACCGTTTGGTACAGCACCGCGCTGGGCCTGGCGATGGTCTTCGGGCGATTTCTGCCGATGATTCTGGTTCTGGCGCTGGCCGGAGCGCTGGCCCGGCAAGGCGCCACCCCGGAATCGGCCGGCACGCTACCGACCCACCGGCCCCAGTTTGTCAGCCTGGTGGTCGGCGTGACGGTCATCCTGGTTGCGCTCACCTTTTTGCCCGCGCTTGCGCTCGGTCCGCTGGCCGAAGGGATCCACTGAAATCGTGACTCGCACAACCACTTCGGCCACCCGCCTGCTCGATCCGGGCTTGCTGGTGAAGTCGCTGCCGGATGCCTTGCGTAAAGTCGATCCGCGCACCCTGTGGCGAAACCCGGTGATGTTCATCGTGGAGATCGGCGCGGTGTGGGCGACGATCCTGGCTGTGGGTGATGACACCTGGTTCAGCTGGCTTGTGGTGTTCTGGCTATGGCTGACCGTGGTTTTCGCCAACCTGGCCGAAGCCGTAGCCGAGGGGCGAGGGAAGGCGCAGGCCGATACCCTGCGCAGGGCGAAGGCCGATACCATCGCACACCGGCTCCGGGATTGGGCGCCGGGCGGGGCAGGCATACCGGAAGATGTTCCCGCGCCGTTGCTGCAACAGGGAGACATCGTGGCGGTCACCGCTGGCGAGATCATCCCCGGCGACGGCGACGTCGTGGAAGGCATTGCCTCGGTTGATGAATCGGCGATTACCGGTGAGTCGGCCCCGGTGATTCGCGAATCAGGGGGCGATCGCTCGTCGGTAACCGGCGGCACGACCGTGCTGTCGGACCGTATCGTGGTCAAAATCACCCAGCGACCCGGTGAGAGCTTCGTGGACCGGATGATCGCACTCGTCGAGGGAGCCAACCGGCAGAAGACGCCCAACGAGATAGCGCTGAACATCTTGCTCGCGGCGTTGACCATCATCTTCGTCTTCGCGGTGGCCACCCTGCAGCCGCTGGCGATCTATTCCAAAGCCAACAACCCCGGTGTTGCCGATACCCAAGCCCTCAGCAGCGACGGCATCAGCGGAATCGTCCTAGTCGCACTGTTGGTGTGCCTGATTCCCACCACAATCGGCGCGCTGCTATCGGCCATTGGCATCGCCGGCATGGACCGGCTGGTGCAACGCAACGTGTTGGCCATGTCTGGCCGTGCCGTCGAAGCGGCCGGTGACGTCAACACCTTGCTGTTAGACAAGACCGGAACGATTACGCTCGGCAACCGGCAAGCTTCGGAATTCGTTCCCGTCCAAGGTGTTAGCTCCAAGGAGTTGGCCGACGCCGCGCAGCTGTCCAGCCTGGCCGATGAAACGCCGGAAGGACGCTCGATCGTGGTTTACGCCAAACAGGCCTACGGGCTGCGCGCCCGCACTCCCGGAGAGCTCGCGGACGCGAACTGGGTGCAATTCACCGCGATGACCAGGATGTCGGGTGTCGACCTGGGTGGTCGGCGGCTGCGAAAAGGAGCGGCCAACTCGGTCGCCGAGTGGGTGCGAGCCAACGGTGGCGATGTTCCTTTGGAACTCGGGCAGATTGTCGACGGCATCTCCGCTGCCGGGGGAACCCCATTGGTGGTGGGCCGGGTCGACGACCAGGTGGCCGGCAAGGCCCAAGTGCTCGGCGTCATCCACCTCAAAGATGTGGTCAAGCAGGGCATGCGAGTCCGATTCGACGCAATGCGCCTGATGGGAATTCGCACGGTAATGATCACTGGCGATAACCCGTTGACCGCCAAAGCGATTGCAGACGAGGCCGGGGTCGACGATTTTCTTGCTGAGGCAACCCCCGAGGACAAGCTGATGCTGATCAAGCGTGAGCAGCGGGGCGGCCGCCTAGTGGCGATGACCGGCGACGGTACCAACGATGCGCCGGCCTTGGCTCAGGCTGACGTAGGAGTGGCGATGAACACGGGTACCGCTGCCGCCAAGGAAGCCGGCAACATGGTTGACCTGGACTCCGACCCTACCAAGCTGATCGAGATCGTGGAGATCGGTAAGCAACTGCTGATCACACGTGGCGCATTGACCACCTTCTCGATTGCCAACGACATCGCGAAGTACTTCGCGATCATTCCGGCACTGTTCGTGGTACTGTTCCCCGGCCTGGAGCGGCTCAATGTCATGCGGCTGCATAGTCCGCAGTCGGCCATCCTGTCGGCGGTGATCTTCAACGCCGTGATCATCGTTGCGCTGATTCCATTGGCCCTACGTGGTGTGCGCTACACACCCAGCCATGCCTCAAAGCTGCTCAGCCGCAACCTCTACCGCTACGGACTGGGTGGGCTGGTAGCACCATTTATTGGAATCAAACTGATCGATTTGGTCGTTGCACTACTGCCCGGGATGTCTTAGAGATGGGCCTGAAATGAAGATTGCCAACGTCGTTCGCCAACACTGGGCCGCACTGCGTGCGTTGCTGGTTCTCACGGTGATCCTCGGTCTGGGCTATCCATTGCTCATCTGGCTGGTCACCTGGATACCGGGGCTACACGACAGAGCGAACGGTTCGATCATTGACGTCGACGGTAAGCCGGTCGGTAGCAGCCTGATCGGCCAGTTGTACCACGATGCGGACGGCCTCCCGCTACCTCAGTATTTTCAGGGTCGCCCCTCGGCGGCGGGCGCTGGATACGACACATTGTCCAGCGGCGGCAGCAACCTTGGACCGGAGAGCATGGTGGACACGCCGGCGGATCCGGCAAAACTTGCCACCGGCACAAGTCCCGCCGAGGCCGGGTTCCGCCCCAGTTTGCTGACCCTGGTCTGCTCGCGCAGCGTGGCGGTGGCGCAGCTGGAAGGTCTAGACATAGCGGCCGGATCACGTCCGTTTTGCACCGAGAGCGGGGTGGGAGCCGTGCTGTCGGTGATCGGCCCCCGGGATCGGCACGGCAGTGTCGAATACCCAACCCGGGTCATCAGCGTCAACGAACCCTGCTCGGCCACCCGAAAGCCGTTCCTACCCAGATATGAGGGAGTCTGGGTCGAATGCGCGGTTTTCGGTGAGGACTACTCGCGGGGCCAGATCGTGCCGATTCGCGGTACTGCACCAACCTCCCCCCAGGTTCCACCCGATGCCGTCACCGCCAGCGGCAGCGGACTAGACCCCAATATCTCGCTGGCCTACGCCAACCTTCAGGTACCGAGGGTGGCGAGGGCTCGACACACCAGGTCCGAACAGATTCGGATGGTGGTGCAGGAATACCGAAGTGGCCGTGTCCTAGGCGTATTCGGCGAAGCGTGCGTCAACGTGCTGCAGCTGAATCTGGAACTCGACCGCAGGTACCCGGTCTAGCGCCACGGGTGGATGATGGTTCTGTGAGCGTCGTCGACCACCCTCGCAAGCGCGGAGAGCTACGTATTTACCTCGGTGCGGCTCCCGGGGTCGGCAAGACCTATGCGATGCTCGGCGAGGCACACCGGCGACTGGAACGCGGCACCGACTTGGTGGCGGCGGTGGTCGAGACACACGGGCGCGCGAAAACTGCTGAGCTGCTTAAGGGCATCGAGGCTATCCCGCCGCACTACATCGAGTATCGCGGTACCAAGTTCCCCGAGCTCGACGTGCCCGCGGTGCTGGCGCGGCATCCGCAGGTCGTGCTGGTCGATGAGCTGGCGCACACCAATATCCCGGGCAGCAAGAACCCCAAGCGCTGGCAGGATGTCGAAGAGCTGCTGGCGGCGGGAATCACGGTGATATCCACCGTGAATATCCAACATCTGGAAAGCCTCAATGACGTCGTCGCGGAGATCACCGGAATAGAACAGCAGGAGACCTTGCCGGATTGGGTGGTGCGCCAGGCCGCACAAGTTGAGCTGATCGACATCACCCCGGAAGCATTGCGCCGCAGGATGTCTCATGGAAACGTCTACGCGGCGGAAAAGGTTGATGCCGCGTTGTCGAACTACTTCCGTCGCGGAAACCTCACCGCACTAAGGGAATTAGCGCTACTGTGGTTGGCCGACCAAGTAGACACCGCGTTGGCCAGGTACCGCGCGGAGAACAAGATCACCGATATCTGGGAAGCGCGTGAACGGGTGGTGGTGGCGATCACCGGCGGTCCGGAGTCGGAGACGTTGGTGCGCCGGGCATCCCGGATAGCATCGAAGTCCAGCGCGGAGCTGATGGTGGTGCATGTCGTGCGCGGCGACGGACTCGCCGGCTTGTCGGAGTCCCGGATGAATAAGATCCGTGAGCTAGCGAGCAGCCTCGACGCCTCGCTGCATACCGTCGTCGGCGACGACGTGTCGGATGCCCTACTGGATTTCGCCCGCGAAATCAACGCCACTCAGCTGGTGATCGGGACATCACGCAGGTCACGCTGGGCCCGCCTATTCGAGGAGGGCATCGGCGCGGCGACCGTCAAGCGGTCGGGCAAGATCGACGTGCACTTGGTCACCCATGAAGAATCCCGGCGGCGGTTCCGGGCTAGCTCGCTGTCGTCGCACGAACGGCGCCTGGCTTCCTGGTTTGCCGCCGGCATCGTTCCCGCCCTCATCTGCGTGGTCACCGTGAGCATTCTGGACCGGTACCTGGACACCAGCGGCGACAGCGCGCTGTTCTTCGTCGGAGTGCTCGTGGTGGCCCTACTTGGTGGCATTGCACCGGCCGTGCTTTCGGCGGTGCTGTCCAGCCTGCTGCTGAACTACTTCCTGACGACGCCCCGGCACACATTCACAATCGCCGAGCCCGACGCCGCCGTCACCGAGGTGGTCCTGCTACTGGTCGCGGTCGCGGTCGCGGTGCTCGTCGACGGTGCGGCCAAACGTGCGCGGGAAGCGCGATTCGCCTCCCAGGAGGCCGAATTACTGGCGCTGTTCGCCGGATCGGTGCTACGCGGCGCGGATCTGCAAACCCTCCTCGAGCGGGTGCGGGAGACCTACTCGCAGCGCGCGGTCAGCATGTTGCGCGAACGTCGCGACCAAGACCGCACTCGCAGCGAAGTCGTTGCTTCAGTCGGCAAAGATCCCTGCACCACCGTTGATTCCGCGGACACCGCGATCGAAGTCGGCGATGACGAGTTCTGGATGTTGATGGCCGGAAGAAAGCTCGCCGCGCGGGAGCGGCGGGTACTCAACGCGGTGGCCAGGCAAGCCGCGGGCCTGGTCAAGCAGCGCGAGCTTGCCGAAGAAGCCAGCCGGACAGAGGCGATCGTCCGGGCCGACGAGCTTCGGCGTTCGCTGCTTTCGGCGGTCAGCCACGATCTCCGCACGCCGCTGGCGGCGGCCAAGGTCGCGGTGTCCAGCCTGCGCTCCGCAGATGTCTCCTTCTCCCCCGAGGACACCGCCGAGTTGCTGGCGACCATTGAGGAGTCCGTCGACGCGCTCACCGCACTAGTCGGAAACCTACTCGACTCCTCGCGTTTGGCCGCCGGCGTAGTGCGCCCACAGCTGCAGCGGGTGTATCTGGAAGAGACGGTGCAACAGACCTTGATCAGCATCGGCAAGGGCACCACCGGCTTCTACCGATCCGCCATCGACCGCGTCAAAGTCGATGTGGACGGCGCCGTAGTGCTGGCCGACGCCGGGCTGCTGGAACGGGTACTGGCCAACCTCATCGACAATGCGCTGCGGCACGCGCCCGATTGTGTGGTGCGGGTCAACGCCGGGCAGGTAGGCAACCGCGTCCTGATCAACGTCATCGATGAGGGCCCGGGAATCCCACATGGCACCGACGACCAGATTTTTGAGGCCTTTCAACGCCTGGGTGACAACGACAACACCACGGGCGTCGGCCTGGGGATGTCGGTGGCACGCGGTTTCGTCGAAGCCATGGGCGGATCCATCCAGGCCGTGGATACACCGGGCGGCGGCCTCACCGTCGTGGTGGATCTGGCCGCGCCGGAAAAATGCGGTGAGCGATGACCCGGGTATTGGTGATTGACGACGACCCGCATATCCTGCGTGCGCTCCGCATCAACCTGACCGTGCGTGGGTATGAGGTCATCACCGCGTCGTCGGGAGCGGGTGCCTTGCGTGGCGCGGCCGAGCACCGACCCGATGTGGTGATCCTCGACCTTGGTCTGCCCGACATCTCGGGCATCGATGTGCTGGGCGGCCTGCGAGGCTGGCTGACGGCTCCGGTGATTGTGTTGTCGGCACGAACCGATTCGTCGGACAAGGTTGAAGCCCTGGACGCGGGCGCCGACGATTACGTAACCAAGCCGTTCGGAATGGACGAATTGCTGGCCCGCCTGCGCGCAGCGGTGCGCCGCACCACCGCAGCATCAGAAACGGAACAGCCGGTTATCGAAACCGATTCCTTCACCGTGGATCTGGCCGCCAAAAAGGTCATCAGGGACGGTGTCGAAGTTCATCTCACCCCGACCGAATGGGGCATGCTCGAGATGCTGGTCCGCAATCGGGGCAAATTGGTCGACCGCGAGACGCTGCTCAAAGAGGTGTGGGGACCGGCGTATGCCACCGAAACCCATTATCTGCGTGTGTATCTGGCGCAACTGCGGCGCAAACTCGAGCATGATCCGTCGCATCCCAAACACTTGTTGACCGAAGCCGGAATGGGCTACCGCTTCGAGGCTTGAGTCCCACCAACGACAGTAGTCACCGCACAAGACGGCACACATTGTGCCCGCCTTCTAGCGACAGCTACGGCGCGCCACGCGCCACTGCGCGCAGAGCCAACACCCGTTGGAGAATCCGGTATTCGGTCGAGCGCGGGATATATGCCGACCCATACCGACCCCGGCCGAGCCGATAGACCCGGCCGCGCTGGACTTCCCAACGCAACGCGTCCGACACCGCCTTCGATGCCCTGCCCGGCACAGCGAAGCCGTGCCAGGCAAGCACATCGATCATCTCGGTGATGGTCGCGGGCCCCTGTTGGGACAGGTGCATGGTCAACACGTAGCGAAGCTCGATTCCGCGAAGCATGGTGGTCATCATCGAACGGTCGCATACCGGTCTGACATTGCCCGGGTTGTCGCTACGAGGCGGGCAAAACGTGTGCCACCTCCCCGCCGTGACTGCTGTGGCAGCTGTGACCTACGCGCTCAGCGACAGCACGATTCCGTCCAGGATGTCGTGCTCACTGACCGTCAGTTCATCAATCCCGGCGCGACTGCGCAGCTCGCACGCCAACTCCTCGACCACAATGGCACCGCCGCCAATCACGTCGACTCGGCCCTCATGCATCACCGGCAGCGCGGCCCGCTGCGCTCGGGTCATGCCGATCAGCCGTTCGCAGACCACCTGCAGGTCGGCGCCGGACACCCGCGAGAGATGAATTGCCCCAGCGTCATACGACGACATCCTGTGGGCCAGAGCGGACAATGTGGTCATTGTCCCGGCCAGCCCCACCCAGGTCCGCGCCTTCGCAACCGGAACCACCTGCAACGCGGGTTCCAGCTTTTCGCGAACCAGCAGTCGGGCCGATCGCACCTCATCCGGCGTCGGTGGGTCGGAGTGCAAGCAGCGTTCGGTCAACCGGACACAACCGATGTCGGCTGAGTAACTCGCCACCACGTCGTTGCCAGCCTTCCCAAGAACAATCTCGGTGGAACCACCACCCAAGTCGACAACAACGAACGGTGCTGCCGCACTGTCTAATTCACCGACAGCTCCAAGAAAGGAGAGCTCGGCCTCTTCGGCGCCGCTGATGACTTCCGCGATAGAACCGGGGATCACCGCGCCCAGCACGTCCGCCGTCATCGCGAAGAAGATATCGCGATTGACAGCGTCACGCGTGGCCGAGGTGGCAACCATCCGCACCCGCTCGACACCGTGCCGCTTAAGCAAGGCGGCGTAGTCGATCAGGGCGGCGCGGGTACGGGCGATCGCCTCCGCCGCAAGCCGGCCGGTCGCGTCAACTCCCTGACCCAATCGGACAATCCGGGTTTCGCGATGCACATCGTCGAGGTGCGCGCCGGTCACATCGGCGATCAGCAACCGAATCGAGTTGGTACCGCAGTCAATAGCGGCAACCCGCCTCACCATTGCTCCGCATCCAAAACCGTGGCCAGGGCGGGCTCGGCCGCCAGCAGCGCTAACACTTCGTCTCCGAGCGGGTTCACCCCCGGCCCCTTGGCCAGCGAATGCGCGACCAGCACATGCAAGCACTTGACCCGATCGGGCATGCCGCCCGCCGAAAACGTGGTCCCCAGCGGTTCGACCGCGTCCCGATCGGCCAGATAGGACTCATGCGCCCGCCGATAGTGGGCGGCCAGATCGGGGTCATTGCATAGCCGTTCGGTCATCTCCCGCATAAGTCCGGTGGTTTCCAGCCTGCTCGCTGCCGATGTTAGCGCCGGGTGGGTCAGGTAATAAAGCGTCGGAAACGGTGTGCCATCAGGAAGTCTCGGCGCCGTCTTCACCACGGCGGGCTCACCGTTGGGACAGCGGTAGGAGATTTCCAGCACGCCGCGCGGTTCCCGACCGAGCTGACGCGCCACCACCTCCAGATCGGCGTGATCAACCACCGGGTGCCTGCGGAGCGGGCTCGGGTGGGGGCGACGTGGCGGCGGCGGGGGGCAGGTGCGGCGCGTCGGCGATGGTGTGCCACAGCGAGGTGTACCAGGGTTCGTTCTTGGCCGGGATGGCCGCGTCAGCTCCCGGCTGCGGGGCCGCCCCGGCCGACGGCGGCAGCTGAACTTGGAAGGGGATGTCTCCCGGCATCACGAAGCCCAGCCGCTCGCGGGCCTGAGCCGCGACATAGGCGGGGTCAGCCAGCTGGCTCTTGCGCTGTTCCAGGTCGGCGATCTGACGGCGCAGCTCCGCTTCCGTCGCCGACAACTGTTCCATTTCGGTGCGTTGCGCGAAATAGGTGCGGACCGGCCCGGCGATGGTCAACGTCAACACGCAAACAACGGCCGCCAGCACCGCGGCGCGCCGAGCGGTAAAGCCGAGCCGCTGCTCGGAGCGCTGCTCGACCGATTCGGTAAACGACCGCTTGATGGGTTCGACGATGTGCTCTTGCAGCGCCCGCGACGTGTTACGACCGGCGGTCGGCCCGGTGTGTGAAGTCTGCGAAGGCCGCGACGCCGACGAGGAGCGACGGCCCCGCGCCGCGTCACCGGCCTTCGCCGGCCGAGACGCCGGAGAACGGCGTTTCGGATCGGGCCGTTTCGCGTCGGGCATCTCGCTTCAGCCGCTTTTCTCGTTGAATACCAACCTATTTCAACCCATTGCGAGCTATTTTGGGTCCAGCCCAAATCGAGGGAAGGCAAGATCGCCGGCATAGCGGGCCGCGTCACCCAGGGCCTCTTCGATGCGCAGCAACTGGTTGTACTTGGCGACCCGCTCACTGCGAGCCGGTGCGCCGGTCTTGATCTGCCCGCTGCCGGCGGCAACCGCCAGATCGGCGATCATGGTGTCTTCGGTTTCGCCGCTCCGGTGGCTGATCATTGTGCGGTACCCGCTGTGATGTGCCAGCGCGACCGCGTCGAGTGTCTCGGTCAGCGTCCCGATCTGGTTCACCTTGACCAGCAATGCGTTTGCCACACCCCGCTCGATCCCCTCCTCGAGGCGCTCGGGATTGGTGACGAAGATGTCGTCCCCGACGATTTGCACCCGCTCACCGATCGCCGCAGTCAGCCCCGCCCAGCCGTCCCAGTCGTCTTCGGCCAGCGGGTCTTCGATGGACACTAGTGGGTAAGAACCCAGCAGACCGGCATAGAACTCCGCCATCTGCTCCGCGGTGCGGGTCGAGCCTTCAAAGGAGTAACCGGTCTCGTCGGTGTAGAACTCGGTGGCCGCGGCGTCGAGGGCCAGCGCCACGTCGCTACCCGGTTTGAGGCCCGCCGACTCGATGGCCCGGCTGATCAGATCCAGCGCCGCGGTGGTGCCGGCCACATCGGGGGCGAAGCCGCCCTCGTCGCCCAACCCGGTGGACAGACCCTCCTTTTTCAGGACGGACTTGAGTGCGTGATAGACCTCCGCGCCCCAGCGCAGGGCCTCGGCAAAGCTGGGCGCGCCGATCGGCGCCACCATGAATTCCTGGATGTCGACGGCAGTGTCCGCGTGCGCACCGCCGTTGAGGATGTTCATCATCGGCACCGGCAGAATGTGCGCGTTCGGCCCGCCGATGTAGCGGAATAACGGCAGCTCGGCAGACTCCGCGGCAGCCTTGGCAACGGCCAACGAGACGCCCAGGATCGCATTGCCCCCGAGCCGGGACTTGTCGGGGGTCCCGTCGAGGTCGACCAACGCTTGGTCGACAAGCCGCTGGTCGTCGGCGTTGAGACCGATCACGGCCGGGCCGATCTCATCGAGCACGGCTTGTACCGCATTCTTGACCCCCTTGCCCCCGTAGCGGTCACCGCCGTCGCGCAGTTCCACGGCCTCGTGCTCGCCGGTCGACGCGCCCGAAGGCACCGCGGCCCGGGCGAACGTCCCGTCGATCAGAGCCACCTCAACCTCGACCGTCGGGTTGCCGCGGGAATCGAGGATCTCGCGCGCCCCGACCTGCTCGATTATCGGCACTGCGTTCTCCTTTGCGTCCTGGCTCTCTTGAGGTCCCCGGCAGCCTTTAGCGTAAAGCCTGGGTCAGCGATCCATCCTTCTATAGCGGATGACCGGCCGCGTAGGCGGTCGCCCAGTCTCGGACCGCGCGGGCGTAAACACCGGAGTTGTTGTAGGCACGCAATGCGGTGATCCACCCGCGCGGCGTCGCGAGATCCTTTCCACGCCAGCACAAATAACCAGCCGCCGAGAGCGCGGCGTCATCGATGTTGTCTGGGCTGACGATGCCGTCGTTGTTCGCGTCCACCCCGTAGAGCCGCCACGTCTCGGAGATGAACTGCATCGGCCCCATCGCGCGCTCCACCCCGTCTGCATCCGCCGCGCCATCCAGCAACGCTCGCTCGCTGTCCACGATGCGCAAAGTGCCGCCGGTACCGTCGAGCCGAACGCCCCGGATGGGAGGAGTCACGTCCCCGTTGGGCGCGATTGTGGCGCCCCGATAGGTGCCGTTATGACTCTCTACCTGCCCGATACCCGCCAATGTGGTCCACGCAATGTGACACTTGGGGTTCTCGACCTCCGCAACTCGGGCGGCGTAAGCGTACGCCTCCAGCGCGATGACCGGCATCTCCAACGCCGGAGCGCGTTGCTCTGCCCATTCCCGCAACTGGTCGGCGGGCCGACCCGCGGCGTAGGTGTCCACCGGGGGTACCGGATCGCCGGGCGGCGGCGGCACACCCTCGGGGATAAACAAGCTGAGCTGCCACGTGCAACTTGACGCCAATAGCATCGCGGTCGCCCCAATCACGGCGACCGCGCGCAACCAACGTCTGGGCGTCACAATGCTCCTCTTCGGCTCCTCTGTATGTCCGAGTGGGACCGCGCGACCGGGTCATAGCCGTCTGGGCCATATTCATCGTCCCATGGGCTAGCGAACTACCCGGCCGCATTTTCGGATCAGCACACAGTTATACCGTCGATACCGGCCAGATATCGATTAGCTACTAGCATGTTTGGCTATCATGATTTCGGGTTAGGTTGGCGGCTAACGCATCTTCCGCAAACTTCATGATGATCGCTTGATATGGGGAGTCTCTGAGTCGTCGCAAAGATCAATCGGCCGAGTTGAAACCCCGAAACTCGGGCCTGGCGGGACCGACCGGTCCTACCGCCTGCCTTTGCGCTTTTTGGAGCCGCTGCGAGGCTCCTTGGCAGTCTCCGCCGGCACTGCCACGGTTTCGACGGGAGCCTCGGCCGGCTCCTCGAATTCCATCGGCTCAAGCACCGGGCCGGCTCTCGTCGAGCCCGCTGGCCAGTACGTCAGCCATTCCTGCGCGCTGATAGCGCCGATCGGCGCAACGTCGAGTTCCTCTGCCACACTGTCGCCCCGGCGCGCCGCCACGATCGCCTTCTCGGCGCTACGAACATTGTCGGCGAAGTCTAATACGGCTGCCCGCAAACAGTTTTCCGCGTCGATATCCGCCGATAGGGATACCGACGTGATCTCGTCAGGAATCAGCTCGGCCGGCAAGCCGGCCTTACCGACACGTTCAATCACCTTCTGCGCCAACGCTAACGCCGGCTGACCCGTCTGAACATCGTCCAACACGGAATTCCGTGTCTTCTCGGCCGCCTTACGCTCTTCCCACTGGGCCATCTGTTCTTGCAACGAAATCGATTCGCCGGCAAGAACTCCCGGTGCGCGATTGCCCAATTTGCGGATCAGCGTGTCGGCGACGTCATCGATCGTGAATGGGAGCAGCGCCGCATCCTCGGCGATCCGGGCATGGAAAAGCACCTGTAGCAGCAGGTCACCGAGCTCCTCGCGGAGCTGGTCGACATTGCCGCTGTGCACCGCGTCAAGCAGCTCGTAGGTCTCCTCCAGCAGATAGCGGCGCAACGACTGATGGGTTTGCTCGCTTTCCCACGGGCCGTCGGTGCGCAGTCTGTCCATCATGGCCACAGCGTCGAGCAGTCTTTCCCCCCGCTGCCGATCCTGGGCTGAAATCAGCCGTGCTCCGCCGGCCAATCGTGCCGTCACGGCCGGATGGTTGGGATCGGAGGACAACAACACTGGGGCGTCGTCTCCTATGTGCACCGGATGCGCATCGGGCAGCGACCAGGGCACCGCGACCGGCATCTCCTCGGTGTATTGAACCGGGCCGCCGAGCAATTCGATAGCTTCGATGGGGACCAGCGCGGGACGGCGAGGGTCGACCAGGACGACAATCATCGCGCTTGCCGCTCCTTACTCGACGCGGTGCGGCCCGCATCGTCGCCGGGTGATATCCCGTTCGTTATACCAATATCCTGCTGCGGTTTCCCGGCTAGCGCCGTCACCAGATCGGCCACCATCTGCACCAATTCGACATCGCGAAGGCGGGCGGCACCGACACCGCCAGCGCGTGGGATGGGCACCTGCACCGTCGCGGTGGTGGCGCGGTAATTCGCCCCGGGATAGATCCGTTTGAGTCGCACCTGCGCTGAATCCAGCAAATTCAGCGGCGACAGCCGTACCGTGGCCGCCGACGGAGCCGACACTTCGGTGATGCCCGAACCACGGCACAGCAGACGCAACCGCGCCACGGCAACCAGCCGCCGGGCGGGTTCGGGCAACACCCCGTACCGGTCGTGCAGTTCCTCGACCACCGCCGCGATCTCGCTCTCGGAGGTGGCGGCGGCCAGCCGCCGGTAGCCCTCCAAACGCAGGCGGTCGCTGGCAATGTAGTCGGGCGGCAGATGCGCATCGACCGGCAGGTCGATCCGCACGTCCTTGGGTTCCTCCGGACTGGTCACCGTCTGGCCGTCGGCGGCCGCCCGGTACGCCTCAACAGCCTCGCCGACCAACCGCACGTATAAGTCGAATCCCACGCCGGCGACGTGGCCGGACTGCTCGACTCCGAGCACATTGCCGGCGCCGCGGATCTCAAGATCCTTCAGGGCGACCGCCATACCCGCGCCCAGCTCGTTGTTCTGCGCGATAGTGGCTAACCGGTCATAGGCGGTCTCGGTCAGCGGCGCTTGGGGCGGGTACAAGAAGTAGGCGTAACCGCGCTCACGGCTACGGCCCACCCGGCCGCGCAGCTGATGCAGTTGAGATAGACCGAAGGTATCGGCCCGTTCGACGATGAGTGTGTTGGCGTTGGAGATGTCCAGACCGGTCTCCACGATCGTCGTGCACACCAGGATGTCGTATTCGCGGTTCCAGAATCCCTGTACCGTGCGTTCCAGCAGCTCTTCGGGCATTTGCCCGTGTGCGACCACCACCCGGGCCTCGGGCACCAGGCTGCGCACCGTCGCGGCGGCCTCGTCGATGGTCCTGACCCGGTTATGCACGTAAAAGGCCTGCCCGTCGCGCAGCAATTCCCGCCGCAACGCGGCAGCGACCTGCTTGTTGTCGTGCGGGCCCACGTAGGTCAGCACCGGGTAACGATCCTCGGGCGGGGTCAAGATGGTCGACATCTCGCGAATGCCGGCCAGACTCATCTCCAGCGTGCGCGGGATGGGAGTGGCACTCATCGTCAGCACGTCAACGTGGGTACGCAGCGACTTGATGTGCTCCTTGTGCTCGACGCCGAACCGCTGCTCCTCGTCAACCACCACCAAACCCAGATCCTTCCAGCGCACGCCGGTCTGTAGCAGTCGATGTGTGCCGATCACAACGTCCACCGAACCGTCGGCCAGCCCGTCGATCACCGCGCGTGACTCCGCGACGTCGGTGAACCGCGACAGCCCCTTGACGGTGACCGGGAACCCGGCCATTCGATCGGTGAACGTTTGCAGATGCTGATCGGCCAGCAGCGTGGTGGGCACCAGCACCGCCACCTGTTTGCCATCCTGAACCGCCTTGAACGCCGCCCGCACCGCGATCTCCGTCTTGCCGTAGCCGACATCGCCACAGATCACCCGATCCATCGGAATCGGCTTTTCCATGTCGGCCTTGACCTCGGTAATCGCGGTGAGCTGATCGACGGTTTCGGTGTAACCGAACGCGTCCTCCATCTCGGCCTGCCAAGGGGTGTCGGGCCCATAGGCGTGCCCCGGGCTGGCCTGCCGCTTGGCGTACAACGACACCAGCTCGCCGGCGATCTCACGCACCGCACGGCGCGCCTTGGTCTTGGTGTTGGCCCAGTCGCTGCCGCCCAGCCGGCTCAACGCCGGTGCCTGCCCGCCGACGTAGCGGGACAACTGATCCAGGGAATCCATCGGCACGAAGAGCTTGTCGGCCTGTTGCCCCCGCTTGCCGGACGCGTACTCGAGGACCAAATATTCGCGACGGGCGCCCCCGACGGTGCGCTCGACCATCTCGACGAATCGGCCGATGCCGTGCTGATCGTGCACCACCAGGTCGCCGGCCGTCAGCGCTAACGGGTCGACGGTGTTGCGCCGCTTGGCCGCCAACCGCTTGCCTTCAACGGCGGTGGCCCGGCTACCGGTCAGATCCGTCTCGGTGACCACGACCAGGTTCACCCCCGGTATGACAATGCCGTCGAGTAGCGGACCTTTGAGCACCCCGACCACACCCGCCTTGGGAGTTCGTTGGGATCCCGAGTCCACCATCGCGGCGGGAATGTCCGACTCGGCGAGCCGCTCCACCATGCGGTGTGCGGTGCCGGCGCCGGGCGCCACCATCACGGCATACCCGCCCGTTGCAACGTGTGCGCGCAGCATCGCAAAGATGCCGTCGATATCACGCTGATGCCCACGCGCCGAGGGCGCCGCCCGGACGTCCAGTTCGATCGTTGACTCGTCGGACAGTTGGCTCAACGTCCACCACGGATGGCCGGACGTGCTCGCCACCGCCCGCACCTGGTTCAGCTCCGCGAAGCCGGACCCGCCCAGCTGTTCGACGTCGACGGGCGCATCGGTCCCCATGGCCGCAACCGACCAGGACGCTTCCAAGAACTCCCGGCCGGTCTTGATCAGGTCGGCCGCCCTGGTGCGCACTTTCTCCGGATCACACACCAACACCGGAGTGCCCTTAGCCAGCTGATCGGTCAGCAGCGCATGGTCGTCGGGCCGCAATACCGGCAGCAGCGCCTCCATCCCGTCCACCGGGATGCCCTCGGCCAGCTTGACCAACATGTCGCTGACGCTGCCGGCGACGGTGTTTTCGGTCGCCGGGTGCTGGGCGGCCAACTCGGCGGCCCGCGCCCGAACGTCGTCGGTGAGCAGTAGCTCACGGCAGGCCACCGCGACCAGCGTGCTGACCTCAATCTCGGGGATCGACCGCTGGTCGGCGACCGAGAACATGCGCATTTCGGTGATCTCGTCGCCCCAGAATTCGACCCGCATCGGATGCTCGGCGGTCGGGGCGAAGACATCGAGAATGCCGCCACGGACCGCGAATTCGCCGCGCCGGCCCACCATGTCCACCCGGGTGTAGGCGAGCTCGACCAGGCGGGCAATCACATCGTCGAAGCCGATCTCCTGGCCGACGCTCAAGGTGACGGGGTCCTGTCGACCCAGTTGCGGTGTCATCGGTTGCAGCAGCGAACGCACCGCAGTCACCACCACCCGCAACGGCGGACCCAGCTGGGCATCGTCGGGATGGGCCAGCCGGCGCAGCACCATCAGCCGGGCGCCGACCGTGTCGACGCCGGGCGAGAGCCGCTCATGCGGCAGGGTCTCCCAAGACGGGAACACCGCCACCGCGGCACCGAAGACCCCGTGCAGTTCAGCGGTCAGATCGTCGGCTTCGCGGCCGGTGGCGGTGACCACCAGCAAGGGGCCCTGCTGCGCCAGCGCGCTGGCGACAAAAACGCGCGCACTGGCCGGGCCAACCAGCGTCAATTCTTCGGGTCGATCGGAGGCGCGCGCGATCAGCTGCTGGAAGGTAGGCGCCGTAAGCGCCAATTCGACGAGCCCCGCGATCGGGGTATCTGGGCTAGCAGCCCCCGGTGCGGTCATGATGCGGCCATTCTAGGGCGCGAGGATTCCTCGACTTCAGGCCCGGCGCCTTCGGCAGTCGCCGAACAGCGCCCTGGCCGGCCTGCCGCCGGGCGAATGCTACTCGTCTTGCAGCTGCGGATCGGCTTCCAAGTGAGTCAGGCCGTTCCACATCAGATTGACCAGATGAGCAGCAACCACTTCCTTCTTGGGTTCTCGGGTGTCGAGCCACCATTGCGCCGTCATCGACACCGAGCCCACCAGTGCCTGGGCATAGAGCGGCGCCAGATCCGGATCCAGACCTCGGCGGGCGAAATCGCCCGCCAAGATGGAGCTGACCTGGCTGACAGCGTCGTTGAGCAGGCTGGAATAGGTTCCCGAGCTGATCGAAGCCGGTGAATCGCGGATCATGATGCGAAAGCCGTCGGTGCGTTCTTCGACGTAGGTCAGCAATGCCAAGGCGACCCGTTCGACGCGCACCCGGGACCGGTTGTTGGTCAGCGACGAGGTGATGCCGTCCAGCAGGGCCGACATCTCCCGGTCCACCACCACCGCGTAGAGGCCCTCTTTACCGCCGAAATGCTCGTAGACGACCGGTTTGGAGACATTGGCGCGTTGCGCAATCTCCTCGATTGAGGTCCCGTCGTAACCGCGTTCGGCGAACAATGACCGCGCGATGCCGATGAGTTGGTGTCGGCGTTCACTGCCGGTCATCCGGGGGCGCGGTGTACGTCCTTCCTTTTCCGGCCCAGCCACGTCAACAGGGTATCGGTTAATGCCCGCGCCGAGCCTGCGCCGATGTCATTTGACGGCGACACCAAGGTGGGTCTTGCCCGACTCCTCCCCGGCCGCCCGCGGCCGGCTTCGTCGTCCGACTCACACCCGATTGCCCGACTCCTCCCCGGCCGCCCGCGGCCGGCTTCGTCGTCCGACTCACACCCGATTGCCCGACTCCTCCCCGGCCGCCCGCGGCCGGCTTCGTCGTCCGACTCACACCCGATTGCCCGACTCCTCCCCGGCCGCCCGCGGCCGGCTTCGTCGTCCGACTCACACCCGATTGCCCGACTCCTCCCCGGCCGCCCGCGGCCGGCTTCGTCGTCCGACTAAAGTCACAGGGTGGCGCCGGGTAGCGTGCTCGCCGCCAACCGACAATCCGTCGTGGTGTAATCGGCAGCACCTCTGATTTTGGTTCAGATAGTTCAGGTTCGAGTCCTGGCGACGGAGCTCCACAACATGATCAGGCAGGGTCGAACTGGCCCGATTTTTGCCTCAACTGCAGGTGAAATGACACCCTGGACGGCGTGTCAGCACGCCGGCCTTTAGTTTGCGTGAGAAAAAAGCCAACAAAGGAGAGAGGCGATGACGTTTCGTGGTGACACCGCGGTTCTGGTCTTAGCGGCCGGGCCCGGCACCCGAATGCGATCGGACACCCCCAAGGTGCTGCACACCCTGGGCGGACGCAGCATGTTGTCGCACTCGCTGCACGCGATGACCAAGCTCGCACCGCAGCATCTCGTCGTGGTACTCGGTCATGACCACCAGCGCATCTCGCCGCTGGTCTCCGATCTGGCCGAGACGCTCGGACGCACGATCGAGGTGGCGCTGCAGGATCGTCCGCTGGGCACTGGACACGCAGTGCTGTGCGGTCTGTCGGCGCTGCCCAATGACTACGCGGGGATCGTCGTAGTCGCTGCGGGCGATACTCCCCTGCTCGACGCCGACACCCTGGCTGACCTGATCGCGACCCACAGCGCAGCATCCGCGGCCGTCACAGTGTTGACCACGACGCTGAGCGATCCGCACGGATACGGGCGCATCCTGCGCACTCAGGACGACGAAGTGATGGCGATCGTCGAGCAGACCGACGCAACGCCCTCACAGCGCGAAATTTGCGAGGTCAACACCGGCGTCTACGCCTTCGACATCGCCGCCCTGCGGTCGGCCTTGGGTCGCCTGAGCTCCAACAACGCCCAACAGGAGCTCTACCTGACCGACGTGATCGCCATCCTGCGCGGTGACGGCCGGACCGTCAGCGCGCGCCACATCGAAGACAGCGCGTTGGTAGCCGGCGTGAACAACCGCGTCCAACTGGCCCAACTGGGCGCCGAGCTCAACCGCCGTATCGTTGCCGCCCACCAGATGGCCGGAGTCACCGTGATCGATCCCGCCACCACCTGGATCGACGTCGACGTGACGATTGGGCGCGACACGATCATCCACCCGGGAACGCAATTGCTGGGCCGGACCCAGATCGGCGGTCATTGCGCCGTCGGGCCCGATACCACCTTGACCGATGTCACCGTCGGCGATGGCGCCTGCGTGGCCCGCACGCACGGCGCCTCGTCAACGATTGGTGACGGCGCCACCGTCGGCCCGTTTACCTACCTGCGGCCCGGCACCGTCCTGGGCGCCGACGGCAAACTGGGCGCGTTCGTGGAGACCAAGAATTCCACCATTGGTACCGGCACCAAAGTTCCGCATCTGACCTATGTCGGTGACGCCGACATCGGCGACCACAGCAACATCGGGGCGTCCAGCGTGTTCGTCAACTACGACGGCGCGACCAAGCGGCGGACCACCATCGGGTCGCACGTGCGCACCGGTTCGGACACTATGTTCGTGGCGCCCGTAACGGTTGGCGACGGCGCCTACACCGGCGCCGGAACCGTGGTCCGCAACGATGTCCCGCCGGGGGCGCTGGCGGTATCGGCCGGACCGCAACGCAACATCGAAAACTGGGTGCAGCGTAAACGTCCCGGCAGTGCGGCCGCTCAAGCGGCTGACGACGCTTCCCGGCAGGCCAACCCACCGCAAGAAACCGATCAGACACCGTGAATTCGTTTCCCGGCTACCCGGCGACACTATCCGGCCCCTCGCTACGTACGATGGGTCCTTCGAATCCCTATTCCGATCCCTATTCCAATCCCGATACGGCGAGGGCAGTGCGTTGAGCCACGACTGGACCGACAATCGCAAGAATCTGATGCTCTTCAGCGGTCGCGCTCATCCGGAGCTGGCCGAGCAGGTGGCTAAAGAACTCGACGTGCACGTCACGGCGCAGACGGCCCGCGACTTCGCCAACGGCGAGATCTTCGTACGATTCCAAGAATCGGTGCGCGGATGCGACGCGTTCGTCCTGCAATCGTGCCCAGCCCCGGTGAACACCTGGCTGATGGAACAGCTGATCATGATCGATGCGCTCAAACGGGGCAGCGCCAAACGGATCACCGCCGTCATGCCGTTCTACCCCTACGCGCGACAGGACAAGAAGCATCGCGGCCGCGAACCCATCTCGGCGCGACTGGTCGCCGACCTGCTCAAGACCGCTGGCGCTGACCGCATCGTGACCGTCGACCTGCACACGGATCAGATCCAGGGCTTCTTCGATGGACCCGTTGACCACATGCGCGGACAGAACCTGCTGACCGGCTACATCAGGGACAACTATCCGGACAGCAATATGGTCGTTGTCTCCCCCGACTCGGGCCGAGTGCGCATCGCCGAGAAGTGGGCCGACTCACTGGGCGGCGTTCCCCTTGCCTTCATCCACAAGACTCGTGACCCGCGCGTGCCCAACCAGGTGGTGTCTAACCGGGTGGTCGGTGACGTCTCCGGGCGCACCTGCGTGCTGATCGACGACATGATCGACACCGGCGGCACCATCGCCGGTGCCGTGCAACTGCTGAACAACGACGGTGCCAGCGACGTGATCATCGCGGCTACCCACGGCGTCTTGTCCGAACCCGCCGCCGAGCGCCTGGCAGCATGCGGCGCCCGCGAAGTGATCGTCACCAACACCCTGCCCATCACCGAAGAAAAGCGATTTCCTCAACTCACGGTGTTATCCATCGCCCCGCTGCTGGCCAGCACCATCCGAGCTGTCTTCGAAAACGGCTCAGTTACAGGACTTTTCGACGGAGACGCATAGATGGCCGTCCGCAGCGGTGGGGCTTCGGGCGATGCTGTCATCTACCACAATCCCAAGTGCAGCACGTCGCGCAAGACACTGGATTTGTTGCGGGACAACGGCGTAGAACCAACCGTCATCCAGTACCTGAAAACGCCGCCGTCCCGGGCCGAGCTGGCGCGCATGATCCGCGATGCCGGGATCGATGTGCGGACGGCGGTCCGCAAGCGCGAATCGCTTTACGCCGAACTCAACCTCGCCGACGCCACCGACGAGGAACTGCTCGACGCCATGGCCGAGCATCCCATCCTGATTGAACGGCCTTTTGTGGTGACGCCGAAGGGCACCCGGCTGGCTCGTCCGCTCGACGCCGTTCGCGAGATCTTGTGAGAGTTCGCCGGATCGGCGCCGCCGTCGCTACGACGGTGGCGACCATCTCGGCGGTCGCCTGCTCGCCAGCGAAACCCCCTGACTATCAAGCTATCTGGACGACGAGCTCGACGTCTAGCGCTGCTGCGACGACCACCCCGCCAGTTCCGTTGTCGAAGTATCTGGAAAGCATCGGAGTAAGCGGAAAGCAAGTGGCACCCAGCGCCCTGACCGGTCTGACGGTGTCGATCCCGACCCCACCGGGTTGGTCACCGTACGACGGCCCGAAAATCGCGCCGGAAACGGTGATCATTTCCAAGGGCGGCAAATATCCGACTGCCCGGCTAGTGGTGTTCGTGCTGCGGGGAGACTTCGATCCCGCCGACGTGGCCCGGCGCGGTAATGAAGATGCCCAGCTGTTCCAGGACTTCACCCAGCTGGACGCCTCGTCAGCGGATTTCAACGGCTTCCCGTCGTCCATGATTCAAGGCAGCTATGACCTCGAGGGCACGCGGATGCACAGTTGGAACCGCATTGTCATTCCCACTGGACCACCGCCGGACAAACAGCGATATCTGGTTCAACTCACCATCACAAGCCTGGCCAACGATGCGGCCGCCAATGCACCGGGTATCGAGGCGATTATCCGGGGATTTGTCGTCGCGGCAAAGTAGCTGAACCGACATGCCTGGCTGGAGCGCCGCAGAACTACCACCTCGGGACGCAAGTTCGGCGATGCCATCGTGACGATCGGCACCGAAGATAGCCACCGACGCCAGCTTCGGCACCCGACAGACGTTGTACGCGGCCTCGCAGGAGCTGCGTAGCCGGCGCGCGAAAAACATGGCCTCGGCCGCGGCGCTGTGGCAGCTATCCGATCACAAGGGCCCCACGGGCCACTGGGAACGTCGGTGGACTTTTTGCCCGGCTTCGAGCGACAACTACGCGTCTGCCTCGCCTACCGCGCTAGTTGTCGCTCGAAGCCGGGCACAACCAACATCGCCGCCCCAGGGGGCCCTGTGGCAGATGTGACATCGCTGATGCTCGAAGCTCAGGCCGGTCTCCGTTTGCACCAAACCAATTTCTAAGCCGATAGTTATCCCTTTAGTACGGCGCCGCGCTTTTCAATACGGGAAAGTCCATGGCCATAGGAGTTGCTCGATGCAGATCGCACATTTCGAGAATAAGAAAACTATGCGACCTGCCCATGGGGAGAGGACGGGCGAGGTTGTAATATACACGGACATCAAATAGGAAAGCGATGGATAGATCTATTCGTCCGGCCCTTCGCAGAAGGTGATCCACCAGTTCACAATAGCCGTATTTTCGCCCTCGATTGGAACCTTTGGAAATCACATGGCGGCGATTCGCCGGCAAATCGCAGTGAATCTTAACAGTCATTTTTAGCTAAAAACATTGAACCGCGAAGCGGACGAAACCCCTCCTCCCGACATCGAGTAGGCCCACCCGATTTGAGTCGACACACAATCCGATAGAAGCGCAGCGGACGCCTGTACTACGAAGAGGACATACGTTGAGCGACAATCCGTTTGATTATGGGTCAAGTTCCGCAACAAGCTGGCGCAAGACGCGACTTCAGGTGACGGACCGGCCGGCTCGAAATCGTCACATGGAAAGTAAGGGTCAGGCACTTCCGCTGACTCGGGGGCAGCTTGATATCTGGCTTGCACATGAGACGGGTAGTCACGGGGCCGCCGACTGGCACCTGGGCTACTTCATCACCATTACGGGCGCGGTGGTGCCCGATGTGCTTGAATGCGCGATCCGGTTGGTGCTGAAAGAGGCCGAACCGCTTAGGGCGGCATTCTTTGAAGTGGATGACGAAGTTGTCCAACGGGTCGTGGATTACTTAGATTTCGAGCTTGTCACCCATGACCTTACAGACTCGCGAGATCCGATAGGAGAGGCCTATAGACTCGCCGAATCCATCCGGCGCACGCCAATAGCCCTGACCGAAGGTCCGCTGACCAAATTTACTCTGTTTCAGACACGATCGGATCAATTTCACCTGCATGCGTGCTGGCACCACATCGTTTCAGACGGGTTCAGCTCCATCCTTATTGCCAATCGATTCGCTGCTGTTTATTCTGCGTTGATTTCTGGCGCACCGGTTCCGCCAGCCTTTTTCGGCTCACTGCGCGATCTGGTGGATTGCGAATCAGCGTATGAGGAATCCGATAGCTACGCCGAAGACTTAGCCTATTGGCGAAGCACCCTTTCACAACTTTCGCAGGAAGAACGGCCGGATCATCGGCTGACACGGGTTGCCCACAAGCGGGATCCGTCTTTGATGTCGGACCTCGCCCAGCTGGACAACACAGTCGTAGCCCGTGCGCAGGGGCTAGCTCAAGCGCTGGGAGTGCGTCGATCGTCGATTCTGACGGCGGCATGCGCGCTTCTGGTGCATGGGTGGTGCGCGTCGGGCTCGGAGGTAGTGCTCGATTTCCCAGTAACCAGACGCGTCCGGCCAGAGACGATGGCAATTCCCGGGATGTTCTCCGGGGTTGTTCCGCTGGTGGTGACCGCTCGACCGCAGGCGACCGTTGCCGACTTTTGTCGGCACGTTGATATGCGGATACAAGAAGCGGTACGCCATCAAAGGTTTCCGCTGTCCATCCTTCGCCGCAACGGCAACTTCCACGGCGCCACGGAGGCAGACAGACTTTGTATCAATTTTGTTCCCTCGACGACTCTGCTGCCCTTCGGTGATGCTGCGGCATCGGCGTCACCCACCGCCTCTGGTTTTGGCCCCCGGCATTCTGGATTGGTCTTCCTACGAGATAACGACCAGCTCTATTTGGCTACCGTTGGGGGCGGGAGTCTGTTCTCGAGCTTCCGCGCCGCCGAATTGGGTCACCTCTTGCAGCGGGTGTTGATGGCGGTCACCGTGGACCCGGCACGAAGGTTGTCATCGATTGATCTGCTCGATACCGGCGAACATGCCCGCCTAGACCGATGGGCTAACCGGGCGGTCTTGACCCCACCCCCCGGTGGCGGGGCCTCACTTACACAGCTATGGACCGCTCAGGTCCAACGCAGCCCCGACGCGGTAGCGCTGACCTACCAGGCCCACTCGTTGAGTTACCACGAACTCAACCAAGCCGCCAACCAACTCGCACACCTGCTGGTCACTCGGGGCGCGGGCCCAGGTCGTTTCGTGGCACTGCTACTGCCACGCTGCCACCAAGCCATCATCGCGATCCTGGCGGTACTCAAGACCGGGGCAGCCTATCTACCGATCGACCCAGCACTGCCGCCAACCCGGATCGGCTTCATGCTCACCGACGCCGCCCCCATCGCCGCACTGACCACCACCGCGCTAGCCACCCGACTAGACCAACACAACCTGATCACCCTCGACATCGACGACCCCGACATCCAGACCTACCCGGCTACCGACTTGCCGGCACCCGCCGCGCAAGACATCGCGTATCTGATCTACACCTCAGGCACCACCGGCATACCCAAAGGGGTGGCCATCACCCACCACAACGTCACCCAACTGCTCAGCGCACTGACCCCGGATCTAACGAAGCCAGGACAAGTATGGTCGCAATGCCATTCCCACGCCTTCGATTTTTCGGTGTGGGAGATCTTTGGTGCGCTTTTACACGGAGGGCGACTAGTCGTGGTGCCCGACGAGGTAACCCGCTCACCAGAACAGTTCCACGCCCTGCTGACCACCGAACAAGTCAGCGTCTTAAGCCAAACCCCATCAGCGGTAAAGATGCTCTGCCCGCAAGGATTGGAGTCAGTGACCCTGGTGGTAGCCGGGGAGGCCTGCCCGGCAGAGGTCGTCGATCAGTGGGCACCTCAACGGGTAATGATCAACGCCTACGGCCCCACCGAAACCACGATATACGCGGCGATGAGCGCGCCATTAACGCCGGGACCAGCCAGTAGAGCAGCACCGCCGATCGGGTCGCCGGTGCCAGGGTCGGCGTTGTTCGTGCTGGATCGATGGTTGCGTCCGGCGCCGGCGGGAGTCGTCGGTGAGTTGTATATCGCCGGCACGGGAGTGGGCGCGGGGTATTGGCGGCGCCCAGGGTTGAGCGCGACGCGGTTTGTCTCGTGTCCCTTCGGCGCAACGGGCACACGGATGTATCGCACCGGAGACCTGGTCTGTTGGAACACCCAGGGACAACTGGAATATGCCGGCCGAGTCGACCAACAAGTCAAAATCCGCGGGTACCGCATCGAATGCGGCGAAATCGAAGCCGCCTTAACCGCACTCGAAGGAGTGCAACACGCCACCGTGATCGCCCGCCAGGACCACCCCGGCGAACAACGTCTAGTGGGCTACATCACCGGAACCGCAGACCCGGCCAAGCTGCGCGCAGCGCTAGGTCAACAACTGCCCCCCTACATGGTCCCCGCCGCCGTGGTAACCCTGCAGACCTGGCCCTTGACGGTCAACGGCAAACTCGACAAACACGCCCTACCACCACCCGAATACACCACCACCGACACCTACCAAGCCCCCACCGGCCCAGTCGAAGAAACCCTGGCCCGCATCTACGCCCGCGTTCTAGGCCTCCAACGCGTCAGCGTGCAGGAATCATTTTTCGACCTCGGCGGAGACTCACTGCTGGCAATACGAGCCATCGCCGCAATCAACAAAGCCCTCGGCGTCGAACTCGCCATACGCACCCTATTCAACGCACCGACGATTGCTCAGCTCGCACTGCGTATCGGTGATACTCCTGGCGGGCTGACACCGCTGGTGGCTGTCAAGCGGCCTGCGGTGGTGCCGTTGTCGTTTGCCCAGAGCCGGTTGTGGTTCATCGATCAATTCAACGGGCCTTCACCGGTCTACAACATGGCCACCGCGTTCCGGCTATCTGGGCACCTCGACACCGAGGCCTTGGGTGCGGCGTTGGCCGACGTGGTGGGCCGCCACGAGTCGTTACGCACGGTGTTCCGCGCGGTCGAGGGCATACCCCAGCAGCTGATCCTGCCCGCCGAGCAGACCCACCTGGGCTGGGACGTCATCGACGCGACCCAATGGCCACCCAGTCAGCTAGATGAGGCCCTAGGCGCGGCAGCTCGTTACACGTTCGATCTGACTACCGAGATCCCCCTGCGGGCACAGCTTTTCGCTGTCAGCGACCAAAAACACGTATTGGCGGTGACGGTGCACCACATCGCTGCCGACGGCTGGTCGCTTCCGGTGTTGGCGAATGATCTCAGTGTGGCCTACGCCAGCCGGTGCGCACGCCAGACGCCGGCCTGGGCCCCCTTGCCAGTGCAGTATGCCGATTACACGCTATGGCAGCGAGCAAACCTCGGCGACCCCGACGACAGCGACAGCCCCATCGCGGCGCAACTCGCCTATTGGGAGCGGGCCCTAGCCGGGATGCCAGATCGGCTGCAACTTGCCCCCGATCGGCCCCACCCCCGGGTGGCCAATCACCACGGCGACACTGCCGCCGTGCACTGGCCGGCCGCGCTGGCCCAGCGGGTGCATACGGTGGCCAGCCAGCACAACACTACGAACTTTATGGTCATTCAGGCCGCCCTGGCCGTGGTGTTGTCTCAACTCAGCGCCAGCACCGATGTGGCCATCGGGATCCCCATCGCCGGGCGGCGCGACCCTGCCCTCGATCAACTCGTCGGGTTTTTCGTCAACACCTTGGTGTTGCGGATTGAGATAGCTGGGAATCCCACCTTCGCTGAACTGCTCGCCCAAGTACGCGAGCGCAGCCTAGCCGCCTACGAACACCAAGACGCGCCCTTCGAGATCCTCGTTGAACGGCTCAAACCAACCAGATCCCATACGCATCACCCCCTGATCCAGGTGATGCTGGCCTGGCAGAACAGCCAACCCGCCGCGCTGAAATTGGGTGACCTCCAAGTCAACCCGCTACCACTACACACCCACACCGCCCGCATGGATCTGGTGTTTTCGCTGACCGAACACTGCAGCCTAACCGGCACACCCACCGGCATCAGCGGCAACGTGGAATTTCGCACCGACATCTTCGATGCCACCACCATCGACACCCTCATCGCGCGCCTGCAGCGGGTGTTGATGGCGGTCACCGTGGACCCGGCACGAAGGTTGTCATCGATTGATCTGCTCGATACCGGCGAACATGCCCGCCTAGACCGATGGGCTAACCGGGCGGTCTTGACCCCACCCCCCGGTGGCGGGGCCTCACTTACACAGCTATGGACCGCTCAGGTCCAACGCAGCCCCGACGCGGTAGCGCTGACCTACCAGGCCCACTCGTTGAGTTACCACGAACTCAACCAAGCCGCCAACCAACTCGCACACCTGCTGGTCACTCGGGGCGCGGGCCCAGGTCGTTTCGTGGCACTGCTACTGCCACGCTGCCACCAAGCCATCATCGCGATCCTGGCGGTACTCAAGACCGGGGCAGCCTATCTACCGATCGACCCAGCACTGCCGCCAACCCGGATCGGCTTCATGCTCACCGACGCCGCCCCCATCGCCGCACTGACCACCACCGCGCTAGCCACCCGACTAGACCAACACAACCTGATCACCCTCGACATCGACGACCCCGACATCCAGACCTACCCGGCTACCGACTTGCCGGCACCCGCCGCGCAAGACATCGCGTATCTGATCTACACCTCAGGCACCACCGGCATACCCAAAGGGGTGGCCATCACCCACCACAACGTCACCCAACTGCTCAGCGCACTGACCCCGGATCTAACGAAGCCAGGACAAGTATGGTCGCAATGCCATTCCCACGCCTTCGATTTTTCGGTGTGGGAGATCTTTGGTGCGCTTTTACACGGAGGGCGACTAGTCGTGGTGCCCGACGAGGTAACCCGCTCACCAGAACAGTTCCACGCCCTGCTGACCACCGAACAAGTCAGCGTCTTAAGCCAAACCCCATCAGCGGTAAAGATGCTCTGCCCGCAAGGATTGGAGTCAGTGACCCTGGTGGTAGCCGGGGAGGCCTGCCCGGCAGAGGTCGTCGATCAGTGGGCACCTCAACGGGTAATGATCAACGCCTACGGCCCCACCGAAACCACGATATACGCGGCGATGAGCGCGCCATTAACGCCGGGACCAGCCAGTAGAGCAGCACCGCCGATCGGGTCGCCGGTGCCAGGGTCGGCGTTGTTCGTGCTGGATCGATGGTTGCGTCCGGCGCCGGCGGGAGTCGTCGGTGAGTTGTATATCGCCGGCACGGGAGTGGGCGCGGGGTATTGGCGGCGCCCAGGGTTGAGCGCGACGCGGTTTGTCTCGTGTCCCTTCGGCGCAACGGGCACACGGATGTATCGCACCGGAGACCTGGTCTGTTGGAACACCCAGGGACAACTGGAATATGCCGGCCGAGTCGACCAACAAGTCAAAATCCGCGGGTACCGCATCGAATGCGGCGAAATCGAAGCCGCCTTAACCGCACTCGAAGGAGTGCAACACGCCACCGTGATCGCCCGCCAGGACCACCCCGGCGAACAACGTCTAGTGGGCTACATCACCGGAACCGCAGACCCGGCCAAGCTGCGCGCAGCGCTAGGTCAACAACTGCCCCCCTACATGGTCCCCGCCGCCGTGGTAACCCTGCAGACCTGGCCCTTGACGGTCAACGGCAAACTCGACAAACACGCCCTACCACCACCCGAATACACCACCACCGACACCTACCAAGCCCCCACCGGCCCAGTCGAAGAAACCCTGGCCCGCATCTACGCCCGCGTTCTAGGCCTCCAACGCGTCAGCGTGCAGGAATCATTTTTCGACCTCGGCGGAGACTCACTGCTGGCAATACGAGCCATCGCCGCAATCAACAAAGCCCTCGGCGTCGAACTCGCCATACGCACCCTATTCAACGCACCATCCGTGCGACGCTTGAACGAGCAATTGCACAACCCCGCCCGCGCGGTGGCCGACATGCTTCCTATCGAGACCCTCAACACCGGTAGGGGCGTTCCATTGTTCTGTATTCATCCGGCCGGCGGGATCAGCTGGCCATATCAGGCTCTGGGTTCACACTTGGATTGCCCAATCATTGGCATTCACCAGGTGCCGCAAAACGGGGAAGTTGTCGCCAAGTCAATTCGGTGCATGGCAAGAAACTATGCCGACAGAGTGCAGGCGATCGATCCCGTCGGTCCGTACAGACTTCTTGGCTGGTCTTTTGGTGGAGCACTAGCTCATGAACTGGCAATCGAACTGAGTCGACGTGGTTCGGTGGTCGAACGCCTTATTGTCTTGGATGCCGTGCCCGCCTTCAAAATCGACAGACCCGCCGAGCAAAGGACTCGAGATTTTATCGAACTTGAAGTGCTGAAAGAGACGATGCGGTTATACCAAATCGACCTCCCCGCAGGGACGAACCGCCTCAACTACGACCAACTCGAGGACCTCGTTCGCCACCAACGTAGCGATCTGGACGTCATTCTTCCCTCCAGGAAGCTCATAGAGTTCATCGTCGACAATGCGGCCACCAACATGGACCGGTGCTGGACAGCAACCCCGCCCGATATATTTGACGGGGACCTGATTATATTCTGGGCCGCGCAAAGCGTAAATAACGCGAATACAAGCCTGCGAGAGATTTGGCACCCCTACGTCACTGGGGATATCACCATGCACTCGGTAGACTGTGTTCATGCGGATATGCTCACGCTCAGAGCGATTAGTAATTACGGAGCCGAACTCAATAACCTACTAAACGCCTAGGTTAAAAGGCCCGCGCTGAGCGCCCCCCCCCCAAAAAAAAAATCCACACAGCCACACCGGTCACATGGGCCCCACGGGACGCTGGGAAGTCCGGTGGGCTTTTTGCCCGCCTTCGAGCGACAACTTCGCGTATGTCTCGCCGATGGTGCGATTTGTCGCTCGAAGGCGGGCACGCCCAACATCGCCGCCCCGAGGGGGCCCTGTGGCGGATGTGACATCCGGGGTGCGACGACGCAAGCCGGCGAATTTCCGCTCTGCGGTGCCGATGCGCTAACCTGGCCGAGCGTCACGGCGAGGGTGGCTGACCGGTCTACACCTGACTGTCAGAGCACCGTTATCGACGGAGACCGACGGTATGTCGCGATCCTGGCCGTGCCCCAAACAAGGCGCCGAGCACACAGGAGCGACACAATGGCTACCAAAACGGCCACCACAAGCAATCAACTCGCGGTCACGGTACGTACCCAGACGGGCAAGGGCGCGTCCCGCCGGGCCCGCCGGGCCGGCAAGATTCCGGCCGTGCTGTACGGACACGGCGCCGAGCCACGGCACCTCGAGCTACCCGGACACGACTATGCAGCAGTGCTTCGACACTCCGGCACCAACGCGGTCCTGACCTTGGACATCGCCGGCGAGGAACAGCTGGCGCTAACCAAGGCACTGGATATCCATCCGATCCGCCGCACCATTCAGCACGCCGACCTGGTGGTGGTGCGCCGCGGCGAGAAGGTCGTCGTCGAGGTCAGTGTGGCCATCCAGGGCGACGCCGTATCGGGGACTCTGGTTACTCAGGAAACCAACACCATCGAAATCGAGGCCGAGGCGCTATCGATCCCCGAACAGTTGACGGTGTCCATCCAAGACGCCGAGGCGGGCACTCAGTTCACCGCCGGGCAGATCAGCCTGCCGTCGGGCGTCAACCTCATTTCCGACCCGGACATGTTGGTGGTCAACGTGGTCAACGCCCCGACCGCCGAAGAACTTGCGGCCGAAGGTGAGGAAGCGGAGGCGGAGGTAGGCACCGCCGATGAGGCCGGCGACGCCGAGGCCACCGACGAGTCCGAATAGGCGGCTCGCGACGTGGCCGAACCCCAGCTGGTGGTCGGCCTGGGCAACCCGGGAGAGAACTACGCCCGCACCCGCCACAACCTCGGGTTCATGGTTGCCGACCTACTCGCCGCCCGCATGGGCGCGAAATTTAAAGCACACAAGCGCTCCGGCGCGGAGGTCGTCACCGGCCGGCTGGCGGGACGCTCGGTGGTGTTGGCCAAACCACGCTGCTACATGAACGAGTCGGGCCGCCAAATAGCGCCGTTGGCGAAGTTCTATTCGGTGCCCCCGGCCGACATCATCATCGTCCACGACGAGCTCGATCTTGATTTCGGCCGCGTCCGGCTCAAATTTGGTGGCGGCGAGGGCGGCCACAACGGGGTACGGTCCGTGGCGGCTGCGTTGGGCACCAAGGACTTTCAACGGGTGCGGATCGGGATCGGCCGTCCGCCCGGTCGCAAGGATCCCGCCGCATTTGTGCTGGAGAACTTCAGGACGACCGAGCGTCCGGAGATCCCCACGATATGCGAGCAGGCCGCCGACGCCACCGAATTGCTCGTCGAACTGGGCCTAGAGCCCGCCCAAAACCACGTCCACGCCTGGTAGCGCCGATGGCGGAGCAATTGTCTGGCCGCCGCGGCCGTGGTGATGGTGTGGGTGGCCTGCGAAATCTCCTGCCCGGCGTCGGCTGCGTGGCATCGAAAAACGCCTTGCCGATCTGTGGATTACCGACAAAGAAGCGATGCGCGCCCGCCAACGCCAACCCGTTGGCCGCCAGATAGTAATGCCCCGGTGACCGCAGTTATCCATGTCGTGGGCTTGGCCACCGTGTCGATGTGCCCATGTCACCCAGGCAACCGGGCGCATTCGGCCGCCCGCGCCGCGCGGGAGCTATGTAACCAGGGTCAGCGAGGTGGACCGTCGCAGCTTGCCCGACGGCGTCTTCGGGATGGTGCCCGGACCGAGCACCACGACGTTGCGCGGCCGCACATCGACCTCGGCGACCACCTCGTGGGCCACCTGATGCTCGATGCGACGCACCTCGGCGGGATCCTCGAAAGCATTCGATTCCACGGCAACGGCGAAGGTCTCCCGAGAGTGGCCGGCATCGAGCCGCACGGCCACAGCACAGCCTGGGCGCACGCCCTCGACGCGACCTGCCGCCCGTTCGATGTCGGTCGGATAGATGTTGCGTCCGGCCATGATGATGACGTCCTTGACCCGCCCGCACACCACGACGTGACCGTTGTCCATCCGGTAGCCGAGGTCACCGGTGTCATACCAGCCCTGCTGGTCCTGGGCCGGAATGAAGCCACCCATGGTGATGTATCCCGGTGTCACCGACTCGCCACGCAGCTCGATCACCCCGACACCGCGGGCCGGCAACACGTTGCCGTCCTCGTCGACGATGCGGGCCTCGATACCCTGCAGCAGCGGACCCAATGAGGCCAGCCGGCGGGTATTGCCCTTGGCAGCCGGTACCGCGCGGCGCAGCGCCGCCAGCAGGTCGGCATCGACCTCGTCGACCACTAGACCTGCACCGCACTCGGAAAACGCGACGGCGAGCGTGATCTCGGCCATGCCGTAGGCCGGAAGGATCGCTTGCGGCTTCAGTCCGAACGGGGCGCCGGCATCACATAGGTCTTCAACGTCGGCGGGTTCAACCGGCTCGGCGCCGGACAGCGCGAAGCGCAGCGTGGACAGATCGAACTGACCGGGTTTGGCCTGCTTGCGCAGCCGCTTGGCAAACAGCGAGTAGGCAAAGTTTGGGGCCGCCGTCATCGTCCCGTGGTACTTGTCGATCAGCTTGGCCCACAGCAGCGTGTCCCGCATGAAGTCCATCGGGGTGACCTTGACCAGCTCACCGCCGAAGTACATGGGCACCGTCAAGAAGCCGATCATGCCCATGTCATGGAACAACGGCAGCCAGCTGACCATCACGTCAGTCTCTTCGTTGTATTCGGCGCTGATGTACATCGCCTCAAGATTGGCGAACAGGTTGCGGTGGGTGATCTGAACCGCTTTGGGAGATCCGGTCGAGCCGCTCGTCAATTGCATCAACGCCAGGTCGTCCTCGCCGGCATCGATGGGGTCGATGGGGTCAGACGCCAACAGCTGCTCGACGGTCAGAACTTTGATGCCGCGCTCCTCGAGCACTGGAGCGGCCGCCATGAACGGATCGGAGATGACCACCGCCTTGGCCTCGATCATGTCGATGACGGTCGCGGTGTCCGCGGCCCACAGCACCAGGTCGGTGCGCGGGGTGGGCTGGTGCAGCATGGTCAGGCTGGCGCCGCGCATCCATAACCCCTGGGCGGTCGGGGCGATCTCGACCGGCGCACCGGCGAGCACACCGACCGCGTCGCCGGGGCCGACGCCGACCGCTGCCAACCCACCGGCGATCTGACGCGCCCGCTCGTGCACCTCGCCCCAGGTGTGGCGAACCGGGCTGTGCGGTTCACCGGTGACCATGCCCTTGGTGGTCTCGCGGGCGTTGCGGAACATCTTCTCGCTAAACCTGCTCAAGGCAACCTCCTTGGTTCGGGCCCAAGACCCGGGTTTTCATGTTCCGCCTGCTGGACATCACATTGCGACAGGCGCGCGCACACAGTTGGGGAGCGATTGTGTCTCGAATCGGTGATAAGCCGAAGACCCAACGCTGGGTCACTCGATACGCAGAATCAGGCGTCCGCCCAGCGCTATGCCGGACGGACGAAAAACTCGCAGGATTTGCGCACTCTTGCTCACCACTACTCGTCACCGCGGATTATCTTAAGCAACTCTTAAAGAACTAGCCAAACCCCGGCGTGTTTTGAGGCAGATTTCACAATCCGGTCATTCGCCGTTAGTCCTGAGTCATCGGGGTCGGAACCACACGGGCCCCCGGTACCGGTCCGGTGGCGACTCGCACCGTACGGCAGACCCCGGCACCGGACAGCTGGGCGCCGACGTCGATCGCCGACTCCGCCGACTTGCACAGAAACGCGCACGTGGGACCCGAACCGGACACCAGACCTGCCAGGGCCCCGGCCTCCTCGCCCGCACGCAATGCGCGCCGCAATTCCGGATCCAGGCTCACCGCGGCCGACTGCATTTCGTTGCCCAGCAGTGGCGCCAGCTGCTCGGGATCACCCGCGGCCAGAGCCGCCAGCACCGGCCCGGGCTCGGCCAGACGCGGCGGATTGCCAACGTCCCTGAGCCGGTCCAGCTCGGTGAACACCGCCGGCGTGGACAATCCGTGGTGGGCGAAGGCCAGCACCCAGTGGAAGGTATTCCGGGACAACACCGTGGCCAACTCCTCGCCGCGACCGGTACCCAGCGCGGTGCCGCCGTGCAGCGCGAAGGGCACATCGCTGCCCAACCGCGCGGCCAGCATGCGGAGGTCGCGACGAGGCACATTGAGCTCCCACAGTGAGTTCATCGCGACCAGCACGGCCGCCGCATCGGCGCTGCCGCCCGCCATGCCACCGGCGACCGGAATGGATTTGTCGATGAGAATCGACACATCCGGTGCCCGCCCCACATGTTCGGCCATCAGCTCGGCCGCCCGCCAGGCCAGGTTTCGTTCGTCGGTGGGTACCTTGTCGGCTCCCTCGCCGACCAGTTCGAGGGACAACACGTCCGCGTTGCGCACCGTCACCTCGTCCACCAGCGACACGGCATGAAACACCGTGGTCAGCTCGTGATAGCCGTCCGCACGCCGATCGCCCACCGCAAGGTACAGGTTGACCTTTCCGGGCACCTGAACGGTGACCGACCCGGTAGGCACCCACAACTCAGCGGTGTTGCCGTCAGAGGGTGACACCGCAGCAGACTATCGCTGCAACCGTCGATCCACACGTATCGGTGCCCCGGAGCCGACGATCAGGTCGCCGAAACCTGGCCGGAGGCGTGGCGCTCCCCTCCGGCGCCGCTGGGACCGACGCCATCGCCGGACCGGTCGCCGGAGCGCCGGAGTAGCCGCACGAAGTCGTCGATGGACAGCGTCTCACCGCGCCGGGAAGGGTCGATGCTGGCCGCTAGCAATCGATTCGCCGACTCGTTACCCGATCCCGCCCACTCCAGAAACGCGTTTCGCGACGTCTTACGGCGCTGCGCAAAAGCGATATCGACCAGTTCGAACACCTTGCGGCGAAATGCTTCGTCGGTGGGCCATGGCGAGGTCTCGTACCGATCGATGCGGACCAAACCGGAGTAGACGCGTGGGATCGGCCAGAAGACTGTCGGCGACACCGTGCCACAACGTCGGACCCGCCCGTAGAAGCCCACCTTGGCGCTGGGTACGCCGTATTCCTTGCCGCCCGGCTCGGCGGCGAGTCGTTCGGCGACCTCGGCCTGCACCATCACGGTCATAGACGTGATGGACGGGAATTCGGCAAGGAGATGCAACAACGCAGGGACCGCGACGTTGTAGGGCAGATTGGCCACCACCGCCGTCGGCTGGGTGGCCAGATCCTCAATATGCAAGGACAGGATGTCGCGGTTGTGCACCGTCAGCCGCTGGATCTCGCTATGTGAGTGCTCGGCCACGGTTTGCGGCAACCGTGCGGCCAGCACCGGATCGATCTCGACCGCCGTAACCTTCGCTCCACGGTCGAGCAACGCCAGCGTCAACGACCCGAGCCCGGGACCGACTTCCAGCACCTGGTCGGACCGGCCGACACCCGAGACCACACCCACCCGGCGCACGGTGTTGGCGTCGTGAACGAAGTTCTGTCCAAGAGATTTTCGCGGCCGAAACTCGAGTTCTTTGGCCAGCCGCCTGATCTCGGTACGTCCCAGCAGACGGATGGTCAGCGTGCCCCCGCTCGTCCACTGCACACCGGCCAGGCGCCCCAGCCCTGCCGTTGGCGGGTCACCTCGGCGACCGCGATCTGCTCCTCGCGGGTGGCCAGATCGGCGCGGGGGGCGTACCGCAGACCGCCGTTGGCTACCCAGGTGCCCTGGTCGAATTGCACGCCGCCGTAGTACCCGTTGCCGGTGTTAATGGCCCAGTTGCCACCGGCCTCGCAGCCGGCGATGGCATCCCAGATGGCTCCGTCGATTACCGCAGGCACCTCGGTGCCCGGCTTGGTGCCCACGCGCACCACCGCTTCGCGCGCGGGGGTCACCACGACGTTGGCGACCGGGAGCCGACCGGTAACGACACCATTGACCTCGGCCACCACGAACGTCACGTCCTGTGTACCCGGCACACCCGGGTCTTCGACCACTTCCCGGCTGATATTCATTTCCGGGTCTTCGATGCGCCGCGCGTTCGGCGGCAGTGGCAACCGCTCGGTGACTCGCTCGATGCGGTTACGGGTCACCTCGATGTGCATGCCGTCGACGATCGGTGTCGTCGCACTCGGCACCACCCGATCACTGTCTTGCAGCGGCACGCCGGCGGCGGTCAGCAGCGCCCCGACATTGGGCGCCGGAAGGTGGACCGCACGCTGCACACCGCCGTCGTTGAGCTGCACGGTCTTGGCACTCACCACGGGTAGGGCCATCCCGGCCAGCGGAACACGGCTGCCCCGGGAGGCCGTGGCAGGGGCCGTGTCGGTCATGGCGAGTTGGGCCAGGGCCTCGTCGATCGTCGACGCCGTCGTCCACACTTTCTTGACGTCGCGGCCGTCCAGCGAGATCTCCAGCGGCCGGCTGCGCCGCAGCACGATGTTGTCCTTGTCGTGCACCACCACGTCAGCGGCGGGGTACAGGTCGTCGCGCTCACCAACGGAGAACCCGTTCTCCTGGACGATGTCGATCACCCGCGATTTCATCGTCGTAACGCGTATCGCGGTTCCGTCGACGGTCAACGTCACGGTCTTCGAGGCAGAAACCGCGAACCCACCAGCGAATGCCAGTCCCAGCAGCAAGGCCCCAACTACGAGGCGCATCATCGTTGATTCGGTTTGATTAAGTTTCGTAAGCAGATTCACTGTGCGTCTATCCCAAACTCAGCAACAACCCGGTAGCGACTCAAGACCTTTTCAGCTGTAAATGACAAAATGGGCCCAGAGGCCCACCCGTTCGATCACAAGACGGTAACGAACCGACCAATGCTGAGCAACTCCGGCGTGCACGTGTTAGCGAGGACAACCGGTGTTCAGCCGATAGGCGGGCCCAATCGATATGCCCGGCGAGCATTGCTCGTCGTGACCTGGGCCACCTCCTCAGGGCGATGATTAACCAGCTCAGCAAGCGCTCGGACAGTGTACGGCAGGCAGTACGGTTCGTTTGCCGCGCCCCGGTAAGGATGCGGTGTCAAAAAAGGAGCGTCGGTTTCTACCAACAGCTGGCCCATCGGGATCAGCGGAACCGCCTCGTGTAGGTCGCGGGCGTTGCGGAAGCTCACCGTCCCGGACAGGCTCAGCAACCAGCCGGCCGCCACACACTCCCGGGCCATCGCAGCACCCGACGAGAAGCAATGGAATATCACTGTCTCGGGCGGGCCCTCGGCGCGCAGCACGTCGAGCACCTCGCGATCGGCCTGCCGATTGTGAATCATCAGTGGCTTGCCGGTCCGCTTCGCCAAGTCGATGTGCCAGGCGAAGGCCTCGCGCTGAACAGCTGGATCCGCGCAGCCCGCAAGGCGGCCGGGCCAGTACATGTCCATGCCGGTCTCACCGACCGCCACCACCCGCGGATGGGCCACCAATTCCTCGATCTCGCTGCGAGCGGCATCGGTCAGCGCTTGCGTGCGCGTCGGGTGCAACGCCACCGCGGCGTAGACCCGCGAATCCCACTGGGCCGCCCGCGTTACCCAGCGCGCCGATTCCAGGTCATCGGCAATGGTGACCACCGCTTCTACCCCGACCGCCGCGGCCCGGTCAACGATGGCGGCCACTCCCTGAGCGTCGGCCGCACCACACGCATCGAGGTGGGTGTGCGCGTCGATCAAGGGAACCAGGGGCTCCGGCGCGGGCGGTGCTTCTCGTTGGGCGGGGCGATTGGAGCTCACGCGCACACAATATGACTACCCAATAGGGTGGAGTCCCGATGAAGCCCTATTACGTCACCACCGCGATCGCGTACCCCAACGCGGCGCCGCACGTGGGTCACGCATACGAATACATCGCCACCGACGCGATCGCCCGGTTCAAACGGCTGGACGGCTACGACGTGCGCTTCCTGACCGGAACCGACGAGCACGGCCTGAAGGTGGCGCAGGCGGCCGAGGCAGCGGGCGTGCCGACTGCCGCGCTGGCCCGACGCAATTCGGACGTGTTCCAGCGCATGCAGGAGGCGCTGAACATCTCCTTCGACCGTTTCATCCGCACCACCGACGCCGACCACTACAAGGCATCCGAAGACATCTGGCGCCGGATGGAGGCTGCCGGTGACATCTATATGGACAACTACTCGGGCTGGTACTCGGTGCGCGATGAACGTTTCTTCGTCGAATCCGAGACCCAACTTCTCGACGATGGCGGCCGAATCGCCGTCGAGACCGGCACACCGGTGACCTGGACCGAGGAGCAGACCTACTTCTTCCGGCTGTCGGCCTACGCCGACAAGCTGCTAGCTCACTATCGCGCCAACCCGGATTTCATCGCACCCGAGGTCCGGCGCAACGAAGTCGTCAGCTTCGTCTCCGGCGGGCTCAAGGACCTTTCGGTCTCGCGCACCTCCTTCAACTGGGGTGTCCCGGTGCCCGGGCATCCCGATCACGTCATGTATGTGTGGGTCGACGCGCTGACGAACTATCTGACCGGGGCCGGCTACCCGGATACCGACTCGGAGTCTTTTCGCCGCTATTGGCCCGCCGATCTGCACATGATCGGCAAGGACATCATCCGGTTTCACGCCGTCTACTGGCCGGCGTTTCTGATGTCGGCCGGCATCGAGCTACCCCGAAAGGTGTTCGCCCACGGGTTCTTACACAACCGCGGCGAAAAGATGAGCAAGTCGCTGGGCAACACCGTCGACCCGATGGCGTTGATCGAAACGTTCGGCGTGGACCAGGTCCGCTATTTCCTACTGCGCGAGGTGCCCTTCGGCCAGGACGGCAGCTACAGCGACGAGGCCATCATCAACCGGATCAACACCGACCTGGCCAATGAACTCGGCAACTTGGCCCAGCGCTCGCTGTCGATGGTCGCCAAGAACCTGGGCGGAGTGGTGCCGGTACCCGGCGAGTTCTCCGACGCCGACACCGAGCTGCTAGCGACCGCCGACGGGCTGTTGGAGCGGGCACGCGCCAGCTTCGATGGCCAGGCCATGCATTTGGCCCTCGAGGCGATCTGGCTGATGCTTGGCGACGCCAACAAGTACTTCTCCGAGCAGCAGCCCTGGGTGCTGCGCAAGAGCGAGTCCGCCGCCGACCAGAGCAGGTTTCGCACCACGCTCTACATCACCTGCGAGGTAGTACGCGTCGCGGCACTGCTGGTTCAACCGGTCATGCCGACCTCCGCCGGCACGATGCTCGATCTGTTGGGCCAGGCCGAAGATCAGCGAACGTTCACCGCCCTCGGAACGCGGCTAGCGCCAGGCACCGTGCTCCCGGCTCCCACGGGCGTATTCCCGCGCTACCAGGTTGAGTGAACCGCGGCGCAACGAAGCAAACTCGCGCGAAGACCGCCAACGACCTCAGCGACCCCAGCGTCATTGATCTTTGACCGGTGCGGTCTGCGCATCGCGCGGTACGTCGAGCGTCGCAATGGGATAAAAGCCGGAATCGTCGCGGCCGTCGCGCGCCAGTTGCATGGGCGGATAGTTCACCACGCGTGAAGCGTTCGGTTTGTGCTGTTGCCAATCGATCGACGCCCGCAGCGTGTAATGACCAGCTGGCAGGCCGTTCAGATCAACACGAACCGTCTCGGTGGCCGAGGCCGGCGTCGGCTGTAGGGCGGTGCGATCGCCGGGCGCCTCGGGTACCAGCGACTTCAGATCCACCGTCGCGGGCAGCGTCCTGATCGTCTGTCCGCTCATGTCCACCAGCCGGAATCCGGGCACCCATTTCTCGGTGGCGGCCGCCGAACCGTAGTTGGTCCACAGCACCGAAATCGTGGCCGTCCGGCCGTCCAGCCCTTGCGATCCGGGCTTCGCTTCGACGGAGTACCGATAGCCCGCGGTGGCGTTGGCTTGCGCCCATAGCAGGTACAACTTGGGGTCCATGGTCGTGCGCGAATCCTGGTCGGGAAAGTTGATGCTGGAGGTCATCGAGACGTGGTATCTCATCACGTCGCGCAGGCCTTTCTCGTAGTAAGCCTGCGGCGTGGTGCCACCGGGCAATTGACACCACTCGGTGATCACCGGCGCAACGGTGAGCCGCTGGCGGAGCGCGGCCACCACCGGATCTTGGGTCTGCACGTAGTGGGCGCCGCTACCGTCGGCCCACGCCGGCATCGGCGCATTGACACCCAGACAGTCCGAGCGAATCCCCACCGGCGCGGAAAGTCTCTTCGTGACATCGTCGGAGAGCAACTCGCGCACAATTTCCGGGTTCGCCGGACTGGTCACCAGCTGGGTGCGGGGGAAAGCGCTCACGTTGGCCTCAACTAGCCGTTGAATGGACGCCTTGGTGATGTTCTGGTCGCGGAACTGGCTGTAATAGCCCAGCGCCGCAACACTGTCGTCCGGGGCCGGTCCGGGCGCGCCGAGAGAATCGCGTAGATAGGCGACGTGGTTTTCGCTGAAGTCGCCGTACCCGGAGAACTCGAAAACGCTCAGCCGCTCGTCGCCGTCGTAACGACGCCCCAGTGCCGCCAGCAGATCGGCGAAGTTGCTCAGGTAGGTGGGATCGTTGAAGTTCGGTACCACCTGCGTAATCCCGGCCGCAGTGCCCTCGGCCGGGCCCGGATGGCTGGTGGTGGTGCCGGGGAGGGCGCGCAGCCAGTCCGGAACCGCGATGCTGGTGTTGTCCGGATACGAGGCTTTGCAGCAAGGGTTTTCGGTGTAAACCCGAAGCGTCAGCCGCATTCCCCGATCGGCAAGATTGGTCAGCGCGCTATCGATCGCGCTGAAGTCATACTTGCGGTCGTCTGGCGGGTTGGGGCCCAGCGTTGCCGGGTCCACCGGCTGCAGCTGCCGCCAGGAGATGCGCATGCTGGCGTCGTAGGACGCCGGCCAGGCCGGATATTTCTGCTGGGCGGGACTGCGCTGCGGAAAAAGCGGTTCCAGCAAGTCTTCGTACTGCCCGCGTAGTGGGTTGGGTATTTCCTGCGCGGTCGACGGTATGGCGGGGCTGGCCATCGCGGTAAACGGGCTGCTGTTTTCGCGGGTGCTGCTGCAGCCGGCGAGCACCCCAGCGAGCAGCAACGCGGCGCACGCGACAGCGACTGGTGTGTGTGTCTTAATTGTTCGAACCATTCTCACATTTGAGCTGGATGGCGCCAAGCGTCCATGCGTCGCGGTACGCGAGAAACGGCATCGGCATCCAGCGGGCGGACGGCAACGCCACCATGGCGTTGCCGGGGACGGGCGGTGACAACAGGAATCCCCGCAGCACCGGAATCCCTGCGCCTCGGCGGCCAGGTTGCATCACTTTGGTTGTGGCAGTTGAGGTTCGGCTTTCAGGTATCGCTTTGCTCACCTGGGAGCCGGCCAGTGTGGTCGGCGCCATCAACTGCGGGGCGCGGGAGCTGACAGCAAGGGCCAAGCTGCGCGGCAACGACTCCTCCGATTCGTCCTTATCGTGACCAGGGCCTTGTCCGGGTCTGGCCCAACGCGGGCGACCGGCCCATCTGCGACGAGCCAGTGACCTGCTGTCTCCCAGGCCGCTCGTTCTTCGAATACCCACCGATGGGCATCGACGAGGCCCCTCGCTCGCCCGAGTATCCGCCGGGATGTACCGGCAGGTCACGGGGTCGATTTCAGTTGCGCAGCCTATCATGCATGCCGTTTCGGCCGGCCCGGAAATCGGACCCCCGCAGAGCCGGGCCCGAACGACAAACACCAACCCACATTCCAGGTCATCACCGGTGAGCGAGCACAGCATCAACGCTCGCCGAAGCGGGTCCGGACAGTGAAACAGCTCACACTCGCGAGCCGTATTGTCACGCCAGGCCGGTCTGCGGTGTCTGAAGGGCACGAGTCCTGTTAAGGATCCCGCGAGCACCACCCAGAAATTAGGAGGCACCCAGATGTCCGAGCGGACCGACCAACCCATTCGCGTCGTTGTCGTCGGCGGTGGCTATGCCGGCACAATCGCCGCCAATCACCTGCTGCGCAATACCAATATCAAGGTCACCTTGGTGAATCCGCGCCCGGTCTTCGTCGAACGGATCCGGTTGCACCAATTGGCCGCGGGCACCGGCAACGCCACAGTCGACTACGACACGCTGCTCGGCGACCACATCCAACTGGTCGTCGACACCGTCGACCGGATCGACACCGGCACGCGCACGTTGCTGCTGAACTCTGGCTCGGAGTTGACCTACGACTACCTCATCTATGCCGTGGGCAGCGCCGGTGCCATGCCCGCGGTGCCGGGCGCCGACGAATTCGCCTATTCGGTCGCCGATCTGGAAAGCGCAACACGGCTACGCCACATACTGGCCGACCTACCCACGGCCGCACCCGTCTCAGTGGTCGGCGGCGGGCTCACCGGCATCGAAGCGGCCGCGGAGCTCGCCGAGCAGGGCCGCCGGGTGACCTTGGTATGCGGTGGCCCGCTGGGACCCTCGTTGAGCAGGCGAGGCCGGCGTTCGGTGGCCAAACAACTGCGCAAGCTGGGTGTCAACGTGCTGGAGTCGGCGGCGGTGCGCGAAGTCCGGTGGAACAGCGTGGTGCTTTCGGACGACACCGAGCTGTCCAGCGCGGCCACGGTATGGACGGCCGGATTCGGGGTGCCGGAGCTGGCCGCCCGAAGCGGACTTCAGACCGACGACCTGGGCCGGCTGCTCACCGACGAGACACTGACCAGTCTCTCCGATGAGCGCGTCATCGCCGCCGGTGACGCCGCCGCGCCGTCCGGCCAGCCGTTGCGCATGAGCTGCCAAGCGGCCGGGCCGCTGGGCGCCCAGGCGGCAAACACCGTGCTGAGCCGCGCCGCTGGGGACACCCCGGCGGTGCTGAGCCAGGCCTTCGTCGGGCAGTGCATCAGTCTGGGCCGCTCACACGGCACCGTTCAGCTGTCACGCTCCGACGACACCCCGGTGAACCTGGCCATCGGTGGCCGAAGCGCGGCCACCATCAAGGAAGCGATCTGCAAGGGCACGGTGTGGGCGATCCGGCGCGAAGCCGCCAAGCCGGGCTCGTATTTCTGGTTCAGGGGCGGCAGGCGGCCGGTGCCGTCTGTGTCCGATCCGCAGGCCGCGCTCCGATGAGCCTGTCGTTGGGCGGGCCATCGGAGCACGACGAACACGCGCAACGGTTCACCTTGCTGCGCCCACTGCTGTTCACCATCGCCTACGAAATCCTGGGCTCGGCAACCGAAGCCGACGACGTGTTGCAGGACAGTTATTTGCGGTGGGCCGCCGTCGACCTGTCTGGGGTGCGTGACACCAAGTCCTATCTGGCCCAACTGGTGACCCGCCAGGCGCTCAACGCCCTGCGGGCCGGCGCGCGCCGCCGCGAGGAGTACGTGGGACCGTGGCTACCGGAGCCACTTCTGCTCGACGACCAGGACCCCTCGGCCGATGTCGTGCTGGCCGAATCGGTGTCGATGGCAATGCTGGTCCTGCTGGAAACATTGACGCCGGACGAACGGGCGGTCTTCGTGCTGCGCGAGGTATTCGGATTCGACTACAGCGAGATTGCCGACGCGGTGGGCAAACCGGCGCCGACGGTGCGCCAGGTCGCCCACCGCGCCCGCGAACACATCCAGGCGCGGCGCAAACCGCACGGCGCCCGATCGGTGGACCCGCAGCGCCACGCCCAGATCACCGCTCAATTCCTAGAAACCGCTGCCAGCGGCGACGTGGACGCGCTGATGGCGATGCTCGCTCCGGACGCCACCTGGATGGCCGACAGTGGCGGCAAGGTGTCGGCGGCCCGCAGACCGGTGGTGGGCGCCGACCGGGTGGCCAGAGCCATCGCCGGGCTGATGCGCAAGGGGGCGGGGCAATTGCAGGTGGAGACGGTGATGTGCAACAGCGCTCCGGCGGTGCTGTTCTACCTCGGCGAGCGCTTGGAGGGGGTGATCACGACGGAGATCGTTGACGACAAGATCACCAATTTCTACGTGATGCGCAACCCCGACAAGCTGGCGGCGCTGGCCACGGCACACCAGATCAGCCGCGGCTAGGTTTCCCGCCCAGCCGCCCAACTCGCGCCGTTCCGGCGCGCAGGCTGGTCCCGACGTGCGAAAAGCCAGCGTTCTGTCAAGCTTGGGCGGTGCGAATCGACCGGCTCGGCGACCTTGGCGGTGCACCACAGGTGCTGCGCGCCCTCGGCTGCGCCACCAGTCGACTGGATTTACCCCCGCCGGCGGCGCTGACCGGTGAATGGTTCGACGCATTGGCGGTGATCGCGCCGAGTGTGGACGTGCGGCCCGTCAGCAGCGCCGATGCGTTCTCGGTCCGATCGGACCGGCATGACACCGCAGCGCCCACCGTGGAGGCCGTGGGCGGCGGCTGGGTCGGCTACCTGTCCTACCCCGACCCGGGCGCCGACGGGCGGGGCAGCAGGATCCCAGAAGCCGCTGGTGGGTGGACCGACAGCGTGCTACGCCGGGATCGCAACGGGCAGTGGTGGTACGAGAGCCTGTCCGGGAAACCCATGCCGCACTGGCTGAGCAACGCCCTGGCAGCAACCCCGGCGCCAGCGGCCGGACCGGCGGCGACGTGTCGGATCGACTGGGGACCGGCCGATCGGCAAGCACACTACGACGGCGTGCTGGCCTGCCTGGAGGCGATCGCGGCCGGCGAGGTCTATCAGGCCTGCGTGTGCACCCGGTTCACCGGGACCGTCAGCGGGGATCCGCTGGATTTCTTCATCGACGGGGTGGCTCGCACCGCCCCGGCCCGAGCCGCCTATATCGCGGGTCGGTGGGGCGCGGTGGCGTCGCTGTCGCCGGAGCTTTTCCTGCAGCGCCGCGGTGCCGTGGTGATGTCTAGCCCGATCAAAGGCACCCTGCCGCTGGATGCCTGGCCGGCGGCGCTGCGGGCTTCGCCCAAAGAGGTTGCCGAAAACATCATGATCGTCGACCTGGTCCGCAATGACCTTGGCCGGGTGGCGATTACCGGCACGGTCACGGTCCCCGAACTATTGGTTGTCCGGCGCGCTCCGGGCGTATGGCATCTGGTGTCCACGGTGGCCGCCCGGGTGCCGGACGAATTGCCGACTTCGACGTTGCTGGACGCCACCTTCCCGCCCGCGTCGGTCACTGGGACACCCAAACTGCGAGCCCGCCAACTAATTTCACAGTGGGAGCAAGGTCGGCGCGGAATTTATTGCGGCACAGTCGGTTTCGCTTCACCAACGGCCGGCTGTGAGCTCAATGTCGCCATCCGCACCGTTGAGTTCGACACGGCGGGCAACGCCGTGCTGGGCGTGGGGGGCGGGATCACGGCGGACTCCGATCCCACCGCCGAATGGGAGGAGTGCCTACACAAAGCCGCCCCCATCGTTGGGCCGCCGATCCCAGTGACCGCCACGCGGGTGGGCTAACCAGCAAATTTGTGCTGGTTTTGCACCAGTACGGTAGGTGACGGAATTTGCCGGAACGTGCACACGGTGAGCCAGCTACGCCTAAGCTGCTATCCATTGGCCCGTGTGAATCGCGAGGTCGTTTGCGCGAGGGGTGAGAGGGGTCCGTAATGAGAGTCGGTGTCGTTGGCGTTGCCGCCGCGGCCATGGTGGGTGGGACGATGGCCGTTGCCCCGTTGACGATGTCCGGGCCGATGCACGTTCCCAACCAGGGGACGTGCACCGCCGGCCAGCAGTGTGATCGGTTGGCATCGGTTCTGATGCCCAAAACCCCGGGACCGTCCGGGCAGGCCCCGGCCCCGCAGGAAGCGCCGCCCGTCGCCGCACCGCAGGACATGATCCCAGGCCTGGATAGCCCGGCCGTCCCAGCCGCGGCTCGTATCCCCGGCGCGGGCACGCCGGGAGGTCCCGGGTTGCTGCCGTTTGGGCCCGACGCCGGAGGCCTGCCGCCCCTGGCAGCCGGGGCCCTGCCCCCGGCTCCCGGTGTTCCCGACATCGGCATTCCTGGTGTTGGCATCCCCGGCATCGGCGTGCCCAGTATCGGCGTTCCCGGCATCGGCGTTCCCAACCTGGCCAACGGGCCCGCCGCGCTGCGCACCGCGACGTCGGTGGTCACCGGCGTGCTCGGCGTCGCGGGAACCACCGCCAGCGTGGTAACCAGTAGCGCACTGGCCGTCACATACATCGTGCTTGCCTATAACGCGCTGCAATCCTCGGGCATCCTGCCGGGAGCCACCGGAACCGCAAGCACGGTGAGCAGCATGCTGTTGCCATCCCTGGCGACACCGGCGCTGGCTGCCTTACCGAGCTTGAGCCTGCCGGGGCTCGGGGCGATACCGGGCTTGTCGCCGGCAGGGCTAATCGCCCTGCTGTCCGCGGGGGGTCTGCCGAACATCAGCTTGCCGGGTCTAGCCGGCGTGTCGCCGACGAACCTGCTGGCAATGGCCACCAATGCCCTGCCAGGTCTGCCGGGCGTTTCGCCGACCGACCTGATCGCGCTGGCAGCCGCGGGTGGCATCCCCGGCGTGCCGGGCCTGCCAGCGCTACCGGCGGGCATGTCGCCGATGGACGTCATGGCGTTGGTCGCCGGCGGCCTGCCGCAGCTGGCCGCCGCGCTGCCAAACCTCCAAGCCGCTTTGCCCGGGCTACAAGTGGATCCGGCGATGTTGGCCGCGGCACTGCCGGCCTTGGCCGGCGGGCTGCCGATGGATCCGACGATGCTGGCCGCGGCACTGCCGGCCTTGGCGGGCGGTCTACCGGTGGATCCGACGATGCTGGCCGCGGCACTGCCGGCAATGGCGGGCGCCCTGCCAGCCGCGGCGGCGCCGGCGCTTCCGGGCGGGCTGCCGGCACTGCCGGCGCCGCCTCGGTTGGCCGCACCGTCCGTGGGCTTGCCGGCTCCCCCGGTGGGTCTGCCGGCGCCGCCGAAGCTGCCCGCGCCACCAGCGCTGTACCCTCCGAAAATCTCGCCGCCACGGTTGTGCACACCGAAAGTCGGTCCCATCGGAAGCACCTGCACCCCCTGATTTGGTAGGGAGCTACGGCGCCGGATCCGGTTCGCGGCGCGCAACCAGCACCGCATCGTAAAGCTGACGCGCGCGCACCCCCTGGTGCGCCGCCGCTACCTCACTACAGGCGTCCTTGATCCGGATACCCGCGGCGACAAGATTCTCGACCTCACCGACCAGTGACCGCAGGTCAACGTGCAACGGGGTGGCCCCGGCGATAACCACGGTGATTTCGCCAAGCACGCCGTCCTCCGCCCAGGCCGCCAGTTCCTCGAGTGGGCCGCGCACGATTTCCTCGTGCGTCTTGGTCAGCTCCCGACACACCGCGGCCGGACGCGCCCCGCCCAGTTGCTCGACGGCATCCTGCAGGCAGGCGGCCAGCCGGCGCGGGGATTCGAAAAACACGCAGGTGCGCGGCTCCTCGGCCAGCGAGGCCAGCCACGACCTGCGCGCCGAGCCCTTGCGCGGGGCAAAGCCCTCGAAGCAGAACTTGTCCGACGGCAAACCCGAAACGATCAGGGCGGTCGTCACCGCGGACGGCCCCGGCAAGCAGGTCACCTCGATGCCGGCGTCGATACACGCCGTTACCAACCGATAGCCGGGGTCATTGATCACCGGCATGCCAGCATCGCTGACCACCAGCACCGTCGCACCGTCGTGGATCGCATCGACCAGCGAACCCACCCGCAACGCCTCCACCCGGTCGAACAGGCTGACAACTCGACCGCCGATCTGGACGTCGAGTGCCTTCGCCAAGGTCCGCACCCGACGGGTGTCCTCGGCCGCCACCACGTCGACGTTGGCCAGGGCGTCGATCAAGCCTGGCGATGCATCCGAGGGCCGGCCCAACGGGGTAGCGCCGAGCAACAGGCGGCCAGAGGTCATGACGGACAGCCTACGATCGACCTGATGACCGCACCGCCCCAAGAAGCCTTCGTCGCCGCCGAGGAACGTGCGGTACCCGTCGTCAGCCCCGGGCCGCTGGTGCCCGTCGCGGACTTCGGACCGGTCGACCGATTGCGCGGCTGGATCACCACCGGCGTGATCACGCTGCTCGCCGCGATCACCCGATTCCTGAACCTGGGCTCACCGACTGACGCCGGCACCCCGATCTTCGATGAGAAGCACTACGCCCCGCAGGCCTGGCAGGTGCTGAACAACCATGGCATCGAAGACAACCCCGGTTTTGGTCTAGTCGTTCACCCGCCGGTCGGTAAGCAGATGATCGCCATCGGTGAGGCACTATTCGGCTACAACGGGCTCGGCTGGCGGTTCAGCGGTGCACTGCTGGGCGTGGTCATGGTGGCCCTTGTGGTGCGAATCGTGCGGCGGATTAGCCGGTCAACTTTGGTCGGCGGTATCGCCGGACTCCTAGTGATCTGCGACGGCGTCAGCTTTGTCACCGCGCGCACCGCACTGCTGGACGGCTTTCTGACGTTCTTTGTGGTGGCCGCATTCGGTGCCCTTATCGTCGACCGCGATCAGATGCGTGAACGGATGCATGTCGCCCTACTAGACGGCCGCATCGGCGAGACGGTGTGGGGTCCCCGGTTGGGTGTGCGCTGGTGGCGCTTCGGCGCCGGGGTACTGCTCGGCCTGGCCTTTGCAACAAAGTGGTCGGGACTGTACTTCATGCTGTTTTTCGGCGTGTTGTCGTTGGCGTTCGACGTCGCCGCCCGTCGTCAATACCACGTACCCAGACCGTGGCTGGGGACCTTGCGACGTGACCTGTTCCCCACCGGCTATGCGCTGACGCTGATTCCGTTCGCCGTATACCTGGCCAGTTATGCGGGTTGGTTTGCCTCCGAGACCGCGATCGACCGGCACCAGGTGGGCCAGACGATTGGCCCGAACAGCGTTATCCCGTTGCCCGACGCCATTCGGTCGCTCTGGTACTACACCGCCAAGGCGTTTCACTTCCATGCGACCCTGACCAATTCGGCGGGCAACTACCACCCTTGGGAGTCCAAACCGTGGAGCTGGCCAATGTCATTGCGGCCGGTGCTGTACGCCATCGACCAGCAAGACGTGCCCGGCTGCGGCGCGCAATCCTGCGTGAAGGCCGAGATGCTGGTCGGCACCCCCGCCATGTGGTGGCTCTCGGTGCCGGTCCTGCTCTACTGCGCCTGGCGGACGTTCGTACGCCGAGACTGGCGATACGCGGCGGTATTGCTTGGCTATTGCGCCGGATGGTTGCCGTGGTTTGGCGATATCGATCGGCAGATGTACTTCTTCTACGCGGCGACCATGGCACCGTTTCTCGTCATGGCCATCGCGCTGATTCTTGGCGATATCCTCTACCAGCCCGGCCAGGGTAAGGAGCGGCGCACGCTGGGATTGATTTTCGTGTGCTGCTATGTGGCGTTGGTGGTGACGAACTTCGCCTGGCTGTTCCCCATACTCACCGGTCTGCCGATCTCCCAACAGACCTGGAACATGGAAATCTGGCTGCCCAGCTGGCGGTGATGCACCAGACTATCGCCGGCCTCGGCGACAGTGGTCAAGCTAAGGCAGCGGGTCGCGCGCTACCGGGCACGACATGCAGCGAGGTCCGCCCCGGCCGGTACCCAACTCGGAGCCCGCAATCGTGAGCACTTCGATGCCGGCGGCCTCCAGGCGGGCGTTGGTCTGGGCATTGCGCTCATAGGCAACCACGACGCCGGGCGCCAACGCCAACGTGTTGTTGCCGTCGTCCCACTGCTCGCGTTCGGCGACGACGGGATCGATGCCGGTGCCAATGACTCGCAACTTGTCGATGCCCATCGCGCTGGCCGCGGCCTCCACGAACGGAGCGGCGTCGCTGATGGTCACACCGTCGGTCGTGCGCTGGATGGTGAACGCGGTGAGGTTGTCCACAACGTTCGCATACATCACCACGGTGTCGACATCGACCATCGTGCACACGGTGTCCAGGTGCATTTGCGCGCGCCGTTGCGCGATCGGCACCGCAAGCACCGTGTGGGCGAGTCCGTCATCGAAGAGGCTGCGCGCCAACGCTTCTGCACCTGCCGGGGTGGTCCGCTCCCCCACTCCCACGGCGACCACCCCGGGCGAGAGCAACAACACGTCACCACCTTCGACAGGGGCGGTGCGTGACTCGTAGGCACGACGGATGCCGGTGAACTTCGGGTGATGGGCATAGATGATGTCGGTCAGCGACGCCTCGCGCACGCGTGCCCGCAACGCCAAGGACGGGATCACGAACCGCGGCCCGATCCAGATCGACGAGTCCCGAGTGAACAGCAGGTTCGGTAGCGGGTCGATAACGAAATCCCCACCCTGATGCATGCGAACCACCAACGACACGTCGGTGCGGGTGTCCGCCGGTAGCTCGTTGAACGTCATCCCTGCGGTGAGCACATGAGCCAGCCGAACCGGGTCGAGGCCACGCAGGTAGGCGGAAAGCTCTTGCGCCAATGGCATTCCGAGCCGGCGGGCATCCACGGCGGCGGCCACTCCCTGCATCCGGGCCGCCCCGCTTTCCAACGCCTCGGTCAGCAGCTCGGACAGCAGCAGCACTTCCACCCCGCGTGAGCGCAGCAGTTCGGCGAACTCGTCATGCTCGTCCTGCGCGCGGGATACCCAGGGCAACCCGTCGAACAGCAGTTGGTCGCTGTTGCGCGGGGTGAGCCTGCGCAGTTCGGTACCCGGCCGGTGCAGGATGGCAACCCTCAGCGTGCCTACCTCGGAATTGGAACTCAGCTCGACGCCCACAACTCAAACCGTAGCCGTGCCAACGACGATCGTCGCGCCGTGTACCCCGCATCGAACTAGTGTGCGATAGACTCACGGCCGTGGCGTTCGCGGTACAGGGCTCGCTATTCGAACACAACGAGCGCAGACAGCTGGGCGGGGGCGCCTTCCTGGACGTCCGTGCCAACTGGCTCAAAGACGACGACGACCTGCTGGAGGCACTGCTGACCACAGTGCCATGGCGCGCCGAACGGCGGCAGATGTATGACCGCGTAGTCGATGTGCCCCGCCTAGTGAGTTTCCACGACCTGACGATCGAGGACCCACCGCATCCGCAGCTGGCGCGGATTCGGCGGCGACTCAACGACATTTACGGTGGCGAACTGGGTGAACCGTTCACCACCGTCGGGCTGTGCTGCTACCGAGATGGCTCCGACAGCGTCGCCTGGCACGGCGACACCATCGGCCGTAGCAACACAGAAGACACCATGGTGGCGATCGTGAGTCTGGGCGCTACCCGCATCTTCGCGCTGCGCCCGCGCGGCGGCGGGCCGTCTTTACGCCTCCCGTTGGCTCATGGCGATCTGCTGGTGATGGGTGGATCGTGCCAGCGCACCTGGGAGCACTCGGTACCCAAGACCTCGACGCCCGCTGGCCCGCGGGTCAGCATCCAATTCCGGCCGCGCGACGTGCGGTAGGCGTCAGCGTAGGCAGCAAGCCCTAGCCGAGCACCGCAGTCACCGCTTTGACGAGCAAGTCGCGGGCGCGATTGGTGTCCACCGGCGCGACCTGCTGACCGGGCACCACAAGCGGATTGGCGATGACGTTCACCTGGTAGTCGCCGGATTGCGCCGAATAGTCGTAGAGCTCGCCGGTATGAGCCGACCCGTCGACCAGCGCCTGCAGCACACGGTGCACGCCGCGCGTTTGCACACCCTCGATGTGGGGAGCCTCGATCACCTCGATGCCACCTCGCACGCCCGCGCCGGAAAACGCGACCTTGGCGCATTCCTCCCCTGGGTCGTTGGACGGCAGCGCCTGCGAGGTCTCCACCGCGATCACGACGAACCGATTGCCGTTGCCCTCGGCCGAGACGGCGGCCATATTGCCCTCAAGGCCGGCTGGCAGCTGAGGCCCCAGCGCGGCCTTTGCGCAATTCGCCGGATCAAACCTCAGACCTTCGGGCAGCTTTCGAGCAGCAAAGAATTGCGGATCGATCGCCCTGGGGGGGATTTCGCTGACCTTGAACTCGGGTCCGAAAGTCGACTTCACCTCGGCAACGTTGGCGATGTCGGGCGGTCGCGACTGCGAGGCACCCGGGGAACACCCGGCCAGCAGGCACACCGATCCCAGCACGAGTACCACCTTGGACACCGTCGCCACCATACCCAACCCGGCAACCTAGCTGCGCAACGTCGACACCGTTTTGACCAGCAGATCAGCGGCGAACTGCGGTGCCAGCGGCGCACCCATGGACCCCGGATCGGTGGTAAGCGTGGTGAACGCGTAGTACGCGCCCAAATAGGCGATGAATGTATATGCTTGCGTGGCGATTTCGGCGCCGGACTCCACCGATGTGCGGATGTCGGCCACCATGCCCAGTGTTTGAACACCGTCGATGCGCGGGGGCTGGGTAAGACGAATGCTGGCCGTCGTGTGCGGGTCGGACATGGTCCACTGTGCGCATTCGGCAACCAGATTGCCGTCGAGAGCTGCTGGGCCTGTCGACACAGCCACCACCACCGCATCGATGATGCCCCCCGCGCCGGAGCCCGACACCCCTTGTGCGGACTGGTCAACTCCGCTGCCCAGGTCGGCAAGCGAGCCGCATGGTGCCGGCGTGGCCGTCGCATCGCCGTCCAATCGCCAGATCACCCTTGGCGAGACCCCGCCGCGCAAGCCGCTGGTCACCTCATAGTCTGGCGGCAGCTCGCGACCGACTCTTTTGATGTTGGCGGGGTTGACGGTTGCCGGACCAGCCGACGAGGATACCGGCGCCGGCGCCGACACCGGTGTCGGCACGTGCCCACACGCAGCCACCAGGGCCGTCGCTATCAGGCCGATCCGAAACGGCCGCATGACCGTTCATATCACGACAACCGCGCAGCGCCGCGGAACTTGACGGCCCGGCGCACACGCCATCAGCTCACGGCCTCGATTACCTGCCGGGCGACGCGCTTGATCTGGCCGGCCATCTCGCGGCCGAACCCCAAATCACGCGGGCCGGGAACATCGATCACCGTCGTGATGACCCCGATATCTTCGCGCTGCCACACCGCGCCGTAGCGGTCCATGATGATGCGCATCGGCAGATTGTCGGCGAGCATCCGCGCGGAAAACCTCGCGATGCCGCCAACGCGGGCGGCGACGGCCAGCGCGCCGATCAGAAAGCTCCCGATCCCCCTGCCCTGATACGCGTCGGCGACAGTGAACGCGATCTCGGCGACCGTAGGGTCGTGCTCATCGCGGACGAAACGCGCATCGGCTACCGGGTCATCGCCGTCGAGCATCACCCAGACGAAATGGTCGACATAGTCCACTTCGGACAGATAGTGCATCATCGCCCGGTCGGGAACGCGCGCCGACATGAACCGCCGATAGATCGTTTCACTGGAGAAGTGGACGTGCCCGTGCACGGTCCGTTCGCTATCTCCGGGCAGGACCGGACGCAAAAGCAACTGGGTACCGTCATGAAGCCGTACCGGGATGGGGGTGATAAAGGCGGCCAGGCGCTGCCGGACCATGCGCACCAAACGCTGCATGACGCCGGGGATGTGCACCATCCGGTCCAGGGCGTCGCTCCCACCGATCCAGCCGGTCAGCGGCTCCACCGTGGTCACCGTCGCCGTTCGTGGGATGTTGCGCAGCAGCGCGATTTCGCCGACGATCATGCCCGGCAGCGCCAGTTCGACGATGACCGCGCCGTCGTCGCCGACATGTATCACCTCAGCACTACCGGACGAGATAAGCAGGAAGGAAACGGCCTGCTCACCTTGGCGCATCAGGATTTGTCCGGCCGGGGCTCGCAGCGCTACCAGGCTGGCGGCCAAGGGCATCAGGTCCACGGCCGGGCAACCCGCAAAGATGTCCATTCCCGCGAGTTCACCCGCCCCCGCGCCGGTCAATTCGGCCATCCTGTCCAATCCACCACAGCGCAAGGCCCAGCTCGCTTGCTGATAGGCCTCAGGTTATGGCGTAGCCGGCCGCCGCGGCAACAAGTCAGGCACTAGCCTGACTTGTAATGGACATCAGCCGGGATCCGCTCGAGACCACGCGTGGCCTGCTCGATACGCCGGCCGTACTGCGACACGGCTTCCTCGACGTGTTGGGTGAATCGACAAGTTCGCCGGTACCGACGTTTGCCCAACGGGCGATGAACAGCCGGTTCGTCGCAACCGTGTACGAGCGCCTATGGCGTCCGGCGTCCTTCTATCTCGCCAGTGGTGTCACCACACGGGCCGAGCAGCATCGGGCGGCGGCGTCGTTGCGGCTGTCGTCCGCGCACAGCTTGCTCGATGTCGCCTGTGGGCCAGGAAATTTCATCTCGCCCCTGACCCAGTACCTGCCGGCTGGAAGCATCGCGGTGGGGCTCGACATCTCCGAACCCATGCTCACTCGGGCCGTCATGGACAACAGCGGACCGCAGACGTGTTACGTCCGCGGCGACGCCCGCATCCTGCCCTTCGACAACGAAACATTCGACGCCGTCTGTTGTTTCGGCGCGCTGTACCTGATGCCTGAGCCATTCCGGATCGCCCACGAGATGGTACGGGTATTGCGGCCCGGCGGCCGAATCGCGATCCTGACCAGCTATTCCGGACAAGCAACGCCAATCCGGAAGGCACTGAACGCAACCGCCACCCTCATCGGACTCACCATGTTCGACCGAGGTAGCTTTGTCGACCTGTTCGCACTGGACGGTCTGGTTGACATCAACCAACAGGCTCAACGCGCACTGCAGTTCGTCGCCGCGGCAAAACCCGAGTGACGCCGGTGGTGGCGTAGCCACGCATTATGACGCGACCTGGCAAACACCGAGGAGTCTGACCACCGGCGTGCCGGCTTCATACTCCAAGACCCACGGATCGGCGCCGCTAAGCGGTTCGGATGTGAGTTTGATCATCACCGGTTGCTGAGCCCGCCGGGACATCTGTGTGCAATCGACCTGGAACAACCGGTAATCACCGCCATGCCGAATGGCTAGCGAAAAGCCGGGCTCGACGGATTCCACGGGCACCTTTTGCAGGTAATACTTCGTGCTCATGCCAACGACATTAGGACTCTCGCGGCCCGCAGTCCTGCGGCGAAACACGGTCTTAGCAAACGTTCAGGTGAATATTGGAAGATCATCAGGCTTCCCGCCGCTTCGTTATCGTTTCGACGCATCCTCGCTGCTCGGTGGGCTAGCTTGCGGGCGGCGACCAGGACGGGCCCTGGTCGGTGCGAGCTTGAATGACCCGTTCTATGCGCCAAGTTCAGCTTTGCAGGTTGCTGAAAGATGTAGCGAGGAAAGCCTTTTGGGCATCGTCGCGCGGTTGTACATGCTGGTAGACGATGTAGAGATGCTGCAGGGAAGCATCGGCTCAGGGTATTGGCCGCCGCGGGCGGTGATGGGCCACCCCGTCAGCGCGGCACGCTTGTAATCCAGCAGGGCGCGCCACATTCGGTCGCGGTCGGGTGGCTCGAACACCGTGAGGTCCCGAACCAGCTGCAGTGCCGGTGCGCCTTCGTTGCGCGCCTGACCGTCTTCGGTATTGATCTGGCTCCACAATGCCGAAACCATGAAGCGGACGAAGAACGCGTAGACGAATCCGATTACGCCGTAAGCGAATCGGGTGGCATCGTTGTGCGCATCCTCGGCGAGTTGCGGAAAGCGCCGTCGTACGAAGTTCTTTGTGAGCACCGCACCACCCGCGATGACCGCCACGAGCCCGATCAAGTGCAGCCACGGTGGGATGTTTGATCACCAACCAGCGACTCGCCAGTCCACTCCTCCAAAACAACGCAGCGTGGACACGCAGTCCGGCATTTCGACTTTAGGCGCCGTTCGCCAGTAGCGTTCACCATCATGCTCGACAACATGGCCGCGCGGTGACAATCGCGGGGTTTGTCCTCGGGATCGTCGCGACGGTGCTTGCGGCGGCGTCGCTTACCTGGCAGGTGGTCGCGCGCCGCAGCCTTCGGCCCACGCTCACGCCCATCGTCGGCTTGCTGACTCCCGACGGGTTGGTGCTCCACGACGCCGGCCGCGACGTGTCCGAATCCCTGGCCGCCGCCGCGGGGAAACTGCCGTCCGGCCCGTTCTTCATCGGCGTCAACGTGGTCAACACCGGGCGCTCACCGTTGCGTGTCGCCCGATGGGCCATCCGCGCCGATCCGGGTGGCACGTCCCTGCTTCCGGTCGATCCGGCGATCGGCGGGACCAAGGTGCCGCACGAGATACCGCCGGGCGCGAGCGCGATCTTCTTCACCGAGCTGCACCGAGCGCACCGCTTCGCCGAGGCCGCCCAACGCGTGGCGAATCAACCGCCGCGCATTGTGCTCACCGTGTCCACGGGCGACCGGAGCTACGCAACCAACCCCGTGGCGCCGGCATTGTTCTTGCTCGGGTCACAAACCTGATTGCCGACCAGCGTCCTGACCCGCTCCACTGAGTCGGAGAGCCGGGGGGACAACCGACAAGCTCCGGTTAGCAAAGAGAACGCACGACCTCACCGCGCGGTCACCTGGTTGGTGATATCGAGTCCGGCACCTGGGTCATTGCATCCGGCCTCGTTGGTGGCGTCCGGACTGCTACTCGCCCGCCCGGGTGGGCGACGCAGTCCCCAAACGGGTCTCACCGTGAGATGCCGCCGAAGTGCTTTTTGCGACTTTTCACCACGTTGGAGATCTGGGATTGATCTTTATGGGCGCTATCGAGCCAGTCAGGAAATCTCAACTTTGACCGGTTTTCTCTGGTTGCCACCGCAATTGGGCCTGCGGCTGTACCCTCAGCTGCGCTGTATGAATTTCTCTCATGTTATCCCAGGTGAGCGGTGCGGAAGGGATAGTTGTCGATGAGCTTTTTCGTGTTGCCGCCGGAGATCAATTCGGCGCGAATGTTCGCTGGCGCAGGATCGACTCCCATGTTGGAGGCCGCGGTTGGCTGGAATACGTTGGCTTCCGAACTCGATTCGGCAGCGCAATCGTTCTCCTCGCTCACCTCGGGGTTGGCCGCGCAGGCATGGCAGGGGCCCGCCGCCAAGGCGATGCTGGCCGCCGCCGCACCGTATGCGGAGTGGTTAAGCACGGCGGCAATCCACGCATCTGGTGCCTCGGCACAGGACGTGGCCGCGATGGCCGCATACCACAGCGGAGCGGCGGCGGCCGCCGCTCAATTGGTCTCACCCGCCGCCTCCGCGCTGCCCAACTACGGCTACGGCAACGTCGGTCAGGGCAACGTCGGCTTGTTCAACAACGGCACGCTGAACTTCGGGATCAGCAACATCAGCCCAACTTCACCCCCACCGACCCGATCACCCTGTTCGGCGGGTTGGGCATCGCCAACAACGGCCTCAACAACGTCGGCATCGCCAACATCGGCGCCACCAACACCGGCCTACCCCTGCCCGGGTTGGGATTGCTCGGCGTGGGCAAGCACGGCACCTTCAATCAAGGCTTCTTCAACACCGGCAACCACAACCTCGGCGCATTCCTCAACGGCGACAACCTCATCGGCATCGGCCCCTTACACATCAGCAGGTAACTGCGGGTCTGGGTACGGCTACGCCGGGCTCAATCCTGCGGCCGCGACCGAGAATTGGCCGTTGGCCGGGCCGGCGGAATCCAGCACCCGCCGGGATCGATTCGGGCCGAGACAGGACCTCCGATTCGTCCCGAGAGTGGCTGCCCAACGCGATTCTTGCTAGACGAGCACGTGCACCGAGTCTCGGTAGGCCTCGAGCAGTCTGAGCCATAGTTCGCTGACGGTGGGAAAGCACGGCACCGCATGCCAGAGCCGATCGAGCGGAACCTGCCCGGCGACCGCGATCGTCGCCGCGTGCAGCAGCTCGGTCACGCCCGGGCCGACCAGGGTCACACCGAGTAGGCGTCCTTGGTCGACGTCGACCACGATGCGCGCCCGGCCCCGGTATCGGTCGGCGTAGAGATTGGCTCCCATCACCCCATCGCCGATTTCGACATCCACGGTCTTGACCCGGCGCCCGGTCTGCGCCGCCTGCTCCGCCGTGAGCCCCACCGCGGCGGCCTCGGGGTCGGTGAAGAACGCCTGCGGCACCGCGTGATGGTCGGCGGTAGTCGCGTGCGCCCCCCACGGCGCGGTGTCCAACTCCGTACCCGCGGCGCGGGCACCGATGGCCGCACCGGCAATGCGCGCTTGATACTTGCCCTGATGGGTCAGCAGCGCACGGCGATTAACGTCGCCGGCGGCGTAGAGCCAACCGTCGGTAACGGCTTTGACTCGGCAGGTGTCGTCAACTTCGAGCCAACTGCCGGGTACCAGTCCGACGGTTTCCAAACCGATGTGGTCGGTGAGCGGCGCGCGACCGGTGGCAAAGAGTATCTCGTCGGCCTCGAGCTCGGTGCCGTCGTCCAATGCGATGGCCACCGGGCAATAGGGGTAAGCCCGGCTAAGTTCACGAACTGCCACACCCATCCGCACGTCCACACCCGCGTCGGCGAGTCCCTTGCCGACCAGCTCGCCCACGAAAGGCTCCATCCGGGACAGCAGCCGAGATCCTCTCGCCAGCAAGGTCACCTTTGAGCCCAATCCTTGCCAGGCCGTGGCCATTTCGACAGCGACGCCGCCACCTCCGACGACGGCGAGCCGGTTCGGGACGTCGCTGCTGTCGGTGGCTTCGCGGTTGGTCCACGGTCGGGCCTCGGTAAGACCGGGTAGGTCGGGCAGTGCGGGCCGGCTGCCGGTGCAGACGACCACCGCATGCCGGACGGCCAGCACCACCTCCCTGCTGCTGGGTGTGGTGACGACTACTCGGCGCGGTCCGTCCAACCGTCCATGCCCGCGTATCAGGGTCGCGCCAATGCCCTCCACCCAGTCGGCTTGGCCGGTGTCGTCCCAGTCATTGACGTAGCGGTCGCGGCGGCCGAAGACAGCGGCCGCATCAATCGACCCGTTGGCCGCTTCGCGGGCGCCATCGATTCGGCGGGCATCGGAGATCGCGATGACTGGTCGCAGCAACGCCTTGCTGGGCACGCAAGCCCAGTACGAGCATTCCCCTCCGGTGAGTTCGCGCTCGACCACTGCCACGCTCAGACCCGATGCTCGGGCCCGGTCGGCGGCGTTCTGTCCGACCGGCCCCCCGCCGAGCACCACGACGTCGTATTCGTGTTGCTGGTCCCTGTCCTGGTCCATGGCCATGCTCAACGATCCTTTCGGCTCCGTGAGAGCGGGAGTGCCACTTCACTCACGTTGCGGGCCTGCCGAGACTAGTTTGCGTGCTGCCATCGCTCGAAGGTGCGGCGGTGGTGGTGCGTCGAGGAGAGTGAAGATTACTGCATTATTTCGTGTTGCTGCCGCCCAAGGTCAATTGGGCACTCATGCTCGCCGGGTGCCACGCGTATGGCGATCGGTTAAGGGGTCACCACCACCTCGTGGAAACCGGACTGGAAACTGGACATCGGCGCCCGCGCTGACCCGGGCGGCGCCGCCCCGTCGTTCAACGACACCGGGTTCGGCTCACGGGCGAAGAACGCACTTGGGGTGTCGCCGAAGGTCTTGCGGAACACATGGATAAACGCGCTGGGTGTGGACCAGCCGCATTGGTGGGCGACGGTCGTTACCGAGGTTCCCTCGGCCAGGAGAACGAGCGCGTGGTGCAACCGCAGCTGGGTGCGCCATTGCGGGAATGTCATGGCGAGGTCGGCGCGAAAAAGACGAGAAAGGGTTCGGTCGCTTGCGCCGACCACACGGCCAAGTTCGACGAGGGTGCGGGTGTCGCCGGGATCGGCGCGCAAGAGGGCACAGACTACTCGTAACAGCGGGTTCGTCGGCGTCGGCACATAGAGTGGCTGCTCGGGCGAGGCGAGCAACTGGTCACGCAGGACGGCAAGCAGTCGCGTCCTTTCCGGGCTGTCGATGGCACTGAGGGTGCACGCGGCAATGACCTCGCGCAGCAGGGGGCTGACTGTTAAGACCGTCGGAGCTGTTAGTCCGAGCGGGTTGTCCGATGCTGGCAGGCCCAGCAGGTGCAGCTTGGTTTGTCCATAAGCGCGGTGCTCGTGGTCAATGCCTGCGGGAATCCAGATCGCCCTGGTTGCCGGCGCGACCCAGGCCCCCTGGCTGGTCGTGACGGCGAGGACCCCGCTCCCGGCGTAGACGATCTGATGATCGTCGTGGTGATGCAGATCGATGGTCTCGCCCGGCGCCAGTCGCTGCGTGCGAGTGGGCGCAACCGATTCGTGGCGGATTTTCGACATCATTTGTCATTTTAATGAAAGCCTGCCAGGACGTCGATGACCAGCATCAATGGCATGCAACGAAACACATCCATTGCGCTGCTCTCAGCCGGACATGCGTGCGTTGACGTCTACCAGGGTGCGGTCGCGGCGTTGGTCCCGTTCTTCGTCGCCGAGCGTCATTACACCCTTGCAGCGGCATCCGGTCTGGTGCTGGCCGCATCGCTGTTGTCCTCGGTCGCGCAACCGTTGTTTGGTGCCCTGACAGATCGGTGGGCGTTGCCCTGGTTGCTACCAGCGAGCACCTTGCTATGCGGCATCGGTATTGCGGCAAGCGGTTTGAGCGGTTCGTACCCACTGACGCTGGCGTTCATTGCGGTGTCGGGCGTCGGCGTCGCCGCCTACCATCCGGAAGCGGCTCGCATCGCGCGCATCGCAAGCCAAGGCAGTAATAATGCGATGGCTTACTTCTCCACCGGAGGCAACGTCGGCTTTGGGCTTGCGCCGCTCGTGGTCGCCGCCGTCGCGGCTTCGGGTGGGCTCGCGTGCACACCGATGCTGCTGTTGCCGGCCATGGCCGGCACGGTGCTGGCGTTGCCCGTCTTGACCGCCGTGCGGAAAAGTCAAGGCGTCCAAGCATATAGGCCCCAGGCCGATGGCCGCGACGACATCCCGTCGTTCGTCAGACTGTCGGCGGCCATTGTGTTCCGCTCGGTCGCCTTCGTGGGACTCAGCACCTTCATCGCCCTCTACGTCCAGCACCGCACGGGGGGCAGCAGCATCGCGGGCACGATGGCGTTGTTCATCCTCTACTTCGGCGGTGCAATCGGATCGGTGTGGGGCGGCTCGCTGGCCTGCCGCTGGGATAGGACGACCGTGTCCCGCTGGTCATACCTGGTGTCTGCCATCGCAATCGCGGGTGTGGTGTGGGTGCCCGGTCCAGCCGTCTACCTGTTCGTCGCTGTCACATCCGTCGGGCTGTACGTGCCCTTTTCTCTGCAAGTCACATTGGGCCAGGACTACCTGCCGACCAGGATGGGCACCGCCAGCGGGATCACCCTTGGTTTGACCGTCAGCATCGGCGGTCTGGCCAGCCCCGCGATCGGCGGGCTCGCACAGGTCACCTCATTGCAGACTGCACTGGTTCCGCTGGTGGCGATGCCGCTGGTGAGCTGGCTACTTTTCCGCACCCTGCGCGACCCGTCCGCTTCATCCGAGGCGAGTGCGCCGAGTGACGAAGCAACCGCCGCTTCCTATGCCGCGGACAATGCGCTGACCTGCTCAAACTGATTGGAGCTGGGGGGGTGTGAGTTCACGACATAGGTGACAGATGAGTCGCCCGACACAACTTCTGGCGCAACCAAAACAAACCCCAGCCAATGGCGGGGCAATCTGCAGACCCATGACGCGACTCATGACAATCGGTGGAGCTAGGGAGATTCGAACTCCCGACCTACTCGATGCGAACGAGTCGCGCTACCAACTGCGCCATAGCCCCTGATCGGTAGCAGGTTACCAGCCGCGACGCCGATGGCCGAACTACCACGCCTACTGGCCGACGGCGCGCGGCAGATCCCGCGGCCAGCCGTAGTGGCGCATCGAGGACGCGGTGTCCAAGTGCTCGAAGATCGGGTCTTCGTCGTCGATCTCCAGCACCACCGCGCCCGGACGCCGTAGCCGCGAGGGCACCACCTGATATTCGCGGTCATACGCGTTCTCCACACCCGCCCGCGCGCGCGCCATCCGATGCATCCGGCGGCGACGCACCTTCTCCTCGATCCGCGTTTGCCGGCGTAGATAGGCCAGGTAGAGCACCGTCACGAAGGTTGCGCTGCCGCATAGCCACCACGCCATCGGCGTCACCTCGAAGGCCGTAATCGCCGAGCCGACCAGGACCACCGCCATCGCCATCAGCACCCGCTTGCGGAATATGTACTTGCGCGCGCTGACGGCCGCCGCGGTTGACGTGTCGAAGCGGCGACGTCGCGAGGCACCCGTTACGTAGGTCGGCGGCGAGTCGCGCTCCTCGTCGACCTCGTCCGCCTCGGGCTCCAAACCCGATGTGTCGTCGACATACTCGTATTCGTCGTCGGCGCCCTCCCGGGCAGCGGCGCGGGCGGCGAACAGCTCCGCGGTATCCAGCTCAGACTCTTCACCGGCCTCGTCCTCGCCGTTGGACTCCGCCACGCTGTCGTCGGCCGCGAGCACCGCCGGTTCGCCCCGTTGAGCACTGGCCCCCGCCGGAAGCGCTTCGATCCCTTCGTCGACGACGTCGACATCCAGGTAGTCGGGCTGTTCCTCTTGAGTGTCCCGGGTAGCGGCGACCTTCATGACGATCGAGCCCGGAGTGCGCACGTCGCCGGCGATCTCGACGGTGTCCTCGTCGAATTCCTGGTGCTCATCGGAGTTCTGGTCGACTTCGTCGTCGTCCTCATCACCGTGTGAACGATCGTGTTCGGGTTTCCAGTGGGGATCGCTGCGGTGACCGGCGGCGGGACCACCACGCTTGAGCAGGCGAGCATTTGCACCACCGTTGAGCACCCGGGTCGCCAGGGCGACATCGCTAGTGCGCCGGACCGCATCACGTTTGCTGATCAGCATGGGGACCAGCACGAACAGCCACAGCACCACGAGCGATATCCACAATAACGACTGCGGGATGCTTGGCATGTTGACCTGCTCTCTTCGGTTCCGATCCCCGCGAGGTCCCCAGGTGTGGCCGCCGCGGCCGGGGCAAGTGCCCACGGCAATTACACACCTGTAATTTCCCTCCCACAAGCACCACACGCCACACGTGTCGCGTTAGCCACAAATTTCTCGGGAGTTTCTTACTCATCGGCGTCCGCGGAATCCGCCCGACGACTCAGAGCCAGCTCGCTTGCCCCTCGCGGATTAACCGCGACACCACCGATCCGTCCACTTCTTCGACGGTGAGAGCAACCAACAGATGATCGCGCCACGCCTTGTCGACCTCGAGGTAGCGACGCAGCAATCCCTCCTCGCGGAAGCCGGCCTTTGCCAGCACCGTGCGGCTGGCCGCATTCTCCGGGCGGACGGTGGCCTCCACTCGATGCAGGCCCACCGGGCCGAAGCAGTGGTCAAGACCGAGCGCCAACGCCCCGGTGGCCACCCCGCCACCGGTATGTGTGCTCGGCACCCAGTAGCCGATCCACGCCGACCGCAGCGCGCCGTGGATGACGTTGCCGACGGTCAGTTGACCGCAGAATCTGCCGTTGAGTTCGATCACATACGGCAGCATGCGCCCCTTACGCGCCTCCGAACGCAGACCCGAACACACCGCGGGCCACGCGGCAACCGAATGCCGGATCGTCCAGTCGCCATTCGCGCTGGGCTCCCAGGGCTCAAGGTAGACGCGGTCAGCCAACCGAATCCGGCTCCACTGCGCCCCGTCCCGCAGCCGCACCGGACGCAACCGGATCACCCCGGCCCGGACACGAAGCGGCCCGATCTCCATCGGCCAACCCGGATGCCGCTGAGTCGAGCGCAACAAATTCACCACACTATGCCGTGGTTGCGCTCAGCCGTGCTGAGCCAGGAAGGCGACGTCGACGATCTCGCCCGTACGAATCTGCTCAGCGCCGGTGGGAACCACAACAAGACAGTTTGCCTCAGCAAGCGTCGCCAGCAGGTGCGAGGACACACCTGGGGTGCCGCCCAAGGCCTGCACCAGGTATTCCCCACTGTCCTGATCACGCATCAGCTGACCGCGCAGGTAACCCTTGCGCCCGGCCACCGAAGTGATCGGCGACAGCGTGCGGGCCTGCACGATGCGGCGCATTGGCTGCCGCTTACCCAGCGACAGCCGGATCAACGGCCGCACCATGACCTCGAACACCACCAGGGCGCTCACCGGGTTGGCCGGTAGCAGGAACGTCGGCACGCGGTCGCGGCCGAGCTGTCCGAAGCCTTGGACGGATCCCGGATGCATTGCCACCCGTACGACTTCCATCTCACCCAGCTCGGAGAGCACCGAACGGACCGCCTCGGCGGCCGCGCCGCCCACCCCGCCGGCGATCACCACGACCTCGGCCCGGTTGAGCTGGCCCTCAACAATCTCACCAAGTTCCTTCGGGTTCTTACTGACGATGCCGACCCGGTTCACCTCCGCCCCGGCGTCTCGGCCAGCGGCCGCCAAGGCGTAGGAGTTGACGTCGTACACCTGACCGTTGCCCGGGGTCCGCGAGATGTCGACCAGCTCGCCACCAACCGTCATGACCGACAGCCGCGGACGGGGGTGCACCAGCACGCGTTCGCGCCCGACCGCGGCCAGCAGACCCACTTGAGCGGGGCCGATGATGGTGCCGGAGCGCACCGCCACGTCACCGGGCTGCACATCGTCACCAGTGTGGCGCACGTAGGCGCCCGAGGGCGCGCCACGCAGCACCCGCACCCGAGTCATCCCACCGTCCGTCCACCGCAACGGCAGGACCGCGTCGGCCAATGTGGGCAGTGGCGCCCCGGTCTGCACGCGGGCGGCCTGGCGGGGCTGCAGCCTGGTCGGCGTGCGCGCACCTGCCTCGATGGTGCCCATCACCGGCAGGGTCACCACGTTGCGGCCCTCAGCGCTCTCGTCGTCGGCGAAAACCTCGGCGCCAACGGTGTCAAGGCTTTGCAGAACACCCAGCACGTCGACGCTGCGCACCGCATACCCGTCGATCGCGGCCTGATCGAACCCGGGCAGCGGGCGTTCGGTGACCACTTCTTCGGCGCACAGCAGCCCTTGCGCCTCGGCGATGGCGACACGCATCGGCCTCGGGGCTACCGCGGCGGACGATATCCGGGCCTGCTGCTCCTCCACAGAACGCACAGCGCGCCTTTCCGTCGAGCCATGTGGGCGAGCTGGACCTGATCGCCCGGCTTCCCTGAGGGGCCGCGCCCTCACCCCGTCCGGCTACTGCTCGGTCAGGCCCAATCGCGCCACCAACCATCGCCGCAAGTCCGGGCCATAGTCGTCACGATCTAATGCAAAGTCAACCGCAGCCTTGAGGTACCCGCCGGGATTTCCCAAGTCGTGTCGGGATCCACGATGCACCACCACATGCACCGGATGGCCCTCGGCAATCAACAGCGCAATCGCGTCGGTCAGCTGCACTTCCCCACCGGCACCACGTTCGATGCGGCGCAACGCATCGAAAATGGCCCGATCCAGCACATAACGCCCCGCGGCCGCATACATCGACGGTGCGTCGGCGGACTTGGGCTTTTCCACCATGCCCTTGACCTTGAGGACGTCGGAATTTTCGCCCCATTCACCATCGGGCACCGGCTCGACGTCGAAAACCCCGTAGGCGCTGATCTCGTCGGGCGCCACCTCAATGGCGCACAAGACGGTGCCGCCCAGGCGGCAGCGCACCTTCGACATCGTCTCCAAGACACCGGTCGGCAGCACCAGGTCGTCAGGCAGCAGCACCGATACCGCATCCTCGTCGTCTGCCAGCGTGGCCTCGACGCAGCCGATCGCGTGTCCCAGCCCGAGCGGCTCGGCCTGTACCACGGACTCGACCTTGATCAGCGCCGGCGCGCGGCGGACCTTGGCCAGCATGGCTGTCTTGCCGCGGGCCTCAAGCGTGCCCTCCAACACCAGGTCTTCGACAAAGTGCGCGACCACCCCGTCCTTACCCTCCGAAGTGACGATCACCAACCGTTCGGCACCGGCGGCGGCCGCCTCGGCGGCTACGAGCTCGATGCCGGGAGTATCGACCACCGGCAGCAGCTCTTTGGGCACCGTCTTGGTCGCGGGCAAAAACCGCGTGCCCAGACCGGCAGCAGGGACGATCGCCGTAAAGGGGATCGCAGCATCGTGTGACACGCTCAAACGATAACCCCCGCCCGGGTTCGCCAAACCGCTCCGGCCCGGTGAAAATCCTGGCCTGTCATCGTTGAGCCATGACAACAGCGGGCAAAGCAGCATTGCGGCAACAGCTAGTGGCCGCCCGGCGCCTGGTTGCCGACGACGTCCGGGCCGCCGAAGCCGCGCTGTTGAGCGGGCACCTAGAGCTCGTCGTCAGCGCCGGCAGCACGGTTTGCGCCTATGTGCCGGTGGGCGCCGAACCTGGCTCGATGGCAATGCTCGATGTGTTGTTGCGGCGCGCAGGGCGCGTGTTGCTGCCGGTGGCACGCACCACAAGTGACAACATTCCGTTGCCGCTGTTGTGGGGCGAATACCGGCCTGGAGAGCTGGTCAGCGGCCGTTGGGGACTGCGGGAACCACCCGAGCCCTGGCTGCCGGAGTCGGCCGTTGCCGACGCCGCCGTGGTGCTTCTGCCCGCGCTAGCGGTGGACCGCCGGGGTGTGCGGCTGGGCAAGGGACTCGGCTTCTACGACCGCTCGCTGACGCGGCCGCATCGGCAAACACGGCTGATCGCGATGATCCGCGATGACGAATTGGTCGACGAGTTGCCATCCGAGCCGCACGACGTGCGCATGACGCACGCGATCACTCCGGGGCGCGGCGTGATCGCATTTCCGGATCGGGAATGACCGAGCTCACGTGGCGGTTCTAGCACTTGACGAGGTAGAGTGCTAACCCAGCCGACAGCATCCGGAGGTTCTCGTGCCGACCTACAGCTACGCGTGCACCCAGTGCGCGGACCGCTTCGACGTTGTCCAGGCCTTCACCGACGATGCGCTGACCACGTGCCAGAAGTGCTCCGGTCGGCTGCGCAAGCTGTTCAACGCGGTAGGCGTGGTGTTCAAAGGCAGCGGTTTTTACCGCACCGACAGCCGCGAATCGACCAAGACATCCAAGGGCTCAACCGAGGGAGCTGCCTCCAGCGACGCCTCCACCACCGCGAGTTCGAACGCCAGCTCGGGCTCCAGTTCGAGCGAGGCCAAATCGTCCGGTTCCGGCGAGAAGTCCACCAGCAGCGCCAAGACCTCGGCTACGGCCGTCTCCAGCTAGCGGGTTATCCACAAACCAGGTCCTCACCCGCACCCGCCGCCGCCGGGTTGCGCCTAGCGTTGCAGCGTGCGGGACTCCATGAATCCAAGTCTGCTCAGCCGGATTTCGATGTCGTTGCGGCCGAACTGGACCCGGACCATCCTGGCGCGGCGTGTCGCCGCGGGCGGCCTCGTCGTCCTGGCCGGCATCGCGGCGCTACGGCCGAATCCGGACGCCGACCGTGCCCAGGTGGTGGTCACCACGCGCGACTTGGGCCCGGGCACGGCGCTGACCGCCGACGATGTCCACGTGGAAATGCGCGCGGCCGCAACCCTTCCCGAAGGTTCCCAGGCGGACCCAAAAGCGGTCGTCGGCGCCACCCTCGCAGGTCCGGCGCGCCGCGGTGAGGTAATCACCGACGTCCGTATCCTGGGCAGTCGGCTGGCCGAGACCACCGCCGGCCCCGGCGCGCGCATCGTGCCGTTACATCTGGCCGACAGCGCACTGATCGATCTGGTCCGGGTCGGTGACGTGGTCGACGTACTGGCCGCGCCGTCCGCCGAGCCCACCGCCGCCTCGCCGGCCGCAAAAGTCGTCGCGACCAACGCGGTCGTCGTTCTGGTGTCGGCAAAGCAGGAGCTCCAGACGCACGGTGACCGCGTAGTGTTGGTTGCGCTGCCGGCTCGTGTGGCGAACACGGTGGCAGGCTCTGCGCTGGGACAGGCGGTGACCATCACCCTGCACTGAGGACCTGACCGCCATTCGGCACCCGATCGTTAGCAAACTCGGTCCAGTCTCGATCCATTCCAGAAGGGGACATCCTCATGCTCAAGGGGTTCAAGGAGTTTCTCTCGCGGGGCAATATCGTCGACCTGGCCGTCGCAGTGGTCATCGGTACGGCGTTCACGGCGTTGGTCACCAAGTTCACCGACAGCATCATCACGCCGTTGATCAACCGAGTGGGCGTCAATCAGCAATCCGATGTCGGCGTGTTGAAGATCAGCATCGGCGGCGGCCAAACCATCGACTTGAACATCGTGCTGTCGGCCACCATCAACTTCGTGCTGATTGCGGCCGTGGTGTACTTCCTGGTCGTGCTGCCGTACAACACCCTGCGCAAGAAGGGCGAGGTCGAACAGGCCGATGACGCCCAAATCGTCCTGCTTACGGAAATCCGCGACCTACTGGCAGATACGAATGCCGCGAACCCGTCCGGTAGGCACGGCGGCCCCGGCGCGGGCGGGTCACCGCCGCCGAACCACGGGCCCCGGGCAGACAGCTGAGCCGCGGCCGGGCCGGGAGTCAGATCTCCAGGCTGGACAACTGTCCGATGATGTGAGTGGCTAGCGGATTGAGCGTCGCCATTCCGTCTCGCACGGCATAACGGGATCCGGCAAGGTTGACCACCAGCGTGCTGCCGGATACCCCGGCCAGGCCGCGTGACAATCCGGCGTCGGTAATCCCCGCGGACAACCCGGAGGCGCGGACCGCCTCGGCGATACCAAGGATCTCCCGGTCGAGAATGTCGCGGGTAGCTTCCGGGGCAACATCGCGCGGAGTCACGCCGGTGCCACCCACCGACACCACCAGATCCACGCCGCCGATCACCGCGGTATTCAGCGCGTTCCGGATCTCCACCTCGTCGGCCTCGACCGCAATCACACCGTCGACGACGAAGCCGGCCTCGGTGAGCAGCTCGGTGACCAGCGGGCCGCTATGGTCCTCGTCGCCGTGGGCAGTGCGATCGTCGACGACGACGACAAGTGCCCGTCCGACTATCAACTCCGCGTCCTTCTCCATGGGTGCAACCGTATATCCGAGGTCGGACAGCTGCGCGTCGGCGTTCATCACTGTTCCGCCTTGCCGAGCGTGACCTGCACGGTGCGATTGCCACCGGCCGGATCCTGGAAGGTCAGCGACACCTTGTCGCCGGGCGCCTTGGACCGTACGGCCGCCACCAACGCGTCGGCGCTGTTGATCGGGCGGTCGTCGACCTTGGTCACGACAACACCCTTAGGCACGCCGGCGGTCGCGGCCGCACCGCCCTGGACCACCTCGACGACCTTGGCACCCGGAATACCTTTGTCGGTGGTGACCTGGACGCCCAGCGACGCGTGCGACGCCTTACCGGTGCTGATCAGCTCGTCAGCGATGCGCTTAGCCTGATCAACCGGAATCGCAAAGCCGAGGCCGATCGAACCACTCTGCGCGTCGCCCGAATCCGCACCCAACGTGGCGATAGCCGAGTTGATCCCGACCAACTGGGCGTTCATGTTGACCAGCGCACCACCGGAGTTACCCGGGTTGATCGCAGCATCGGTCTGAATCGCGTCCAGCACGGTGTTCTGGTTACCCGCCTCGCCGGTGGTGGACACCGGGCGGTTGAGGGCGCTGACGATCCCCGTGGTCACGGTGCCGGCCAGGCCGAGCGGTGAGCCGATCGCCAGTACCGGCTGACCGACCCGCAGATCCGAGGAGGACCCCAAGGCAATCGGCGTCAGGCCGCTGACCCCCGAGACCCGGATGACCGCGATATCGCTGGTGGGATCGGCCCCGACCACCTTGAACGGGGCGGTGCGACCGTCGTAGAAGGTCACCGTGGTCTTCGGCTCCGGACTGCCCGCGGGCGGCTTGGCGGCGGCCGCGACGACGTGGTTGTTGGTCATGATCAGCCCATCGGCCGACAGGATGACGCCGGAGCCCTCCTCCGACTGACGGCCCAGATCGGTCTCGAGCATGACGACGCTGGGCACCACCTTGGACGCCACCTGCTCGACCGAGCCCGGCGGCATGTTTGCTGCTGGAACGCTCGGTGCTCCACTGGCGACCACTCCGCCATCGTTGGATGCTACCGGCGACCGGTTGAGTTCGATGATCGATGCGGCCGCACCGCCGATGCCGGCGGACACCACCGCAATCACCACCGCACCAACGGCCAACATGCCCGCGCGTGGCCGCCGTTGCTGAATCACCGTGGGCGGGGGCGCCATTGGCGGCAACATGCCGGGTATTGGTCCCGGTCCAGTGCCGCCAGGCACGGCGCCTTGCCCGGTGCCTCCCGGTATCGGCCCCGAGCCGGTGCCGCCCCGCAGGGGCCCCGGGCCCGTGCCAGTTAGGGTGTCGTAGGGCTGACCGAGCGGCGGCCGGGGCTGATGATAACGCCAGTCGAACTGCTGGTTGTAAGTTTGCTGTGGCCCCTGGGCATAGGCGGGAGGCACAGGCTGGTTAGGCGCGTTACGATATCCCGGCTGCTGCGGCGGTGGCGAATACCTCGGGTGATTCGTCATGTCGCTAAGTCGCTCTTCCTCTACTTGGGCTTGGTCGGCCATGCACCGTTGGCATGGAGCTGATTTGTCAACAGTAACTGCACCACTACCTTGCGCGCGCGGACTGAGATTCCACTGAGATAACGTTCGCCGAACCCGTAGAGTTCGCGCCCTCCCGCAGACCGGCCTTTGTACGGTTGGCCTGGCCGTCGGCCCCGGGACCGACCGGCGCCGGCGGGTAGGCCGGATCCGGCATCGGGCGCCCGGGAAGCAGCATGTATATCGACGTTCCCGGTGGCTGACCACCCGCGACGGTGTCTTCCACGCGCAGCGACCCGCCGTGATTGAGCACCACCTGCTTGACAATCGCCAGACCCAGGCCCGACCCGGGCATCGCCCGCGCCGATGCGGATCGGTAGAAGCGTTCGAACACCAGCCGCCGCTCTTGTGGGGGAATCCCCGGTCCGTGGTCAGAAACCACCAGTTCGGCGTGCGACGGATCAAGCTGGGTCAGCCGGACACCAACGTGGCTGCCCGGCGGACTCCACTTCGCCGCGTTGTCCATCAAGTTCAGTGCCGCCCGCGACAACCCGGCGGCATCGCCATAGACCTGCCAGGGAATCACGGCGACGTCGAAGTGAATGTCGTTGCGGCGCCGCCTGACCCGTTCCAGACTGCGGTCGACCACTTCGGCCATATCGACCGGCTCGTGCACCACGACCCCGGCGTCGCCACGGGTCAGGTCCACCAAGTCGCCCACCAGTGTGGACAATTCCTCGATCTGGGCCAACACATCGGCGCGCAGGTCAACCATCTCCTGCTCGGGCAGCCGAGGCGCTCCAGGCGCCATGGACGCCATCAGCAGTTCGACGTTGGTGCGCAGCGAGGTCAACGGCGTCCGCAACTCGTGTCCGGCGTCGCTGACCAGCCGTGCCTGTCGCTCCCTGGACTCGGCCAGCGCCCGCAGCATCAGGTTGAATGCCTCGGTCAGCCTTGCTAATTCGTCACTGCCGAACACCGGAATGGGCCGCAGGTCGTCGGTTCGGGCCACCCGTTCGGCGGCTTCGGTGAGGCGACCCACCGGACGCAGCCCGGCCCGAGTCACCATCCCACCGGCGACCGCGGCGACCGCGACGCCGACGCCGCCGACGATCAGCAGCACCGCACGCAGTTTGGTCATCACCGCTTCGGTCGGCTTCAGGCTCTTGGAGATCAGCAGCGAACTGCCGTTGGGCAGGTGAATGGCGAGCACCCGCTGATCGGATACGGTGCGCCGGGACAGGAATAGTTCGCCGCGAATGACCGCTTTCTCCGGTGTCCCGACGGGCAGGGTCTGCCCCGGTTGGTTGGCGGTGTAGATCGACCGGCCCGGGTTGACCAGCATCGCATTAACATCCGAATACGCGGTGCCCTCGATGGCTTTGCCCGGATCGGCCGCCAGCGAGCCACTGGCGATCAGCAATTGCGCCCTGCTCTGCAGCTGGTTGTCGATGTCGCTGTAGAGCGCCGCCGAGATTACCGCGTAGACGGCGAAAGACATTAGTACGACCACCATGGCGACCATGGACATCGCCAACAGCATCACCCGCCACCGCAGCGACAGCGAGCTGGTGGCTCGCAGCGGTGCGCGCGGTCGCCGACGGAACCAATGCATCAGGGCGGCGTTTCGCGTAGCACGTAACCCACTCCGCGCACGGTATGGATCAGCCGCGGCTCGCCGTCGGCCTCGGTTTTTCGACGTAAATACCCCACGTAAACCTCGAGCGCGTTGCCCGAAGTCGGAAAGTCAAAGCCCCACACCTCTTCAAGGATGCGGCTTCGGGTCAGCACGCGTCGCGGATTAGCGATAAGCATTTCCAGCAATGCGAACTCGGTGCGGGTGAGGCTGATGCGTCGGGTTCCGCGCGTCACCTCGCGGGTTACCGGGTCCAGGCTGAGGTCGGAGAAGCGCATGGCAACCGACTCGGCAACATCCTCTGGTTTTGTGCGCCGCAGCAATGCCCGCATCCGCGCCAACAATTCTTCGAGCGCGAACGGCTTGGGCAGGTAGTCATCGGCACCGGCGTCGAGGCCGGCGACCCGCTCGGAAACCGAGTCACGGGCGGTCAGCACCAAAATGGGCAAGTCGTCGCCGGTGCTACGCAGTTGACGGCACACCTCCAGCCCGTCCAGACGCGGCATCATGACGTCCAGGACGAGCGCGTCCGGGCGGTCGCTGGCAATCATGTCGAGCGCCTCGAGTCCATCGTGGGCGAGCTCGACCGAGTAACCGTTGAAGGAAAGCGACCTGCGCAGCGACTCGCGCACCGCGCGATCGTCGTCGACGACAAGAATCCGCACGGTCATTAGTTTCGTACTATCGCCTGAGAGCGGCCTGAGAGGCGCGCCGAGGTGGCCGCGCCCGCCGGCCTGGCCGGCCAGGATCGCTGCAACACGCCGGGAGCCCAGCAGCATTTCCGGTGCCGCGATTTGCGCGTGTTGTCACATCCGTCACATTTTTCTCTGGCCGGATGCATGCCCCTGATTGCCCGCCTCTGCGCGACTTTGGGCAAACAACGGGAACGCGGTGCGGCGCATGCGGCACCGCGATTGCGGTAGCTCACCCCGTTGTCGCTATTAGGCGGGCAGAAAGGCAGCCGGCCAGACAGAGACTCGTGTGACAACTGCAACCACTGAGGTGGTGGTGGCGGTGGTGGCGGTGGTGGCCGACGACTAGCGCCGGTCGAGATCGATGAGACCGAGCCGGGCGGCCTTGAGCAGCCGACGAGGCACTTTGCGCTTCTGACCGGCCACAGTCACGCCCACGAGTTCGGCCGGGGCGGCCTTCCACTGCGAGCGCCGGCTCCGGGTATTCGCACGCGACATCCTGCGCTTGGGTGTGGCCATGGTCGGGCCTAACTCCTCGATTGGGGTTTTGGTCGGGTCTATCGCGCGGCGTGGCCACTTGGCCGAACGGCGACGATCGCCCTTGAGGATAGTCGGTGACCTGCTGGTCGCCAAAATGCGGCAGTCACGGCTCCATTAACGGGGTATGCCAAGGGAGGCGGACATCACACCGGCCGATGCATCCGGCTATGCTGACCTACCGGTTGGTTGGTTCGCTGTATCGGTGATCCCAATGAGGGGAGGACACGCATGGCTTCTGTATCCGACGCGCCTGGCGCCGTGCGGATCGCGAACTGCTCTGGTTTCTATGGAGACCGGCTGTCAGCCATGCGGGAAATGCTCACCGGCGGCGGTGTCGATCACCCGGTGGACTTTGTCACCGGCGACTACTTGGCCGAGTTGACCATGCTGATCCTGGGCCGCGACCGAATGAAGAACCCCGAGCGTGGCTATGCCAAGGCCTTCCTGACCCAACTCGAAGACTGCCTCGGGTTGGCTCACGACCGCGGAGTGCGCATCGTCGCCAACGCCGGCGGCCTGAACCCGGCCGGGCTGGCCGACGCAATACGGGCCCTGTCCGAGCGCCTGGGCATCCCCGCGCGGGTGGCCCACGTCGAAGGCGACGATCTGCAACCGCGCGCTACGGAATTGGGCCTCGGCACACCATTGACGGCCAACGCCTATCTGGGGGCCTGGGGCATCGCCGACTGCCTCAAAGCCGGAGCCGACGTGGTGGTCACCGGCAGGGTTACCGATGCTTCGGTGATCGTGGGATCCGCGGCGGCACACTTCGACTGGGGCCGCACTGACTACAACCAGCTGGCCGGCGCCGTGGTCGCCGGACACGTCATCGAATGCGGTGTGCAAGCCACCGGCGGCAACTTCTCGTTCTTCACCGAAGTCGCCGACCTCACCCACGCCGGCTTCCCGCTGGCCGAGGTCAACGCCGATGGCTCCGCGGTGATCACCAAACATCCCGGCACGGGCGGCCTGGTCAGCGTCGACACCGTGACCGCGCAGCTGCTCTATGAGATCTCCGGCGCTCGATATGCCAACCCGGACGTCACCGCCCGGATGGACAGCATCGAGCTGTCCGCCGACGGCCCAGACCGGGTGCGCATCAGCGGGGTGGTCGGCGAGCCGCCACCGCCCACCCTCAAGGTGTCGACGAACAGCATCGGCGGATTCCGCAACTCCATGACCTTCGTGCTGACCGGTCTGGATATCGAGGCCAAGGCCGACTTGGTACGCCACCAGCTAGAGGCCGCCCTGACCGTCAAACCCGCCGAACTCGAGTGGACGCTCGCCCGCACCGATCACCCCGACGCCGACACCGAAGAAACCGCCAGCGCTTTACTGCGCTGCGTGGTACGCGATCCCGACCCTGCCAACGTAGGCCGCCAGTTCTCCTCGGCAGCGGTCGAATTGGCGCTGGCCAGTTATCCGGGCTTCACTTCCACCGCCCCGCCAAGCGATGGTCAGGTGTACGGCGTATTCGTGCCGGGTTACGTCGACGCCAAACTGGTGCCCCACATCGCTGTGCACCCCGATGGGACTCGCACTGAGATTCCCTGCGCCACCGATACCTTGAAGCTGGCACCGGCGGATCCCCCGCCCCTGCCCGATCCACTGCCGGTCGGGCCGATCCGGCGCGCGCCGCTGGGCCTGATTGCCGGCGCCCGCAGCGGCGACAAGGGCGGCTCGGCCAACGTCGGAGTGTGGGTCCGCACCGACGACCAATGGCGCTGGCTGGCCAATACGATGACCGTCGAGCTACTCAAGCAGCTGCTTCCTGAGACGGCCGACCTCGAGGTCACCCGCCATGTTTTGCCCAACTTGCGGGCGGTGAACTTCGTCATCGAGGGCATCCTCGGTCAGGGCGTCGCCTACCAGGCACGATTTGATCCGCAGGCCAAGGGGCTGGGCGAATGGTTACGCAGCCGCCACGTCGATATCCCGGAGAGCCTGTTATGAGCATCTGGACCACACCCGAGCGCGAGCAGCTGCGAAGGACCGTGCACTCGTTCGCCGAACGGGAGATCCTTCCCCACATCGATGATTGGGAACGCATCGGCGAATTGCCGCGTGACCTGCACCGGCGCGCAGGCGCCGCCGGACTGTTGGGCGCAAACTTTCCCGAGGCGGTCGGCGGCGGCGGCGGCGACGGCGCCGATTCGGTGATCATCTGCGAGGAGATGCACCAGGCCGGAGCACCGGGCGGAGTCTTCGCGTCACTGTTCACCTGTGGAATCGCGGTGCCGCACATGATCGCATCGGGTGATCAGCGGCTGATCGACACCTTCGTGCGCCCGACACTGACCGGCGAGAAGATCGGCGCGCTGGCCATCACCGAACCCGGCGGCGGCTCTGACGTCGGGCATCTACGAACCAGCGCGGTGCGAGACGGCGACCACTATGTGGTCAACGGCGCCAAGACCTACATCACATCCGGGGTCCGCGCAGACTACGTGGTGACCGCGGTGCGCACCGGCGGACCTGGCGCCGCAGGAGTCTCGCTGCTGGTGATCGAGAAGGGCACACCCGGATTCGAGGTCAGCCGCAAACTGGACAAGATGGGCTGGCGCTCCTCAGACACCGCAGAGCTGTCCTACACCGATGTGCGGGTTCCGGCCACCAATCTGGTCGGCACCGAGAACAGCGGGTTCGCCCAGATTGGGCAGGCGTTCGTCGCCGAAAGAATAGGCCTTGCCGCCCAGGCCTATTCGAGTGCGCAGCGGTGCCTGGACATCACCGTGCAGTGGTGCCGCGACCGGGAGACATTCGGCCGGCCGCTGATCTCCCGACAATCGGTGCAGAACACGCTAGCCGAGATGGCCCGCCGCATCGACGTCGCTCGCGTCTATTCGCGCCAACTGGTCGAGCGCCAGCTCGCCGGCGAAACCAGCCTGATCCCGCAGGTGTGTTTCGCCAAGAACACCGCCGTGGAGGCCGGCGAATGGGTGGCCCATCAGGCCGTCCAGCTTTTCGGCGGCATGGGCTACATGGCCGAATCCGAAGTCGAACGCCAATACCGGGATATGCGGATACTCGGTATCGGCGGCGGGACCACAGAAATACTGACCGCACTGGCCGCCAAACTGTTGGGGTATCAATCATGATCGCACCACCTCTCGTGCACCGTTCCACTCCGAATCGTCGGCGGTGGTCGTGACCGTATTGCAGTCCACGCTCGACTCGAGCGCTGACACCTTCACCGAGGCAGCGTCGGCAACAACGGCGAAGCTTGACGAGATCGACGCCGAGCTTGCCAAAGCCCTTGAGGGTGGCGGGCCCAAGTATGTCGATCGTCACCACGCTCGCGGTAAGCTCACAGCCCGCGAACGCATCGAACTGCTCGTCGACCCGGACTCCCCGTTTCTTGAGTTGAGTCCGCTTGCCGCGTGGGGCAGTTCATTCCGGGTAGGCGCAAGCCTGGTTACCGGCATCGGCGCGGTGTGCGGCGTGGAGTGCATGATCGTGGCCAACGACCCAACGGTCAAAGGCGGCACCAGCAATCCTTGGACACTCCGAAAGATACTGCGAGCCAACCAGATCGCATTCGAGAACCGGTTGCCCGTCGTCTCGCTGGTGGAGTCCGGCGGCGCGGATCTGCCCACCCAGAAGGAAATCTTCATCCCCGGCGGACAGATGTTCCGCGACTTGACCCGCCTCTCAGCAGCCGGAATCCCCACCATCGCCTTGGTATTCGGAAACTCCACGGCCGGTGGCGCCTACGTCCCCGGGATGTCGGACCACGTCGTGATGATCAAGGAGCGGTCCAAAGTGTTCCTGGCCGGTCCACCGCTGGTCAAGATGGCCACCGGTGAGGAGTCCGACGACGAATCTCTCGGCGGCGCCGAAATGCACGCCCGGATATCGGGTTTGGCGGACTACTTTGCAGTCGACGAACTCGACGCCATCCGCATCGGCCGCCGAATCGTGTCGCGGCTCAACTGGGCTAAGCAGGGACCCACCCCCGGGCGGGTCATCGAACCACGCTTCGATGCCGAGGAACTCATCGGCATCGTGCCCGCCGACCTGCGCATCCCATTCGACCCTCGGGAAGTCATCGCCCGCATTGTCGACGGCTCGGAGTTCGACGAATTCAAGCCGCTGTACGGGTCATCGCTGGTGACCGGCTGGGCCAGGCTGCACGGCTACCCGGTGGGCATCCTGGCCAACGCCCGCGGTGTGCTGTTCAGCGAGGAGTCACAGAAGGCCACCCAGTTCATCCAGCTGGCCAATCGGGCCGACACACCACTGCTGTTCTTGCACAACACCACCGGCTACATGGTGGGCAAGGACTACGAAGAGGGCGGGATGATCAAGCACGGGTCGATGATGATCAACGCCGTGTCCAACTCCAAGGTCCCGCACATCTCTCTACTGCTCGGCGCGTCCTACGGCGCGGGACACTACGGCATGTGCGGGCGCGCCTATGACCCACGGTTCCTCTTCGCCTGGCCCAGCGCCAAGTCCGCGGTGATGGGCGGTGCCCAACTGTCCGGTGTGCTGTCGATCGTCGCCCGGGCAGCGGCCGAAGCCCGCGGGCAGCAGGTGGACGAAGCAGCGGACGCAGCGATGCGGGCTGCGGTTGAGGGCCAGATTGAGGCCGAATCGCTGCCGCTGGTGTTGTCCGGAATGCTCTATGACGACGGGGTGATCGACCCGCGCGACACCCGCACTGTACTGGGAATGTGTTTGTCCGCCATTGCCAATGGCCCGATCGAGGGGACGTCGAACTTCGGCGTCTTCCGGATGTGATGTCAATGCCTATCACTCGAGTACTGGTTGCCAACCGGGGTGAGATCGCCCGGCGGGTGTTCGCCACCTGCCGCCGGCTGGGTCTGGGCACCGTTGCGGTGTACACCGACCCGGATGCCGCTGCGCCGCATGTCGCCGAGGCCGACGCCCGGGTGCGGTTGCCGCAGACCAACGATTATCTCAACGCCGAAGCACTGATCGCCGCCGCGCGCGCGGCTGGAGCTGACGCCGTGCATCCGGGATACGGGTTCCTCTCGGAGAATGCCGAGTTCGCCGCCGCCGTACAGGGGGCGGGCCTGACCTGGGTGGGGCCACCGGTCGACGCGGTCAAGGCGATGGGCTCCAAGATCGAATCCAAGAAGCTCATGGCCGCCGCCGGAGTACCGGTGCTCGAGGAGCTCGATCCGGAAACCGTCACCGCGGCCCAGCTTCCGGTGCTGGTCAAGGCGTCCGCGGGCGGCGGCGGTCGCGGGATGCGGGTGATTCGCGAATTATCCGCCCTGGCCGACGAGGTCGAGGCCGCACGGCGCGAGGCACAGTCGGCGTTCGGTGACCCGACGGTGTTCTGCGAACGCTACCTACCCACCGGGCACCACATCGAAGTGCAGGTCATGGCCGACACACACGGCACCGTCTGGGCCGTCGGGGAGCGCGAGTGCTCGATCCAACGTCGCCACCAGAAGATCATCGAAGAGGCCCCCTCACCGTTGGTAGAGCGCACGCCGGGAATGCGCGCCAAGCTGTTCGATGCCGCCCGGCTGGCCGCCGAAGCGATCGGCTACACCGGCGCCGGGACGGTGGAATTCCTCGCCGACGATGACGGCGAGTTCTACTTCCTGGAAATGAACACCCGGCTGCAGGTCGAGCATCCGGTCACCGAGGAGACCACCGGGCTGGATCTGGTCGAACTGCAACTCAGCGTTGCCGAGGGAGGTCGACTTGATGCCGAACCGCCGTCCGGCCAAGGGTATTCGATCGAGGCCAGGCTTTATGCCGAGGACCCGGCGCATGACTGGCAGCCGCAGGCCGGCTTGGTACACACGATTGACGTGCCGTCGGTTCGCGCCGAGTTCTGCACACTCGCCCACCGGACCGGGATCCGGCTGGACTCTGGGATTGTGGACGGATCGGTGGTCTCGATCCACTACGACCCGATGCTGGCCAAGGTCATCTCCTACGCACCGACCCGGCGGCAGGCGGCGCTAGTGCTCGCCGATGCCCTGGCCCGCGCCCGCTTGCACGGTGTCCGAACCAACCGCGAGCTGTTAGTGAACGTGCTGCGCCATCAGGCTTTTCTCGACGGCGCCACCGACACCGCGTTCTTCGACACGCATGGGTTGGCGGAGCTATCGGCGCCGCTGGCTGATTCCGCGACGCTACGGTTGTCGACAATCGCTGCCGCGCTCGCCGACGCCGCGCACAACCGGGCCACAGCGACGGTGTTCGGCTCCATTCCCAGTGGGTGGCGCAACCTCGCATCGGGCTATCAAGTCAAGAGCTACCGCGATGCCGCCGATACCGAGCACCGCGTCGAATATCGCTTCACTAGAACCGGATTGGCAGTTGCCAACGACACCTCAGTGCGGCTCGTTTCGGCCCGCCCACACGAGGTGGTGCTGACCGGCGACAACGGGGTGGACCACAGCTTCACGGTGGCGCGCCACGATCAGGATGTCTACGTGGATTCGGCCGGCGGTCCGGTGCACTTGGTTGCGCTACCACGCTTTCCCGAGCCCGGATCCGCCATCGAGCAGGGTTCTTTGGTCGCTCCGATGCCCGGCAACGTGATCCGGGTGGGCGCCGAGGTCGGGGATACCGTCACCGCAGGTCAGCCGTTGATCTGGCTGGAGGCGATGAAGATGGAGCACACCATTACCGCGCCGGCCGACGGTGTGCTTGCGCAGCTCAACGTGCAAACCGGCCAGCAAGTCGACGTCGGCGCCGTCCTAGCCAGAGTGGAAGCGCCTGAAGCAGAAGGGGATTCGTGATGTCAGATACTAGCTTTATCGAAAGTGAGGACCGCCGGGCGTTGCGCAAGGCGGTGGCCGAGTGGGTGTCCAACTACGGCAGCGAGTACTACCTAAAGAAGGCCCGATCTCAAGAACATACCGATGAATTGTGGTCCGAGGCAGGAAAGCTCGGTTTCATCGGGGTGAACCTGCCCGAGGAATACGGCGGTGGCGGCGCTGGCATGTATGAGCTTGCGCTGGTGATGGAGGAAATGGCCGCGGCGGGTTCCGCACTGCTGCTGATGGTGGTTTCGCCTGCCATCAACGGAACCATCATCAGCAAGTTCGGTACCGACGAGCAGAAGCAACGTTGGCTTCCTGGCATCGCCGATGGAACCCTGACCATGGCGTTCGCCATCACCGAACCCGACGCCGGGTCCAATTCGCACAACATCACCACGACCGCACGCCGCGACGGCGGCGACTGGATCCTTAAGGGCCAGAAGGTCTACATCTCGGGCATCGACCAGGCACAAGCAGTATTGGTGGTGGGACGCACCGAGGAAGCCAAGACCGGCAAGCTGCGCCCCGCATTGTTTGTGGTGCCCACCGACGCACCCGGCTTCACCTACACCCCGATCGACATGGAGTTGATCAGCCCGGAACGCCAATTCCAGGTCTTTCTCGACGACGTGCGGCTTCCCGCCGATGCCCTCGTCGGGGCCCAAGACGCCGCGATCGCACAGCTTTTCGCCGGCCTGAACCCGGAGCGCATTATGGGGGCGGCCAGCGCGGTGGGCATGGGCCGCTACGCACTGAGCAGAGCGGTCGACTACGTCAAGACCCGCAAGGTCTGGTCCACTCCGATTGGCGCCCACCAGGGGTTGGCACACCCCTTGGCGCAGTGCCACATCGAGGTGGAACTCGCCAAATTGATGATGCAGAAGGCAGCCGCCCTATATGACCACGGCGACGACGGAGGTGCCGCTGAGGCCGCCAATATGGCCAAATACGCTGCGGCCGAGGCTTCCTCACGGGCGGTCGACCAGGCCGTGCAGTCCATGGGCGGCAACGGCCTGACGAAAGAGTACGGCGTGGCGGCCATGATGACAACGTCCCGGCTTGCCCGGATCGCCCCGATCAGCCGGGAGATGATCTTGAACTTCGTCGCGCAGACATCGCTGGGCCTGCCCAGAAGCTACTGATGGACACGGTTGTCGAGTACGCCGGGCCCGATGAGTGCGGCGGGCCGGTAGCGCGGCTGACCCTGAATTCGCCGCACAACCGCAATGCGCTGTCCAGCACGCTGGTCAGCCAGCTACATCAGGGACTGCGGAGAGCGGCGGACGATCCCTCGGTGCGGGTAGTGGTACTGGGGCACACGGGCGGAACATTCTGCGCAGGTGCCGATTTGAGCGAAGCCGGCGGCAAAGACCCACACGACATGGCGGTAGCGCGGGCAAAGGAAATGACCGCGCTGCTACGCGCCATCGTCGAATCACCCATGCCCGTGGTCGGTGCCATCAACGGGCACGTTCGAGCCGGCGGGTTCGGCCTGGTGGGCGCGTGCGACATCGTGGTTGCCGGTCCGCGCAGCACTTTTGCGCTGACCGAGGCCCGCATCGGGGTCGCGCCGGCGATCATCTCGCTGACACTGCTGCCGAAAATGTCCGCACGGGCCGCCGCTCGCTACTACCTGACCGGCGAGAAATTCGGCGCCGACGAGGCCGCCGAGATCGGATTGATCACGATGGCGGCCGAGGATGTCGACGCAGTGGTGGCAGCGCTAGTCGCCGATGTTGGCCGCGGGTCGCCGCAGGGCCTGGCGGCGTCGAAAGCGCTGACGACGGCCGCCGTGTTAGCGGGATTCGACCGAGACGCCGAACGGCTTACCCAGGAGTCGGCGCGGCTGTTTGTCTCTGACGAAGCCCGCGAGGGCATGCTGGCGTTCCTGCAGAAACGCTCGCCCAGTTGGGTCACCGACTGAAATACCGGCAACCGAAGCCTCCGGAGAACCGGCGCCCCGACATCGTGGCGCAGCTAATCAGTTGGTCGGAAACACTATCCATTGCACAGTCGCGCGATAGGCCCGGCCCCGCAGTGGCCGCCCCCAGGAGCTGGCGATGGCGGCAACCGACCTGACCGGTATCGGCTCAGTGCTAGCGGCGGCGAACGCAGCCGCGGCCGCCGCGATCAAGAAAGTGGGCTACCAATTCTTAAGCGCCCAGGTGGCGGAGTTTCATCTGCGTTTCACGCAGGCCTTGACCACCGCTGGAAGTCCCATGGGGCCGCCGAACCCGCCAACGTCTCGCCGCTGTAGGTCCTCGAGCACACGGCTCGCGACATCAACGGACCTGCCCAAACGCCCGTGGGGCCCCGGCTTCGATCCATCCCGGCAAAACGCCGGCACCGCGGGGCACCGGCGCTAGCGGCGGCAACACCCAGCTGATCGGTCTCGGCGCGGCGCCGGAGCCGGCAGCGCAAGCGGCCCACCGTCGGCATCGCGCAGCCGCCCCAGCCGGTCGGCGGCCTCGCAGCAGGTAGAAAACACCCTGTTCGTCCGACGCCACCAGACCGGCCCGACCGTGCCAACGTTGCAGTTTAGACAACCTACTTGCAGCAAATCCTGGACGTCGTACGCTCGTTGGTGATGAGCAACCCAGCCCAGCGTGGCACAAAGGACACGCGCGACGATGCCTCGCTCGCGGCGGACACCGATCGTATCCAGATCGCGCAGCTGCTGGCATACGCGGCCGAACAAGGACGCCTGCAGCTGAACGAGTACGAAGACCGGCTTACCAGGGCTTATGCAGCAACCACCTACCGGGAGCTGGACCAGCTCCGGGCCGACTTACCCGGTGCGGCGGTAAGCCCCCGCCGCGGTGGTAACTGCAATCCGGCACCGTCGACGCTGCTGCTTGCCCTCCTCAGTGGATTCGAGCGGCGCGGCCGGTGGAACATACCCAAGAAGCTGACCACGTTCACCTTCTGGGGTAGCGGCGTCCTGGATCTGCGCTACGCCGACTTCACCTCGACCGAGGTCGAGATCCACGCGTACTCGATCATGGGCGTGCAGACCATCTTGTTGCCGCCGGAAATCAACGTCGAGATTCACGGCCACGGGATCATGGGCAACTTCGACCGCGAAGTCGCCGGCGAGGGCAGTCGGGGCGCGCCCAAAGTCAAGATCCGCGGCTTCTCGTTCTGGGGTGGCGTGGGCATCCAGCGCAAAGCGCGCAAGCCCCGCAAGAACTAGCAGCCTCGAGTTTGCCGGCCTACCTTCGCCGCCGCGACCTCAAGTAGTCGCCCACCACCGCCGCACCCAGCCCGTCCAGGTCGGGTTCGACCACTCGCCCCTCGACCCGTCGGGCCACCTGGTCGATGAATCGGGCCAGGCCGGGATCGCTACCCAACCTAAAGATCGTCACTTGGGCACCCAACCGGGCCATGTCGTCGAACCCCCGCACGGTATGTGCGATGGTCCGCGGATGTGGTGGGTAGTCGAAGAAGACGGCCGAACCGTCGCCATCGACGTCTTCGAGGTGGGCCGTCGGCTCACCGTCGGTCACCACCAACACAACGGGTTGCGCGTTGGGATGCCGGCGTAGGTGACGTCCGGCCAACGCCAGGGCGTGATGCAGGTTGGTGCCTTGCTCGTAGACTCCCTCCAAACCTGTCAGCTCCACGGCGGTCAACGTGCGCGCGTAGCGTCCGAACGCGATGATTTGCAGGGCATCGGAGCGGAAGCGGGTGCACACCAAATGGTGCAACGCCAGTGCCGTCCGCTTCATGGGGAGCCAGCGATTCTCCATCACCATCGAAAACGAGGTATCCACCAGCAGCGCGACCGCAGCCTGGGTACGCGTCTCGGTTTCGGAGACCTCGACGTCATCGACGGCGATCCGAATCGGGCCAGCCTTCCCGCCCAGGGGCGCCGTGCCCGCTTGTCGCAGCACCGCATTGGTCAATGTGCGCGCGATGTGCCACGGTTCGGTATCACCGAACTGCCACGGACGAGTCGCGCCGGTCAGCTCACCGGCGGCGCCCGCACGTTGGTGGTCACGTTCTCCACGACGACCCGAAAGCTGCTGCGCGACATCGCGCAACGCCGTCTCGCCAAGCCTGCGCATAGCCTTCGGCGACAGTCGCCACTGACCGTCGGAACCGCGATCCAGAAACCCCTGATTGACCAACGCGCGTTCCAATTCGGCGAGTGTTCGGGCATCCACGGCGGCCTGGTCGCCTAGTTGACGGGCCAGCGCATCCAGATCGACATCGTCCATCGTGGCACCCGGATAGCTCTGTGACAGCTGCTCGGCGAGCTGTTCGAGCTCCCCGATATCGGCGAGCGCCTGGGTTCCTTCACCCATGCCAAGCGGATCGTCGCCGGAGAATTGCTCGGAACCGGCCCAGTCCTCACCCGGCCGGGCGGCCTGCAAATGCGCGTCCAGCCGGCCCAGCGCCTGCATCAGCGAAGGCGATCCAAATGCCTGCTGCGCCAACGCATCCAGCTCATCTCGCTGGTCCTGACTCAGGCTGTTGCGGAACCGTTGCGCGGCCGCGGCGCGCTTGGCCAGTGAGTCCAGCAGCTCCTCGATATTGCGGGGGTTCTCCGGAAAAAATTCGCCATGCTTACTCATGAAGTCTTGAAAATCTTCGGACGAATCCTGTCCTCGAGCATGCTTGTCCAACAGATTGTTGAGGTCATCAAGCATCTCGTTGACGCGCTGACGATCCTCGTCGGTAGCGCCCTGCAATGCCTGCTTCATCCCGGCGAAACGTTGATCGAGCATCTCGCGGCCGAGCAGATCCTTGATCTGCTCATACTTTTCGCGGGCCTCACCGCTGCGCCAGTCGTACTCCGAAAGCTCTTGAACCGCCTTGGCAGGCGAAGGCGGAAGCGCCTCGAGCTGCAATTCGGAGAAGCGTGCGTCGTCGTCGAGTGCGCGGGCCAATTCCTTGCGTTCGGCCAGTACGGCCTCGTCGAGCAGCCTTTTGATCTCTTGCAACGTCCCGTCCAGGTTGTTGCGGCGCAATAGCTCGCGGCGGCGCCGATTCGCCTCCGCGGCCAGCCGGTCGGCGCCCGGCATGTTCTTGGTACCCCGCCGCAGCAGCTCGGAGAGCGCCCGGCGCGGCGAGGCGCCAGCCATGACGTCTTGTCCGATCTGTTCTAGCGCCTCACGCAGATCTACCGGCGGTGCCAGCGGATCGGGTCCGCCGGTATACGCCGAGTAGCGAGACGAATGCCCCCGCGAACCGGGCTTAGCCATAGACGGTTTGGCCCTCCCCGGACATCTTGTCGATTCGCTTGGCCAGGTACAGCGCTTCCAACGCCAGTTCCAATGCCGCGGCGCGTTCGCCCTCGGATTCGGCGTTGAGTTTCCGCGCGATACTGTCCACCACCGGCAGGCCCGGGACCGCGGCCAGCACATCCTTGGCCGACACCCGATCTCCCGTCGTCACCGCTGAACCGCTCTCGACCGCGGCCACCAGCGAGCCGACGTCGATGCCGGCGAGCACTCGCGACGCGGTGTCGGCGGTGGCACGGCGCAACAGGTGCTCGAGCACGGCTTGCTCGCGGCCCTCCTCGCCGGACTCGAATTCCAGCTTGCCGCGCAGGACATCGATCACCGTTCCCAAATCGACCACTCGGGCCACCGGGTCGGTCTCCCCCAATATCGCACCCCGGTGCCGGGCCGCCGCCGCGACCGTCTCCGCCGCCGCGATCGCGAACCGTGCCGAGACCCCGGATCGTTGATCGACCGAACTGGACTCCCGCAGATAGCGGGCAAAGCGCGCGAGCACCTGCATTAGGTAATCGGGCAACTGGGCGCTGAGGTGCGCCTCCTGGGCGATGACGCCGATCTCGGCTGCCAGCTCCCGCGGGTAGTGCGTGCGGATTTCGGCGCCGAACCGGTCTTTGAGCGGGGTAATGATGCGACCGCGGTTGGTGTAGTCCTCGGGGTTGGCACTGGCGACCACCAATACGTCCAGCGGCAGGCGCAACGTGTACCCGCGCACCTGGATGTCGCGCTCCTCCATGACGTTGAGCATGGACACCTGAATGCGCTCGGCCAGGTCCGGCAGCTCGTTGACCGCGACAATGCCGCGGTGCGCGCGCGGGATCAGTCCGTAGGCGATGGTCTCGGGATCCCCGAGGCTGCGTCCCTCGGCGACCTTGATCGGGTCGATATCGCCGACCAGGTCGGCGACGCTGGTATCGGGAGTGGCCAACTTCTCGGTGTAACGCTCGCTGCGATGCTTCCAGGCCACCGGCAGGTCATTACCGAGCTGCGCGGCCCGCCGGATCGATTCCGGCGTGATTGGGCGGTAAGGGTGCTCCCCCAGCTCGGCTCCACCGATCACCGGCGTCCACTCGTCGAGCAAGCCGGTAAGTGCCCGCAGCAGCCGAGTCTTGCCCTGGCCACGTTCACCGAGCAGTACAAAATCGTGACCGGCGATCAACGCACGTTCCAGCTGCGGAATCACCGTGTCATCGAAACCCAAAATGCCTGGCCAGACGTCTGCGTTGTCTGGCCCATCGGCCAGCGCGGTCAACAGATTCTCGCGGATTTCCTGTTTGACCCCCCGTTCACGGTGACCAGAGGCACGCAGCTCGCCAACTGTGCGGGGCAGATTGCTCGGTGAAGTCACCACTCCACGCTACGACGGTTGCCTTTCTTCTGGCGACGGGAGCGAATTTCGCCCCCTACTTTCTGGGCACTTCGCGGCGTGTCGCGTCGCGGAACGCGCTGGCGGGTCTAGGACCCTAGTGTGCGAAGTGACGGGCTCCAGTGAGGTACAAGGTGATGCCCGCGCGTGCCGCGGCCTCGGTGACTTCATCATCACGAACCGAGCCGCCCGGGTGCACGATCGCCTTGACCCCAGCGCCCGTCAGCTTCTCGAGCCCATCGGGGAAGGGGAAGAACGCGTCCGATGCCGCGACCGCCCCGCGCACTCGCTGGCCACCGCGTTCCACGGCCAGCCGGGCGGCATCGACTCGGTTGACCTGGCCCATACCGACGCCAATGGTGGCGCCGTCCGCGACAATGACGATCGCATTCGACTTGACCGCACGGCAGGCCCGCCACGCGAACACCAAGTCGGTCAGGGTCGCCGGGTCGGCGGGCGAGCCGGCAGCCAGCGTCCAGTTGATCGGGTTGTCACCGGACGCGTCGAGCTGGTCACGCTCTTGCATCAGCAGTCCGCCACTGATGGGGCGCAGTTCGGTGCCACCCTTTTGCGGCTCGGATGCCACCAGCACCCGGATGTTCTTTTTCTTTGTCAACAGGTCAAGGGCGCCTGATTCGTAAGCGGGCGCGACGATCACTTCGGTGAAAATCGTACTGACGTACTCGGCCATCTCGACGCTGACCTCAGTGTTCGATGCGATTACTCCGCCATATGCGCTCAGCGGATCGCAGTCATGTGCCTTGCGATGGGCGTCGGCGACAGACACCTCTGAAATTGCGATGCCACACGGGTTGGCATGCTTGATGATTGCCACGCATATCTGTTCGTGGTCGAAAGCGGCCCGCCAAGCCGCGTCGGCATCGGTAAAGTTGTTGTAGGACATCTCTTTTCCATGCAGCTGCTCAGCCTGAGCCAGTCCCGGCCAGGCACCGGGATCGGTGTAGAGAGCGGCCTGCTGGTGTGGGTTCTCCCCGTAGCGCAGCATCGCCTGGCGACGCCAGTTCCTGGCGAACCAGTGCGGAAAGGACGTCTGGGGATGCTCGGGCGCCAACGTCGACTGCATCCAGCTCGCGACGGCGATGTCGTATTCGGCCGTGTGCTGAAACGCCAGCGACGCCAGCTGTTTGCGTTCGCCGAACGTGAACCCGCCGGCGCGAAGCGCGGCTAGCACGCCGTCATAACCCAGCGGGTCGGTCACCACGGCCACGCTGGGATGATTCTTGGCCGCCGCCCGCACCATCGAAGGTCCTCCGATATCGATCTGCTCCACGCATTCGTCAACGGTCGCACCCGACTCGACGGTTTCGCTGAACGGGTACAAGTTGACGACCACCAGTTCGAACGCGGCTACGCCGAGCTTCTCCAGCGCCGCGGCATGCTCGGGCTTGCGCAAATCAGCCAACAGACCGGCGTGCACCCGCGGGTGCAGCGTCTTGACCCTGCCGTCGAGCACCTCGGGGAAGCCGGTTAATTCCTCCACCCGGGTCACTGGAATACCTTGATTTCCAATGGTATTCGCTGTTGATCCGGTCGAGACGATCTCGACTCCGGCCGCGGTCAGACCCTTGGCCAGATCGATTAGGCCGCGCTTGTCGTACACGCTGATCAATGCCCGACGGATGGGTTTCCTGGTGCCGTCGCTGCTCATCCTGTGCTCATCCTAGGGTCGCCTTTCGTCCAATAACCGTCACGCCGCCGGTAGCAATCGCGGCCACGACATCCACCAAGAGTTTTCGTTCCACCACTTTGATGCGTTCGTGCAAGGTCGCCTGATCGTCGCCGTCGCGCACCGGAACGGCCTGCTGCGCGAGTAACGGCCCGGTGTCCATGCCAGCATCCACCAGGTGCACGGTGCAGCCAGTGACCTTCACACCATAGGCCAATGCCTCGGCCACCCCGTGGGCGCCGGGGAAGGCCGGCAGGAGTGCTGGATGGGTATTGATGATGCGGCCGTAAAAACGCGAAAGAAATTGTGGTCCAAGAATTCTCATGAATCCCGCGGATACCACCAAGTCGGGACTATGGGCGGCGGTGGCCTCGGTAATGGCGGTATCCCACGCATCGCGGCTGGGATGGTCGGCGACTCGGACGGTAAAGGCCGGCAACGATGCCTGCGCGGCTATCTTGGTAGCCCGGCAGTCGCGGTCCACACCGACTGCGACGACCCGCGCTGGATAGGCCCCGACGGCGGCTTCGAGCAGCGAGTTCAGCAGCGAACCGGTGCCTGATGCCAATACCACCACTCGTGCCGGCGCACTCGGGGGTACACGGAGCGGTTCCTGCACACGCCGAGCCTAGTCTGGCGACGATGCCGGCCACGGCAGTGGCCGGAGAAGGAGCCAGACAATCCGATCTAGTCTGGCGACGATGCCGGCCACGGCAGTGGCCGGAGAAGGAGCCAGACAATCCGATCTAGTCTGGCGACGATGCCGGCCACGGCAGTGGCCGGAGAAGGAGTTAGTGGAGCCTGCGCCCACGTCGATACTCGCTGGGCGTGTCGCCGCCCCACGTCCAGTCTGGACGCCGTCAGCGCAGACTCGTTGCCGCCGCCGGTCCTGGCGCGACCAGCGGGCATCCAATTTGCCCACCTTTCCGCGACAACCGCCGACCCCGCTGCTGCCCACAGGACTGTGTCTAGTCCTCCGGGGGCAGGCCGAGATCACGTTCAGCCTGCTCGTCGGCCTCATCAGCTGACGGTGCATGCGGGTCGTCGTTATCGGAGACCTCAAACTCCGTGCTGGCCTCAGCCTCGGGGGGCAAAACCCCGTCCTCTGATGACTCCGCATCCGGTTCGCCGTCATCGAAAAGCTCCGCGGACGACTCGTCGTCTGCCGGCGACGCAGACGGGGCAGTCTGCGATTTGCGAACTTTGGGACGGCGCGTGACCCCGCCCGCCATCACCACTGTGAGGCCACCGATAACGGCGAACCAAAAGAACGCGCCGACCACCATGGCCCCCACATCCACGCCGACGGCGCCAAAGTTGCCCAACCTGCCGCCGCCGCCGTAGCCAAGCAGCGCCATCACCAACGCCCCGACAAGCGCGGCCACCAGCACCTTGGCCATGGCCGGCGCAAAAGGTAGCGCGCGTCGTGCGCACTGCTGTCCAACCGCCACACCGGACGCCGCTCCGATGATCAGCAAGGCGACCCATACCGGCCCAAGCGGCGGCGTAGGCAACGCGGCAAGGATCGGCACCGCTGGGATATCGCCACCGAAAACGGTGAACGAACTAAACGTGGCGAAGCCGATATGTGCACTGGACCCGACCGCGATTGCCGAGGCGCCGACGATGACATTGGGCGCATAGAGCACCGATAGCACGGTCAGGCTGAACTGGCCGAATACCGAATCGGTGACCCCGTAGAGCTCTTGCATCGTCGCCCAGTGGACAACGAGGGAGCCCGCGGCGACCAAGCCGGAGAGGCCGAGCAGTGCCAAGACCCCGGCCGTAGCGCCTCGTAGGGAGTCACCCAACCAGTTAGGAAGAGGCGACATCGCCAATGCCCGTCGGCCCACGCGGGACCACACTCCGATCGCTGCCCCTATTGCATGCACCACCAGCACGCTGCTGAAGGCACGCAGCGCGTTGGGCGTCTGCAGTTCGGAGATGACCGACGACGCATCGTGAATGACCGCCAGGGCGATCGCTGCGATTAACAGCGGCCCGCCCAGCGCCGAGGCCACCACCCAGCGAACCACCAGCCACGACGAGTAGGGCGAGGTAGCCAGCGCCGTCGTACGTGCCGTGCCCCAAATCATCAGCAGCGCCGGCATCAGCGGCATTACGCCCAGTTCCCGCCCACCGATCGAGATCGGCACTTGGTGCACGCCCAACCACATGCTGGCGATCGCACCCAGCGCACCCGTCATGTCGCTGTTGGCGATCAGCAACTGCAGCAGCGTGATCGCGGCGATGATGATCAGCGCCACCACCGCCGGCGCGAACGCGACCTTGACGAGGTCGCGCGCCTGGCGAGCGCCGGCCGCCCGATTGTCCTCCACCCGTGTCACTCTTCGCGCACGTGCCCTACTAGGCGCGAGAGCGCCCGGTTAGACCGGCGCCGACCCAGGTGACGATTGCTGACCCTGGCCGTAATTCTGCTGTCCCCCGCTAGGGCTGGCGTAGTTAACCGGCGCCGAACCTCCCTGAGAGCCCGATCCGGCGTTGACCGGCGGTGGTGGGCTGAAGCTCGGGAACCCGGTGGGTGGGGTGGACGGACCCTGATGCATTTGCTGCGGCGGTGACTGTGCAGGGGGCTGGGCACTGAAACCGCCGCTCGACGGGTTCGAGCCTTGGCCGGATGAATAACCGCCGTACTGCGAACCGTATCCCGACGGCTGCTGGGGTGACTGCTGCGGGTTGGGAGCAGGCTGTTGCGCACCCGGCTGACCGTAGTACCCGCCCGGCTGACCGCCGAACTGTCCGTATTGCCCGTACTGGCCGTACTGGCCATAGGCGTCGAATTTCGGCCGTGGCGCCGGCGCCGAGATGACACCGGCATCCATCAGCAGCGCACCGACTGCCGCGACCGCCTGGAACACTATGCATACCAAAACAATCCACAGTGCCCAACCGGTCGAAAAGGCGCTCGGCTTGTTGAATGTCGACGAAATCATCAGAAAAACACCCAGTACCGAGATGACCGCAACGACCGGCACATAACTTTTGATTTTGGGCAGCAGACTCACGCCGGCGAGCAGCGCTGCCAGCAGCGCCATGGCGACGGCCAGGATCGTGTCACCCGAGGCTTCGCTGCTAGCCCCGCCGAGTTCGGAGCTGATCGTGAACATCGGGCCGAAGCTGGCGAGATAGGCCAGAAAGCCAAGTCCCACCACCGCGATGCCCAGGTACATCGACAACTTGCTGTCGCCGTCGTCGGCCTTGGCGAAAGAGGGCGTGGCGCCCCCGTAGGAGCCGGCCGGTTGCGCGGGCGGATATCCGGGACTACCCGGCGAGTAGGTCATGGCTCCTCCTGTTACTTCTGGTGCCGTCGCGGGCCATTGCTGCCATGCGACGCGTGCTGCCTGCGACGCGATTCGATCAACCACGCTAGCGCACGTTCGGCTCCTCGCGCCGGGGCGACCTGTCCAGGCCCGCCAGGCATACGGGCCGCTTGCCCACCTGAGGTAGAACACGTTCTAATTCTGTTCATGGACTACGGGCTTGTGCTTTTCACCAGCGACCGCGGCATCTCTCCGGCGGCAGCCGCGAAACTCGCCGACGACCACGGCTTTCAGACCTTTTACGTGCCCGAACACACCCATATCCCGATTAAGCGCGAAGCGGCCCATCCGACGACGGGCGATGAGTCGCTGCCCGACGACCGCTACATGCGCACGCTGGACCCGTGGGTGAGCCTAGGCGCGGCAGCTGCGGTGACGTCGCGGGTCCGGCTGTCGACGGCCGTCGCGCTACCCGTGGAGCATGACCCGATAACGCTCGCCAAAAGCATTGCCACGCTGGATCATTTGTCGGGGGGCCGGGTCAGCGTGGGCGTGGGATTTGGTTGGAACACCGATGAGCTCGCCGACCACGGCGTGCCACCCGGACGACGCCGCACCATGTTGCGCGAATATCTGGAAGCGATGCGCGCGTTGTGGAGCCAGGAGGAAGCCGCCTACGACGGCGAGTTCGTCAAGTTCGGGCCCAGCTGGGCCTGGCCCAAGCCGGTGCAGTCGCACATTCCAGTATTGGTGGGAGCCGCGGGTACCGAGAAGAACTTCAAGTGGATCGCGCGCAGCGCCGACGGCTGGATTACCACTCCGCGCGACTTCGACATCGACGAGCCAGTGAAATTGCTGCAGGAAACGTGGGCTGCCGCCGGACGCGACGGGACCCCGCAGATCGTCGCTCTGGACTTCAAGCCGGTACCGGAGAAGTTGGCTCACTGGGAACAGCTCGGCGTCACCGAGGTGCTGTTCGGACTGCCCGACCGCTCTGCGGACGAGGTCGCCGCCTACGTGGAACGCCTGGCCGGCAAGATTGCCGCGATGGCCTGACCGCGAGCAGACACAGAATCGCCCAAACCAGCGTCGAAGAATGCGATTCTGTGTCTGCTCAGCGGAGGAAACAGCGATTTCCGTAGTCGAATGAGCGCACTCGGACCGCATGCCCCAGTGGATCGTCCTCCGTCAGCAGGGTGAGCAGCTCATCGTCTTCGGTCGTGGCAAGAAATCGGCTGTCGTCGGCGACTAGGCGGCCGATGATGATTCCGGTCAGCCGCCCACCGTCGCGCCGAACGGTGTAAGTCTCGACCGTCGCGGGGCCGTCGGCCTGTTCGGTCACCGATTGGACGGATCGGCCGTCGACTTGTGTCTGCAATTCGGCGCTGCGGTCCGGCTGCCATTCCGCCGGGCTGGTGGAATAAACCCCGACCGAGTACTTGCTCATGATTCCGCCGTTGGCTCCCACCAACCCGAATCGCCCAGGCTCGCTTCGCATCCGGGCGACCGTCTCGGCAACGGCGTGCATCGAGTAGTTGTTGCCCGCTCCGCCGAAGAATGGCAGTCCGCCCGTCAGGGTCAGTCCACGCGGGTCGTCGGGGGCGATCCCTAGACCGTCGCAGATGTTGAACACCGGCACCGGGAAGCAGCTATACAGGTCGAAGGTGGTGATGTCGTCGACGCCGACGCCAGCCACCGCCAATGCCTCGCGGGCCGCCAGGACGGCCGACGGGGCCTGCCCAAGCTCCGGGCGCGCCAGCAGGGACTGCTCCTGCAGGTCGGCGTGCCCGCGTAGATAAACCCACTTTTCCTGGGGGACCCCCAGCCGGCGTGCCGCGGCCACCGACATCAGCAGCGTCGCCGCACCCTGGTTTACCTGATCGCGGGCTACCAGCAGCCGCGGGTAGGGCTCGGCGATCATGCGGTTGCGCTCCGAGACGGTGATCAGTTCCTCAACGCTTCGCTCGACCGGCGCGGCCGCGAAGGGATTGCCCGCGGCCACCTTGGTGAACGGCGCGAACAGTTCACCCATCCGGCGCAGGTATTCCGTCGGCCCAAGACCCGTTGCGGCCCGTCGGGCGTTTTCCAACAGGCCGTACTGGGTCGGTGCATCCACCAGGCCGTGAATCACCGTGTAGCGGGAAATGAGGCCTTCGATGCCGGGCCCGCGGTCTTCCAAATCACCGGTAATGGTCTCGGTGAAGTCCGGCTTGCTGGCGGCCTCGGCGAAGTGACGGATGGTCGACGTCGCATCGGAGCCAAAGACCATGGCGACTTCGGAGCGGCCTGCCACAATCGCGCCGGCCAGCTCGTTGATCAGGTGCTGGGGCCCTTGACCGCCGACGATCTCCAGGATCGCGCGGGCCGGATCGGCCCCAATCCGTTTGGCCACCGATCGCGGGTAATTGTTGGACCGACCCAACGGCGCGTGGGCGATTGGCCCGGAAATCTCGAATTGCCTGACACCGGCCACCGTGTCGACGGCCGCGCCAACGTCGGCACCGCAGTCGACGAGGGCGACCCGGGCCGCAGCGGCAGCCAGCTCGACGGCCGATATCCCTTGGTAGTCAGAATCATCGATACGCTCGGCGGCCTGTCCTACACCAACGACGACCGGCGTATGCGGGTCCAGATCCATAGCATCACTATCTACCTAACCCGATATTGCGCCCGCACCGGGGCCGCGCCATCTCCAACGAGGCCATTGCCAACCGGGGTGCCCGCCCGCGTCGAGTACCGGTCTTCTGGGGTCATCGTGGCGCCGACTAACCGGAACAGGTCCGCGGAATTTCGTCTAAACCTGCGATGACGTGGACGGTGATCGCGCTGCGACGGGCGCTTGCCGTGGCTCACATCGCGGAGGTGTGCGATGTCATTTGTCAGCACCGTCCCGGGCGCCAAACCTTCCATAGCGGCAAGCGCCGCGTCCGCGGGCCGGCAAGTGGCCGAGCCTCTAGAGGCTTTCCAGGATCTTCCGGGCCAGGGCCGCCGTCTCGGACGGGGTCTTGCCAACCTGGACGCCTGCCGCCTCGAGTGCCTCTTTCTTGGCCGCCGCGGTACCCGACGAGCCGGACACGATGGCACCCGCATGTCCCATTGTCTTGCCTTCCGGAGCGGTGAAGCCGGCGACGTAGCCTACGACCGGCTTGGACACATTGGCCTTGATGAAGTCCGCCGCACGTTCCTCGGCGTCTCCGCCGATCTCGCCGATCATCACGATGAGCTTCGTGTCGGGGTCCTTTTCGAAGGCCTCGATGGCGTCGATGTGCGTGGTACCAATCACCGGGTCACCACCGATCCCGATTGAGGTGGTGAAACCGAAGTCGCGCAGCTCGAACATCATCTGATAGGTCAGGGTGCCTGACTTGGACACCAGCCCAACCGGGCCGGCGCCGGTGATGTTGGCCGGAGTGATGCCAACCAGGGCCTGCCCCGGCGTGATGATGCCCGGGCAGTTGGGGCCGATAATGCGGGTCTTTTTGCCCTTGGCCACGTTGTAGGCCCACGCATACGCGCTGTCCTGTACCGGAATGCCCTCGGTGATGACCACCAGCAACGGAATCTCGGCGTCGACGGCCTCGATGATCGCGTCCTTGGCGAACTTGGGCGGTACGAAGATGATCGACACATCGGCGCCGGTCTTTTCCATCGCTTCCGCGACGCTGCCGAACACCGGCAGCTTGATCAGCCGGCCACCCTTGTCCTCATGCGTCACCGTGGTGCCCGCCTTGCGCGCGTTCACGCCGCCAACGATTTGGGTGCCTGCCTTGAGCATGCGGGCGGTGTGGACGGTGGCCTCGCTGCCGGTGATGCCCTGGACGATGACCTTGTTGTCTTTGGTCAGGAATATGGACATGTGAGTCAGGTCTCCTTATCTCAGGCGCTCGCCAGCTCGGCGGCCTTGTCGGCGGCCTCGTCCATCGTCGGCACCAAGGTCACGAGTGGATGGTTGGCCTCCGTCAGGATGCGACGGCCTTCCTCGACGTTGTTGCCGTCAAGGCGGACCACCAGCGGCTTGTTGGCCTCATCGCCCAGGATTTCGAGCGCCTTGACGATCCCGGTGGCCACGGCATCGCACGAGGTAATTCCACCGAACACATTTACGAACACGCTCTTGACCTGTGCGTCTCCCAAGATCACGTCCAACCCGGCGGCCATCACTTCGGCGGAAGCACCACCGCCGATGTCGAGGAAATTGGCGGGCTTGACTCCCCCGTGCTTTTCCCCGGCGTAGGCGACGACATCGAGGGTCGACATCACCAGGCCGGCGCCGTTGCCGATGATGCCGACCTGACCGTCGAGCTTGACGTAGTTCAGGTCGTGCTCCTTGGCCTTGAGTTCGAGCGGGTCGGTGGCCCCACGGTCCTCGAACTCGGCGTGATCGGGGTGCCGGAAGTCGGCGTTGGCGTCCAGCGTGATCTTGGCGTCCAGCGCCAGAATCTGGTCGTCCGGGGTGCGGACCAGCGGGTTGACTTCAACCAGGGTGGCGTCCTCGGCAACGAAGAGTTCCCACAGCTTGGAGATGGTGACCGCGGCGGTGTCGAGCACCTCGGCCGGCAGGTGGCCCTGCTCGGCGATGGAGCGTGCGAACGCCTCGTCGACACCGGTGACCGCATCCACCGGGACCTTGGCCAGTCGATCGGGTTTGGTCGCGGCCACCTCCTCAATGTCCATGCCACCCTCCACCGAGCACATCGCCAGGTAGGTGCGGTTCGCGCGGTCGAGCAAGAAGGAGATGTAGTACTCCTCGGCGATGTCGCTGGCCTCGGCCACCAAGAGTTTCTTGACGATGTGGCCCTTGATATCCAAGCCGAGGATGTTCTGGGCGTGCTCGTAGGCGTCCCCGGGCGTTTCGGCGAACTTGACCCCGCCGGCCTTGCCCCGGCCGCCGATCTTGACCTGGGCCTTGACCATCACCGGACGGCCGATTTCCGTCGCGATGGCACGCGCCCCCTCGGCGGTGTCAGTCACCCGCCCCGGCGTACTCGGTACATTGTGCTTGGCGAACAATTCCTTGGCTTGATACTCGAAGAGATCCATGGGCTCACTGTCTTCGCTCGGCGTACTTGCTAGGACCTATAAGGAGGCGATACCAGATTCGGCAACTCGCACGGTTGCAAACTGTATCTAGACTCCAAAACGGCTGAGCGATCGCATCCACCGGTGTGGCGCAGGTCACCGAGAATTACCGGATCTAAACGTGATCCAAGCCACATTTTAAGGCAGGTTTCCAAACTGAGGTTGCCAGTTGCGTCCGATAGCCGATACGGTCTCAACGTCCAGATAACGGTATGGTCACGATACGAGGACATTTCAGCATTGTCCCAGCACCCTTCAGGCCGCTCTGCTGCCGCAGCGCCTCACGCATCGCGCAATCGTTGGCTTCAACATCACCGTAACGAAGTCACCGAAATCATCCCCCTGGATGGCTTCGACGAACTCGACGACGCCGAACTCGCCGACCTCGATGAATTGGACTTCGGCGGTCCCGATTTCGACATGGGCACCGAGCTCTTGCAAGCTCCCGAGCTCGACGATCTGGATGACGTCGACGATCTGTCCCCCGCCCGGCTGGCCGCTCCCGCCGAGCAGCGGGTTGGGGTGATCGCCGAGCCCGAGGCCAAACCACTTGCTCCGCGCTTCCATGCCACCGACGTCACCCCGGTGGCGCGCCGCGGCGGTCAACACCGCAAGCAGCCCACCAGCGCGGCAAAGGGACGCCTGCTGATCTCGTCTATGGCCGCCGGCGCAGCGGCCGCCGCAGCCCACACCGTGCTCCATCAATCCGATACCACCAGTGCCGACACCGTGCTGACCGCTAATGCGTCGGCGCTCACCGGCGGGTCGAGCGGCAGCGAGCCCCGCGGCGCCCAGGTGATCGCGGCACAGCCGGCGGCCGATGCGGCGGTACACAACGCGGAGTTCGCGCGGGGCGTGGCGTTCGCCCAAGAACGGGCTCAGCGTGAAGCTCGACTGCAACAGCCACTGTACGTTTTGCCGACCAAAGGCATATTCACCTCGAATTTCGGATATCGCTGGGGCGTCCTGCACGCCGGTATCGACCTGGCCAACTCGATCGGAACCCCGATCTATGCGGTGTCGGACGGTGTCGTCATCGACGCCGGCCCCACCGCCGGTTATGGCATGTGGGTCAAGCTGCGCCACGCCGACGGCACCGTTACGCTCTACGGTCACGTCAACACCACGTTGGTCAGCGTCGGACAGCGGGTGATGGCCGGGGACCAGATAGCCACGATGGGCAACCGGGGTTTCTCCACCGGACCACACCTGCACTTCGAGGTTCTCCAGGGCGGCACTGAGCGGATTGACCCCGTGCCGTGGCTCGCCAAGCGTGGACTTTTTGTCGGCAACTACGCCGGCTGACCGGTGACGGCGTCGGACGAGACCCCCTCGCAAGAGGAACCGCCCGAGAGCGCGACGCCATCGGAAGAACCACGAACCCGCATCATCCGGCGGGCTCCGACCGGGCCGATACCGCCGGTAGGGGACTCCGAGACCACGCAGCTCCCGCAAACCGAGACCGCGACCCGCATCATCCGGCGCGCCGAGTTGCCGGCCGTCCCGACGGTCGAACCGAGTGCCCGTACCGCTGTGGCGGCCGCGGCGGTCAGCATCGTCAGTGGATGGGCCACGTCGGTGGTGGCCACCGACTTGATCACCGGATGGTGGCGCAGCGACCGATTGTTCTGTCTCGCGGTCGGCTTTCTCGCTCTGGTCTTCGCGGTGTCAACCGTCGCCGGCGTGATCATGCTGCTGCTGCGACGACCGGTTGGGCGTCATCTGATCGCGGCGGGGGCGGTGGTTGCGGTGTTGACCTACGGCGGGGTGTTCGTCGCCGGAGCACGCGTGGCATGGATCGTGCACACCCTTCCGATACTGCCGCTCACCAGTGTGGTGCTGGCGCTGCATCCCCGGACCAAACGCTGGCTGCTGGCGTAGATCATCACCGAATGTGTTCTCACGGCGAAAATTTCGCGGCGCTTTCGCAATGGGTTCACGCTCGGCGCTAGAGCTTGGCGACCGGGGCGTGGTTGTGCATGAGCTTCACCCGCCCCGAGCTACCGAAGTCGATCAGCGACATCGCCGACTCGCCGACACCGGAGACTTCTTCGACCCGGCCCAGGCCGTACTTGTCATGTGTCACTCGATCGCCCGGCTGCAGCACCAGCAGCGGGCGCTTGCTGGTCCCCGAGCGGTTCGGCGCCGATCGCGGTGTACCGAACCGGCCGGCACCGCTCACCGGAGCACTGAACGACGGCTTGGGCGCAAGGCGCCGCCAGTTGACAAGTTCCTGCGGAATCTCCCGCAGAAAGCGTGATTCCGGGTTGAGCATCGGCTGTCCCCACGAAGACCGGACGATGGCTCTGCTGACGTAGAGCCGTTGCCGCGCCCTGGTGATGCCAACGTAGGCCAGCCGCCGCTCCTCGGAGAGTTCGGTCGGATCATCCAGCGCACGCATGTGGGGGAACATTCCGTCCTCCCAGCCGGTCACAAACACCACCGGGAACTCCAGACCCTTGGCGGTGTGCAGGGTCATCAGCGTGACCACACCAGCGCTGTGCTCCGGAATTTCGTCGGTGTCGGCAACCAGCGACACCCTTTCCAAAAACGCGGCCAGCACACCGGTGTCCGGCACGTCTTCTTCCTCGGGTTCGACCGCGGCCGCATTGGCTTGGTCGGTGCTGAATTCGTGTGCGACGCTGACGAGTTCGTTCAGGTTGTCCAGCCGGGCAAGCTCCTGGGGGTCGGTGGACGCTTCCAGCTCCCGGCGGTAGCCGGTGCGTTCGAGCACCGACTCGACCAAATCGCCGAGATCATCGTCGAGGCGTCCGCGCAGTTCGTCGAGCATCTCGACAAATCCCGCAATCGCCTTCTCGGCGCGACTGTTGAGCATCGGCACTTTGCCATCGGCGGCGGCCTGCAACGCGTCAGCGAAGCTGGCGCCGGTGTTCTCGGCGTACACCGCTACGCACGCCTCGGCGCGATCACCGATGCCGCGCCGCGGCGTGTTGAGGATGCGCCGCATGCTGACCGCATCGCCGGGATTGTCCAGCACACGCAGGTAGGCGACGATGTCACGAATTTCCTTGCGCTCGTAAAAACGCACTCCGCCGACGACTTTGTACGGAATTCCGGCGCGGATAAACACCTCTTCCAGCGACCGCGAAGAATTATTGGTGCGGTAGAAAACCGCGACATCGTTGTAGGTGATATCGCCGCGCTCGGCCAGCGCATCGATCTCTTCGGCAACAAACCTGGCCTCGTCATGTTCGTTGTCGGCGACGTAGCCGACGATCAGCTCGCCTTCGCCCGCGTCGGTCCATAACCGCTTGTCTCGGCGCCCGGAGTTGCGGGCGATCACCGAATTGGCCGCGGACAGAATGTTCTGCGTCGAGCGGTAGTTCTGTTCCAGCAGAATCGTTGTGGCGTCCGGGTAGTCGCGCTCGAAGTCTTCGATATTGCGAATGGTGGCGCCTCGGAACGCGTAGATCGACTGGTCTGCATCGCCGACCACACATAACTGTCCGGGTGGCACACCGTCTTCGGTGTCACGGCCGACCAACTCCCGCACCAGAACATACTGGGCGTGGTTGGTGTCCTGGTATTCATCGACCAGAACGTGCCGAAACCGCCGCCGGTAGTACTGGGCGATGTCCGGGAAGGTCTGCAGCACCGCGACCGTCTCGCCGATGAGGTCGTCGAAGTCCAGCGCATTGGCCGCACGCAGGCGGCGCTGATATTCGCCAAACACGGAGGCGACGGTGCGCGACAGGTCATCGGACTCATCTGTTAGATCCGACACCGCCTGATGCGGGTCGATCAACTCGTTCTTCAGGTTCGAAATGGCGTTGGCCAGCAGCCGCGGCGAGTATCGCTTGATGTCCAGGCCCATGTCGCGACCGATCATTTGCAGTAGACGCCGCGAGTCGTCGGCATCGTAGATCGAAAAGTTCGAATTGAGGCCTTCGATCAGCGACGCCTGGTTGCGCAAGATCCGCACGCAGGTGGAGTGAAACGTGGACACCCACATATACCGGGCCCGGTCGCCGACCAGGCCTACCACCCGCTCGCGCATCTCGGCAGCGGCCTTGTTGGTGAAGGTAATGGCCAAAATCTGGCCGACCCCCACGCCGCGGTCAGCGATCAGATAGGCGATGCGCCGGGTCAACACCGCAGTCTTGCCGGAACCTGCTCCGGCGACGATCAGCAGCGGCGAACCCTCATGCACCACCGCCTGGCGCTGTTGCGGGTTGAGACCTTCTAGCAATTGGTCGGCATCGGTCGCGTGCACACTCATGTCCGTCCAAACTTACCGCCGATCGCCGACGACCTCGCACGGACCGGTCGAACACTCGGGCAGCGACACGGCGTGGTTAGCTGCCCAAGCCCGATTGCTGGTCGCCCTGGTTGAGGCCGCCGAAGCTGTTGGTGGCGGATCCCGTATTGGCGCCACCGGTACTTGGAAACCCGTTTGGTTGGTGCCGATATTTCCGACAACCGCACTCGAGGTGCCGGTGTTCTGGATTCCCGAGTTGTTGTTGCCGTTCCCGAGTTGCTGTTGCCGTTGTTGTTGAAGCCCGAGTTTCCATAGCCGGCGCCCGTGTTCGGATTACCCGAGTTCATGGCTCCGGTGTTTACGCTGCCCGAGTTTAGGAACCCGGTATTGCCCGAGCCCAAGCTTCCGAGACCCACGTTGACGCCGCCGGCATTCTCGTAGCCGACGTTTCCAGATCCTGCGTTACCGGAGCCCACGTTGAAGCTGCCGGCGTTGCCGAAACCGACGTTGTCGTGACCGAATAGATTCGACATCACCATCTGCACCAACGTATCTCGATTAGCCGCGATCGCCGCCGGCACCACCGTCGCCGCCCGCGCCGCCTCGAACACGCTCGCCATCGCCTCGGCCTTGCCGGCCGCACCCGCGGCCTGTGGCCGCGCACTCAGCCCACTCGCGTACGGGGCGCCGGCAGCCACCATTGACGCCGACGCCGGTACCGACCCCCGCTCACCGGCAAGGCCGTCCCCGCCGCGGCCCGTAGCATCCGGGTTGACCCGCGCCAGCAAACATCAGCAAAGAGTTGATCTTGGGCGGCAACACCGAAAAGTTCATTGCCGCAGCCTTTTCCAAGAGGGGTCTCGGCTACACCGCGAAGGCTGAGCCGGCGACTCCCAGTTACCGCGATTCGAAGCCTACGAGCCTTCCGAGAGTCCGCATCCGGCATTCGTAGACTTTCCGCCGGGTTACCGGGGTGCACATCACGCAACACGCCGGTCCGGTGCTCGCGGGACCTATCACCGCGCCCCAGGATCACCCGCGCGGCCAATATCCGCAGAGCCGCCTTCCAGACCTTCTTTGCGCAGGTGCGCCGGTTAGTGGCACACTCTCCTCGTGCTCAACATGCAGCGCCGATTTTTTTACGGGTACCCACCAGCGGTGCCCGTGGCGTAGCTGCTTTCGCAGAGCCCCGTGGTCCGCTTCGGCGATCGGGGCTCGTCTCTTGTGTGAGGCCTGATGCCGGATGAGACCAGAACCCCCACCTCACGACAATGCGGAGATAGCAGAAATGAACACCGAGACCGATGAACCTGTGGAAACCGAACCCCTGCCCACCATCGAAGAGCTGCGCGACGAGATAGATCGCCTGGACAGCGCGATCCTGGCCGCAGTCAAGCGCCGCGCCGAGGTATCCCAGGCAATCGGCAAAGCGCGAATGGCCTCCGGCGGCACCCGGCTAGTGCATAACCGGGAGATGAAAGTGATCGAACGTTACAGCGAACTGGGACCCGACGGTAAGGACCTGGCGATGCTGCTGTTGCGCCTGGGTAGAGGACGACTCGGCCACTAAATGGTCACTATCGCAACTCTTTACCGCTAACTGCGGCCAAGCTGCGGTACATTTCCGCCGAAATGGAGGTAGCAAAGGCAGCCAGAGCAGCCAGGGCATTGCAATCGCGCCGTCTGATAATTACCTCAGCGGCAGCTTTGCTCGCGCTGGTCACTGCGCTGACCGGCAGTTCGGCTACCTGCTCCGCGTGGTCGCGACGCGGTCTGCAAATCGAGTACCTGCTGGTCCCGTCTCCGTCGATGCACCGCCAGGTCAAGGTGGAGTTTCAAGGCGGCGGTCCCCACGCGGTTTATCTGCTCGACGGCATGCTGGCCCGCGACGACTACAACGGATGGGACATCCATACCCCGGCGTTCGAGTGGTTCGACCAGTCGGGCCTGTCCGCCATCCTGCCCACCGGCGGAAAAGCGAGTTTCTACTCCAACTGGTACCGGCCCGCGGTCGGCAACGGGGGCACCTGGACCTACAAGTGGGAGACCTTCCTCACCCAGGAACTACCCGAGTGGTTGGAGACAAACAAGGGCGTCAGCCAGATGGCCAACGCCGTGGTGGGCGCGTCAATGGCGGGGTCGGCGGCGCTGATCCTGGCGGCCAAACACCCGGACAACTTCGTCTACGCGTCCTCCATGTCTGGCTTCCTCAACCTATCCGCGGGGCAATGGCCATCGCTGGTCGGTGTCGCGCAGCTGGGCGCGGGCGGCTTTCGCTCCGACGCTATGTGGGGTCCGCCGACTGACCCGGCCTGGGCCGAACACGACCCGACCGTCAATGCCGCGAAGCTGGTCTCGCACAACACCCGCATCTGGGTGTATTCGGGCAACGGCACGCCCTCGGCCGAGTTGGGGGGCAGCGACAAACCTGGGGCCGATCTACTGGAAAACGCCACCCGCGTGAGCAACAAGGCGTTTCAGAGCAAATACCAGGCGTCCGGCGGCTATAACGGGGTGTTCAATTTTCCGGACAATGGACTGCATACCTGGGAATACTGGGGCGCCCAGTTGCAGGCCATGCTGCCGGATCTGCGGCGAGTGTTGGGTGCCGCGTAGCGCCCGATCACCCCTATTAGCGCGCATCAGGCCGCATTAGGGTCGAACCATGACCTCCGAGCAATCAATCCCTGACATCACAGCCACTTCGGCGTGGCAGGCGCTGCGCAAGCATCACGATCAGATCGGAGAGACGCACCTTCGGCAGTTCTTCGCCGACGATCCCAATCGCGGACACGATCTCACCATCACCGTCGGCGACCTCTACATCGACTACAGCAAGCACCGGATCAACCGCGAGACAATAAGGTTGCTGATCGACCTTGCGCGCGATGCCAACCTCGAAGAACACCGCGACCAGATGTTCGCCGGCATGCACATCAACACCTCGGAGAATCGCGCGGTCCTGCACACCGCACTGCGGTTGCCCCGTGACGCCGAGCTGATTGTCGACGGACACAACGTGGCCGAGGACGTGCATGCCGTGCTCGATGCGATGGGCGATTTCACCGACCAACTGCGCAGCGGCGAATGGACCGGAGCCACCGGAAAGCGGATCAGCACCGTGGTCAACATCGGTATCGGTGGCTCCGACCTTGGCCCGGTGATGGTCTACCAGGCGCTGCGCCACTACGCGGATGCGGGCATCTCGGCACGATTCGTCTCCAATGTCGACCCCGCAGACCTGATCGCCACTCTGGCCGACTTAGACCCTGCCACAACGCTTTTCATCGTGGCATCAAAAACCTTCTCCACATTGGAGACGTTGACCAACGCGACAGCCGCGCGACGCTGGCTAACCGACGCGCTGGGTGACGCAGCGGTCGCCCAACATTTCGTCGCGGTTTCCACCAACCGACGCCTCGTCGACGACTTCGGCATCAACACCGACAACATGTTCGGATTTTGGGATTGGGTCGGCGGGCGCTATTCGGTCGATTCGGCGATCGGTTTGTCGGTGATGGCCGTCATCGGCCGGGAAGCGTTCGCCGACTTCCTGTCCGGATTCCACATCGTCGACGAGCACTTCAAGACCTCCCCGTTGGAGTCCAATGCGCCTGCGCTACTAGGCCTGATCGGGTTGTGGTACGCCAACTTCCTGGGGGCGCAATCGCGAGCAGTATTGCCGTATTCCAACGACCTGGCCCGCTTTGCCGCCTACCTGCAGCAGCTGACCATGGAATCCAACGGCAAGTCGACGCGCGCCGACGGCACACCGGTCACCACGGACACCGGCGAAATCTATTGGGGGGAACCGGGAACCAACGGGCAGCATGCGTTTTACCAATTGTTACACCAAGGCACCCGGTTGATCCCGGCCGACTTCATCGGTTTCAGCCAACCCCTCGATGACCTGCCGACCGTCGAGGGTACCGGCAGCATGCACGACTTGCTGATGAGCAACTTCTTCGCCCAAACCCAGGTGCTGGCATTCGGCAAGACGGCCGACGAGATCGCCGCCGAGGGCACCCCCGCCGAAGTGGTGCCGCACAAGGTGATGCCGGGCAACCGGCCGTCGACCTCGATTCTGGCCGACCGGCTCACGCCGTCGGTGCTGGGACAGTTGATCGCGCTCTACGAGCATCAGGTATTTACCGAAGGTGTGGTGTGGGGCATCGACTCGTTCGACCAGTGGGGTGTTGAACTGGGCAAAACCCAGGCAAAGGCGTTGCTTCCGGTGATCACCAGCGATGACACGCCGGAGCGACAGTCGGACAGCTCGACCGATTCGCTGGTGCGTCGCTACCGAACACAACGAGGGCGTGCCGGCTGACGGCCCCGCATCGGCTGTGAATTTGACGACGCGACACGCCGACACCGCGTCGTCAGATTCACTGTCGATGGGTTAGGCGAATCGCTTGGTCAGCGGAGGCGGCAGCACCCGCATTAGCTGCACCAGGGCCGCCCAGGGCCACCATGGCACCGCGGCCCGGCCTGGTTCGCGTTCGATGGCCGCGACGAGCGCCTTGACGCCAGTTTCGTTGTCCACCATCAACATTGTGCTCGCGGACTTGGCAGTCATCTCCGACTCGATGTAGCCCGGCTCGATCACCGAGATCTTGATCGGCCCGTTGGCGTACTCGGCGCGCAGCGACTCGCCCAGCGAACTCAATCCGGCTTTGCTTGCCGCATATGCCGCTTTGACACCGGGCACACCCTTGTTGCCGAGCACCGACGAAATGAGCACCAGATGCCCCGAACCGCTGTTGTGGAACATCTCCAGCGCCGTCTCGATCTGTACCAGCGCGGCGATCAGGTTGGTCTCGATGGTTGCCTTGTTCGCCCACAACTTGCCCGAGCCCAGCCGGGCGCCCTTTCCGATGCCGGCGTTGACAATGACGCGGTCGACGCCACCAAGCTCATCGCTCAACTCGGCAAACACTTTGGGCACCTGGTCGTGGTCGTTGACGTCGAGTTCGGCTATCGCGATCTTGATCGATGGGTACTTCTGCGACAGTTCGCTTTTCAATTCTTCGAGGCGATCGGTACGACGCGCGCACAGCGCTAGGTCACGGTCCTTAGCAGCGAAGGCGCGGGCCATGCCAGCACCGAGACCGGAGCTGGCGCCGGTGATAAGGATTTTCTGGCGGGTCACTCGGGTGAGCATAGCGACTATTTCAGCAACCGCGACATGCGCCGGTCGGCCAGCACCTTGCCGCCGGTCTGGCAGCCGGGGCAGTACTGAAAAGACTTGTCCGCAAACGAAACTTCCCGGACCGTGTCACCACACACTGGACAGGGCAAGCCGGTGCGCGCATGCACCCGCAGTCCGGAGCGCTTCTCGCCCTTGAGCATGGCGGCTCCTTGGCCGACGGAACGACCGACCGCGTCGGTGAGGACCGAGACCATCGCGTCATGCAACGTGGCGAGCTGTTCGTCGGACAGTTTGCCCGCCGTGGCGAACGGCGAGATCTTCGCGACGTGCAGGATCTCGTCGCTGTAGGCATTGCCGACGCCGGCGATCACCTTCTGGTCAGTGATTGCGGTCTTGATCCGACCGGTGTTTCCGGCCAAGACACCGGCGAGCTCCTCGGGGCCGAGTTCCAGCGCATCCGGTCCGAGCGCAGCGATGCCTGGGACCTGCTGCGGATCCTGGACCAGCCAGACCGCCAGCCTCTTCTGAGTGCCGGCTTCGGTGAGGTCGAAACCGGGCGCCTCACCGGGTGTACCCAGGTGGACACGCAGCGCGATCGGACCTTTGCCGGGTCGCAGAGGGGTGGCAGCCAGTTTGTCCGACCAGCGCAACCAGCCCGCCCGGGACAAGTGCGCGATCAACCACAGCTCTCCGCCCCGCAGTCCCAGATACTTGCCCCACCGATGGGTGTCCACCACGATCTGGCCGTGCAGGGCATCGATCGGCGGATCGAAGGTTTTCAGCACCGACAGCGCGCAGACATCGACGCGGCCGATCGTCGCCCCGACGGCATGGCGCCGCAGATGGTCGACCAGCGCTTCGATCTCGGGGAGTTCGGGCACCTATTCAGTCTGCCGACCGTCGCGACCACGTGTCCATTCGCGCCGGCCTACCTACCCGGCCCGTCCGCTCCGGCCTTGCCGAAGAGCAATCCACCGCTGCCGCCAAAGCCGGGGAATCCGAACGGCGCAGCCGCTCCACCGTTGCCTCCGTTGCCGATCAGAAACGCATCCCCACCGTCGCCGCCATCGCCGTCGCCCGTAGAGCCGACGCCGAGGATTAACGACTGAGCCCCGCCGGCATCACCGCCGGTGCCACCGTCGCCATACAGAAACCCGCCATTGCCGCCGTCGCCACCGCTACCGCTGCCCCCCTCGAGGCCACCGCCCGATCCGCTGCCGCCCACTCCACCGATCGCCCCGTTGCCGCCGCGACCGAAAAGTCCTGCGCCGCCGCCTCCTCCGCCGTTGCCACCGGCGCCGCCATTGGTACTTTCACCGCTGCTGGGTACGCCACCGTTGCCGCCCGCACCGCCGGCGGCACCGTTTCCGGGAACGCCCTGCAGGAATCCGCCGTTACCGCCGCTACCGCCGTTGCCGCCGGCCTGGCCCGGATGACCGGGTCCGCCCGGGGCGCCGTCACCACCGATGCCCCCGACGCCACCGTTGCCGAGCAACCCGGCAGACCCGCCGTTACCGCCGCGTTGCCCGACCCCGCCGGACCCGCCACGGCCTCCGCTGCCGATCAACCAGCCGCCGTCCCCACCGTTTTGCCCGGTGCCGGGCGCGCCATCGGCGCCATTACCGATCAACGGTCGTCCGGTAATCGCTTGCACCGGCGCATTGACCGCGTCCAATACCGGTTGCAGCGGGGAGGCATTAGCCGCCTCGGCGCCGGTGTACGCGCTGGCACCAGCATTCAATGCCTGCACAAATTGCGAGTGAAACGATTCCACCTGGGCACTCATCGCCTGATACGCCTCAGCGTGTGCCCCGAAGATTGCCGCGATCGACGCCGATATCTCGTCGGCACCGGCGGCCAGCAGCGAGGTTGTCGGCGCCGTAGCCGCAGCGTTGGCCGCACTGATCGAGGAGCCGATGCGCGCGAAATCCGTTGCTGCCGAAGCTACTAATTCCGGCGTCGCGAACACAAAGGACATCTATGGCCTCCTGAGGAGCACTCATCATCGGCTTGATCGTGGACAGTTACCGCGATCGGCAAGCGTCGGCGTTCACCGATCACGCCGTCACCGGCGAAGGCGGGCGTATGCGGTGCGATCAGCGGTTACGCGGGCCCGGTCGTACCAGCCTGACCGAACAGCGTGCCACCGGAACCTCCGGCGCCACCCATACCGCCCTGGGTAGCGCCGGCGCCCGCCCCGCCGTCGCCACCATTGCCGACCAGTCCGGCGTCGCCGCCGTTGCCGCCGATACCGTTCCCAGTGGGGGCGCTGAAGCCAGCGGGAATGCTGCCGGCCGACCCACCGTTGCCGCCGTTCCCAAAGAAGAAGCCGCCGCTGCCGCCCCAGCCGCCGTCACTGGTCTGGTAGACGCTGCCCCCGGTGCCACCGCCGGTCTGGGTCCCAGGTGTTCCGGTGGCACCGCCGTCAGCGCCGTTGCCGCCGTTGCCAAACAGGAATGCATCACCGCCGGCTCCGCCGAGCGCACCAGGTCCGGCGTCGCCGAAGTTGTGGCCACCGCTGCCGCCGTTCCCGCCGTCGCCACCGGCACCACCATTGCCGCCATTGCCGATGATGCCGCCACTTCCGCCGGTTCCGCCGAAGCCGCCATAACCGCCGTTGCCGTTGAAGGTAAGAATCGCGTCAACCGAGCCGCCGCCGGCGGCCCCGTTACCACCCGCGCCGCCGTCGCCGCCGTCGCCCCAGATGACCCCGCCATTGCCACCGTTGCCGCCTTGGCTGCCACTGCCGCCTGCGCCGCCAGATACTGCTCCGACCGCGGTGACGGTCTGGCCGGTGCCGCCCAAGCCCCCATTGCCGCCGGCTCCACCGTTGCCGAACAGCCCGGAATCGCCGCCGTTGCCGGCCGATGCGAGGAAGCCACCACCGTTGGCACCAGCGGTAGCGTTGGCGTCGGCGACGAAGGAACCGCTGTTGCCGGTGTTTCCGCCGGTGCCACCGTTGCCGTATAGCCACCCGCTGTGGCCGCCGTTGCCGCCGCTGCCCGCGGACCCGCCGGTGCCAGCCAGCTGGCTGGCTCCGGGGGCGGTAGCAGCGGTGCCGTCACCACCGTCGCCGCCCTGACCACCGGTTCCACCGTGGCCGAACAGGAATCCTCCGCGTCCGCCTAGGCCGCCGTTGCCGCCGGCGCCGCCATCATTGCCGTTGTTGAAGCCAGTAGCGGCCGCACCGGCGACGCCACCATTGCCGCCGAGCCCGCCAGCACCTCCCAGGCCGTACAGCAATCCGCCATTGCCGCCCATACCTCCGCCACCGCCGGCCTGGCCCGCCGCCCCGGTGGCTCCCGCGGCGCCGGCGCCGCCGGCGCCGCCCCGGCCGCCGTTGCCCAACAACCCGGCCGACCCACCGTTGCCCCCGGCTTGACCCGCCGCGCCGGACCCACCGTTACCGCCGTTGCCAAGCAACCACCCTCCGTCACCGCCGCTTTGTCCGGTCCCGTCCACGCCGTTGGCGCCGTTCCCGATCAGCGGACGCCCGGTGAGCGCCATCACCGGATCGGTGGCCGCGCCCGCAAGTTGCTGGAATGGCAGCACGTTGGCCGCCTCGGCGGCGGCATATTCGGTGGCACCACCGCTCATGAGCTGGACAAACTGCTGGTGGAATAGCGCCGCTTGCGCGCTGAGCGCCTGGTATGCCTGAGCGTGCGCCCCGAACAACATCGAAATCGCGGCCGACACCTCGTCGGCGCCAGCCGGCAGTACTGCCGTGATCGGGGTAAGCGCGGCCGCGTTGGCCTGGCTCAGCGTCGAACCAATGCCCGCGAGATCGTTGGCCGCTGCAGCCACATACTCGGGCGCCGCGATCACCCACGACATTCACAAACCTCCCGACGAATTGCGGCCGTGTCGCGATCGATAAGTGAACTTCGACACAAGTTTAGTAGGCGCTGATGCTATCGCGATCTGGCTGCTATTTTCGCCGGTTAAGCCAAATCCTTAATTCATCCTCTCGCCAGTGCAGTTCAGTGCGTCCAGGTCCCGCAAGCCCTTAACGAGTCCTAAGTAAATAGGTATCCATGATCCAGCCATGGCGCGCGCGGGCTTGCGCGCGCAGTGCCGCAATGCGCGCACCGACCTCACCCACGGTGCCGGCCAACAGCAACTCGTCCGGGGTGCCGAGATAGGCACCCCACCAGATACGAGTCTCCGGTGGACAGGTCTGAAACGAGCAGTCCGCGTCAAGCATGACCAGTGTGCAACCGGCCAGTCCGTGTGCACGCAATTGCCTGCCGGTTGTGATGAGCACCGGCGCACCCACCTCATTGAGCGGGATACGGTGCCTAGCCGTGAGCGCTTGCACCGCGGTGATACCCGGAATGACGTCATAACCGATGTCGACCTCTTCAGCTACCGTTGCCAAAATCCGCAGCGTGCTGTCATACAGCGCTGGATCACCCCAGGCCAGAAACGCACCCACACCGTCGGGCCCCAGTTCAGCGCGGATAGCCTCCGCCCAGATCTGCGCCCGCGCCACATGCCAGTCGCTGACCGCTTCCCGATAGTCGGTGTCTGGGGAGCGCTGTGGATCAGGCAGCTCAACGAGTCGATACCCGGGCTCCCGGATGAACCGCGCGCAGATGCGCCGTCGCAGCTCCACTAGGTCGCGTTTGGCCTCACCCTTGTCCATCGCGAAGAACACCTGGGTGTCATTGAGCGCATTGATCGCCTGAACGGTGACGTAGTCGGGGTCCCCGGCGCCGATACCGATGACGTGAATGTGCCGACTCATCCTGTCGTCCTTCCGCGGGAGATAGAGGGCAGGTTGCCCACTGACACGGCCGGGGTCAACCCAATTCGACGTACAAAACACCTATCCGAGACTGGCGGTACCTAGTACCATGGGTATTGACTATCTTTGTGTGATCTCCCATCTGAGCCGCCTGCTGAAGGGACACCAACGATGACCACTGCGGTAAAGCCAAGTGGCCCGAGTCGTGAAGAATTCTCCGAGCGTCTGCTCAAAGGCTCGGTAAAGAAGTCCTACGAACCCATCGTCGACATCGACTGGGATGCCCCGCTGGACCCGGACAAGTTCTACCTGCCACCCAAGCTGGTGTCGCTGTATGGCAGCCCGATGTGGGACGAAATGACCCGCGAGCAACAAATCGAGCTGTCTCGCCAAGAGCTGGTCAATACACTGTCGGCTGGGATCTGGTTCGAGAACATGCTCAATCAGTCGTTGTTGCGCACCATCCTGCACGAAGATCCAACGAGCCGATCGACGCATTACAAGCTCACCGAACTGGGCGACGAGACCCGCCACATGGTGATGTTCGGCAAAGCCATCGAACGCATCGGAGCCAAACCGGTGCGCCCGCGCCGCTTTCACCGGATGATCATCAATTCTCTTCCGCTGGCATTCCAACGAGGTTCAATGTTGTGGGTGGCCGCGCTGATCGGCGAGGAAATCTTCGACTCACTACAACGCCAAATGATGGATGACCCGGAATTGCAGCCAATTATCCAGCGGCTCATGCGCATTCACGTTACCGAAGAGGCACGACACATTCAGTTTGCTCGGGACGGCGCGCGCAAACGGGTGGCCGAAATGCCGCGGCTCAATCGATGGTTCATGGCCAACATCAATGGCCTTGGTGGCTACTTCTTCAACTATTTGTTCAGCAATCCGATCCCGTACGCGCGGGCGGGCCTGGACCCCAAGCGGGCACGAAAGATTGCCCGTTCCAGTGCCCATCGCCGCGACATGCAGATTGCCGGCTTCGCTCCACTCGCAGCGTTTTTGACCGAGGTGGGCCTGCTCGGCCCGATCGCGCGCCGCGGCTGGCAGCGCAGCAGGTTCCTGTGACCCAGGCATCTAGCCGCGCTGAGCCCTGCCACGACGTCGTCGTCATCGGCGCCGGGACCGCCGGCCGCCATGTGTCGGCGGCATTACGGACTGCCCAGGTGGCCGACGTCATGCTGGTCGACAACGGATGCGGCGCGGCCGTGGGCCCACCCGCGCGATCCGGGTGCGAAGTCGTAGCGGCGACGTTTGACGACGACACAGACACCTGGGCGCTCGGAACCACGAGCGGCGACTCATTCCGGGGGCGCGTCGTCATTGCCACACACCCACCGGCGCACGTTCCGTGGAAGCCAGATATCGCTGGGTGCAATACCTTTCGGGGTGAATCGTTTCATGCTGCCGAATGGAACCCGGGTTTCGACCCGGCCGGCAAGCGCATCGCGGCCGTGGGCACCGACTCCGCGCTCGGCCACCACATCGACCGGTTGATGGAAACGGCGGACTCGGTCATGGTCTTCGAGCATCCGCCCCGCCACGTCGTGCCGGAAATACCGTTGCTGACCACGCGCGCCCAACGCTGGGTGCAACGTCACCTCCGCGGACGTCGGCGGCGGATGCCCCTCGTGGTGGACTCGACGATCGAAGGTCTCACCGAGTCGGGCATCCGGACCAACGACGGAGTTCTCCACCCCGCCGACGCGATCATCTATGGCACCGGATTCGCAATTCGCGATCGGCTACCCGAGCAGACGCTGGTGGGAGCGGGTGGTGTGACCATCCAACAGGCCTGGCGAGACGGCATGGAGCCGTATTACGGCGTCGCCGTGCACGGTTTTCCGAACTACTTCTTCATCACCGGGCCAGATGTCGGCGGGCAGATCCGCTACGTTATCGAATGCCTAGAGCTCATGCGGCGCACCGCGAGCACCCGCATCGAGGTGCTGCGCAGCAGCCAACAGGTATTCAACGAGCGTGCCCAGCTGCAGATTAAGCAGCCACCACGGCCATTCAAGGCGTTCGACCTGTCCGCGTATCCGCGCGATGACGACGACACCTACGACGGGACGGCGACGCTCGAGATCGGCGGCTCCCGCCATCGGGTGCGGGTGCGTCTCACCGGCCATCTCGACCCCATCGATGGCACCTACCATTGGCAAGGAACCGTTGTGGACCCTCTTCCGCAGGAGTCGCTGCGGCAGCCGCGGTCGGCGACGCTGACGGTGGCCGGGCACAGTGCCGCCGCGCGCATCATCGAACGCACGCCCTGGGGCACGCACACCGTCGCCGGAGTGGGCGCCCCGCCGTACCCGTGCGGCGGCCGGTAAACGGCCGTTCGTCAGGCTGTTGCTCGAAATTCGCGCCTTCGTCTGATGTGATCCCGATAGGCTGGATACATCCCAGACCAGAGGTTGACCGCGCGCGTTTTGCGGGTAATCCCTCTGGGTGGCGTGTGCGGCGGCGGACGATGACACGAACGAGAACGACATGCTCGACGAGGCAGCAGTCGGCACAACAGGCCGGCAGGGTCGAGGCAGCTACCCGACCCGCGTCCACTTCTCAGCGCGATCACGCGCCTGCGGCCAACCACAGCACACGGATCGCCGGCGCACGGTCGATACCCGCGGTGAAGATGTTGGGCCAGGTCGATGCGACTCCGTGTGCACAAACCGCGACACTTGGCCGAAGATGGATAGGTCGAAGAAGATGGATATTTCTGCCGCCAACGACGGCGGCCTCGTCAAGCAAGTGGCGAGTAACAGTTCGAGGAGCGCGACATGGAACCGGACGCCAGGATGGGGCTCGCATGCCGGTCCATGACACCTTGTCGTATCGGCGCTACGCCTACCTCGCCGGCGCCCCCGCGAAGACAGGTGGCTGAAGCTTTCCATCTTCGGGGGCGGCTCCAGTGAGCGCGATGGCGAAGTCTTCCAGCTCGTTGGCCATCGCGGCACGTGACGAGCAATCCGCGGTAGTCCTGGTGGTCGAGGGCGTGCTCGACGCCGACAATTCGGCGGCCCTGCGGGACGCCATCATGAAGGCGACGCTCGACGAGCCATCCGCAGTCATTGTTAATGTCTCTGCTCTTCACGTCCCCCAACAACCTGCCTGGTCCATCTTTGTCAGCGCCCGCTGGCAACTCGACACGCAACCGAATGTTCCGATCGTGCTGGTCTGCGCTAACCGCACCAGGCGCGAGGCGATCACCCACACCGCGGTCACCCGATTCATGCCGGTCTACCCCACCGAAAAGGGGGCAATGAAGGCCATTGGCCGACTCACCAACCGCAAACTCCGGCATGCCCAGACCCAACTACCTTCGCACCTCAACAGCCTCCGCGAGTCCCGAAAGTTGGTACGTGAATGGCTCACCTCCTGGTCAAAGCCCGGCCTGATCCCGGTCGCGCTGGTGATTGTCAACGTATTTGTAGAGAACGTGCTGGAACACACCGGAAGTGACCCGGTAGTGCGGGTCGACAGCGACGGCGCCACGGCGACCATCGCGGTGTCCGACAGCAGCAGCGCCCCGGCGGTGCGGCTGCAATCACCGCCCAAAGGCATCGATGTCTCTGGTCTGGCCATTGTTGAAGCGCTATGCCGGGTGTGGGGCAGTACGCCGACGTCGTCGGGAAAAACGGTTTGGGCGATCATCGGCCCGGAAAATCAGCTCTGACCGGGTGACAATGCCCGCCGGGTCGGCCCGCTACGGAGCATCCCGACCAACCTGGCGAAACTAGAACGCGTTCTAGTATCGAGTCAATGCCCGCTCACAGAAGGTAGGGATCACGTGCGGTTCAGCTACGCGGAGGCGATGACCGACCCGACGTATTACGTCCCGCTGGCCCAGGCGGCCGAGGCGGCGGGGTATCACAGCATGACGATCGCCGATAGCCTTGCCTATCCCTACAAGTCCGACTCGACGTATCCCTACACCGCCGACGGGAGCCGCGAGTTTCTGGAGGACAAGGAGATAGTCGAGACCTTTGTCCTGGCTGCGGCACTCGGTGCGGTGACAACGACACTGCGATTCAACTTCTTCGTGCTTAAGCTGCCGGTGCGGCCGCCGGCCCTGGTGGCCAAGCAGGCGGGTTCGCTGGCGGCGCTGATCGGCAACCGGCTAGGGCTGGGCGTGGGCACCAGCCCGTGGCCGGAGGACTACGAGCTCATGGGTATACCATTCGCCAAGCGTGGCAAGCGGATTGACGAATGCATCGCAATCGTCAAAGGGCTGACGACGGGTGAGTACTTCGAATTTCACGGCGAGTTCTACGACATTCCCAAGACCAAGATGAGCCCCGCCCCAACCGAACCCATACCGATCCTGGTGGGTGGTCACGCCAATGCCGCGCTGCGTCGCGCGGCACGCTTGGACGGCTGGATGCATGGCGGTGGCACCGATCCAGCAGAACTCGACCGACTCATCACCACGCTCAAGCGGTTTCGCCAGGAAGAAGGACGAACCGGCCCCTTTGAGATCCATGTGATCTCGATGGACGCCTACACGGTTGACGGCATCAAGCGCCTTGAGGACAAGGGCGTCACCGACGCCATCGTCGGGTTCAGGGTGCCCTACATCAAGGGACCCGACACCGAGCCGCTAGCGACCAAGATCGCCCACTTGGAGAAGTTCGCCGAGAAGATCATCTCGAAAGTCTAAGCACAACAAGGTGTCCCGCGTGTTGGGGACCGATCTTCCCGGCGCGCTCCGACAGCCTAGGTGGATTACCGTTTCGAGGATGAGGCCGGTCAGCACGAGTTCCCAGGGCCACGACGACGATCACCGCCTCAGAAATACCCGGTGATACCGGGTGGCCGATTCAGCCGCGTTTGGCCGCCCACTCGGCCTGCATCACCAGCAGCGACTCCGGCCGCGGAATATCGGGATCAAGTTCGCGGTAGCGCTGATAGACATTGGCCACAACGCGTTCAGCATCCAGCCACCGGGCATACTCGCCGAGATCGATGGTGTCGGCGGCCTCGACGAACGACATGCCCTTGCGGTAGGCCGCCTCGGATTGTTCGGCAACGTGCACGAGATAGCCGCGCATAGCGCGGATGCCATCCGGGTCGGTGATCGGACCGTGACCCGGCACCACGATCGGCGCGTCCAGCGCAATCATCGCATCGCAGGCCGCGACCCAATTGGCGATCGGCCCGGCCCAGACAATCGGAGTGCATCCGATGAACAACAAGTCCCCGGCAAACAGCACACCGGCGTCGGGCACGTGCACCACCGAGTCGGCGGCGGTATGCGCCGGACCGAGGTTCAACAGGTCGACGCGCCGACCACCGACATCGATGGTGAGCTCGCGGTCGAACGTGTGGTCGGCATTACGCACTTTGATGCCGCTAAAGTTGAAGTGCCCAAAGCGGTCTCGCTGGTACTTCGTCGCGATCGGCCCAGCGTCGAGGACCTGGATGGCCGTCAGCATCTCGGGCGGCCGTCCGTGCGCGATCTCCTCGGCCGTGCCCCGAGCCGCAAAGATGCGCACCGCAGGATCCAGCAATTGGTTGCCGTGCGTGTGATCACCGTTGGAATGCGTGATCAGCGCGTCGGTGATGGGCGCCGCATCGGTGATCGGCTGCATCGCGTCTAGCATCTCACTCGTCAACGCCAGGTCGAATAGGGTGTCCACCAATAACGACGCGCCCTCCCCGGCGACCAGCCCGGCGTTACTCCAGCCGTATCCGCCGTCCGGCAATGTCCACGCCCACACCCGATCTGCGACTTTATGCAGCCCACGGGTGTAGGGCACCCGGGCAGGGGCCGGGTTGACCCGGGTCGCCTCCGGTGCCACGTCCGGATTAACTCGCGGCGCCAACGGATGTGGTGGTGGCGTCGCACATACACGCTGCCGCGTCTCCCCCAGCCCTTCGACCCTCAGGGTAACCACGTCGCCGTCCTGCAACCAGCCCGGGAAAGACTCGGGCTGGGTTAGGTGCTCGACCAGAGTGCAGGTGGGCACCGTGCCGGAGCCGATCACATCGCCCGGTTGCAGCGACACGCCGCGCGAGACGTAGGAGATGACCTCACCAAAAGTCCAGTCCATCGCCCCGGTGGATCCCGTGCCGATCACCGTGTCGTTGACCAGGGCAGTCACCTGCAGACTCAGCTTGCCGTCGCGGCGATACGGGTGAAGTTCGTCCGGGGTGACCAAATACGGCCCCAGGGTGACCCCGCTGTCTTTACCCTTGGCTTGTCCGATGCGCAGTTGACCCTCAAGCTGTTGTAGGTCACGCGCCGACCAGTCGTTGAAGATCATGTAACCGATGATCGACTGTTCGGCCTGCTCAACCGATAGGTCCTGGCCGGTCGCGCCGATGATGGCTGCTATCTCCAATTCGAAGTCCTGCCAAGCACTTCCGGGGGCGGCTGGGGCATCGTCATAGGGGCCCAACACGGTGGACGGACATGCGAAGTAAAAGGCGGGAACCCGGTACCAGGTATCCACGAGCACGCGGCCACCGCCCATCGCCTGCTGGCAGTTGCGCATGTGGTCCAGGAAGCACAACGAGTCGCGGATCGACGGCGGGCGCGGGATCGGTGCCGCCAACGTCACCTCGTCAACACGGACCACCGCGGTGGGCGACCGCAGCACATCCTCGCCGGCCGCGCGCAGCCCGTCGGCACCGCACGCGACCAGATCAAGCAGTGCAACACCCGGCGCCATCGCGTAGATCTCGCCGTCGGACAGCACCCCGGTGCGTTCACCATCGGCACCTCGATACGTCACCCACTTCATTCGCGCACCACCTCGCTGGGTTTTTTGTCTGGCCGCAGCCCGCGCCAGCTCGATTGACGTAACCGGTCGTCGGGGGTCCACTCGCTGTAGCGCACCTCTGCGACCAATGTCGGCGTGACGAACGTGACCCTTTTGGCATCGCGCGCCGGAAGTGACGCGTCAAACGGGGATTCACCTGTCTCCAGCGGCGCCAGCGTGTTCTTGAGGTTGGCCAAGTCGCGTTCGGTGAAGCCGGTTCCAACCCGGCCGGCGAAACGCAGCCCGTCCGTACCCGGGATGCCCATCAGCAGCGAACCGATCCCGCTGCTGCGCCCACCTTCGCCGACGCGCCAGCCGCCGATGACGACCTCTTGGGTGTTCCAATGTTTGTCCTTGATCCACGCTGCCGACCGTCGACCCGGCTGATAGGTGGAGTCACGTCGCTTGGCGATCACTCCCTCCCAGCGATGCTTGCGCGAGTATTCCAGAGCCTCGCCCCCATCGCCGGGCAGCAGTTCGGGAACAATGAGATTTGTTGCTTCGCATAGGGTTTGTAACAATCTGCGCCTGTCCCAGTACTTGACGCGCAACAGTGACCTGCCGTCCAAGTAGAGCAGATCAAACGCCCAGAATTCGATCCGAGTGGCCCGCACCCGGTTCTGCATCTCGTTGAAACTGGGCACGCCCGAGGAGTCGAGTGCCACCACTTCGCCATCCAGCACCACATGGTGGTCGGCGAGATCCTCCGCCAGCGAATGCAGTTGAGGATACTCGTGGGTGACCTCACGCCCGCTACGCGAGCGCAGGCGCACTTTTCCGTGATCGGCCTCGAGCAGTAGCCGGTAGCCGTCCCATTTGCCTTCGAAAGCCCATTGACCCGACTTGAGGCCTGCGACCGAACCGTGTGTGGAAAGCATCGGCGCGAGATCTTCGAACTGGAAGACCTTCTGGTCCTTCATGCGGTGCGCCAGCCATTGGTCGCCGTTGGTCTGAATCAGCGCATACCGCCCGCAGATCCGACTGCCGTTCAGGTTGACGATCACCTCTCCTTTTTCGGTCCCCTCCCCAGGCCCATTGTCGGAGTCGACCCGGAACTTCTCGGCCTCGTAGGTGCCGGAGTCCCAGATAAGCACCTTGCCGGCGCCGTACTCGCCCTTAGGGATATCGCCCTCGAAGGTGGCGTATTCCAGCGGGTGATCTTCGGTATGTACCGCCAGATGATTCACCGACGTGGTCTCGGGTAGGTTCTTCGGTACCGCCCAGGACACCAGCACTCCGTCGTGCTCCAGCCTGAAGTCATAGTGCAGCCGACGGGCATGATGCTCTTGGATCACGAACGTGTTGCCCTGCCCGGTAGCGGATTTCGCCTTCGGGACCGGCTCCGGGGTTTTCGACGCATCACGCATGCTGCGGTACTTGGTCAGCCGGTCGGTAACCGGTACGTCAGCGTCCAGCGCGGCAAGCAGATCGCCATCGCGGGCTACCCGGGCGAGCACCTCGTCATACCTGAGCTGGCGCAGCTTAGGGTCACCGAGCTCGTCCCAGGTGCGCGGCGCGGCGACCGTCGGCTGCTCACGGCCGCGCATCGAGTACGGCGCGATCGTGGTCTTCGAACCGTTGTTCTGACTCCAGTCCAGAAATACCTTGCCCTCGCGCAGACTCTTGGTCATCGTCGATGTGACCAATTTGGGCATCGCCTTCTCGAGTTGTTGGGCAACGCGTTTGGCTAGCAGGGTCGCTCCGCCGCTGCTCACCGGCTCGTCCAACGGCGTGTAGAGATGCAGTCCCTTGCTGCCGCTGGTGAGCGGATAGGTGGCTAGCCCGATGTCGGAGATCAGATCCCGGACAGCGCGCGCCACCTCGGCCAGCTGCGCCATCGTCACCCCCTCGCCGGGATCCAAATCGAATACTAATCGTGTTGCGGGACCCGGCTTTACCTTCTCAGCACCGCTGCGCGTCCACTCCGTGACGAACCGCCATTGCGGCACGTGCACCTCGAGTGCCGCCTGTTGGGCTATCCAGGCCAGTCCCGTCGCGCTGTCAATGATCGGATAGGTGGTGGTTCCGGATCGGTGCACCACACTTTCGCGGGGTAACCAGTCGGGCGCGGAAGACGCCAGCTGCTTTTCGAAGAACGAGGCTTCGCCGACACCGTTGGGCCAGCGCTTGCGCGTTGCCGGACGGCCGGCGATGTGCGGCACCATCACCGTGGCAATGCGGGTGTAGTAGTCGAAGATGTCGGCCTTGGTGGTGCCCGTGACGGGGTAGAGCACTTTCTCGGCATTGGTCAGCTTGACAACGGGACCCTGCCCCTGCACCGGAGGCCAGACCTGCGCCGCACCCATAGTGTCAACGTAACCTGTCGACATGGCACGCGGGCTGGTGATCGGCGAAGCGTTGATCGACATCGTCGAGGGGCGGATCACCGCCGAGCACGTTGGCGGCAGCCCGCTAAACGTCGCGGTAGGACTGGCCCGGTTGGGCCGCGATGTCGATCTGCTCACCTACATCGGCGCCGACGCCCGCGGACGCCGCATCGCCGACTATGTCAAAGCCGCTGGCGTACGGCTTCTTCCGGCGAGCATCGCAGCAGAGCGAACCTCCACCGGTGTGGCGACGATCGGTAGGGACGGCTCGGCCAGCTACACGTTCGATCTGAACTGGTGCCTCTCCGGCATACCGCCGGTTCCGCCGCCACTCTTCGTCCACACCGGGTCGATCGCTGCCGTGCGCGAACCTGGGTGTCTGGCGGTCGCGGCGTTGCTCGACGCCTACCGGATATCGGCAACGATCACCTTCGACCCCAATGTGCGTCCGACCCTGAGCACCGACCGGGACCTGGCCCGCGAACGCATCGAGCGTCTCGTCGAGGGCAGCGACATCGTCAAGGTCAGCGATGAGGATCTGCGGTGGATCGATCCCGATCGGGCGGCCGCGGATGTCGCTCGCACCTGGCTGGCGTCGGGACCTGCGGTCGTCGCACTGACGATGGGTGATCGGGGATCGGTGGCGTTCTGCGCCGCCGGTGCGGCCCGCGCAGAGATCAGGCCGGTACCGGTCGTGGATACCGTCGGCGCCGGTGACGCTTTCATGGTCGGGCTGCTCGACCGGCTGGCAGACCTGAATTTGTTGGGTGCTGACCGGCGCGCCGAACTCCGACACATCAACCTCGACGCCCTGGCGTCCGTGCTTGAGGCGGCCGCTCGGACATCCGCGTGGACCGTTGCCCGCGCCGGTGCCCAGCTACCGGATCGAGCCGCCCTGAAGGCCGCCGCGCAGTCCGGCGAAGAGCCGGTGGCCGATGCGCCACGCACGGTGCCCCGTTAGCTGTTATGCAACCCGTGTTGTGGGCATACTGACTGCATGCGCTCCATCTGGAAGGGTTCGATCGCCTTCGGGCTGGTAAATGTGCCGGTCAAGGTGTACAGCGCCACCCAGGACCACGACATCAAGTTCCATCAGGTGCACGCCAACGACAACGGACGCATCCGATACAAGCGGGTATGCGAGGTGTGCGGCGAAGTGGTCGACTATGGCGACCTGGCGCGCGCCTTCGAATCCGACGACGGCCAGCTGGTGCTCATCACCGACGACGACCTGGCCACCTTGCCCGTGGAACGCAATCGTGAAATTGAAGTACTCGAATTCGTCCCGGCCAACGAAGTAGACCCGATGATGTTCGACCGCAGTTACTTCCTGGAGCCTGACTCGAAATCATCCAAATCATATGTGTTGCTGGCTAAGACGCTTGCCGAGACGGATCGGATGGCGATCGTGCATTTCACGTTGCGCAACAAGACGCGGCTAGCAGCGTTGCGAGTCAAGGATTTCGGCAAGCGTGAGGTAATGGTGGTGCACACCTTGTTATGGCCGGACGAGATCCGTGATCCCGACTTCCCGGTGCTGGACCAGAAAGTGGAGATTAAACCCGCTGAACTCAAGATGGCCGGTCAGGTCGTCGAATCGATGGCCGAAGACTTCAATCCCGACCGCTACCGTGATTCCTATCAGGAGCAGTTGCAGGAACTGATCGACGCCAAACTCGAAGGCGGGGAAGCTTTTACCGCCGAGGAGCGACCCGCCGAGCTGGACGAGACCGAGGACGTCTCCGATCTATTGGCCAAGCTGGAGGCCAGCGTCAAGGCGCGTTCCAGTGGCGGCAACGCGCCAGCCAAGAAGACCACGAAGAAGGCGCCGGCAAAGAAGTCCCGGGCTAAGCAAGCGTCAAAGTCCTGACCAACTCGGCCCGTGTTTCACATATGCTCGTCGTGCCGCCGAGAGGAGTTTTCGTGAGGTTCGCTCGATCTGGCACGGCATTGAGCCTGCTTCTTGCCAGCGCACTGGTGCTGTCGGCATGTGGGGGCCACTCCAGTAATACGTCGTCGTCCTCCGGATCGGCTACGCCATCCGTGCCGGTGGACTGCGGCGGCAAGAAGAAGATCCTGGCCGCCGGTTCGACCGCCCAGAAAAATGCCATGGAGCAGTTCGTCTACGCCTACATCCATGCGTGCCCGGGGCACACTCTGGACTACAACGCAAATGGTTCGGGCGCGGGCATGAAGCTGTTCCTGGGTAACCAGACGGATTTGGCCGGGTCCGACTCGCCGATGAATCCGGCTAAGGGCGAGCCCGAAAAGGCCGCGGCGCGTTGTAACTCGGAGGCCTGGGACCTACCCGTGGTGTTCGGCCCGATTGCGGTCACCTACAACGTCAAGGGTGTGAACTCGCTGAACTTGGACGGGCCGACGCTGGCCAAGATCTTCAACGGCGCCCTCACCAGGTGGGACGATCCGGCTATCAAGTCACTCAACTCGGGTATCAACCTGCCCTCGACACCGATCCATGTGGTCTTTCGCAGTGACCAGTCCGGTACCACCGACAACTTTCAGAAGTACCTCGATGCGGCGTCCGAAGGCGCATGGGGCAAAGGCGCTGGGCAAACTTTCAACGGAGGCGTGGGCGAAGGCGCCGCCGGCAATGACGGCACGTCCCAGGCGCTCAAGCGAACCGACGGTTCGATCACCTACAACGAGTGGTCGTACGCGGTCGGGCATCAGCTGGACATGGCCCAGATCATCACCTCAGCGGGCCCGAATCCGGTAACCATCACCGCCGAAACCGTGGGTAAGACGATTGCCGGGGCCACCTTCAAGGGCAGCGGCAACGACCTGGTGGTGGACACGTCGTCGTTCTATCGGCCGACGCAGGCCGGCGCCTACCCAATCGTGCTGGTGACCTATGAGATTGTCTGCTCGAAGTATCCGGATGCCCCCACCGGCACCGCGGTGAAAGCCTTTATGCAGGCGACAATTGGCGACGGCCAGATTGGCTTGGACGAGTACGGGTATATCCCCCTGCCAGACTCGTTCCGCGCGAAATTGATCCCCGTGGTCGATTCCATCGCCTGAGGAACCGCCGAGCTGACGGGCGGTCGGACTATGCCGGGCGGTACCGGCAATTGGATCGTCGCCTGAAATTCATCTGACGGCGATCGGCGAATGAATTCCGTAGTAGTAAAGCAGTTTTCATCCGCTGGCCGACAATGCCGAGCGTGAGCATGCCAGGCTCATAGCCTGGTCTCAGAATCGAGAAATCACTGTGAGTAACGCAATCTTGTTGTGTGCCTGCTCTCCGAGGATTTACCGTGTGTTAACCACCGGTTTCGGCGCAGCTGCACGGCGGAGGTCGGTAGCGTAAGTATTCGAGGCCGGTCACCGGTGGACTAGATGGCCGCGCGAAGGGAGCGTCGACGGTGAGCGACACCGGGCCGGGTTCGCGTGTTGGGTCACGCTTTGGGCCCTACCAGTTGGTGCGACTTATCGGCCGTGGCGGTATGGGTGAGGTCTACGAAGCCGAAGACACCCGCAAGCACCGAGTGGTCGCGTTGAAACTGATCTCCACGCAGTTTTCCAACAACCCGGTCTTTCGCGCCCGGATGCAACGTGAAGCCGACACCGCCGGACGGCTGACCGAACCACACATCGTGCCGATCCACGACTACGGCGAAATCGACGGGCAGTTCTACGTGGAGATGCGCTTGATCGACGGCGCATCACTGCGTCAGTTGCTCACGCAATACGGCCCGTTAACCCCCGCACGGACCGTGGCCATCACCCGCCAGGTTGCTGCCGCGCTGGACGCCGCGCACTCCAACGGCGTCACTCATCGCGACGTCAAACCGGAAAATATCCTGGTCGCCGCCAATGACTTCGCATACCTGGTGGATTTTGGCATCGCACGTGCCGCCCACGATCCCGGGCTGACCCAGGGCGGGATGGCCATCGGGACCTACAACTACATGGCCCCGGAACGGTTCACCGGCGACGACGTCACCTACCGGGCCGACATCTACGCGCTGGCCTGCGTATTGGGCGAGTGCTTGACCGGGTCACCGCCCTATCGCGCCGATAGCGTCGAAAGGTTGATCGCCTCACACCTGATGGAACCCGCCCCGCGGCCCAGCTTGCTTCGGCCCGGGCGGATTCCGGAAGCCTTGGACGAGGTGGTGGTAAGGGGCATGGCCAAGAACCCGCAGGATCGCTATATGACGGCCGGCGATCTGGCCATCGCCGCCCACGACGCGCTCACCACACCCGAACAGCGCCAAGAAGCCACGATATTGCGCCAAGGCGACAACGCCACGCTCATCGCGCCCGGCGTCGACGCCGGCGTCTCCGGCGCCTGGACCAACTACACGGGCTCGGGCCCCGATCCGCACGGCCCGCGGGCCCCACAACCTATGGGGCCGATCGCGCCGCCGCAACCTAGCACCGCCGAGGAAACGGTGGCTCGGCCGGTACCGTCCATCCGCGGCTGGCGATCGACTCCGGACGGCTCCGAACAACGCACCCAGGCTGCTCCCGTCGTCACCGCGGGCAGCTGGCCCGGCCAGTCCGGCATTGGTCCCGCGTCCGGCACGGGTTCGGGCGCCAGCACCGGGCCCCCGCTCGGTGAGCCCGCACAGCGCGAACCGGTAACCCGTACCAAGCGGGGGAAGCCGTGGATTGTCGCCGCGGCTGCCGTTGCGGTGCTTCTCGTGGTAGTCGGCATCACCGCGTTCGTGGTCTCCAGACCAAAAGGCGCCACGCAACCGCGCGGCCAGGTCGTCTTGCCGTTTACCGGCCTCAACTTCCACTTTGCCCCGGGCGGTGTTGCGGTGGACGCCAACGGCACCGTCTACGTCACCAACCAGACCATGTACGGGCGCGTAGTGGCGTTGCCGGCGGGATCCAGCACGCCGACGGTAAAGCCGTTCAACGGGCTTTACGAACCCCAAGGGGTAGCGGTCGACAACACCGGCAAGATCTATGTCAGCGATTTCAACAACCGTGTGGTGTCGTTGGCATCGGGTTCCAACACTCAGGTTGAGCTGCCGTTCACCGGCCTCAACTACCCCGAGGGCGTCGCCGTCGACGCCCAAGGCAACGTCTACGTCGCCGACCGCGGCAACAACCGGGTGCTGAAGCTGCCGGCCGGCTCCACCGAGCAGGTCGTACTGCCATTCAACGGCCTGAAAAACCCCGACGGTGTAGCCGTCGATTCCGACGGCAACATTTACGCCACCGACACCGACAACAACCGCGTGCTGAAGCTGGACGCCGGCACCGCTAACCAATCGGTACTGCCGTTCTCCGGGCTGACCGCGCCATGGGGCATCGCGGTGGACAGCGCCGGCAACGTTTATGTCACCGAACACGACGACAACGTGGTGGCAAAGCTCCCAGCAGGGTCAACCCAGTCGACCGAGTTGCCGTTCACCGGCCTTAACACGCCGTTGTCGGTGGCGGTTGACCAGAAGGGCAACGTCTACGTCGCCGACCGCGGCAACGGCAGGGTGCTCAAACTCGCTCAGGGTTCCTAAAGCCGGTCACCGCCTGCGGGTGGCCACAAACCGGATTGCCGCGGCGACGAGGTTGATTGCGGCCACCAGGATGATCAGAGTCAAAGCCGCCCCCCACACCCGCAGGAAACCGGCGTGTTCAGGGTTGGTGAGTTCGGTGTAGATCAGCAACGGCAGCGAGGCCATGTTCCCGTTGAAGATGTCGAAGTTGATCGACCGGCTGTATCCGACCAGCACCAGCACCGGCGCCGTCTCACCGATCACGCGCGCAACCGACAGCAAGACACCCGACACAATGCCCGGCATCGCAATCGGGACGACGATGCGCACGATGGTTTTCCATTTCGGAACCCCCAACGCGAAGCTGGCTTCGCGTAGTTCGTCGGGCACCAACCGCAGCATCTCCTCGGCGGAGCGCACCACTACCGGCAGCATCAACAGGACCAACGCCAATGACACGGCGAAGGCGCTCTGCTGAAATTTCATGGTGGCAATCCACAAGCTGAAGACGAACAATGCCGCCACAATCGAGGGCACCCCGGCCAGCACATCGACCATGAAGGTGGTGATCCGGGCCAGTCGACCAGTGCCGTATTCGACCAGATAGACCGCCGTCATCAAACCCAGCGGCACGGCCAGTACAGCCGCCACCCCGGCCTGCACCAGCGTCCCGTACAACGCGTGATACACGCCGCCGGCAAACTGCTCTGGCAACACACCACGCAGTGAGTGCGTCCACCAGTCTTCCCTGGTGATCGCGTACCAGCCACGCGCGATTACCACCCCCAACAGCCAGATCAACGGCACCAGCGCGACCGCGAACGAACCAAAGAACACCACCGTGGCAACGGTGTTCTTGATTCGCCGTGCGCGGCTTAGCGGGCGGAACACCGCCGTTTTGACCGGCCGGTCCAGGGCGTCAAGACTCATCCGTTGACCTTGCCGCCAGCGATGGCGCGCGCCATGGCGTTGACCAGGAACGTGAGGACGAACAGCGCAAAACCGGCGGATATGTAGGCACCAGTCGGCAGCGGTTCACTGAACTCGGATGCCGCGGAGGCAATCTTGGAGGCAAACGTGTAGCCGCCATCGAAAAGGGACCAGTTACCCGGGCGTGCGGCCGAACGCAAGATAATCAGCACGGCAACGGTTTCGCCCAGGGCACGGCCCAAGCCCAGCATTGATGCCGCCACCACTCCGCTACGGCCGAACGGCAGCACGGTCATCCGCACCACCTCCCATTTCGTCGCGCCAAGAGCCTGTGCCGCTTCGATCTGAATCGTTGGGGTCTGCCGGAACACTTCACGCGATACCGACGTGATGATGGGCAGGATCATCACCGACAGCACGATGCCAGCGGTGAAAATCGTGCCCCCGCCGGCCAATGACACATTGCCTTGCTTGAACAAAAACAGCCACCCAAGGTTGCGGTTGAGAAATCTGGCGACCGGCTCCAGCTTTGGCGCCAATACGAAGATTCCCCATAACCCAAAAATGATCGACGGCACCGCGGCCAGCAGGTCAACAATTGCACCGAACGGCCGGGACAGCCTTTTGGGCGCATATTGAGTGAGGAACACCGCGATTCCGACCGCGACCGGCACCGCTAACACCAAAGCGCTAACCGAACTGAGCACCGTAACCATGAACAGATCACGAATACCGAACGCCAACTTCTCATCGTCGGCCGTATTGAATTCGTTGCTGGTGAAGAAATTAACGTGGTTCGCGCGTAGCGCCGGGATAGCTCGGACCAACAGGAAAATCGCGATCAGCAGGATTGAGATCACGATCGTCATACCGGCCGTCGACGCGAAAAGCTTGAACAGCCAGTCGGCCCGCCGCGACGGGCGCGCGCCAACCCCTATCGGCGCGCGCTTGGCCAGCGGGCCTCGGACCACCGTCGACCCCGAATCAGGTGATCGCGTTGACCGCCGTCGATAGCCGTGCCTTGAATTCGTCCGGAATAGGGATATAGCCGTTGTCCTCCAAGCCATTCTGACCCGCACCAATGGTGGATTGCAGGAACGCCTTTACGGCGGTACCGACCGCCGAGTCGGGATACTTTGAACAGACAATCTCGTAGGTCGCCAACACGATCGGGTAGGAACCGGGCTTGGTGGGCTTGTAGAACGAGACGGTGTCAAGCACCAGATCGTTGCCCTGCCCCATGATCGAGGCTCCGGCAATGGTCTTGCCGACCGACTCGGTGCTGATCGCCACCGGGTCGGGACTAGCCGAGGTGATGATCTTGGCCATGGTCAAGCGTTGCGCCTGAGCAAAGGACCACTCGTTATAGGTGATCGACCCCTCGGTGTTCTTGATGGCCGCCGACGTACCGTCGTTGCCCTTGGCGCCCTCACCGACCCCGCCTTGGAACGATTTGCCGGCGCCCTTGCCCCAAGCACCGTCGGAAGCGGAGTCAAGGTAACGCTGGAAATTGTCCGTGGTACCAGACTCGTCGCTACGGAACACCACGTGGATGGGAGTCCCGGGCAGGTTGGTGCCGGAGTTGAGCGCCGCAATCGCCGGGTCGTTCCAGGTGGTGATGGCACCATTGAAGATCTTGGCCAGGGTGGGGCCATCCAGGTTGAGTGAACTGACCCCGTTGATGTTGTAGGTGACGGCGATGGGGCCGAACACCACCGGCAGGTTCCACGCCGGCGATCCGCCGCAGCGTTGTTGCGCCGCCGCCGCCTCATCGCTGCTAAGGGGTGAGTCCGAGCCACCGAAATCGGTTTGATTGCCGTTGAATTCACTGATCCCCGCACCCGATCCGTTGCCGGTGTAGTTCAGGGTCTGGCCCGGGCACGCCTGCTCGAAAGCCTTGACGAAGCGGGTCATCGCGTTCGCCTGCGCCGTCGACCCACTGGCCTTCAACGTCTTCTTCCCACCACAACTCACATTGCCCGCCGATTGGCCTGCCGTTGCGCCTCCACCGGTCGCGTTGTTGTCGCTACCACACGCTGATAAGACCAGAGCGCCCGAAGCCAGGACACTCAGCGCGGCGCCAAATCGGTTGAGTTTCAATACAGTTCCTAACGGTCGAAATGAAACATATTCGCCGCCGACGCTCGGCCGCGGCCGTCAACCAGCTTTCTTCGCAGCATGGACGCTACATTAGCAACAGCGAACCCCCGATTACAGGCCGCTGAACACTGATCCCCGGCCCACACCATCTTGTCGGGGATGTTGTCGGAATCCCGCCGGGGATCTTGGGACATGCCTATTGCCAGCAGTTGCCAGCCATTCCGCCCGCCGCAGGCCCGTTACAATTCCGCCACCCTGTGACAAACTAGAACCTGTTCCAGAAGTACCCCAAGCTCGAGACGGCGAGGGTCGCTGCCGTGTCGGCCGACAACTGAAACGAGGCCACAGTGATCCTCGACAGGTTCCGCCTGGACGACCAGGTCGCCGTTATCACAGGAGCCGGCCGCGGCCTGGGTGCGGCGATCGCACTGGCCTTTGCCGAGGCCGGCGCCGATGTCGTTATTGCTTCGCGTACCCAGTCCCAGCTGGAGGAGGTCGCCGAACGGGCCCGCTCCACCGGCCGTCGCGCCCATGTCGTCACAGCGGACCTCGCCCATCCCGAGGCCACCGCGGAGCTGGCCGGTCAGGCGGTCGAAGCATTCGGAAAACTAGATGTCGTCGTCAATAACGTCGGCGGGACCATGCCCAACACGCTGCTGACCACCTCGACCAAAGACCTCAAGGACGCCTTCACCTTCAATGTCGCCACCGCCCATGCGCTGACCGTCGCAGCGGTGCCGCCGATGCTGGAGCATTCCGGCGGCGGCAGCATTATCAACATCACCTCGACCATGGGTCGGCTCGCCGGGCGCGGTTTCGCGGCATACGGCACCGCAAAAGCCGCCTTAGCCCACTACACCAGGCTCGCCGCCCTGGACCTGTGTCCACGCATCCGGGTCAACGCGATCGCCCCGGGATCTATCCTCACCTCCGCGTTGGACGTGGTGGCCTCCGACGACGAGCTGCGCGAGCCGATGGAGCGAGCGACACCGTTGCGCCGGATCGGCGACCCGATCGACATCGCTTCTGCAGCAGTGTATTTGGCATCTCCCGCGGGGAGCTTCCTGACCGGAAAGACGCTCGAGGTCGACGGTGGCCTCACCTTCCCCAACCTCGACATACCGATTCCCGACCTGTGAGGAGCCCCCATGGCCATACCCGTCGTCCAGCTCGGCACCGGCAATGTCGGCATTCACTCGCTGCGAGCGCTGATCACCAACCCAGATTTCGAGCTCACCGGCGTTTGGGTGTCCTCAGACGCCAAAGCGGGTAAAGACGCGGCCGAGCTTGCTGGATTTGCGGAGGCCACCGGAGTCCAGGCCAGCACCGACCTGGATGCCGTGCTGGCCACCGGGCCGCGGTGTGCGGTGTACAACGCGATGGCCGACAACCGACTGCCCGAGGCGCTCGACGACTATCGGCGCGTGCTGGCCGCCGGGGTAAACATCGTCGGCAGCGGCCCCGTGTTTTTGCAATACCCGTGGCAAGTACTTCCCGAGGAACTCATAAAGCCACTGGAAGATGCTGCGCACGAAGGTAATTCAAGTCTATATGTGAGTGGAATCGACCCTGGCTTCGCCAATGATCTGCTGCCGCTGGCGCTGGCCGGCACGTGTCAAAGCATCGAACAGGTGCGCTGCATGGAGATCGTCGACTACGCCACCTATGACAACGCCGTAGTCATGTTCGACGTGATGGGCTTCGGCAAACCGATGGACGAGATTCCGATGCTGCTGCAGCCGGGTGTGCTGAGTTTGGCGTGGGGCTCGGTGGTCCGTCAACTTGCTGCGGGCCTGGGTCTTTCACTGGATACGGTCGAAGAAACGTATGTCCGAAAGCCGGCGCCGGAGGCCTTCGACATCGCGTCTGGTCACATCCCCACGGGCAGCGCGGCCGCGTTGCGGTTCGAGGTCCTGGGATTGGTGGACGGTGCTCCCGCGGTGGTGCTCGAACACGTCACCCGATTGCGCGAGGACCTGTGCCCCGATTGGCCGCAACCGGCGCAGCCGGGTGGTTCCTACCGAGTGGAAATCACCGGGGAGCCGTCCTACGCCATGGACCTGTGCCTGGGCAGCCGGCGCGGAGACCACAACCATGCCGGGCTCGTCGCCACCGCGATGCGGATCGTCAACGCGATTCCCGCGGTGGTGGCCGCCGGGCCCGGTATCCGGACCACCCTCGAACTGCCGCTGGTCACTGGCAGGGGGCTTTACCTCACCGGTTAGCCGCAGTGCGGTTGGCCGCCCACGCTGCTACGACTACGATCACGACCTGCGGCGATAACCAGCGCCGGACGCCACGACGATGGGACGATGGGCAGGTAGGCATGACCGCAACTGCACAGGATGACACCGCGGCGCCGCGGTTCGACGGGCTGCGTGCGCTGTTCATCAACGCAACGCTGAAGCGCTCGCCAGAGATCAGCCACACCGACGGGCTGGTTGAGCGCAGCTCACAGATCATGCGTAAGCATGGCGTCGAAGTGGACAGTTTCCGCGCTATCGACCATGACATCGCCTCCGGCGTGTGGCCGGACATGACCGAACACGGCTGGGAAACCGATGAATGGCCCGCCCTTTACCGGCAGGTCCTCGACGCGGACATCCTGGTGTTGTGCGGGCCGATCTGGTTGGGCGACAACAGTTCGGTGATGAAGCGGGTGATCGAGCGCCTCTACGCATGCTCGAGCCTGCTCAACGAGAACGGCCAGTACGCGTACTACGGTCGCGTCGGCGGGTGCCTCATCACCGGAAACGAAGACGGTGTCAAGCATTGCGCGATGAACGTGCTCTACAGCCTGCAGCATCTGGGTTACACCATCCCGCCGCAAGCCGATGCCGGCTGGATCGGCGAGGCCGGTCCGGGTCCGTCGTACCTCGATCCGGGCTCGGGCGGCCCGGAAAATGACTTCACCAACCGCAACACCACATTCATGACCTACAACTTGATGCACCTCGCGCAGATGTTGCGCACCACCGGCGGCATCCCGGCGTATGGCAATCAACGCACCAAGTGGGATGCCGGCTGCCGGCCGGACTTCGCCAATCCCGACTACCGCTGAGGCGAAGGACCGCGAAATGGGCCACCGGTAACGGCCGAAGCAGTTTCGGCTAACCTCACTTTATTATTCGGGGACGCTAATCGAAGGCCGGTGCATTGGCGCAGGACACCCAAACCTCGCTCAAGACGAGCTGGTATCTGCTGGGCCCCGCTTTCGTCGCGGCCATCGCCTACGTCGACCCCGGCAACGTCGCGGCCAACGTCAGCTCCGGCGCTCAATTCGGCTATCTGCTGCTGTGGGTGATCGTCGCGGCAAACATCATGGCCGGCCTGGTTCAGTACCTGTCCGCCAAGTTGGGCCTGGTGACCGGACGGTCACTGCCCGAGATCATTGGCACCCGGATGGGCCGACCCGCCCGGTTGACCTACTGGGTGCAGGCCGAGATCGTCGCGATGGCAACCGATTTGGCCGAAGTAATCGGCGGCGCGGTGGCGTTGCGCATCTTGTTCGGCTTGCCGTTGACGATCGGCGGAATCATCACCGGGCTGGTTTCGCTGTTGCTGTTGCTCATCCAGGATCGTCGAGGCCAGCGCCTGTTCGAACGCGTGATCACCGGACTGCTGCTGGTGATTGCCATCGGCTTTACCGCCAGTTTCTTTGTTGCGACACCGCCGCCTACCGACGTATTCGGTGGCCTGGTACCGCGCTTTCAAGGCACCGAAAGCGTGCTGCTGGCCGCGGCGATCCTGGGAGCCACCGTCATGCCGCACGCGGTGTATCTGCATTCGGGTCTGTCCCGCGATCGGCACGGACATCCAGCCCCGGGACCGCAGCGGCGCTGGCTACTGCGCGTTACCCGGTGGGACGTGGGTCTGGCGATGGTCGTCGCGGGCGGGGTCAACGCCGCAATGTTGCTGGTCGCCGCGCTCAACCTGCAGGGCCGCCAGGATACGGCCTCCATCGAAGGCGCCTACACCGCCGTCCACGACACGTTGGGCGCGACGATCGCGGCACTGTTTGCGATCGGATTGTTGGCGTCGGGCTTGGCCTCGACGTCGGTGGGTGCCTATGCCGGCGCCATGATCATGCAGGGATTGCTGTACTGGTCGGTTCCCATGGTGGTAAGGCGCCTGATCACATTGTGCCCAGCCCTGACCGTCCTGGCCGTGGGCCTGGATCCAACCCGCACGTTGGTGCTTTCTCAGGTCGTGCTGTCGTTCGGGATACCGTTCGCGATACTTCCCTTGGTCAGGCTGACCAGCAATCCGGAGGTCATGGGCGCCGATACCAACCATCGCGCCACGACGTTGGTCGGCTGGGTGGTCGCGGTGCTGATCACCCTGCTCAACGTGGTGCTCATCTATCTGACCGCGGCAGGCTGATTCCCAGTTCAGGCCCGTCGCGCGCAGGCCGGCGGTGAAACGGCTGCTCTGTTTTCACGCTGGCCACGACAGCATCGGTCAAAATAGGTAACGTCAACGTCCATTAGGCCGGCGGGAGTCAACTTGGTTCACGATAAGGTGCGCCGCGGTCCCAGACCCATTCATCGAAGGGCGACGGGCTGAATGCCGTCGCGCCGCCATCCCTACTTCGCATACGGATCCAACCTGTGCGTCGGGCAGATGGCGGTGCGCTGCCCGGACGCGACAGATCCGCGGCCCGCGGTGCTGGCCAATCACGACTGGCTGATTAATGAGCGCGGGGTGGCCACCGTCGAGCCGTTCGCCGGAAGTCAGGTGCACGGTGTGCTCTGGCAAGTCTCCGACCACGACCTGGCCGTCCTGGACTCCGCCGAGGGAGTGCCCATCCGCTACCGGCGCAACCGGCTCAGCGTGCACACCGACCACGGACCGACGCCGGCGTGGGTCTATATCGACCACCGGGTAACTCCCGGTCCGCCCCGGCCGGGATATCTGACGCGGGTCATCGACGGCGCCGTCCATCACGGGCTACCGCAACGCTGGATCGATTTTCTGCACCGCTGGGACCCCGCACGGTGGCCGCAACCGCGGCCGCGGGCCACCTCGGGACCGGCACCGCAGTCGCTGGCAGCGCTGTTGCGCGAGCCCGGCGTCAGCGAGGTCAGCCAACTGCGGTCACGGTTCGGTTTTCTTGCCATCCACGGCGGCGGGCTGGAGAAGATGACCGACATCATCGCCGAGCGCGCCGCTCAGGCCGCGGACGCATCGGTGTACATCCTGCGTCATCCCGACCGGTACCCGCATCACCTGCCGTCGGCCCGGTTCGACCCCGCGCAATCGCCGAGGCTGGCCGAGTTCCTTGACCACGTTGACGTCGCGGTCGCGCTGCACGGCTACGGCCGTATCGGCCGCGGCGCCCAACTGCTGGCCGGCGGACGCAACCGCACGCTGGCCGCCCACCTCTCCCGGCACCTCCACTTGCCCGGCTACCAGATAGTGACCGATCTCGACGCCATTCCGCCCGAGCTGCGTGGGATGCACCCGGACAACCCGGTCAATCGGGTACGCGGCGGCGGGACGCAGCTGGAACTCTCTATTCGAGTCCGGGGACTCAGCCCGCGCAGCCCCCTAGCCGGGGACGACGGCTTGTCGCCGGTGACCACCGCGCTGGTGCGGGGCCTAGCAGCCGCGGCGCGTTCCTGGTAAGCCTGGCTAAGGAATGCTAGGGAAACGCGGCGAGACCTGTTGAACGGAGATGGCGGGTGGCCAACGAATTTCGCTTCGGGGTAAGCGTTCGCTTCATCAAATCGCGTGCGGCACTGCAAGAGAAGGCGCGGCGGGCAGAAGACCACGGGTTCGACATCCTCTGCGTGCCCGATCATCTCGGTGCGGCCGCCCCCTTTCCGACGCTGACCGCGGCGGCCATGGTCACCACGAAGATCCGCTTGAGCATGTATGTGCTCAATGCCGGCTTCTACAAGCCCGCGCTGCTCGGTCGCGATGTCGAGGCGCTGGACCTGCTCAGTGACCGCCGGCTAGAAGTCGGCCTGGGCACCGGTTACGTCCGGGAGGAATTCGAGGCCGCCGAGCTCCCCTACCCCAGCGCCGGTGAGCGGGTGGACTACCTCCAACACATGACGACCTACCTGAAAGAACACCACCCGACGGTGCCGATGTTGATCGCGGGCAACGGCAACCGGGTGATGACGCTGGCCGCCCAGCAGGCCGACATCATCGGGCTGACCGGATCGAATATTTGCGGGGCCGCAGACCCGCTGGCCGAGCGCGTCGACTTCGTCCGCAAAGCCGCCGGCGACCGGTTTGCGGCGCTCGAGCTGAACCTGGCGATCACCGCACTACCCGCCAACGGCGAAACCGCACCCGATTTGACCATGACCCGTCGGTACGCACCGGAGTTATCCGACGAGCAGATACTGGCGCTGCACTCGGTGCTCAGCGGTTCACCGCGCGAGATTGCCGACACGTTGTGCGAATACCGCGATATTTACGGGGTGACGTCCTTCACCGTGCAGGACAACCACCTGGACAGTTTCGCGAAGGTGATCGCCGAGCTGCGCTGAGCCGGCTCCCCGGTAAGCTCAGCCCCGCCGCCCTCGTAGCTCAGGGGATAGAGCACGGCTCTCCTAAAGCCGGTGTCGCAGGTTCGAATCCTGCCGGGGGCACTCGCCGCTTTGTACGACCTCGGCTGCGGCTTGACATTTCTGCTCGGATGACGCCCGAATGGTGTCGCGGCTGCAGGTGCCGACGGAAGCTCATGATGACGGGAGTCGCCGGGGTCTGGTCGTCGCTGGCGAGGATCGACCGAGTTCAGCGGCCGTCTTGAACCGTCACGCGCTGGCGCCCAACGGAATTCGGCAGACGACACACTCAACGATGGGCACGGCCCTGATCTCGAGACACGACACGACGGGCGCGCCACGCCGACCACCGGCCTCAAGTTGCGGCGCATCGCCGAGCAAAATCCTTGATCGGAGTGTCCCAGCACGACATCGACGACGACGTGCATCCCACGCCTAAGCCACCCGTTCGCCCCGGTGAAAAGCGACCTGGCCGCCGGACGGCGATCCGGCCCCTGACGACGTTCATCGGTATCGGCCCGCAGTGCTGCGGCGTCGGCACGCTAGTGTGCTTCGGTCGGCTTCAGCGAACAAGCCGATAGAAGAGTTGGGCAAAATTCATGACCGCAGCAACAGAAGCGTCGACGCTCGAGTCGCGGGTCGGCCACTACTACCAGATGGACGACACCTATCTGGTGGGCCGCGAGAAGGTACGCGAGTACGCCCGTGCCGTGCAGGACTATCACCCCGCGCACTGGGACAAAGCCGCCGCAGCCGAACTGGGATATTCGGACTTGGTGGCACCGCTGACGTTCACGTCTGTCCCGGGCATGACCTGCAATCGGCGCATGTTCGAATCCGTGGTCGTCGGCTACGACACCTACATGCAGACCGAAGAGGTCTTCGAGCAGCACCGCCCGATCGTGGCCGGCGACGAACTGCACGTCGACGTCGAGCTAGCGTCGGTGCGCCGGATCGCCGGCAGAGATCTGATCACCGTGACCAACACCTTCACCGACGCGGCCGGCGAGCGGGTGCACACCTTGCACACCACCGTTGTGGGCATCACCGCCGAGGACGTCGATCCGGCGATCAAGGCGGTCGTGCAGAGAGCGATGATGCACGACGTGAATATCCTCGACGGATCGGATGCCGCTTACCGGAAGACCGTACGTCCCGAAGGGGAGGTTCGGCTCGCCGAAGCGGGCACGACCCGCATGCCGGGGACACCGTCCTTCGAGGACGTGCAGGTCGGTGACGAACTTCCGGTACACCACGCCCGGTTGTCCCGAGGTGACCTCGTCAACTACTCCGGCGTGGCCGGTGACGCCAACCCCATTCACTGGAACGAGGACATCGCCAAGATGGCGGGGCTGCCCGACGTGATCGCCCACGGCATGCTCACCATGGCCCTGGGTGCGGGATTCGCGTCCGGGTGGTCGGGCGACCCCGGGGCGGTTACCCGCTACGCGGTGCGGCTGTCCCAGCCCGCGATCGTATTGGCACTCGACGGTGCGGATATCGAATACAGCGGCCGGATCAAGTCGCTGGACCCGGCGACCCGCACCGGCGTCGTCATCGTCGGCGCGAAGTCCGGTGGCCGAAAGATCTTCGGCCTGGCGACGCTGAACGTCCGCTTCCGCTGACCTGGCAGCACCCGCGACGACGACACGGGGCAACCGCTGTGCGCAAATCCTCGCAGTTTTGTCCTCGCACCATGTCGGCCCCGGATGCCGAAATTGCCAACGTCGAGCAAGCTACCCCCGCTCGGTGGTGCGCAAATTTCTCGACCGGACTGATGTTCCACCGCTGGCGAGTATCAGCCCAGACCATCTCGAGTCGACGAGGGTAACGAGCGAAAAGTACCTAGCGGCTCACTCGCCAGTTGCCGCGTGGCGCGCCAAGAGACGAATTCTTTCATTCCGGCAAGGATTGCCGCCAAAGCTGGCGCCGTTTCGGAATAGACGAAGTACCCTTCAGCCAGGGAGTGCCTTTCTTTTCGGTTCTCAAGACGCAAAGCAAGAACTAATTCCGTTGAAGAACAGAAACTTCGGCGCTTCTGTCGGGAAGTGTCGGCTGAGCAGATCTGACGATTGGGGTTAGGAGAATCCGATGAGCTATGTGGTCACCCAGCCGGACAGGTTAGCGGCAGCGGCGGGGGATCTGCAGGAGATCGGCGCCGCGGTCAGTGCACAGAACTCGACCGCCGTCGCCCCCACCACAGGCGTGGCTCCCGCAGCCGCCGACCAGGTCTCGGCCGTGACCGCGGCACGGTTCAGCGCACATGCGCAGCTGTATCAGGCGATAAGCGCGCACGCCATGGGGATTCACGACATGTTCGTTTCCGCCCTGGCCGCCGGCGCCAATTCTTACGAGGCGACCGAGGCCGCCAATGTAATCGCGGCTGGCTAAGTAAAGTGGTAGCAACGGATTTCGGAGCCCTGCCGCCGGAGATCAATTCCGGACTGTTGTACACGGGTCCGGGATCGGAACCGATGCTGGCCGCCGCGACCGCCTGGGACGGTCTTGCCGCGGTCTTGAATTCCGCGGCGGTTTCCTACGCTGCGGTGGTCTCCGGGTTAACCCACGAGGCGTGGATGGGTCCCGCGTCAGCGTCGATGGCAGCGGCCGCGGCACCGTTTGCGGGCTGGCTCAGTGCGGTGACGGAGCAGGCCCAACAGACAGCGATTCAGGCCAATACGGCGGCGGCGGCGTTTGAGACAGCGTTCGCTATGGTCGTCCCGCCGCCGCTGATCGAGGCCAACCGCAGCCAGCTCATGTCGCTGGTCACCACCAACCTCCTTGGGCTCAACACCCCGGCCATCGAGGCCCTTCAGGCCGACTACGCCGAGATGTGGGCGCAGGATGCGGCCGCCATGTATCAGTACTCGGCGGCCTCAGAGGCCGCGTCCACGCTGACACCATTCACTCAACCGGCGCAGACCGCCGACCCGACGGGGACGGCGGTCCAGGCCACCGAGGCGGCCTCGGGAACCGGAACAAGCACCTCCGCCGCGGGGGGCGACGTCGCTGCCACACCGTCGGCCACCCCGGCAGGAATCGGGTCCGACGCGCCGATTGCGCCGCTCACCTCCGAGTCGTCGGCCCCGGCCGCCAGCATCGTCGTTCCAACCCCGATTGGGGATTTGGACATTGTGGCTACCTACATCGCGGTCGTCGCGACCACCAGCATGTCGCTAGCAATCGTGAACACCGCCAGACCCTGGAACTTCACCCACGGAAACACCGCCAACGGCGGCATCGGCCCCACACAGGGCACCGCCGTGGACGAGGAAGCTCCCCGGACTTCCGGGTCCGAGGTTTTGGTGTCCGCACCGATCGGCGGAGGCGCACCCGTATCCGCCGGAGTGGGTCACGCGGCACTGCTCGGGGCCTTGTCGGTGCCGCATAGCTGGACCACGGCGGCCCCGGAGATCAAGCTGGCGGTCGAGTCGTTGCCCAGCGCCAGCTTCAGCGCTGCTCCGCAGGCGGATTTCGGCGGAGTTCCCACCGGTCTATTGAGCGGAATGGCTTTGGCAAGTCTGGCGGCACGTGGCGCCGCCGGTGGTACCGGCGCTCGGAACAGCAACGACGCCTCCGACGAGGAGGGGCAGCCCAACCGCAAACCCACGGTGGTGGTGATCCAAAAGCCGCCACCCGCCGAGGGACCACTCGGCCACCGGCCGTCATAACTGAAGCCCCCAGGTGCTCCGGACTCCGGGGCCGCCGAGTACGGCCGGGCGCGGCCACAACGCACCCCAGGGGCCGTCCGCGCCGTGGGATCTCGGTGTTTGCGCAGTTCAGCCGGACACTGTCGACGCCGAAATGTCGGGTTTTGGCGCAGATGTTTGTCGACGGCCCTCGCTGGCAATCTGTTGCAAGAGGGGGGCGTATCGGCCGGCCTATACGCCTTGCCCAGGTCCCGTCGGTTCAGCCCGAGAGCCGACGGGACCGTCATTTTCGCCGACCGCGTGCCCGGCCGGCGGGATATCGACGGGCATGTGGCACGACCAGGAGTACCGTGCCGCGTATGGACTGCACAACCGGCGTGTGGATTCTCGGTGGGTACCAGAGCGACTTCGCTCGCAACCTCACCAAGGAGGGCCGCGACTTTGCGGACCTGACCGACGAGGTGGTCTCCGCTACATTGACCGACGCTCAGGTAGACGCCGCCGACATCGGGGTAGTCCACGTCTCTAATGCGTTTGGCGAGATGTTTGCCGGCCAGGGCCATCTAGGCGCGATGCCGGCGACGATATGCGACGGCCTCTGGGACACCCCGGCCTCCCGGCACGAAGCCGCGTGCGCCTCGGGCAGCGTGGCGACGCTGGCAGCGCTGGCCGACCTGCGCTCGGGCGCATACGACACGGCGCTGGTGGTCGGCATCGAGTTGGAAAAGACCGTGCCCGGCGACACGGCGGCACAGCATCTAGGCGCGGCCGCCTGGACCGGACACGAGGGCGCCGACGCCCGCTACCTGTGGCCCTCGATGTTCACCCAGGTCGCCGACGAGTACGACCGGCGCTACGGTCTCGACGACACACACCTGCGGGCGATCGCCCAGCTCAACTTCGCCAATGCACGCCGTAACGCCAACGCACAAACGCGGGGTTGGCAGATCCCCGACCCACTCACCGACGACGATGCCACCAACCCGATCACCGAAGGCCGGCTGCGCCGGTTCGACTGCAGCCAAATGACCGACGGCGGAGCGGGATTGGTGTTAGTCAGCGATGCCTACCTGCGAGATCATCCCGATGCGCGTCCGATCGCCCGCATCGACGGCTGGGGGCATCGCACCGTTGGGCTGGGTATGCGCCAGAAACTGGACCGCACGGCGGACGACCCGTACGTCCTGCCGCACGTGCGAGCCGCGGTGCTCGATGCCTTGCGCCGGGCGCAGGTCGGTCTCGACGATGTGGATGGATACGAAGTGCACGATTGCTTCACACCCAGCGAATACCTGGCGATCGATCACATCGGGCTTACCGGTCCGGGCGAATCCTGGAAGGCCATCGAGAACGGTGAGATCGAGATCGGCGGACGGCTACCGATCAATCCCAGCGGCGGGCTCATCGGCGGCGGCCACCCGGTTGGCGCCTCCGGCGTGCGGATGCTGCTGGACGCGGCCAAACAGGTCTGCGGGATGGCCGGCGACTATCAGGTGGAGGGCGCGCAGAATTTCGGCACGCTAAATTTCGGAGGAAGCACCGCCACCACCGTCAGTTTCGTTGTCAGCAAAGGTATTTGAGCATGGACGTTGAGATTGTCGGCAAGTACTTATCGACTCTGCCCGAAAACGACGACCATCCGTATCGCACGGGTCCGTGGCGGCCCCAGACCACCGAATGGGACGCCAACGACCTGACCGTGGTCGCCGGCGAGGTCCCACCCGACCTGGACGGCATCTACCTGCGCAATACCGAAAACCCGTTGCACCCGGCGTTCAAGACCTATCACCCCTTCGACGGCGACGGGATGCTGCACGCCGTCGGCTTCCGTGACGGAAAAGCTTTCTACCGCAACCGCTTTATCAAGACCGACGGCTTCCTTGCCGAAAACGAGGCGGGTGAACCGCTGTGGCCTGGGCTGGCCGAGCCGGTGCAGTTCGCCAAGCGTGATAAGGGCTGGGGCGCTCGCGAGCTGATGAAGGACGCCTCGAGCACCGACGTCATCGTCCACCGCGGCATCGCACTGACCAGCTTTTACCAGTGCGGTGATTTGTACCGGGTCGACCCGTATTCAGCCGACACCCTGGGCAAAGAAACTTGGAGTGGCCAATTCCCGTTCGACTGGGGCGTATCCGCGCATCCCAAGGTCGATAACATGACGGGCGAGCTGTTGTTCTTCAACTACAGCAAGCAGGACCCATACATGCGCTACGGCGTCGTCGACCAGAACAACGAGCTGGCCCACTACGTCGACATCCCGCTCCCCGGCCCACGCCTGCCACACGACATGGCGTTCACCGAAAACTACGCCATACTCAACGATTTCCCACTTTTCTGGGATCCCGGAATGCTCGAGCACAATGTGCACCTGCCGCGCTTCCATCCCGACATGCCGTCGCGCTTCGCGGTGATCCCGCGCCGAGGCGCGACTTCTGACATCCGGTGGTTTGAGGCTGATCCGACCTTCGTGCTGCACTTCACCAACGCCTACGAAGAAGGCGACGAGATCGTGCTCGACGGCTTCTTCGAGGGCGCACCGCAGCCCTTCGACACGGGTGGCACGAAATGGGACAAACTCTTCCGGTTCCTGGCTCTCGATCGACTGGAGGCCCGGTTGCATCGCTGGCGACTCAATCTGGTCACCGGGGCAGCCCAGGAGGAACCAATGTCGGAGTCCATCACCGAGTTCGGAACCATCAATGCCGACTACGCCACCAACAGCTACCGTTATGTCTACGCCGCTACCGGCAAACCGGGCTGGTTCCTGTTCGACGGCTTGGTCAAACACGATCTGCTCACCGGGAACGAGGAGGGCTACTCGTTCGGCGATGGCGTCTACGGCAGCGAGGCCCAGATGGCACCGCGGCTGGGCAGCGCGGCCGAGGACGACGGATACCTGGTCACCTTGACCAGCGACATGAATGACGACACCTCGTACTGCCTGGTCTTCGACGCCTCCAGAGTCGGCGACGGTCCAGTGTGCAAACTCCGGCTGCCCGAACGCATTTGCAGCGGCACACATTCCGCCTGGGTGCCGGGAGCGGAGTTGCGCCGCTGGCATCAAGTGGAGGATCCTGCCCGCGCCGTCGGGATGTGATCAGCCTGCCGACAAGCGGCTCAGCGAACGGAGGATTGGTGAACTACGGCAGACGCCGCCGAATGACGCACTGGCCCAAGGAATTGGCCTCTATCGGTGCCATCCGCTTCGCCCGGCGATCGTCGAACTTCCAAGAAACGGTGAGGTTTTATCGTGAACTTGTGGGGCTACCCCTCTACGAGACGTTCGGGGAAAGCTATGGCAGCAACGGCGCGATATTCGGCCTACCCAGCTGGAACCTGACTTTTGAGATCGTCGAGTCCGACGACGCCGTCACGGTGGATCATCACGACCAGCTGTGCCTGTATTTTCCGGACGAGGAAGCCCAGCAGGCGGCCATCATGCGCCTGCAAAATGCGGGTGCGAGCCCTGTGGAGCAGCACCCGTACTGGTCAGCCGTGGGCGCGGTGACCTACCGCGATCCGGATGGGCGCGACGTGGTGTTCGCACCGTTCGTGTACGGAGTCAACGAACCCGCCGATAGCGCCGCCTCTGGAAGGCATGAGTTCCCCTCGGATTGACCGGTTCACTACGGCGATCAGTCGCCAAACATCGCGGCGCCCATCGCCCACAGCGAACAGCCGACGGCGCATACCGCGCTGGCCGCACCGACATAGAGCCCGTACTCGGCCGACACGGGCGGATTGACATTGATCTTGTAGTACCACACCGCGAGCCCCAGCATCAGCAGCGAAATGAGCACGGCTGCAGAAGAAGACAGCCTGATCGAAAGTCCGCGGCCCACCATTGCGCCGGCCACCACCAGCGTCGAGGACAGCAGGACAAGCAGCTGGCCGGTGCCAAATCCCCGGGGGAGTTCAAGGCTCCCGTGGGTGCCGCCGATGGCGTTGGCCCAGCCACCACCACCAACCGTCGTGGTCAGCCAGGGCATCCAGGCGCTGACCGCCATGGCCGCCGCACAGAACGCGACCAGCCAACCAGTACGCAAGTGGCGAGTCATGGTTGTGACATTAGCTGAATTCGACCCACGCCCGAGCAACCGACCGTCAGGTTAGCGTGGCGTCGATCCGCCAGCGCCACGCCAGCGTGACGACCGGTCTGGGTCAACGCCGCACCGACGCCAAGTTGAAGGCGACCCCTGTCGGATCGCTGGCCGCGGCCAGTCGCCCGTACGGGGTGTCCTCGGCGGCGCGCACCACCGCGCCGCCGTGGTCGACGACCGTCTGCAACGTGGCGTCGACATCGTCGGCACCGAAGAAGATGCTCCACTGCGACGGCAACCCGGGAGGCAAAATGTTGACACCGTCCATCACACCGAGTAGCGGTTGTCCATCGAAAGATGCTGTACTGTAGCGAAATTCGTCAGTGTCGCTAACTTGCTCAGGTTGCCACCCGAAGACTTTGCGGTAGAACTCGACTGCGCCGCGATAGTCGCGCGTCGTCAGCTGGTGCCAGGCGGGGGCTCCTGCCTCACCCAGGATTTCAAAGCCGTGGTGCTGCAGCGGCTGCCACAGTCCGAAGAACGCGGCCGTGGGATCGGTCGCCAATGCCAGGTGCCCCTTGGCGGGTATCTCCATCGGATCCAGGCACCCGGAACCACCCGAGGCCGTCACCAACGACATGCTCGCGTTGATATCGGCGGTGCGAAAGTACGTGGCCCAGTTATCCGGAGACTGCCAATCGGGATTGTTGGCCATCAGTCCGGCGACGGGGTGACCCTCCTTGGCGGCGTTGATGTAGCCGCCGTAATCGGGTCCCGCGGACTCGAAGGTCCAGCCGAAAACCGCGCCGTAGAACTCTTGGGCGACGTCGACCTTCGATGTTGTCAGATCGATCCAGCAGGGAGCGCCCAGCGGCGCGTCGGTACGGGTGGGCACGATGACCTCCTGGTGGTGTGGGCCCGGATGTGGGTTCACCGATATCGACCGTGCTCGACTCAGAAACTCATCGCACGACCGCGTCCGCCGGATAGCCTGCCTGGCTGTCGCCCCAGCCGCCGTTCAGGCCGGCGCGAACACGGTGACGAAGTTTTCCAGCGATTCGCGGATATCGCTTCTCAGAGCACCGGCGACGATCATGCCGATCGGCCCGAACAGGGCGGGCCCGCCCAGGTGCACATCGAAGCTGACCACCGAGCCGTCTTCCTTGGGCGCGACCTTGGCCATGAGCTTGACTTTGACGCCGCCCACACCGTCTCCGTTGAGGGTCATTCCTTCCGGCGGCTTGTAGCGCACGATCGTCCACTTGATCCGGTTGTGCATGCCTTTGACCTGGACGATCGATTCGACGACCGCGCCCTTCTCCAGGGATTCGGGCAACGTGCTGCGCCACACGCGGTGGATGGTCAGCCAGTCCTTGTAGCGGGACAGATCGGAGGCGTGCTGCCATGCCTCCTCCGGGGCCAACGGGACATCGATCGATCCGGAGAGTTTCGCCATGCGCTCAGTGCTGTTGGTCGCCAGCGGCACCGGGGCCAGCGACTTTCTTGGCCTCTTCCTGCACCTTGTGGATGGTGTCGGAATACTTGCCCTGCGTCTTTTGGTCGACGAACTCGCCGGCCTTGTCGATCGCTGTCTCGACCTTGTCGGCGTTTTGCGACAGCAGGTTCTTTGCCTTGTCCAGGATTCCCATGTACAACCTCCCATCCCGGGGGATCCTCTGCATCCTTTCCGAACCCTACCCGGCGGCTCGCCGGCGCCTCAGCGGCGGTTAAGGCGCAGACCCGCTGAGGAAGAGTCCCGAGAGAAGACTGCCGACGTTCCCGATACCCGAGACAACGCCGGCGATCGCAAGGCCAAGTGCGCCGGTGTTGCCGATGCCGGAGAAGGTGTCGCCCAAATTGGCAAAGCCCGAAAGGAGGCTACCGCCATAGTTCTGCAATCCGGACGCATAGGAACCGAAGTTCAACGCGCCCGAAAGGGTGTCGCCATAGTTGCCAAAACCTGATGTGCCACCGGCACCCGAGTTGAAAAAGCCCGAAGACGGTGCGCCGGTGGAGTTGCCGAAGCCCGGAACCGGATCCACATGGATGACCGGGATGGAAATGGGGCCGATGCCGGCGCCTAGAGCGGCATTGAGGTTTGTCGTGGGGCCGCCCAACGTGAAGTCCAGGGGGATGGCGCCAATGTGCAGCGTCGGAATGACGACCGGGGTCAGCTCCGAGTCAAGGGGAACATCCAATGTGATCGGCAGGCCGTCGACGTGCACGTCGAAACCAATATCCGTATCGGGGATGTTGACGCGGATGGTGGCTCCGCCGGATTGTCCGTCAACGGTGAGCAGCAGGTTCACCGGTATTCCGGAACCGCCCGGTCCGTGCAGGGTGATGGGATTTACGGTCAGGCCGGAGATATCGCCGGTGATGGGGATGTTCAGGATGCCGCCCCCACCGATAGTGAGGGGGATCTGGGGGATGGTGATGGTGTAGTCGGCGCCGATGAGGCCTTGGCTGGTGCCGCGCCAGAACAGGCCGTTGTTCATGTCGCCGGAGATGAACGCCCCGGTATTGACGTTGCCGGTGTTCCCGATCCCGGTGTTGGTGTCACCGGTGTTAAACCAGCCGGTGTTGACGTCACCGGGGTTAAACGACCCGGTGTTGTACTCACCAGCGTTAAAGCCCCCGGTGTTGTAGCCACCGGCGTTGGCCCACCCGGTATTGACCAGACCGGAGTTCAACACCCCCGTGTTCGCACTACCGGTATTACCGATCCCAGTATTCAAACTGCCCGAATTAGCGATCCCAAAATTCCCGTTACCGGAGTTGAAGAACCCCACATTGCCCGACCCGGAGTTAAACAACCCCACATTGTCACTCCCGGAGTTCCACCCCCCAAACCCAACCTGACCATCCCCACTTAACCCGATCCCAATATTGTTGCTGCCCTGGTTGCCCCACCCAATGTTGCCGACACCGGTGTTACCCCAACCGAAGTTACCCAGACCGGTATTACCCCAACCCCGATTCCCATCACCGAAGTTGGCCCCACCAATATTGGCCCCACCCACGTTGGCCCCACCCAGGTTGTCCACCCCCACATTGGCCACCCCCACATTGTGATCACCAACATTGCCCCCACCCACATTGTGATCACCCACATTGGCGCTACCCAGGTTGAAATCACCCAGATTGGCATTCCCCAGGTTCAACCCACCCTGGTTAGCAAAACCCAAACTAAACACACCGAGCCGACCAGGCCCCTGGGAGAACAACCCCGCCACATGATCACCCACAGTGCCCACACCCGAACCCATACTCGAGATCGTGTTAGTCCACCCCGACACGCCATCACCAAGGTTGAACACCCCCGACCCCAACGCCCCCACATTGCCCACACCCGAATACCCCAGACCCCCCGCGGCCACATTCCACCACCCCGAGCCACCACCCACATTCCCAAAGCCCGACGCACTACCAGCCCCACTATTAAAGAACCCCGACGACGGCCCACCAGTGGAATTGCCCAACCCCGGCCCCGCCGGCACCTGCACCACCGGAATCACCACCGGCCCCACACCCGGACCCGAAATCCCCAACTGCAACGACTCCCCAGGACCCCCCACCACCAAATTCAACGACGGACCCATAACCCTGATCGGATCCACCACAATCGGCCCAACGGTGCCGGTCAGACTATTGCCACCGGACCCGTTCAGATGTATCAGCGGCAGTTCGAAGGAGTCGATCACGATGTCGCCGAGGTGGCCCGAGACGGGGATATTAATCGGGACGCCGATGTTCAAATCGAGCGCGATTTCTGGGATGGTGATGGTGTAGTCGATGCCGGCTTGGCCTTGGGCGTCGCCGCGCCAGAAGAAGCCGTTGTTGAGGTTGCCCTGGTTGAACCCACCGGTATTGAGGTCACCGGTATTGGCGAACCCGGTGTTGAGGTCACCGGTGTTCATCCAGCCGGTATTGGTGTCCCCAGGGTTGAGGCTACCGGTGTTGGACAACCCGACATTGAAACTGCCCGAGTTGTAGTCACCCGCGTTACCCACACCGGTGTTCAACAACCCGGTATTGAACACCCCGGTGTTATACCGCCCCGAGCTAAACAATCCCGTGTTGTGACTCCCGGAGTTACCCACCCCCCAGTTCCCAGTCCCGGAGTTCAACAACCCCACATTGCCCGACCCGGAGTTCAACAACCCCACATTGCCGCTCCCGGAGTTCCACCCCCCAAACCCAACCTGACCATCCCCACTTAACCCGATCCCAATATTGTTGCTGCCCTGATTACCCCACCCAATATTGTTGAACCCCGAATTCCCCCCACCTAAGTTATAGCTACCGTCGTTACCAGACCCGATATTATAGGACCCCAAGTTCCCCGGCCCCACGTTATACAAGCCAACATTCCCCGACCCCAGATTGAAACTCCCCTGATTCCCCGAACCAACATTCCAACTACCAAAATTCCCGAACCCAACATTGCCCTCGCCAACACTGCCCCCACCCACATTCAAACCACCCACACCAGCAACACCAACATTGCCCACACCCACATTCGCCAACCCCGCATTAAAAATGCGCGTCCGGTCGGCGCCCTCGAAGAACAACCCGGACAGCTGATCACCAACGTTGCCCACACCCGACGTCGCAAGCCCCACACTGTTGGTGTTGTTGATGCCCGACAGCACCTCACCCACGTTGGTGAAACCCGACAACACGTTCCCGATGTTCTTATAACCCGAGCCCTGCGAAACCACGTTCCAGAACCCCGACACCGTCTCACCCATATTGCCGAAGCCCGAAACCCCACCAGCACCAGAATTAAAGAAACCCGACGACGGAACACTCGTACTATTCCCAAGACCCGGCATCGCCGACAACTGAAGAACCGGAATAGTGACCGGCCCAAGACCACCGGCAATATTGGCAGTCAACGGGGTTGTGTCACTACCCACCAGGAAATCATCGAACGTAATCGGATTGATCCAGATCGTGGGAGTGGTGATCGCGCTGACCTCATCGTTGATATCCACGCCGATGGATATCGGCAGGGACGGTAGGTCAAAACTCAAGCTGGTTCCGGGGATGTCGATGCTCGTTGACTGCGTACTTCCCAGCAGGGTGAAGTGTGCGATCAGCGGGATTCCGGACCCGCCCTCCCCGTGCAGGGTGATGGGATTGATGGTCATGGTGCTGATCTCACCGGTGATCGGGAGCTTGAGGAAGCCGCTGGCGCCGATGGTGAGGGGGATCTGGGGGATGGTGATGGTGTAGTCGGCGCCGATGAGGCCTTGGCTGGTGCCGCGCCAGAACAGGCCGTTGTTCATGTCGCCGGAGATGAACGCCCCGGTATTGACGTTGCCGGTGTTCCCGATCCCGGTGTTGGTGTCACCGGTGTTAAACCAGCCGGTGTTGACGTCACCGGGGTTAAACGACCCGGTGTTGTACTCACCAGCGTTAAAGCCCCCGGTGTTGTAGCCACCGGCGTTGGCCCACCCGGTATTGACCAGACCGGAGTTCAACACCCCCGTGTTCGCACTACCGGTATTACCGATCCCAGTATTCAAACTGCCCGAATTAGCGATCCCAAAATTCCCGTTACCGGAGTTGAAGAACCCCACATTGCCCGACCCGGAGTTAAACAACCCCACATTGTCACTCCCGGAGTTCCACCCCCCAAACCCAACCTGACCATCCCCACTTAACCCGATCCCAATATTGTTGCTGCCCTGGTTGCCCCACCCAATGTTGCCGACACCGGTGTTACCCCAACCGAAGTTACCCAGACCGGTATTACCCCAACCCCGATTCCCATCACCGAAGTTGGCCCCACCAATATTGGCCCCACCCACGTTGGCCCCACCCAGGTTGTCCACCCCCACATTGGCCACCCCCACATTGTGATCACCAACATTGCCCCCACCCACATTGTGATCACCCACATTGGCGCTACCCAGGTTGAAATCACCCAGATTGGCATTCCCCAGGTTCAACCCACCCTGGTTAGCAAAACCCAAACTAAACACACCGAGCCGACCAGGCCCCTGGGAGAACAACCCCGCCACATGATCACCCACAGTGCCCACACCCGAACCCATACTCGAGATCGTGTTAGTCCACCCCGACACGCCATCACCAAGGTTGAACACCCCCGACCCCAACGCCCCCACATTGCCCACACCCGAATACCCCAGACCCCCCGCGGCCACATTCCACCACCCCGAGCCACCACCCACATTCCCAAAGCCCGACGCACTACCAGCCCCACTATTAAAGAACCCCGACGACGGCCCACCAGTGGAATTGCCCAACCCCGGCCCCGCCGGCACCTGCACCACCGGAATCACCACCGGCCCCACACCCGGACCCGAAATCCCCAACTGCAACGACTCCCCAGGACCCCCCACCACCAAATTCAACGACGGACCCGTAATCGTCGCCATCGGATTCGGGTCCACCACAATCGGGCCGATGGAGCCCGTCAGGTTGTTGCCGTTCAGATACAAGGTAGGAATCGTGAAGCGGTCGATGACGATATTTCCGAGGGTGGCGTTGATGGGAATGTTGATGGGGATCTTTGCGTCTAGATTCAGCGAGATCGCCGGAATCGTCAGCGTGTAGTCGATGCCGGCTTGGCCTTGGGCGTCGCCGCGCCAGAAGAAGCCGTTGTTGAGGTTGCCCTGGTTGAACCCACCGGTATTGAGGTCACCGGTATTGGCGAACCCGGTGTTGAGGTCACCGGTGTTCATCCAGCCGGTATTGGTGTCCCCAGGGTTGAGGCTACCGGTGTTGGACAACCCGACATTGAAACTGCCCGAGTTGTAGTCACCCGCGTTACCCACACCGGTGTTCAACAACCCGGTATTGAACACCCCGGTGTTATACCGCCCCGAGCTAAACAATCCCGTGTTGTGACTCCCGGAGTTACCCACCCCCCAGTTCCCAGTCCCGGAGTTCAACAACCCCACATTGCCCGACCCGGAGTTCAACAACCCCACATTGCCGCTCCCGGAGTTCCACCCCCCAAACCCAACCTGACCATCCCCACTTAACCCGATCCCAATATTGTTGCTGCCCTGATTACCCCACCCAATATTGTTGAACCCCGAATTCCCCCCACCTAAGTTATAGCTACCGTCGTTACCAGACCCGATATTATAGGACCCCAAGTTCCCCGGCCCCACGTTATACAAGCCAACATTCCCCGACCCCAGATTGAAACTCCCCTGATTCCCCGAACCAACATTCCAACTACCAAAATTCCCGAACCCAACATTGCCCTCGCCAACACTGCCCCCACCCACATTCAAACCACCCACACCAGCAACACCAACATTGCCCACACCCACATTCGCCAACCCCGCATTAAAAATGCGCGTCCGGTCGGCGCCCTCGAAGAACAACCCGGACAGCTGATCACCAACGTTGCCCACACCCGACGTCGCAAGCCCCACACTGTTGGTGTTGTTGATGCCCGACAGCACCTCACCCACGTTGGTGAAACCCGACAACACGTTCCCGATGTTCTTATAACCCGAGCCCTGCGAAACCACGTTCCAGAACCCCGACACCGTCTCACCCATATTGCCGAAGCCCGAAACCCCACCAGCACCAGAATTAAAGAAACCCGACGACGGAACACTCGTACTATTCCCAAGACCCGGCATCGCCGACAACTGAAGAACCGGAATAGTGACCGGCCCAAGACCACCGGCAATATTGGCAGTCAACGAGGTCGAGCCTCCGCCGATCATGAATTCATCAAATGTAATGGGATTAATCGTGATCGCCGGTATGAGAATCGCGCCGATCTCATTGTCCACGGTTATGCCCAAACTAATCGGCAGTGGCGGTATCGGTATGGTGACACTCTTGTCAATCGGTTTGGGGATGCGGACGTCCACCCCTATCTCGTCGGACATTGCCCCAAGAACTGAGATTTGAAGGTGCAGCGGGATGGGAGTGGTGTTGGTGACCCCGATGCCGTGCACCATGAAGGGCTGCACGGTGAGGGCAGTGATGCCGCCGGTGATGGGGATGTTCAGGATGCCGCCCCCACCGATAGTGAGGGGGATCTGGGGGATGGTGATGGTGTAGTCGGCGCCGATGAGGCCTTGGCTGGTGCCGCGCCAGAACAGGCCGTTGTTCATGTCGCCGGAGATGAACGCCCCGGTATTGACGTTGCCGGTGTTCCCGATCCCGGTGTTGGTGTCACCGGTGTTAAACCAGCCGGTGTTGACGTCACCGGGGTTAAACGACCCGGTGTTGTACTCACCAGCGTTAAAGCCCCCGGTGTTGTAGCCACCGGCGTTGGCCCACCCGGTATTGACCAGACCGGAGTTCAACACCCCCGTGTTCGCACTACCGGTATTACCGATCCCAGTATTCAAACTGCCCGAATTAGCGATCCCAAAATTCCCGTTACCGGAGTTGAAGAACCCCACATTGCCCGACCCGGAGTTAAACAACCCCACATTGTCACTCCCGGAGTTCCACCCCCCAAACCCAACCTGACCATCCCCACTTAACCCGATCCCAATATTGTTGCTGCCCTGGTTGCCCCACCCAATGTTGCCGACACCGGTGTTACCCCAACCGAAGTTACCCAGACCGGTATTACCCCAACCCCGATTCCCATCACCGAAGTTGGCCCCACCAATATTGGCCCCACCCACGTTGGCCCCACCCAGGTTGTCCACCCCCACATTGGCCACCCCCACATTGTGATCACCAACATTGCCCCCACCCACATTGTGATCACCCACATTGGCGCTACCCAGGTTGAAATCACCCAGATTGGCATTCCCCAGGTTCAACCCACCCTGGTTAGCAAAACCCAAACTAAACACACCGAGCCGACCAGGCCCCTGGGAGAACAACCCCGCCACATGATCACCCACAGTGCCCACACCCGAACCCATACTCGAGATCGTGTTAGTCCACCCCGACACGCCATCACCAAGGTTGAACACCCCCGACCCCAACGCCCCCACATTGCCCACACCCGAATACCCCAGACCCCCCGCGGCCACATTCCACCACCCCGAGCCACCACCCACATTCCCAAAGCCCGACGCACTACCAGCCCCACTATTAAAGAACCCCGACGACGGCCCACCAGTGGAATTGCCCAACCCCGGCCCCGCCGGCACCTGCACCACCGGAATCACCACCGGCCCCACACCCGGACCCGAAATCCCCAACTGCAACGACTCCCCAGGACCCCCCACCACCAAATTCAACGACGGACCCATAACCCTGATCGGATCCACCACAATCGGCCCCACGGAACCGCTTAAAGCGGGGCCGTTCAGGAACAATGTTGGGATCGTGAAACCCGGAATAATAATCTGCGGGGAACCATTTACTATGGTGCCGATAGTGCCCGTCAAAGGGATGTCGAGGGGAACGTCAACACCAAAGCTCAGTCCAATTTCTGGGATGGTGATAGTGTAGTCGATGCCGGCTTGGCCTTGGGCGTCGCCGCGCCAGAAGAAGCCGTTGTTGAGGTTGCCCTGGTTGAACCCACCGGTATTGAGGTCACCGGTATTGGCGAACCCGGTGTTGAGGTCACCGGTGTTCATCCAGCCGGTATTGGTGTCCCCAGGGTTGAGGCTACCGGTGTTGGACAACCCGACATTGAAACTGCCCGAGTTGTAGTCACCCGCGTTACCCACACCGGTGTTCAACAACCCGGTATTGAACACCCCGGTGTTATACCGCCCCGAGCTAAACAATCCCGTGTTGTGACTCCCGGAGTTACCCACCCCCCAGTTCCCAGTCCCGGAGTTCAACAACCCCACATTGCCCGACCCGGAGTTCAACAACCCCACATTGCCGCTCCCGGAGTTCCACCCCCCAAACCCAACCTGACCATCCCCACTTAACCCGATCCCAATATTGTTGCTGCCCTGATTACCCCACCCAATATTGTTGAACCCCGAATTCCCCCCACCTAAGTTATAGCTACCGTCGTTACCAGACCCGATATTGTAGGACCCCAAGTTCCCCGGCCCCACGTTATACAAGCCAACATTCCCCGACCCCAGATTGAAACTCCCCTGATTCCCCGAACCAACATTCCAACTACCAAAATTCCCGAACCCAACATTGCCCTCGCCAACACTGCCCCCACCCACATTCAAACCACCCACACCAGCAACACCAACATTGCCCACACCCACATTCGCCAACCCCGCATTAAAAATGCTCGTCCGGCCCGAAAGGTCAGCGAAGACGGCCTCCGCGGCCGCGGCCAAGGTCCCGCCTCCCAAGGCAGGACCTTGCCTCAGCCGGGTGAACGGCGTCAACGCGGAGGCAATCGCTGAAGCCCCGGCGTGGTAATCGAACATGGCGGCCACATCCTGGGCCCACATTTGCTCATATTCCGCCTCGACTGACGCGATCGCCGGAGCGTTGAATCCGAACAAATTGGCGGTCACTAGCGACACCAGCTGTGCGCGGTTCGCCAAGACCGTTACCGGATGCACCGTGGCCGCCAGGGTCGCCTCAAACGCGGCCGCGGTCATCCGTACCTGACTGGCCGCCTGTTCTGCCTGCGCCCCCGTCAAGGCCAGCCACCCCAGGTAGCTTCCGGCCAGGTTCGACATCGCCGCAGACGCAGCTCCCTGCCACGCGGAACCCACCAGCGCCGAGGTCACCGATGAGAATGCGGAAGCGGCCAATCCCAATTCGGCGGCTAGATCGTCCCAGGCTGCGGCGGCGGCCAACATCGGCCCCGCGCCCGCACCTCCGAACATGCGGGCCGAATTTATTTCAGGTGGCGACACCGAAAAACTCATCGCCGCAGCCTCTCTCAGGCGGCCGCCTTGCCCGTGGCCACCTGCCGATCACAGCCTGCGGCGACCCGACAGTCGCCAGGATCCACCCGGTCGTCGGCCAATGGCTGGTAACGCACCAGCATACGGTGGTCACCGCAGGATTACGGGGACTTTATCAAAAAAATATGACCACTGGTCATAATCGGTCGAAATTTGTTGCAATGTAAAGTCTGTGTACAAGCCTCATATCCCGGAGCATCGATACGCTGTTTGTCTACTGAAGGACTTCTTTGTATCGGGTGCGGGGTGCACAGTTCTTGCCTTTCGGATACCGCACAAATTGCGACTATGACTACCGTTGTTGGGCCACTATCTCCACACTCGCGGCTTAACCCCAAGCATCCTGGCCCGGATCCACCAGATCGCCTCGATCGCCACGGCACCCAGCAGACCGATCCCTAGCGCGGTCGATGTCACCACCAGATTCGAAGGGTCGAGAAAGAACTTCCTCTGCGCCAGCGGAAGGCTGAATATCACCAAATAGGCTAGCCCACATGCAGTTACTAGCCCCACGCGCCACCACTGGTAGGGACGCGCGACCACCGCAAGCACCCAGAGTGCGGTTACCAGCAAGGTGATCAAGGCCGCGGTTGACGCTTGAGTTCGTTCGGCCCACGTCGCGTGACGACCCGGGTAGGCGGCCAGGTAAGAAACGAAAGTCGCTATCCCGACCACCAGTCCAGAGGGGAGCGCGGACGTCAGCACCCGCCGGACGAACCCCGGATAAGCACGCTCGTCATTCGGCGCCAGCGAGAGAATGAATGATGGAATTCCGATCGTGAACCATGCCGCAATGGTGACATGAATCGGTTGAAATGGATAAAGCAGCGGATCAGCTGCCAATGGTTTGGCGAACAAGCACTCGATACCTACCAGGAAGGCCAAGAGCACCGAATACACCGTTTTCGTAAGAAATAGATTGGCGACCCTTTCGATGTTCCCGATCACCCGCCGTCCTTCGGCGACGACGTGGGGCAGCGTGGCAAATCGATTGTCCAGCAACACGATCTGTGCTACCGCGCGCGATGCTGGGCTCCCCGCCCCCATGGCTACGGCGATATCGGCATCCTTAAGGGCCAGCACATCGTTGACACCATCTCCGGTCATCGCCACGGTGTGACCTTGCGACTGCAAGGCGTGCACTATCGCGCGCTTCTGATCCGGCCGCACCCTGCCAAAAGTCGTGCAACCATTCACGGCGCTCGCGAGTTCCCCTTGCCCCGAAGGGAGTTGACGCGCATCTATCGCCTCGCCGGGTAGCCCAAGCTTTGCGGCCACGGCGCCAACGGAAACCGCATTGTCACCGGAGATGATCTTGACCGAAACATCTTGACCCGCAAAGTATTCTATGGTGGCCCGGGCGTCAGGACGCACCTTCTGCTCCAGCACCAGCAGAGCAACCGGAGCCACTTCGCCAGGAGCGTCCGGGCCGTCCACGCGCATCTTAGCGTCGCCCAGCAGCAAAACCCGAAAACCTCGTGCCCCAATGCGTTCGGCCTGTTCAGCCACCGGAGACTGCGAGTCGAGCAGCACATCAGGTGCGCCCATAACCCAGTTGCCATGGTCACGGAATGAAACACCGCTCCACTTTGTTGCCGACTTGAAAGCCGCAGTCGCAGTGACGATCCAGTCGGGAGGGGAACCGTACGCTTCGATAATCGCTTGCATGCTGGCATTGGGTCGGGAGTCCGCTGCAGCCAGGGCGGCCAGCACGTCGGTAACCCGATCTCGTCGCCCGGAACTGCCGATTTCTACGACATCGGATACCCGCATGCCAGTTTCCGTCAAGGTGCCGGTCTTGTCGGCACAAACCACGTCGACCCGCGCCAATCCTTCTATGGCCGGCAGTTCCTGCACTAGGCACTGGCGTTGACCCAGTCGAATGACGCCGACCGCAAAAGCGATTGACGTCATCAGGACCAGCCCCTCGGGGACCATCGGCACCAGCGCGCCCACCGTCCGCAAGACCGATTCCCGCCAGCCAGCCTTCGTCGTGAACAGCTGGGTATAGATGGTGAGCAGTCCCGCCGGCACCAACAGATAGGTGATGAATTGCAAAATCCTGTTGATACCGTTGCGCAGTTCGGATTTCACCAGCGTGAACTTGCTGGCGTCGGCAGCGAGTTTTGCCGCATACGCTTCGTATCCCACTTTGGTGGCGCGGTATGCGCCGGCACCCGCGACCACAAAGCTGCCCGACATTACCTGATCACCAAGCTCTTTGGCGATCGGATCGGCCTCTCCAGTCAGTAGTGATTCGTCGACCTCAAGGTTGTCCTGCTCCAAGATCTGACCGTCGACGACAATCTGATCGCCGGGTCCGAGTTCGATGATGTCGCCCAAAACAACCTCGTTGGGCGACAGGGTGCGGGTGCCGGATTGGCGGCGCACCAATGGTTTCGCCTGTCCGAGTATCGCGAGACTGTCCAGCGTCTGCTTGGCCCGTAGCTCCTGGATCATGCCGATGATGCTGTTGGCGATGATGAGCAGGCCGAACAGCCCGTTGATCACCGAACCCGTCGCCAGGACGATCAGAAGTAGCACACCCAGGATCGCGTTGATCCGCGTGAACACGTTGGCCCGGACGATCTGTGCAACACTGCGGGTAGAGCGCTCCGGGATGTCGTTGCTCTTACCCTCGGCTACGCGCTGCGCCACCTCGGCATCGGTCAGGCCGCCTCCTGGAGCCGGACGAGTCATCGGGTAAACGTTCCCAGCTTGTCAGCATCGAAGTACTCGAGGTTGAGGGTGTCGCCGGAAAACGTCGCCTTCGAAATCGACCCGGGCAAAGCGTTTTCGGTCGACAAGGTGAACGTGAAGGTGTCGCCATCCCAATGTGTCAAGTTGAACGTCTGGTTCTTCGGCCCCAACGACAGCTGTAGTTGGCCATCATGATCGGTCACGGTTGCCGGACCCCAGTACTCGTTGGCATAGACGCCGACGTAGTCGCTCAGCCCCCTGGCCGGCTCAGGGTTGACTGGGGTCTGCTTGCCTACCAACGACCCGTCCGGATTGTTCATCGGGCCAATCTGCTGCCGATATAGGTTCGCCCAGTCCTCGCGCACTTCACCGTATTGCACCAGATCGACAAATTCCGCAGTTAACGCCTCCGGTATTCCGTAGGGCGCAGCGTTGGTTAGCGCGATGATGCCGAGATCTTCCGAAGGCAACACGACGAAGTTCGTCGCAGCCCCCAACCCGAATGCCCCCGAATGACCGTACTGGGTGCGGCCCGCCGAGTTCACCGACACCGTGAACCCGTGACCGTAGAAGCCGGCCCGGGCCTTCGGCGACCGCGCGGCGGTCGATATGACCTGCGGTGTGATCGCGGGCAAAAGCGCTTCGGGCGAGGTTATCTGCTGGCCGTCGTAACCGCCGTTGGCCATCACCATGGTCAGCCACCTCGCCACATCGTTGACCGAGGAACTGACGCCGCCCGCGGGCGCCTGCGCATCGGGATCGCGTTGGAACCGGGCCTGCCACTTGTCCCCCACTTTGATGTGGTTAACCGCGCGATTGGGCCTGGCCAGAAAATCGGCGAACCGCGAACTCGTAGACGTCATCCCCAACGGCCGGTACAGCACCTCTCCGGACAAGTCCTCCCACGATTTTCCGGCAGCGGCGGCGACCGCCTCGGCGGCGGCAGTCACCCCGAAGTTGGTATACGCGTAGCTGATTCGGAACGGTGCCAGCGGCAAGTACTTCAACCGTTCCAGCACTTGTTGGCGGTCATAACCCAGGTCCTCCAACGCGTCCCCGGCGTGGTCGGGCAGTCCGGAACGGTGCGAGTACAGGTCGGCGATGGTCACATGGCCGGTGACGTAGGGATCGCTGAGCGAAAACCAGGGCAGCTTCGAGACGACGGGCGTATCCCAACTGACCACGTTGGTACTGACCGCGTGTGCCACCACTGTCGCACCGATTGGTTTTGACATCGATGCCAGCTGAAAAACGGTGTCGGTATCCACCTTGTTGTCCGGGCCATCGCCTTTGCCCACGTCTTTGACGCCGAAACCCTTGGCATACAGCGTCTTTCCACCGTGGACAATCGCCACCGCCATACCGGGAATGCCGCTGCTCTTCATCAACTCGACGACTAGGTCGTCCACCTTCGATACCGCTTGATCGATACGCCCAGGGGGAATGTTTACGCCCGACACCTCATTTGGTGACGCTTGCGACAACGACGGTGGGCTGGAAGACGGTTGCCGAGGTCCGCATCCGATCAGCACCAGCAACATCAGCACAACTGCGGCGCTCGCCGCGCATTTGGTCATGGCCGCACCTTAGCCCGACGACCCCGGACTCCCCGCACGCTGCGGGCAGCGAGTTGATCCGGACTAGTCGAATCCAGCCCTGGCAGGGGTCCCATTGACGCGGGCCGCACCACGAAGAGCGTCGTGGGTGCTGGGCTCGGACGCCACGCATACGTCGGGCCGCACTACCCGCTGACCAGACCCTTCATCGAGCGCTCAATCATTCTCTACTCAGGCCGGCATCACGACCGGCCACACCCGCATCCCGGCTAGTGCACACCTGTCGGTTGCACCCGGCAACGGCGGCGCCGGCGGGAGCGCGGGTGTGCTTGGTGGCTTCGGCGCCCGTCAAGCGTGTCGAATAGCCGCGGAGTGCGGCGCCGGCCCTTCCGAAATCAGAGGATCAGAGTCGCCACCACGGGTTGAACCGCAATGGCTCAGACGGATCGATTCGCTGACCGGGTAGCGGCACCGCCAGCTGGACATGATTCGGCTCCGCCGCCTTGAGCAGGCGCTCGACCGGTTCGGCCCAGGGGTGCGGGGCCAATCGGAAGGTCCCCCAGTGAATGGGCACCAACAGCCCAGAGCCCGAATCGGTGACATCCAGATGCGCCCGCACCGCTTCCTCGGGGTTCATATGGATGTCCGGCCACCCGGGGTTGTAGGCGCCGATCGGCATCAAGGTCACGTCGAAGGGTCCGTGGTCCGCGCCGATCTGGGCAAAGCTCTTCGTGTAGCCGGTGTCACCGCCGAAATAGGCACGATGCGTAGGACCGACGAACGCCCAGGATGCCCACAGTGTGTTGTTGCGGCTCATAAAGCGCCCCGAGAAGTGCCGCGCTGGCATGCAGATGATGGTGAGTTCGTCGACCTGAGCGCTTTGCTGCCAGTCGAGTTCAACGATGCGATGCTCGGGAACACCCCACGACCGAAGATGTGCCCCCACCCCCAGCGGCACGAAGAACGGGGCCCGTTGACTGTGCACCAATGCGATCACGGTGTCGATATCCAGGTGGTCGTAGTGGTCATGGCTGATCACCACGGCATCAACAGCCGGCAACCCTTCCAGCTGCACCGGCGGCGGATGCAACCGCTGTGGACCAACAAGATCCGACGGCGAGCACCGATCACTCCACACCGGATCGGTCAACACCCGGTAGCCGTCGATCTCCACCAGCGCGGTCGAGTGGCCGAACCAGCTGACAGCAAGTGGACTGGCGTCACCCTTATAGATCTGCGGAGCAGCTAGCGGAATCGACTTGGACGGCCGGCTGCCGCCCCGATTGGCGATCAGCTCCCACGCAATGAGCCGCAGTTCTTCACGGTTCAGGGTGTACATCGATAAGGGGTCAAGGTTGACGAAAACGCCGTCGCGGTAGTTCGACGACCCCTCCGACACCGCCTGGATAGACGAGGGATCGGCGCCCAAGGCCGCCGGCGCGCCGTGCAGTGCCCGCAACAGCCATCCTCCGGCGACCAGCGAGGCCGTGCCGGCCGCCAACCGTAGCGCTCGGCCCATCATGACGTTTACTCCCCCTGAAACTTCGGCGGCCGCTTCTCTACCCGCGCGATCTGCGCCTCGATGACATCCTGACTGCCCCAGGCCTTGTCGAACAGCTCCTTGTGCTCGGCCCACGGTTCCTCGATGGCGCCATCGTCGTTGAGCACCCGCTTGGCGTGCTGGATCGCCAATGGCGCCAGACCGGCGATCTCGGCGGCCCAGGCCTGCGCGTCGGCCAGCGTCCCAATCCGGTTGGCCATCCCCGTCTGCAATGCGATGTCCGCGCTTAGCTTCTCCGCAGTCAGCAACATCGCGCGGGCACGTCCGTGACCGACCAGCGACGAGAGCCGGCGGATACTCCAGTTGTCCAGGGCAAGACCGTATTTTGACGTGGGGAACTGAAAGAACGCCTCCGGTGCGGCCACCCTCAGATCGCACTGCATTGCCAACTGCAGACCGGCGCCGATGGCCGGACCGTTGATGGCTCCGATCACCGGCATCGGGGTCACGTCCATGACGCGGTGCAGTTCGATGAGCCGGTCGGGGTAGTCGGCGGCAAACGCGTCTCCGGACAGGTCGGCACCGGCGCAAAACACCGTGCCCTGACCGGTCAGCACAATCGCACGGATCGACCCGTCGCCCGCCGCCTTGAGTAAAGCCTCCCGCAGCTCCTCGACCAGCTGGGAGTTAAGGGCGTTGCGACGCTCCGGGCGCTGCAACTCAATGGTCATAACGGCCTCGGCCTGGCTGATACCGATCATGCGGCAAGCCTATATAGCCTCGTCGAGTGAGTCGTATCACCACCGACCAACTCCGTGATGCGGTGCTAGACGAAGGTTCGTTTGCCAGTTGGGATAGCGAGCCGCTATCACTGCCGGTATCGGCGTCCTACGCGCGTGATCTGGCCGACGCCCGAGCCGCCACCGGCCGCGACGAATCGGTGCTGACCGGCGAGGGACGGGTATGCGGACGCCGGGTTGCGGTGGTGGTCTGCGAATTCGGCTTCCTCGCCGGCTCGATCGGGGTCGCCGCGGCCGAACGAATTACCGCGGCGGTGGAGCGCGCCACCGCCGAGCGACTGCCGCTGCTGGCCTCGCCGAGCTCCGGGGGCACCCGTATGCAGGAGGGCACGGTCGCTTTCCTGCAGATGGTGAAGATCGCCGCGGCCGTCCGGCTGCACAAACAAGCACACCTCCCCTATCTCGTCTATTTGCGCAATCCGACCACCGGTGGGGTCTTCGCGTCGTGGGGTTCGCTGGGCCATGTCACCGTCGCCGAGCCGGGAGCATTGATCGGCTTCCTAGGGCCCCGGGTGTACGAGTTGCTCTACGGGGAGGCATTTCCTTCCGGTGTACAGACTGCCGAGAATCTCCAACGGCACGGGGTCATCGACGGCGTCGTTGCGTTGGGCGAGCTGCGGCGCACGCTGGATCGCGCGCTGACGGTGCTCACGGACGCTCCGGGGCGGCCCCTCACAACACCACCCTCTACACCAATACCTGATGTGTCGGCGTGGGATTCGGTGGTGGCGTCGCGGCGGCCGACCCGGCCAGGGGTGGAGCACCTGCTACGCCATGGTGCAACCGACCGGGTGCTGCTCTCCGGTACCGGCTACGGCGACGCGGCAACCACGCTGCTCGCCCTCGCTCGCTTCGGTGGCCAGCCAGTGGTCGTCCTTGGCCAGCAAGGCGTGGGCGGCGGCATCGTCGGGCCCGCTTCGCTGCGTGCGGCGCGCCGCGGCATGGGGCTAGCCGCCGAGCTGCGACTGCCGCTGGTCCTGGTGATCGACACCGCCGGGCCCGCCTTGTCCGCCGATGCCGAGCAGGGTGGACTGGCCGGACAGATCGCCCATAGCCTGGCCGACTTGGTCACGCTGGAGACTCCGACGGTATCGGTGCTGCTGGGTCAGGGCAGCGGCGGGCCGGCCCTGGCGATGGTGCCCGCCGATCGGGTGCTGGCCGCGCTCCACGGTTGGCTGGCTCCGCTCCCCCCGGAGGGGGCCAGTGCGATCGTCTTTCGCGACACCGCGCACGCCGCTGAACTCGCTGCGGCGCAAGGCATCCGCTCGGCGGAACTGCTGCAGAGCGGAATCGTCGACGCCATCGTGCCGGAGTATCCCGATGCCGCGGACGAGCCGGTCGAGTTCGCCCGGCGCCTTTCGGACGTTATCGCGGCCGAGGTGCGGGCGCTGCGTACGTTGCCCGATGCCGAGCGCTTGGCAACCAGACTGCGCCGATACCGCCGCATCGGCTTACCCCGCGACACATAAACGGCGCACACGACACGCCGCTGCGCGTGGCCACACTTTATGTCTCGGCGAAACCCGTCATCGAGGCGTGGCGTCCTAATGCACGTGAATGACCCGTTTATCGGCAGCGAGGCCACCCGGCAGGGGACGCTAACCCGGCGTCAGCTGCGTACCGGCTTCCGCGCCATCTACCCCGACATCTACCTGGCACGCCATACGGCGCCGTCATTGCGCTTACGCTCTGAAGCGGCCTGGCTGTGGTCGGGCCGCAGGGGAGTCCTGGCTGGGCTTGCCGCGGCGGCACCGCATGGTTCGGACTGGATCGACGAGAACGAACCCGTGGAGCTGATCTGGCGAAACCAACATGCACCCGCCGGTGTAGTGGTACGCAACCAACGCCTCGCGGAGGACGAGGTCACGCGTGTCGCGGAATTGCCAGTGACCGCTCTCCCGCGCACGGCGTTCGATCTGGCTCGACTGTTATCCCCCGGCGGGCCGTCGCGCGTCTCGACGCATTAATGCGCGCCACGACATTCCGCATCGAGGATGTGCTGCAACTCGCCGAGCGACATCGCGGCGCACGCGGTCTCAGACAATTGCGAGCCGTGCTGCCACGAGTGGATCGGGGTGCGGCGTCTCCGAAGGAGACCTGCCTACGGCTTGCGCTGCTGGACTCGGGATTACCGGCCCCGGAAACCCAAATACCGGTGGTGGCCAATTACCGGACGGTGGCGCTGCTGGACATGGGCTGGGAACGCTACCAGGTCGCTGTCGAGTACGACGGCGACCAACACCGGGCGAGCCGGCGCCAGTACGTCCGGGACATACGCCGGATGGCGAAGTTGGAAGACCTCGGATGGACCGTCATCCGGGTGATCGCCGAGGACCGGTTAGCAGACGTCTTGTACAAGGTCCGGCAGGCACTACGCCGCCGCGGATACCGCGACACGTAAACGCCGCACACGACACGCCGCTGTGCGTGACCCTGACTGACAACTCGCTTGCCTCGGCACCCGAGGCAAGCGAGCGCTACCGGGCAAGCACCACGTTGAGCAGTTGACTAAGCCAGGCACGCGCCGCGGCCTGTTCGTTGTCGAGCAGAAGCTGGATGCTCACGCCGTCGTAGACCGCAACGACGGCGCGGGCGGCACCGGCAACACCGCCGATCGCCTTGGGCAACTCAACATCGCCGCCGGCGAGGCGTTCTTCGACGGCGGCTCGCAGTTGTGCACGATGAACCGCCAGGCGCTGAGCCAGCTCCGGATGTCGGGCGGCGTGCAGCAGAAAGTCGGTCTTGATGAGCAGCCAGTCGCGGTCAAGTAACAGGGTGTTGGCGATCCGGTCGACGGTCCCCGGCACATCCGTCGGATCATCAGCGCTCGCCATGGCGCTGCCGACCTGTTCGGCAATAAATGTGGCGCGCTGGTCGTAAAGCGTGAAGAACAGCTCCTCCAGGCTGTCGAACTGCGAATAGAATGCCCCCCGCGTATAACCCGCTGCCGCACAGACGTCCTCGATTCGCACGTGCCCGAAACCCTTGTCGGCGAAGACCTTGAACGCCGCATCGATCAATCGAGCGCGGGTTTCTGCGCGGCGTTTGGTCACCCGCGTCGGGTTGGTCGCGGGAGTCGTCGGTGTCATCTACATCACACTCCGATACATCAGTGCATCCGATGCATTAATGTATCGGATATGTGGGCGTAAGGCATACCCGCACGCAACTTTAGAAAGGCTGTCGGATGGACGCTGATGTCATCGTGGTCGGTGCGGGTTTGGCCGGTCTGGTCGCCACCCACGAATTAACCCGCCAGGGCAAGAAGGTCGCGGTGGTCGATCAGGAGAACGAGAACAACCTCGGCGGTCAGGCCTTCTGGTCGTTCGGCGGGCTATTCCTGGTCGACACTCCCGAACAGCGCGTCCTCGGGATCAAGGACTCCTTGGAGCTGGCCTGGAACGACTGGTCTGGCAGCGCGGCCTTCGACCGGCCCGATGATGAAGACTTCTGGGCCACCAAATGGGCACGCTCCTACGTGGAATTCGCCGCCGGCGAGAAGCGTGCCTATCTCACCGACCTCGGCATCCGATTGATGCCGACGGTGGGTTGGGCCGAGCGCGGAGATCTGCGCGCCGACGGGCACGGGAATTCCGTTCCGCGTTTTCACATCGCCTGGGGCACCGGTACCGGAGTCGTGGAGCCGTTTGTGGGTTCGGCCCGGCAAGGCGCCAAAGACAAGCTGGTGACCTTTTACCACCGCCATCGCGTCGACGAATTGGTCTTCACCGACGGCGCGGTCACCGGAATCAAGGGCACGGTGTTGGCACCCGATGACGCGGTGCGCGGCGCCCCCTCCAACCGTGACGAGATCGGCGAATTCGAACTGCGCGCTCAGGCGGTGATCATCACCAGCGGCGGGATCGGCGGCAACCACGAGATGGTGCGTCGCTACTGGCCCGAGCGGATGGGCACACCACCGGCGTCGATGATCACCGGCGTGCCCGCCTACGTCGACGGCCGGATGCTCGACATTGCCAACGACAGCGGAGTCCGCCTGGTCAACCGCGACCGGATGTGGCACTACACCGAGGGCGTCAACAACTGGGACCCAATCTGGCCACAGCACGCCATCCGCATCATTCCGGGCCCGTCCTCGATGTGGTTCGACGCGCTCGGACGACGGCTGCCCGCTCCCTACCTGCCGGGCTACGACACCCTGGGCACCCTGCGGCATCTGCGCACTACGCCCGACATTGCACAATATGACTACTCCTGGTTCATCCTGAACCAGAAGATCATCAAGAAGGAGTTCGCACTCTCCGGCTCCGAGCAAAACCCCGACATCACCGGCAAGAGCCGCGCGGCCGTCTTGCAGGAGAGGTTTCTCAATAAGGACGCCACGGGTCCGGTCGAGGCCTTCAAGAGACACGGCGCTGACTTTGTGGTCGCCGATCACCTCGAAGAGCTCGTCAAGAAGATGAATGCACTGACCGACGAACCCCTCCTCGATCCGGCCGCGATCCGCGCCCAGATCGAATCCCGGGATTTGCAGGTGGCCAATCCGTTCTGCAAAGACGTCCAGGTCCAGGGCATCCGAAATGCGCGGCGCGCCCTCGGTGATCGACTCGGCAGAGTGGCCGCCCCCCACCGCATACTGAATCCGAAGGCCGGCCCGCTGATCGCCGCGAAGTTGCACATCTTGACCCGAAAAACGTTGGGCGGCATTCAAACCGATCTATCGTCACGGGCGATGGGCAGCGATGGTCAACCGATTCCCGGCTTGTATGCCGCCGGGGAAGTCGCCGGGTTCGGTGGCGGCGGTGTGCACGGCTACAACGCGCTGGAAGGCACCTTCCTGGGCGGCTGCATATTTTCCGGACGCGCCGCTGGCAGGGCCGCCGCCGCCGCCGTCTGAGCGACCTCAAGGGGTACCACCCTCGCGAGCAGACGCAGAATCGCACAAAATCCTCGATTTTGATGCGATTCTGCGTCTGCTCGCGCGAAATGAGCTGGCTCACGACCCGGCGGGCGTCCTCCCACCGACATTGCCGGCGGTCAGGCAAAATAGGCGGCATGGACACTGGTGCGACCTCACCTCGGGTCTTGGTGGTTGATGACGACTCCGATGTGCTCGCCTCTCTGGAACGTGGCCTTCGGCTGTCTGGATTCGAGGTTGCTACCGCGGTCGACGGGGCCGAGGCCCTGCGCAGCGCCACCGAGACCCGGCCGGACGCGATCGTGCTCGACATCAACATGCCAGTGCTGGACGGTGTCAGCGTTGTCACCGCACTACGAGCCATGGACAACGACGTCCCGGTCTGCGTACTGTCCGCACGCAGCTCGGTGGACGACCGAGTTGCCGGCTTGGAGGCCGGCGCCGACGATTACCTGGTCAAGCCGTTCGTCCTGGCCGAACTGGTGGCGCGGGTCAAGGCGCTGTTGCGCCGCCGCGGCTCGACCGCAACGTCCTCCTCGGAGACCATCACGGTAGGTCCGCTGGAGGTAGACATCCCCGGTCGGCGAGCCAGGGTCAACGGCGTCGATGTCGACCTGACAAAGCGGGAATTCGACCTGCTGGCGGTCCTGGCCGAACACAAGACGGCCGTGCTGTCCCGCGCGCAACTGCTCGAGCTGGTCTGGGGCTACGACTTCGCCGCCGACACCAATGTCGTCGACGTGTTCATCGGTTACCTACGCCGCAAACTCGAGGCCAACGGTGGCCCCCGGCTGCTGCACACCGTCCGGGGCGTCGGGTTCGTGCTCAGGATGCAGTAGGTGAACATCCTGTCGCGAATCTTCGCCCGTACGCCCTCGCTGCGCACCCGGGTGGTGGTCGCTACGGCCATCGGCGCCGCGATCCCGGTGCTCATCGTCGGGACGGTGGTGTGGGTGGGGATCACCAACGACCGCAAAGAGCGGTTGGATCGCCGGCTGGACGAGGCCGCGGGCTTCGCGATTCCGTTCGTGCCACGCGGCCTGGACGAAATACCGCGCTCCCCCAACGACCAGGACGCCCTGATCACGGTCCGCCGGGGCGACCTGGTCAAGTCGAATTCAGACATCACGTTGCCGAAACTGCACGAGGACTACGCCGACACCTTCATCCGGGGGGTGCGTTACCGAGTGCGCACGGTGGAGATCCCAGGGCCCGAACCGACGTCGGTGGCCGTCGGTGCGACCTACGACGCCACCATCGCCGAAACCAACAATCTGCATCGCCGGGTGTTGCTCATCTGCGGATTCGCCATCGCTGCGGCGGCAGTGTTCGCCTGGCTGCTTGCGGTGTTCGCGGTGCGGCCGTTTAAGCAGCTCGCCGAACAAACGCGGTCAATCGACGCCGGGGACGAGGCACCGCGGGTGGAAGTGCACGGCGCCAGCGAAGCCATTGAGATCGCGGAAGCGATGAGGGGCATGCTGCAGCGAATCTGGAATGAGCAGAACCGAACGAAGGAGGCGCTGGCTTCGGCGCGCGACTTCGCGGCGGTGTCCTCCCACGAATTACGCACACCGTTGACCGCGATGCGGACAAATCTTGAGGTGTTGTCCACCCTGGATATGCCCGACGAGCAGCGCAAGGAAGTGCTCAACGACGTGATCCGAACCCAGTCACGCATCGAGGCGACACTGGGCGCTTTGGAACGGTTGGCCCAAGGGGAACTGTCGACGTCGGAAGACCATGTGCCGGTCGACATCACCGAATTGCTGGACCGCGCCGCCCACGATGCCATGCGGATCTACCCCGACCTCGATGTCTCGCTAGTGCCGTCGCCGACCTGCATCATCGTCGGATTGCCGGCGGGACTGAGACTGGCTGTCGACAACGCCATCGCTAATGCCGTCAAACACGGCGGCGCCACTAGGGTGCAGTTGTCCGCGGTAAGCTCCCGGGCCGGGGTCGAAATCGCCATCGACGACAACGGCAGCGGAGTGCCGGAGGCCGAGCGCCAGATGGTGTTCGAGCGGTTCTCCCGCGGGTCAACGGCTTCTCATTCGGGCTCCGGTCTTGGGCTGGCCCTAGTGGCCCAGCAGGCCAAGCTGCACGGCGGGACGGCGGCTCTGCAGGTCAGTCCGCTCGGCGGCGCACGCCTATTACTCAAAATTCCCGGCCCGAGCTAGCCGAACGCCGACGACCTGTCATTTTTTTCGCGCACTCTTGCACCAGGCGGTGAAGAAGGCGCGCACGGCCGAGGCCTCGTCCTCAAACCAGACCTGGGCGACGGTCGCATCATAGGAGGGATCGTCGGGCGTGTAGTAAAGCCTGGTGTCCGAGCGACCCTTCACCAACCAACCCTCCGGCCCACTGCCGTCGGCGTCGGGTCGCGCCGACCCCGGGCCGTAAGGCTCGAACCGAGCGGGACGCACCCTTTCCACCGGCGCAGCCGCGGCACTCGAAATCTGCTCGGGCGCCAAATCCTTAGCGACCGCAGTCCGCCTCGCCGGAGTCTTCTTGACCACCACGATCCGCTTCTTCGGCGATTTTGCTGCCGAGACCTTCTTCCGCACAACCTTTTTAGTGACAGCGCCCTTGCCGGCCGGCGGCCTCTTCACCGGCATCCGTCTTGTGGGGTCCTTGCGGGCGGCCTTGTCTGTTCGCTTCTCGGCAGTCGCGATGGCGTCCTCCGCTGTTGGTACAGCGGCGCGATCCGCTCCGCCTATTGAGGCCCCCACCGGAACTGGATGTTTGACCGGGCGGACCATCAGGGCCAATGTCAACATCATCCCGAGCGCGAACGCCAGCCCGATCAACCACCAGTGCACGTGGCTCATCACTGCGCCGCCTCAGCCTCATGCGACTCAACCGCATGCGACTCAACCGCATGCGATTCAGCCTCATCCGACTCGGCCTCATCCGACTCGGCCTCATCCGACTCATTGGAATCCGACTCGGCGGTATCCGCCTCAACCTCATCCGCCGTATCGTCTTGGCCACTAACGTGTTTGATGGACACGACGACAATCGCCCAGGCAACGGCCGAACCCGCCACGAAGGCAACCAGGTAGCACAACCACTGGATCAGGAAATCCACGCCGAATTCTCCTTAGCTGACCACGATTTCGACGCGGCGATTCTTGATACGACCGTCGGGCGTGTCATTGCTGGCTATCGGATTCGTCGAACCGAGGCCCTTGGTGGCGATATGATCACCGGCCACTCCCTGAGCAATGAGGAATTTTGCGACTGTAGTAGCGCGCTGGGCACTCAGCGGAATGTTGATGCCTTCGCCGCCACTGTTGTCGGCGTAGCCGTTGAGAGTCACCCGGGCATCCGGACACGCTTTGAGCTTGTCGGCCACCTTCGTCAGGATTTGATTATCGGCTGGGGTCAGGCTTACCCCATCGTCGGCAAAGCCGATCGACCCCCCGGTCAAGCCATTAATGGTCGCCTGTAGGTCCCCGCACGGGGCGGTCGCGGCGGCCGGCGGGGCCTGCCCCTGGACCGCAATGTGGTTTGTGACTTTCACTCCGGACCAGGCGCCCACCGCCGCGCGTTCGACCGCATCCTTCTGGTCGGGCGACGCGGCAGTTCCCGACAGGGTGACGGTATCTCCTTCGACCTTGAGGGTGAAATCCGGAATGAGCGCGCTGGCGGTAAAAACCGGTTCTGCGTTGGCGAAGTCAAGTGCGCGAACAAGGGGATCAATTCTGATCTGGTCGATGACGGTGACATCCGGTTTGAGCAGGCCATTGAGTGATTTCATCAAGGTCGCCTTGGCGCCCTCGTCAGGAAAATCACCGATCAGCGTGATGGTATTGCCACTGCGACTCACGGACAGCAAAGACAGCGACAACCCCGGGGCGCTGGAGGTAGCGGTCGTTGTGGACAGAGTCGGCAGGTCACCAGTTGGCCCGGTCACCCCCGCGGGTCTCTGGAAAACGCCAGAACCGATCGCCGCGAGCAGCAATGGAATAACCGCCAGACCGATTAGCCAGGGAACGCCCAGCGGACGACGGTCGAATTTCGATGCTGCGGGTGCATCAGTGGGGGCGGGCGACGCGTCTATGCCCGCTTCGGTACCCACCGGCACGCCTCCTTAGCGTTGTTGAACAAACTCATTCGTGCTTCCAGCGATATGCAGCCTACCGACTCGCTGCCGGCGCAACCGCCGACGTCAGGCACACTGGAGCAATGGGCAACGGGACGAAACCGACGGACAGCGAGACTCTGGCCCACATCCGCGACCTCGTCGCCGAGGAGAAGGCCTTACGAGAGCGGCTTCAGCACCGCGACATTACCGAAGTTGAGGAGCGTGAGCAGCTCCGCCGAATCGAGATCGAACTTGACCAATGCTGGGATCTGCTGCGGCAACGGCGGGCACTGCGCGAAACCGGGGGTGACCCGCGTGAGGCAAATGTGCGTCCCGCCGACCAAGTCGAGGGGTACACGGGCTAACGCCACGCATCCAGGGCTGACACCACCATGCGGGAATTCGACGTCGTCATTGTCGGCGGCGGTCACAACGGCCTCGTAGCAGCGGCTTACCTGGCACGCGCGGGCCTTCGGGTGCGGCTGCTCGAGCGTCTGGCACATCTCGGCGGGGCGGCGGTGTCTGCTCAGGCCTTCGACGGTGTCGACGTCCGCCTATCTCGGTATTCCTACCTGGTGAGCCTGTTGCCCCCGCGGATTGTCAAGGAACTCGATGCGCCCGTGCGACTGGCGCGCCGGAACTTTTCGTCGTACACCCCTGACCCGGGCACGGGCGGACGCAGCGGACTGTTGATCGGGTCCGACGGCAATAACACGTTCGGCTCCATCGGCGCCGCCGCCGACGAGCAGGCCTTTGCCGAGTTTTATCGTCGCTGCCGGCTGGTAACCCAGCGGCTGTGGCCGACGCTGATCGAACCATTGTGCACCCGCGACCAGGCCCGCCGCCTTGTCCACGAATGCGGCGACCGGGAAGCAGCAGCTACGTGGCACGCCATGATCGACGAGCCGATTGGGCGTGCCATCACCGCGGGCGTGGGCAACGACGTGGTCCGCGGCGTGATCGCTACCGACGCGTTGATCGGCACCTTTGCTGGCATGGCCGATCCGTCGTTGACGCAAAACATTTGCTTCCTGTATCACGTGCTGGGCGGGGGCACCGGAGACTGGGACGTCCCGGTCGGCGGCATGGGTGCGGTGACCTCGGCGCTGGCCGCCGCGGCTATCCGACACGGTGCTGAAATGACGACTAGCGCAGATGTTTTCGCGATCGATCCGAACGGCGCGGTACGCTACCGCAGGGCCGACGAGGAGCATCTGATCCGGGGTCGGTTTGTATTGTCCGGGGTCACACCGGCGGTGCTGGCCCGCCTGCTGGGAGAAGCCGAGCCGGCACTGGCCCCGGGCGCGCAGGTCAAAGTGAACATGGTGTTGCGCCGACTGCCTCGCCTGCGCGACGCGGAAACCACGCCCGAGCAGGCCTTTGCCGGAACCTTCCACGCCAACGAAACCTGGACACAACTGGAAACCGCACACTCGCAGGCGATTGCCGGGCAGCTACCGGATCCGCTGCCGTGCGAGGCGTACTGCCATTCCCTATCCGATCGGAGCATCCTGTCGGCCGGGCTACGCGACTCGGACACTCAGACGATGACGGTGTTCGGCCTGCACACCCCGCACTCGGTCTTCGGCGCTCACGACCCCGACGCGCTACGCACGCGGCTCACCGAAGCCGTACTTAAGTCGTTGAATTCCCTTCTGGCCGAGCCGATCCAGGACCTATTGATGACCGACGCGCATGGTCGGCAATGTATCGAGACGACGACCACCCTGGACCTGCAGCGCACCCTGCAGATGACCCGCGGGAACATCTTCCATGGGGCCCTGTCGTGGCCGTTTGTCGAAGACGGCGAACCGTTGGACACTCCGGCACGGCGATGGGGGGTGGCCACGCAGCACGAGCGGATTTTGATGTGTGGTGCGGGCGCCAGAAGGGGCGGTGCGGTATCAGGTATCGGCGGACACAATGCCGCGATGGCTGTGTTGGCGTCGCTTCGGTAGGCCGCCGATCGACTAGCGGTCGGCTATCGCGGCGTAGTCACGCTCGGTGTAGCCGGTGTAGATCTGGCGTGGACGGCCGATCTTGCTGTCCCCCTCGTCGTGCATCTCACGCCAGTGAGCGATCCAGCCCGGCAACCGTCCCAGCGCAAATAACACGGTAAACATCCGCGTGGGGAACCCAAGGGCCCGATAGATCAGGCCGGTGTAGAAGTCGACGTTGGGGTAGAGCTTCCGTTCGATGAAGTAGTCGTCGGTTAACGCCGCCTCTTCCAATTCCTTGGCGATACCGAGCAGGGAGTCGTCTCCACCAAGTTTGGACAGAATCTTGTCGGCCTGTTCCTTAACGATCCGGGCGCGGGGATCGTAGTTCTTGTACACGCGGTGGCCAAAGCCCATCAGCTTGACGCCGGCCTCCCGGTTTTTCACCTTGCGCACAAACTCGCTGACGTCGTCGCCGCTGTCGCGGATCTGCTCGAGCATTTCCAGCACTGCCTGGTTGGCACCGCCGTGCAGCGGCCCCCAAAGCGCGTTGATGCCGCCGGAAATCGAGGTGAACAGGTTCGCCCGTGAGGAACCCACCAACCGCACCGTGGACGTTGAACAGTTCTGCTCGTGGTCGGCATGCAGGATGAACAACATGTCCAATGCCCGGACCACTTCCGGGTCGGCCTGATAGGGCTCGGCGGGGAACCCGAACGTCATCCGCAGGAAGTTCTCCACCAGCGTCAGCGAGTTGTCCGGGTAGAGAAAGGGCTGACCGACCGACTTCTTGTAGGCGTAGGCGGCGATGGTGGGCAGTTTGGCCAGCAGCCGAATCGTCGACAGCTCGACCTGACTGTTGTCCATCGGGTCCAGGGCGTCCTGGTAATAGGCCGAGAGCGCGTTGACCACGCTGGACAACACCGGCATCGGGTGGGCATTGCGGGGAAAACCGTCGAAGAACCGTTTGAGGTCCTCATGAAGCATCGTGTGGCGCTGGATTCGGCCGGTGAACTCCGCCAACTGGTCGGTGTTCGGCAGCTCGCCGTAGATGAGCAGGTAGCAGACCTCGATGAAGGTCGACTTCTCTGCCAGCTGGTCGATCGGGTAACCGCGGTAGCGCAGGATGCCGGCGTCGCCATCGATGTAGGTGATGGAGCTCTTGCACGCGGCGGTGTTGACGAAGCCGTTGTCGAAGGTGGTGTGCCCGGTCTTGGACAACAGCGGACCGAGCGCTATCCCGTCTGCACCATCGGTGGCGTGAACGATCTGCAGGTCGATCTCGCCGCCCGGGTACTTCAGAGTTGCGGTGTCGTCGGTGTCGGCCACGAGAACCCCTTTGCGCTGGCTTGTATGGCTGCCCCACTCGGTGCGTATAGCTGAAGGTAGTCGTTGACGGGTCGGAGCGCCTGCCCGGGGTCGAGTCTGCTGGTCTTCCGGCTGGCACCGCCCCGTATCACCGCAGGCCCGCCGATGGCCGCACAACGCCTCGACGAGGCCGCCCGACGTCGCAGTTCATCACCAGCCGGACCGGCCGGACCGGAAACGCCATGTGCCCGACCAATTTTCTCCGCCAATCCCCAACTGCCAACCCGCGGTTTACCGTCTCTGCCGGCCGGTGGTCCAGCGGCAGTCGGCAGGCGAATGTCGATCCTGGGCGGCGGCAAAGTCGCGGGAAACCCGGGACCGCCCGGGAACGTCCGGGACTGTCTATGCCGTGCTGGACGACGTCCCCAGGCCCTCGTGGAACCGTTCGTGTCTTGTCCGCTGGCGGAAAGCTCGCAATCAGAAGCGGCCGCCCGCACCACCGGCGCCACCTTGGCCGCCGGTCCCGCCATGGGAGTCGACCACGGGGGGTCCGAATTGCCCGTCGTCTCCAGTCTTGCCCCCCACGTTAACCGGCCCGACGTGCGCGGTGCCGCCCGTTCCGCCGTTCCCGCCTTTGCCGCCAGGTCCGCCGGACGCGGTGCCGATGAAGGCGTCTCCGCCGTTGCCGCCTTGGCCGCCCTGCCCACCGTCGCCAGCGATCCCACCGAAGCTGTCGCCGCCAGCCCCGCCATTGCCGCCGTTTCCACCGCCAGAACCATCGAGGCCGAAACCACCGGTGCCACCGGTGCCACCGGTGCCACCACTCGCACCGTTGACGCCGATGCCGCCGGTGCCGCCGGTGCCGCCGCTACCGCCAGGTCCGAAGGCCGAGCCGAGGCCACCGTTCCCGCCGAAGCCACCCCCGCCAGCACCGCCCGTCGCGCCCGTCTTGCCGGTCGCGCCTGTGCTGGAGCCGGAGCCGCCGGCACCGCCGGTGCCACCACTACCGCCGGCACCGCCAGTGCCACCGGTGCCACCGGTGCCGGCCGCGTGGGCGCTGTCCCCGTTGGCGCCACTACCGCCGGAGCCGCCGAAGCCACCCTGGCCGCCGGTGCCGCCGACCCCGCCGGCTCCGCCGGCCCCGGTCTTGCCGTCCTGGCCCGAAACCGCCAGCGCTTTGCCGCCGGCCCCGCCATTGCCGCCGATGCCGCCGTTGCCGCCGGTGCCGCCGGTGCCGCCGTCGCCGCCATCGCCGCCGCGACCATTCCCGCCACCGTCGAACGTGCCGGTGCTGCCGCTGCTGCCAGTGTTGCCGATCTGGCCGTCCCCACCGGTGCCCCCGACCCCGCCTTTTCCACCGGCGCCGCCGTTGCCGGTCGCGGCCCCGCCGTTCCCGCCCAGGCCGCCATTTCCGGCGTTGCCGCCGCTGCCAACCACGCCGGCTTTGCCGCCACCGCCTTGCCCACCGGTCCCGCCGGTGCCGCCAGACCCGCCGTCGCCGAACAGCCCCGCATTGCCGGCGTTCCCACCGGCACCACCGCTGCCGCCATCGGCGCCGGTGCCGCCGCGGCCACCGTCACCGCCGGTGCCACCGCCACCGCCATTGCCGAACTGCCCGCCAGTGCCACCGGCTCCGCCGGCACCACCGTCGGCGCCGATGCGGCCGGTTCCGCTGGTGCCGCCGTCGCCGCCGTCCCCGCCGAGACCGCCAGCCCCGCGGACCTGCCCCCCGGCGCCGCCGTTCCCACCCGCACCGCCCTCTCCGCCCGCGCCACCGGTGCCCGTAATGGCGGCGCTGCCAATGCCGCCGGACCCGCCGCTCCCGCCGGCGCCACCATCGCCGAATTGGCCGGCATTGCCGCCGTCCCCGCCAGTCCCGCCAGCCCCGCCGGCCCCGGAGGTGGGCCTCGCATTGCCGCCATCGCCGCCATTGCCGCCGGTGCCGCCGTTGATCGCCGTGGTGTTGTTCGCGCCGTTGGCGCCCGTGGTGGAGCCGGAGCCACCGAGCCCGCCCGCCCCGCCAGACCCGGCGTTGCCGCCGTTCCCGCCGTTCCCGCCGGTACCGCCGTCGGCAGCAACCAGAGTTGAGCCGTTTGCGCCGTTGCCACCGTCACCGGCGAGGCCACCAGCACCGCCGTCGCCGCCGTTCCCGCCGGCGCCTTGGCTTCCGGTCGTGCCGGCGGGCCCGGCCCCGCCGTCCCCGCCAGCGCCGCCGTTCCCTCCCTTACCGCCGTTCGCGCCGTTACCGCCGCTCTGGCCGTCGGCGCCCACGGATGCGCCGTCGGCCCCATCGATACCGTCACCGCCGCCACCGGCAAATCCGCCCGCGCCGCCCTTCCCGCCGTTCCCGCCGGCGCCTTGGCTCCCGGGTGTACCCGCGGGCGCCGCTCCGCCCGCCCCGCCGTCACCGCCGGTCCCGCCTTTACCGCCGGCCCCGCCGTTACCCCCGTCCTTACCGCTGGCGCCCGCGCTGGCGCCGTCGGCTCCGTCGATGCCGTTGCCACCGGCCCCGCCGGTCCCGCCGGTGCCACCGGTCCCGCCCATGCCGCCGTTGCCGGCATTCATGCCGCCGGATCCACCGGCCCCGCCAGCCCCGCCGGTCCCACCCGTTTCTCCGTCCGAGCCGGACGCACCGGGAAGGTTGAACGTCACGCCATTTAGGCCGTCGCCGCCGGTTCCGCCGTTGCCGCCGTTGCCTCCGTTGCCGACCCGCCCACCGTCACCACCCTTGCCCCCCTCGGCGCCGGTCTGGCCGAAAGCCAGGGCGTCTGCGCCGTTGCCGCCTTTACCGCCGTTGCCGCCTGTGGTGGGCGTGGTCCCCTTGGCGCCGGCCGCACTGTGAGTGCCACCGCCGCTGTCGCCACCGGCCCCGCCGACCCCCCCGCTGCCGGGGTTACCGCCGTGGCCTCCGGCCCCGCCGACACCGGAGTTGTGATCCCATGTGCCGGTCGCGCCGTTGCCACCATTACCGGGCGTCCCGCCGTTCCCGCCGTCGCCGCCAACTCCACCGACTCCGTGGCTGCCGTCGTGACCCGAGGCCGCCAGCGCGCTACCGCCGGCGCCACCGTCGCCGCCGGCCCCGCCGTTGCCGCCGTCACCACCGTTGCCACCGGCCTGACCGTCCGCACCCGGGCTGAGGCCGTCGAAACCGTTGTTCCCATTGCCGCCGGCTCCACCCTTACCGCCGGCCCCGCCGGCCCCACCGTCCCCACCGTTACCCGCCTGGAGTCCGCCGTTGCCGCCGGCTCCACCCTGTCCGCCCTGGCTGCCGTCGCCACCTGATTTGGAGGAAACACCCGAGGACCCGTTGAAACCGTCGCCGCCGGTTCCACCTGCTCCGCCGTCACCGACCAGACCACCGTCACCGCCCTTGCCACCGTCCCCGCCGGCCTTTCCGGTGCCGATGGCGTTGGCACCGTTGCCGCCCTTGCCGCCGTCACCACCGCTGGTGGGCGTAATACCGGCCGCGCCGTCTGCAGCGCGCCCGCCTCCACCGCTGGCGCCGCCGGACCCACCGGCCCCGCCGGTACCGGGGTCACCGCCGTTTCCACCATTCCCGCCAGCACCGGCGTTGACTCCGGCTGCGCCCGCCGCGCCACTGCCGCCATTGCCGGCAATCCCGCCGGAGCCGCCGGCACCACCGGACCCGCCAACACCGTGACTGCCCGCAACGCCGAGCAAGCCACCGGCGCCTCCGGCTCCACCGTCACCGCCGTCACCACCGACCCCGCCGATCCCGCCGTTGCCGCCGCTACCGCCATTCGCCCCAGCGCTGGCACCGCCGGCACCGGCGGCGCCGGCACCGCCGACTCCGCCGTCCGCGCCGTGTCCACCGCTCCCGCCGGCCCCACCGTTGCCGATCAGCGCCCCGCCGGACCCGCCGGTACCCCCGTTGCCGCCGCTGCCTCCGTTACCGCCGTTACCGCCGGATGCCCCCGGGGTGAGTGCCGCCGAACCTGAGGTAGCGGCAAGTCCGTCGCCACCGGCCCCGCCTACGCCGCCATTGCCGAACAACCGTGCGGCCCCACCGTCACCGCCGTTGCCTCCGAGTTCGCCGACACCACCAACACCGCCGGCCCCGCCGTTGCCGTACAGCAGCCCCCCGGTGCCGCCGTGACCGCCGACACCGCCGGACCCGCCGGCCGCGCCGACGCCACCGGCCCCGCCGATGCCGCCGCTACCCCACAGCAGGCCACCGGCGCCGCCGTTTCCGCCGGGCATCCCCGCTGCTGGGGCACCGGTGCTCACGCCAACCCCGCCCGAGCCGCCGGCACCACCGGTGCCGATCAAGCCAGCCGCTCCGCCCGCCCCACCAGCTTGCCCGGGCGCCCCGGATCCACCGGCGCCACCATTGCCATACAAGATGCCGCCCGCCCCGCCGGCCTGCCCCGTCCCGGGCGCACCGTTGGCGCCGTCGCCGATCAGCGGGCGGCCCAGCAGCGCCTGGGTGGGCGCATTGATCAGCGCCAGCAAATTCTGCTCGACATTGGCCGCCTCGGCGGCCCCATACCAGCTCGCACCACCGGACAGGGTCTGCACAAACCGGTCGTGGAACGCAGCCGCTTGCGCACTGATGGTCTGATACTCCCGGGCGTGGGCGCCGAACAGCGCCGCGATAGCGGCCGACACCTCGTCAGCGGCCGCGGGCAGAACCTCGGCGGTCGAGACCGCGGCGGCATTACTCGCCGCGCTGATCGCCGAACCGATGTTTGCTAAATCCGTTGCTGCCGACGTCAAAAATTCCGGTGCAACAACCACAAAGGACATCTGAATCTCCCAACAACCTGTGGCAAACCAGGTGGCGACTGGCATTCGGTGGCAAGCATTGAATGGAGATGCGGACAACGCCACCCCGAATATATCTCCGACGGACGCATTCCCGCTCGCAGAATCCCGCGCAAATGACAATCGCCCAAGAGCAAAATCGCTACAGCTATCGGCCGACCACTGTGCACCCTGCACACGCGGCGCTAAAGGCGCAGTAAACGGTCGAGCGGGCACCCGCTGCCACACCGCGGTCAGTCGACCGCGGGACTACCTCCGCTGCTCGCCGATCGTCACCAGCCACGCGGCGACATTCGCCTCGCCATGGTGCTAACGACCGCGATGTTGTCAAAACCTCTGCGGCGCTTGGAATCGAAGGCCGCGTTGACGCGCACGACCGTGGCGTTGCCACGACCAGGCACCTGCCCCGCGTCGAGTTTGCTGACCTTAGGCTCGTCGATCAAACCTGGCAATTTTGGTCACCTTCGCCATCCTTGCCCTGCCAACCTGCCGCGGATCAACAACGCAGGTCGAATTGTTCAAGATCAGGTTTCGCGAGCATGGCTCGGTGTTCAGCCGGCGCAAAAGGCCAAACTTCCGGCACTCCGTCTTTGTTCAGGTACCAACTATCACAGCCTGACGTCCACACGGTGTTGGGCATTGCAGCTCGCAATTTGGAATTGAATTCTTCGGTCGCCGATGCGGTCGCCTCAACCGTGTCGAACTCGTGGTGGCGCCACCGCTGAATCCACCGCAGAATGTGATCGGCCTGTGATTCGGCGATGCCGGTCAGAGGGAAATTTCCCACCGGACTATGCGGTCCCAACATCATGAAGAAGTTCGGGAAACCCGGTATGGCGACGGTGAGGAAGGCGTATGGACCGCCCTCCCAGACGTCGTCGATCTTGAGGCCACCGCGACCGGTCAGCTGCATTGGCCGAAAAAATGGCGTGCGAGTCAAACCCGGTGGCGAGCACGATGACATCCACCTCGTGCAGCATGCCCTCGTCGGTCACCATGCCCCGGTGTTGGACGTGATCGATGCCGCTGGTGACCAGTTCGACATCGTCCCGCTGGATCGCCCGGTAGAAGCCGGCGGACATCACCAAACGTTTGCACATTGGTTGGTAATCAGGCGTCAGTGCCTGGCGCAAATCCGGGTCACGGACCAGACTAGGCTGGCGCGGCACGTCACCCGCGCCCCCGGCGATGCCAGCCCGGTTTGAGTCAGTGCCGCCGTAAACTGCTCGAAGACACATCCCCATGCCTTGTAGGCCAACGAATCAAGCCACGGAGCAGCGCGGTAGATCGCACGAGTCAGCTTCGAATATGTGCGGTTTGGCCAGGGCAGAATCCACTAGCGACGTGCGCTGGAACATGGTGAGCTTCGCGGCCACGCCGGCGAGGGCGGAAACCAGTTGGACACCAGTAGATCCGGTTCCGATCACCGCGATGCGGCGGTCTTTGAGCACCACCTGGTGATTCCAGCGAGCCGAGTGGAAGGCGCTGCCAGCGAAGTGCTCCAAGCCGTCGATGTCGGGTAGGTGGGGATGGTGCAGCAATCCGGTCGCCGCGATCAAGAAAACGAATTTCGACTCCTCTCCGGCGGTGGTCCGCACCCACCAGCTGCCGTTGTCGAATCGCGCGCCAGCGATTTCCGTCCCGAACCGAATCCTCTCCCTTAGTCGATAGTAATCAGTCACTTCACGAAAATAGGAATGGATTTCGCGCCCCGACGAGAAAAGGCTAGACCACTGCGGATTCTTCGCAAAGGAGTACTGGTAGAGCCGCGAAGGAACATCGCAGACCAAACCCGGATAGGTGTTGTCACGCCAGGTTCCGCCCACATCGCTGGCCTTCTCATACAGAGTGGCGACATTCTCAATCCCGTTGGTCAGCAACCTGATTGCTAGGCACAGTCCAGACATGCCTGCACACACAACGGCAACAGCGGGGTCGCGCTTCATCATCGATCTAACCGCTCTCTGACGGACACACGACCAAAACTTCTTTCTAAAATCGCATTCTGCAATAGGGTGTTGAATTAACACTGTCGTTGGCAGCACAAGATACGGGCCACATACCCATCGGTGTCAAATTTGGTTCGCCACGATAAGCGAATCAGAATCTAATTCCGATTTTGTTGCACGCAAGTAATTAAGCAGATTTTGCGTACTACGCGGGCGTCTATGCCGCTATCAGGGCTGCAGGCGTTCGATTCGCGATCCGATGACCCGAATCCGGTTGTGCACTCGGTTTTCCCGACCCTGCCAGAACTCCACGATCTCGGGTGCAATCACGTAACCGCCCCAATTCGGTGGTACGGGGATGCGATCCGAGTCGGCAAAGCGCGCCGTTACCTGGGCGAGTTGGTCGAGCAGCGCCGCCCGCGACGCAATCGGCTGCGACTGGCGCGACGCCCAGGCACCCAGCTGAGAACCACGCGGTCGCTTGGACCAATAGTCCTCGGTCACCTGAGGATCCACCCGACCCACCGGGCCTCGAACGTGGATTTGCCGACCCAGCTGGTACCAAGGAAACGTCACCGACGCGTATGGCGTCGCCGCCAGCTGGGCGCCCTTGGCGGAGTCGTAACTGGTGAAGAACGTGATCCCGGCCTCATCCGCGGCCTTGCACAACACCGAGCGGGTGACCGGGCGGCCCTCCGAGACGGTAGCCAGCACCATCGCGTTGGGCTCGGCGACGCCCGCGCGCTCTGCGTCGGCCATCCACTTGCGAAACAGCGCAAGCCACCCGTCAGCCAGCCAATCCGCGTCCAGGTCTGGGTCGCCGTCTTTCTCGATGGACCCGTACTCCACACGCATCGCGGCCAGTTGCTGGTCGTCGCGCGGCCCCGTCACCGTGCCAACGCTACCGGTGTAGCTACTAGGCGGTAGTGTCCGCCCACAGGTGGAGTGCGAGAATTTTCGTATGACTGTGGTCCCGGAAGACTTTGTCCCAGGTCTAAATGGCGTGGTTGCCTTCACCACCGAGATTGCCGAGCCGGATAAGGACGGGGGGGCGCTGCGTTACCGCGGCGTCGATATCGAAGACCTGGTGAGTCTGCGGGTCACATTCGGTGATGTCTGGGCGCTACTGGTGGACGGGGAATTCGGCCGCGGGCTGCCGCCGGCGGAGCCGTTTCCGCTGCCGATACACACCGGTGATGTGCGCGTCGACGTGCAGGCCGGACTAGCGATGCTGGCGCCGATCTGGGGTTACGCACCATTGCTCGACATTGACGATGGCACCGCCCGCGAGCAGCTCGCTCGCGCGTCGGTAATGGCGCTGTCCTACGTTGCACAATCCGCCCGTGGCATCTATCAACCTGCGGTTCCGCAACGAGTCATTGATGAATGTTCAACGGTCACGGCACGTTTCATGACCCGCTGGCAAGGGGACCCGGACCCCAGGCATATCGAAGCCATTGACGCCTATTGGGTGTCGGCCGCCGAGCACGGCATGAACGCGTCGACCTTCACCGCACGCGTGATCGCCTCAACCGGTGCTGACGTAGCGGCGGCACTATCCGGTGCCATTGGCGCAATGAGTGGACCGCTGCACGGCGGGGCTCCGGCCCGGGTGCTGCCCATGATCGAAGAGGTGGAACACACCGGCGATGCGCGTGGATTGGTCAAAGGAATCCTGGACCGCGGTGAGAAGCTGATGGGTTTCGGGCACCGGGTCTATCGCGCGGAGGACCCGCGGGCGCGCGTGTTGCGCGCAACGGCCGAGCGGCTGGGCGCACCGCGCTACGAGGTCGCCGTAGCCCTCGAGCAGGCAGCACTAGCCGAGCTGCGGGAACGCCGACCAGACCGAGCCATCGAAACCAATGTCGAGTTTTGGGCCGCCGTCATCCTTGACTTTGCACAGGTGCCGGCCAACATGATGCCGGCCATGTTCACCTGTGGCCGCACCGCGGGCTGGTGCGCCCACATTCTCGAGCAAAAGCGCCTGGGCAAGCTGGTCCGGCCGTCGGCCATTTACGTGGGGCCCGGTCCGCGGAGTCCGGAGGCTGTCACGGGCTGGGATCGGGTGTTGAGCAACGCCTAGATCCGGATCGGTATCGCCGCCATCCTCAACGCCGAGACTTAGGTTAGGGCGGGGCAGACACATTGGTGGTTTCGTACTGAAAGGTGACCGCCGGTGGACTGTGATCCGATAGCGGTTGTCCCTTGGAGTTCAAGAAGTTTGGCGCCTCGTTGCTGTAGGCGGTCGCGTGTAGCGTCACTCCTACGCCACTGCGATAGAAGATCTTGTCGAGCAATTCACATTCATTGCCCACCATGCAGGTCGGTGCGAAGGGCGGCGTGGTGGGACCGTGCTGCACCTCCACCCAGGCGTCGGTGAGCGAATTGTTCTGCGCAAATTGCAGGAGGCCACTTTGGTCATCCGAATACCGGGCGTTGAAGTCCCCGGTGACGATGACCGGACGACCCGCGGAATTCTGCTGAATATAGTTGGAGAGTTGCGCGAGGTTGGCATTGGTGAGTGCCCCGCCGCCGGTGTTCGTGTGCAGGTTGTACAGGTCCAGGGTGTTTCCCCCCGGAAGTTGCAGCTGGCTGTAGCTGAAGCCTTTGACCGTCAGGCAGTTATCGGCATCGCACTGCCACCACGTCTGACGATCGAGCCGTTTCACCTTGAACACGGCCAGGGTGTTAAGCCCGTCGGAGAAGGGCACACCGATCGGCCACAGCAGGGTAGGCGGGCTGGGTGGTGTCTGGCTGGGCATCCTGGATCTCTTGATCAGGAACGCGTGGTAGCTAAAATCCTCCTGAACATTCGACACGAAGAAGCCGTTGAGCCGCTTCCCAATCTCCTTGGTGAACAGGAAACGCGGCAGAATTGCGCTGGAGAGCGGGAACGGCAGCCCGGCGATGTTGTAGGTCAGCATGCTGAAGTCGCCGCTAATCGTGTCGGTGGGGGTGTTGCCGACAAAGACGGTGACGGTGGCGACGTCGTCGTGGCCATGGAATGGCCCCAAATATCCCGCCAGACCGTGGACATGCAGGCTGGTGTCATCGCTAACTGCGACGGTAAAGGTGTCACTGCCAACGAAATTCGGATCGGCGGTATAGACGAAGCTGGCGTTTCGTTGGTCGATGGCGACAACACCGTGTTGAGGTCCCCCCGGTGTACCTCGCGGATTGACCTTGAAGGTCATCCTGTTGCCGTCGGGATCGTAGGCGGTAAACGGAACCGGACCCGTGCTGCCGTTCTCCGGAATGCTGACCTGCTGTGGGGTCGCCACCGGAGTGCGGTTCGCCAAGATCGGCACGACACCGTTACGCACCGCCGCCAGAAAGTTAATGACGGCGGTGAGAATATCTTCCGGGATGCTGCTCGGATCGACCTGCTGCGCAGTGACCCCCGGTAGGCTCGCGCCCGGGATCGGCGCCAACGCGGTGTCCGATGCCGCCGGCAGCGAAGGAATATCCGCCCATGAATCACCCTGAGAGGAGCCTGAATCCGTCGGTGCCGCCAATCCGATGGGTGGGGTGACCACCACCGCAGCCCCCACACCCAGAACGACCGCCAACGCGCCTACCCGGTCGAAGAGGCTGGCATGACCCACAAATTCTCCTCAAGCGTTCAATGATGACGGGGTCGAGCGGTGTCAGGAGTTTGAGCAGTTCGGCGCACCCTTAATGTGAAATCGAAGACGTGAGGTTCTTTGTTGTACACCCGAAGCTGTGGGCATGCAAGCGAACGATCTGGGCCCGCAGTGACCTCCTACGAGTTGTCGAATCCCGCCTCCGCGAGCGGTTTCGAGGGCTGGGCGAATTCACGGCATCGGTCCTGTCATCGAGAATTTCACAGCCGCCCTTGCCCCAATATTGCGCCGGTTCAGCTGTGCGGGCCGCCCCGGTTTGCACTGTTGCGGCACGGCGTCAATGCTGTCGTATCGTCGTAATTAACAAGGTAATTCCCGGTCGTGAAGCAGTCCGATACCCGCGGCACCCGGATGAACGCACGACACGGTTTGGTTCGTGAACCATCGAATTACCGTGTAAACAACCGTCTTTCGATTTTCCACGCGAGTTCCCCTCGCGCTCACCGGCCCGCAGATCTTCTAGCAAACATACTAGGCATTGCTGGCCGCGCAAATTTGCTCGCCGCCGCCAAACAACGTGCTCGAAAGCTATAGTTTTGCCAGCCTTTCCACCCCGTATGCCGGTCTGGACAAAAGCAACCAAGAACTCTGCGGGCTCTCCTAGCTATCCCGCAGCCGCGGTTGGAGCATGCATCCCGGCAAGCGACCGGCGTCGGTGTGCATTGCATTGGCGGGGCCGGGCGGACCGCCTCGCGAAAGCTACTCGGTGGCGCCCTGTCGTTCCCTGCCTTTCCTCCCCGTTGCATCCCCCATGCGCCTCGGCCAGCATCGGCGCGCTCTGTGACACATTGGTATTCGATTCGACACCAAAGGGTAAGCGTGTCGAAATCCGAGCGTGATCGGATCGACGCCGAAAGTATTACTCCTGACCAGAAACAGCATTCGCCCACAACCCGCCCGGCGCCAGACGCTAGCGGTGCCCATAGCTTGACCGGCGGTCCCAAGCGACATCGGGCACGGCGATCGCAAGTGACACTCACATCTCGGGCCGGTGCAACCTGCGACTGCCTTCCACGACAGGTAGGGGTTGACGCGCGCGACCGGGCGGAGGCCAGTGCCGCCGCAACCGGGAATCGGAACCTCAGACCGCGGCGGCGAAAATCTGTCGGTGCCCCGCGATTGAATGGAACCCGCAGCGATGATTTTGCGTCGCGGCGCGGGTCAGTACTCATAGGCCCGTCAGGGAAACCCACAGTAAGGAGACTGCCATGGCGATCAACGTCGAACCTGCTCTGTCCCCCCACCTCGTTGTCGACGACGCCGCTGGTGCCATCGACTTCTATGTCAAGGCCTTCGGCGCCGAAGAGCTGGGCCGGGTACCCGGTCCCGATGGCAAATTGGTCCATGCCGCCTTGCGAATCAACGGCTTCATGGTGCTGCTCAACGACGACTTCCCCGAAATGTGTGGTGGCAAGTCGATGACACCAAAGTCCCTGGGCGGTAGTCCGGTCACCATCCACCTGACGGTCACCGATGTCGACGCCAAGTTCCAGCGGGCATTGGACGCCGGCGCCACCGTGGTAACCCCGCTGGCAGACCAGTTCTGGGGAGACCGCTATGGGGTGCTGGCCGATCCGTACGGCCACCAGTGGTCGTTGGGGCAACCGGTGCGCGAGGTCAGCATGGAAGAAATTCAAGCGGCCATGACTGCGCAGGCGAATAGCTAACGCGGTTCGCAAGTCCGTGCCAGCGGGCGTCGTCGTACCGGCGGCGCCCGCGGCTCGGTAACGCGTTGTCGCACGGGTGTCGGTGACGGCGCGCCTGACCAACCGCCGGACTTGTCGGCCTGTCGACTGGGCGCCTTGCCGTCTACCTGCCCAGGATCCCGGCCAGTAGCCCGCGAGCCGACCACGCTTGCGGCGCCTCGGCCGCGGCAGCGAGCATGTCGGCAACGTCGGTGAACTTGTTGCGCGGTCGGCCCTGGCCGCTACCACGGGCAATCTCGGCGGCATCGATGGCGCGCCATCCCGCCGAATCGATGGCATGCGGCTGGCGTTCACGCACGAGTTTGGCCAGCGCCCCCGGCTTGGCCAGCGGGTCAGCCAGCCTGCCGGCATTGAAGTCTGCGACCAGAGCTTGAACCGTCTGAAAAGAGCACGACTTGTTCGTGCCGATAAACCCGGTCGGCCCGCGCTTGATCCACCCCGCCACGTATGCCCCGGGAATAGGCTGGCCGGCAACAGGGTCGATGACCCGACCCTCGTCATTGGGCACGACCGCCCTCGCCTCGTCAAAGGGGAGATCTCGAATCAACTTGCCGCGGTAGCCAATTGACGTCAGCACCAGTCCCGCGTCCAGGCGCAAAGTCTCGTCGGTGCCGGTCACCGAAAACTCCACACCGGTTGCCCGCTGCTGGCCGAGGATACGTTTTGGCGTGAGCTGATACGCCAGCCGGATTCGGGGCCGGGACGGTGTCGTCGAGTCGTCGCCGAGGCCAGCCAAGATCTCTAGCTTTTGCTTGGCCAGCGAGCCAGAAACGGTCGCCAACTCGCCGAGTACCCGTCGGTGGTCGTCCGCGTCGAGCACGAGGTCAGAGGCACCCGCCAGCCCGATCAGTTCGGGCAGGGTGAAGGCGGAGTGGGCTGGCCCGCGGCGGGCAGCGATTACGACCTCGCGGACTCCGCTAGCTCGCAGCGCGTGCAGCGCGTGGTCGGCAATGTCGGTCCGAGCCAAGTCGCCCGGGGCGGCCGTCAGGAGGCGCGCGACATCCAATGCGACATTGCCGTTGCCGATGATCACGACGCGTTCGTGGCCGAGATCAACCGGAAGGTCGGCGAAGTCGGGATGACCATTGATCCATGCGACCATCTGTGTCGCGGTACCGGTGCCCGGCAGACCCATTCCCTCGATATTCAGCCTGCGATCATCGGGCGCGCCGACCGCGTACACGACGGCGTGATGGTGGCCAAGCAGGTCGGCGTGGCTCAGCTGCTTGCCAACTTCGACGTTAAGGTAAAAGCGGAAGCGGCGATGGCTGGCGACCCGGTCGAACAGCTGGGTGACTCGCTTAGTGTTCTGGTGATCTGGTGCCACCCCGGCGCGCACCAACCCGTAGGGCGTCGGCAGTTTCTCAAACACGTTGACCTGAACGCCGGGCTGAAGCAGCAGCTCATCGGCGGCGTACATCGCCGCGGGTCCGGACCCGACGACGGCCACCGTCAACGGCTGGCGGCGCACATGCACCTGCGCCGCCGGGATCACCGGCGCCAGCTTTGATGTCGGCGGCAGCTTCTCGTCGGCCGGCCGGTCCGGGTAATGAGACGCGTTAATCTCAACGAACGGCAGTTGCTGGGAGTCGAGTCTGGTATCCGGCAAAATCGCGCCCACCGGGCAGGCGCGCACACAGGCGCCGCAGTCCACACAGGCAATCGGATCGATATGGAGCATTTCCGCAGTGGCGAAACCCGGCTCGTCCGGCGTCGGATGGATGCAGTTGACCGGGCAGGCATAGACGCAAGACGCGTCATTACAGCACGACTGAGTAATAACGTGCGGCATACGAGAACTCGCAGAAGCTACGCGGCTGTCGCAGGCGCCAGGTGCTGGCGCTGCGGCTCGCTACGGTAGCGAGACGGCTTGCCGTCGATCTTGCAGATGCGCCACATAAGGCGGGCCAGTCGACTTTCCATCAACCCGGTGTCGTTGGCTAGCATTCGGACATCGGCGAACATGTCGCGCAACCACTTTCGCGATTCCGGCGATCGGAAGAACAGTTCCTTTCTGACCTCACGCGGGATGTCGAACTCCTGCCAAAATGCCTTGGGCGGAATCAATATCGCGTTACACAACATCCGCATGGTGAGCGGGAAGTACAGCGAAACCCAGAACCGCTGCCGTCGCGTCAAATTCGGCAATCTCTTGCGCAAAAACTCATGAGCAAAAGAGATGTGGCGCGCTTCCTCGGCCACGTGAATGGCCATCACGCGTTCCATAATCGGGTGTAGCGACTTGCCTTCGCGCAAAACCTGCTTCTGGGTGTGGTCGATGGGTTCTTCGCCGGCGAGCACCCCGATGAAGAACGCCACCGGCAACGGGCCGGCCACCAGCGGTACCAGCGGGGAAATCCAGCGCAACCGCCGAGGCATCCCCGGAACGTCGGCGCCAACCCGATTCACCATCTCCTGGAACATCATGGTGTGGTTGCACTCTTCAACCGATTCGTGCAGGCAGTACCGATATTCCGGGGACCCGTTGGGCACCCAGAACGTGTAGTTCATCAGCCCGCGGATCAGGATGGACTCAAAATGCAGTCCGACCTTGGCGACGTTGGCCTGACGCCACATCCCGATTTTTATCTTGCGTTCATCCGACTGTGCCTGATACCAGGGGTGGCGCCCCAACGGGTCGGTGGCCGGGAGGATCCACCGGGGATCGAGGTCGGTGACAGCGAACTCCGGTGACTCCCAATCGATATCGGTGTACGGGTTGAAGTTTCGCCGCACTGACCCCTCGGACAGTGTGGCGAGCAGCTCCACATACTCGGCGTCGTCCCGCACCTCCATGTTGCGGCGCCAACGCCTAACCATGCGCGTCCTTGCCATTTCAGCCCTCCTCAATGAGGTTGACGTTCGGACGTGTGATGAACACGGTACCGCTGGTACCGGGAATTATCTAGACCTGTCATCGTCGGTGTGCGCTAACCCCGCCTGGACATCGGGTGTGCGATTGCTCACACCGGGCGGCTTCAGCGGGGCATTTGCCGGCCCACCGGGTGGCCGGACCGCTACCGCTCACTACCCTGAATGCCATGGCTGACCAGCTCGCGACTTCGCTCGAAATTCCCGCTGACCTCAAACCCAGCGACGGCCGCTTCGGATCCGGTCCGTCAAAGGTCCGCCCCGAGCAGTTGCAAGCGCTGACCACCACCGCGGCCGCCTTGTTCGGCACGTCGCACCGGCAGGCGCCGGTCAAGAATCTGGTGGGTCGGGTGAGGTCGGGCCTGGCCGAACTCTTCTCGCTGCCCAGCGGCTACGAGGTCATTCTCGGAAACGGCGGCGCGACGGCCTTCTGGGACGCTGCCGCGTTCGGACTCATCGACAAGCGCTCGTTGCACCTGACCTACGGCGAATTCAGCTCGAAGTTCGCCTCGGCCGTCGCCAAGAACCCGTTTGTCGGCGAGCCGATCATCATCAAGGCGGATCCCGGCAGCGCACCCGAACCGCAAGGCGACCCGTCCGTGGACGTGATCGCCTGGGCGCACAACGAAACTTCGACCGGTGTCGCGGTTCCGGTACGGCGTCCCGCCGACTCGCGCGATGCGCTGGTCGTTATTGACGCCACCTCGGGGGCCGGCGGCCTGCCCGTCGATATCAACGACACCGATGCCTACTACTTCGCACCGCAGAAGAATTTTGCCAGCGACGGGGGCCTCTGGCTGGCAATCATGAGCCCGGCCGCACTGGCTCGGGTCGAGAACATTGCCGCATCCGGTCGCTGGGTTCCCGATTTCCTATCGCTTCCCATCGCGATCGAAAACAGCCTCAAGAACCAGACGTACAACACACCGGCGATCGGAACGCTGGCGTTGTTGGCCGAACAGATCGACTGGCTGTTGGGCAACGGCGGGCTGGACTGGGCGGTCAAACGGACAGCGGACTCATCGCAGCGGTTGTACTCGTGGGCGCAAGAACGCCCATACACCACGCCGTTTGTTGCCGACGCCGCCCTGCGCTCACAGGTTGTGGGCACGATCGACTTCGCCGACGACGTCGACGCCGCGGCCGTCGCCAAGACGCTGCGGGCAAACGGCATCGTCGATACCGAGCCGTACCGCAAATTGGGTCGCAACCAACTGCGGGTCGCGATGTTCCCCGCAGTCGAACCCGATGACGTCAGCGCCCTCACCCAGTGCATTGACTGGGTTGTCGAGCGTCTTTAACGCTGTCGTCATCAGGCGGCAACCGACCAGCGTGTCAGCACCGGTTGCACGGGCCCCTGCACTAGAGTGCTGCATGTAACAGGTCCGTTGCTGGGTTGCACCGAACCTGCGAGGAGAAGCCATGCGGGAACTCAAAGTGGTTGGGCTCGACGCCGACGGCAAATACATCCTGTGCGAAGGCGCCAACTCATCCGAAAAGTTCAGGCTGCCGGCCGATGACCGACTGCGGGCCGCCTTGAGTGGTGAGGCGCTACCGCCTGACCAACCCCATCTCGACATTGAAGTCACCAATATGCTGAGTCCCAAAGAAATTCAGGCACGCATCCGCGCCGGAGCATCTGTGGAACAGGTGGCCGCCGCGTCGGGGTCGGACATCGCACGCATCCAGCGGTTCGCCCACCCGGTGTTGTTGGAACGATCGCGGGCCGCCGAGCTGGCAACCGCCGCGCATCCAATACTTGCCGACGGCCCCGCGGTGCTGACGCTCCTGGAAACCGTCACCGCAGCGTTGCTGACGCGCGGCCTCAATCCCGAGCGACTTGGCTGGGACGCCTGGCGTAACGAGGACGGGCGCTGGACTGTGCAGCTCTCCTGGAAGGCCGGCCGTTCTGACAACCTGGCCCATTTCCGGTTCGTTCCCGGGGCGCACGGCGGTACGGTCGCGGCTATCGACCACGGTGCCAGCGAGCTGATCGACCCCGACTTCAAAGCTCCCCTGCGGCCATTGGCTCCGGTCGCACGCCTGGCCTTCGACGAACCTGCGCCCCCGGCCCCCCCGGCCCCACCTGCACCTCCGGTTCCGCCGGCTCCTCCAGCCGAACCACCTGCCAGCAGCCGGCGCGGCAAGCCGCCCATCCCAGCGTGGGAGGACGTGCTCCTCGGGGTGCGCTCAGGCGGGCAACGCTAGCCGCCTCCCAATGCGCTTAGCGCTAGCAGCATCGTCCACGCCGTCGCCACGCCCACGCCCACACCCAGAACAAACCAGCGCAGCACCAGCGTGCGCCGCCAGCCCCACAGGGTAGGCGCAAGCCCACCGACCGCCGCCACATTCAGACCCAGCGCCAACAGCGGATGCACCCGGATCAACCCGAGGCTAAGCACCACAATCGCGGTTCCGGTAACCGCGGCCACAAAACCAGCCACCGCCAAACCCGTTGCCCAGGGCACAGATTGGTTGTGCTCGTCGCTCACGGACCGAGCCTAGCCCGCTCGTAGAAGGCCAACGCGGCCGCCGTGGCGACGTTGAGTGAGTCGGTGCCCCGCGACATAGGGATCCGTACCCGCCCATCACTGATCCGCAGAGCGGCCGCCGTCAGGCCCGGACCCTCGGCACCGACCAACAATGCGATCGGTTGGTCGCGTACCACGTCCATCGCCTCGGGCAGCGTCAGCGCATCCCCGTGCGGAGTCATCGCCAACAGCCGAAATCCGCATTCTTTCAGCAATCCAAGATCTGCGGGCCAGTTGGCCGCTCGCGCGTACGGCACCAACAGCGCATGCCCCATAGAGACGCGGACGGCACGACGATACAGCGGGTCGGCACAACCGCTGCCGAACACCACCGCGTCCACCCCCAATCCCGCCGCGTTGCGAAAGATCGACCCCAGGTTCTCATGGTCATTGACGCCTTCAAGCACGGCGATACAACGAGCACCGATCACGACCTCGGCAACGCTGGGTTCGGCCACCCGACTCGCGGCGGCCAAAACCCCACGATTCAGGTGAAAACCGACCGCCTTGGCCATGACATCTGCGGAGGCTCGATAGTAGGGTGCCCCACAACCGGCCAAGTCTTCTTTGAGTTCGGCCAGCCTGCGGTCGGTGCCGAGCAATGCGCGCGGGGTGAACCGCGACACCAACATGCGCTGCACGACCAGCACACCTTCGGCGATCACCAGTCCTTTGCCGGACGGCAGATCGGGCCGGCGGTCGACGCTGTTCAGGTCGCGGAAATCATCAAGACGTGGGTCGTCGGGATCGGTGACGTCCTGAACATCGACGTCTGGAACGAAGCCGTGTGCGCTCACGGGCTTTCGTCGACGAGGGCCAACATTAGGTCGGCGGCGGTGCGCAGGGTTTCGCGCTTGCCAATGTCCAACGTCGCCAGCCGCTCGGCCAGCCATTCCTGGCGTGCCCGCCGGGCCGCCTTAACCAGTTCCGCGCCGGATCCAGACACCGAAACGACCACCTGCCTTCCGTCGACAGGGTGCGGGGTGCGGTCCACCAGACCCATGTCAGCCAACGAAGCGATCACCCTGGTCATTGAGGGCGGACGGACCCGCTCGCGGATCGCCAATGCACCCGGTGTCATCGCACCCTCGTTGGCCAGGGTCGTCAGCGCCGAAAGCTGCGACAACGACACCGGTGATGACGGATTCCGAAAGCGAAGCTGGCGGGCCAGCCGCATGACTGCCAACGACAGGTCACTAGCCAGCTGCGCATCGCTGTCAGGCACAGCGCGAGGTTACAACGGAACCCCAAGGCTCGCGATCAGAACGACGGCAAACGGGGTACCGGATTGCCCGCCTCCTCCTCACGCCGCCGCGCGGCCTGCATCGTCACCGAGCTGGGCTATGTTGAAACGCGATGAGTCACGAACCAGGCCGAAGCCCCGAGCCGCCGCCCCTACCGGCGGCATTCCTCGAGGTATGGCCAATCATCCTAGTCGGTGCGCTCGCCTGGGTGGCCGCCGCGACAGCAGCGTTTTTGGTACCCAGCCTTGAATCGTGGCGACCGGTGACAGTGGCCGGGTTAGGCGTGGGATTGCTGGGTACGGGCCTCTTCGTCTGGCAACTTGCCGCGGCCCGCCGTGGCGCACGCGGAGCTCAGGCGGGACTTGAGACCCACCTCGGACAGAAATAGATCCGCAAACCAGGAGGACGGATGGCAACTCCACTTTTGCAGGTACAAGTCGATATCGACGCGCCGCCGGCGAAGGTCTGGGCGCTGATCTCTGATTTCCGACGAATGCCGGATTGGAGCCCGCAGTGCCGCTGGATGCGACAATTCGGCCCCCTGCGCCAGGGCACCCGCACGCTCAATTTCAACCGCCGTAACCGCCTGTTCTGGCCGACAACCTGCACGGTTGTCGAGGTCATCCCGGAGAAGAAGCTGGCTTTCCGGGTAAACACCAATCGCAGCATTTGGAGCTATGAGCTGGAGCCGAACGGCACCGGTACCCGGGTGATCGAAAGCCGCCACGCCGAAAACGGTGTCAGCGCATTCTCAAGCATGTCGGTGAACGCGTTCTTCGGCGGAAACGCAAACTTCGAACGCGAATTAGTCGACGGCATGAACGCCTCGTTGGCGAAAATCAAGGCTGCCGCCGAGCAAGGCTAGTCGGCCGGTTCTGCTGGCCGCTCCACGATGTCGAGCACCGCGTCGTCGTATGGCTCGTACATCGGTGAGCCACCCCCTGTCGGAGCCGGAGTGTCGGAGTGAGCACCACAACCGTATTGCTTGTCAACGACCTGGCCATCGGCAGATAGTTCGTTGCCACATACCCCAAACATCGCACCCAGCGATCCGGCGAGAGGCAGGAAAAAACCGCAATCGCGACACACTCGCTTGGTCGACCGTGCCATCGGCGAGTCGGGGCCGTGCTCGCCGTTGCGCCAGCGTTCCGCCGCCTCGGCACGGCCCAGCGCGCTCATCACCCAACGCCGGCCGAGCCCGATCTCCGCGGCGATCTCATCAATCTGCGCATCGCCGCTGGCCCTATAGCCAGGCACCAGCCGCGGATCATCCTTGGCTGGCGCCAGCAGGTCTCCCGGGCCCAAATCCCCCGGTCGCACCCGCTGCTCCCACGGCACCCACGCCGGCGCCAGCAAGGCGGTCGGCCCCGGAACCAGCACCACCTCGCTTATGGTGGCGTGGTCGGCGCCGCCATGGGTAGCGACCACAACGGCCCACTGCCATCCCTGGTAACCAGGCAAATGCGACAGGAATCGGTGAGTGGCGGTGTTGGGATCGTCGTAGCTGACACCCAGATAGTCGCCGACCGCGTCGGCGCCGCTGAACTCCTCGACCGCCGTCCTGGCCTGGTCGGCCGCCCCCGTCAGTATCGACGCCAAGTCTGCAGGCCACTCGGTCATCGTCGCCACAGCGGATTCCTCGAAAGGTCCGGTCACTCTCTTTCCTCTCTGCAATGCATCTCCATACTGCCGGAAGACACGGGCAACCAGCCACACCCGGTTGCCTACGCGGAAAGCCGGGATAGGACAGAATTGATTTCGTGTCTGGACGGCGGCGTGACAACCCGGGCCGTGTGGCCCCATCCCCGGGCCGCCCGATCCGAAACGGATCGAGCAATCAGCACCCGGGCATGGCGAACTACCCGGCCGACGACGTTGACTCGCGTCGTCCGCGTCGTCCACGCCGCCCGCCGCCCATGCCGAGCGCAAACCGCTATCTCCCGCCGCTGGACCGGGAGCCAGCGCCCCAACACGACAGTGATCCAACGCCACCGCGCGGTTTCATCAGCGGCGAACGGATCACGGTTACCCGTGCCGCTGCGATGCGCAGCCGTGAAATGGGTTCCCGGATGTATTGGATGGTCCAGCGCGCGGCCACCGCCGATGGCGCCGACAAGTCCGGCCTTACCGCACTGACCTGGCCGGTGATGGCCAATTTTGCGGTGGACTCCGCCATGGCTGTCGCCCTGGCCAATACCTTGTTCTTCGCCGCCGCCAGCGGTGAGAGCAAATCCAAAGTGGCTCTCTACCTGCTGATCACCATCGCCCCGTTCGCCGTGATCGCACCGCTGATTGGTCCCGCCCTGGACAGACTGCAGCACGGCCGACGCGTCGCGCTGGCCTTGTCATTCGGGCTTCGAACCGCGTTGGCGCTGGTCTTGATCATGAATTACGACGGCGTCGCCGGCAGCTTCCCATCATGGGTGCTGTATCCCTGCGCGCTGGCAATGATGGTGTTCTCCAAGTCGTTCAGCGTGCTACGCAGCGCCATGACACCAAGAGTGATGCCGCCGACCATCGATCTGGTCAGGGTCAACTCCCGGTTGACGGTATTCGGTCTACTCGGCGGCACGATGGCCGGTGGCGCCGTCGCCGCTGGCGTCGAGTTCGCCTGCACCCATCTATTCGAGCTGCCCGGCGCGTTGTTCGTCGTTGTCGCAATCACCGTTGCCGGTGCCTTGTTATCGATGCGAATTCCGCGCTGGGTCGAGGTCACCACCGGCGAGGTCCCAGCCACGTTGAGCTATCACCGCGATAGCGGCAGGTTGCGGCGAAGCTGGCCAGAAGAAGTCAAGAACCTCGGCGGCACACTCCGGCAACCGCTGGGCCGCAACATCATTACCTCGTTGTGGGGCAACTGCACGATCAAGGTGATGGTGGGCTTCCTATTCTTGTATCCAGCGTTTGTCGCCAAGGCCCACGATGCCGACGGGTGGGTTCAGTTGGCCATGCTGGGCGTGATTGGCGCGGCGGCCGCCATCGGCAATTTCGCCGGCAACTTCACCAGTGCGCGCCTTCAACTCGGCAGACCCGCGGTGGTGGTGGTGCGCTGCACCGTGGTGGTGACTGCGGTTGCACTTGCCGCCGCGGTGGCCGGCAACCTGATGGTGGCTGCCATCGCTACCCTGATGACCTCGGGTTCCAGCGCGATCGCCAAAGCCTCCCTGGACGCTTCGTTGCAACACGATTTGCCCGAGGAATCTCGGGCGTCCGGGTTCGGCCGCTCGGAGTCGACCCTGCAGCTCGCCTGGGTCTTGGGCGGCGCGGTTGGCGTGTTGATCTACACGGAATTGTGGGTCGGCTTCACCGCCGTAAGCGCCCTGCTGATCCTCGGTCTGGCACAAACGATCGTCAGCTTCCGGGGCGACTCGTTGATCCCCGGCCTGGGCGGTAACCGACCGGTCATGGTGGAGCAAGAGAGCACCCGCCGTGGCGCGGTGGTGATGCCGCGGTGAGACGCTGGGTGACCGTGCTCATCACGGTCGCGGTGTTATTGCTGGCCGCCGGGGCAGGTTTCGGCGCATGGCTGCTGGTGCGCGGCTCCGCTCCGCTGCGGCCGGAGATCAGTGCGTATTCACACGGGCACCTGACCCGCGTCGGTCCCTACATGTATTGCAGTGCACTGCGGCTCGACGATTGTCAAACACCGCAGACACAGGGCGAATTGCCGGTGAGCGAACGCTTTCCGGTGCAGCTATCGGTACCCCAAGCCATTTCCCGCGCACCGTGGCGGCTGCTGCAGGTGTATGAGGATCCCGCCGATACCACCGCTACCATCTTCCGGCCGGACGGCAGGTTGGCAGTCACGATCCCCACGGTCGACCCACAACGTGGCCGGTTGACCGGGATCGTCGTGCAGTTGTTAACGCTGGTGATCGACCCCTCCGGTGAGCTACAGGAGGCACCTCACGCGGAATGGTCGGTCCGCCTTATCTTCTAGCTTCTAGCCACGCCGCCGGGTGGCCCCAGCCATGGAGCTATGCACCGACATCGGCCGGTTTCTCCCAACAGGTCGACGTTGGGCCAGATGTGTCGGTACCGGCAGGCACCGTGTCGGCATGGACATTCTGGACTGGCCGTTCCGCGGCACCGAAGCACTGGCAGCACAGGTGGTGACACCGCATCGGCTACGTACCGACTTCGAAATGGTTCACCGGAATGTGTACATTCCCCGTGGACAAAATCTGACGGCCGTGACGCGGGCCGTTGCTGCCTGGCTCTGGTCTGGGCGAACCGCGACGGTGGCCGGCCTGTCTGCGGCCGCATTGCACCGCACGGCGGGGATCGAGGACTGGCTCCCCGCCGAACTCAACAGGCGAAGCCGCGACAATGCGCGGGGCATCACCGTGCACAGCGATACCCTCGCGGATGACGAAATTTGCGTGCTCAACGGGATATCGGTGACCACGCCGGCGCGCACCGCCTTCGACCTCGGAAGACGAAAAGGACTGATTGCAGCGTTGAGTCGACTCGATGCACTGGCACACGCCACAGACGTGAAGACTGCCGACATCGAACTGCTCGCCGAGCGCCATCGAGGTGCGCGTGGACTGGTGCAGCTACGGCAGATATTGCCTCTTGTCGACGGAGGCTCCGAATCACCCTGCCAGACAAGGACTCGGCTGATCCTCATCCGCTCCGGACTACCCCGGCCGCAGACCCAGATCGAGGTACCCGCCGGCGCGCGGGCGACGTTGACCCGGGTCGCCATGGGCTGGCGGGAATGGAGAGTCGCCCTTGAATTCGACAGCGCACCGAACGGGACAGCTGCGGCATTCCGAACTCGTAGCATCGATCCACTGGCCCGACTCGAAGATTGCGGCTGGATTATTGTTCGAATCAGTGCCGAGATGCTAGGAAACCGACCCGATGTGGTGCTGGCGCGTGTTCGTCGCGCCCTGCTGGCCGCGGGATGTCCCATCTGAGCGCATGCCGGAACAACGAGCTCAGGGTCAATCGACGCGGCTCCGTCGCTCGAAGCGATGCCGCGAGTCGGCTTCTACGCGCCGTGACCGGCCGGCACCCGCTCGCTCTCCGCTGGTGGCCCGGGGGGTATCCCATCCCCGAAAGGCCTGCCACCCAATGCTTCCCGGCCGTGCGGCGCCAGCCAATTTGCCAGTGCAGGGCCCCGAGGTACGACGCGGGTGGGATTGATGTCGGTGTGCACCATGTAGTAATGCTGTTTAATTTGAACGAAGTCGACGGTGTCGCCGAAGCCGGGAGTCTGAAACAGATCTCGAGCGTATGCCCACAACACCGGCATCTCGCTTAGCTTGCATCGATTGCACTTGAAATGCCCGTGGTAGACCGGATCGAACCGGGCAAGAGTGGTGAACAGCCGCACATCGGCTTCGGTGATGGTGTCCCCCACTAAATAACGCTGCTCCTTCAGATGCTCGCTCACCCAATCCAACGCGTTGAACAGCCGCCGGTATGCGGCATCGTAGGCATCCTGCGAGCCGGCGAAGCCGCATCGGTACACACCGTTATTGATCTCTGTGTAGACCCTTTTGTTCACCTCGTCGATCTGCGGCCGCAGCTCTGCTGGGTATAGCTGCGGCGCGCCGTCGCGGTGATGAGCCGTCCATTCCAGGGAGAAGTCCAAAGTCATCTGCGCGAAATCGTTGGTGACCACCGCGCCGCTAGGAACGTCGACGATGGCCGGAACGGTGATGCCTTTGGGGTAATCGGGGAAACGCCTGAAGTAAGCGTCCTGCAGACGCGGAATCTTCAGTATTGGGTCGACACCCCCGGGATCAAGGTCGAATGTCCAGCTGCGCCTATCGTGGGTGGGCCCGCAAAATCCAATGGAAAGAACGCGTTCCAGACCAAGCAAACGCCGAACGATAATTGCGCGGTTGGCCCATGGGCAGGCGCGGGCGACGACAAGCCGATATCGGTCCGCCTCTACCGGATAGCCGTCACGCCCGTCGGCAGTGATGCGGGTGGTGATATAGGCGGTGTCTCGATTGAATTCACCTTTACCAGCCACATAATCAGCCATTGCGGCTATCACTGCGCGTCGGCTGACGTCGGCACCGTGACAATCGGTCGGGCAACGTTGGTCTGGGCGGACGGACCCGGTTCCCAATCCGCTATCCACGGTCCGGTTCCCTCCGACTGATCGACGATGCCATGCTCTAACCAGGTATAACGACCCTTGAGCACGTCGTTTGTCAACCGCACATCGCTGCTGTCCGTGTTGGACCAAAGAGCATGGAATAGCGCCTCCACCCGCAGGGTCGCTTGCTGACAGAAGACGTCAGCCAGCTCGTAGGCTTGTTTGCCGACCACTGGATCAGCCGCCCGCTGAGATTCCGCCCGCACACAAACCGCCGCCATGGCAAAGAGCTCTGCGCCAACATCGACGATCCTCCCCAGGAACCCCTGCTTTTGCTCCAAACTCGCCTGCCAACGCGCCATCCCGTAGAACGTGTTGCGGGCCAGCTTGCGGCTACTGCGTTCGACGAATCGCAGGTGGGATGCGAGCGGACCAAACTCGTCGTAAGCCGTCGGCCGCTGCCCCTCGCCAAACGCCAATTTCGGCAACCACTTTGCGTAGAAACTGCTGGCGCCAACCGCGGCCGCAGCCTTCTGCCGAAATGCGGCATCAGGTTTTGCAAGGTCGCCCGCGGCAGTTAGGTGAGCGTCGACCGCCTCTCGCGCGATCAACAATCGCATGATCTCGCTGGATCCTTCAAAGATGCGGTTGATTCGCAGGTCGCGCAGCGCCTGCTCGACCGGTGCCGCGCGCTCGCCGCGGGCAGCGAGCGAGTCCGCAGTCTCATAGCCACGGCCCCCTCGGATCTGCATCAGCTCGTCGGCGATAACACACGCCATTTCGCTGGACCACAATTTGGCCAACGCCGCCTCGATCCGGATGTCGTTGCGCCCCTCGTCGGCCATCTGACCAGAAAGCTCAACCACCGCGTCAAGCGCGTAGGTGGTGGCGGCGATGAATGAGATCTTTTCAGCGACGGCTTGGTGCTTACCGATCGGCTTGCCCCACTGCACCCGCTCGCATGACCATTCACGCGCTATCTTCAGTGCCCACTTAGCCGAGCCGGTCGCCATCGCGGGAAGAGCCAAGCGCCCGACGTTAAGTGTGGTCAGCGCGATCCGCAGCCCGTCTCCTTCGCGGCCGATCAGGTTCTCGGCGGGGACTCGGACGCGGTGCATCCTCGTGACACCGTTTTCGATGCCCCGCAGACCCATGAACTTGTTGCGCCGCTCCACGGTGATGCCAGGCGCATCGGCCTCCACCACGAATGCGCTGATTCCGCCTCGATGCCCCTCGCTCTTGGGGACCCGGGCCATCACCACCAGCAGTTCTGCCACCACTCCGTTGGTGGTCCAGAGCTTGACGCCCTCCAGCTCGTAGGCGCGTCCGTCGTCGACCGGCGTTGCCGTCGAGCCCAGCCGAGCGGGATCCGACCCCACATCCGGTTCAGTGAGCAGAAACGCCGAAATAGCACCGGCGGCACATCGCGGCAGGAACTTCTGCTTCTGCTCGGAAGTTCCGGCGAGCTTAAGCGGCTCAGGCACCCCGATCGACTGATGGGCCGACAACAATGCCCCGAGGCTGGGGTGCACCGTCGAAACCATCATCAATGCGCGGTTGTAGGCAACCTGCGACATGTTCAAGCCGCCATACGCGGAGGAAATCTTCATGCCGAAGCACCCCAGCTTGGCTAGGCCCTTCACGTAGTCATCCGGAATCTGGGCGTCTCGCTCGATCACGCTGCCGTCTACGGAATCAAGGAACTCCCGCAGCTTTCCCAAAAATGCTTCGGTGCGAGCCTCGTCGACGTCCGAAGGCGCGGGAAACGGGTGGATAAGTTCTAGCGGAAAGCGACCAAGGAACAGCTCCTTGGCGAAAGATGGTTTTTCCCAACCACTTTGCCTCGACTCCTCGGCAACCGCTCTCGCTTGCTCCTCGCTGACCTGCACTTGCTGCGCCATCGCAGCCTCCTCGCTACGGACCGACATCGAGTGTTGATTACCCGATTCCTGCCCGAATAGTACGACGCGGCAACGTCGAAGTAGCCGCTTCCGAATTCTTGACGAGGCTAGGCGATCGCCCAGCACCACCGCGACACGTTGACCAGCAAGACGATCGCCGTCGCAGCGACCCGGGCCGGCGGCATGCACGCTAAAACCTTTGGCGGGTAACACCTTTAATACTCGCCGCGCGTCCTATACCGGCGACCGTTCGTTTCGGCACGCACCGCTGCGCACAAGACACCCGCACCGCCCGGTCGGAATTCTCCGTCCCGATGGCTCAAGAACCGAGGCCGGCGGCGCAGAGGACGACGGGTTCACCCACGGCATCGCGGCCGCAGCGATTCAGCTAGCCCGGTCGCGAGAAGCCAACGGCTGGTCCCGGCAACCTTTGCCGGCGGCGCAGTCAGCAACACACCACCGAAGCGCGAAAGCGGCTAGGCGTCTAGTTCCCGGGCGACCGCCTTGACCACCTCGGAAACCCGGCGAGCCGTCTTGCGGTCCGGGTACCGTCCCTTCCGCAGCTCTGGCTGCACGGCGCTTTCCAGCAAGGTGATCATGTCCTCGACCATGCCGTGCAGCTCGTCTGGGCTGTGCTTGTGCTCAACGGTTTCGCGGCGGGTGCGCGAAAGGCTTGGCGGCGGATCGAGCAGTTTGAGGCTCAATGCCTGCGGTCCGCGCCGTCCGGACGCGATGCCGAACTCGACACGTTGCCCCGCTTTGAGTCCCTCGACGCCCGCCGGCAACGCCGAGGAACGGACGTAGACATCCTCACCGTCCTCCTGCGATAAGAAGCCGAACCCCTTGTCGGAGTCGTACCACTTCACCTTGCCGGTCGGCACTGCTCTCACCTGCTTGTCTGATGGATCACTGGGTTTACAACAGAAGAAGCGTCCCGCATGCGCAGGACGCGATGACGAACTCAGATCCTACTCGGATGGTTGACCGACAAGCATCCCCGTTTACCCGGCACTCGGTAGCCTGGCGTTACAACAGGAGAAGATATGCGCCTGATCCTCAACGTCATTTGGCTTGTTTTCGGCGGCCTCTGGTTGGCCGTCGGATATCTGCTTGCGGCAATAGTCTGCTTCCTGATGGTCGTCACCATTCCGTTCGGCTTCGCCGCATTGCGGATCGCGTCGTACGCGTTGTGGCCGTTCGGCAGGACGATCGTTGAGAAGCCGACCGCGGGGACCGGCGCGTTGATCGGCAACGTCATCTGGGTAGTGCTGTTTGGCATCTGGCTAGCCATTGGGCACCTGGTGAGCGCCGTGGCGATGGCAGTAACCATCATCGGCATTCCGCTGGCGCTGGCCAATCTCAAGCTGATTCCGGTGTCGTTGGTGCCGCTGGGGAAGGAGATCGTTCCCGCGGACTGACCCGCCCGATCTATCGAGCACCCGCATCACGCCGGGGAGGCAGCCGTGCCGCGGCCCACCCGAGCGCCCCGCCGCCGACGATGTTGGGCCATGGCCCTCGGCATCTGCCTAGGTGTATGAGTCAATTGCCGTCCAAGCTGACGCCGCATCGTTATTCGCCGGCGACACACTTGACGTAGTCCCGGCAGTCAGCGGCAGGTAGGCCATGTGAAATATGTCACGTAACGGAACGATAACGACCGGGACACGCTCCGATGTCGGAATGCTATGAGCTGCGCAAACGGCGGGCATTCCTGGCGTTTTTGCGAGCGACTGTGAGGAAAACGCCGGGTCAACCCGCACGTGACGAGATCGGCTGAACCCGCTACCGTCTCGGGAGGCTTGTCAACCGACCCAAGTGACTTGCCTCCCTGCCTGCAAAGCGCCGAGCTCCATCCAGTAGGCGAGGGATTCCGACCGCGGATGGAGGCGGGGGACCCACCAGGTCCGCCGAGACGGGACCGGAGCCGTGTACGGCTCCTTGGGGTGAAGCCGATGTCGTCTCAACGGAGAACGACGCTGGCCGGGTTACCTCTCCAACCCGAACCCGACAGCTGACCTCGCAGGCGTTAACCGAGAGGAATCACCAGCCGTATGAGTGGACGTCACCGTAAGCCCACCGCATCGAGCGTCAGCGTTGCCAAAGTCGCCTTCACCGGCGCGGTACTTGGCAGCGGAAGCATTGCCCTGGCGGGCCAAGCGGCCGCAGCCACCGACAGCGAATGGGACCAGGTAGCCCGTTGCGAGTCCGGAGGCAACTGGGCGATCAACACCGGCAACGGGTACTACGGCGGCGTGCAATTCGCGCAAGGAACCTGGGCTTCGCACGGCGGCGGTGAATACGCCCCGTCGGCGCAGTTGGCCACCAGAGAACAGCAGATCGCGGTCGCCGAACGCGTCCTGGCGACCCAGGGTCGGGGTGCTTGGCCGGTATGCGGACACGGCCTTTCGGCGGCCACTCCCCGCGAGGTCCCCGCTCCGGCCGCAATGGACGCGCCGCTGGACGCACCTGGTCTCAACGGTGAGCCAGCTCCGCTGGCACCGCCTCCGGCCGACGCGCCACCACCCGCGGACACTCCGCCGCCCGCCCCGGCACCCGCGGTGGAATTGGTCGGCGACGAGCTGCCCGCTCCAGCCGACCTGCCCCCAGCGCCGGCCGACCTGCCCCCGGCACCCGCCGACCTCCCGCCGGCACCCGCCGACCTGGCACCCCCGGCACCCGCCGACCTGCCCCCGGCACCCGCCGACCTGCCCCCAGCACCCGCCGACCTGCCCCCAGCACCCGCCGACCTCCCGCCGGCACCCGCCGACCTGGCACCCCCGGCACCCGCCGACCTGGCACCCCCGGCACCCGCCGACCTCCCGCCGGCACCCGCCGACCTGGCACCCCCGGCACCCGCCGACCTGCCCCCAGCACCCGCCGACCTGCCCCCAGCACCCGCCGACCTCCCGCCGGCACCGGCCGACCTGGCACCCCCGGCACCCGCCGACCTGCCCCCAGCACCCGCCGACCTCCCGCCAGCACCGGATGCTCCCCCAGTCGAGGAAGCGGGCGCGCCCCTTCCCGAGCCCGCCGAAGTGCCGCCACCCGCCGACGAAATCAACCCGCCGGTGCAAATCCACGACGTGTCGACCGTCGCCTACACCAAGAAGCTGTGGCAGGCGATCGTGGAGCAAAATATCAGCGGCAACGACGCGCTGGACGCGCTGGCGCAGCCAACCGTCATCGGCTAGTCACCGCAATCGCGCGGCGCGCACAACCTGCGTCATCGTTGGTGATCGTGGCCAGCGAGTTGATCGAGTGCGTGATCCACGACGTCGTCGAGCACCCCAAGGCCGTCGCGAACGCCGTCGGCTGAACCCGGCAAATTGACTACCAACGTGTGGCCGGCCACCCCGCAGACGCCGCGCGACAACACTGAGGTGGGAACTTTCGGGAGGCCCGAGCGCCGGATGGCGTCGGCCAGCCCCGGGATGACGTAGTCCAGCACCGCGACGGTGTGCTCCGGGGTGGCATCGGTAGGCGAGATGCCGGTGCCCCCGGAGGTAATGATCAAGTCGACTCCGGCACCGACGGCTTCGCGCAGTGCCTCGCCGACCGGATTTCCATCGGCGACAACCTCCGACTCCACCGGCGAAAAACCCCGCTGCTCAAGCCATTCAGTAATAATCGGACCACACGCATCGGTATACCCGCCGGCCGACGCTCGGGTCGACGCGATGATGATACGCGCGGAGCGGCCGCTCGTCACCGCGGCCAGCTTCCGCTACACCGGCCGCATTTGCTAGGCATCCGGATGTCGTCCATACGCGCGGCCGGCACCACCACGTTGCTCATGTGGTAGAGCGTAGGACCCGCCGCGCGAGAGCCGCCAGCGCCTGCTTCGCACGCTCGTTCCGTCGACCGCCCAAGTGTGCCGTCAGACTCGAGCGGTGCGAGCGAACCTCAGACGTGGCCGAAGCCGCGGAAGCCTTGAGGCCCCCGGCCATCCCGGCGACTACTTGTTGACCACCGTCACCGGGTGGACATAGGGCAGGTCATCGGAGGCCACGGGGAAAGCCACCTCACCGAAGGGGGATAACGCACCGGTCCGGTCGGTCACCAGTTCGCTCACCGCATGATCGTCCGGGTCCGTGGTGGGCCAGCCGTTGTCCACGTACTTGGTCTTGCGCGCCTTGCCGTCAGCAATGTCAGCCACGTCGTCCATTCTGACAGGTCCAACGCACGCCCGCGGCGCAAGGTCGCGGGTCGGGCCTAGGCTGATCAGCAATGACCGAACACACCCCGGATATCCCGCTGGGGTCCTGGCTTGCCGACTTGCCTGACGAGCGGCTGATCCGACTGCTGGAACTGCGGCCAGACCTTGCCCAGCCGCCACCTGGCAGCATCGCTGCGCTAGCCGCGCGCGCCCAGGCACGTCAGTCGGTCAAGGCCGCCACCGACGACCTCGACTTTCTGCGACTGGCAGTGCTCGACGCATTGTTAGTGCTGCAGGCCGACACCACACCAGTGCCGATCGCCAAACTGCTATCGCTCATCGGCGACCGCGCGCCCCACCCCCAAGTGACCGACGCACTGGCCGACCTCACACAACGCGCCCTGGCCTGGGGCGAAGGCGTGGTCCGAGTCGCGCCAGATACGGGTACGGCACTGCCGTGGCATCCCGGCCAAGTCACCCTTGAGGACGGTGCGCGCACCGGCGATGAAATCGCCGAGCTGATCGCCGGGCTCGACCAAGGACAGCGTGAGGTGCTGGAGAAGCTGCTCGAAGGGTCCCCGATGGGGCGGACCCGCGATGCCGCACCCGGCGCCTCGCCGGACCGGCCGGTTCCCCGCCTGCTGACGATGGGGTTACTGAGGCGCATCGACGCCGAGACTGTGATCTTGCCCTGGCATGTCGGACAGGTGCTGCGCGGCGAGCGCCCGGGTCCGATGCAGCTCGGTGCGCCCGACCCGGCGGTTTCCACCGCCACCCCCGACGACGTCGATGCCGCAGCCGCCGGGGCCGCCATCGACCTGCTGCGCGAGACAGACGTGCTTTTGATCAGCCTCGGCAGCACGCCGGTCCCCGAACTGCGCAGCGGCGGGTTGGGAGTGCGGGAAATCAAGCGGCTGGCCAAGACGCTTGGAGTCGACGAACAGCGGCTGGGCCTAATCCTCGAAGTGGCGGCGGCGGCCGGACTGATCGCCAGCGGGATGCCTGATCCGCTCCCTTCCCACGGCGAGGGGCCGTTTTGGGCGCCAACGGCAGCCGCCGACCGCTTCACCGCGATGTCCCCTGCCGAACGGTGGCACCTGTTGGCCCACACCTGGCTTGACCTGCCCGGCCGGCCAGCGCTGATCGGCAGCCGCGGCCCGGACGGCAAACCCTATAGCGCACTGTCTGATTCGCTGTTTTCCACCGCAGCACCATTGGATCGTCGCCTGCTGTTGGGCATGCTTGCCGAATTGCCCATCGGCGCGGGTGTAGACCAGGCGACGGCGTCGGCGGCGTTGATCTGGCACCGGCCGCGGTGGAGCCGGCGGCTGCAGCCGGGCCCGGTCTCGGACCTGTTGGACGAGTGCCATGCGCTCGGCCTGGTGGGCCGCGGGGCCATAAGCGCGCCGGGTCGAGCGCTGCTGGATGAAGGCGTCGAGCCCACAACCGTGGTCGATGCGATGACGCGAGCGCTGCCCAAACCCATTGATCACTTCCTGGTGCAGGCGGACCTGACCGTGGTAGCGCCAGGCCCGCTGCAACGCGACCTCGCCAATGAGCTGGCCGCGGTAGCGAACGTCGAATCAGCCGGCGCGGCCATGGTGTACCGAGTCAGCGAGCAGTCCATCCGGCACGCACTGGATATCGGCAAATCCCGTGACTGGATGCACGCTTTTTTCGCCGACCACTCCAAGACACCAGTGCCGCAGGGTCTCACCTATCTCATTGACGATGTCGCACGCCGGCACGGGCAATTGCGTATCGGCATGGCGGCGTCGTTTGTCCGATGTGAGGATCCCGCGCTGTTGGCGCAGGCCATGGCAGCACCCGCGGGCGAGGAACTGCAGCTGCGGGCCCTGGCACCAACGGTGGCGGTCTCGCCCGCCCCGATCTCCGAGGTGCTCGTCGCGTTGCGAAACGCGGGCTTCACCCCGGCCGCCGAGGATTCCACCGGCGCCATCGTCGATGTCCGGCCCCTCAGCGCCCGGGTACCCGCACCAAACCAACGCCGGCCCTACCGCCCGACTCCCCGGCCCAGCAGCGAAACATTGAACGGGATCATCGCGGTATTGCGAACAGTGACCGCCGCACCGTTCGGCAATATCCGCGTGGACCCGGCGGTCGCGATGTCGCTTTTGCAACGGGCCGCAAAGGACCAGACGACGCTGGTGATCGGCTACCTGGACGCCGCCGGCGTGGCGACGCAGCGCGTGGTATCGCCGATCGTCGTTCGGGGCGGTCAGCTGATGGCATTCGATTCGACGTCGGGAAAGCTACGCGACTTTGCTATCCACCGCATCACGTCGGTGATGTCGGCCGACGACCGATAATGGAGCCCATGATTCGCGCCGAAGACGATGCACGACGATGCGGTGGGCGGGGTCCGCTCGCTCACCGTAGACAGGACCGACTCTGGTGACCGACGGACCGTTGATCGTCCAATCCGACAAGACGGTGCTACTCGAAGTGGACCACGAGCAGGCCGGCACCGCACGCGCCGCCATCGCACCGTTCGCCGAGTTGGAACGGGCACCCGAACACATACACACCTATCGCATCACACCGCTGGCGTTGTGGAACGCCCGCGCCGCCGGCCACGACGCCGAGCAGGTAGTCGATGCACTGGTCAGTTTCTCGCGCTACGCGGTGCCACAGCCGCTGCTGGTCGACATCGTCGACACCATGGCCCGCTACGGGCGGCTGCAGTTGGTCAAGAGCCCGGTGCACGGTTTGACGCTGGTGAGCCTAGATCGCGCTGTGCTCGAGGAGGTGCTGCGCAACAAGAAGATCGCACCGATGTTGGGCACCCGGATTGATGACGACACGGTGGCCGTTCACCCGAGCGAACGGGGCAGAGTCAAGCAGCTGCTGCTCAAGATTGGTTGGCCAGCAGAAGATCTAGCCGGGTACGTGGACGGCGAAGCGCACCCGATCAGCCTAGAGCAGGACGGCTGGCAGCTGCGCGACTATCAACAGCTGGCTGCGGACTCGTTCTGGGACGGCGGGTCCGGAGTGGTCGTTTTGCCGTGCGGAGCGGGCAAGACGTTGGTCGGTGCGGCCGCAATGGCCAGGGCTCGCGCGACAACACTGATTCTGGTCACCAATATCGTGGCCGCGCGTCAGTGGAAGCGCGAGCTGGTTGCGCGCACATCGCTGAGCGAAGACGAGATCGGCGAATACTCCGGAGAGCGCAAGGAAATTCGGCCCGTCACTATCTCGACGTACCAGATGATTACCCGTCGCACCAAAGGCGAATACCGTCATCTCGAGCTCTTCGACAGCCGCGACTGGGGACTGATCATCTACGACGAGGTTCATCTGCTACCGGCGCCGGTGTTCCGGATGACCGCGGACCTGCAATCCAAGCGAAGGCTGGGCCTGACCGCTACGTTGATCCGTGAGGACGGCCGCGAAGGTGACGTGTTTTCCCTTATCGGCCCGAAACGCTATGACGCGCCGTGGAAGGACATCGAGGCTCAAGGGTGGATCGCGCCGGCCGAATGCGTCGAGGTCCGGGTCACCATGACCGACAACGAACGAATGATGTACGCCACCTCCGAGCCCGAAGAGCGCTATCGGATTTGCTCGACCGTGCATACCAAAATCGCGGTGGTCAAATCGATTCTGGACAAGCACCCGGGAGAACAAACCCTGGTGATCGGCGCCTATCTGGATCAGCTCGATGAGCTCGGCGCCGAATTGGATGCGCCGGTAATCCAAGGGGCGACGAAAACCCGTGAACGCGAAGCGCTGTTCGACGCCTTCCGCCGTGGCGAGATCTCTACGCTGGTGGTGTCCAAGGTTGCCAACTTCTCCATCGACCTACCGGAAGCTTCGGTAGCGGTACAGGTTTCGGGTACGTTTGGCTCGCGCCAGGAAGAGGCCCAACGGCTGGGTAGACTCCTGCGGCCCAAGTCCGACGGCGGAGGCGCCATCTTCTACTCCGTGGTGGCCCGCGACAGCCTGGACGCCGAATACGCCGCCCACCGGCAGCGGTTCCTGGCCGAGCAGGGTTATGGGTACATCATCCGCGACGCCGACGACCTGTTAGGACCCGCGATCTAGCGCGACAGGATGGTCGCCGACGCGGTGCCCGGCGCGCCATAGACCTGTGCCAGGCCGACGCGTGGGGTCCCAGGCACCTGACGCTCACCGCCCTCTCCCCTCAGCTGTCGTACCAGCTCATGCACCTGTCGCAGTCCCGACGCCCCGATCGGCTCGCCGTTGGCGATCAAGCCGCCGTCGGTGTTGATCGGTATCGGGCCGTGGATCTCGGTATCGCCGTCGGCGATCAACTTCTCCTGCTCACCATCGGCGCACAGACCCGTCTCAGCCATGTGGATCACCTCGGCGCCGGCGTCGGTGTCCTGCAATTGAGCCAGGTCGATATCCTCGGGCCCGATTCCCGCTGCCTGATAGGCGGCCTTGGCCGCGTACACGGTCGGTGAAGCGTCCTCGTCTAGCGGGGCCGACGTCGCGTGCACTTCGTAGGCTCCATACCTGCGGGTACGGATCTCGCAGGCCCGCACATACACGGGTTTCTTGGTGAACTTGTGCGCCAGGTCTCCACGGCACATGACCACGGCAGCGGCACCCTCGTCGGGCGCACAGAACATGTATTGCGTCAGCGGGTAGTTCAGAACAGCCGAATGGAGGATCTCTTCCTCGGGAAGCGCCTTGCGTCGAAAGGCATTCGGGTTCAGAGCACCGTTGCGATAGTTCTTCGCAGCCACTTTGGCCAGCGTCGCCTGGGAGATGTTGTGATCGTGCAGGTATTTGTTGGCTTTCATCCCGAAGAACTTCGTGGTGACAAACTGCCCATTCTGGGCATACCACTGTGGCAACGCCAGCTTGGCCGGGTCGTCGGTGAACGCGCCCCGTGGGTGTTTATCCATGCCGATGGCGATGCCTATGTCGTACTTGCCCAACCGGATCGTGTCAGCGGTCTGCTGAATCGCACTTGCCGCCGTGGCGCAGGCATTGAACACGTTGGTGAACGTGATACCGGTCAATCCGACCAGGCGCGTCACCGCGTCCGGGTTGGACACCTCGTAGCTGCCGCCGAACCCAAACTGAATGTCTCTCCACTGGGCACCGGCGTCGGTCAGTGCGGACCTGATCGCTTCGGCGCCCATCTGCATCGCGGTCTTGTCGAATCTACCGAACGGATGCAGGCCCACACCGATAATCGCCACATCGTTGCTCATACCGGGCTCCTCACCCAACCGGCCGGAAGGCGAACGTCATGACCTGCGCCCCCTCCTCGTCCCTGGCCAGCGGCACCATGGTGAGTTCGACCTGTTGGCCGAACCGCAGCTTGGCCGGGTCGTTCTCGGTCAACCGCGCCTCGACGCGGATCACGTCCCCCAACTGGACCAAACCCACACCGAATGGCACGAAATCCTTCCCACCCGGACCGGCATAGGGAGGTCCCGGCGGGAATCCCTGGGTGGTCCATGCCACCAGGCTGCCGCGCCGAGGCAGCAACACCTCACCCATTTCCTCGCCGCTGCAGCGGGGACACCAGCGCTGTGCGGGGAAGGCGGTGGCCCCGCAATCTCTGCAACGGCTACCGATCAGTTGTGGATTGTCATCGGGCCACGTCGAAATATCCGGGGCCAGTACCTTCTGCATCGAGGAATCCTCCGTCCGGCGGGCGGGACGAAATAATGCTCCTCACCAAACGGTACAACAGCATTACGCACAATCGAAAATCATGTTCTCACCACGGGGCGGGCTACAGCGGAGTGGGCGGTGGATACCAAGCCCCGCAGAACGAACAGCTCAAAACCGCCCAGGAGTGTCACCAGTCCGACGTTGGCGGCGATCGGCATGCCAATCGCATTAACCAGCCCCGCTACCGGGGCACCGTTGACCGCTTGCGACACGCCGTCCAGGAATAGCTTGATATCCTAGGACGGCATCGAGATCAGCAGGGCTGTACCGATATTCACCGTCGGCCGCACCTTCGCCAAGGCATTGGTGACCCCGTTCGTGAAGTCGTCGGCAATATGGGTATTCGCCGCCCGCAGGGGATGAATTTTATGAACTCGACGAAAATGCCGACGCGGACCCCTATCAATCAGCGTGTTGATCCGTATCCGAATGGCCTTGAGTGAAATGGGGGCACGGCCCGGCACGCCTGCCTTGTCGATATACGTCAGTCTTCCGGCAAGGCCACCCCACGGTCGGGCAGGCTAGCTCAACGCGGGGATCACTTCGCGTTCGAATAGCTCGATGCCGGATCGGTCGTAGGCCGCCTCGGGGAAATAGCAGATCGCGTATTGGCACCCCAAGTCGCGAAGCGCGGACATCCGCTCGATCACCTGTTCTGACGTGCCGGTGGCCGAATCGGGAAGACCGCCGATCATTGAATCCGCCACCGCCTCGGGAACATAGCCAACCAGACGATCACGGACCCGCTGCAACCGATCCTTGACGTCGGTGTCCGACGCTCCGACGACGGCGGTGAAGTTGGCCGAACGAACGATGGCATCGAAGTCTGTGCCGAGCTTGCGGCAGTGCTGTGCCAGCACCTCGGATTTGTGCGCAAATGCGGTGGGTTCCGGCGTGAAGTTGGTGTACTGGGCATACTTGGCCGCAATGCGCAGCGTCACTTTCTCACCGCCTCCGGCGACCCATAGTGGAATTCCGTTGCCCTGCAATGGCTTCGGTGCCACGATTGCACCGTCGACCTGGTAGTGTTCGCCAGGAAAAGAGACTCTGCCGTCGCGCCAGGCTGCACGCATGATTTGCACGCCCTCGTCCAGCCGACCCAACCGCACCTTGGCCGTCGGAAACCCGTAACCATAAGCGCGCCACTCGTGTTCGTACCACCCACCGCCGATACCCATCTGAATTCGGCCGCCGGAGATGATGTCGGCGGTGGCCGCCACCTTGGCCAAGTAGACAGGATTGCGATAGCTCATTGCGGTGCACATCTGACCGAGCTTGATCCGCGATGTCGTCGCGGCGTATGCCGCCATCAACGACCACGCCTCATGCGTGGCTTCGTCGGTCGGCAGCGGGACGGTATGGAAATGGTCGTAGACCCACAGTGAATCCCACACGCCGCCGTCGGCGTGGATCGCCAAGTCGCGCATCACCGTCCAGTGCTTATCCGGCGCGATGCCGACGAGATCCATTCGCCAACCCTGTGGAATGAAGAGACCAAAGCGCATGGCTGGGACTCTAGTCCGGCCAACCCAAACTTGGGAGTGCGTCACACACCCAGTGCAGCGAGCGCAGCCGGCACCGACACCGTACGCAACTCGTCGTGGGGCGTGTCTGGAAACTGCAGAACAACAGTCCTACAAACCGCCGAACGCGACCACCGCGCGGGTCGATTCCGCCAGGGTGGGCTTCGGGCCCCAGACCAGCTTCCGCCGCTGGATGACGCGCGAACCGTGTTCAGGTTCCGCAGTCAGGAAGAACTCGACTATCACTACCGACATGTCGTGGGACAAGAGTTATTGCTGCGGCGCGCCGACTCTGCGACTCGATGCAGTTCACGGGCTACAGAGCGTCCGTAGTCGACTAGCCGACACATAACCTGCGGCGAAGACACGCCGGATACACCGGCCCTGACTTATATCTCGGCGCGGGGACACCGGCACGCCCTGACGTAAAAGCCCCCGTACGCTGACGCGTCGGGGGCTTTACGTTCGACAGGACTAACGCAGAACCAAAGCGGTACTACGTCAGCGAATCCGGCGGCAGGAACCGGTCACCGTACTGGGCGGCCAGCTCACGCGCACGGGCCACAAAGGCTTCCTTGCCGGTACCCAGCGGGCCGGAGTAGCCGACGATGAACTGCGCGCTACCACCGGTCCAGGGCGGGTAACCGATGCCCATGATCGAGCCGATGTTGGCATCGGCGGTCGACATCAGCACGTTCTCATCCAGGCACTTCTGGGTTTCCAGCGCCTCGGCGAACAACATCCGGTCGATCATGTCCTGCAGTGGGGGCTCCGAGCTGCCCGACTTGAATGTCTCCCGCAGGCCCGACCACAACCCGGACCGCTTGCCGTCGGGGTAGTCGTAGAAGCCCGCGCCCTTCAGCCGGCCGGACCGACCGAGCTCGATCATCTTCTCGACGACCGCCTCGGCCGGGTGCGCCTCGTAGGTGCCGCCGGCGTCCTCGACGCCCTTGCGGGTCGCGACGGCGATCTTGTGCATCAGCTCCAGGTTGAGCTCATCGGATAGCTGCAGCGGCGGGGCCGGGTAGCCGGCCTGGGAACCTGCCTGCTCAATCGAAGCCGGCTCCACTCCCTCGCCCAGCATCGCCAGCGCCTCGTTGACGAAGGTGCCGATGACCCGCGAGGTGAAGAAGCCGCGGCTGTCGTTGACCACGATCGGCGTCTTGCCGATGGCCAGCGTGTAATCGAACACCCGGGCCAGCGCCTCGTCAGAAGTCTTCTCGCCCTTGATGATCTCGACCAGCGGCATCTTGTCGACCGGCGAGAAGAAGTGGACCCCGATGAAGTCTTCCTGCCGCTTGACGCCGGTCGCCAGACCGGTGATCGGCAGCGTGGAGGTGTTCGACCCGAGCACCGCGTTGGGCTCAACGACGTCTTCGATTTCCTGGAACACCTTGTGCTTGAGCTCCTGGTTCTCGAAGACGGCCTCGACCACGAAGTCCACGCCCTTCAAATCAGCAGCGTCGGCGGTCGGGGTAATCCGGCCCAGCAGCGCCTTGGATTTCTCCTCGGTGGTGCGGCCTCGCTCGAGCGCCTTGGCTTCCAGCTTTTCGGAGTAACCCTTACCCTTTTGCGCGGCCTCGAGGCTGACGTCCTTGAGTACCACGTCGTAGCCAGCCTTGGCCGAGACGTAGGCAATGCCCGCGCCCATCATGCCGGCGCCCAGCACACCGATCTTGTTGATCGGGGTCTTGCCGATGCCGTCCGGTCGCGACTTGCCCGCGTTGATGGCTTGCAGGTCGAAGAAGAACGCCTGGATCATGTTCTTGGAGACCTGGCCGGTGACCAGCGAGGCGAAGTAGCGGCTCTCGATGCGGGTGGCGGTGTCGAAGTCCACCTGCGCACCCTCGACCGCGGCCGCCAGGATGGCCCGCGGCGCGGGCATCGGCGCACCCTTGAGCTGCTTGCGCAGGTTCGACGGGAACGACGGCAAGATGGCCGCCAACCCCGGCGACGACGGGGTACCGCCGGGCATCTTGTAGCCCTTCTTGTCCCACGGCTGCTCGTGCGCGTCCGGGTTGGCCTTGATCCACGCCTTGGCGGCGGGCACCAAATCGTCAGCACTGCTCACCAGTTCATCGACCAGCCCAATCTCCTTGGCCTTGGCCGGCTTGAACCGGTTGCCCTGGGCAAGGATGCTGACGAACGCGGTCTGGATACCGAACATCCGCACGGTGCGGGTTACGCCACCCCCACCGGGCAGCAGGCCGAGGGTCACTTCGGGCAGTCCGATCTGGCTGCCCTTCACATCGGCAGCGATGCGGTGATGACAGGCCAGCGCGATCTCGAGCCCACCGCCGAGCGCCGCCCCGTTGATGGCAGCGACCACCGGCTTGCCCAGTGTCTCGAGGGTGCGCAATTGCTTCTTGACGGTCTCGACGGTGTCGAAGACGTTTCCGGCGTCCTCCGGCGTCGCCTGCACCATGGTCTTGACGTCACCACCGGCGAAGAAGGTCTTCTTCGCGCTGGTGATCACCACGCCGGTGACCGAATCCCGCTCGGCGACAAGGCGATCGACGGCCTTACCCATCGACTCGATGTAGGCCTCATTCATGACGTTAGCCGACCCGGACGGGTCATCCATGGTCAGTGTGACGATGCCGTCGGCATCCTTGTCCCACTGAATAGTGTTTTCTGCCATCTGTTTTCGCAGCCTCTCAGACTCGCTCGATGATTGTCGCGACACCCATGCCGCCGCCGATACACAGCGTGACCAATGCCCGCCGAGCGTTACGGCGTTCCAGCTCGTCGACCATGGTGCCCAGGATCATCGCGCCGGTGGCACCCAGCGGGTGGCCCATCGCGATGGCTCCACCGTTGACGTTGAGCTTCTCATCGGGGATGTTCAGGTCCTTCTGGAACTTCAGCACCACCGACGCGAACGCCTCGTTGAGCTCGAACAGGTCGATGTCATCGACGGTCAACCCGGCACGGTCCAGCACCTTGCGGGCGGCCGGTGTCGGGCCGGTCAGCATGATGACTGGGTCGGCTCCGCTGGTAGCGGTGGCCACAATCCGGGCCCGGGGTGTCAGGCCTTGTGACTTGCCGGCGGCCTCTGAGCCGATCATCACCAGCGCGGCGCCGTCGACGATGCCGGAGCTGTTGCCGCCGGTGTGCACGTGGTTGATCTTCTCTACCCAGTGGTACTTCTGCAGTGCCACGTCGTCGAAGCCACCCAGCGCAGCCAAACCTTCGAAGGCCGGCTTCAACTTGCCCAGACCCTCCTTGGTGGTGTCGGGCCGCATGTGCTCGTCGTGGTCGAGGATCAGCAGTCCGTTTTGGTCCCGGACCGGCACCACAGACTTGGCAAAGTAGCCGCCCGACCACGCTTCTGCGGCCTTCTCCTGGCTGCGCAGAGCGTAGGCATCGACATCATCGCGGGAGAATCCCTCGATGGTGGCGATCAGGTCGGCACCGATGCCCTGCGGAACAAACATGACGTCGTAGTTCGTCGCGGGGTCCATGCCCATGGCACCGCCGTCGGCTCCCATCGGCACCCGGCTCATCGACTCGACACCGCCGGCCAGAACCAGGTCGTCCCAGCCAGAGCGCACCTTCTGTGCGGCGGTGTTCACGGCCTCGAGCCCCGAAGCGCAGAACCGGTTGAGCTGCACGCCCCCGGAAGTGACCGGCATGCCAGAAGCCAGCACCGCCGCGCGGGCAATGTCGCCCCCTTGATCGCCCACCGGCGAAACGCATCCCAGGATGACGTCGCTGATCAGATTCTCATCGAGGTCGGGGTTGCGTCTGCGCAGCTCGTCGATCAGGCCGACGACCAGGCTCAACGGCTTGACCTCGTTCAGGGAGCCGTTTTTTTGCTTACCACGGGGCGTGCGGATGGCCTCATAAATGAAGGCTTCTTCGGACATGTCTGTATTCCTGTTCGCAAAAATTGGGGTTCAGATTTGTCATCAAGACTAGGTCCAGTACAGGCACACTAACAGGGGCCTCGGCCAACCTGTTGGTTGGGCAGGTCTTCGTCGGTCGCATCGACCCAGCGAGCACCCACCATCCGGCTTGCCCGCATCCGCCGACGTGGTCCTCTCCGCCCGATACGAGCGGGGCCGCACACACCCCTGGTCACCTCGGCCACAGCCACTGCCGTGGCCGCGACGCCAGCTCACTATCCGGCTCTGCAGACCCGTAATGTGCCCTGCCATCGGCGTCGTGTCGCGCGAAGGCGGGCACAACGAACACCCCACCCGACAGGGGCCAGCGTGGCGAATGTGGCAACGCGGGCCCCGCGGCCCCGCGTCCCCGCGGACAAGCTCGCCGGCGGATACTTCGGGCATGCAGTCGGTCCAGCTAGGCTCGACCGCCATGACGGTGTCGCGGCTGCAGCCCTACGCGACGACGGTGTTCGCCGAGATGTCGGCCTTGGCCGCGCGTATTGGCGCGGTAAACCTCGGACAGGGCTTTCCGGACGAGGATGGACCGCCGGCCATGCTGAAGGCCGCGCAAGAAGCCATAGCCAGCGGCGTCAACCAGTATCCGCCGGGGATGGGCATCCCGGCGCTGCGGCACGCGATCGCCGGGCAGCGCCGGCGAAACTTTGGTATCGAGTACGACCCCGACACCGAAGTGCTCGTGACGGTCGGCGCCACCGAGGCCATCGCCGCGGCGGTGCTCGGCCTCGTCGAACCGGGCTCCGAGGTATTGCTGATCGAGCCGTTTTACGACTCCTACTCGCCGGTGGTGGCGATGGCCGGCGCGCACCGGGTGGCCGTGCCCATGGTGCCCGATGGCGACGGCTTCGCTCTGGACGCCGAGGCGCTGCGGCGCGCGTTGACCCCCCGGAGTCGTGCGCTGATCGTCAATTCGCCGCACAACCCAACCGGAGCCGTGTTGAGCAACTCGGAGCTGGCCGCCATCGCGGAGATCGCAGTCGCCGCAGACCTTCTGGTGATCACCGACGAGGTCTACGAGCATCTGGTGTTTGATGGCCACAGCCACCATCCACTGGCCGGATTCGACGGTATGGCCGAGCGCACGATCACCATCTCGAGCGCGGCCAAGATGTTCAACTGCACCGGCTGGAAAATCGGATGGGCTTGTGGCCCTTCTGAACTCATAGCCGGAATGCGTACGGCCAAGCAATATTTGAGCTATGTCGGCGGCGCACCGTTCCAGCCCGCGGTGGCGCTCGCCCTGGAGACCGAGGGCGCCTGGGTGGCAGCGTTGAGGAATTCGCTGCAGGCCAGACGAGATCGCCTCGCCACTGGGTTGACCAAAATTGGATTCGAGGTGCACGACAGCAACGGCACCTATTTCTTGTGCGCCGACCCCCGTCCGCTCGGCTATCACGACAGCACGGAGTTCTGCGCCGTACTACCGGAAGCGGCCGGGGTCGCCGCGATCCCGATGTCGGCATTCTGCGATTCGGCGGCAGACCATGAATCAAAACCCGCAAACTTGTGGAATCATTTGGTGCGGTTCACCTTTTGCAAAAGTGAAGAAACCCTCGACGAGGCGGTCAAGCGACTCGCTGTACTGCGGGATGGAGCTACTCCGCGGCACCCATGACTCGCTTCCGCAAACCTTCCAATGCCGCATGGAGGATCTTCTTGCGGGCACGTCTGATCCAGAATTCGGGCAGCGGTGCCGATGGTTCGACGGTGATGCTAAATCGCACCCGGGTCTTGTCTTCGCCCTCCCGGCGCAGGTTGTACTCGCCATGCTGACCGTGTTGCTGCGCTGTCTTTTTGGCATCCCACACCATCCAGTCCGGGCCCCAGTGATATTCGACCAGCTCCGTGTCGACGATGCCCGTCACTTTGACGGTGACCCGCACATGATGGGGTCGACCATCTGGATGGGTGTCGACGACCTCGACCCGCTTGTGCACCGAAGACCAGGACGGCACCGCGTCCATGTCGGCGAGCGCCTCCATAATCACCTCAGGAGGCGCATCAATCACGATCTCGCGCGACGCTTGTACGGCCACTGACACCAAGTTAGCAACGCGATCCCAATTGCGGGGCAGGGGAAACGGGCCTATGTCGTCTTGTCCGGGTCGCGGTCACCCGTCAGCAGCTCGCTCAGCCCCTTCGCCGCCGCATCCAGCACGTGCTCACTGGCGCGTTTGACGATGAAGCCGGGAATCGGGCCCGCCGGTTCGACGGTGATATCGAAACGTACCCGCGACTTGTCGAGACCTTCGGGCCGGACGGTGTACTCGATGTGCTGCCCACGCTGCTGGAAAGTCTTGTCGGCATCCCAGCACACCCAGTCCGGGCCCCAGTGATACTCCAGGATCTCTTTGTCGACGAGTCCCAGAATCTTCACGGTGGCCTTCACGTGATGGGGGCGACCGTCGGGGTAGTAGTCGATCACTTCCACCCGTTTGTGCAGGGGCGACCAGGATTCCAGGACACCAACATCTCCCAGCGCCTCCATGACCTTTTCCGGGGGCGCATCAATGATGAATTCCCGCGATGCTTTTACGGCCACCAACTTCAAGCTAGCAACGCTGCCACGTTCGCGGACCGGGTTCGGTGCAAATACGTGGTTACCAGTTGATTTCGTCAATCGGTGTGGTTTCGGCCGGCGGTTGGCGCACCGGAGCTGCCGGGGTTCGCGAGAAGCGGGGCGCGGGCGCGGCCTGCTCGACACCCGCGGCGGTGATCACCGTCGACCGCGCTCTCAAGTGATCGTTGGCCGCAGCTTCACTCCAGGTGAGCACCGGGCTCACACATGCGTCGGTGCCGGCGAAAACGTTGGTCCACTCGTCGCGGGTCCGACTGGCGAACCGTCGTGTGAAGGTCTCGCACATCTGTGGGTAGCCGGACACGTCCAGCTGGGCTGGCACCTCGCTGGCCGACAGGCCCAGCCCGGCCAGCAACGCCGCGAAGAATTGCGGCTCGATGGCGCCCACCGCCATGAACTTGCCGTCAGAGGTTTCATAGCAGCGGTAGAATGGCGCACCGCCATCGAGCAGGAACGATTCGCGTTCATCGCGCAGACTGCCGATGGCCTTCATGGTCCACATCATTTGGGCGAGCACGCTGACACCGTCGACCATCGCGGCGTCGATAATCTGACCCCGGCCGGACCGTTCGCGTTCGTACAGCGCCGCGACGATACCCAGCAGCACCAGCATCGACCCACCACCAAAGTCGGCAACCAGATTCAGCGGCGGCATCGGGGGCCGGTCTCGATGGCCCAGCGCCGACAACGCACCGGTCTGCGACAGGTAGTTGATGTCGTGGCCCGCGGTCGACGCGAGCGGACCGTCCTGCCCCCAGCCGGTGATTCGCGCAAAGATCAACCGCGGATTCACGGCCGCGCAGTCATCGGGCCCGATGCCGAGGCGCTCGCAGGTACCAGGGCGAAAGCAGTCCAGCAGCACATCGGCCTTGGCAGCCAGCTCTAACAACGCCCGAGGCTGCGCCTTGACGTCCAAGTCGACGATCCGCTTTCCGCGGTGCAGTAGATCGCTGTCCTCGGAGGGCATCTGCAGGCCGCCGGGGCGACGCACCCGTACCACGTCGGCACCCAGATCGGCGAGCACCATGCCGGCGTGCGGACCCGGTCCAATACCACCGAGCTCGATGACCCTAACCCCGGCCAGAGGCCCCCCACCGGGCAAGGTACCTAGTTACCCTTCTTCACTTTGAGTACCTGTTTACGCAGGTCATCGAGGCCCGACTCCACCGATCCCTTCACCGCCCGCTTCAGCACGAAGCCCGGCAGCGGTACCACCGGGTCGACGGTGAGCTCGAGTTTCACCCGGGTCTTGCCGCCCTCCGCCGTCAAGACGTAGCTCCCATCCTGGGAGCGTTGCTGACCAGAGCTGATGAGCTTCCAGCTCACCTTGTTGTCCCCCCAGCTGTAGGCCACCACTTGCTCGTCAGTGATACCGGCGGTCTTGACTTTCATCTTGACCTGGCTGGGCCGACCGTCCTCTCCGGTCTGCAGAATTTCGGCACTCTGGTGCGGCGGGGACCACTCGGGCATCGCTTCGAAATCGGCAATGACATCCATGATCTCCTGGGGGCTGGCTTCGATGACGATCTCACGGGATTCTTTGATTGCCATGGCCGCACCATAGCGAAGCGGCGGCCCCACCGGAATAGTTTCGACGGCGTAGCGTCGTCTCCGTGACCCCACTCGAAACTAGTGCCGCGAACGACGACGTCTACACCGTGGGCGACTACCTGCTTGACCGTCTCGCCGAACTCGGCGTCTCCGAGATCTTCGGCGTCCCCGGTGACTACAACCTGGAGTTTCTCGACCACATCGTCGCGCATCCGACCATTCGCTGGGTTGGCAGCGCCAACGAACTCAACGCCGGGTACGCCGCCGACGGCTACGGACGGTTGCGCGGAATGTCAGCAGTGGTAACGACATTCGGGGTCGGCGAGCTTTCCGCGACCAACGCAATCGCGGGAAGTTTCGCCGAACACGTGCCGGTTGTCCACATCGTCGGCGGCCCTTCCAAAGACGCTCAGGGCGCCCGGCGCGCGCTGCATCATTCACTCGGCGACGGAGACTTCGAGCACTTCTTCCGGATCAGCCGCGAAATAACCTGCGCCCAAGCCAATCTCATGCCCGCAACGGCATGCCGGGAAATTGATCGGGTGCTGTCGGAGGTGCGGGAGCAGAAGCGTCCCGGATACCTACTGCTGTCGACCGACGTGGCGCGGTTTCCCACCGAACCACCTGGGGCCCCGTTGCCCCCCTACACCGGCGGTACCAGCCCGCGTGCGCTGTCCTATTTCACCGAAGCCGCTACCGAACTGATCGCTGACCACCAGCTGACCGTACTGGCCGACCTGCTCGTCCATCGATTGCAGGTGATCAAGGAGCTGGAGGAATTGCTGGCCGCCGACGTCGTGCCGCATGCCACGTTGATGTGGGGAAAGAGTCTGCTTGACGAGAGTTCACCAAACTTTCTCGGGATTTATGCCGGGGCGGCCAGCGCCGACCGAGTACGCGCGGCGATCGAGCAGGCACCGGTGCTGCTCACAGCGGGTGTGGTGTTCACCGACATGGTCAGCGGATTCTTCAGCCAGCGGATCGACCCGAGTCGAACCATCGATGTCGGGCAATACCAAAGCAGCGTGGCCGACCAAGTGTTCGCGCCGTTGGAAATGGCCGCTGCACTTGAGGCGGTGACCGCGATCCTGCGACAACGCGGTATATGTTCACCGCCGGTCGCAACGCCACCGGCCGAGGCGGCACCACCGACGCCGTCGCGCGACGATCCGCTCACCCAACAGATGCTGTGGGACCGGCTCTGCGTAGCGCTCACACCGGGCAACGTGGTGCTGGCCGACCAGGGCACCTCGTTCTACGGCATGGCCGACCACCGGTTGCCGAAAGGCGTTACCTTTATTGGTCAACCCCTGTGGGGTTCAATTGGTTACACGCTTCCTGCAGCGGTCGGAGCAGCGGTGGCGCATCCCGACCGTAGGACCGTGTTGCTGATCGGCGACGGCGCAGCACAACTGACCGTGCAGGAACTCGGCACCTTCTCCCGGGAGGGCGTGTCTCCAGTCATCGTGGTGGTCAACAACGACGGCTACACCGTCGAACGCGCGATTCATGGCGAGTCGGCTCCCTACAACGACATCGTCAGCTGGAGCTGGGTCGATGTCCCCAACGCGCTGGGAGTGCGCGATCACCTGGCATTTCGGGCGCACACCTATGGTGAACTCGACGATGCATTCACCGCGGCCGCGAAACACAAGGACCGCATGGTGTTAGTCGAGGCGATGTTGCCGCGACTCGAAATCCCGCACCTGCTTGGCGAACTCGTTAAACCTCTGTCCCAGGACGGCAGTGTGCGTCGCTGAGAGACGCACACCGAGCGCGGTGTACGCCGATAGCACGAGCCGTCGGCACCCGCTCCGCAGGCCTGCGCGACATCCTTGGTCGGTGCGCGCGGCAACCCGGCGTCACCAGCCAGACAGTGGTCGCGACCAACTCACTACGGGTCGATCCGCATCATCTCGGAGAAGCGCCCCACGAACAGTGGCGGGTAGGCCCCCCGTCCCGTCCGACTCACCCATTGCGCCGCGGCGTCGGGATGATCGATCCACTCGCGGGCGCGCTCCTCGTCGGGAAATTCCTGCAGGATCAGAACCTCGTGGCTATCGTCGAAAGCCTGGAAAACCCAAGTTTTCCGAATACCGGCGGCGGTGAACCGATCCATCGCAAGGCCGACTTTCGCGGTTAGGGTTGGCACGTCGGCGACCGATGCGATGGCGGCCAGCACAACTCCCGGGGCCTGCGCAGCTCCCACCGTGGGTACGCCGACAAACCTGTCTACGATCTCACCGGCGAAGACCGCCGGAATGTCGTCGACGCCCACCGCGTCGAACCAGTCGAAGAAGACCCGCGAGCGCAGCAACTCAACGACCGGCTCCCGGCTGTGCACACCGATCATGACCAAGACGCGACCGTAGTCGTGCGTCGATGCGTAGACCAGAACGTGATGCGCACCGATGTCGGCCAGAGCCGACTTGTTGCGCTCCAACAACGGCCACACCCTGGTCGGATCGGGGACCCGGTAGTCCGACGCAATTACCATCGAGTGGATGTCATTGGTCATCATCGAGCTTCCCGTCACCCACCGACTTTCTAGACCGGATCTGGACCGATCTAGACTGGATCAAACGATGAGATAAGCCATTTTCCATTGGATTTCGTCAATTTCACCATGACGCTGCTGGAGGTCAGCGTCGGCTCGGGCCGGTCCGCGCTTTGCGTGCTTTGATTGACGAACAACAGGACCGCCGCCGAATCCGGTTGCAGTTCCGATACGGCGGCCCGCAACACCACCGCGCGGGTCTTTACCGATTTCTGCCTAGCAGCCGGCGCAACGATCTCCTGAGTGAATTGGTCGTAGTACGACAAGAACTCGCCTGTCAGATGCGATCTGGCGGAGGAGAAGTCGCGTTCAAGGGTATCCGGGGAGTACGACAGTATGGCGATGGTTCCGTCCATTGCCGCCGAGACTGCCGACTGCGCGGCCTGGGTATCGACGGCGCGGTCGGGACGGTAAGAGAATAAGTACAGCCAAGCCAACAACCCAAGAGGGGCCACCACGAGCACCGCCACCAGGGTGGCAACGACCTTGCCGGACACCAACTTTTTCGGCCAGCCGGCTTTCCGCTTGGGCGACTCAAGCTGGCCACTCTCGTCCGGCATCTCCGCCCGAACCGCGGATTCCTCTGCACTCACGGCACAAACTCGACTTTCGACATCTTAAGCTGATCGCCGTCGCGGGTGATGGTCACGATCAGTCGGTACTTGCGGGGATCCCTCTTGGCGCCCGCAGCGTTGGTCACTTCCGACGTCGAGGAAACCAACACCACCGCCGAATTGTCAGTCATCGAGTCCCAGTCGACCGCGACCGCTTGGACGGTCCCTTGCTCCACCACCTGCGCCTGTTCCACCACTTGGATGAAATCGTCCGAGGTCTTCAGCAGCTCATCTTTGAACGACCCGGTGGAGCTGTCGAGGATGCGTTGCATCCCCTGCTTGGCATTTTGGAAATCCAGCGACGTCAGAGTCACAACGCCCTGCCGCGCCGCCGCGGCAAACTCGGCCACGCGTTGACGTTGCCGGGCCGCATCGCGATGTTCGAGGACCATGTACACGCTGCCCGTCAGCGCGGCGAGGATGACGATCACGGCAACCACGGCGGCAACCGTGGACCGTTGGGGACGCCTACTCAACCAGCGTCGCCTTGGCCGCCCGTCCGGTTCGGCCTCAGACTCATCGACCTTGGGCACGAGGTCGATCTCGGCCACCTCGACTTCCACTCCTTGCGCCTGCTCGACCGCCTCGACAGGATGCTCGGACGATTCGGCGGAAGCATCGTCCCCAGTGCTCGGTTGGGCTTCAACGGGGCTGGCATCGGAGGCTTCAACGTTTGCGCCTGCCTCGGCGACTTCGGCCTGACGACGCAACTGAATAGCGCGGGCGCGGGCGCGGGCCGCGGCGGCCAGAGCTTCGGCTTCCGCGGCCTCGGCCTCGGCCTGCTCGGCCAACGCCCGCATGTCCGCAGCCGTGCTGGGAATGTCGTCCTCGTTCACCGGAACCGATCTCGAATCAGCAGCACCGTTTTCAATATCCGTGCTCACACTGCACCGGCCCGATAAGACGACTGCTCGTATGGCTCAATGCGGAACTCCTCTACCCCTGATCCGTCATCGGCATGTTCACTGCCATCTGCTACCGGCCGGCGACGATATCCCGGCACGAATCGAGCCTGGGCGCCGGCTTCGATGACGCGCGCGGGGTACGACGGACGTCGCTGTTGCGCAACCCTACTAGCACCACCCGATAAAGGGCGAGCACCAGCGCCGATGTCGCACTCGCGGCGAGCACCCGCAATCCTGGCGATCGGCCAGACGGACTTGCTGCCCATGTCGCGGCATCGACCCCTTGCTTCGATGATTCTTGGAGAGCCACATTGTCGCTGGTTGCTCAAATCGGCTGCTGCGTCAACGCTACACCAAACCGGAAATCAAATTTTTCTTGCGGAAATATTGTTCTCGTGTTGGACATACACTGGCGGCCTGTCTTAGCGGAGCAGGTCTTTGACCACTTTCCCGGCGGCGTTCAGTGGCAGCGTATCGACGAACTGCACCGAGCGAGGGACCTTGAATCCCGCCATCCGTTCCCGGCACCAGCCCACTAAATCCTCAGCGCTGACATCGCTTTTGCGACTTCTACGAACCACAAACGCCTTGCCCACCTGTCCCAGACGTGCGTCCGGAACGCCGATGACAGCCACCTGAGCGACCGCCTCGTGCCCGAGCAAGTAGCCCTCAATCTCGGCCGGATAGGCGTTGAATCCGCCGACGATGAACATGTCCTTCTTGCGGCCGACGACGCGCAGGCGACCCGCCTCGTCGAGGTTGCCGAGATCGCCGGTGTGCAGCCAGCCCTCGTCGTCGATCGCCTCGGCGGTCGCGACGGGATCGTCGAGATAGCCCTTCATCACGCTGTATCCGCGCACCAAGATCTCACCGTCGCCGGCGATCGCCACCTCGATCCCGTCGCAGGCCACACCCGCGGTGGTAGCGATGGCCTCGAAAGAATCGTCTGGCTTGGACAGCGTCACGGTTCCGGCCTCCGTCAGGCCATAACCGGTCACGATGGTTTGAAAAGGCAGCTCCGTGCGGACCCGCCGGATGAGCTCCACCGGTATATCCGTGGCGCCGGTCACGCCCGCCCGCAGCGACGACAAATCCCGCTCACCTTGAGCAGACAACAACGAATGGTACAGCGTCGGAGGTCCTGGAAGCATCGTAATTCGCTCGCGCTCAATCAATTCCAGCACCTTGTCGATGTCGAAAACGCGCACCGGAACGATGGTGGCGCCCCTGATCAGCGACGCGATGCAACCCGCCTTGTAACCAAAGATATGGAAAAACGGGTTGACGATCAGATAGCGATCACCAGTGCGCAGGTCGGCGCGATCACACCACTGCGCGCAGTGCCGCAACGTTTGCGCATGATCCATCATCACGCCCTTGGGCCGCCCGGTGGTGCCCGACGTGTAGACGATGTCAGCGATATCTGATCCGCTCACCGCGTTTTCGAATGGCGAACCACCTTCGAGAAACCCGGACTGCAGATCGATCGCTGGAATTCCCCCCGGAACAGTGAAATCCAGCCCCAGGAAGCCTTTTTCGAACAGCACAGCCCTGACACCGCTGCGACGGATGATGTCGGTCGCCTCGTCTACCTTGAAGCGTGTGTTGACCGGGACCAACACCCCGCCGGCGGTCAGCAGCCCGAACGCCGCAATGATCCACTGCGCCGAATTGGGCGCCCAGATGGCGGCCCGCTCCCCCTTTTCGATGCCCAACGCCGCGAACGCACCCGCGGCGCGGCGCACGCGGTCGGTCAGCTCGGTGAAGGTGATCCGCAGCGACCCGTCGACGATAGCCTCCGCATCGCCGAAACGCTCACTCGCGCTCAAGACCATCTCGGGGATGGTCCGCCATTGGTTCACACCGACATCAGCCGAGCGAGGTTGCCTCCCATGATCTTCGCCTGGTCGTCGACGGCGAGATCTTGCAGCGCGTCGGCGTAGTGGCGCGGTTGCGCGAGTCCCTCGGGGTGCGGGTAGTCGGAGCCGTACAGCACCCGATCCGCACCGATCAACTCGATGAGATCACCGATTCCGTCCTCGTAGAAGGGGCTGATGTGGATGCGGTTTTTGATCTCTTCGACGGGGTCGCCGCCAGGGAAGCTTTCCGGCGTTTTCTTGTAGACGTCCGCCAACTGGTCCAGCAGCGGGAACAGCCATTTGGAGCCGGCCTCGATGACCGCAACCTTGAGCTGCGGCACCCGATACAACGCGCCGTGAATCACCCAGGATGCCACGGCATCCTGCACCGGGCGCCACTCGTTGAGCATGGAAAATGCATTGGTTTGGAAGGGCAACATCTCCCTGTCGCCGCCGTCCCACTCGGCGGTGTATCGGGCGTACCCGCTGTCCGAGGAATGCATGGCAACCAATACGTCATGCTCGACACAGCGTTGCCAGAATGGGTCGAATTCCGGCAGGGCAAACGATCGCGGACCGCGATACCCGGGCACCGGAGCCGGGCGCACCAATATCGCGCGCGCACCTCGCTCGACCACCCAATCCAGTTCCTCGATGGCCTTCTCGACAATCGGCAGGCTGACCACCGGCACTGTAAAGATCCGGTCCTGGTAGCGGAAGCCCCATTCCTCGTGCAGCCATTCGTTGAGCGCGTGTACCACGATGTGAATGAGCAACGGATCGTCGCGCATCCGCTCCTCGATCAGGCTGGCCAAGGTGGGGAACATCAACGACCGGTCGACGCCCAATTCGTTCATCAGCTCCAAGCGGGGACCGGGTTCGCGGAAGGCCGGAATCGACCGCATTGGTTCGCCGAAAATCTCTCGCCGGCTCTTGCCCTCGGGGTTGCCCACCCGGAAGTACTCCTCCATCGCGCCGGGCCTGGCGACCACCTCGAAGGTCGGGTTGGGGATGTAGTCGCTGATCTGACCGCGTATCGCGATCTTCGTCCGGCCGTTCACCTGGACGTACTGGATCACGCCCCGGTATTTCCTGGGCAGGTACTTGGTCAGCGACTCCTCGGTCTCGTAGAGATGGTTGTCCGCATCAAACAACGGATACGACAACTCGCAACTCTTGGATACGTCGGCCGCCATGGAATCCTCCTTCGCGATTTAGGAGAATACTATTCTCAGCGGGCGACGGCCGCAACGGGCCCCGGTAGGCAGTGCACGCCAGATGCGCGATCAGCAGTTTGCGCTGATCTTGAACGAGGCGGTTGTCGGTTCGGAGGGTTTGTCGGTGTTGAACCCGTTGGCGGTCCCGCTGATGGTGACCTTGTCACCACTAAAGCTGGTGTTCGCGTCGCCGCCATCGGTTTGTGAGTACAGTCCGGTGAAGCCGCCCAGGTTGGTGATGCGAACGGACTTCGTAACCATTGGCCGGACCCCTTGATCGATGAGGATCCTGGCCCCGGAGGCTTCGTCGCCGATCTGGATCGTTCGGTACCACTCGATCTGGTCGCACCGCACCACCTGCGGGCGCACGTCGTTGCCGTTGACGGTCATCGATGCGGTGCTGGCCAGTTGCGAATCCGAGGGTGTACCGCACGCTGTCAGACCGGCCGCCGCCAGCCCCGCCACCGCCATCGCCGCGATTTGGTTCCGCACGTGACCACCTTGCTTCCGCCCAACGGCAACTTCTGGACCTGCAGCGATGATGTTATTCTCCCTCAAAGAGAATGCCAATATCGGATAGCCCTGACCAGACTCGCGCTGGACTCGTCCAGGAGCATTGACCACATGGTGGAATTGGAGTACGACGAGATCGATAGGGCGCTGGCAGTATTGACCATCGATCGCCCGCACGCGCGCAATGCCATTGCGCTAGACACCATGGATCAGCTGCAGAGCGCGCTCGATGCGGCGGTGGGCGCGCAGGCCCTGGTGATCAGGGGCGCCGGCGATCGGGCCTTCGTGTCCGGGGGCGACCTCAGGGAACTGAGCGCGTTGCGAACACACGAGGATGCCTCGGCGATGGCCAAACGCATGCGGTCCATCTGCGATCAACTGGCCGCCTTTCCGGCCCCTGTGATCGCCGTGCTCAACGGCCACGCCTTCGGCGGCGGCGCCGAGGTGGCCGTCACCGCCGACATCCGGGTGGCCGCCGACGACATCAAGATCGCCTTCAATCAGGTCCAGCTGGAGATCATGCCGGCCTGGGGCGGCGCCGAGCGGTTGGCCACCCTGGTCGGAAAGAGCAAGGCACTGCTGTTGGCGGGCACCGGCATCGCGCTCGACGCCGCCGAGGCGGAGCGAATTGGCTTGGTGGATCTAGTGTTACCCCGCTCTTCCTTCGACTCGCCAGATGCCGGCTGGCGATCGATCGCCAGATTGCTGGCTCGCCGTCCGGCAACCGAGATAAAGCGAGTAATCAGCGGAGTGTCACCCGATGAAGCGATAGCATCATTTGCACGGCTGTGGGTTGCGGATGCACACTGGCAGGCCGCAGAGCGGGTAATAAGCCGCACCCCCAGGCCGCGCCCGGCAGCCGGAGGAGCGACATGAGAAGCACTACCGACAGCCGGCTTGGTGTCAGCTCAGCGATGCTGGCAGCTGTCGCGGCCCTATCTGGCGCGTTAGTACAGGTGCCACGCGCAAGCGCGGACGATCCGCCCATGCATCAGGTCACCTATACCGTCTCGACGAAAAGTCCCATCTACGCCGACATCTATTATGGGGACCAGGATCCCGCCGTCTTCTCCGACTACAGCCATAACAACTATTCGTTTACTCCCAATATCCAGGCCGATATTGCCCCGGGTAAGCCGTGGACGATGCAGGTCATGCTGGCCAACCCCGGTCAATGGGCGGTGGTCACCGCCACCACCGGCAGGCAACCGGGCACCCCGCAGTTTCACTGCGAACTCGCCGTGGACGGGGTGGTCAAAGTCTCCAAGGACGGGCCTCGGGGCGTGCTCTGCTCGCTGCGAACCTGGTGAACCTACGGCTCGCCTTCCAGGCGGCGCAGGTACCCCTCCACCAACTCGGTGGTCTCGGCGTGACCGCCGGACATTCCGAGTGCCTTTTCCAACACCAGAAAACGCGACAAACTGGTCATGAGCACGGTCCACACCACCGGCGGCACATCATGGCTGTCCGCGCCGTAGCGCTGCAGCGCGATTGTGATGGCCCGTCGCTGTTCATCACGGAAACGCTCCGCGTAGTGGGCGATTTCGGCCCGCAACGCCTTGCGGTGGTTGGCCAGGGCCATAAATTCCATGGAAATTCGGGCGAACGCCGGATCGCTGCCGAATTTCCACAGCGCCCACAACGGCTGAGCCGATTGCAACGCCTGCGCCTGCGCTTGCAGACCTTCTTCGGCGCGGCGGCGGAAAAGCTCCAGGAACAGCTCCTCCATGTTGCGGAAGTAGTAATGCACCAGCTGCGGTTTGAGTCCCGCCTTGCTCGCGAGACGACGCGACGTCACTGCCGCGTAGCCCTCTTCGATCATCAGTTGCTCGGCCGTATCGAGCAGCAAACCGCGATTCTTCGCGTCTGGCGCCCCTATCCGACGAGCCGATGTCATACCGCTACTCCAGACTCTCCACGCATCCGCACGGGTCGCCACGATCGTATCGCCGCGCGGGATGTTGACCATGACATGAGTACCGTGCTAAGCAGGTGCTCAGCACGGCGGACATCGGACTTGGCCGGCGGCGCCAGCTCTCGCCGCCGATGCACCATTCGGCCAGGTCGGCACAGGTCCGGCAACGGGAGGCATGCACCAGATGAGCACCTACGAATCGATCGACTTCTTCACCGACCCATCGCTGATCCCGGATCCGCATCCCTATTTCGATTACCTGCGTAGCCAGAGTCCGGTGCTGCGGCTACCGCATCACGGCGTGGTCGCGGTCACGGGCTACGAGGAGGCGACAGCGGTATACAAAGACACCGATTCCTTTTCAAACTGTGTCGCGCTCGGTGGCCCCTTCCCTCCCCTGCCCTTCGCTCCCGACAGTGACGACGTCAACGCCCAGATCGACGCGCATCGCGAACAATTTCCGATGTACGAGCACATGGTCACCATGGACCCACCCGAGCACAGTCGCGCGCGATCGATCTTGAGCCGGCTGCTGACACCCAGCCGGCTCAAACAGAACGAGGAGTTCATGTGGCGGCTGGCCGACCGCCAGCTCGACGAATTTCTCAGCGCCGGCGAATGCGAGTTCATCAGCGAATACGCCAAGCCCTTCGCGACCCTGGTAATCGCCGACCTCCTCGGCGTCCCCGAGGACGACCGCAAGGACTTTCGCGTTGTGCTCGGAGCCGACCGCATGGGTCGGGTTGGTGCGCTGAACCATGAATCGGTGGGGGTCAACCCACTGCAGTGGCTCGATGACAAGTTCAGTGCCTACATCGAGGACCGACGACGTCGGCCGCGCAACGACGTCTTGACAGCACTGGCCACAGCGAAATACCCGGACGGCTCGACGCCGGAGGTCATCGAGGTCGTCCGCTCGGCCACCTTCTTGTTCGCCGCCGGTCAGGAAACCACCGCCAAGCTGCTGACCGCCGCCATGCGGGTGCTTGGCGACCGCCCCGATATCCAGCAAAAGCTGCGCGAAAACCGCAGCCTCATACCGAACTTTATCGAGGAATCACTGCGGATGGACAGTCCGGTCAAGAGCGACTCTCGGCTGACCCGCAAGCGGACCACGGTGGGCGGTCTCAAGATACCGGCCGGAACCGTCGTGATGGTGTTGCCCGGCGCCGCCAACCGCGATCCACGCCGCTTCGAAAACCCTCACGAGTTTCGCCTCGACCGACCAAATGTGCGCGAGCACATGGCTTTCGCCCGCGGAGTGCACTCCTGTCCAGGCGGTCCGCTGGCCCGGGTAGAGGGTCGGGTGTCACTGCAGCGAATTCTGGACCGGATGCTCGACATCGCGATCAATGAGCACCGACACGGACCGGCCGACGACCGCTGCTACACCTACGAGCCGACGTACATTCTGCTCGGACTGACCGACCTGCACATCACGTTCACACCTACCGGGTAGCCGTGTCGGAGGTGAGCCGCTAGCGCATCATCAGTCCGGTGAAGTAGCAGCCGAACAGGCTCACCACGATGAGCACCACCCAGGTATCCGTCAGCCGTCGCAGTAGGGCAGGAGCCTGCCGGACTTCCATGAACTCGCGAAAGATAATGCGCACCTTGATGGCTGCGATCACGATCACCGCCGAGGTGACAGCGGTACTCGACCGAGGCGAGCCAATCTCATCCCCGCTGGGGTGATCTACCCAGAGATAGGCCAGCGTGCACGAGGCCAACACCAGCCAGACGACCAGGAGCCTCACATTGAACTTGATCATTGATCACCTCACCACATAGAGCAGCGCGAAGATGAGCACCCAAAGGTAGTCGACGGTGTGCCAGTAGGTAGCGCAGGTTTCGACAAGCTCCTGGGATCTGAGCGCCGGGCGTGCGAGCTGATAGACCAGGACACCGAGTACTACGAAGCCAATCAGCAAGTGCACGAAGTGGATTCCGGTGAGGAAGAAGTAGTAGGTGAAGAAGTCATCGCCGGAGAGGCTGTTGCCCCGCTGGATCTGCCGGACCCACTCCACCATCTTCGAGCCCAGGAACATCAGGCCCAAGAGCGCGGTAAGCAGCGCGTCTTTGAGCGCCGGGCGGTACGCACCGGCGCGGGCCGACTGAACGCATCGCGCCACCGACCACGAACTGAGCAGCAAAAGGAGGGTGTTGGCGACTCCGATACGCAGGTCCAATTCCACCTGAGAGCGCAGGAAGAGCTCCGGGCTCTGGGTCCGATAGAACAGGTAGAAGCCAAAATATCCAGTGAACACCAGTGTTTCGAACAGCACGAAGACCCACATGTCGGGTTGGCCGGGTACCAACCCGGCGGCCCTGCGCTCACGGGCGGCCCCGGTCACCGCACCGCCTCCCGGTGGGTTGCAGGCCGCGGTAGCGGCCCGGTGCCGAAGTCTTCACGCTGGATCATTTGGCGCAGCAGGACGATGAACACCGCCGTGTAGATCCCGAAGACAACCATGTCCAGCCACCACGCGATTTGACCGTTCCAGGCGAAGACCCCCCGCCGGAAGATCCATGCGGGTGACACGACGATCTCCGTCAATGCGTTGCACAGGTTGAGGTAGCCAAACCACTTGGGGAACACCTCGTTCTGGTCAATGAGAATCGCCAGCATCCACACCAGCGATCCGATCAGGAACACACCCATGGTCCCCACAAACGACAAGAAGGCGAAGTCGTAGATCCAGTGGATCACCTCGGGATCACGGTCCGGACGCATTGCCCCGACCGTCAGCGCGATGCACATCAGCAGCATGCCCGGGATAGCGCTAAGTGAATACAGGATGAGGTACGAGTACGCGATTGCGCGACTGATCGACATGCGGCGCATCGAATACGCGATGAGCGCGTTGCTCATCGTGGTCATGCCGGCGATGACGAACATGACGGCGAAGCCGACGAGGATCCCAAAGTGATTGTCGTTGAACCACTGCACGATCTTCGGCGCATCCCACTCGGGGCTGGGAGGGGGCTGGGTACGGGTCAGCACAAAAAACACCAGGACGAACAGGTTGTAAAACGCAACGAGCGTCCCCCAGGCCAACCAGAGTTCGCGCTTCGGGTTGCGCCGGCAGTGCCAAACCATCCGTCGGCGCAGCGAGCCGGTGGGCACATTCGCCGGCGATGTTGATGGGGTAGCCGTTGGCTTCACCCGGAGTCCTCGCCGCGCTCCCGATAAATAGCTTGTCCAACAACGACAGTCATGACGACGATCCACACCGCGATGGTGATGTTCTTCAGCCAGAACGACATTAACCCATCCCAGGCCACCGGGCCGCTTGATGCCAGCCCGACGAATGCCGCGGGCGTCAGCGCGGCCGCGACAACCAGGTTGAAATGGGCAACCCAGCTGTTGAAGACCGGATGCACCGGATCATCACAATAGATGGCCAGGGCCAAAATCACGCTCTGGGCGATGAGAAAGGGAACCACGGTGGTGAACGTGATCCACGCGAGATCGTTGAGCAGCAACGTTAATTCGGCATTTCGCTCTGGGCGGAAGGCGGCGAGCAGCCAGCAGACATTGGCGATGAGAAATAGGGTGGGACCGCCGGCCACGCAGCCGAGCATGCAGTAGCCAAAGATCGGCGTTCGATGAGCCATCCGGCGGATTTGCATCACGAGCAGGATCAGAATTGGGACCAGCCCCACGCAGAACCAGTTGAACAGAATCATGCTGTACCGAATGCTGGACTGGTTCTCTCGGTAGAACTCGGCCACTCGCTCGGCCGACATAGCGGGCGACATAGGCGGGGTAAAGCCGGGAAACAGCACAAAAGCGGAGATCCAGATCATCACCACCACCGGCAATGTCCACAACAGGATCAGCTCGCCATCGGTTCGTCGCCGCGCGATTCCCGCCCGCCGCGCACCGGTCGCCGGGCTGCCGCCAAGGTCGGACATCGGTGAACTCCTTCCGGCCGGCTCGTCAGCGAAACTAGCCGATCGGCTAGCCGAGGTCAATAGCCGATCGGCTAGGCTCTCGATGTGGCGTCGACGCAGTCCCCAAGCCGGTTCCGTTTCATCGAGCGCAGCGCCGCGCAAACACGCATCTTGGATGCCGCTCTGCAGTTGATCGCCGAACACGGGGTCGGCGGAACCTCGCTGCAGATGATCGCCGATACCGTGGGAGTCACGAAAGCGGCGGTCTACCACCAGTTCAAGACCAAAGAACAGATCGTTGTCGCGCTCACCGAACGCGAACTCGGAGGACTTGAGGCGGCCTTGGAAGCGGCCGAGGCCCAGGATCATCCGTCCCGGGCACGGGAGTTGCTGCTTGACCGGGTGATCGAGCTTGCCATCGAGCGGCGCGGAGCGGCCAGCACTTTGCAGTTCGATCCCGTCATCGTCCGATTGCTTGCCGAGCACCAACCGTTTCAGCAATTCATCCAGCGTCTCTACGGCGTGCTGGTCGGCGATGCCGGCGACGACACGCGGGTGCTGGCCGCAATGCTGTCCGGTGCCATCGCCGTCGGCGTATTGCACCCGCTGGTCGCCGACGTCGACGATAAAACTCTGCGCGCGCAGCTGCTACGCATTACCGGCCGGCTCATGGACGCGCGCGACGGCTAGACGTCTGAACGTTCTACGCCGCAGGGGCGGCGGTGAGCGTCTTAAGCAGAGTGCTTAACGCGCAGCGACACAAGTGAATTCAGATCGTGTGGCCACCCCGCATCGCCCAAAGACAACACTCCGCAACAGCGTTCGGGTACCGTTTCCACCATGAGCAGAGCCGCTCGCTTGGTTGCCGCAGTAACCATGGCCGTCACCGGATGTGGCCTCGCGAGTGTGGGTACCGCGTCCACCGCGCACGCCGACGACCCACCCTGGCCGTTCGTGGGGTACCACTGGTGTCCGGGCCAGCCCTTCGATCCCGCATGGGGACCCCAGTGGGATCCCACCACCTGCCATGACGCACACCATCGCGACATGGACGGCACTATTCACAACCGTGACTACTTCGGACCTAGCCCCTTCCAAGACTGGCCCGAGATCCCGAACACGTTGCCGTGAACAAGGTTAGGTGTCGCCGCGCTCCCAGACCTGTCTACCGTCGTGCGCGACGCAGACCAGGAATAGGCCATCCGGCGCCTGCGCCACGTAATACTCCGGGTAGTCACTGCACGGCGCGTTCTCGTCCTTGACGCCCGCCATCGGAGGCGACCGGAACCAGCGGGGTTCATACCGCCTCGGTGAGCCACAGAACATCAGCCGTCCCGGCTCAGTGGCGAAGGACACGTGATAGTCAGCCGTGCCAAACACGTAGTAGGTGGTGCTGTCGCAGGGCGCACCGAGCACGACATGCGGCCTGATACCCGGCGTGCAGTCCGGATAGTCACACGTGCTCGGTCCGGCAGCAGCCGGCGGCGCCGACATACCGGCCCCCACGGCAATGCCCAGCGCTGCGACCGATGCCACGATGAATCGCACAAAGTAACTTTGCCACAGGGGGGAAAGAAATTGGGAAGGAAATTCTGCTTTTCAGAGAGCGCGCAGACACAGAGCAATCCGCGACGGCTCTGGTGCCCGCTTTGCCAGTGATAATGTGGCTCTCCTACAGGTGCGGACCAGGAGGTGATTCCATTGCCGCCGCGCGAGCTTCCAGTTGAGACGCTCGACGCCGACGATTCGGAGGCAGGGACCGCGGCCGAATCCGCCGCAGCAGACCAGCTCACGCAAGCGCAAGCCCGCGCCGAGGCGGCCCGTGCCCGCGCGCTCCGGTTGCGCCAACTGGCCGAGGCGGCATCCAGTGAGCGCGACGCCAGCGCCACGCTCGCCGAGCAGGACGCGACGGCGCTGGCGCCGGGCCGACGGTCCCGTCGTCCGGCCCGAAAAGTCCTGGCCGCCGGGGCCGCGGCCGTCGTAATCTGCGCCTCGCTGGCCGCAAGCGGGTTTTTGCTGTGGCAGCACCGCAGCGTCGGGCAGCAACGTCAGCGGGCGACGGAGTTCTCCGCAGCGGCCCGCAATGCCGTTGTGACGATGATGTCGATCGATGCGACCACGGCCCGAGACGACGTACAGCGCTTCGTCGACAACACCACCGGGCTATTCAAGGCCGGCATATTGATGAGCGCCGAAGACTTCGTCAAGGCGGTCGAACAATCGCAGGTCCGTATCAAGGGCGCCGTTCAAGCCATCGCCGTAGAGTCCATGACCACGGATTCGGCAGTTGTCCTGGTGGCGGCGAAATCTGAAATCATCAAGCCTGATCAGGCAAAGCCGGAATCGCGCTCTTGGCGCATAGTCGTTAACGTCGAAAGGGACGGCGCACAGCTTAAGATTTCGAAAGTCGAGTTCGTCCCGTGACGGTCGACGATGACACAACCACGACTGCGACACCTGGGCGCCCAACCGGCCGTCTGAAAGGGATAATGCGTCGCTGCCTGGCCAGGTGGCGCGCAATCGTGTTGACGACGCTGCTTGTTGCCACGCTCGCGTTTGGAGCGGGGTATTTCCATTTTGCCTACCGAACAGATCTGCAAACCGATGATGCTGCGGCACAACAGGCAATCACGGCGGCCAGCGACGGCGCCGCGGCACTGCTGTCCTACTCGCCGGACACTCTTGACCGCGATTTCACCAACGCCAAGGCGCGACTCACCGACAACTATCTGGCCTACTACCGGCAGTTCGCGGACCAGGTCGTGGGCCCGGCGGCACAGCGTGGCGGAGTCACGACGACCGCGACCGTGATCAAGGCGGCCGTGTCCGAGCTGCAACCGCATTTAGCGGTGGTGCTGGTATTCGTCAAACAACAGACCGCCAGTAGGGCAAAGCCGGAACCAATTGTGACATCAAGCAGTGTTCGGGTGACGCTGCTGAAGGTCAATAATTCGTGGCTTATCGAGAGATTCGATCCGATGTGAATGCCAAGTTCCGGCTCAGACCCATACCACCGTACGCGGAGACGGTGTTAGTCTTTGGATCTCACCAAAAGTGGCCAAATATGGCGCGTCCAGGAGCAAATGATGCGTTCAACTAGCATGGTGGTTGGCGCAATACTGATGGCCGGCAGCGTGAGCATGGCGTCGCCGGCGTGGGCCTACAATCCGGCCATCAACGGCACCTACACCGCCACGGTGATCGGCGACTGGGCACGAACCAACACGGTCTATCACGACGAGCCGGTGGTACGTAGCATTTGGACTATCACCTCCTCGTGCAGCACCGCCCAGGATTGCAGCGGCCAGGTAGCCAGTGACCAAGGCTGGACCGCACCGTTGACCATGCATGACGGGCAACTGTGGACCGTCAAACGCGACCTACCGAACTGGGAAACCTGCCCCGACGGAACAACATTCACCGGCCACGACGTCATCTACTTCTATCCAGCAAATCCGGAAACCGGTGAGACCCAACTTGGTTCGCCCGTTCTGGCTGGCCGGGAAAAGACGACCGGACCAAGCGGCGCCTGCGGCAACAACGCCCCGCTGTACATCGAACAGCCATTCCGGCTGGACAAAATTGGGTAACCGCACACACCTAGCTCAGCAGTCGGGCCCACGACTTCACGTGGGGAACATGTCCTTCCATGTCTTCGGCACCTTGGGCACGACCAGATCCGTCTGGCGGTAGACCTGGCCATCCGGGGCGACGTAGCTGCCGGTGTGCGGGTCGTACCGAGCGAAGGCCACTGACGGGCCGGGTCTTGACGCGCCCCGTCCGAGTCCGCTTGGTGCGGCCGACGGCGCCCCGCTGGGCGCGGGAGGCGGGGTGGACGGAACGTCCGGAACGTCAATGGGTGCGATGGGCGACACCTCGCCCATCGGTCCCACCGACGCCGATGGGCCCAGCGGTCCCGGCGGCATCGCCATTTCCGCCGGCGGACCCACACCCGGGGGCAGTGGTGTCCCCTCCACCGGACCGAAGATTCGCTCGCGGTTCCAGTTGACCCGATCGTCCGGCGGGATGCCCTGCGCGATGAGGTTCGGGTCCAGCGGGTAGGTGCCAAATATGTGCTGTCTCATTGCCAGAGGTTCGAATGGCCGGTCACTCTCACAGATTTCGACGGTCGGCGCCCGTTTTCCGGGCTGCCCCATACACGGATAGTTGCGGGCGCCTCGCACTCCGATCGGGGAGTCCTGCGGCAGTTTGCAGTATAACCCGTCCGGCGTATCAACGATGGTGGTGTCGGCAGGGTTACGCCACTGACTCGGTGGCAAGAAGCCGACCGTGCATGCCGGTGGATCACTGATGATGAGATTGAATGCGCCCGTAGCCAACCCAACCGGACTCTTGGTACCCAGGAAGGACTGGATCGCGGCAGTGAACGGCGGCAGCAGCACCAACACTTGCTCGAGTGATGCGTGATAGGTCACCGCAATCTGGCCCACCGTAGTGAGATTGGCGAGCAGCACCGGCAGCGTCGGCCTGATCTGGTCTAGCAGCTTTGAGGCCTCGTTGAAGGCGCCGGGGCCCTTTTCGAGCAGGGTGCGTATCTGCGGGTCGTTGTCGACCAGCTGGCCGCTGACTCCGGCGAGACTGCGCGCCCACAATCGGATCGAATCGCTGGTCTGCGCTTGCGCATCCAGGAACGGTCCAGTCTCCTCGGTAAGGGTACGAGTGCGATCGGCGACGCCGTTGAGATCGCCCGAGAATTGTGCGGAGGAGTCGAACAGCGACCCGAAATCGTAACCGGCCCCGTTGAATGCGTCGAACGACTCATCGAGCAATGTGCTGAGCTTGCCCTTGGGGATGCTGCTGAGCAAGGCACTGGTCTGATCGAGCACCGGACCGATCGGCTGTGGAATAGCGGTCTGCTCCTTGGCAATTACCGACCCATTGTGCAAGTAAGGCGGCGAATCGGTGCGTGGCCGAAGATCCACGTAGTACTCGCCCACCGCGGAGATGCTGCGCACTTCGGCTCGCAGATTCGCCGGGATCTTCGGAGAAGTATCAAGAGCAAGAGTGGCTTTCGCTCCATGGGGAGTCAATGCTATCGCGGTCACCTTGCCAATCTGCACCCCGCGGTACGTCACGTTGCTGAAGCGGTAGAGACCACCGGTGGCGGGCAGCTCCAGGGTTACCGTCATCTTGCCGATGCCCAGCAGCGTCGGCGCCTGGACGTACCACACAACCATCACCGCCACACCGATGATTCCTACGATCGCGAAGATCGCCAACTGGATTCGGACGAAACGGGTCAGCACCTATGGGCCCCCCTCCGTCAGCGCGGTGGTGGCCGGAGTCGCGCCCGGTATCGGGACAGTAGATTCGGGCGCAGGGCCTGGGGCCGGGCCCACCGGAGCCGGCTCTCCAGCCGGTGGCGGACCGGGCGGTAGCGGAGCGCCAAATTTGAACTGCAGATACTCCGGATCTCCCGGCGCGGGCACGCCTTCGGCCCCTAGCCGTCCCCAGTGAGTTCCCAGCAGGATGCTCTTACGTAGCCCGGCATTGGTCAGATCGATGATGAAGTACCCGTTGACGTAGTCACCTCGGACATAGCGGTCGATAAATCCCTGAGTGAACGGGAAGGTCGGCGCGTAGGCAATGGCGGCGTCGAGATCCGGCCCGATGTCGGCGAGCGCACTAATCGTTGGACCGAGATTTTGCAGGTTCTTGACCAAATCTGATCCCGCGTCGTTGACCAGTCTGGTGGCGGTATCACTAAACGTGCCGAGTTTGTTGAGCGCCGCGGTGAAACGCGGCCGCTCCCGGAGGAGCACGTCTAGCGCCGGCGGAATCTTGTACAGCGCCTGGGTGATCACGTCGCGTTGGCTGGCAAAGGTGCCGGAAAGGCGGTTCAGGGCTTGTATGGATGCGACCAGGTTGTCCCGCTGGTCATCGAGCGTGCCGACGAATCTGTCCAGACGTTCGATTAGGTCACGAATGTCCCCGGCGCGCCCGGACAGCGCGGCGGTGACGTTGTGGATGATGTCCCCAATCTGTCCCAGTCCGCCGGCATTGAGGATCACCGATAGCGACGACAGCGTCTGCTCGGTCGACGGATAGGTCGAGGACCGGTCCAGCGGGATCGTGGAACGCGGTTCGAGCTTTCCTTCGGCGAGCTTGCCCGGAGGCGGATTGAGTTCCAGATGCATGGATCCCAGCAGGCTGGTCTGGCCGACGCGGGCAACCGCATTGCCCGGCACTTCAACATCGGGATTCACCGAGATTTCGACGTCCGCATGCCAACCCTTTGCCGTGCGCTGCACCGTCATCTTTCGGATGCTGCCGACAACGACGTCGTTGATCATCACCGGTGAATTCGGCTCGAGGGTACCGACGTTGGCGACCTCAACGTGGTAGATGGTGGCCCCCGGTCCACGGCCCACCGCGCCGGGAAGCGGCAGTGAGTTCAGCCCGTTGAACGCGCACCCGGTCGCGACCAGCATGACACAGCAACAAATGCCCAGACCCCTGGCAATCGCGGCCATGGCTGGTACGGCGCCCCTTCCCGTCACGGCTGCGCCCCTTCCGCCGGGAGGAGCATGTCCGACACCTTCGCCGGGGGCGGCGAGGTTTCGACCGGCGTGCTCGGCGGGGGCGGCTCCGGCATCGCCGCGCCCGGTATCCGCGCCGGCGGCGGCGGGGGCGGCGGCGCGGGAGGTACATCACCCGGCAGCCCGGTGTACGCCGACACCGCCGGCGGCAGCTCGGGCGCGATCGGCTTCGGTCCCTGCCCGCCCGGCGCCAGCCGCTGCTCGGTGTAGACCACGTTTTGCAGGTCAAACGCGGGAGCCAGGATCGGATTGACCGGGATTGGGAAATAGTTGAAGTTGAAGTAGAGCAACGGATTGAACACCTTCAACGCCGGGCTCAGGTACAGGCCGCACAGCTTGCCCGATTCGACCGAGGTGACGTTCTCCATCGCGCCGAGTTGTGAGCATATCGACCACACCGGGTTGGTGAGGTTCTGGATTCCCACGCCGCCGCGGACATTTCCGACATCCGGATCGTAATCGTTGTAGGCGTTCGCCAGCGCGTTCGGTGTAACGTGCAGAACGTTTTTCAACGCCATCTTGTTGTCGACAAGGATCTGCGTCAGGTCGGCCAACCGGGTAATCTGCTCGGCGGTCTGATCACGACTGCCCGCGATGAACCGCTGTACCTCGCCGACCGCACTCGACAGGTCGGTCAGTGCCGCATCCAGATCGGACTTGTTGTCGTCGAGCACACTGGTCAGTGTGGCCAGTCGATCGTTGAATTGCACTATCTGAACGTTGCTGTCCCGCAACGCCCCGATGAAAGTCTGCAGGTTCTTGACGATGTCGACGATGTTGCCGCTGCCGTTGGCCAGGATCCGCCCCACTCCGGAGAGTTGAGCCAGCGTCTCACGCAGCTTGACGCCGTTTCCGTTACCCAACGCGTCGGCAGCGCTGTCGATAAACCGAGAAATCGATGGCGTGGACACCTGGCTGTTGGGCCCCAGCTCCGTTGCCAACCTCATCAGTTGGTCTTTCACCTCATCCCATTCGACGGGTACCGCGGTGCGTTCGATCGGTATGACCGCGCCGTCGGCCATCACGGGGCCACTCGACCGATACGCCGGAGTGAGCTGTACATAGCGCGCCGCCACCAAATTCTGGGCGACGATCACCGCTTTCGCGTCCGCCGGAACAGGCACGTCGCGGTCGACGTGCAGAACCATCTTGGCCCGGGTCCCCTCCGGCCGGATCGCGGCGATGCTCCCGACCTTCATGCCCGAGACGCGCACATCGTCGCCGGGGTAGATCGCGGTGGCGGTGGGGAAATAGGCGGTGATCGTGGTGGGACGGAAGAAGGTGTTACGCACCGCAACTGCAGAGCCGACAACGACGAGCCCGACCAATACCATCATCAGTCCGGCCTTGACCGCCGTGCGCTGAGTCCTCTCGAGCCGCATCATCGCGACCCCCCCGGGTTCTGGTTGAAGGGGAAGGGGAACAGTGCCCGCGGCCCGGCGTTGTCGGGTGGCTGACCGGGAGCTCCGTGGGCGCGGAAGCCAAACGCATAATCGATGAACCACTGGAAGAACTGAATTGTGAACAGGTTTGGAATAAACGGGTTGTAGTAGAAGCCGCTGGACACGGTCTCGCCTTGGGTCAACTCGTACTTCGCCAGCCCCGGAAGCGCCTCGGCGAGGTTATCCCGGTTCTTCTCCAGCATCGCGGTCACCGAATTGAGGCGTTCCAGCGTCGGCGCGAGTTTGCTTTCGTTGTCCTGCACCAAACCGGACAGCTGCCTGGCCACCGCAGACGTGCTGGCGAGCAGCCGCACGATGGCCTGGCGACGCGTCACCAGCATGGACAAAAGGTCGTCGGCGTTGAGGATCAGCGTGTTAAGTTGCTGGCTACGTTGCGACAAGATGCCGGTGACATCGGCGGCGCCCTTAAGTAGCTCACCGAGCGTCTGATTGCGGCTGTTGAGCGCTTGCGATAGTCGGGTCAGTCCATCGAACGATGGACCCAGTTGCGGCGCAATCTGATTCAACGTTGCCGAGAGCGTATCGAGGGACTGGTTGAGTGCATCGGTGTTGGTTCCGGCGATATCGGTTGCCGCATCACTAACGGCTTCGGATAGCGAATAGGGCGACGAGGTTCGCGATATCGGGATGACGGCCCTTGGACGCAACGTACCGTCGCCCGCGGATTCCACGGTGAGCACCCGTTGGCCCAACAGCGAGCCCGTCCTGATGTGCGCGGTACTGGCCGCCCCGAGTTCGACCTTCCCGCTAACGGTGAATGTCACCAGGACGTCGCCATGCTGCAACGACATCCCCGACACGCTGCCGACCTTGATACCCGATACCGTCACATCGTTGCCGACGGCCAAACCACCGGCATCAGAAAACAGCGCCTGATAGCGGACGGTGGTGGCACGTTGTAGTAGCTGTTCGGGATTTAGCCCGACGGCGATCACCAGCACCACCAGAACGGCGCCGATAAATCCGGCCCGAATGAGACCTGCTCCGCGGTACTTAAGCATCGGGTTCTGCGCACCTCCCGGTGACCTGGTGGGTTACCCCAACTTCCACCGTCCGGTACTGCAGATCGGAGACGCGCAACGCAAGTCCGCACAGGTAGTACGGGAACCACGCGCCGTAGGAACCCAACCTCGTCAGTTTGCGGTAGTTGTCCGGCAACTTCTGCAGCGAGATGTCGATTAGGTTCTTGTCCTTGTCCAGCAACGGGGCCAACCGATTCAACTGATCCACAGTGCCGGCCAGCGGCGCACGGGCGCGGCCGAGTAGATCCGCGATCGAAGCGGTTCCATTGTCCAGGGCGGTGATGGCGGCGCCAATGGTGTCGCGGTCTTGCGACAGGGCACTGACCAACCGCTCGAGACGGTCGATGGCGTCGGAGAACTTGGCGCCGTCTTTGTCTACGGCGCCCACCACGACATTGAGGTTGTCAATCAGCGCCTGCACGGTCTCGTTGTTGTCGGCCAACGTGTTGGAAAACGACGACGTCTTGTTCAGCAGCGACTCCAGCGTCCCACCCTCGCCCTGGAAGACCTCGATGAGCGCCGCGCTGAGCGCATTGACGTCTTGCGGATTAAGGCCCTGGGTAACCGGTTTCAGTCCGCCGAGCAGCAGATCGAGATCGAGGGCCGGTGCCGTCCGATCGATCGGGATCTGCCCGCCGGGCGGCAGCGCCTTGGTCGATCCGGGTCCGTCGACAAGCTCCAGATAGCGATCACCGACCAGATTGAGATACCGAACGACGGCACGCGTGCCGGTGCTGAGCACGACACCGCGGTCGGTGTCGAACTGCACCAGAACCTTCTTGTCCGCACGCAGCGAGACGCTGTTGACAGTGCCCACCCGAACCCCTGCGACCCGTACCGTCTCTCCGGGCTTGAGCCGCGATACATCGTTGAACACGGCCGAATACGCATTGGTCGCACCGGTTCGGTATTGCCCAAATATGAAGAACAGGAACACCGTTAAGAGGATCATCACGGCGGCAAACACCCCGAACTTGATGATCATCGCGCGCGAGCCGGTCATCCGGGTTGTCCGATCTGCATGGAGTTGCGCGGCGGCCCGTCGATCGGCCCGTACAACAACTGCTTGAGCGCGTCGGAGTTGAGCAGCAGTTGCGGGTTGCCGTATTCCATCGGGTTGGCGCCGACATCGGCCACCACGAACGGTGGCGCCTTGTCGAAGGGCACCACGGGGAGGTCATGGCATTGTGGCCCGCCGGTGGCGGCCACCTTGGGCAAGTTGGACGGATACCGGTAGCGCTCCGCGCCGAAGCCAAGGTAAACCAATACCTTGATCATCGGCTCGGGCAGCGGCGGCGCGTGGAGATTCACCAGGGAACCGGAAATGCCGCACCACAGCGCTTGGCGGTACTCGTAGAGTAGATCGCTGGTCGGCACCAACAGATCCAGGACATCGGTCAGCGCCTGTCTATTGCCGCCGACCACTTCATTGCCCATATCGGCTAAGCCGATCGAACTGATCAGGAACGCGTCCAGGTTTCGTTGCTCATCGACGATCGACTTGCTGATTCTGATCGCGTTGTCCGCCGTGGTAATGAGGTCCTGCGCCGCGTCCGCGTAGGCGTTGCTCACCACGGGCAGCACCGAGAGGTCGTGACCGAGATCGGGAAGACTTGGATCTTGCTTGGTCAGAAACGAATCCAGATCGGACAACATCTGACCGATCTGGTGGCCGCGGCCGTTCACCGCCGACGCAATGGCGCCAAGGGTTTCGTTGAGCTTGGCCGGATCGATTGTCGACAGCAGGGAGGTGAGTTGTTGGAATACCGTGTTGACTTCCACGGTGACGTGTTTGCCGTCGAGTACCTGATGAGGTTGCAGGCTCTGCGACGACGGCTTGTCGGGCGGGACCAGTTCGACGAACTTGGCGCCGAACACACTCGTCGACGCGATGTCGACGAGCACATTGTGCGGAATGAGTTTGATCTGCACCGGATCTATCGCGAGGTGCAGAACGGCGTCGCCATTGGGCCGCACATCAATGCCAGCAACCTTGCCCACTTCGACGCCGCGCATCTTCACCTTGGCATCCGGGTTCATCACCAATCCGGCCCGCGGTGAAACCACGGTGACCGGCACGCTCTCGGTGAAGTCACCGCGGAACAAGGCGACCGAGACGGCAACGATGGCGACGACCACCAAGACGGTCGCCAGGCCCGTCAACGGACGGGCGTAGGAACGCACGCCGAAGTGGCGACCCGGCGACGCCGCGACGGGTGTTGCGGTGCTGGTGGTTTCCGAACGGTGCATCGGGTTCGGCCCGAGGTTGCGCGACATCTTTTTCTGCGGCCTCCCCTACCCCGACAAGTGGAAGTTGCCGTTGGAGCCGTATATGGACAGCGAAACCAGCAGAGTGACCGATACCACCACGATCAGCGAGGTGCGCACGGCGTTACCCGTTGCGACGCCTACACCCGCCGGTCCGCCGGAGGCGAAATAGCCGAAATACGTATGGATCAGCAAGATCGTGATCGCCATCAGGACGGCCTGCAGGAACGACCACAACAGGTCGATCGGGTTGAGGAATGTCGTGAAGTAATGCTGGTACAAGCCACCCGACTGACCGAACAGCACCACCGTGGTGAACTGGCTGGCCAGAAACGACAGGATGACCGCGATGGAATACAACGGGGTGATCGCCATCATCCCGGCGACGATCCTGGTGCTGACCAAATACGAAACCGGCCGGATGGCCATCGATTCCAGCGCGTCGATCTCTTCGTTGATCCGCATCGCACCCAGCTGCGCGGTCACGCCGGCGCCGAACGTGGCGGCCAAACCAATTCCGGCGACTATGGGCGCGGCGATCCGAACATTGATGAAGGCCGCCAGAAACCCGGTGAGCGCCTCGATGCCGATATTGCCCAGGGAGCTATAGCCCTGCACCGCCAGCGTTCCGCCGGCGGCTAGCGTTAGGAAACCGACGATCACGAGTGTGCCGCCGATCATGGCCAAAGTCCCTGCACCCATGCTGATCTCAGCTACCAGGCGAATGATCTCCCGCCGGTAGTGAGTGGCCGCGAAGGGTGCTCCGGCAATCGCCCTGCCATAGAACAGGGTGTGGTCACCGATGCGGCTCAGGGCACCAACCGGCTTCTGGAGTTGCCGCGTCAGTCGCGGATAGACGGCTCTTAGCGCCACAACGTGTGTTTACACCTCCTCCGCGAACCTTCGTTTGCTCAACTACTTGGCCGACATTCGGATGCCGATCGCAGTGACCACCACGTTGACGACGAATAGCGACATGAACGCGTACACCACCGTTTCGTTGACGGCGTTTCCGACCGCCTTGGCGCCACCGCCAGATATCGTCAGCCCCCGGTAGCAGGCCACCAAGCCGGCGATCAGACCGAAAAGTGCTGCCTTGACACACGAGATGATGACCTCAGGTACGCCGGTCAGCAGGGTGATGCCGGCGGCGAACGCACCGGGATTTACATCCTGGACGAAAACCGAAAAGACATAGCCACCCACGATCCCGATGATCACCACCAGACTGTTCAGTAGGAGGGCCACCAGCCCTGAGGCCAGCATGCGCGGCGTCACCAAGCGCTGCACCGGATTGATGCCCAGCACCTCCATCGCGTCGATCTCTTCGCGAATCGTTCTCGAGCCCAGGTCTGCGCACATCGCCGTGGCACCGGCACCCGCCACGATCAACACCGTCACCAGCGGTCCGACCTGGGTGACCGCGCCGAATGCGGCTCCGGCACCGGACAAGTCCGCGGCCCCCAACTCGCGCAACAAGATATTGAGGGTAAAGCTGACCAAGACGGTGAACGGGATGGCCACCAACAGCGTGGGCAACATCGCCACGCGGGCGACAAACCATGACTGCTCGAGGAACTCACGCCACTGGAACGGCCGGCGGAAAATGAACTTGATGGCGTCTGCCGACATCGCGAACAGCCCGCCGACCGCCTGCATCGGTTTGGAACCACGCCCGAACGTAATGCCTGGGCTCCAGCGGTCCGCCGCCCTATTCGCCATAGGTCAACGGACTTCCCGTATCGTGGATGCAAAACACGCTGCAGACCAAACTAATTCGAGCATCGAATAGCATCGACCGCTCCGCAGAGCGCATCGATTCGCCGTGTACAGCGGCTACCATCCTCACGCCAGTCCTCCGTTCTGTTGCGTGAGTTGGCGCTTGCAAGCGATGCTGACCCGACCCAGCCCCATGTCTTGCCGCGTTCGGCGATTATTACTCATCGCGCGTCCAGGGGGAACCGAAAACGCACAACCGTTATCCGATCCGATGGATAGGCCGGCGACGGTGGCGGCGTTGGTCATATGGGCTCCGGTTCTAGGTAACGGCGCCGGCCGCTTTGAGTTCGATGATGCGGTCCCAGTCGAATCCGAGTTCCAGCAGGATCTCATCGGTCTGCTCGGCGAACCCCGGCGCCGGTCCAGTGTGCGGCGCTGCGACGTCGAATTGCACCGGGTTGGCCACGAGTTCGAGTTCGCCGGCGCGCACCACATACTCGTTGGCACGGACCTGTGCGTCGTCGGCCGCTTCCAGCGTGTCCTGCACCGGCGCCCAAGGTCCCGCGAGCGTCGCAAAGCGTTCGCTCCACTCGGCAAGCGTGCGTGTTGCGATAACTTTGGTCAAGATCTCCACAGCATCTGCCGTGTTAGCGGCGATCCTTTCGGCGGTCGCGAAGCGCGGATCGTCGCACAGCTCGGGACGGCCGATGTGCCGGCAAACATCGGCCCAGAACTTCCCGGGCTGCATCATCACCAGGGAGATGTACCGGCCGTCCGCAGTCGCGTAGACGCCCACCAGCGGGTTGACCGGAGAACCGTGGATGCCGGGCGGTGGCGCTTCCAGCCGCTGTCCCAGGTGCACGGTCAGTGCCACGGTGTGACCCATCGACCAAAGGCCGCTGCCGAGCAGCGACACATCGACGACGGATGGTTCACCGGTGCGCTCACGCTTGAGCAGCGCCGCCGCGATGCCACCGGCCAGGTTGGTGCCGGAGATGGTGTCGCCGTAGGCGGGCCCGGGCGGATTGATCATTCCCGAGTAGCCCATCGGCGTGATGGTGGCGGCGGTGCCTGCCCGGCACCAGAACGCGGTCATGTCGTATCCGCCCTTGGTCGCTTCCTCACCACGCGGCCCCAGCGCGCTGCCGCGGGCGTAAATGATCGACGGGTTCACCGACCGAATGTCGTCGACGTCGATGCCGAACTTTTGCCGCGCATCGGGCAGGAAACTGGTCAAAAAGACATCGGACCGGCGGGCCAACTCGTGCAGCACGTCTTTGCCCTCGGGTACCGACATGTCCAGCCCGAGACTGCGCTTGCCGCGATTGGCGTGTTCGATGTTGGGGTTTGGGTCCCCTTCCACCCGCAACATGCCGGTCTGCCGGAGGCCACGCTGGGGATCGCCGTTCACCGCGTGCTCAACCTTGACCACGTCGGCGCCCCACTCGACCAATACGGCGCCCGCCGAGGGGACGAACCCATACATGGCGACTTCCAGCACGCGGATGCCTTCCAGGGGCTTCATGGGCGGGCCTCCTCGGCGGGGACCGCCGGCACGGCGAACGTCTTGCGTTCCAGAAACTCTTCCAGTCCGGCGACACCCATCTCACGACCGACACCCGACTGCTTGAAACCGCCGAACGGGCTGTCGGCGCCGAAATAGTTGCCGCCATTGATAGAGAACGATCCGGTGCGGATGCGCCGCGCCACCGCCAGCGCCCGGTCCTGGTCACGGCTGAACACGGCGCCGGCCAGTCCGTAGATCGAGTTGTTGGCGATGCGCACGGCGTCGTCATCGTCGTCGAACGCGATCACCACGAGCACCGGCCCAAACACTTCGTCTTGGGCGATCTCGCTGTCCGGGTCGACGTTGGTGAGCAATGTGGGCGCATAGAAAAAGCCGGGGTCCATTCGCATGCCACCGGTAACCAGAATCGCCCCGGCCGCGACGGCCCGCTGCACCATGCCGTCGACCTTGTCACGCTGGCGTTCGTTAATCAGCGGACCCATATAGGTCTTCGGGTCCGCCGGGTCCCCATGGCGCACCTCGGCGAAATTCTGCGCGATCAACTCCACGATCTCGTCGTGGTGCGACCGGGGCACCAGCAGCCGCGACGTGAGCGCACAGCCCTGGCCTGCGTGGGTGACCATGCTGAATGCGGCGAACATGGCGGCGCCGGCAAAGTCGGCGTCGTCGAGCATGATCACCGCCGACTTGCCACCCAGTTCCAAGAACACCCGCTTGACCGTCGCGCTTGCCGCGGCCATGATTCGCCGGCCGGTCGCGGTGGATCCGGTGAAGGTCACGACATCGACATCGGGGCTGGTGGTCAGCGCCTCTCCCACGGCAGGCCCCGATGAACTGAGCACGTTGACCACGCCGGCCGGGATATCGGTGTGGTTGGCGATCAGCTCACCCAAGGCCAACGTGACCAGGGGAGTATCCGGCGCGGCCTTTAGTACGAGGGTGCAGCCGGCGGCCAGTGCCGGGGCCAGCTTGGCCAGCGCAAGCTGGTTCGGATAGTTATAGGCGATGATGGCAGCCACCACGCCCGCGGCTTCCTTCTCCACCCAGCGGTGATGCAGCATTCCTCGCGATTCCTTTTCGCCGAGGTCTTCGGAGAAGTCGTAACCGGACAGCAACTCGGCGTAAAAGCGCACGATGCCAATCGGTTCGTCGAGTTGAGCGCCCTGTGTCAGCGCGCGAGTCGCGCCCACTTCGGCAATCGTTAGCTCGCGAAATTCCTCGGCGTGATCGACCAGCGCCTGATGCAACTGATTCAAACACCGGATCCGCAGCGCGACGTCAGTCGACCATTCCCCCGTGTCGAAGGCGCGCCTCGCCGCCGCGACCGCGGCCTGGGTGTCTGCAACGCTGGCATCGGGAGCGTGTCCCAGAATCGCGCCGGTGGCTGGGTTGATGGATGGAAAGGCAGCATCGGCGGTGACGAGCCGGCCGTCGATCAAGAGTCGATGGTGGTCGTGCGAATCGATTGCGATCCCGCCATCGTCAGTTGCCGATCGCACATCCACGACGGTGGCGCCGGCGTTCGTGGTGTGCTGCGATGGCATTCCAGGCCCCCTGCTGTGGCGACAGTCACGAAAATTTCATTCTCATCTCTGGCGAATCTTACATTCGAGCACTGAGAGTTCAAGGCAGTCAATGTACCGAATTGGCTCGCTGATCAGCTAAGCAATCGCTCAGCGCCGACCTGAACACGTCCGTTGGCCCAGGCCCTGGGCGGTTTCGTCGCGAGCTTGCGAGCCGCTCGACCGCGAGAGTAAGGTTCTCATTATTGTAAGGGCGATTCTTTATGATTGAGATCGATTCCCGTGGATCGATTCCCGTCGACCGAAGGCTTGGATGTTACGGAGATGAAGACTGCGGTCGTCACCGGTGGTGGATCGGGCATCGGACTTGCCGTTGCGCACCGCCTCCGGGCCGACGGCTTCAACGTCGCCACCCTCGACCGCAAACCGTCCGACAACGAATTCGCCTACACCGCGGACGTGACGGACCGTTCTCAGGTTGATGCCGCACTGTCGGCAATCCGCGACCGACTGGGACCAATCACGATCTTGATCAACGCCGCGGGCCTGGACGGATTCAAGCGGTTCAGCAACATCACGGTCGACGACTGGCACCGGGTCATCGACGTCAACCTCAACGGGGTCTTCCATACGACCCAAGCCGTGCTGCCCGACATGGTGGCGGCCGGCTGGGGCCGGATCGTGAACATTTCATCGTCAAGCACACATTCCGGCACTCCCTATATGGCCCACTATGTGGCGGCAAAATCCGCGGTGAACGGACTCACCAAGACGCTGGCGCTCGAGTACGGGCCCAGCGGGATCACCGTCAACGCGGTACCTCCCGGGTTCATTGACACCCCGATGCTGCGCCACGCCGCCGAGCAGGGATTTCTCGGCGACATCGAGCAGAGCATTGCTAGTACTCCGGTGCGCCGGATGGGCAAGCCGGAAGACATCGCGGCGGCATGCGCGTTTCTGGTGTCCGAGGAAGCCGGCTACATCACCGGCCAAATTCTGGGTGTCAACGGCGGTCGAAACACCTGAACCTAGGAGGAAAGAACCGTGCGAGAACCCGCGCCAGGCCACGTCGCCCTCGCTAGCCAGGAGGCAGCGTGAAGGTCTGGGTTGATCCCGAACGCTGCCAGGGACACACCCTGTGCTCGATGATCGCTCCGCATTCTTTCCAGTTAAGCGACATCGACGGCAGCTCGTCGGCGACGAGCGACGTCGTTCCGGCTGATCGGCAGGACCGGGTTCGCGAAGCCGCTCAATCCTGTCCCGAACAGGCGATCGTCATTACCGACGAAACATGAAGGGGACAGCATCTTGAGCGTGGATGGCGCCGTTGACGATAGCGGTCGTAAGAAGACCCGGTACCACTTCGACCGGCACTCGGCGCAGTACCGGTCGCAATTCGAGACGATCACCACGGAGATGCACACCAAGTGTCCGGTGGCGTGGAGCGACACCTACGGCGGGCACTGGGTAGCCGCCGGTAGCCACGAGGTATTCGAGCTTGCCCGCTGCCCCGCGGTCTCCAACGATCACGACGTCAACAACAAGCGTCGTGGCTACAAAGGGATCTCAATCCCAACGGCTAGCCGCATCAACGGCGTGCGGGGCGGCATCCTGGAGATGGACGACCCCGAACACCGCATCTATCGCACGGTGCTCAACCCCTATCTGTCTCCGGCCGCGGTCAGACGTTGGGCGCCTTTCATTGACGACGTAACGCGCGCCTGCCTTGACGAAAAGATCGAAGCGGGCAGCATCGACTTTGTCGACGATCTGGCCAACATCGTCCCGGCAGTGCTGACGCTGGCAATCCTGGGTATCCCGCTAAAGAACTGGCAGATGTACAGCGAACCCACCCATGCCGCGGTGTACACTCCCGAGCATTCGCCGGACATCCAGCGCGTTACCGAAATGCACCGGCAAATGGGGCTGGACCTGGTCAACAATATGATCGAGATTCGGAACAACCCGCGACCCGGTGTGGTTAATGCTCTAGTCGAGATGCGAGTCGACGGCGAACCGGCCCCCGACTTGGAAATTCTGGGCAATCTTGGATTGGTCATTGGTGGTGGCTTCGACACCACGACGGCACTGACCGCCCATGCACTGGAATGGCTTTCGGAGAATCCCCACCAGCGGACACGCCTTCGAGAGCACCTGGACACCATGCTCGATCCGGCGACCGAGGAATTTCTCCGCTACTTTACTCCCGCGCCCGGAGACGGCCGGACCTTCTCCGACGATGTCGAGCTCGACGGAACGCATTTCAAAGAAGGCGAGCGCCTGTGGATATCGTGGGCCATGGCGAACCGCGACCCGGCGTTGTTCCACGATCCGGAGAAGCTAGTCCTCGATCGTAAAGGTAACCGGCACTTTAGCTTTGGCATCGGCATACACCGGTGCATCGGATCAAACGTGGCGCGCACCGTGTTCAAATCCATGCTGGCTGCGGTACTCGACCGGATGCCCGACTACCGTTGCGACCGCGACGGCGCCGTCCACTACGAAACGATCGGTGTCATTCAGGGTATGCGCAAGTTACCGGCAACCTTCAGCCCAGGTCCCAAGGTTGGCGCCGGCCTCGACGAAACCCTCGACAGGCTGCAACGCATTTGCGATGAGCAAGAACTCGCCCGACCCGTCACCGAACGCAAAGACGCTGCGGTCATCGATTGAGAACTGCGACGCCGTCGGCGGAACCGAGCACGAATCACAGCTGGGCTCAGCCGCGGGGTAACCCGAGCACACGCTGCGCAATGATGTTGCGCTGAATCTCGGATGTTCCGCCGGCAATGGTGCCGGAAAAGCTGCGGGCATAACGTTCGAACCAGCTGGCGAAGTAGTGATCCAGATTCATCGGCGCGTACGGTCCAGTCAAGGCGGGATGAACGAGCCCGTCGGGTCCGGCCGAGGATAAGGCATGCTCGCTAGCATGCAGTTCCGCCTCGGAACCCAGCAGCTTGAGCACCGAAATCGCGGCGGTGTCGTCCTCGCCGCGGGCAGCGCGAGCCAGGGCCACCGAACCCAACAGGCGTAGCGCTTGTTTGTCCAAAACCATAGTGGCGTAGCGATCTCGGTCCAGCGCGGTCACGGGATCAAAATCGGCGACCAGGTTGTCCAAACGATCGGCAAAGCCCAGCCACATCATGGTGCGCTCATGCCCGAGTGACCCGTTGGCCACTCGCCACCCCTGGTTGAGTGGACCGACAAGATTCTCCGCCGGCACCCGCACGTCGGTGAAGAACACCTCGTTGAAATCCAGGTCCTCGGCCGAGCAAATGGACGGGAAGGGCCTGCGCACCACGCCAGCGATATCGGTAGGGATCAGTAAGGCGCTGATGCCCTTGTGCTTTGGCGCCCCGGGATCGGTGCGCACGAAGGTCAACAGCACGTCGGCGTCGTGGGCGCCAGAGGTCCATACCTTTTGCCCGTTGACAACGAAGTGATCGCCGTCGAGCACCGCTCGGGTACGTAACGACGCTAGATCGGATCCGGCGCTAGGCTCACTCATGCCGAGCGAAGCGGTAATCTCCGCGCGCAGAATCGGCACCGCCCAACGATGCTTCTGCTCGTCACTTCCGAACGACAGCAACGACGCCGCAACGATGTTGACACCTTGCGGGTTCAGACTGTGGTAGATCCGCCGGCGGCACAGTTCCTCAAGGTGGACAAACTGCTGAACCACTGTCGCGTTGCGCCCGCCGAACTCGGGTGGTTGGCCGGGCAACAGCCAGCCGTTGTCGAACAGCCGCCGCTGCCAGCGGCGCGCCCAGGGGGGCATGTGCGAAACTGACCGCGGTCTCTCCACGGTTTCGCTTGCGGGCGGTAGGTTTTCATCAAGAAAGGCCGCGAACTCCGCACGGAACGCCTCGACCTCGGGGTCAAAAGTCAGCTGCACGGTACTCCTCGGCGATCTGGGCTCGATGCTCGGCGGCGCCGCCCAGCATCAGCTCACCCGCCTTGGCCCGCTTGAGCGCGAACTGCAGGTCGTTCTCCCACGTGAATCCCATTGCGCCGAATAGCTGTAACCCGTGCCGAAACACCAGGGACTGACACTCCCCCGCCGCTGCTTTTGCCATCGCGGCGGCCAGCCGCCGGCGGGGATCATCCGCGGAGATCGTCAGCGCGGCAAAGTAAGCCAGTGCCCGGGCGCGTTGCACCGCAACGTGCATGTCCGCGGCCTTGTGCTGCACGGCCTGAAAGGAGCCAATCGGCACTCCGAACTGATGACGACTGCGAACATGGTCGAGCACCAGATCGAGGATCCGCTGACAGGCGCCAACCATGGTGATCGCCATGCCGGTCAGGGCGACATGGCGAGCGCGCTCGCGGTCAACAGCTACCCGGGCACGGTCGGGTAGCCGTACGTCACAAAAGGACAAGTCCGCGACGTGCAGGACTGGGTCGAAGACGGACTCGCGGCGCGCCGAGACCCGGCTGGCGTCGACGACGAATACCCCGGCGTCGGTCACCACCGCCAAACGGTCGACCCGATCGCCGTCGAGAACATGGCGTGCCGTGCCGTCCAGCAGCCAGGCGTCGCCGCCCCGGCGCGCGGTGACCCCGCTGTAGACGGCGGTGCCCGACTGGTGCGGGTCGAACCGATCGGCGGCCAGCGGCGCAAACTGGCTCATGGTCGCCAGAAAGGGGGTGGGATCGGTGGCATGACCCAACTCCTCGAGGACGATCGCCAACTCCACCGCGCCGGCCGGTTCATTGAGCTCGGTCCAGCCGAGGTCGACATACGCCTTCCAAAGGGGCTCCCACAATGGCCCCGGGTCGGCGCCGTCCTCGGCGACTGCCCGAACCAGTGCGGGCGGGCACTGCTTGGTGACGACGTCGCGCACTGTGTCCTGCCACAGGCGCTGATCAGCATCGAACTCCAAAAGCATGCGGGCCGCCTCCCGTCGTGGCTATCCACCGAGAATAGCATTCTCAGATGCGGAAGTAGTAATCTCGCAAAAGAGCTACGCGATGCTGATGCAGCGGCGAAGGGACCGTAATGCCGGACACTGCAACGAAACTGTGGGAGATCGAGGCGATCAAACAACTGAAGGCCCGGTACTGCCGCTACCTGGATACCAAGCGGTGGGACGACTGGCGACAACTGTTCACCGACGGCTTCGTCAGCGATACCTCGCAGGCGGGTGGACGGCTGATCTCGGGCGCCGACGAGTTCGTGGCCTATGTGCGCAACACGTTGGGCAAGCCGTCACAGCCCACGGTGCACCAAGTGCATACCCCCGAGATCACGCTGACGTCGGCGACCACCGCGACCGGCATCTGGGCGCTCGCGGATGTCGTACGTTTGGGCCCCGGCGTCAACCTCAACGGGCATGGTCACTATCACGAAACCTACGCGAAGCTTGACGGCGGGTGGCTAATCGAATCCTCGACCTTGACCCGACTCCGGGAGGATCTGTTCAATCCGTTCTTCTCGGTGCGTATTTCACCCCGGCTGCGCAACACCGGGGCCTTTCTGGCTCGCGGGTTGGGGCGGTAATCGATGGGCTCTGCCACCGTGCTTGTCTCTGGTGCTTTCGGCCAGGTCGGTAAGCGTTGCGCCGAAATCCTTTTACACCGTGGCTACACCGTGGTCGCCATGGACCTCCGCAACGACACTTCAGCAAACACCGCTACGAACTTGGCCGAGATCTGTTGCGCGGGCTCGCTGATGGTGGAGTTCGCCGATCTCACCGATGCCGAGGCGGTCGGTGCCGTGCTAACCCGGCACCGCCCCAGCGCGATCGTGCACCTAGCGGCAATCGTTTCCCCACCCTGCTACCACAATCCTCGGCTGGCCCGCAAGGTAAACGTGGACGGCACCAACAACCTCGTGCGTGCCGCGCAGTCCTTGGCCGACCCGCCGATGTTCGTGTTCGCTTCCAGCGCGGCCGTCTACGGTTCCCGCAACCCGTACCGGCGGCCGGATCTCATCACCGGCCACACGCCGGTGAACCCGGTCGACCGGTATGGCCAGGACAAGGTCTTAGCCGAAGCCGTGATCTCAGCCAGTAGCATGCCATACGCCATTCTGCGACTGGGTGGGGTGATCTCGCCCGACACGTCGGCCCGACTCGACGCCGATTACTTGCTGCTCATGCGGGCCACCCCGGCCGACAACCGGATGCATTCGGTCGACGCCCGCGACGTCGCACTGGCCTTCGCCAACGCCGTAGACCGCAGAGCGTCCGTTGCCGGCAAGGTGCTGGTGATCGCCGGCAATGACACCTACCTGCATCTGATGAGCGAACTGCAGGACGACGTCATGGCCACCGTCGGCCTCGGCCGACTCGGCCCGTCGGCCGGACTGCCCGGCGATCCCGAGGATGACCACGGTTGGGCATTTACCGGATGGTTCGACACCACCGAATCCCAATCCTTGCTCGACTATCAACAGCACGACTGGGCTGACACGCTGGTTTGGCTTGGGAACGCCGTGGGCCGGCGCCGCATTCTGCTGCGCGCACTCGGCCCGGTAGTCCGTCCGACAATGCGGCTGGCATTGGCCCTGCAGCGTCGACTCGAGCGCCGCGGCCCGTATGCCGACCCGTGGGCCCTCATCGAGCAGAAGTACGGCCCCGATGCGCTCGTGGCCACCACCTGCTGAGCACTGATGACCACGACACCAACCAAGAAGTTGGTCATCGGCGGCAGCGGCTTCCTGGGCTCACATGTCACGCGCCAACTGGTAGCGGCCGGCGCAGATGTGCGAGTCATGGTGCGGCGCACCAGCATCACCAGAGGAATCGATGACCTTGTCCAGGCCGACATTGTTGAGCTCCGTTACGGCGATGTCTTCGACGATGCCGCGTTGCGTTGGGCCATGACTGGGTGCGATGTCGTCTACTACTGCGTGGTCGACGCCCGGATGTGGTTACGCGACCCCACGCCGTTGTTCCGCACCAATGTCGAAGGCCTGCGGCATGTGCTCGACGCCGCCCTCGCCACGCAGCTGCGCAAATTCGTATTTACCAGTAGCACAGGAACATTAGCTATCGATGACCGCCGACCCGTCACCGAAGAGGACGTGCACAACTGGGATGACGGCGGCGCCTATATTCAATCCCGGGTCGCCGCAGAGGATCTGGTCATGAAATACGCCCGGGAAAGGGGCTTTCCGGCGGTGGCAATGTGCATCTCGACCACCTACGGCCCTGGCGACTGGGCGCCAACACCGCATGGCTCGCTTATCGCCAGCGTCGCCAACGGACGATTTCCGTTCTATCTCGGCTTCTCTTCCGAGGTGGTCGGAATCGAAGATGCCGCCCGTGCAATGCTTCTTGCGGCGGAACATGGTCGAGTCGGCGAGCGCTACATCGTCTCCGATCGCTACCTGAGCAGCCGGGAGGTGCACGACATCGCGGCTCGCGCCGTAGGCAAGCGCCCACCACATATACCCATCCCGATGCCGGCAATGCGCGCCGCAGCGCGTCTGAACGATTTTGCGGCCCGGCTGCTACGCCGCGACTTGCCATTCGCCTACGTCGGAGCGCGGATGGCCGAACTGATGTCACCGCTGGACCACAGCAAGGCCGAACGTGAACTCGGCTGGAAACCCGAGCCGGTCGAAGAATCGATCCGCAAGGCCGCCCGATTCTTTGCATCGCGCTCAACCAAATAGTGCGCCGGCCGGCCGGTCCCAATGGTCGAGATAGGCCGCCTCGGCAAGCGGACGTCGGCGTACGGGCCCGTGGTGACCTTTTGGCCATCCGACCACGATGTGACCAGCCAGCATCCAGTCTTCGGGTACGCCGACGGCTTGGCGTAATAGCCGTTCGCCTCCGTAGGAAGCCCAGCTGGTCATGCAGGCACCGAGGCCCTGGGCGCGGGCGGCGAGGAGGAAGTTCTGCATGGCGGGGTAGATCGATCCCCCGAGCAAGAGTTCGGAAGCGGTCGGGTAGTGCTGCTGGGCGAACAACACCGACGTGAATTCGCCTGCCCGATCGTGTAGCTCGTAGGTGGCACGGTAGGTGCGGGCCCGCCGGCTGTTGTCGTGTGTCGCGGGCCGGCTCATGCCATAGACCGGTTCGATTACCGCTAACGCGCGAACCGCCGCCTCGGCTACCACCGCCCGTTGCGCAGCCGATCGCAGCACAACGAAGCGCCAACCTTGCGCGTTGGCGCCCGAGGGTGCCCACGTGGCGGCTTCCAGACACCGACGCAGGGTGGTGTTATCGACCGGTTGGTCGGTGAAGCGGCGAATCGTGCGGGCGGTCGACATCACCTCCCAGATGTCACCGCATGCTGCATTCATGGGTTTCCCTCCGGCGGGTAGGCCTCGTTCATATCAGCTTCATATCAGCGCTGCACCCGAAACCGGCCGCGTTCTCGCGCAATTGCGGCCACCGCCCAATCCGCGACGTGTCGGTTTGCGCCGCACGATCCGGTTCCCACGCGTGTGCCAAATTAGTACCGCAACAGCAAAGTTCGCTTACGACACACCCGCTGCGTGGCGAGTTCGGTCGGTGTCGTAAAGATACAGTTGCCCAACAGTGCAGAAGGACGCGCGATGATGGGCAATGGCTCGGTTGACCCGATGTCCCGTCGGGAGTTTTTGGCTAATATCACCGCGGCCGCCACCACCGGGGCACTCATGTCGTTGGCCGGGCCGGTGATCGAAAAGGCGTACGGGGCCGGGCCGTGCGCGGGTCACTTGACCGACATCGAGCACATCGTGTTGTTGATGCAGGAAAATAGGTCGTTTGACCACTACTTCGGCACGCTCTCGGACACTGACGGGTTCAACACCGCCACGCCACTGTTTCAGCAACGAGGCTGGAACCCCCGGACGCAGACGCTGGACCCGGGCGGCATCACGGCCCCGTTCCGGCTGGACACCACCAGACCCCCCTTGGTCAACGGCGCATGCGCCAACGACCCGGACCATGATTGGATCACCTTGCACCAGTCATGGAATGGCGGCGCCAACGACAATTGGCTGCCGGCGCAGGCGCGGACCCGCTCGGCGCCCAACGTCCCACTCACGATGGGTTACCACACACGAGATGACATCCCGATTCATTTCCTGTTGGCCGACACCTTTACCGTCTGCGACCGCTATTTTTGCTCGGTGTTGGGACCCACCTTTCCCAACCGACTGTATTGGCTGAGCGCCTGGCTGGATCCCGCCGGCGCCAATGGCGGCCCATTGCTAGCGACCACCCCTACGCCGCCGACGGCACGGTTTAGCTGGCGCACGATGCCGCAGAACCTCAGCGATGCGGGAGTCAGCTGGAAGGTGTACTACGACAAGAGATTAGGACCCGCGGTCAACGCCTACGTCGGCTACGGCGGAATCGTGCACTGGTTTCAGGAAGCTCAAGACCCGAGGTCGGACCTGGCTCGGTTCGGTGTTACACCCCGCTACCCTCGGGACTTCGCGGCCGACGTCAAAGCCAACAAATTGCCACAGGTTTCCTGGCTGATTCCGAACATTCTCGAGTCCGAACATCCCTCAATGCCGAACGCGGGCGGCGCGATCGCGTTCTTGGACGCGCTGCGGATTCTGCTGTCCAATCCGGCGGTGTGGGAAAAGACCGCGCTGATCGTTAGCTACGACGAAAACGGCGGCTTCTTTGACCACGTGGTGCCGCCGACTGCACCGGCGGGGACGGCAGGCGAATACCTTACGGTCTCCGATATCGACCAGGTGCGCGGTTCGGGCGGCATCCGCGGGCCGATAGGGTTAGGTTATCGCGTTCCCTGCCTGGTTATTTCGCCGTATAGCCGCGGCGGGCTGATGGTCCATGACGTGTTCGATCACACCTCTCAGCTGCGATTGATCGAGACACGCTTCGGTGTTCCGGTACCCAATTTGTCCGCCTGGCGAAGAAGCACTACTGGCGACATGACGTCAACGTTCAACTTCGTCGCCGCGCCCAATCCTTCGCAACCCAACGTGAACCAATCAAAGCGGGTTCTGCCCCAACTGGCGCAGTGCGGACTCGGAGTCGCGGCGGTGACGGGCATATTCGCATTGAACCCGCCCTATCGGGTGCCGTATCCACAGGCAATGCCGACCCAGGAAGCCACGCCCAGCAGAGGGATCCCCAGCGGTCCCTGCTAGCGCTGCGCAAGGTGAGCAACGCGGTGTGCTACCACTCCACTTCGGCGGCAGCGGGCGTGCCGAGCACGATCGACCTTCGGCCGGCCAGCACGACATTTGCGCGACATTAGCGCGGCTCGACGGGGCGGCCTACGCCGGTATATTAGGGGACAAATGTTACGTCGCTGTAAATATTGGATCATTTGCCGCGCCGTCCCGCACCCTGCGGGGCGCAGCTTGACCGGGAGGAGATCGTGGAAGCGCAAAGTGGTCAGAAGAGGTGGACGAAGCGGCGCCGTTGGATCGGCCTTGGCGCCGCCGGCGTGGTTGTTGTGGTCGCACTGATCGCCACGCTGGCGCATCCATTTGGCCCACATCCGCACAAGGCGGTCGCACGTAGCGACCCGGGTTCCCACGTTGCCATGCCGCCCATCCCCCCGATTAGGCCGCTTTATGGGGCAATCGCCGTGGCCGACAACGGCGCAGCGGGCAAGACATGGGGACACCGAAGCCGTTCACAGGCGGAGCGGGACGCGATGCGAATGTGCGCTCACCCCAGCTGCCAAGTGCTGAGCGTCTTCACCCGGTGCGGCGCCATCGCGCACGACGGCGAAAGGTTCCACGGTGGGATCGGCCACTCGCGCCAAGTAGCCGAACACGATGCCAGGACGCGACTCGGCGGCGGCTGGATCGTGACATCGGCCTGCAATTGAATTCGCCCGCGCTCGGGGCGTGATCATCACTCACCAGCCGAACATTCGGCGGTAGCCGGCCGCCCGACTGCTGCTGATGTCACCTCAGGAAGCGCAATGCACCCCACCCCAATTGGGAGAATGATATTATCATTCTCGAAGAACAAGACTTGCATCAGCGCTGAAAAGACGATGTCCAACAGCACAAATGACTAATCGAAGCGCTTACCGGAATTCCGTTGATCGGTGGCCAGGAAAAATGTTAGGTTGTCTATCATATGCCCGAGCCGGAGGGTGGCTTTCGTGATCGAGCATGCCGACGGAACGCGCACGCCTGTCATCGATGCCAGCGTGCATATCTTCTTTCCGTCCAACAAAGACCTCCGCAGCTTCCTGCGTGAGCCCTTCAAGAGCCGTGGCTTTCCCGACTACGAGATGGACTGGTACGGAGCACCCGGCAGCGAATACGCCCCCACCACCGAAGGGCCCAACCGCCGCTACCCGGGCTCGGACCCGGAACTCGTTGCCCATGAGTTGTTTTCCAAGCGTGGTGTAGACGTCGCGATCCTGCACCCAATGGGGCGCGGCATCATGCCCGACCGGCACCTCGGTAGCGCACTGCACGCCGCGCACAACGAGATGATGGTGTCTCGCTGGCTGGAACACGATGAGTTCGGCGGCCGCTTCCGCGGCACCATCCGCGTCAACCCCGATGACATCGCCGGCGCCCTCCGCGAGATCGAACGGTGGCGCGCCCACCCGCAGGTAATTCAGATCGGCGTTCCGCTACAGTCCCGGGAGCTCTACGGCAAACCACAGTTCTGGCCACTTTGGGAAGCCGCGGCCCACGCTAACCTCCCGGTCGCGGTCCATATCGAGTCCGGCGAAGGCATTGGATTTCCGCCCACCCCGTCCGGTCACACCCGCACCTACGAGCAGTACGTCAGCTTCATGGCGCTCAACTACCTGTACCACCTGATGAACATGATCGCCGAGGGTGTCTTCGAGCGCTTTTCAGATCTGAAGTTCGTCTGGGCCGACGGCGCAGCGGATTTCGTGACGCCGTTCATCTGGCGGATGGACACCTTCGGCCGGCCACACCTCGAGCAGACACCCTGGGCACCGCGGATACCCAGTGACTACCTGCCTGGCCACGTCTATTTCGTGCAGGGCGGCCTGGACGGTCCCGGCGACGCGGAATTCGCCGATGAATGGTTCGCCTTCACCGGCAAGGAAAACATGGTGATGTTCGGTTCCAGCTATCCGCATTGGCAGTGCTATGACATCCGAGACCTCCACAAGCTGCCCAAAGCGCTGTCCATCGAGCAGCGCGAAAAGTTGTGCTGGCGTAACGCGGCCAACCTCTACGGGATCGATATTTCGGTCGACCTCGCCACGAGCTAGTCGCAGAATGGAAGTGAGGGAGGCCGAAGAGACATGACGCTGACTTCTATGCAGGAACGGATGCCCGCCACCGAACGTATCGCCGTGCGCTGCGTCGACTCCGATGTACATCCGGTGCCCAAACGCGGCGAGATCACCCCGTACATCCCCGAGCCGTGGCGCAGCAAGTTCTTCTTAGACCACAAGGTTGGCGAGCTGATCTACTACGACGCTCCTGACTACGCCCACAGCTTCGCGATGCGGGTCGATACCTTCCCGCCCGACGGCGAGTTTCCCGGCAGCGACCCGGACATGGCGTTTCGCCAGCTGATCATGGAGGCCGGCTCCGACATCGCGATTCTGGAGCCCGGTGGTCGCACGCCACGCTTGCCCGAGGCGCACCAGGCGTACTCAACCGCGCTCAATCGTTGGCAAGCCAATCACTGGCTCGACAGCCACAACAATTGGCACCAACGCTGGCGCGGTTCGGTGTGTGCCGCTGTTGAGGACCCCGTGGGAGCGGCCCGCGAGATCGAGGAGTGGGCCGGGCACCCCTACATGGCGCAGGTGCTGATCAAAGCCGAGCCACGGCCGTCATGGGGTCACCCCGTGTACGACCCCATTTGGGCGGCGGCGACCAAGCACGACATCACCGTGAGCTGTCACCTGTCGCGAAGCAATTATGAGATGCTGCCGACACCGCCGGTGGGCTTCCCGAGCTACAACCACGACTTCATGGTCACCTACTCGTTGCTGGCCGCCAACCAGGTGATGAGCCTGATCTTCGACGGCGTCTTCGACCGCTTTCCGACGCTGCGGATCGTTTTTGTCGAGCACGCATTCACCTGGATCTTGCCGCTGATGTGGCGCATGGACGCCGTCTACGAGGCCCGCAAGTCTCGGATGGACATCAAGCGCAAGCCCTCCGAGTACGTCAAGGACCACATCAAATTCACCACCCAGCCGCTGGACTACCCCGAAGACAAGACGGAACTGACTCGGGCGATCGAGTGGATGGAGGGTGACAAGATCCTGCTCTATTCCTCGGACTACCCGCACTGGACGTTCGACGACCCGCGCTGGTTGGTCAAACACCTGCCCAAGGCGGCCCGGGACGCGGTGATGTACAAGAACGGTATCGCGACCTATCGCCTCCCAGAGACGGTGCCGGTGCTCGAGGGTCAGACGCGGGTGTTCTGAAATTGACCGAAGACACCAAGCGGCCCCAGCCACGCCTCGCCCAGGGCCGCGAGCACGTGGTCGCCACAGTAGACGAGATTCCGCCCGGCGCGCACAAGCTCGTGCCGATCGGACGCCACGGCGTGGGCGTCTACAACGTCAACGGAGCGTTCTACGCCATCGCGAATTACTGCCCCCACCAAGGCGGTCCGCTGTGTTCGGGTCGTGCCCGGGGCCGCACCATCGTAGATGAAAGCGCGCCTGGTGACGCGGTTATGGTACGCGACCTGGAGTTCGTCTTCTGCCCATGGCACCAATGGGGTTTCGAGCTTGCCACCGGCACCACCGCGGTCAAGCCGGAGTGGAGCATTCGCACCTACCCAGTTCGGGTGATCGGCAACGACGTGCTGGTGATGGCGTGACATTACCGGCGAATCGAATGGCTGTGGTCGAGGTGAACGGCGGCAACGTCGTCTACGAAATCCTGGGTGAGTCTGGCGATCTCGTTGTTCTGACACCCGGTGGCCGGTACGGCAAAGAGATCCCGGGACTGCGCCCGCTGGCCGAAGCCCTAGTCGAGGGCGGCTATCGGGTGCTGTTGTGGGACCGGCCGAATTGCGGTGCCTCCGATGTCCAGTTCTACGGACAAAGTGAGTCGCACATGCGCGCCGAGACCCTACGCGGCCTATTGGGCGCGCTTGGCGTTGAACAATGCATCATCGCGGGCGGCTCTGGCGGGGCACGGGATTCGATGCTCGCCACCATGCTCTATCCCGAGCTGGCCAAGAAGCTGGTGGTGTGGAACATCGTGGGCGGGGTCTACGGCACATTCGTGCTGGGTTCCTACTACGTGGTGCCCAGCATCCTCGCCGCCCGCGGGACCGGAATGGACGGCGTCATCAAACTGGCCGAGTGGCGAGAGCGCATCGAAGAAAACCCGGCGAACAAGCAACGTTTCCTCGACTTCGACCGGGACGAGTTTCTCAAGGTGATGCTGCGCTGGCTCAATGCCTTCGTGTCCAAGCCGGGCCAGACAATTCCCGGTGTTGAGGACGAAATGTTTGACCGTATAACGGTTCCCACGTTGATCATCCGCGGCGGCGAGAATGATTGGGACCACCCCAAGCGGACTTCGCTGGAGGTCAGCTGCTTGATCAAAGGCGCAAAGCTGATCGATCCACCCTGGCCGGAGGACGCCTGGGAGCGTGCCGCCGAAGACCGCGCGGCCGGAAGGGTCAAGCAGTTCAACATGTTCGACACCTGGGTGCAGGCCGCGCCGGCAATCTTGGAATTCTTGGCCTCGTGATGTCGCAAATAGCGTTACTCGGTATGGATGCGGACCTCGCAATTGAGCGACGCCTCGAGCGCTGTATGGATCCGGCTTTCCGGCACGCGATCCAGGTCATCTGCGCGCAGCGTCACGTGAACGATATCGAATCCCTCAGCACCGGGTTCGCGGACAATCTCACCCGTCAGCCCGAACGCGGCCAGAACTCCATGCGCGTCATCGTCGGTTCCCCTGCTGACGAAAGTGACCACGCCGATCATCGGGTTGGTGTTGAAAGCATTGGCACACAACCTAAACGCGGACCGACTGGCCACATCGACTTCATCGCCGGCGATGAGCAGTTCCACTTCCCGTCGGCCGGCCGGCCGGGCCTCAAGGTCGCTTTCGACCAACCCGACACCGATCGGTTCAATCAGTTCGCGGAGTGCGGCCATGCCCTGGCGTAGCTGGGCAGCAGCGAGAACACCCGTCGGGTCCACATTGACCCGCACCACCGCGGTACGCATGCGGGCTACCCTAACCCGCGATCGCACCGAGCAACGACGGCGGGCGAATTGATGGAAGCCACCTCCACCGCGATCATGACGGCCACCTGGAACGGCTGCCCACCTCGGCTGCTGAGGAAGGGCGACGAAGCCGAAGACGTCGCCATATATCGAGGTCAAGGTGGATACCAACCTCTCGGCGACGCCGGTGAATTGCTGCACGAGATCGAGCGCGGTGGACTGCTTGGTCGCGGCGGCGCCGCGTTCCCGCTCGCGGTGAAATTGCAGGCGGTACGCGACAACGGGCGTGTCGCCGGCGGCGCCGTGGTGATCGCGAATGGCGAGGAGGGAGAGCCGGCTTCGATCAAGGACCGCTGGCTGCTGCGCACCCGTCCGCATCTGGTCTTGGACGGGCTTCGTTTGGCGGCAGCGATCGTCGGCGCCGAGCGGGCCTACGTCTATGCATCCGATCTCGACTCGGCGCTGGGTGTCAAGAGCGCGCTCGGCGAAGTGGACTCCGATGTTCTCGGCAACGTCCGGATCAGCATGTGCACCGTGCAACCGGGGTACGTCGCCGGCGAGGAAACCGCCGCGGTCCGCGCGATCAATGGGGGCCCGGCAAAGCCGACCGATAAACCGCCACGCCCCTTCGAAGTCGGTGTCGCCGGCTTGCCCACGCTGGTGAGCAATGTGGAGACGCTGGCCAACCTGCCGCAGCTGCAGCGCCATGGTTCGGCGGCTTTTCGCTCGCAGGGAACGCGGTTGTCGCCGGGGACGTTCCTAGCCACCGTCACCGGCGCCAGCCGACCGTCGGCGCTGTATGAACTCCCGCACGGCTTGCGGTTCACCGATTTGCTTGCACTGCATGGAGTCTCATCTGAGCATGTGCGCGGAGTCCTGATGGGCGGGTACTTCGCCGGGATGCTCAACCGCCGCGTGCTGGACACCACATTGGACCACGAAACGATGCGACGGGTGGGCAGCGGCCTAGGCTGCGGTGCGATCTCGGTGATCACCGATGACTGCCCGCTCGCGGTCGCGGCATCGGTGCTGGCGTATTTCGATCGTGAGAATGCCGGGCAGTGCGGGTCCTGTTTCAATGGCACCGCGGCGATGGCGGCCGTTGCCGGAGCATTGCGGGACTTCGTGGGGACACCGGAGGATCTGGCTCGGTTACGACGCTGGTCGGTGGTGTTGCGCGGGCGCGGCGCGTGCGCAACGCTGGACGCCGCCACCAATGTGGCCGCCTCCCTGCTCGATCAGTTCCCCGACGAGGTGGCCCGTCATCTCAACGGTACGTGCCACGATTGCCGAAACAGACCCGGTGGCGCCTTTCGCGCCGACCGTCCCTACCAGGCAATCTCGGCGGTGAGCTCGATATGAAAATTCGTCTTGATCGCACGGTGTGCGATGGCTTCGGCTTGTGCGCCAAGCAGGCCCCCGGTTACTTCTCACTCGACGACTGGGGATACGCCTGCCTGATCGGGGACGGCACCGTGGCCGAGAAAGACCACGATGCGGTGATGCGGGCGTTGATGGACTGCCCGGTGCACGCCATTACCGAACTCGGCGAACGTACACCCCAGGTTGGTCACACCTACTGCGCGAGCGCGGAGGATCCGGCCCGGAATCTCAAGACCGAGTCGAACGAAGCGCAGTGGGGATTTACTCGCTGACCTGACCCGGCGGCGGGCTCGCCGGCAGCGGTCGTGGCGTCGGGCCCGGGGCACGGATCGGCCCTTGCCCACACGATCGCTCGCTGGGCGCGGCGTGCGGACAGCCAGATGATAACGTTATTCTCGTATTCGCATAATGCGTTTACCAAGTTGCGCTGTGGGCCGCTAATCCGCGGAGGTGACGTGTCAGCAGCATCGGGACGCCCGCTGCCCCTCATCACCGAGGAGAACGAGTTTTTCTGGACGTCGGGCGCGGACGGAAGGCTGCGATTTCAGCACTGCAACGCCTGCGCCTCGTTAATCCACCCGCCCGCTCCGGTGTGCCGATATTGCCGCTCCCGAGATCTGGATGTGCGGACCGTCTCCGGTAGCGGGGCACTGGCCGGATTCACGGTGAACCACCGATTCAGCCTGCCCGGAATGCCGGCCCCGTACGTGATAGCGCAGGTGGCAATAGCGGAGGATCCCCGGGTCCGGCTGACCACCAACCTCGTCGACTGCGACCCCGAGACGCTCGAACTGGGCCAGCCGGTCGAAGTCGTGTTCGAGCACCTCGAGGACGTGTGGCTGCCACTGTTCCGCCCGATCCCCCAAGCCGGGCCGAGCCCGCTGCCGGTCGATGAGATCGCGCCAGAACGCTTCGCCGAACACGTCCGTCCGATGCTGACTGCGGAGAAATTCGAGGACAAGGTGGCGCTCACCGGGATCGGCATGTCGAAGATCGGCCGCCGGTTAATGGTCCCGCCGCTGTCGCTGACGGTGGACGCCTGCGAGGCGGCAATTGCCGACGCCGGGCTGACGTACGCCGATATTGACGGCCTGTCGACCTACCCCGGCGGCGGCAATCTCGGCGGGTTCGGCGAAGGCGGCATCACCTCACTGGAAGCCGCGCTGGGCATCCGGCCTACCTGGCACAACGGCGGTGTCGAGACCTTCGGACCGGGTGGCTCGGTGATCGCGGCCATGCTCGCCGTCGCCGGCGGTCTGGCCCGCCACGTGCTGTGCTTCCGCACGCTGTGGGAGGCCACCTTCAACGAGCTGCTGAACCAGGGCAAGATCGCCCGACCCGCCGGCCGGACCGCCAGCTGGCAATACCCGTTCGGCGCCACCTCGGCCGCACACACCCTGGCAATCAACGCGCAGCGCCACTTCCACCGTTATGGGACAACCAAAGAAACCCTGGGCTGGATCGCGTTGAACCAGCGCGCCAACGCCGAACTCAACCCCACCGCGGTCTATCGGTCACCGATGACGATGGATGACTACCTGAACGCTCGACCCATCACCACCCCGTTCGGTCTCTACGACTGCGACGTGCCCTGCGACGCCGCGATAGCCGTCATCGTCTCCGCCGCAGATGTCGCCCGCGACCTCGTCAAACCGCCAATCCTGGTGGAGGCGGTGGGAACCCAGATCGTCGAGCGCATCGATTGGGACCAAAGCACTCTCACCCATGAACCGCAGGTGTTGGGCCAGGCCGCGCACATGTGGACACGCACCTCGCTTCGACCCGTCGACATCGACGTCGCCGAACTCTATGACGGCTTCACGATGAACTGTCTGTCCTGGATTGAGGCGCTTGGGTTCTGCGCGATCGGTGAGGCGAAGGAATTCCTGGACGGCGGCAAGAACATCGCCCGCGATGGTCTGATACCGCTCAACACCCATGGTGGCCAACTGTCGCACGGCCGTACGCACGGCATGGGTCTGCTACACGAGGCCATCATCCAATTACGCGGCGAAGCGGGCGCACGCCAGGTCACCGATGCCCGGGTCGGCGTGGTCAGCAGCGGGGGGCTAACTCCCAGCGGTGCGCTCCTGCTGCGAGCGGACACATAGCCCAAGCGATGGGAAGGAGCGGCGCCGATGGGCCAACTCGCTGTTCGCCCCCGGGTGGTGATCGTCGACGGTGTCCCGATGTCGGGGCTCGTCGCCGAGGCTCCTGAACCCGTGGCGGTCGTCGTGGCCCTCCATGGCGGCGGCACCACCTCGCGGTACTTCGACTGCCCTGGGCATCCGCAGTTGTCGCTGCTACGACTAGGCGCGGCTGTCGGCTTCACCACCATCGCCCTCGATCGTCCCGGCCACGGCAGCTCGGCGTCCTACCCCGAGGCAATGGCACGCCCCGAGCAACGCGTCGACCTCACCTTCGGCGCCGTTGATCGCATCCTCGACCAGAAGCCGCGCGGGTCGGGGCTATTCCTAATGGGCCATTCCGGTGGCTGCGAGTTGGTGTTGCGCATGGCCACCAGCACGCGCGGCGCCGATCTGCTCGGAGTCGAACTCGGTGGTACCGGTAGGCGCTACCGCCCGGCCGCGAAGGAAGTCATGCGGGTGGCGGCCCTGCAGGATCGCCCGCCCGGCGTGCGCGAGCTGTTATGGGAGCCGATGCGGCTTTACCCGGACGATATATTGCGCGGAATCGCAAACCCCTCGGCGGCTCCGCACTACGAGCGCGCCATGGCGCTCAACTGGCCACATCAGGATTTTCCGGCGCTGGCACCGAGGGTACGAGCGCCGGTGCGGTTCAGTATCGGCGAGCACGACAATGTGTTTCGAGCCGACCCGACCGCGCTGGCCGAGATCAGCAATATGTTCTCGGCCACACCATCTTTCGTCGCTGACCTGCACCGGGATGCGGGGCACAATCTCAGCCTCGGACACACCGCCGCCGAATACCACCGCAAGGTGTTGACCTTCGTCACCGAATGCGTGGCCGCGCGCCCCTCAGATACGCCCCCAGATGACGATGTCAATGCGTAGGCGGGTTGATGCGAATCGGTCTCAACGAGCGTTCCGGTCCTTTTCGGCCCACCACGAAAGAGCTACCGTTAGCGTTACAGTCGAGCGTTCTGGAGTAACGCTTCTAGCCCGTAACTGGCCGCCGAGGAGTACGCAATGACCACATCGAAGGTCGTCTTCGATCCGTTCTCCGAGGAGTTTTTCAACGGGCCATGGCAGACATACCGGCGTATGCAGGAGGAGGCGCCGGTCTACTACAGCGAGGAGTACGACTTCTACGCGTTGACACGCCACGCGGACGTGGCCGCAGGCCTGAAGAACTTCGAGGCCTATTCCTCTGCCTACGGCATCGACTTATCGATGGTGCGGTCCGGTCAAAAGCCGCCGCAGTCGATCATCTTCATGGACCCTCCGGATCATCGGCACATGCGCAGCCTGCTCAACAAGGTCTTCACCCCGCGCGCCATTCAGTCCCAGAGACAAACGGTCATCGACAAGATCGACAAGTATCTGGGCGCTCTCGATCCCGACGGCTTCGATGCCGTACAGGAGTTTTCCGGCCCCTTCCCGGTGGAAGTGATTACCACCATGCTGGGGGTCCCCGAGCGGCACGCGCAGCAGGTGCGCTACTGGATCGATGAGTCACTGACCCGCGAGCCAGGACAAGTCGAAGTCGGTGACGTCGGCATGCAAGCCAATATCAACACCGCCATGCTCTACTACGATCTGGTCAAGCAACGCCGCGACGACCCGCGCGATGACCTGTTCACCAGGCTGATCAACGCGGAGATCGAGCGTGAAGACGGGCACAAGACTAAGCTCGACGACCTGGAAATCGCAGGCTTTGCAACACTATTGGGCGGCGCTGGCGCCGAGACCGTGACGAAGCTGGTCGGCAACGCGCCGGTGGTGTTCGCCCAGAATCCCGAGCAGTGGCAGAAGCTGCTCGACGACCGCAGTAAGATCCCCGCGGCGGTGGAGGAACTACTGCGCTACGAGGCACCCTCCCAATATCAGGTCCGCCGTTCGATGAGCGATGTTGAATTGCACGGCGTCAGGATTCCCGCCGGGAAACCGGTGTTCCTCATCAATGGCGCGGCCAATCGCGATCCGCGGGCATGGACCGATCCGGACGAGTTCAACATCGATCGCGACCCGCACGAGGCCACCAATCTCGGTTTCGGCTACGGGATTCACAGCTGCCTGGGCGCGGCGCTGGCCCGGATGGAAAGCGCGATTGCGCTGGAGAAGTTGCTTGACTTCATGCCTCGATTCGAAGTGGATTGGGCCGGCTGTCGGCGGGTCCACATGCAAAACGTCGCCGGCTGGCAGAACGTGCCAGTACGGGTGTTGCGATAGGGGTGCGCTATGAGAGTCGACGTCGATTGGGAGCTGTGCGAAAGCAACGGGGTGTGTATGGGCATCGTCTCGGAGGTTTTCCAACTTGGCGATGACGACATGCTGACCATCCTGCAGCCAGAAGTCGCTTCCGAAAGCGAGGAACTGGTGCGTGAGGCGGTACGGCAATGCCCTCGACAGGCCATCTCGATCACGGAGTAGCCCGGTCAATTCTCCCTAATCGCCTGTTCCGGGCAGCATTCGATAGCCTCGCGAGCCACCTCTTCCAATTCCGTTGGAACATCGGATGTTATCGCCACCGAGTAGCCGTCGTCGGTCAGACTGAACACCTCCGGGCACAGCGTTAGGCACATGCCGTGGCCACGACAGCACTGATCGTCAACATGGACTTTCATACCGACGTGAACTCCAGCTGCAACTCAACAAGGCCGCGCAGAATATAGGTCGGAACGTATTGGTAGCGACGGCCATTCACCGGGCCATGCACCCGCTCGCTGATCCTGATGTCCGATGTTCGGTCGAGCAGCCGCTCGATGGCCACCCTGGTTTCGGCCCGTGCCAGTGGCGCGCCGGGGCAGCTGTGGATTCCCCGCCCAAACGAGATGTGCTGGCGAGCATTCTTGCGGGCCGGATCGAATGTGGTCGGGTCCTCGAACCGGCGTGGATCCCGGTTAGCCGCCGCCTGCACAACCATCACGGTGGTGCCCGCGGGAAGGTCGACCCCGCCCACATTGACGGGCACCCGATTCATCCGGAAGTCTCCCTTGACCGGGCTCTCGATGCGCAACACCTCTTCGATGAAGTTGGGGATCAGGCTGCGCTCCTTGCGTAGCTGCGCCTGGATGTCGGGGCGCCCGCCGATTGTCTGCAGCGCGGCACCGAGCAGCCGAACCGTGGTTTCCTGGCCCGCCGAAAACACGTTGCTTGCAACGCGAGCAACGTCCTCCACATCGGGAACGGTGCCGTCGGGAAATGTGGCAGTCGCAAGGCCGGTCAGCACATCGTCGCGGGGTTCGCGACGACGGTCGCGGACGTAGTCGGAGAAGGTTCCGTAGAGGAATTCGAGCGGACTATGGGCCAGCGATTCCTTGCCGGTGCCGCCGACGCCGCCACCCGAGTGCTTGCGAATGTTGCTGACGAAGTGCTCGCGATCCCCCTCCGGCACGCCCAACAGGTCGGCAATGACCAGCAGCGTGAAGGGTCCCGCGAAGCCCTTGATGAACTCGCCCTCACCCGGCGCCAAGAACGTATCCAGCACACGGTCGGCAAGCACCCACATGGCGTCTTCGTTTTCCTTGAGCCGCTTCGGGGTGATCAGCCGCATCAGCAGCGCGCGATGGTTGGTATGGGTCGGTGGATCCAACGTCGGCAATTGGTCACTGAACGGCAGCTCATCTCGGTACCGCTCGATCAATTCTGTGACGTCATCACCGTCGAGTGGGACCGGGAAGCCCGGAAAAGGGCCGGTCACCGAGATGCACGAGGAGAAGGTTTCGGCGTCGTTCAAGACCCCGACCGCCTCATCCCAGCCCGTGACCATGATGACCCCGTGGTGGCCCTCCGAGGTCACCGGACAGCGCCGGCGAAGCGCCTCGTAGTAGGGGTAGGGGTTCTCGACGAGCCGCTCATCGCGGAAGAAGTCCAGTTCGGTGGCATCGCTCATGAGAACTATCCTCTCAAAGATGAGTATGACATTTCCATGCGCGGGCGCCCAACGTCAACGCGTCAGCACTGAGTCCGGCCGACCGGCAAGTTGACTTCAGGCGGGAAGCAGATCGGCCGCAACCGACTGGCACGACATCAACCCGCTGCGAAAAATCTCGGTGGTGCCGATCGAGCTCATTGGTGACGCGGCGGCCGTCAACGCCTGAGCCTTGAACGTCTGCGCCGCCATGCTCAACCGATGCTGCACCCGGCCAACGCTGGCATCCAGCTCGGCGGGCCACCCCTCCCCCCACAAAGTGACCTCGGTGACGCCATGATCGAGGGCCCGCAGCACACCCCGCCGAACCCGCCGATCGCACCCGAACAGATTCGCCGCGGCCGCCAGCGCCTGCGGACGGGGACGAGTCCGAACCGCGGCCAGGGCTTCCTCCAGGTCGAGTGTCTGGACACCGAGAATGTGCAGTGGACGCTCGTTCGAGGTATCGGCGACCAGCACGGTCACATCCCACCCGGCCATCGCCCGGTCAAAGAGCCAACCGCCGGCGCAGCGCACCACATCGATCACCGTCGCGGCGACGACGTCGAGCCGGTATCTCATGTCGTGGTCAACGTCGTTTCGGGCGGGGAAAAGTCGCGCGCCAGCGCCTCCGCGTACTCCTTGAATACCTCGGTTATCGGTATCGACGGATCGAGCAACCATGTCATTTCCATTCCGTGGATGAAGGCGAGGATTTCTGTTGCCTTAACGGTGGGGTCGATGTCGGTGCGATACCGGCCAGCCGCTTGACCACGGCGGATGGCTCCAGCGACGATTTCGGTCGCGTCGCGCTGCCGGGCGACCAGGCGGTCATGCAGCGGCGCCTCCGGGTCGATATTTTCCACCAGCAGCACGGTGAATGTGCCAACCAATTCGGGCGCCCGGGTGAAGCGATCGGCGACCTGGGCGATTTCGCCGATCAGGTCGCCGGCACGGTCGGCATGAGCGTCGTCGTCGAGGTCACGAGCATCCAGTACCGCGTGCAGCAGCTGTTCCTTGGACGCAAAGTGGTGCAGCAGGCCCGCCGGCGTCACCCCGGCTTCACCAGCAATTTGGGCCAGGGTGGTGTTGCGCCAGCCGTTGCGCGAAAGCAGCCGCTGTGCGACCGCCAGGATTCGCTGTTTGCGGTCTTCACCCTTGGCCAACAGCGCGTCGTAGGGCCGTACGTCAGGCAACCGGGTTCCTTCTGCGCGGACTGAGCTAACCAACCTAGTAAATACACAGTAGGTTGGTTTGCCCGCCGCGACAAGGGGTCGTGAGCGCAGCGCTAACGTGCGAGTTCAACCAGAGTGGCGTTGGCGGTTCCTCCGCCCTCACACATCGTCTGCAGGCCGTAGCGAATTCCGTTGTCTCGCATGTGATGCACCATCCTGGTCATCAGCACCGCGCCGGAGGCACCCAGCGGGTGCCCGAGCGCGATGGCACCACCGAGCGGATTCAGCAGGCGCGGGTCCGCGCCGGTTTCCACCAGCCAGGCCAGCGGCACAGGGGCGAACGCCTCGTTCACCTCGAACACCCCAACGTCGTGCAGCGAAACGCCGGACTTGCTCAGCACCTGCTCGGTGGCCGGGATCGGGCCGGTCAGCATGAGCACCGGATCGGCGCCGGTGACCACGCCGGCGCGATAACGCACGATCGGCGTCAAGCCCAGCTCCAGCGCCAGCTGCGACGTGGTCACCAGCAGCGCGGCCGCACCGTCGGAGATCTGCGATGAGTTGCCCGCGTGGATTACCCCGTCCTCGATGAACGCCGGCTTGAGTGTGGCCAGTTTCTCGACGCTGGTACCACGCCGGACCCCCTCATCGGCGCTGACCATCGTGCCTTCGTCGACGAAGACCGGAACGATCTGGTTGACGAAGGCACCGGCGTCCTGGGCCGCGCCGGCCCGCTCATGGGAGAGCGCAGAGTATTCGTCGAGTCGACTGCGCGAAAACCCCCATTTCTTGGCGATCATCTCGGCCGACAGACCCTGGTTGAACGAGAAATTTTCATAACGGGCAAGCACGTTCGGGCCGTAGGGCATGCCCGATGCCCTGGCCGCTCCCAGCGGAACGCGGCTCATGACCTCGACCCCACCGGCCACCACGACGTCCTGCTGGCCCGACATCACCGCCTGCGCCGCGAAATCGAGGGCCTGCTGACTGGATCCACACGCGCGGTTGACGGTGGTACCCGGGATCCTCTCCGGCCAGCCCGCGGCCAGGACCGCGTAGCGCCCGATGTTGCTGGACTGATCGCCAACCTGGGAAACACAACCCCAAACGACGTCGTCAATGAGCTCCGGACTGATTCCGGCACGCTCCAGCAGCTCATTGAGCACGAGCGCGGAGAGGTCGGCGGGGTGGATGCCGGCCAATGCCCCGTTACGCTTCCCGACCGCGGTGCGAGCGGCCTCGACGACGACGGCGTCACGCATGGTCTGCTCCGTACATCGGGTTGGCCATCAGTAACTCCGTGGCAATTTCAACGCGTGCGTGCCCAGGAAGTTGAGGATCATCTCCTGGCTGATCGGCGCGATTTTCATCAGCCGCGCCTCGCGGAAGTAGCGTGCGACGTGATACTCCTCCGCGTAGCCCATGCCGCCGTGAGTTTGCAGCGCTCGGTCCGCGGCGGCAAACCCGGCATCGGCGCAGAGGTACTTGGCGGTGTTCGCTTCGCGCCCACAGGGTTTGCCGTTGTCGTAGAGCCAGGTGGCTTTCCGCAATATCAGCTCGGCGGCATCCAGCCGGGCCAGCGAGTCGGCCAGCGGAAATTGAATGCCCTGGTTCATGCCGATGGGCCGGCCGAAGACCTCGCGGTCGATGGCGTATTTGACCGCCTTGTCCAGCGCCACCCGGCCGATGCCGAGCGCCTCGGCTGCGATCAGCATCCGCTCGGGGTTCAAGCCGTCCAAGATGTATTGGAATCCCCTGCCTTCGTCGCCGACTCGGTCTTCGACGGGAACTTCGAGGTTGTCGATGAACAACTCGTTGGAGCTGACGGCATTGCGACCCATCTTGCGGATCGGGCGGACATCGACGCGGCTGCGGTCGAGATCGGTGAGGAATAGCGTCATGCCGTCGGTTTTCTTCGTGACCTCGTCGTGGCTTTGGGTGCGGGTTAGCAGCAGAATTTTCTCGGATTCCAGGGCTTTGGAGATCCACACCTTGCGGCCGTTGACGATGTAGCGATCCCCGTCGCGTTTCGCGAACGTGGTGATGCGTGACGTGTCCAGCCCCGCGCCCGGTTCGGTGACCCCGAAGCAGACGTGCACCTCACCCGTCGCGACCGGCGGCAACGTTCTCGCCTTGAGTTCTTCGGAGCCGTGCACCACTACGGGTTGCATACCGAAGATCGACAAGTGAATTGCGCTGGCCGCGTTCATGCCGCCACCGGATTTGGCGACCTCCTCCAACAACAATGTGGCTTCGGTGATCCCCAGCCCATGGCCGCCGTACTGGGTTGGGATGGTCATGCCCAGCCAGCCGCCCTCAGCTATGGCCCGATAGAACTCGGTGGGGAACTCATGGGCCTGGTCTTTTTCCATCCAGTAGTGGTCGTCGAACTTGCGCGACAGCTCAGCGACCGACCGGCGCATCAATTCCTGATCGTCGGTCAGCTCGAACTCCATTCCGCACACCCTCTTTCAGCGCGAGCAGACACAGAATCGCACAATTTCGGTCCAAACGATGCGATTCTGTGTCTGCTCGCCGGACCCAGGTTGCATTCGGATGGCGCCTCAGTCCTTGTTACCGGTAAGCGCTTTCGCATTGGCCGTAAAGTCTGCGACCGACGAACCCGCCCTGGCCTGCTTGTGATGACTGAGCGCCCGAATGGATACGTCGTGGCCCTCTGCGGCCTTCCGCAGCGCTCCAACCGTCGCCTGCTCGCGGGCGATGTGGGTGAAGGGGTCGAACGAGTACCAACGCATGGCGTTTTCATGCGTCATCTTGTTGATCTCATCGTCGGGCACTTCATTGCGCGACAGGACATCCCAAAGCTCCTCTGGCGCGCCGGGCCACATCGAGTCGCTGTGCGGGTAGTCGGCCTCCCAGCAGATGTTGTCGATGCCGATCATGTTGCGCAGCTGCACACCCACCTTGTCGCTGATGAAACAGGTCAAGAAGTGCTCGCGGAAGACCTCGCTAGGCAGCTTGCCGCCAAAGTTCTGGTGGGTCCACGTCGAGTGCATCTCGAAGGTGCGGTCGGCACGCTCCAGGAAGTAGGGGATCCAGCCGGTGCCGCCCTCGGAGAGGGCGACCTTCAGCTCCGGGAACTCTTTGATCGGCCGCGACCACAGTAGATCGGCCGCGGCCTGCACGATGTTCATCGGCTGCAACGTGATCATCACGTCCATCGGCGCATCCGGCGCGGTGATCGCCAATCTGCCCGAGGATCCGATGTGCACGTTCATTACGGTGTTGGTGTCGCACAACGCCTTCCACAACGGATTCCAATGCGCGTCGTGAAAGCTCGGGTAGCCCATCGCCGCCGGGTTTTCGGTGAAGGTCAGCGCGTGTACACCCTTCTTGGCAACACGGCGCACCTCCGCGGCGCACGCCTCGGCATCCCAGATCACCGGCAACGCCATCGGGATGAAGCGCGCCGGATACGCGCCGCACCACTCGTCGATGTGCCAATCGTTGTAGGCCTGCACCAGGGCCACCGAGAAATCCAGATCTTCGGTGGCGAACAGGCGTCCGGCAAAGCCCGGAAAGGACGGAAAGCAGATCGAGGCGAGTATGCCCCCGGCGTTCATGTCTTTAATGCGCTCATCGACGTTGTAGCAACCTGGGCGAATCTCGTCGAGACCTTGCGGCTCGAGGCCGTACTCCTCCTTGGGCCGGCCGGCCACCGCGTTGAGCGCCACATTGGGTATCACCGTGTCGCGAAACTTCCACATATCCGAACCGTCGGGGTTGTGCACCAGCCGCGGCGCGTCATCCAGGTACTTGGCCGGCAAGTGGTCCTTGAACATGTCCGGGGGCTCAACCGTGTGGTCATCCACGCTGATCAGGACCATGTCGTCTTTGTTCATCGCCGTACCTCTTTCGAGTACCTCTCTGAAACTCTGCTGAATCTCCCTGGATCTTTTAGTGTCCATCGGATGGCAAAACGCGGCGCCACCGAGCGGGCACCGGCAAGCCGCCGCTCGCCGACCAGCTCTCTGTGAAAACTATCTTCTCGCATAGCGAGAATCAACATTCAAATGCTTCGGAGCGGGCCCACCAGGACGACCCAGCCGGGCAAACACACCCGGATTTCCGCCCCTGGGCCACGACCCGGTAGCGGAAGTACCGGCAGCGCCGGTCCAAGTAGCAAAGCCGGGAATCGGTCGCCCGACGCCGGACGGGTGCAGCGCCGACCGAGCCGGCCACGGCGCCGGACGGACCTACCGCGTCGAACGTCTGGGCCAGCATTGACCAGGCGATCGAATCGTGCAAGTCTATTAGTAATAAATGAGAATATCATTCTCATACACCGAGAAGGCCCGGAAAGGACATCGAGAGGAGACGGCTGGATGCGCCTGCCGCCGCTGCCCGCCGACCGATGGGATGAGGCTGTCCAACGCGCGCTGTCCGGCATGCTGCCCCCAGAACGGTGCAATCCGCGCGACGCGGGCAACGCACTGTCGACATTTGCCAATCATCCCGCCCTGGCCAAGGCGTTCCTGAGGTTCAATACCCACCTGCTGTTCGCATCCACGCTGCCGCCTCGCGTTCGCGAACTCGCCATCTTGCGGGTCGCCCATCGTCGCGCCTGCGGCTACGAGTGGAACCACCACGTCTTGCTGGCGCAACGAGCGGGGGTTAGCGACGACGAGATCGCCGCGCTTCGCCGCGGCGATGCTGCCGACGACTTCGAACGAGCGGTGCTTGCCGGCGTCGACGAACTCGATGCGAAGTCGGAGCTGTCCGACGAAACCTGGGCCGCGCTCGGCGAACGCCTAGACGACCGGCAGCGCATGGACTACGTCTTCACGGTCGGCTGCTATGCGCTACTGGCCATGGCCTTCAACACTTTTGGCGTGCAGCTCGAACGCGACTGACCAGACGTAAAGAGAGGTAGAAACACCTTGCCCCACTTCACTAAACCAGCCGCCGGAAGCTGGACCGAAAACTATCCGGACCTCGGCACCGCGCCGGTCGACTACACCGATTCGATCGACCCCCGCTACTTCGCCGACGAACAGCAGGCGATCTTTTGGCGAACCTGGCTCAATGTCGGGCGCATCGAACGTCTGCCCCGAATCGGCAGCTACTTCACAAAGGAACTGCCGTCGGCCAGCGCCGGGATGTCAGTGATCGTCGTCAAGGGCAAGGACGGCGTGATCAGGGCCTTCCACAACATCTGTCGGCACCGCGGTAACAAGCTGGTGTGGAACGACTTTCCGCACGAGGAGACCGCGGGTATCTGCCGGCAGTTCACCTGTAAATATCACGCGTGGCGTTACAGCCTGGACGGCGAATTGACCTTCATTCAGCAGGAGGGCGAGTTCTTCGACGTCGACAAGAGCCATTACGGTCTCAAGCCGGTGCGCTGCGAGGTGTGGGAAGGCTTCATCTTTGTCAACCTGGACGCGAATGCCGGACCCCTCACCGAATATCTGGGCTCAATGGCCAAAGGCATTGAGGGCTATCCCTTTGGCGAGATGACCGAGGTCTACTCCTACAAGGCCGAGGTCGGCAGCAACTGGAAGCTGTTCATTGACGCGTTCGCCGAGTTCTATCACGCGCCGGTGCTACACCAAGGCCAATACACCAAGGAAGAAGCTGCCAAGATCATCAAGTACGGCTTCGAAGCGCTGCACTACGAGTTGGCCGGTCAACACTCGATGATCTCCGTCTGGGGCGGGCAATCACCACCGGCAGACCTAAACATGGTGAAGCCCATGGACCGCGTGTTGCGCAGCGGGCTGTTCGGCCCCTGGGACCGCCCCGACGTGATCAATCAGCTCAACGAGCTACCGCCCGGTGTCAACCCGACCAAGGCCAGGCAGTGGGGCATCGACTCGTTTCTCTTCTTCCCGAACTTCATGCTGCTGATCTGGGCGCCGGGCTGGTACCTGACCTACCACTACTGGCCAACCACAGTTGATAAGCACATCTTCGAAACCACGCTGTATTTCGTGCCCCCCAGAAATGCGCGCGAGCGGTTGGCCCAGGAGCTGGCGGCCGTGACGTTCAAGGAGTATGCGCTGCAGGACGCGAACACTTTGGAAGCCACCCAAACCATGATCGGTACCGGGGTCGTCAAGGATTTTCCGTTGTGCGACCAGGAAATCCTGCTCCGCCATCTGCACAAGATGACCGCGGACTACGTAAAGGAGTACCGCAACAATGGCCACCCCAAGTAGCCTGCCCGCCCAATTCGCCGACCTGGAACCCCACCTCGGTTGGGACCTGGCCACCGAGCCCGAGCGCTACGCCAAGCGGCTGTCCTCGTCCATGTCAGAGATGCAAGCCTTCTACGACGCCGCGTTCCCACGTCTGGAGGACGTAATCGCCTACTGTGACGAGTACCCGCTGGACGATTTGCCCGAGGACGCAAAGACTTTGATGCACATGATGCAGTCGCTAGTCATGGTGTCGTTTCCGGTGGAAGCGTGGAAACAGCCCCGGGTCCCCGACAGCGGCGCCGCGTGGGTGGAGCTGATCCGGGAGCCGGTGATCTGACCGGTGCTAACGCTTAGGGCCGCCGGACTGCTGGACGTCGACGCCGGCGAGATCATGCGGCCGGGTGTGGTCCGCATCGACGGCGACCGGATCACCGGCGTCGGCGGGGAACCCGAAGGCGACGTGATCGACCTTGGCGACCAGGTCCTGCTGCCTGGGCTGATGGACATGGAGGTCAACCTGCTGATGGGCGGGCGCGGCGAGAAGCCCGGGCTATCGCAGGTCCAAGACGACCCGCCGACCAGGGTTTTGCGCGCCATCGGCAATGCCCGTCGCACGCTACGTGCCGGTTTTACCACCGTGCGCAACCTCGGTCTGTTCGTTAAGACCGGCGGATACCTACTCGACGTCGCGTTGAGCAATGCCGTCGACGCGGGCTGGATCGATGGCCCACGGATTGTGCCGGCCGGACATGCCATTACCCCCACCGGCGGGCATCTGGACCCCACCATGTTCGCCGCGTTTGCACCGCATGTGCTGGAACTGACCGTCGAGGAAGGCATCGCCAACGGCGTTGATGAGATCCGCAGGGCGGTGCGCTACCAGATCAAGCACGGGGCTCAGCTGATCAAGGTGTGCTGTTCGGGCGGGGTGATGTCATTGACGGGACCGCCTGGTGCACAGCACTATTCCGATGACGAGCTGCGCGCGATCGTCGATGAGGCCCACCGACGTGGGTTGCGCGTCGCCGCGCACACCCATGGCGCCGAAGCCGTCAAACATGCGGTGGCCGCCGGCATCGACTGCATCGAGCACGGCTTTCTGATCGACGACGAGGCGATCGCGATGATGGTCGAGCACGGGACCTTTCTGGTGAGCACCCGCCGCCTAGCCGACGCCAATGCGATGGATATCTCCCACACTCCGCCCGAGCTACAGGCCAAGGCCGCCGAGATGTTCCCCCGCTCGCGCACATCGATACTGGCCGCGCACGACGCTGGAGTCAGGATCGCGGTCGGGACCGATGCTCCGGCGATACCGCACGGCCGCAACGCCGACGAGCTGGTCACCCTTGTCGATTGGGGCTTGCCACCGCTGGCGGTGCTGCGGGCGGCGACGGTGACCGCGGCCGAGCTGATCAACGTCACCGATCGCGGCAGGCTCGTCGAGGACCAGCTCGCCGACATCATCGCAGTGCCAGGAGACCCGTTGGCGGACATCACCGTTACCCGCAACGTCGGCTTTGTCATGAAAGGCGGCAAGATTCATGTCCGGCCGAACTGAGGACCTGGTCGAGATCCAGCAACTGCTCGCTCGGTATGCAGTCACCATCACCCAGGAGGACATCGACGGTCTGGTCAGCGTGTTCACGACCGACGGGACCTACAGCGCGTTCGGCGACACCTACACCTTGGACCGATTTCCCGACCTGGTGGCCGCCGCACCGAAAGGCCTGTTCCTCACCGGAACCGCTGTGGTGGAGTTGGACGGCGATTCGGCCAGCGGCACCCAGCCGCTGTGCTTCATCGAACACGCCACCCATGACATGCGAATCGGCTACTACCGCGACACGTATTCGCGCACCGCCGACGGCTGGCGTCTGAAAACCCGGGCGATGACGTTTATACGGCGCAGCGGCGTACACGACTCGGGTCGTCCGCACGCGATAGGCCGCCCCCAACCGTGACTATCGATGTCGCGCAATTCCGGGCGGACTTGCGGGCGTGGCTCGACGACAATGACCTGACACCTGGGCCCGATCACTCGCTGCAGGGTCAGCTGCGCCAACTAGCCCGCGTGCACGCCGCTCTGTACGAAGCGGGTTGGATGCGCTACGGCTGGCCCGTCGAAGTCGGTGGATTGGGCGGACCCGCGCTCCTGCGCGCGATCGTCGGCGAGGAAGTGGTCGGCCGACGACTCGCCGAACCCGGCCCGTACTCGATGGCCGAGGTACTGGCTCCCACGATGATCGATTACGCGCCGGCGCAACTCGCGGCCGAAATGGTGCCGCGTCTACTCAGCGGTCGCGAGCAGTGGTGTCAAGGCTTTTCCGAACCCGGATCGGGAAGTGACTTGGCGTCGTTGTCCACCCGCGCCACCCGGCGCGGGGACAGCTGGATCGTCAACGGACAAAAGGTCTGGACCAGCTTCGCGCAGTTCTCCACCAGGTGTGTCCTGCTTACCCGGACAGCGCCGGGGCATGACGGAATCACCGCATTTCTCGTCGATCTCGAGACGCCGGGAATCAGCATCCGGCCGCTGCGCACCATGCACGGGGTCGACGAATTCTGCGAGGTGTACTACGACGAGGTGGTGATCCCGTCGGATCGGATGCTCGGCCAGCCGGGTGACGGCTGGCGGCTGGCGATGGACCTGCTGCCCTACGAGCGCTCAACGTGTTTTTGGCAACGCATCGCCTATCTGTATTCCAGGTTCGATCAACTCATTGCAGACCGCACCGGCAGCTCGGCAAGCTCCGAACTCGACGAGTTCGACCTCGGCTCTGCCTATCTAGCGCTGCACACATTGCGCAGTCGTTCCTGGCAAACCCTGCATCGGTTGGCCGACGGCGCACGACTGGGACCGGAAACCTCGATCGACAAGGTGCTATTGGCATCCGCCGAGCAACGACTTTACGACACCGTGCGCGACCTGCTGCCGGGAGCGCTCGAACTCGAGGACACACCCTGGCGATCCGAATACCTGTATTCGCGCGCGGCAACCATCTACGGCGGTACCGCCGAAGTTCAGCGCAACATCATCGCTCGTCGGCTGCTCAACCTCGGGAAGGAGGGTTGATGGATTCAACCGATCCCGAGTCATTGCGTCTGTTGACCAACTCGGTGCGGACAGCGATGACGGAATCCTCGGCAGCCGGCAGCGCCAAGCTCGACGCGGCGTTGGCCAACTTGGGATGGCGCGATATGCTCGACGAAATTCCGCAACTCGCAATACCTTTGGTCTTCGGTCTACTTGGCGAGACCGGAGCGCACGCACCGGTGCTCAACGATGTGGTGCTGCGTGCCGCTGGGCGTCCCAGCGGACATACCGTGCCGCTGCCGTTCGCCGGCAATGCCTGGGTGATCTGGGCGCGTAGCGATCAGGACACCTCGGCGGTGGATGGCGAGCTTCCGATACACCGGGTGGCACCAGCCGATCCGTTGCCTGGTGTGGGTTTGGCCGCGGGGCGGCGAGCGCTGGGATGGTGGTTGGTTGGAACCAGTCGCGCGATGATGGCACTGGCACGTCAGCACGCACTGGATCGGGTCCAGTTCGGCCGGCCGATCGCCGCTTTTCAGGCCGTCCGGCACCGGCTCGCCGAGGCGTTTGTCGCCATCGAAGGTGCCGAGGCGACCCTGCGAGCCACCACGAACCAGACCGACCAGTTGGCGTGCCTGTTGGCTAAGGCCGCGGCCGGACAGGCGGCATTGACCACCGCCCGCCATTGTCAGCAGGTGCTTGCCGGCATCGGCTTTACCGAAGAACACCAGCTGCACCGCCACATCAAACGGTCACTGCTGCTAGATGGGCTGCTCGGCAGTTCGCGCGAACTCACCCGGGAGGCGGGAGCGGTATTGCACGCCAGCGGATTTGCACCCCGGCTAGCGGATCTGTAGCGCCGAACCGCGGCAACCACCGCTGCCCCACCCGTCTCCGGCGGCGCCGGTATCCCGTTTGCCCGCCTCCTAGCGACAACCAGGGTCGGCAACGGATTTGTTCACGAGGCGACGCGCAAAGTGGCAGCTGCGACTGCCTGAAGTGTGCATCAATTGCGCGGCAGCCCGAGGATCCGCTCGGCGATGATGTTCCGCTGAATTTCTGACGTACCGCCCGCGATGGTGCCGGCAAAACTGCGCGCATAGCGATCGAACCAGCTGCCGTAATAGTCGTCGAGGCTCAGCGGAGCGACCTTCGCGGTCATCGCCGGATGCACCAGCCCGCCGGTGCCCGCGGCACTAAGCGCGTCTTCGGAGGCGCGTTGCAACGCCTCCGAGCCCAGCAGCTTGAGCACCGACTGTCCGGGTACGTCCTCGTGTCCGCGCGCGGCCCGCGCCAGAGCCGCCGACCCCAACAGTCGCATCGCCTGGGCGTCCATTACCAGTGTGGCGTAGCGATCCCGTTGGAGCGGTCCCGTCGGCGTGAAATCGGTTGTCAGCTCGTCTAACAGGTTGGCGTAGTCCAGCCACAACATGGTGCGTTCATGCCCCAGGGAGCCGGTCGCCACCCGCCAGCCCCGGTTGAGTTCACCCACCAGATTCGCAGCCGGAACACGCACGTCGGTGAAGAAGACCTCGTTGAATTCAACATCGCCACGATCGCACACCGACGCGAACGGTCGCCGAACAACCCCCCGGGTGTCGGTGGGGATCAGCAATACACTGATGCCCTTGTGTTTTGGAGCATGGGGGTCGGTGCGGACGAACGTCAGCAACACGTCCGCGTCATGGGCACCCGACGTCCAGACCTTTTGACCGTTGACCACGAAGTGGTCGCCGTCCGAATCCGAGTCGAGCACCGCCCGCGTTTTCAGTGCGGCCAGATCGGAGCCCGCACCCGGTTCACTCATCCCCAGCGAGGCGGTGATCTCGGCCCGCAGGATGGGCACGGCCCACCGTCGCTTCTGCTCCGGGGTGCCAAATGACAGTAACGATGCCGCGATGATGCCGACACCCTGCGGGTTGAAGCTGCGATAGATCCGTCTGCGGGCCAGCTCTTCGGCGTGCACGTACTGCTGCAACAACGAGGCGTTGCGGCCGCCGAACTCCGGCGGATTACCGGGAAGCAGCCAACCGCGGTCAAACATCAGCCGTTGCCACCGGCGGGCCCACTGCGGCACGTGCGAGCACGAACGCGGCCGCTCCATCCCAACCGCCTCGCCAGGCAAATGCTCATCGAGAAAAGCAATGAATTCTTCGCGGAATGCCTCAACATCGGCATCAAAGGTCAGCTGCACGGCACTCCTCGGCGCCCACTCATTTGACTTTGCTTCCCAAACATACGGCAAAGAGAATAGTATTCTCGCCATGAGGAAGTTACAATCTCCAAGACATCGTCCATGAGGAGGTCGAGCGCAGCGATGGCACGACGTTCTCCGGTACAGTCCAACCATGTTCTCCCCTCGAGGCCGTCAACCGAGCCGCCCGTGACCAATCCGAGCGAAGAGCCCGCCTGGAAGCAGCGCGCCGTCGAGCGGTCCATCAAGACCGCGAAATTGCGGGCAGCACAGCGCGTTCAGCGATTTCTGGATGCCGCACAGGCCATCATTATCGAAAAGGGCAGCACGGACTTTACCGTCCAGGAAGTGGTGGACCGGTCGCGCCAATCGTTGCGCAGTTTCTATCTACAGTTCGACGGCAAACACGAGCTTTTGCTGGCGCTGTTCGAGGACGCACTGAGCCGGTCGGCCGACCAGATCCGTGCCGCCACGGAAAACCACACCGACCCACTCGAGCGGCTCAAGGTCGCCATTGAGCTGTTATACGACGCTTCCCGCCCCGATCCGACCGCCAAACGACCCCTATTCACCGACTTTGCGCCGCGGCTGCTAGTCACCCATCCGGCCGAGGTCAAGGTCGCCCACGCACCATTGATGGCATTGCTCGCCGAACTCATGGAGGCCGCGGCCGAGGCCGGCGAGCTGCGCTCCGGCGTCAACGCCAAGCGGATGGCCGCCATGACCATGCAGACGGTCATGTTCATCGCGCAGTCCAGCGGCGGAGCCGACGAGGCGACCGCGCATCCCATTACCGCCGACGAGGTATGGGACTTCTGTTCGCGCGGATTCGCCGGCCCTTAGACCACGTCACCCCCGCGTACCGATGCATCGCCCCAACGCAGGATCCTGCGCATCTTATGAGAACATACTTCTCATAAGATGAGAACTATAAATGGCTGAAATGGATCTTGCGTTGACACTCGTTGGTGGGTGATGACAGAGTTCAGATGCAGCACGAGTCGCGCTCCCGCGGGGAGGGGCGAGCGCGTTCCGGCGAGAGGCGATAACCCGTGACAATCACCGCAGCCAGCGACGTCTACTTCGACCCCTACGATGTCGAGCTCAACGCCGACCCCTACCCAGTGTTCCGACGACTCCGCGAAGAGGCGCCGCTCTACTTCAACGAGCAACACGATTTCTACGCACTGAGCAGATTCACCGATGTCGATAGCGCCATCGTCGACTACCAGACCTTCAGCTCGGCCCGGGGCGCGATCCTCGAACTCATCCGGGCAAATATCGAAATGCCGCCGGGCGTGCTCATTTTCGAAGATCCGCCGATCCACGACATCCACCGCAAGCTGCTGGCCCGCATGTTCACTCCACGCAAGATCGGCGCGCTGGAGCCCAAGATCCGCGAATTCTGCGCGCGCAGTTTAGATCCGCTGGTCGGCACCGACCGGTTCGACTTCGTCGCCGACCTTGGGGCGCAAATGCCGATGCGGGTGATCGGCATGCTGCTGGGCGTCCCCGAAGAAGATCAACAAGCAGCACGCGATTTCGCCAACGCCCAGCTGCGAACCGAGGCCGGCAAGCCGATGAAGCTGGACGACGGCATAGGTAGCGCCGACTTCTTCGCCCGCTACCTCGATTGGCGGGCAGAACATCCCTCCAACGACATCATGACCGAACTGCTCAACGCGGAGTTCGAGGACGAGGCCGGAAATATCCGCCAGCTCAGACGCGACGAACTGCTCACCTATGTCAGCGTCGTCTCGGGAGCGGGTAACGAAACCACCACCCGGCTTATCGGCTGGGCCGGCAAGGTATTAGCCGAGCATCCAGATCAGCGGCGCGCCCTGGTGGAGAACCCGTCATTGATTCCACAGGCCGTCGAGGAGCTGCTGCGGTACGAGGCCCCGGCTCCGCACGTGGCCCGATACGTGACCCGGGACGTCGAATACTACGGCGGACGGGTGCCCGCAGGCAGCATCATGATGATGCTCATCGGAGCGGCAAACCGCGATCACCGCCAATTCCCGCCGGACGGAGATGTTTTCGATATCCACCGCGAGCCTCGCCAGCATTTGACATTCAGTGTCGGCACTCACTACTGCCTGGGCTCGGCGCTGGCCCGATTGGAGGGGCGAATCGCGCTGGAGGAGATCTTGAAGCGATTCCCCGAGTGGGATGTCGACCTGACCCGCGCCAAGCTGTCCCCCACTTCCACCGTGCGGGGCTGGGAGGCCATGCCGGCCGTTATCAGCTGAGCCACCTACGGAATGAGGTAATCATGACGGGACGCGTCGCGGGAAAAGTCGCCTTCATCACCGGGGCCGCGCGCGGCCAGGGCCGCAGCCACGCAGTGCGATTGGCGCAGGAGGGCGCTGACATCATCGCCGTCGACGTTTGCCGGCCGATCGTGCAAAACACCACGATCCCGGCGTCGACACCGGAGGATTTGGCCGAGACCGCCGACCTTGTCAAGGGCCACAACCGCAGAATCTTCACGGCCGAAGTGGACGTGCGTGACTATGCAGCGCTAAAGGCCGTGGTCGATGCCGGCGTGGAGCAGCTGGGCCGACTGGACATCATCGTGGCCAATGCGGGCATTGGCAACGGCGGAGACACATTGGACAAAACCACCGAATACGACTGGCAGGAAATGATCGACGTGAACTTGTCGGGTGTCTGGAAGTCGGTGAAGGCCGGCTTGCCACACATCATTGCCGGCGGTGCGGGCGGCTCGATCGTCCTGACCAGTTCCGTCGGGGGGCTGAAGGCCTACCCGCACTGCGGTAGCTATGTCGCGGCCAAGCACGGAGTGGTAGGACTGATGCGATCATTCGCAGTCGAGTTGGGCCAGCAGATGATTCGCGTCAACTCGGTACACCCGACCCACGTGCGAACACCCATGCTGCACAACGACGGAACGTTCAAGATGTTCCGCCCCGACCTGGAGAATCCGGGCCCCGAGGACATGGCTCCGATCTGCCAGATGTTCCACACGCTGCCGATTCCGTGGGTTGAGGCCGAGGACATCAGTAACGCGGTGTTGTTCTTCGCCTCCGACGAATCCCGCTACATCACCGGAGTCACCCTGCCCGTCGACGCCGGAGGCTGCCTGAAATAGGGTTCCGTCCTATGGACGGATTTCGCGGCCGCGGTGCGGTCGTTACTGGCGGCGCCAGCGGCATCGGCTTGGCCACCGCCACCGAGTTTGCCCGTCGCGGAGCCAATGTGGTGCTGGCCGACATCGACCGGACCGGGCTGGAACAGGCCGTCGCGGAGCTGCGAGCGGGCGGGTTCGACGCGCACAGCGTGATGTGCGACGTCCGGCACCTGGACGAGATGACGCATCTTGCTGTCGAAGCCGACCGCCTGCTCGGAAAGATCGACATCGTGTTCAGCAATGCGGGCATTGTCGTTGCGGGACCGATCGCGGATATGACCCACACCGACTGGCGATGGGTGATCGATATCGACCTGTGGGGCTCGATTCATGCCGTCGAAGCGTTCTTGCCAATGCTGCTGGACCGGGGCGGCCACATCGCGTTCACCGCATCCTTTGCCGGACTGGTACCCAACGCCGGGCTAGGCGCATACGGCGTTGCCAAGTACGGCGTCGTCGGCCTCGCGGAAACCCTCGCCCGTGAGGTCCGGGATCGTGGAGTCGGAGTTTCGGTTCTGTGCCCCATGGTCGTTGACACCAAGCTGGTTTCGAACTCGGAGCGAATCCGCAGCGCGGACTACGAACCTTCATCAACCCCCGAAGTCACCGGGGACCTCGGGCCGCTCCCGGCGCAGGATGACACGCTAGGCGTTGCCGATATCGCGCGTCTGACGGCCGACGCGATTCTGGCAAACCGCCTCTACGTCCTTCCACACGAGGCCGCCCGGACCTCCATCCGCCGTAGGTTCGAACGCATTGATCGCAGCTTCGACCAGCAGGCCGCCGAGGGGTGGCGCCACTAACCGGGCCCCAGCCGGTAGTCGCCGGTCTGCGGATCGCGGTACCAGCCGCCCGCGGCATGCGTTCCGCCGTCGACGTGCAACGTTTGACCGGTGATGTAACCCGCCATGTCGGAGGCGAGAAATACTGCTGCACTCGCGATCTCATCGACTCGACCGAGGCGCCCCAACGGCACCATGTTGCCAATGCCCGCAGGAGCCGCCGCCCCGCTAAGTTGGGAAAGGCCCTCGGTCAGTGTGATATCCGGCGCTATCGCGTTTACCCGGATGCCATGGGTCGCCAATTCCAGGGCCGCCGTCTTCGTGTAGTTGATGACACCGGCTTTGGCGGCGGCGTACATCGCGTATCCGGGTGCGGCACGCACACCTTCAATCGAAGTGACCGCGATGATGCTGCCCGGCACCCCGGCTTTCACCAAATGCCCTGCGACGCGCTGGGTGCAGAGCAGCACGTGGCGCAGGTTCGCGCGGTAGAGGGCGTCCCAACCGTTTTCGGTGGTCTCCAGTAGCGGCGAGAAAAATACCCCGCCCACATTGTTGACCAAGATGGTCACCTGGCCCAGTTCGGCCTCGGTGCGCTGCAGCGCCGCATCGACTTGGCCGCTGTCCCGGACATCGGTAGTGACCCCCAGCGCACCAATATCATTAGCCGCTCGAGCACATGCTCTTGAATCACGCTCCCAGACGGACACCGATGCGCCGAAGGCCGCCAGTCCGGCCGCGATACCGCGCCCGATCCCCGATCCGCCGCCGGTGACCACCGCCACGCGGCCATTGAGCAGAATGTTCGACGGGTCGATGGCCATGGCGTCTCAGGTCGTCGAGTACCGGGCGGGGGTCGTGCCGATGACACCCTCGGCTTCCAACTCGGAGATTTCGGCGGCGGTCAGGCCCAGCTCGCACAGCAACTCGTGATTGTGTTGCCCCAGCAGAGGCGCTGGTTGCGTGTGGAAACGACGAGGTCCGCCGACCAGCCGCATCGGCACGGTGCTGAGCCTAGCTGGGCCGTTCACCGGATGATCAACCACCTCGAAGAAGCCGCGAGCGTCCAGCTGCGCCAACTCGGACTGCCGGTGCGGCTGGATCACCTTTGCCGTCGGTACACCCGCCTCCCACAATGTTGCGACGACTTCGTCGCTGCATTGGCGCCCACACCATGCCGCCAAGTGGTCGTCGATGTCGTCTTGGTGCGCGCGCCGACCGGCGGCGGTGGCCAATATGGGATCCGCCGCCCAGGAGGGTGATCCGAGCGTGAAAGCCAACTGACGCCAGTGCTCGTCGGTCGCCACCGCGATCGCGACCCAGCAGTCGGGTCGGCCAAACTCGTCGGTGTCGGCGGTTCGGTAGAGGTTTTGCGGCACGGCGGTGGGGCCCCGGTTGCCCGCACGCTCTAGCAATGCGCCATAGGCGGAGAATTCGACGACCTGCTCGGCGGCGATGTTCAAGGCGGCATCGACCATTGCCGCTTCCACTAATACGCCCTCGCCGGTACGGCGGCGGTGTTCGAGCGCGAGCAGCAGCGCATTGATCGCATGAACGCCGGCATTGGGGTCACCCACCGAATATGGCTCGTAGGGGGCGCTGTCCGGATAGCCGGTCAACCAGCTGATGCCTGACGCGGCTTCGATGACGTAGGCGAAGGCCGGATTATCGCGCCAGGGCCCGTCGAGCCCGAAACCCGGCATCCGCAGCATGATCGCATCGGGTCGAATCGATTGGACCGCTGCGAAGTCCAGCCCGATGTGGTCCAGCACGCGTGGTGTGAAGTTCTCCGCGATGACGTCGCAGGTGGCGATGAGACGATGCAGTAGCTCGCGCCCCCGGGCAGCACGCAGGTCGACCGTCAAACCCTTCTTGTTGGTGTTCAGTGCCGCGAAAATCGGCGACCTTTCCCACCATTGATCTTCGGTGACCGGGACGCCGGCAATCAACCGGGTGCCGTCCAGGCGGCGGCTGGACTCGACATGGATCACCTCGGCGCCGAGCATCGCCAGGAAGTGTGTGCAGGACGGGCCCGCCCAAAACGTCGTCATGTCGAGCACTCGAAGCCCGCTAAGCGGTAGTTGTTGTACTGGTTCGGATGGCAACGCCGGCTTGGGAGAAAGACTGGCGCGACGGTAGCGGTCGGTATGTTCGCCCAACCGCGGCGGCGGGCCCGGCCGGCGCAGCCGTGCGGGCCACAACCTGTAGGGGGTGCCTGGCTGCTGGAATCCGTCGCGGGGGTTGCGCACCAGGGACCCCCTCGCCTGGAAGTGATCCAGCGACCCGATATTGGCCCCGTTGGCCACCGGTGCGTTGGGTATGCGGAATGCGGTGGCAAGTTCGCGGATCTCGTCGACCGAGTGACTGCCCACCCACGCATAGATCTCGTCGGCATGAACGTTGGCCAGTTCGGTGATGGATAGCGGGGACTCCTCGTCGATCCATTCCGGGTGGCCAACCATTGCACACAGGTCGAACCACTGTTGAGCGGTTCCACAACCAAGGTCCACCAAACCGTCTTGGGCGCGGGCCACCCCGGGCACGGTCAGGCGCCGCGCGTCGCGCCACGGCCGGCCAAGCATCTCGAAGAAGGTCACCGGATAGTAGGTGAGACCCAGGATCTGGGTCTCCAGCATCGATAGATCTATCAGTTCTCCAGCGCCACAACGGATCTGCCGGTATCGGCAGGCAAGAGTGGCGGCGCTGGCGTACGCACCGGCAAGGTATTCGCCGACCTGCCCACCAACAAACACCGGCGCCCTGTCCTGGACCCCGCGTCCCAAGCCGACTATTCCACCCGACCACGCCTGCAGGGTGAATTCGGTCGCGGCGCGATCTCGCCAGGGGCCGCTCAAGCCGAACGGGGTGATCGAAGTGACGACCAGGTGGGCATGCCGGCAATGCAGCGCTTCTGGCCTAAAGTCCTGGTGTTCCGCGATTCTGGAGCCCGAGGACCACACCGCCGCGTCAGCACCGGCCAGCAGTCGGTTGACCAAGTCGATGTCGGCCGCATCGACAGGATCAACCACGACGCTGTGCTTGGAAGCTGCCAGAAAGCTGAATAGCGCACCATCGGCGCGCGCAGCGCTCGGCGCACCTGAGGCCGACCAGTGTCGCAGCGAATCACCCTCGGGTGGTTCCACTTTGATGACGTCGGCACCGCCTTCGACCAGCAGCTTGGTGCAGTATGCGCCCGCAATACCGGTGGAGAGGTCCACCACCTGATAGCCGGCCAGAGGCGGTTCGACCGTCGGGTTGGCCACTACCCCTTCTTCTTCCGATTACCTTTGCCGGTCCGTTCGTTCTTGCGCGCCTTCTTGCTCAGGCGCCATTCGGGCGGCAACCGGCTGTCGTAGTCTTTCACCGCATCGCCCAGCCCCTGCTCAATCGCGTCGTCGAGCATCAGGTCGTCGGCATCGGCTCGTACACCGCTGCCCATCGATTCGAAAAACCCGCTGAGCAGGCTGCCCATGTACTCGCCCTGGAATTGCTTCATGATCTCGAAGAAGACCTTCTGCATGAAGACCGTGTCGTTGGGCCGATTGCGTGCGCACGCCAGCGCGTACTTCTCAACCTCTGCCTCGAGCTGGTCGCGGGGTACCACGCTGTTGAGAAAATTGCACTCCCGCATCTCCGCTGCGGTGAACGCCCGTCCGGTGAATACCATCTCCTGGAACTTCCGTATGCCCATCGTCTGCGCCCACCACCACATCCGCGGACCCCAGCCGTAATACCGGAAGGACGGGTGCCCGAAGAGCGCGTCGTCGCTGGAGATCACCAAATCAGCGTCGGCCGCCTGATAGAAGTGCCAGCCGTAGCAGTAACCCTTCACCTCCAGGATGCTGATCTTCTTGAAGTCCTGCAGTCCCCGAATCCCGGCGTTCGGATTCGCATACCATTGGCTGACCGACGCGCCGTGGCGGAACGAACCCAACGGCGGATACTTGACTTCGTCGGCACCAATCCGAAATTCGGCAAGCCGCGGTCCCTGATCTTCCGAATTCATGACCGCCATGAATTCCTCGAGATCGGCGCCTGAGCCGAGATCCTCACCAGCACCACGAACTACCAATACCTTGACTTCGTCGTCGAGACTCGCCCGATGCAGCAAGTCCGCATAGCGCAACCGGGCGGCGATGGTCGGCGCGTTCAGCTGGCCCGGACGGTCGAACGTAATGGTCGCGACGCGCGTATCGGCGCTCTTCTCATACCGGATGACCTTCTCCGCCGGTGGATCCGACTTCGGCATGGCTATGCCCGCCAACCCGGGCTCGACGTCAGTACTTGAGGTTCATCGGCGGTGATGAGCACCGCTTCCCGCCCGAACACAGCGCCAATCCCCGATTCCCAGACGTAACCCGTTACGGCAAGCACCATTCCCGGCTCCAATCGATCATCGGCAGCTGTTTGCGGAAGAAGAGGCGAGATGACCGGCGGGTCAAAGCCCATACCCAGGCCACGTGCCACCGGCATCGGCGGCGCCGGTTCCCCTGCCGCGTCATATGCTGCCAGTAGCTCACAGGTTTTGGCATCTGGTCGGCATGCCGTAATCAACTTGTCCCACAACCGCTCCCAGCGTTGGTAGAGCGGCGCCGCACCGGCCAGAGCTTGCCCCCGATCGGCGGGCCAGGTTCGACCCACCTCACCCATGTATCCGCCGGCCAACACCCCGGCAGCGAAGGCAACCAGGTCTCCGGCGCGGACCAATCCGCTGCCATTCGCCCGCCGCCAACGGTGTTCGCGAGAAGTCACCCAAGCCAGGTCTTGATTCGACGGGGTGCTGACCCCGCCGGCCGCCATGGCTTCCAATAGCACCCCGGCCAGGATTTGTTCGCTCACCCCGGGCCGCAGCTCGGCCACGGCCGCAGCCAAGCCCGATTCGGCTACCGCGACGGAATTCCTCAGCGCGACCACTTCCTCGTCCGTCTTGACCCGCCGGGCCGCCCGCATGGCCAGTTCCCCGTCGACCAACTCGGCACTGGGAAATGCCGTCGGTAGTAGCTGCGCGAAAGCCGGTGATAGTGCGTCTGTTCCAACGCGTCGAGCGGTATCCGCACCATCGATGCGCCGCAATACCGAGATGGCGTTGATCGGATTCCACGAGATGCCGTACAGGTTCTCGTGCGGGATATCCTCGGGAACGCCTTCGTCCCACGTGCTGAGCAGATGAACGGCACCGGTCGCGCGGATCAGCACACAGGTTGGACCGAAAGGCCGGGTTCCCGCGACCCACAGTTGTGGAGTACCGGAGACATAGCGGACATTGGCCTGCCGACCGAGTACCAGGACGTCGAGGTCGTGTGCTGCCATTTGGTCCAGGGCCCGCTGCCGTCGCCCCGAGCGCAGCGTCCGATCGTCGGGCAGGACTTCAGTCGGCATACGGGTGATAGGGGTAGTCGGTCAATCGCGTCGAGCCTTCCTCGGTAATCACTAGCACCTCTTCGCTGCGGTAGCCGCCGGTGCCGTCCTCCCACACCACCGGCTCGAGAACCAACACCATTCCCGGCTGCAGCACGAAGCTCTCGTCGAACTCCTCGCCGAGATCGGTTCCAATCATGGGCATTTCAGCGGCATTCACCCCGATGCCGTGGCCCAGGTAGAAGTGCGGTAGCCAGGGCCGAGTGCCGCCGTTGGCGGCCGTCGCCGCCCTGCCCAGGTCGGCGGCGGTAGCCCCGGCGCGGGCCACGCCCAGCACGGCCCTCATGATTTCGCCCCATTGGTCGAACTGAGCCTGCTGTCGCGGCGTCGGTCCGCGCCCAACGATCCACGTCCGTCCAAAGTCGGAACAGTACCCCCGGTAGGTGATGCTCACGTCGGTCCACAGCACATCGCCGTCGTTCAACTCGCGCTCGGTAGTCAACAGCGGCAGCGCCAGATCGCCATGGGTGGTCCACACCCCCTCCGCCCTGCTATGTGGCATCACCTGCCAGATCGGTTCGAGCATGCTGGCGGTGGCGCCCAGCTCGAATGCCCTGCGTAAAAATCGTGCCGACAAGTCGATCTGGCGGATACCGGGCGCCAGCGCCTGGTGCACTTCAACCATCGCCTCATCGGTGATCCGCACCGCGGTGCGAATACACGCCAGCTCGTCACGGGTCTTGACCACCTTGGCGGCACCGACCACGGCGGTGGCATCCTCGGGAGCACCGTTGGGGAACAGCAGCTTCTGCGCGCGCACCATGGCGCCGGTAAGCTCATCGACCGCAAGGTTCGCCCCGGCCGGAACCAGATCAACCAATAGGCGGGCGAAATTCTCTACCCCTTCGTCGAATTCAAGATAGACGGGCCCATGCAAGTGATCGACGGGCAGTTCGGTTTCCAGTGCCACACCCTCACGGAACGGGAGATACAGATGGGGCCATTCATCCTGGGCCAGCACCACCGCCACCGGCCGCTCCACGTAGGACAGTCCAGCGTCCCCGAGGGGCCAGCTGGTTCCGGTGGCGTAAACCACGGCGCTGTTGCCCAGCAGAACCATCGCGTCGACGGCACGCTCGGCCATAGCCGCCCGCAGCCGAGCGCCGGTCTCTCGGCGCATACGAGCCAGATCCGGCGCGTCCGGAATTTGGCTCGCAGCGGACGGTGGCTGCACGAATGTCGTCATTGAGGTGCCCTACAGGCCAAGGAATTCGGAGACGTTGCCGCTGACGATCCGGGCCGCGTCTGCGGGCCCAACGGCGTCCACGACCGCCGCCAGTGACTTTTCGGAGTAACCGTAGGTGCTCTCATTGTGCGGATAGTCCGACGACCACATGACTTTGTCGACACCTATCCGGTCGATCAACTCCAGGCCCAGCGGGTCAACCATGAACGACGCGCTCATGTGGGTGTTCCAGTAGTAGCGGACGTCGTGCTCGAGCGGCCGGTTGAACATGTGCTGATAGGACGCCACCAGGTGCTCGGCGTCTTGCAGCGCCCAGGGAATCCAAGCGATGCCGCCCTCGAACCACCCAATCCGCAAGCTTGGATGCTGGTCGAGGATGCCGCCGAAGATGTACTTGGAAAACGTCTCCCGGAATCCGTCAATATTGATCATCATCCCGACGACGACACTGTTGAATTCGCAAGGGCTTTTCGGCGGCGTCTCACCGATGTGGTGAGTAACCGGTATTCCGGACGCCTCGATTTCGTCCCACACCGGGCGCATCATGGTACTCGAGTAGTCGATCGGGTTGCCGTCATCGTCCTTGCCCGGGTTGAGCGGCATCAAAAAGGTCTTGAGCCCCAATGATTTCAGCTCCGCCAGCGTGCGCCGGGTGCCTTCCGGATCCCACCAATTAATCAGGCCGGCACCGTAGAATCGGCCACCGGAGCGTTCTTGGAGCTCCGCGATGTACTCGTTGTAGATGCGGAACGCAAGCTCGCGAAGGTTCTTGTCCGGGTAGTGGAACAACGCCAGGACTGCGTTGGGAAACGCCAGCTCCTTATCGACGCCGTCGTCATGCAACTCCTGGATCCTGGCCTCGATGTTGGTGCTGGCCGCCCCGGGCAGGTCGTCGTACTGCATGAGCACCGCGCTGAAGTCGCCCGGCAGGAAGGACTGGCCCTTGCGACCGACTTGATACGCGCCATCCTCGTACCAGATACGCGGTGCCTTGTCCTTGAGCTCTTCCGGGAACCGCTCGTAGAAGATGTCGGCGGCCAGCGAAATGTGATTGTCCGCCGAAAAAACCACCGTTCCCGCCGGCAAACCCACGTTGGTTCCGGAGGCGTGCCCGCGTCGATTCTTCGGGGCACCAAGCCCTTCCGGAGGATACAGCGAAATGGTGCTGGACCGAGTCGACATTGATTGACCCTCCATTCGGATCGGCATTGCGTGGTTGGTCACCAGGTCACCGGTAGTTCGTATACGCCGTAGGCGAGCCGGTCGTCTTTGAATGCGACGTCTTCGATCGGGATCGCCACGGCCAGGGTGGGAATGCGGCGCAACAAGGTGCGAAACACAATCTGCAGCTCCGCACGGGCGAGCTGTTGTCCCACGCACTGATGTCTGCCGTAGCCGAAGGCAACGTTGCGGTCGGCGCCGGCGCGGTGCAGATACAGCCGATCGGGTTCGGCGAATGCGTTTGGATCCCAGTTGGCCGGCGCCAGGTCGATGATGATGCCGTCGCCGGCGCGGATCGTTTCTCCGGCAATCTGGATGTCTTCGAGGGCTACCCGGCGCTGGCCGTTCTGAATGATGCTGAGGTAGCGCAGCAGTTCTTCGACCGCATTCGCAACCACCTTGGGATCTTCGGCGTCACGAAGGACGGCGGCCTGGTCCGGGTATTCCATTAGCGCGAGCGCACCCAGGCCGATCATGTTCGCGGTCGTTTCATGCCCGGCGATCAGCAACCCGGTGCCCAACTGGGCGGCCTCTTTCACACTGAGCTCTCCGGCACTTACCCGTTCGGCCAGATCCGAAACCGCATCTGGCGCGGAATTGGGGGCCGGGTTGTCCATTTTGGCCTCGACCAGCTCAGCTAGGTACTTGTGCAGGCTCATCGCACCTTTAACGGTGTCCTCACCGGTCGCGTAGCGGGCCAGGCCGACATTCGCATGGTGCTGAATCATCTCGGCATCCTCGTAGGGGACGCCCAACAGTTGGCTGATCACCAGCGAGGGCACCGGCAGAGCCAGCGCCGTGACCAGATCGGCCGGCTTGGGCCCGGCCAACATCGCATCGATGTGGTCATCGGTGATCCGCTGAATGGTTGGGCGCAAGGCCTCCACCCGTTTGAAGGTGAACGGCTTCGACAGCATTCGCCTGAATCGAGTGTGCTCCTCGCCGTCGGCGGTGAACACCGACCTGGGGCGCTTGTGGACTGTCGACAACATGCCCGCGTTCCAATGCGGGAAGCCCGGCACGCGATCGTCGACGCTAACTCGCGAATCGGAAAACAGTTCGCGCACTTGCTCATAGCCGGTAATGAGCCATGGTGTACTGCCGTCCCAGATGCGAACCCTGGACAATGTTTTCGCTCTTGCCAGCTCCATGACGTCTGGCGGTGGAGCAAACGGGCAACCGGGCGAGCGCTCCATCGGATAGTCGGGGGTCCCGGGGGCGGCCTCGGCGGTAGTGCTGGCGACTGTGTCAGACACGTTCATTCCTCGATCCGAATCGCCATCGCCGGGCAGAGGGTGGCGGCTTTGCGGGCGCCCTCCGCATGCTCTGCCGGCGGGTTTTCACTGAGCAGCACGACAACGCCGTCCTCCGCACGCTGATCGAACACCTCGGGAGCGTTCATCACGCAGTTTCCCGAGGATGCGCAGATGCCTTGGTCAACAATTACTTTCATGGTCAGATGCCGTTCACTGGTCTGGCGTCACGGGTGCTAGCCACAGGCCCACGATCGCGTCGATGAGACCGGTGGCCGCGGCGCGCCAGGAGGGCCGGGGTACCGACGTGCCCGCAGCCAGGGCGCGTTCCAGATCAGCACAGGTGTGCATCAGGAGGTTTCGAGCCATCAGGTTGCGTTCGAAGCGCACATCCACGGGCAGGTCGGGCAGGCAGCCGTTAATGCCGTCGATCACCTGAACCAGCGACGGCGAACTGAGCGCATCCTTGACCACAATGTTGTGGTACGCAGGATCGGTCATTGCCTGCGCCGCAAACCGCGCATACCAGGTGGGGTTGCCGAGGTCCTCGAGGTGTTCGGTGAGCGGGCGCACCAGGCATGCCACCCAATCGCGCATGGCGGCGTCGCGCTTCTCTTGTACCTCGGCCACCATTTGTTGGCGAAGCAATTCCACCGGTCCACGATGCTTCTGCTCGATGGCGCGGACCAAGTCCGTCTTGGTGCCGAAGTGGTAGCCGACCGCGGCGTTGTTGCCTTGTCCGGCGGCCTCGCTAACTTGCCGGTTGGACACCGCGAACACGCCATGCTCGGCGAACAACCGTTCGGCCGCATTCAGGATCGCCTCCTGGGTGGAGCTGGCACGCTCGCCGCGAACAGCCCTGCCGACGGTGGTCATGTGACCCAGTCAACCGCGACCAGAGGCATTAAGTCAAGCGATTGATTTAAATAGATTGGTGGTTCCCCCTCCGCGCGCCCGGGCGACCCAAACCGCGGGAAGCGACACACCACCGAACGTGAACTGGCTGCGAAAAACGCGCCCAAAAATGACAGTGAGTTCACGCTCGGCGCAATCTATGCGCGCAATCTATGTGCGCCGACGAATCACCTTGCCGGCCACGGTCCCTCCGTCCACCGGCAAAACGGTCCCGGTGACATAGCGGGATCGCTCGCTGGCGAAATACAGGACGGCCTCGGCAATGTCTTCGGGTGTCCCCTCGCGTTTCAGTGGCCGATCATCGCGCATAGTCTGGCGAATCGCGGCCTCGTAACGCTCGACTTCCTCGTGATTCATACCCGGCGCCGAGGACGCCAACAGGGGCGTCGGAATGTTGCCCGGTGCGATGGCGTTGACCCGAATCTCATAATGCGCCAGCTCAATTGCGGCAGATTTGGTGAACTGGATGACGGCCGCCTTAGACGCGCGGTAGGACATGACGCCGCCACCGGCTTGGATTCCGCCGATCGAGGTGAGGTTGACGATCGATCCCCCGCCGTGGTCGGCCATGTGCCGAGCGGCATCGCGGGTGCCCGCCATCACGCCCAACACGTTGACCCCCATGATGCGGTGAAAGTCGGCCAGATCGTCGTCGAGGAAGCGACGATGCATGGTGCCGGAAACGCCGGCATTGTTCACCATGACATGCAGGCCGCCGAATCGCTCGACGGCTGAGGCCACGAGTGCGGCAATCTGTTGGGGGTCGGCGACGTCGGTGCGCCGGAAGCACGCCTCGGGGCCAAGCGTCGCCGCCAACTCCGCACCCCGATCGGTGTCGGTATCGGCGAGGACAACCCGCGCACCCTCGGCCACAAACCGCTGCACCGTGGCCCGACCGATGCCGGAAGCCCCGCCGGTGACGACGGCCACCTTGCCCACCAGTTCGTTGGCCACCAGAAGAGTTAATCGGCGTCATCAGCATTAAGTCAAGCAGTTGATTTAGCGTTTGGGCGTTGGTAGCCACCGACAAGCTTGCGACACCGCACCCGTCGCCTGCCTACACTGCGAGTAAGTCCCAGTTCAGGCCCACAGTCGGTAAGGTCAACGACAATCCTTCGATACGGGCGGTGTTGCGTGACCGACACTGGTCGGGTAGTTGGTTTGCGGGGTCGGCGCGATGAATGCGCCACCCTCAATCGTTTGACATCCCTTGCCCGTTCCGGCCAAAGCCAGGTCCTTGTGCTGCGCGGCGAAGCGGGTATTGGCAAGACGGCATTGCTTGATTTCGTGGCGCACCGCGCGCCGGGCTTCGGGGTGGCGCGGACATCGGGCGTCGAGTCCGAAATGGAGCTTGCGTTCGCCGCCCTGCAACAACTTTGCGCGCCAATGCTGGCCGGCCGCGATCGGTTGCCGGCTCCGCAGCGCGAGGCACTGGATATCGCGTTCGGCCTCAGCGCCGGGTTGGCGCCCGACCGGTTTCTGGTCGGGTTGGCGGTACTGAGCTTGATCGGCGCAGCGACACAGAACCGGCCCTGGGTCTTTCTTGTCGACGACGCGCACTGGATCGACCATGTGTCGGCCCAAATCTTGGCGTTTGTGGCACGCCGGCTGGTCGCTGAACCCGTCGCGATGATCTTTGCGGTTCGCGACGGTTCAACAGCCCCGGCCAACGAATTGACCGGGCTGCCGGAACTACCGGTCCGCGGGCTGAGCACCGGCGATGCCCGGGCGGTGTTGGATTCCGCCATTCTGGGCCGGATGGACGACGAGGTGCTCGACCGCATCGTCGCCGAAGCCCGCGGCAACCCGCTGGCTCTACAGGAACTCCCCAAAGGTTGGACGGCCGAGGAGTTGGCGGGGGGTTTCGGCCGGCCCGACGTGCGTCACTTGGCGGGGCAGATCGAGCGGACCTTTCTACGCCGGATCCGGTCGCTGTCGGGTCAGGCCCAGCAATTCTTGCTCACCGCCGCGGCCGAACCGACCGGAGACGTGGCGCTGGTGTCACGCGCCACCGAACGCCTTGGCCTGCCACCGGACGCCGCCACCGGAGCCGAGGCAGAGGGGCTGGTCGACGTCGGGACCCGAGTGCGGTTCCGTCATCCTTTGGTGCGTTCGGCCGCATACCGGGCCGCGGATCTGACGGACCGCAGACACATTCATCGCGCGTTGGCCGAGGCAACCGACAGGCATTCCGATCCGGACCGCCGCGCGTGGCACCTGGCCCTCGCAGCGGCCGGCCCCGACGAAACTGTGGCGGTTCAACTCGAACGCTCCGCCGAGCGTGCACAAGCCAGAGGAGGTGTGGCCGCGGCGGCCGCCTTCTTGGAACGGGCAACCCAGCTGACTTCCGATCCGGTCGGTCGCGGCATCCGGGCTCTGGCCGCGGCCCAGGCCAAACGCGACGTGGCCGCCTTCGACGCCGCGGAAGAGCTCCTGAGAATCGCCGAGGCGTCGGCGCTGGACGGGCTGAGGCGAGCTCGACTGATGCGGCTTCGCGCTGAGATCGCCTTCGCCCGCGGCCGCAGCGGTGACGCGGACGCGCCCACGGTCTCCGAAGCCGCCGTCGGCCTGCTGGAGGCCGCCAAGCAACTGGAAACCCTGGACACCGGCCAGTCCCGAGAGGCATACCTGGACGCTGTGGGCGCGGCGCTGTTCGGCGGCCGGTTATGCCCGCAGGGTGGTATCCAGATGACGGCCGCGGCAGCCCGTGCGGCCCCGCCCGGACCGGAACCGGCACGACCGGTCGATCTGCTCCTTGACGGCATCGCCATCCGCGCCACCGACGGCCACGCCGCCAGTGTGCCGGTGCTGAAGGACGCGCTGACCCGGTTCGGCGCGGAGTCGCAGCACGGCGACCGCGACGCTCGGTGGTTCTGGCGGGCCTTCCCCATCGTGCAGGAATCCGCCGCCCACGAATTGTGGGACGACGGCGTGTGGCATCAGCTGGCCACCCACGCCGTACGGCTCGCCCGCGAAGCGGGTGCACTTGCCGTGCTACCCCTGGCGTTGGTCTACCGCGCCGGCGTGCATGTGCAGGCCGGCGAATTCGCGGCGGCGTCGTCGCTCATCGAAGAATCCAACGCTATCTCTGCGGCAACCGGTTACGCACCGGTGAAGTATCACTCGGTGCTGCTAGCCGCCTGGTGCGGCGACGAGAAAGACGCGACCGGGCTGATCAAGGCGGCCAAAGCAGACGGAGTCGCCAGAGGTGAAGGGCGCGCCATCGGCCTGGCCGGCTACGCGACTGCCCTGCTGTACAACGGCCTGGGTCGCTACGACGACGCCCTCGCCGCGGCCGGGGAGGCATGCGAACACGAGGATCTGGGCTTGTTCGGCTGGTGCCTGATCGAACTTATCGAAGCGGGAGCCAGAAGCGGCAATCGGGCGGTCGCGCTGGACGCACTGCGACAACTCGAAGAACGCGTGGTGAGCAGCGAAACCAACTGGGCGCGGGGCGTTTTGGCGCGATCACGAGCGCTATTGGCCGATGACCGGATGGCCGAAGCCGGCTACCAGGAGGCAATCCACACGCTCGAGCGCACCCGGATCCGCGTTCACCTGGCTCGCAGCCATCTGCTGTACGGGGAGTGGTTGCGCCGTTGCAACCGCCGCGTCGACGCGCGCACGCAATTGCGTACCGCCCACGAAATGTTTGTCGCCATGGGCGCTAACGGCTTCGCCGAGCGGGCCCGGCGCGAGCTGCTGGTCACCGGAGAGAAGGCGAGCAAACGCGTGGCTGCATCGGCCGGTGGGCTGACGGCTCAGGAGGCTCAGATCGCCAAGCTGGCCGGTGCCGGACTGACCAACCCCGAGATAGCGGCGCAGCTGTTCATCAGCACCCACACGGTCGAGTGGCACCTGCGAAAGGTCTTCGCAAAGCTCGGCATCACTTCGCGCCGACAACTGCGCGGATCGACCGGGCAGTGATGTCCCGGGACTACGGACTTTCCAGGGTTCGGACGACCGGAGCAAAGGTGGACGATGGACTCACGATTTCATCTGCACGGATTCGGAAGGGCGTAAACATGAAAATTCTGGTGATCGGCGGCAGCGGGCTCATCGGATCCCAAGTCGTCGCCATGTTGACCGAGCTGCGGCATGAAGCCGTGCCCGCCTCCCCAGGCTCGGGCGTGAACACCCTCACCGGCGAGGGCGTTGCCCGGGCCGTCGACGGTGTCGCAACGGTGGTAGACGTCTCCAACTCGCCGTCCTTCGCCGACGACGACGTAATGAACTTCTTTACTACCTCGACGAGCAACCTGCTAGCAGCCGAGCGAGCCGCCGGCGTGCGGCACCACGTGGCGCTTTCGATCGTGGGCACTGACCGGGTACCGCAAAGCGGGTACCTGCGGGCCAAGGCGGCCCAGGAGAAATTGATCACCGAGTCCGGTATGCCCTATTCGGTCGTGCGGGCGACCCAATTCTTCGAGTTCGTGCTCGGCATCGCCGATTCGGCCACCGACGGCCAGACCGTGCGCCTGTCACACGACGCGGCCATCCAGCCCATCGCCGCCAAGGATGTCGCCGCTGCCGTCACTCAAGCCGCGATCAGCGATCCGGGCAATGCAATCACCAATATCGCCGGCCCGGAAAAGTTCGGCATGGATGACTTCGTCCGCATCGGCCTTGCCGCCTACGGCGATCCGCGTGAGGTGGCCACGGATCCTACGGCTGCCTACTTCGGCGCGGTGCTCGACGGGCACAGCATCGTTCCGGGCAACGATGAGCACGCAACCATTTACCCCACCCGCTTCAGCGACTGGCTGGCCGCTCACGCGCCCAGCGGCGCCCGTTAGGCATGGGGGGTCGGATGGAACTGCTGGACCACACCGCGATCATCACCGGTGGGACGGCAGGCATCGGCCTGGAGTCGGCGCGGCTACTGGCAAGCGAAGGCGCCACCGTCATCATCGCGGGCCGCGACCGAACCAAGGGTGTGCAAGCGGTTGCGGCCATCGGAACCAATGCGCGGTTCATTCAAACCAACATGGCAGACGCCGAGTCAGTGCGTTCGCTGGTGCAGCAGTGCGGCAACGTCGACATCATCATCAACAACGCCGCCAGCTTTCCCGCGGCGTTGACCATCGACCAGGACGTGGGCGCCTTCGAATCACTGTTTGCCACCAACGTTCGCGGCGCCTATTTCCTGGTCGCCGGCCTGGTTCCAGCCATGCTGACGCGGCGTCGCGGCAGCATCGTCAACATCACCAGCATGGCCGCCTTCAAGGGGATCCCCGGTACATCGGGCTACAGCGCCTCCAAGGCCGCCGTGGAATCTCTCACCCGTACCTGGGCGGCCGAGTTCGGTTCGAGCGGCGTGCGGGTGAACAGCGTGGCGCCGGGTCCCACCCGCACACCCGGCGTTGCTGTGGAATGGGGCGAGACCAACGAAGAGCTCGGTAAGGCGCTGCCGTTGGGCCGCACCGCCTTCCCCGCCGAAATCGCGGAAGCCGTACTGTTCCTCAGCTCTCCCCGGTCCAGCTTCATCACCGGGTCCACGTTGCACGTCGACGGCGGCGGCGCAGCGATCTGAGATTGGGCTCAAGCGATCGATCTCACGGGACCGAACGCCGCCAATCCCCAGCTGCGCGGTACCGACAGCACGCCCAGCGATCCGCCCTGTCCGACCGCCAGCGCAACGGGTGGGTAGGTCCGCTGCGACGAGTCTGCGGTCCTTCCCGGCGGCCCCGATTCGGTCATGCCCAGCGGCGAACTGATCGCCGCCGCGAAGCCACTGACCGGTGAGGACATCCAGCCTGGTCGCACCAGACTGGCCATCGCCTTGGTCAGGGTCCGCGCCGGCGACAACGGCCGGGCAAGGCTGCGCAACGCCTCGGGCACCGCGGACATCGCCTCGGCCAGCAGCACGGGCGCGAAGGCTTGGGCACCAACACTCATCACATCGGCGCGATGGTTGCCCAGGGTCGGCACTGGCAACGGCGAGAGGGTCGCCGCTGCCGCCGAAGCGGCCGCATACCGATACATCGCGGCGGCGTCCTGCGCCCACATTTCGTTGTAGTCGGCCTCCAGGGCCGTAATCGCCGGGGTGTCTTGACTGATCACGTTTCCCGCGATCAGCGAGGTCAGCCGGGCGCGGTTGGCCTCGACTCGATCCGGGGGGACACTCGCGGCGAAGGCGTTCTCATAGGCGCTGGCGGCCGCCCGGGCCTGGTTGGCGACGAGTTCGGCCTGCGCCGCGGTGCCGGTCAACCAGCTCAGATAGGGGGCGACGGCGTTTGCCATGGTCTCCGAGGCCGATCCCCGCCAGCCATCGCCGGCCAGGGTCGAGAGCACCTCCTGGTAGCTGCCCGCCGTGCAATACAGGTCGTCGGCCAAACGGTCCCATGCCGCGGCGGCCACCAACAAGGGTTCCGACTGGGCTCCAAAATACATTCTCGCCGAATTGATCTCAGGAGGAAGCGCACCGAAATCCATCTTTTGTTACCTCCAAGCGGACTGATTGACTTCGGCGACGGGCTCGCTCATTATCTGAATTGCGTTGATACACTTAGCATCTACCGGAAATCCAGTCGGCCATTGGTCGTCGGCGCGGTTCGACCGAAGTCGTTATCTGATCTATCTGGGATCGTGATCAAACGCCCTGGCGGCACAGCTGCGGCGCCGCGGAACTTCGGCTCGCTGGCCTCGAGCGCACCCCGTGCCGGTCGAGCCGAACCAGACCGGCCACCGCGGCTAGACCCACTAGAACTAGGCCGCTCCATACGAGTTCGTCGGCATTCAACCGGTGCGCCATGGTCATGAGCCACCCGACGCCAAGATTTCCGACGAGGATTCCCACGCCCACGATCGTGCTGTAGAAGCCGTAGTGGGTCGCCACCAACCGGTCACCGGAAAGCGCTACCACGGTTCGCATTTCGAACGGAAATAACGCCGCTGAGGCGACTGCGAGCAGGCTTGCCGACAGCAACAACGCGGTGATACCGGCCACGGTGCCGAATCGTTCGCCGTTCGGCACCACCGCCAGCGGGACGAAGGAGGCTGCCAGGATCGTGGCGCCGACCACCAGGCTGCGGGCGAGTCCCCACCGCGCCGCAAACCAGCGGGTGATACGCAGTTGGCCGGCGATCGCTATCAGCCCGGACAGCGCGAACATTGCCGCCACGACCACCGATTGCTTGTGCGGGACCAGCGCCGAGGCCTGCATCGGCAGTGCGAGATAGATCTGGAAGGACAGCACATATGCTCCGGTCATCGCCACCGCGAAACCCAGGAACCGCCGGTTGGAAACCACGGTGCGCCAGTCGTGCAGAACGGAGGTCCGTTCAATTGCAGGGTCGGCGGAGTGCTGAGGCAAAGCCAACAGCTGCGCAACGGTCAGTACCGCAAACACCGCCGACGCACCCAACACGGTCGTCCGAAAGTCCAGAGTCAACAATGCCAGTCCCACCAGTGGGCCCAGCAGAATCCCGGCCTGATAGAAGATGTTGAACATGGCGAACGCTTCGATCTTCCGATCACCGGCGTCAGCCGCGACATAGGCCCGCACCGCGGGGTTGAACAGCGCCCCGGCGAAACCAGTTGCGGCCGAGGCAATCAACACGCTCGGTAGGGACTGCGCAACGATCAACAACACGAACCCGCCGGTGCGCAACAGACAGCCGGCCACAATCAGCGGTTTGTAGCCAAACCGATCGGCCAGTGTGCCGCCCACGAAGAACATGCCCTGCTGGGAGAAGTTGCGCACGCCCATCACCAGCCCTACCGCCCACGCGGCCAGACCAAGCGGACCAGCCAGGTAGGCGGCCAGGTAGGGCATCAACATGTAGAAGCCGACGTTGATGCCGAACTGGTTGATCATCAGCACCCGGCTGGGCCGGTTGAAGCTGCGAAACTGCGCCAGCGGTCCCATTACGCGGCCACCTGGGCCGGATTGATCACCGTGGTGCTGCGCGTCCAGCGGGTGACGACCGCGTCCGATGGCGAGGCGATCTCGTCCGGGTCGGGCGCGGGTCGGCCGGTCAGCAGCTGGTGTTTGTTGCAGTAGTCGTCGTTGTAGACCGTGTCGAAGTAGCGCTGCGGACCGTCGGGAAAGACCGCGGCGATGGTGGCGTCGGACGGCAGGTTGCGCGCGGCCCATCCGGCGACCAGTGCGACCGCCCCCACGCTCCATCCGCCGCTGGCGTAGTGGTTGGCTGCCAGGTTGCGGCAGGCCCAAACGGCCTCCGCGGGGCCAACCCAGTGCACCTCGTCGAAGGCGCCGTAGTCGACGTTGCCAGGGTAGATGCTCGAGCCCAGCCCGCGCATCAGCCTGCTCGTCGCGGGCTGGCCGAAAATGGTGGACCCGATGGTGTCCACGCCGATCAACCGCATCGCCGGATTGAATTCGCGCAGCACCCTTGCCACCCCGGCCGAATGTCCGCCGGTTCCAACCGAGCACACCAGCACGTCGACTCGACCCAGCTGGGCGATCATCTCCAGCGCTAGCGGCCGGTAGGCGTCGACATTGTCGGGGTTGTTGTACTGGTTGGGATTCCAGGCAGCGGGGTCGGCGGCCAGCAATTGGGCAACACGGTCCTTGCGAGCCTGTTGCCAACCGCCGACCGGGTGCGGTTCGGTGACCATGTCAACGCGGGCTCCATAGGCGGTCAGCATCCGCGCGATAATCGGTTCCAAACCCGGATCGGTGACCAGGGTGACCGGGTGTCCGTAGACGTTGCCGGCCAACGCCAGACCCAGCCCCAATGTGCCGCTGGTTGATTCGATGATCGCACCACCGGGGGTTAGGTCGCCCCGAGCTCGGGCCCGTTCCACCATGTGCATGGCGGGTCGATCTTTCATGCCACCAGGGTTGAAGCCTTCCAGCTTGGCCCAGAATCCGCGATCAGCGCTACCGACCGGGCCGGCGTCGCCGGATATCCAGAGGACGGGAGTGTCGCCGACCATGGTGCCCGGGTGACGATTGCGCCCGGGGGTGGGGTGCGAGCCCTCGGGAACGGGCCGGTAGCGATCGCGGGCGGTTCGCGGGCGTACCGAAGCGAGGTGAGACCGGTTCGCTGCGATTTTCCGCGGGTGGCCGGGGTTGCTGGGGTTGCTGCTGGCTGGAACTACTAGACCTGCCGGATTCGACAGGGGCACGTTGGCATTCATTTGTCGTCGCTTCTCATCGGGCCGCAGGTCCGCGGCAAAATGTGATGTCGGTCAGCGGTCACCGGCCATGGGGCATAGCCACCGCGGCCTGACGCCTGCCGATCAGCGACGTGCTAGACAGAACCGGGTCAGTAGTTCTTGACCGGTGGGAACATGTACGGGTGCGGTTGGTGGCCCCCGCCCGGCCGCCACCACGACATGGGCGAACAGCCCCACAGCGGGCGCGACCGTCACCACCGCCACCGATGCGAACGATGGGATCGCCGACCGTGGCAATATCGCGGTTGCGAACTGCTCCGGGCACGGCGGCGAGGAGTGGTCGAATAGGTGGGCGTGGTCGACGCTAACCACGAACTCACCCCCAAGCGATGTCACCAACGGGTGGTCCGGATGCGCCACTTGGCGGCTGACCTGCGGAAGCCAGCATTGAGCCGCCAGCACGACGGCGGTCAACGCCAACGCCAACGCGACGAACGCGAATCGCGTCCACACCACGCGGCGGTCTGTCATGCCTGCACCATATACCCCATGCGGGTATGGTGTAAAGGCGAGGTCCTGGGTTGCGCGATGTTCGATGTCCTAGCAGGCTGAATCAGGCGGGGCGGAATTGACTTGGACGAAGGAGCGGCAAATGGCGGTGCTGCCAGGCGGTCACCCCTTCGGGGCAATGCGGCTTAGCAGACGCGGCCTTTTTAGCGCCGGCATCGCCGGCGGGCTGGCGCTGGCCGGTTGCGGCCACCCGACCACCCAGCCACAGGGCGACGCGGCCATGGCCGATGCAATCGCCGCGGCCGAGCGGGCGCGGCCCCACACCGGGCGAACCGTCACCGCCACCTTGACACCCCAGCCGGTAGACATCGACCTCGGCGGACCACTCGTGCGTACCTTGGCCTACGGCAACACGATCCCGGGGCCGATCATCCGCGCCAACATCGGCGATGAACTGGTCATCGCGGTGAGCAACCAGCTTGACCGTGCGACGTCGGTGCATTGGCACGGCATCACGTTGCGCAACGACATGGACGGTGTCGAGCCCGCGACCCCGAACATCGCCGCCGGCGAGGACTTCACCTATCGGTTCTCGGTACCTGATGCCGGCACCTACTGGGCTCATCCCCACGTCGACCTTGAGGACGACCACGGCCTATACCTGCCATTCATCGTCGACGACCCGACCGAAGCGGGCCGCTACGACGCCGAATGGATCGTTGTCCTTGACGACTGGACCGACGGCGTGGGCAAGAGTCCACAAGAGCTCTACGACGCCCTGGTTGACCCGAACAAGTCGCCGGTGCAACAGCTGCCGCAGCCTAGTACTACGGCTTCTTCGCCGAGCCGCACCCCGACAACGACGAAAACCACGCCGACTACTACTACCCCAACAACGACCGACAAGAGCACTCCCACCACCGGGACCACGTCGACATCCCCGACGACGGGGACGACGCCCGCCCCGGGCGGTGGCGTGGGTGCCAGCGCCCTGCTCGGCGGAGACGCCGGCGACATCGCCTACCCCTACTATCTGATCAACGGCCGAATTCCAGATGCCCCCACGTCCTTCAAGGCCAAGCCAGGCCAGCGAATTCGGATCAGGATCATCAATGCCGGCTCCGACACGACCTTCCGCGTCGCGTTGGCCGGACATACGATGACGGTTACTCACACCGATGGTTATCCGGTGATTCCCACCCAGGTCGATGCGCTTTTGATCGGCATGGCCGAACGGTACGACGTCATCGTGACCGCGGGCAGCGGCGTGTTTCCGTTGGTGGCATCCGCCGAAGGCAAAGACGCGCTGGCGCGCGCGATCCTGTCCACCGGTGCTGGCAGCACACCCGATCCGCAGTTTCGTCCCGCCGAACTGAACAAGCGAGTGGGAATCGTTGAGATGTTCACCGCCACAACAGCTGTCAATCTGGGTAGACCCGAATTTGGTCTCAGCCTGCCAATCACCCTCGGTGGCACGATGGCGAAATACGACTGGACAATCAACGGAGAGCCGTATCGCAAGACTGATCCGCTTCATGTCCGGATGGGTGAACGACCGACCCTGATGTTCGACAACACCACAATGATGTATCACCCAATCCATCTGCACGGTCACACCTTCCAGATAATCAAGGCCGACGGCACGCCCGGCGCCCGCAAGGACACCGTCATCGTGCTCCCCAAGCAACAACTCCGGGCGATCCTGGTCGCCGACAACCCCGGCTGGTGGGCTTTGCACTGCCACAACAGTTACCACCGCGAAGCCGGGATGATGACGCTACTGAACTACGTTTTCTGACATTCCTGCGAGCAGCGCCGACCGGTGAACTCAGCGGCCGAAGAAGTCCAGCAGCAGCTCGTTGACGGTAGTCGACTGTTCGATTTGCGGGCAATGGCCCGCCTCATCGACCACCACGAATTGCCCGCCCCGGATCTGCTCGGCGATCCGCATCGCCCAGCCGGCGGGAAGTAGCTTGTCCTCACCACCTTCGACCACAAGGGTCGGTACCGTGATCCGTTCATACGGACGCGTGCTGGACGGGGTCGATCCGGGCGCGCCACCGGGACGGCGAAAACGCGCTGCGGCCACTGCTTCCCAGGCTCCAGGAGCGATGCTCAACTCGTAGCGGCGCCGCACATAGTCCACGTCTGCCGGATAGCGGCCGTCGTGGAACAGCGCCTCGACGATGCGCCGCATCGCCGGCAGCGTGGCATCGTATCGCTGGAGCGCGTCGAAGTGGTGATTCTGCTGAATCTCTCCACCGCCGCAGATGATCGCCATGGTCCGGACCGGGAGCAGTGGGGCAGTCGACGTCGCGTCGGTGAGCAGCATGATGGCACCCATCGAATTGCCGGCGAAGTGTGCGCCGTCGACGCCAAGTAGGGCACAAAACCTGGCGAGGTGCCGTATCCGCAGCCCACGACCATCGACGAAATCGACAACTTTCGCCGACTCACCAAATCCCAGAATGTCCGGCGCGAGCACCCAATGTCGTGCGGCCAGCACGGAAATATTGTGCTCCCAACCTATCTCGGCACTAGCACCGAACTCACCACCGTGCAGCAATACCACCGGGTCACCTTCGCCGGCTTCCAGATAGCTGGTGGTGAGGCCGTCGACCGCGATGGTTCGTCGATGGATCTCCATCGCTGTCTGCGCTACTTGATTGCGATGGGATTGACCGGAGAGCCCACTGCGCCAGTAAATCTCAGCGGCGGGGCGACAAGTTGGAATTCGTAGACACCGTCGGCGGCGCAGTCGGCGGCCAGCGCGGTGAGGTCCCAGTACTCACCGAGCATCAGGCCCATATCGCGCAGGCACAGCAGGTGGAACGGCAAGAACAGCCCTTCCACTCCGGATACCGGGTCTTCGACCTGGAGGTTGTCAGCCGCGACAGCGGCAATCTCGTGATCATGCAGCCACTGGGCGCACCGCCAGCCCAGGCCGGAGTATGACTCTGTCTTGTTACCCGTCATGAGAAACCGTGCCCACCAGCCGGTCCGAATGAGGACGATATCCCCAGGCTCGATGGAGACACGCTGCGAGCGCACCACGTCATCGAGTTCCTCCGGGGTGATCGGATTTCCGTGTTCGAGGAAAACCTCAGCGCCGCGATGACGCACCAGATCCAGCAGCACGCCTCTCGAGGTAATCCCCTTGATGTCAACCTTGTCGATGCCACAGTGAAAGGCGCCCAGGCTGGTGACCGAGCCCGCCGGAAAACCGTTGTAGAGCTGGTCGTCGTAGTACACGTGGGATAGCGCATCCCACTGGGTGGCCGCCTGCAGCGGCATGATGATCATGTCGTCGTTGAAGCGGAACGGGTTGTCGACCAGGTACTCGCCCATCTGCTTAGCGGTCGGGTTTTGGTTCCACTCGGGTCCGTACCGGGCCAACGTCTCGGCGTCCCCGCCGTCGACGGTCATGAGATGTATGGGATTGTGCCGGAATCCGAACGCACCCTGCGGTCCCGAAGACCCGAAATCAACACCGAGTGCGAACACCTTGCCGTGCCGGACGAGACTTGCCGCCCGCCGCACCTTCTCGGCGGTAATGAAGTTCAGGGTGCCGAGCTCGTCGCCGTCACCCCATCGTCCCCAATTACTGAGATCGCGTGCAACTCGCCGGAATTCGGCCATGTCAGCCATTGGCTGGTCCTTCCTCGAGTTCACCAGCGATCGTCACACCCACATTTCCGCCGTCTACCCACAGTACCTGCCCCGAAATATAGCTGGCCGCTGCGCTATTCAAGAACAACAGCACTGCCGCCTGTTCGCCAGGATCGCAGACCCGACCGAGCGGCTTCGCAATGCCGTCCAGGTATTGCGGGCCGTAGGAGGTTCTGAGCTGGTCGAGGATCGGCGTCTCGGTTACCCCGGGCCCGGTGCAGTTGATCCGAATGCCCCGGGCGCCGAGGCCGGCCGTACAACGCATGGTGTAGAGAATGACGGCTTCCTTGGACAGTCGATAGCCCGTCCCCAGCACCTGCGGGTGGCATCGACACCAGTCGATGCCCTCATGCATCGTCGCAGTCCGCAGTAGCGGCGCGACCTCTTGCTGATGTTCCCGGTAACTGGCAGCGGCCAGCGACGACACGCTGACAATCGACGATCCTGGCAGCATCATCGGGATGAGCGCTTCGGTGAGATGTCGCAATCCCAGAAAGTTGATCGTGACCACCCGCAGCGGATCTCCAATTCCGGAAGAAACACCGGCGACGTTGAACAACGCATCAACGGGACCGCCGATTGCCGCGGCGGCTCGCTCAATCGATGCCCGATCGGCGAGGTCGATGTGCCGAAAGTCGGAAATTCGAGCCGCGGGTGGCCGCTGGTCCAGTCCGACCACGCGCGCCCCGAGCGCGGACAGCTGCGCCATAACCTGCGCACCTATCCCCGAGGCGCATCCGGTCACCACCGCACGGCGGCCGTCATAGCGCCACAGGTCGTCGATTCGGCCCAACTGTCTTTCCCAGTCCTAGTTCAGCAGTGCTTTCGTAGTCACCGATGCTGGTCCTTGGCCCGCTGCGCCGCCTGTACCCGGCCCTCATTGATCTCGGCCATAGCCTCGGGAATCTCGCTGGCGGTGAACTGACCGCCACGTCCGGTGGGCAGGCCACCGAACGAGTAGCCTTCGTCGAAATCGGGTGCGGTCGATCGCATCCGGCGCGCTTCGATCTTGTCGATGACGGGTGCCAACCTGGTGGCCTTGTCCGCCAACGCCCTTTCGTCGCGCTCAATAAACTCCGGCAGCACCTCCTTGCCCATGATTTCGATGGACTCCATGGTGCCCTCGTGACTACGGGGGTTGAGCAGCAGAATGATTTCGTCGACCCCGCTGTCCTCATAGCCACGCAGGAACTCGCGCACGGTTGCCGGAGAACCGATCGCGCCGCGTCCGGGCCCGTATGCCAGTGTCGGGTCCTTCGCGATCTCATCGAGATAGCGCTCCCAGACACCGGTTCTCCCGGGGGTGTGCACGCCGGTCATGTAGTAGTGCATTATCCCGAACGAGAAGAACCCGCCGCCCTGGGCCAGTCGCTGCAGCGCGGCTTCGTCGGTGCGCGCGACCATCATCGACAAGTCGCCGCCGATGGCCAGAATGTTCGGGTTGATCTGCGGCGTCACCGGGGTGCCGTTCTCTTCCAGTTCCTTGTAATACCCGTTGACCCGCGCGGTGAGCGGACCGGGACCGGTGTAGGCGAAACTGAGGGCACCGATGCATTTTTGAGCCGCCATCTGCACGGTGGCCGGGCGAGTGCAGGCGACCCACACCGGCGGATGAGGCCTCTGCATGGGCTTGGGAATGACATTGCGGGCCGGCATTTGGATGTGCTGGCCATGGAATCCGGCGAAGGGCTCCTCGATCATGCAGCGAACCGCCACTTCGAGCGCCTCCTCCCATTGCGCCCGCTTATCGGCCGGGTCGATGTTGAACCCGCCGAGTTCACCGACCGACGAGGATTCCCCCGTGCCGAACTCCACTCGCCCGTTGGACAACAGATCGAGGGTGGCAATCCGTTCGGCGACCCGGGCGGGGTGGTTGACTGCGGGTGGGAGATGCATGATGCCGAACCCGAGCCGGATGTTCTTGGTGCGCTGGCTGGCCGCCGCCAAGAAGATTTCCGGCGCGGTGGAATGACAATATTCCTCCAAAAAATGGTGCTCGGTGAGCCAGACGGTGGCGAACCCGGCCTTGTCCGCGGCTTCAACCTCATCGAGACAATCCTGCAGCAGGATGCGCTCGTCGTCGGGCGCCCAGGGCCGCGGTAGAGCGAATTCGTAAAACAACGAGATTTTCATCGTTACCTCCCATGAGTATTTCTGGTCCGGGTCGGCCGGAATGTGCCCTGTTGTGCAGCAGCGTGTTTCGCCGCGACGAAGCCGAAAGTCATCGCCGGCCCGATGGTTGCACCGGCGCCGGCATAGCTACGGCCCATCACCGGAGCCGAAGTGTTGCCCACCGCGTACAGGCCGCCCACCACGGTGTGGTCGGGCCGCAATACCCGTGCGTATTCATCGGTGCGTAGACCCCCTGAAGTGCCCAAGTCGCCCAGCACAATGCGAAAGGCATAGAAGGGCGGGCCGCCGAGCGGAGAAAGATTTGGATTGGGCAGGGTCGGATCGCCGTAGTAGTTGTCGTAGACGCTGTCGCCTCGGTTGAAATCATCGTCGTGCCCCTTGCGGGCGAGTTCGTTGAAACGGGTGGCGGTAGCCCGCAGTTGGGCTGTTGGAACGCCGATCTTGGTGGCGAGCTCATCCCAGTTCGATGCGGCCATGACGACACCCGATTCCAACCACGCCGGGGGCGGTTTGCGGCCGGTGGGAACCGGCGCCCAAGGAATCTTCGGTATCGGCAAATGCCCGCCGACGACATAGCGATTGAACGAGCGATGATCGGTGATCAGCCAGCATGGGATGTGTGTGACACCGGACTTCTGGCCCTCGATCATCGCGTGACCGAAATCCATGTAGGGCGCCGCCTCGTTGATGAACCGCTTGCCGGCACCGTTGACGATGAACTGCGCCGGCATCATGCGTTCGTTGAGCATGAATTGCATTCGACCGTCCGGCCATTGGATGGCCGGGAACCACCAGGCCTCGTCCAACAGCTCGGTTGCGGCACCGACTTTTTCGCCGGCTCGGATGCCGTCGCCCATGGCCGCCGGGTTTCCGAAACTCCAATCCTGGTCGACGACGGGCTGATGTTCTTTGCGTCGGACCAGATCGTGATCGAAACCCCCGCTTGCCAGGATCACCCCGCGGCGTGCGCCGATCCGCTGCAGGGCGACACCTCTTTGTACCAGCGCACCGACTACCGATCCGCTTGCGCCGGTGAGCAGTTCGGTCATTGGCGAGCCCAGCCAGAGCGGAATCTCGCGCTCCCGCATTGCCAGCCGCAGCCGAGCTGCCAGCGACTGCCCGATTGCCGCCATTCGCTCGCCAAGAACCCTCGCCCTGATCATCCGCGAAGTCAGCTTCAGGAGGACGCCTTTGCCACTCCACGACTGTCTGATCAGATAAAACGAGCGTAGTTCCTTGGGACCCAGCCATATCCCTTTGGGAGCCAAGGCCAGTGGCTTGAGCAGATTTTGCTCGTCAGGACCGAGTGCACGCAGGTCGATGGCTGGCACGTTGATGGTACTGCCGAGTTCGGACCCTCCGGGCAATTCCGGGTAGTAGTCGGCATAGCCAGGCTTCCACACGAACTGCAGCCACGGCGACAGCGCTTCCAAAAACTCCAGCATTTGGGGGGCGGAGTGGACATACTGACGAATCCGGGCCTCATCGACCAGCCCGCCGGTGATCTGCCGCAAGTACTCAACCACCCCCTCCGAAGGAGGGCTATAGCCCTCCCGGCGCTGCGCAGGAGCCCCCGGCACCCAGATGCCGCCCCCCGATAGCGCGGTGGAACCACCAAAGTAGCGCGACTTTTCCACGACCAAGGTTTGCAAGCCGGCGGCATCAGCGCTCAACGCGGCCGTCATGCCACCGCCACCGGACCCAACCACCAGCACGTCCACAACCTGATCGAACTCGCCGGGCTCCACCGAGATGCCCAATGGCTCGGCAGTCATGTGACGGGAACCGCCGTTCTGATGGCGAACCCGGCGATGAGATCGGCGGCCTGCCGGTAGTAGCGCACGTCGGTCCGGTAGGGACCCACCGTTGCCAGCGCCGCGAACGCCGCGATCCACGTGCGGATTTCATGTGCGGAGCTGCCACCTTCGTGAGTGACGAACGAGTTCGACCAACGATCGAGATCGGGCAGGTGGCCGCCGTCAATTACCTCCAGCAGGCGGTGATCCCAGGCCGCGTTCAGCGGTTGCAGCTCGGCACGTCCGGCCGCGAAGCTCTTGGCCGCGTCTATCACCGCCGTCTGTCGAGCCTGACGTTCCTCGGCGGTCAACGGCTGACCGTGCACGATCCGCGCCCGGATGGCCGGGTTCGCACCGGCCAACGTTGGTACCGGCGGGCTGTGCGAGAGCCCACCGGATCCGATCACCAGCACTCTCTTATCCAGAGCGGCAAGAAAGCCGCCCACCGCGGTGCCCAACGCCCGGCACCGGCTCAGCGGTCCGAGCGGGGCGGCGATCGCGTTGATGAAGATCGGTATTACCGGGTGTGCGGTCGCGCTCCCGAAGAGCTTTTCCAGCGGCTGCACAGTTCCGTGGTCGACGTCCATGCTCTCCGAGACCGCAATGTCGACGCCCGCGCCAAGCACGGCTTTGGCGCACTCCTCCGCCGTGCCGTGCGGCACATCAAGCGGACCGCTGTAGGTCCCATAATCTCCGACTCCGTTGGCACGCATCCCGATACAAAACGGAGGCATCACCTTGTAGAAGAACCCGTTGTAGTGATCCGGCGTGAAGATCACGACGAGTTCGGGATCGTAATCCCGGACGAATCTTCTTGCTTCGGCGATCGCGGCATTGACATCGTCAAGCAGGTCCCGTGGCGGCCCCGGTAGATTCAGCAGCGGGCTGTGGGACATACAGCACAGAGCCAGTGGCACTTTGGAAATCACCGCCTCTCGGAGTCAGCGTGAGCGCGTCGACCAGCGATGTGGTCATTTCTGCAGCGAGTTGAGCGATACACGCGCCCGCAATACACCGATCGGGGCGCAGGAATAGCACCGATTCGGTGTGCCCGTCGAACCACGCCTTGAGTTCACCGCTGCGATCCCCAACGATCACCACGTCAGGGTCGTCCTGGCCGGTCCAGTGCAGCTGCACCTGCGGTCGGATCGCGATAAATCGGGCGCCCAAAGTCTTCCAGGTAGCAAACGCCTCGGCACCGAGAATCTCGCGCGGGTTGTTGTTCCAGCACAGCACGGCGAACCAGGCACCCAACACGTCGTCCAATAGGACGTTCTGCTGGGCGCGGACATCGACCCGCGGTTGGATGAACAGCGTGCCAACCGGGGAACCGCGCTCGCCGGGTCGGGTATGTACCACGGCGCCGCGCTGGTAACGCGGCATCGGCTTGAACCGCATCTCGAGCACATAACGCTTGAGGGAAGGCACCACCGATGCGGCGCGTACGACCAGATCCCGCGCGGTCGCGAGCCTGCGATCGGTCGGCGAGATCACCCGTCCCACCATGGTGGACAGGTCGATCATCGCTCGAGCGTGTTTGCGCCGTTCCATGTCGTAGGTATCCAGCAAGGCAGCACCCGCCTGCCCCGCGACCACCGCCGCCAGCTTCCAGCCCAAATTGGCGGCATCCCGGATACCGCTGTTGTATCCCTGTCCTTGCCACACCGGCATGAGATGGGCAGCGTCCCCGGCCAGTAGCAGGCGGCCGCTGCGGAAGGAGCCAGCGATTCGCGAGTGGTGGGTGTAGACGCGGCGCCGGATCACATCGACCCGGTCCGGGTGCGGCACCACTCGTGCCAGCATTCGGTTCAAGAACGCCGGATCCTCGGCCTGTTCATCGGACTCGTCGGCATGGATCATGAACTCGAACCGGCGGATCCCGTGGGCGATGGATATCGATGCGTACGGACGTGCCGGATCGGCACCGACTTCGCTGTTGGGATGCCCGAGCGGATCATTGGCGATGTCGACGACCAGCCAGCGGGTGGGCGAGGTGGTGCCGTCAAAGGACACGCCCATCATCCGGCGGGTGATGCTGCGGCCTCCATCACAACCGACGACGTAGCTGGTACGCACAGTCGACCTGCCGCCGTCACCGCCACAGTCGACGACTACCGCGTCCTCGGTTTGCGCGCATGAGGTCACCGTACGGTGCCACCACACTTCGACATGCTCGAATCTGCCTAAGCCACACAGCAGTTCGGCATCGACCAGCGGCTGAACGAAGCCGTTGCGCTTGGGCCAACCGAAACATGCATCAGGCGGCGCTATTTCGGCGAGCATGCGGCGCTTGGCGTCGAAGAACCGGAGAATCTGATTGGGCACGGTGTGCGGTAGAACTCGATCCACCAAGCCGATCGCCTGAAAGGTACGCAGCGCCTCGTCGTCCAGCCCGACACCGCGCGGATAATCGATCAACGTCGCCCGCTCCTCAACAACGAGCGTTCGGACACCTTGCAGACCAAGGATATTCGCGAGAGTCAGGCCAACCGGACCAGCACCAACCACCAGCACATCGAACTGCGTGTGTCGCCCAGATCCAGCCATCAGCGCCCCAAAAGGAAGTCGAGGTGTAGGCGGTTGAAGGTCTTGGCGTCCTCGTATTGCGGCCAGTGGCCACAACCCGACATCAGCTCGAAACGGGCTCCTGGAATCATCGCGGCAATCCGGCGCCCCTCCGGCACGCCGGCCGTCGGGTCGTGACTGGTCCACAGTACCAGCGTGGGCGCGGTTATGGCTCCGTATTCGTGCGGCCCCAGCAGGTTTCGGGCCCGAATCTGTGGATCCTGCAACGCCATAATGTCGCGCATCGCCGCCACAAAGCCCGGTTGGCGATAGATGCGTTGCCGACAGGCGACCAGATCGTCGTAGTTCTTCGACTCGTCAGCCATAAGCCACTTGATACGCGCCTGCACGGTGTCCCAGGTCGGGTCCTGGGCGGCTGCCATGGACAACGCGATGATCCGCCGCATCACTTTCGGGTCGGCCTGTGAACCGCCCGCTGTGTTCAGCACGAGCCGTTCGACCACCTCGGGATGATCGACCGCGGCCCGCGCGGCCACCCAGCCGCCCAGCGACTCACCGCTGATGGATACGCGCCGGGCGCCAATCGTTTCCAGCACAGCCATCAGATGCTCGACGTAGTGCGGGATCTCGAGTGGATGCCCGGGCTTATCCGTGTAACCGTGGCCCAGCATGTCGATCGACCAGGTCCAGAAGTATTCGGCGTGCGCGGCTAGATTGCGAACGTAGGCCTCGGCGTGACCACCGGAGCCGTGCAACAGCATCAGCACCGGTTTGTCCGGATCGCCGGCCCGCAGGTAGCGAGTTCGGATTCCGGCCTCGCCTGCGGTCTTGAGGTAGCCCTGCTCGAACGCGACGCCCTGCAGATCGCTCCACACGCTTTCGAACTCCGCCACGGTTCCTCGCTGGCCTCGCATTCGGAAATCAGATTCTCGGTTTCGCGCTATCTTATGTGCTAATATCGCACATTGATGTGCGATATATATAGAGCTTCGCTCTCGGATGTTGGTCTGTCAAGGCTGTGACGGGTTCCGGGACCGGATCGCAAACCCTGGCCAGGGGTCTGACCGCCCTGCAGTTGGTAGCGGCGTCGACCACGGGTTTGACCCTGCAAGAGGTTGCCGATCAGGTCGGTGTCCACCGCACCATCGCCTACCGCCTGCTATCGACATTGACCCAGTTCCGACTGGTCTCCAAGGGCGAGGACGGGCGCTACCGACCCGCAGCCCGCCTAGCCGTGCTCGGCGCATCCTTCGACCACAACGTGCGCCAGTTGAGTTTGCCCACGCTACGTGCGTTGGCCAACGACTTGGGCACAACCGTCTCCTTGCTGATGGCCGAGGGAGACGAGCAGGTGGCAATCGCGGTGATCGTGCCAACCCAGGTCGCCTACCAGCTCGCTTTCCATGAGGGCAGTAGATATCCCTTGGACCGCGGCGCCGCTGGAATCGCGTTGCTGGCGAGCATGCCGCCGAGGCCAGGCGAACGAGACTTGGTCGCCGTGACCCGGGAGCGCGGCTGGGTGACGACCTTCGGAGAGATCGAACCCAACACGTATGGGTTTGCGGTGCCCGTCCGGCGTTCGGCGCCGTTCCCACCCACCTGCATCAACCTCATCTCGCACCGGGAAGACGTCGTGATGCGCAGCCAGAGCGCTGTCATCCGGGCCGCCGAGCAGCTCGCCGCGCTGCTGAGCTGAAGGGACACCGAGCATGTGTTGGCATCAAGAATTCGACGTCGTCGTGCTCGGCAGCGGCGCCGCCGGGCTCACCAGCGCTCTGACGGCTGCTGTCGCCGGCGCTTCGGTGGCGGTGTTCGAAAAGGCGCCCACGATCGGTGGCACAACGGCCGTCTCGGGCGGGATCGCCTGGGTTCCCGCCCACCAGCGGTGCCCCGACCGAGAGCTAACGGTGGCCGATGCGTTGCGATACCTGCGCGCACAGTCTTTCGGTTCGATGGATGACGCGCTGGTGGAAACGTTCGTGCGCACCGGCCCGACCATGCTCGACTTCGTCGAGAAGCACAGCGGCCTGCGTTTCGAGATCGCCGCCGGCTTTCCCGATTACCAGCCCGAGCTGCCCGGGGGACAGCCGGCCGGCGGTCGCTCGCTCAGCGCGGTTCCGTTCGACCTTGGCCAGGTGGGCGACTGGGCCCACCGGATCACCCGCTTTCCCGAAGATTGGTCCAACGTCGGATTCGACGCCGAGACCAGGGCACGGCTGCATTCCGACATCGACACCGCAGATCCCCGGTCGGGCAACCTGTGCGTGGCCGGCGCCGCACTGATCGCTGGGCTGTTGCGGGGTCTACTCGATACCGAGGTAGCGATCCATACGAACGCACCGGCCCAGGACCTGATCGTCGAGGGCGGCGAAGTCACCGGGGTGCGAATCGGCCCGCCCCCGGAAAGCTTCAACGTGCGCGCCCGGCGCGGGGTGATCCTGGGAACCGGTGGATTCGAATGGGATCCGGTTCTGGTGCAAGCGTTCCTGCGCGGCCCGATGCATGGGGCGGTCTCGCCTCCAAACAACACCGGCGATGGACTGCGCATGGCGATGGCTCACGGCGCCGAGCTGGCCAACATGGCCGAGGCGTGGTGGGTGCCGATCGTACGGATCCCAAACGACACCATCGATGGCAAGCAACGCAGTCGCAGCGTGCGGCTGGAGCGCACCCGGCCGCGCAGCATCATCGTCAACCAAGCCGGGCGGCGATTTGTCAACGAGGCATGCGACTACAACTCGATGGCCGGCGCCTTCCATTACCTTGACCCCAGGGGCGGGTACATCAACGATCGCGGGTGGATCGTCGTCGACTCAATGCACCTTCAGCGCTACGGTTTCCTGGGCATCGAACCCGGCCAGCCGGTGCCGGACTGGTATTGCGAATCGCGGGATCTGGCCGAACTGTCCATCAAAACCGGAATCGATGCCGGTGGGTTGGCCCGCACGATCGAGCAATGGAACCACAATGTCGCGACCGGTGCCGATCCGGATTTCGGACGAGGTTCCAGCGCTTACGACGGTTATTGGGGTGACGACCGGGCCACCACCCTTGCCGGAAAAACGCTCGGCCCCATCGACACCCCGCCCTACTACGCGGTGCCCGTTGTCATCGGTGCGATGGGCACCAAGGGCGGACCACGCACCGACCGGGATGCACGTGTTCTGCATGTCAGTGGCGATCCCATCGCGGGGTTGTTCGCCGCGGGCAATGCGATGGCGGGTGCGACCGGCCGCGCATATGGCGGCGCAGGCGGAACTATTGGCCCGGCAATGGTTTTCGGCTATCGCGCGGGCTACGCCGCGGCCACCGGCAAGTCAGTCGACCTGCAGTAGCGATCGTCTACTGTTTGAGCGGAACTTCGACGCAAACGTCGGTGCCGGTCGGCGTATCCAAGAAGACGAACGATCCGCCGGCAGCGTCGACCCGGGCACGATGTGATGCCAGTCCGATGTGTCCCTGGCCGAGCCGACGCGCGATCTTCTCGCCACTGATCCCGACGCCGTCGTCGGCCACACCCAACACGCAAACCCCGTCGGCGATGCCAAGTCTGACTGACGCATGTTGGGCCTGCGAATGCTGCACCACGTTGGACAACAACTCGCGGGCCACACCGAACACGACGGGGTCGATGTCATTGCGGACCGGGTAGTCGATGTCGGTACTGATCTTGATTCCCGAACGCTGCGAATGGAACGCGGCTAGCTGTTCCACCGCCGCGCCCAACCCGACCTGCTCGAGGACTGCCGGATGCAGTTCGAAGGTGGCCTGGCGCAGCAGTTCGGATGCGCTCTGCAAGCCCGCCAGCGCGGTGGTTACCCGGTGATCATCGGGCGCCACGCTCTTCAGCTCGATGAGTTCCTGGCGCGCGGCCAGCACGTCTTGCAGGGGACCATCGTGAATGGATTCCGAAATGCGTCGCTGAAGCACTTCCGAGGCCGTCATTGTCTGAGCGAGCAACTCCTCGCGCAATGCGCTCAGACTTGCCACCGAGCGGGCATGCCGTTCCTCGATTCGGACCACCACCAAGGCGGTGCCGCACAAAAACGCATAGAGCACGAATCGAAAGACCGCCTCGGGCCACCCGTTTTCGCGGACTATCGACGGGTCTTGAGCCAGCGCGAGCGCGAAGCCCAGCAGTGAGAACGTCAAAACCACCGCGGCTCGTCGCGACGACACGTCGAGGGCAACCAGCACCGGTAACAACGTCATGATCAGTAGCGAATAGATCGAATCGGTGGACACGAGCTGAAAACCGGTCAACGCCAACACGTCGACGGCGGTAAAGCCAACGGGCTCGAATTTGCCGATATTGGCGAATCGGCGCAACGCAACATGGCGCCGCGACGGCGCATACGCCAATCCCAGGGCCCACAATGCAGCAAACGTGTACACGCCGATCAGGACGGCTTGCGGTCCCCATTCCGAGCGGGGCGTGCCGACCAGCATGGCCGTGACCATGAACGCCACCACTCCGATCCGCAGCACCGAGCCGATTCGGTAGGAGCGCAGCTGGTGCATCCGGCGCACCCGCGCCAGTTCTGCGTCTCTGGTCACGACCACAGGACCACCGTACTCATACGTACGCACGGGCGGACCGCCAGATTTCCGGGCTCGCATGTCTGTATCCGAACGGTCGGTCGGCACAACCGCGACGGCAGCGCTGGCCGCGGACCAGCCGTCGCTGCGACATGCGCTCAACGTTGTCTGGCAAATGCGAATAGATCCTAGTGAACCACCAGCTAAACTCAGCCCATGGTCGGCGCGGGATATGACTAAGCCCGAGAAAGTGCGTGTGGTGGTCGGCGATGATCACCCGTTGTTTCGCGAGGGTGTCGTGCGCGCCCTTGCGTTGAGCGGTTCGGTGAACGTTGTCGGCGAAGCTGACGACGGTGCAACGGCGCTGGAGCTGATCAAAACTCACCAGCCCGACGTGGCGTTGCTCGACTACCGGATGCCGGGCATGGATGGGGCACAGGTGGCGGCGGCGGTGCGAAGCAACGATCTGCCGACCCGGGTGCTGCTCATTTCGGCCCACGACGAGTCAGCGATCGTGTACCAGGCACTGCAGCAGGGAGCGGCCGGATTCTTGTTGAAGGATTCGACGCGCACCGAGATCGTGGCGGCGGTGCTCGACTGCGCCAAGGGTCGCGATGTGGTGGCACCCTCTCTGGTGGGGGGCCTTGCCGGTGAAATTCGCCAGCGCGCTGCCCCGATGGCTCCAGTGTTGAGCGCTCGTGAACGCGAGGTGCTCAATCGCATTGCCCGCGGGCAAAGCATCCCCGCGATCGCGGGCGAACTGTATGTGGCGCCATCGACGGTCAAGACCCACGTGCAACGGCTCTACGAAAAGCTTGGCGTCAGTGACCGCGCAGCCGCGGTTGCCGAAGCCATGCGGCAGGGGCTGCTCGACTAACCGTGCGCTCGGATGCTCGGACTGCACCACGGTTCGCTCACGACTTCAGCGGTAGTTGGACGCAAACATGGGTGCCGGCAGGAGCATTCAGGAAGACGAACGTGCCGCCCGCGGCATCGACGCGCGCTCGATGCGAGGCCAGGCCGATGTGTCCCTCACCCAGGCGTCGCGCCATGGTTTCACCATTGATGCCCGCACCGTCATCGGCCACGTTCAACACGCACATGTGGTCGACGATCCCGAGGGTGACCGACACGCGTTTGGCCCGCGAATGTTGCACCACGTTGGACAACAACTCCCGGGCCACCCCGAACACGATCGGGTCGACCTCACTGCGGATTGGGTAGTCGATGTTGGTGGTGACCTTGATGCCCGATCGGCGCGCCGTGAACGCTGCCAATTGTTCCACCGCCGCACCCAACCCAACCTGCTCGAGGACGGCCGGGTGCAGCTCGAAGGTGGCCTGCCGCAGTCGCTCTGATGCGCTCTGCAGACCGGCCAGGGCACGGTTGACTCGCTCATCGTCCGGCCACACGGCCTGCAACTCGATGAGTTCCTGACGCGCCACCAGCACATCTTGTAATGGCCCGTCGTGAATGGACTCCGAAATTCGGCGCTGCAGCACCTCCGAGGCGGTCATCGTCTGGGCTAGTAGTGCCTCGCGCAGCGCGCTCAAACCGGCGACCGAGCGAACATGTCGTTCCTCGGTGCGAACCACCAAAAATGCTGTGGCGCACAAAAACGCATACAGCGAGAAGAGAAACACGGTATCCGGCAACCCCGCGTCACCGAGCAGCACATTGTCGTGCACCCCGGCGAGAGCAAAACCAACCAGTGTCAGCGTCAACAACAACACCGCCCGCCGCGACGAAATGTCGACGCCCACCAAGACCGGCAGCAAGGTCATCATTACCAGCGGATAGATGCCCTCTTCGGACAGTAGCTGAAAGCCGGTCAGCGCCACGATGTCGACGCCGGTGAAGGCGAGCGGTTCCCACTTGCTCACGCCGGCGCGTCGGCGCACACCGATCCGCTGCCGCTCCGGCGAAAACGCCAGCACCAGGGCGAAAACCGCCGCGACGGCATACAGCGTGACCAGCAAAATCTGCCGGGACCATTCCTTCTGTGGGGTGTCGACGATCATCGCCGCGACCACGAAAGCCACGACGCCGATGCGGAGCACCGCAACGATCCGGTACGAGCGCAACTGATGTAGCTTGCGCACCCGCTCCAGTTCCACGTCGCTGGTCACCGCCACCGGAACACCGTACTCCGATGGCGAGCTGTCGAGCCTGGAGTCGATGGACCCCGTTCGGTCGGCGCAACCACTCGCCCTGCGGACGCCGCGCGCGGTGGACGGGATGGCCAACACCTCAACTCCCTTCCACGGCGCACCGACGATGCCCGCAGGCAACTTCGTGCGGCTTCATCGACGGCTCCCGGTTTGCCCGTCCGCTTTGGTCACGGTATGGCCGAACCCGCCATCGGCGGGCCGTGGCCCGCTCCTGGCCAAAGCAACGGCGTCAGCGATGAGTTGGCGCGCTGTTTGCTCAACATTGTCGAGCTGCTCGCGGTCGACGCCATCGGCAATGAGCCGCCGGCTGGCGGAAATCAACGGATCCGGGAACCCCTCGGTGGCCGGGTGTTCGCCAATATCACCACGGTCGGTCATCACGAATTCGGCATTCCGAGCGATGCTGGCTCGCACAAGCTTCGGCCCGCCTCCTGCGCGAGCCCGCTCGACCGCCCTGGCGACACAGTCTCGAACCGCTTCGACGTCGTCGCCGTCGACGGTCTCACTGGGCAGGCCTTTGCAGACAGCGGTCGGATACAACCGGGCATCACATTCCTGGCCGTCCGCACCGACGGTCGTCGCACGGCGGACGCTCTCGACCAGAATCACCACCGGAAGCTGCCACAACATGGCCATGTTCGCGGCCTCATTGATTGCTCCGGAATTTAGATCGACGTCCTCGGCAACACACAGGGTGACCCGACCGCTGGCATCCAGCCACTGGGTGTACGCGTGACCGATCGCCAACAACGGCGAGTGCTCCCCCACCCGTGGGGCGGTCAACCTCCCTTCGGCGGGCGTGTCGGGCCGCCGGTCGTCGTCATCGGCGCCGGACTTGGTTGCGGGACCGGCCATCAACTCAGCGATCATCGAGCCAAGTGGACGGCCAACGCCGACGTGCGAGACATGCGCGCGACGGGCGCTGATAACGATATCCCCCGCCCGCAATGCCGCCGTCGCACCGATGCCCACGGCCTCACGGCCGAGGGCCGACTCCACCGGCCGGGAAATCAAACCTTCGGCACGCAACTGTTCCAGCGCCATGTCGAGCAGCCGCAGCACCCACATCCGGCGATACAGCTCGAGGCGATCGACCAACCGTTCAGCCGACCGCGCACCACTCCCAGTCATATGTCGCCTCCTTCCTCTTCTTCCTCTTTTGTGCTCTTAGGCGCTTTAGGTGCTCTTGGGCGCTCTCGCGGTGGAATCACGATCTTGCAGAGCGACACCCGCTCAAAGCTGGGACCGTGGTGGACCCGCGCAATGTCCGGCCCAGCGGTAGGCACAGCGCGGCACCGATCATGCCGACGGTGACCGTCACCAGCGCGACAGCCCGATGGCCACCGTGAGTCAGGCTGTACGAAGCCATAATTGGCGCGATCACCGAAGCAATTGCCAGCGTCATCGACCAGATTCCGTGATAGCGCCCGCCACTCGCCGGTGGTGCGATCCGGTGCACGACCCCGGCAGCGATGACGAACCACGCGATCTCGCCCGGAGTACATGCCGCGGTCGCCACGGCAAATCCCAGGGTGGTGTGGGCGAGCGCGGCACCCGCCATGCTCATCGCCGTCCAGCCGCCAGCGACGGCCAGGATGTCCAGTCGCGGCTGAATGCGGGCCACGACCTTGCGGCCCAACCAGGGAGTGATCAGCGGAGTCAGCCCGCTGCCCGCAACGGCATTCGCCAGCTGTGCCCAACCGAATTCCGTCGCGCCTAACCCCCTGTCGGCCATCAGCATCGGCACCGCGGCATACAAACCTCGCACGGCCGTCAGCGTCGCAAGGCTGGATAGGAACAGCAGCACCAGCCGGCCGTCGGAAAACGCGCGGCGGCAACTGGTGTGATCGGCCACCGACCGCGTCACCACCGGGTGACGACGGTGCCTCCGTGTCGCGGTCCGCCCAGTCGCGACTCGGGTCGGTGCCGGGATGCAGCACGCCGCTACCAGCGCAAGCATCGCGCACGCCGCCGCGTTGACCCAGAACAACAACGGCACGCCCGACCAGCCGGCGAGCAGCCCACCGATGCCACCGGTGATGGCGCGGCCGATGCTGACGATCCAGCCGAACCGCCAGGCGTCGATCTTTGCTCGTCGCCGAGGGTCGGGGACCAATTCGGCGATCGCGGCGCCCAGCACCGGGCGCGGCGCGTCGTAGACCACACCGGTGACCATGGCTCCCACCACCAGCGCCGGCACGGTGTGGGCCTCGGCCATCAGCGCCAGCACGGCGGCCGCCAGCAGCATGGTGGACGACAACGTCGCCCGAGGTCCGATGCGGTCCACCAGCCAACCGCAGGTCAGCTGCCCCGTGGCCCAACCCAGCCCGAAAGCGGCCAGGACCACGCCAACTGCTCCCGCGGTGTAGCCCCGCCCGGCCACGTGAAACGCCATGAACGGGTAGGCGAACCCGGCCGCACGCACAACCAGGTTCCCGCTCAGCAGCAGCCAGATGACGTTCGGATAGCCGTGGTCGGCTGGGCTGCCCGGACGAGCGGCCCGCTCTCGCAGAGCGCGGGCGCCCCGAGGGCCCGTCGATGCAACGCTAAGACAGGCCGCTCTTGGCGTCCGGAAGAATCTTGCTTTGGCGCCGCCCAAGCCACCGCCGACGTATACGCCCGGAGGAACGGCGACAACGGTTTGCACGCGCACAACGGCGCTGTGGGCATCGCTTTGTGAGTCGGTACTCGCCATCGACTTGCCGACGGCGATGCCTGCCGTTGTCGTCACCAAAGGAACGGTAGGCACTATCCCCTCCAGCTAACTCCACCGATCGGACGAAAAAGCGGTCGGCGACCGGTCCCCTGATCGGGGGACATGGGCGGCTGGCGCGCTGGCAAACCGGGCTAAATGGGCACCCCTACACCGTCGGGCGATGAGCCCTTCACGGCTTCTGGGACGGCGGGCATAGCAACTGTTCGGCGGCCGAATAGGGATCATCGCGACCCGCGACCACCTCCGCTGCGAGTCGATCAAGGTCTGCTCGGCTACGCAGCCTGGTCTGCGCCAACGATAGGATCTGCGCTCGGGCGCGTGACAACCGGCGGGCGTGGCTGTCGCTGCGGTGATGGGCATCAATCGCCGCGACCAGCTGCCCGACGTCACCGCGCGCGGCCACCAGGCTGACGATCGGAGCCCCGAGCGGACTCAGTTCGGCGCGCAAGTCCCGCACGGTTTGCGCAGCCCCGTCGCGGTCGGCCTTGTTGACCACGACAATGTCAGCGACCTCCAGCAACCCGGCTTTGGCGACCTGTACGGCGTCGCCCGCCCCCGGGTTGAGGATCACCACGGTCGGGTCGGCGAGGGCCGCGATCTCGATCTCCGACTGGCCGACGCCGACCGTCTCGAGCAAGACGGTGTCGTAGCTGATGGCTCCCAACAGCCCAATTGCCGCGGGAACTGCGACGGCCAGACCGCCGAGATGACCGCGACTGGCCATCGAGCGGATCAACACATCCGAGTCGTTGATATGAGCAGCCATTCGGATGCGATCGCCAAGCAATGCGCCGCCGCTGAACGGCGAGGACGGGTCCACCGCCAGCACCGCAACCCGGCACTCGCGCTCTCGGTAGGCAGCGACTAGGGCTGCGATCGTTGTTGACTTGCCCGCGCCCGGAGGGCCAGTGATGCCGATGACTCGCACCGGGTGCCCCGGCACAGCCCGAACGTCCGCCAGTACCTCGTCTCGGCGCTCTCCCTCGACGAGACTGAGTAGCCGACCCGCGGCGCGCTGAGATCCTTTGCGCGCAGCGGCAATCAGATCGGCTATGTCCATTCACGCATTATGGCGCCCCGACCTCGATCACCGTCGCCGAGCCCATGCCGCCGCCCGCGCACATCGCCGCGACTCCGATGCCGCCGCCGCGGCGGCGCAATTCGTGCACCAGCGTCACCAGCATTCGGGCGCCAGTCGCTGCCACTGGGTGTCCCAGTGAGCACCCGCTGCCGCTGACGTTGACTCGGTCCGGGTCGAGATCGAGCATCTTGACCGTCGCCACGCACATCGACGCGAATGCCTCGTTGACTTCGAACAGGTCCACGTCAGAGATCGAAAGCTGGCCACGGGCAAGGGCTTTCGGTATGGCCTCGACCGGCGCCAGGCCGGTGGCCGCAGGGTCCACGCCCACGGACGCCCAGGACATGACCCGCGCCAGTGGCGGCAGTCCGAGCCGGTCACTGAGCTCGCCGGTCGCGATGGCCAACACCGCGGCACCGTCGTTGACACCGCAGGCATTGCCCGCCGTGATCGAGAATCCTTCGATTTCAGGATGCAGGGGCTTGAGCGCGGCCAGCTTCGCCATGGTCGTGTCGCGGCGCGGATGTTCGTCGACCGCAAAGACACCGTGCGGCGTCTGGATCGGAACAATCTCTTCCTTGAACCGTCCTTCGTCGATGGCGGCGATCGCATTGCGATGTGAGCGCAGCGCCCAGGCGTCCATCTCCTCACGGCTCACCCCGGCGGCCACGGCCGCGTTCCAGCCGACGGTGATCGACATGTCCATGTTGGGTGCGTCCGGCTGGTCGGGGTGGGTCGGCGGATACCAGTCGACCCATTCGCCATCGATGTGCATCCGACACCGCGGCGAGGTAGAGGCCGAATTCACCCCACCGGCGATGATGAGCCGGTCCATCCCGGCGCGCACGCTTGCCGCGGCACTCTGCACGGCCGCTTGTCCGGCAGCGCAGTGCCGGTTCTGAGCCAGGCCGGGCACCTGGCCAAGACCGGCCGTGATGGCCGCATGGCGGGCGACCACGCCGCCGCCATACAGACCCTCGCCCAGGATCACATCGTCGACCTGCCCAGAGTCCAGATTCGCCGCGGCTTCGCTGACCACGTGGTGCGCCAGGTCGAACGCGGAGGTGTCACGCAATGTTCCTTTCCGCGCTGTTCCGATGGGAGTACGCAGGGCGGACACGATCACGGCTTCGGGCACAGGTTCTCTCCAATTGCGGTGGCGCGGGAGCGTACGCCACCCACGCGCGAGAACACTATTCTCGCATTACGAGAGTATGAGTTGCAAGAAGGCCGGTTGCCGGCGCTTCTCTACACTGCTGCTGTGGCTCAGTCGGTGGCGACAATCGCGGTTCCCGGTGGCAAAGTCTGGTTCAAGCGCGTGGGCGGCGGGCCCGGGCTCCCCTTGCTCGTGGTGCATGGTGGGCCCGGCCTGCCGCACGACTACTTGAGGTCCCTGGAGCGCTTGGCCGACGAGCGCGAGGTCATTTTCTGGGATCAACTTGGCTGTGGAAATTCCGAATGCCCTTCAAACGTGGACCTTTGGACCATGGAGCGATCGGTGGCCGAGATGGACGCCGTGGTACACGCCCTGGATCTCAATTCCTGCCACATTTTTGGCAATTCATGGGGCGGTATGCTCGCCCAGCAGTATGTGCTCGACGCGGCCTGCGGCGCGGCTAGCTTGACCATCTCGAACAGCACTGCGTCCATCCCGGCATTTGCCGACTACGTGAGCCGGTTGAAGTCCGAGCTGGACCCGGCCACCCAATCTGCCATTGACCATCACGAAGCCGCCGGCACCACGGATTCGGCCGAATACCAGGCCGCGATCACCACGTGGAACGAGACGTACCTGTGCCGCGTTCGTCCCTGGCCGAGCGAGCTCTATGAAGCATTCCAGAACATGGGCAATGAGATCTTCCAGACGATGTTCGGGCCGAGCGACTTTCGCATTGTCGGCACCATCCGAAACTGGGATGTGGTCGATCGACTGACCGCAATAACGCTGCCCACGCTGCTGCTGGCGGGCAAGTTCGACGAATGTTCACCGGAGCACATGCGGGAGATGCATCGACGAATTTCCGGTTCGCGTTACGAGTTCTTCGAATCGACCGCGCACCTGCCCTTTATCGAGGAGCCCACCAGGTTTGACCGCGTGATGCGTGAATTCCTCAGCCAACATGAATGATTGAGATCTTCAGCCCTTGCCCGCCGCCAGCCTGCCCACGAGCGAGCGGAAGTCCTCGGTGGTGAATGACTGATGTTCGGCCGAGAGTGCGTAGTCCAGACTCGCCAGGACAGCACGTTCGAGATGAATGTTGAGGACTCGTTTGGTGCTCTCGACCGCTTGCTGGGGCAGCTCCATAATGCGCTGAGCGCAGGCGGTGGCCTCGGTGACCGGGTCGTCCGCGACATGGTTGGCCAGCCCGAGCTGGACAGCCCGCTCGGCGCGAATTCGCGCGCCGGTCAGCGCATATTCCTTGGCCAGCAACAGGCTGATTTGCAACGGCCAGGTCAGCGGCCCGCCGTCCGCGGCCACCAGCCCCACCTGAACATGCGGGTCGGCGAGAAACGCGTCCCGGGCGATGTAGACGATGTCGCTGAGTGCGACCAGGCTGCAGCCAAGTCCCACGGCGGGGCCATTGACCGCCGCTATCACCGGAACGCGGCAGCGCGCCATGCCCAGCACGATCTCCCGCCCATCTCGAATGGTCTTAGCGCGTAGGGCCGCATCCTCGGCAAGCTCGGCGAGGTACGAGAAGTCCCCGCCTGCCGAAAACGCCTTACCGCTGCCGGTCAGCACCGCAACGCGGGCGGCGGAATCGTCGGTTAGTCGCTGCCACAGCCGCGCAAGTCCAACATGCAGATTGTCGTTGACCGCATTGAGATCATCCGGGCGGTTCAACGTGATAATCCGCAACGCCCCTTCCGCACGGACGTCGATTTCGGTTGGCATGTCATACATGTCAGACCCCCAGTCCCAAGATTCGCGAAGCGATGATGTTCTTCTGTATCTGCGAGGTGCCGCCCATCACGCTTTGCGCGCGGCTGTATAGATACGCGCCGAAGAGGTCCGGATCACGGGTACCACCAATGCCCAACGCAGCGTGCCCGACGGACTGTTCCACCCAGGTCATCAACAGCTTGTCCAGCGATCCTTCCGGTCCGTGTGATACGCCGTCGAGCTGTTCGGACAGCCGTCGCCGAACGTGGTGCGTCAGCATCTCCGCCTGGACGGCCGCCCAGGCGAGCTCATCACCTACCGGTCCATCGTTGCGCGCCAAAAGATCTGCGACCAACTTGTTGTAGCGGGCCGCATAGCCCAGCGTAGAAGGTTCCCGCTCGTGCCCGACTACGGTCATCGCGACCGCCCAGCCATCGCCGGGCTCACCAACCATCCGGTCCGCCGGGACTATTGCGCCGTCGAAGAAGACCTGCCCGAACTCATTGCTGACTCCGCTCATCATTCGCAACGGGTGTTGCTGTACACCAGGCTGTTTCATCGCTACAACGAATGCCGAGAGGCCGCGATGACGGTTTGCGCCGTGCTCGGTTCTGGCCAGCAGCAGACACCAGTCAGCCACATCCGAGTAGCTGGTCCAGATCTTGTGCCCGTGGACCACGTAGTTGTCGCTGTTGTCGCCCGCTCTGGTGGCGGTGGTGGTCAACGATGCCAGATCCGAGCCGGCGCCGGGCTCGCTGAATCCTTGGCACCAGCGCTCGGTGCCGTCGATGATGCCCGGCAGAAAGCGTTGTCGCAGTGCGTCGCTGCCGTGCCGGCCGATCCCGAAGACCAGGTAACCCACGCTAGGTCTCGGCGGAGCACCCGCACGCGCCAACTCTTCGTCGACGATCACGTCGTAGACCGGGGATAGTTCCAAGCCACCATATTCACGCGGCCAGGACAGCCCGAAGAATCCTGCTTGGTAGAGGGCTCGATGCCAATCGGCCTGCCGCGCCCAGTATTCGTCACCGGAACCGTGATACTCCTTGGTGTGCAGCGAAAGCCAGCTTCTTAAGCGGTCCCGGAAAGCGGCCTCCTGTGGTGAATCACGAAAATCCAAGACCGACCTCCTTCAAGCTCGCCGGCCACAGCTCGGTCGATGTCAGCGCGCGACGCAGGTACACGTGCACCAGGCAGTCCCAGGTGTTACCAATGCCACCATGTACCTGTACCGCGGTCTCGCACACGGTTCGAGTTGCACGCGCGCAATACACTTTCGCGACGCGGGCCGCGTGCACGGCTTCACCCGGCGTGAGTTCGTCCACCGCCCATGCGGCATGCCGCAACACACTGACCGAACCTTCGATCAGGGCGAGACTTTCCGCCAGTAGGTGGGCAACAGCCTGATAGGAACCGATCGGTTTGCCGTATTGTTCCCGAAGCTTTGCGTAGTCGCATGCGACGGCGTGCACGCCGCGCGCACCGCCTACCAAGTCCGCCGCCGTGGCGACCTGCGCCAGCGCGTGCCATCGTTGGGCGGCATCGGCGGCGATCTCGCCGAGAACCACCGGTGATCCGACGATCTCGGCCGCGAGTCTGGTCAAATCCGCTGCGGTAGTGCCGGAATCCAGATCGGCGGCCACGACACGAGAACCGGCGAGCAGTAGTGCACGCCGATATCCGCGGGTATCGAAGGCATGAGCGCCGACGCCGATGGTTACGCCGGGCACGTCGACGTCGAGGTGGCGGGCTAGGTCGTCGGCCAGCACCGGGCCAAGAAACGCGGCGTCCACCAGCCGGCGCCCGAATTCCTCGGCGACGACCGCGACCTCAACGCCGGACGCTCCATCGGAGCGCAGCGAACGCCAGCCCGCCAGGTCAATCTGTCTGTCCAGAAGCGCACGTCGATTCTTGTCGGCCAGGTCTTGCACCGATCCGGGACCAAGCTCATCCGCCATTTTCGCTGCGGCGTCACGCAGCTGCTGCTGCTCAGCTGTCAAACGTACGTCCATAATGCTCCTTGAGCACCCGGCGCAACACCTTGCCAGAGGGCAGACGAGGGATCTCGGCTACGAACACCACTCGCTTTAGTCGCTTGTAGGACGCGAGCTTGGCCTCCACCCGGGCGATGAGTTCGGCGGCGTCGACCGGTGCCTGGGTGGCGACCGCGGCGACAACGGCCTCGCCGTCGGGACCGTCGGGGACGCCGAATACCCCGCAATCCCTAACCGCAGGATGGCCATGCAAGACCTTCTCGATTTCAGCGGGCGCGACTTGGAATCCGCGCACCTTGATCATCTCTTTGAGTCGGTCGGTAATTCGCAGCCAGCCGTCGTCGTCCAGCCAGCCGACGTCACCGGTCCGATACCAGCCGCCGCACCGGACCTCGGCGGTCGCTGCTGCCGGCAAATAGCCCGCCATCAGGGAAGCCGACCGCGCCTGAATCTCACCCGCCGCGCCCGAATCCACGGGCTGACCCGTGTCCAGCGAGACGACCCGCAGTTGCACTCCCGGTACCGCGCGCCCGACAGTGTCTAGCCGCGCATCATCGAGTGGACTGCACGCGATCACCGGCAGCTCCGTGGTGCCGTAGGCGGGCACCCATCCGACGCCGGTACGCGTCGTCACCGTCTCGGCGACGCTCGCGCTGATCGGCGTGGCACCCCACATGATGAACCGCAGTGACGACAAGTCGTAGGACTCCAGCCGCGGATGCGCGGCGATTGCCAGCGCAATGGGAGCCACCGCCATTTCGACTGTGATGCGGTCGGTTTCGATGTGCTGCAACATCCGGTCCACGTCGAAGCGCCGATGCAGGCGCAGCCAAGCGCCGGTCCGCAACGCGGTCAGGATGTTGAGCAGGCCGAGGATGTGCGAAGGCGGTGTCGCGATCTGGATGCGGTCGCGTGCGGTGAGCTGCAACGCGTCCCGCCAATGGCGAACGGAGGCGGCCAGCGATGCATGGGTGTGCCGGACCGCCTTTGGCAGCCCCGTGGTTCCGGAACTGAACACCAGCACCGCGTCGCCCTCCGACGCCGACGGTCCAACCACCGATGCACCGGCGGTGATCGGTTCGTCGAGGTGCAGCATCGGCATCAGGTCGGCAAGCACCGGCTGGTCGCCCATGGCATGGGCCGGCTCGGTCAGCGCGAGGGCGTGGTCGACCTCGTCACGCTTCCAGGCGGGACTGATCAGGAGCGCGGTCGCTCCAAGCCGCCAGATCCCGAGCAATGCGGCGACGAACTCCGGCCGGTTGGACGCCATGAGCGCAACCCGTTCGCCGGCGATGACACCCGCTTTGCGCAGAGCTGCGGCCAGAGCACCGGCCGATGCGTCCAGGTCGGGCAGGCTATATCGCCGATCCTCGAACGCGAGCGCGGCCGGCTCGGTCACTCTCGTCCTTCCGACACTCCAGACCACCTTGAGAAGGTACTATCGTTTGGGGAGAATAATATTCTCTATTCTGAAGAACGCAAGTGACTATCGTTCCCGGTTAGTCCGGTTTGATCCCGGAGCAACGCAAGAAGGCGGTCATGGCGCAACCAGGCATGGTGACGATCCACCTCGACCGCAAGATGGTGTCCGTACCGCTGGTCCCCGGCGAGACCCTTTTGGAGTGCGCGCGAAGGGCCGGTCTGGACCCACCGTTCAACTGCGAGGCCGGCAACTGCGGCACCTGCATGGCCCGGCTCACCGAGGGCGGCGCGACCATGCGGATCAATGACGCGCTCGACGACAGCGAGGTGGCCGACGGGTACATTCTGACCTGCCAGGGCATTCCGGACACTCCGTCGATCACTGTGCGCTACGAGTAGCCGGCCGGGAGCCATCGACCGTGGCCAGCGGCATCATTCATGTCGAGAGTCGACCCAGTTCGCCCGACCGCGAGCAGCAGTACAACACCTGGCACACCGGGAGAGTCGACCGTCCGACAGCCCTACCGGAGCTGTGGCGCCGGGCGGTACTGCGGCCGATAGCCCGACAGCTGGACCGGGTTACCGACCAGACGGAAATCACCTGCACGAATGATCGATTCGGGATTTTCCCTCAACGCCTGCGACAAGGTACGAACGGCCGCCGCCGGCACCCCCAGCGGACGTAGTCGGCGCTCCCACCCGGTTGCGGTGTCGGCTGCCAACACTGACGTCACCGTGGCGATCACCTCATCGCGCCGGGATGCCCGCTCGGCCATGGTCACGAAGCCATTGATGCCGGCCTCGTCGGCAAAAGACTTCCAGAATCCGTCGTGGGTGACGAATAACGCCAGATAACCTTCGGCAGTGGGGAATAGCTGGGCCGGGACGTAGTACGAGTGCGCGCCGTGCGGTCGGCGCTGCGGCTCGGCACCGTCGTTCAGGTAGGCGGCCGCGTGGTAGTTCAGCTGCGAGAGCATGACGTCGAACAGGGGCACATCCACCTGTCCGCCACGACCCGAGATGATGGCCGCTAGCAGTCCCAGCGCCGCACACATTCCGGTGGAATTGTCGGCTGACGAGTAGCCCGGCAAGATGGGCGGACCGTCCGGTTCGCCGGTGAGCGCCGCGGTACCGCTGGCCGCCTGAATCACGTAGTCGAACGCCGGATCATCACCGCCGCACAATCCGAAGCCGGTAATCGCCACGCAAACGATCCGTTCGTTCCACCGCCGCAGCGCCTCATAGGTCAACCCCAACCGGCGGATTGCCGAGGGTTTCAGATTCACCAGCAGCGCGTGTGACTCGGCCGCCAACTCACCCAATCGGCGCTGTCCCGCTTCAGAATTCAGATCAAGACAGATGCTCGACTTGTTGCGGTTGAGGCTGGCGAAGTAGCTGTCGCCGACCGCGCGCGAGATCTCGCCCCCAGGAGGTTCGATCTTGACGACGTCGGCGCCGAAATCGGCCAACAGCATGGCGGCGTACGGACCGGCCAACATCGTTCCGACCTCGAGGATGCGTATTCCCGCCAACGGGCCGGTGGGCTTCACCGTAACTCCGTTGCCAGCTCGGCGATCAGCTCGCGGGTGCGGCGTTTGGAGGCCACCAGCTCCTCCCGGTCGTCACCGATCGGCAGTAGCCGCACCGACAAATCCGTGACGCCGGCATCCGCGAATCGCCGGAATCGAGCCAAGATTGCGTCCTCGTCGCCGGCCGCGCAGATGTCGCCGACGTCATTGGCGTCCCCATATCCGAGCAGCCGCTGGTAGTTCGGTGAAACCTCGGCTTCACCCAAAATGCGGTTGGCGCGCTCTCGTGCAGCGTCGACCTCGCCTGCCGCGCACAGGCATACGGGAATTCCGGCAACGATGCGCGGAGCGGGGCGTCCGGCGTTGTCGGCGGCCTTGATGATCCGCGGCCGGACATGTTCGGCCACCGCGCGTTCGTCGGCCATCCACAGCACGGTACCGTCGGCCCGCTCGCCCGCAATGGTCAGCATTACCGGCCCGAGTGCTGCGATCAGCACCGGCAAGGGTGCCACCGGTCCCAGGTCCAACGGGTTGTGCACCCGAAATGTCGCGTTCTGCACATCAACCGGGCCGGGGTTGGCAAACGCAGCGGCCAGCACCTCGAGGTAGTCGCGGGTGTAGGCCGCTGGTCGCCGGTAGGCAATCCCGAGCATGTCATCGATGATCCAGTGATGCGACGGCCCGACACCGAGTACCAGGCGACCACCCGTTGCCGCGTGCACCGATAGTGCTTGGCGGGCCAACGCGATGGGATGCTGCGCCTGTAACGGAACAACCGCTGTCCCTAGTTCGATCCGATGGGTGCGCATCCCCATGAGGGCGACCGCCAACAGCGCGTCAAAATCGTTGGGAATCTGCGGAATCCAGGCACTGTCCAGGCCGGCACTCTCGGCCCAGTCGATATCGGCCAACATCCGGGAGACCTTGCGCGCCGAGTCCCCGCGCTCGGGTCCGACCATTACTCCGATACGCACGATTCCTCCGAGCCCGGTTGCGGGGCAGGTTGCGGCGTGCCAATCAGCGCACAGATGTCACGCACGAGTGTGTCCAGCGGTGTCCCGGTAGGGAATACCGCCGCCGCACCGGCGGACATCAGTTTGGGCACATCGGCATGTGGAATCGTCCCGCCGACAACGACGGCAATGTCTTCGGCATCGGCGGCGCGCAGCGCTTCGATGGTGCGTGCGGTGAGCGCCAGATGGGCACCGGACAGGATGCTCAGGCCCACGACGGCCACGTCCTCTTGGACAGCGATTGACGCGATGTCTTCGATGCGTTGCCGGATGCCGGTGTAGATGACCTCGAAACCGGCGTCACGCAGGGTGCGGGCGACGATCTTGGCGCCGCGGTCGTGTCCGTCCAGACCGGGTTTGGCGACCAGAATCCGCGCGGCCATCTAGAACACCACCGGTTGCTGGAATTCGCCCCATACCGCCTTGAGCGCCGAGACCATCTCACCGACCGTGCAGTAGGCGTTGGCGCAGTCGATCAGCCGGTGCATCAAGTTATCGCCGCCGTCGGCACCCCGCGACAACGAGGCTAGGCTGGATTGCACTGCGCTGCCGTCTCTTTCGGCCTTGACCTTGGCCAGCCGCTTGAGCTGAAGATCGCGGCCCTCGGCGTCGAGCTCATAGGTGACGACGTCTGGCTCAGGCTCCGCCGAAACGAACCGGTTGACCCCGACAACCGGCCGGGTGCCCGCCTCGACGTCCCGGTGGATCCGAAAGGCTTCGTCGGCGATGAGGCCCTGCAGGTACCCGTCCTCGATGGCGTTGACCATGCCGCCGTGGCGCTCGAGGTCGGACATGATCTCGATGATGCGGGCTTCGGTGGCGTCGGTGAGCGCCTCGACAAAATAGGAACCGCCGAGCGGGTCGGCGACGTTGGCCACGCCGGTTTCGTAGGCGAGGATCTGCTGGGTACGCAGTGCCAGGGTGGTGGATTCCTCGGTCGGTAGCGCAAAGGGCTCATCCCAAGCCGCGGTGAACATCGACTGCACGCCACCCAACACCGCCGCCATGGCCTCATAGGCGACGCGGACGACGTTGTTGTGCGCCTGTGGTGCATACAGCGACGCGCCGCCACACACGCAGCCAAAGCGGAACATCGATGCCTTGTCCGTCTTCGCCCCGTAGCGTTCACGTACGATGGTCGCCCAACGACGCCGTCCCGCACGGTATTTGGCGATCTCTTCGAAGAAGTCGCCATGGGTATAGAAGAAGAACGAGATCTGCGGCGCGAACGCGTCAATGGACATTCGGCCACGTGCTACCACGGTATCGCAGTAGGTAACGCCGTCAGCCAAGGTGAACGCCATCTCTTGAACGGCGGTGGCCCCGGCATCACGAAAATGCGCCCCCGCCACCGAGATCGCGTTGAATTTCGGGACCTCGGCCGCGCAAAACTCGATGGTGTCGGCGATGAGTCGCAGCGAGGGCTCCGGCGGCCAGATCCAGGTCCCACGCGAGGCGTACTCCTTGAGTATGTCGTTTTGAATCGTCCCGGTGAGTTTTGCCCGCGGGATGCCCTTTTTCTCGGCGGCGGCCACATAGAACGCCAGCAGGATTGCCGCGGTCCCATTGATGGTCATGCTCGTGCTGATCTTGTCCAGCGGGATGGCGTCGAACAGAATCTCGGCGTCAGCCAGGGTGTCGACCGCGACACCCACCCGCCCGACCTCCTCACCGAAGTCCGCATCGTCGGAGTCGTAACCGCACTGAGTGGGCAGATCGAGCGCCACCGACAGTCCTGTCCCGCCCTGATCGAGCAGGTAGCGGTAGCGGCGATTGGATTCCTCGGCGGTACCAAAGCCGGAGTATTGCCGAAACGTCCACAGCTTGCCGCGGTACCCGGAGGCGAAGTTACCCCGGGTGAAAGGGAAATCGCCCGGCGGCGGAAGGTCCGGCCGACCATCCTGCGGACCGTACATCGGCTCGAGCGGTATGCCGGATGGGGTTTGCACATTATCCATCGATGAATAACGTACTTGCAAAAAAAGAGAATGCCAATACCATACGGCTGACCAGGCCAAATGCCTGATCGCGATCGTCGTGTCAGCGGCCGGCGCCGGCCGACGGGCTCTATGCTGCTCAGCGCGAGGGCCAAACACGCTGAGGAGGTCGACATGGCCGTTAGGAGACCATCGGCGGCTGACATCGATGCCGCGGCGCGACACTTCGGCTTTCACTTCGACGGCGGCTCCGAACGGGACTACCTGGGCGCCGTCCTGGCCATGTTGGCGTCCTACGACGTGGTCGACGAGCTCTACGACGACCTCGCGCGGCCACCGGTATCCCCACGCGACTACCGATTCCTGGAACGCGGCGACAACCCCCTCGGCGCATGGTACGTCAGCACCGACATCAGCACCGGGGCCCAGGGACCGCTATCGGGCAGGACGGTGGCCATCAAAGACAACATCGCCGTTGCCGGCGTCCCAATGATGAACGGATCGCGGGCGATGGAGGGTCTCATCCCCAGCCGGGATGCGACGGTCGTCCGGCGGCTGCTCGACGCGGGAGCCATCGTTTCGGGCAAGAGCGTCTGCGAGGATCTGTGCTGCTCCGGTTCCAGCTTCACATCAGCTTCGGGCCCGGTGCGCAACCCGTGGGATCCGATGCGGGAAGCGGGCGGGTCATCCAGCGGTAGCGCCGCGCTGCTCGCCGCCGGAGAGGTCGAGCTGGCGCTCGGTGGCGACCAGGGCGGCTCGGTTCGGATTCCGGCATCGCTGTGTGGCATCGTCGGATTCAAACCGACGTACGGGTTGGTCCCCTACACCGGAGCATTCCCGATCGAGCGAACGATCGATCACCTCGGCCCCATGACACGCACTGTCGCCGATGCCGCGCTCATGCTCAGCGTGATCGCCGGACCCGACGGCGAGGATCCGCGGCAGCCCGGTGAAGTGCCCGCCGTGAACTACCGGGCGGAACTGACGGGCGCGGTGGAAGGCCTTCGGGTGGGCATCCTGACCGAAGGATTCGGCCAGCAGGAATCCAACCCGAACGTTGACGAGTTGGTCCGATCAGCTGCGCACCGGTTCAGCGAAATAGGTTGCACCGTAGGCGAGATCAGCGTCCCCTGGCACCGGAAAGCGTTTCACATCTTTACCGTGGTGATTACTGACGGCGCCGCGTATCAGATGCTCGACGGCAACGGGTACGGGCTCGGCGCGGACGGCAGTTACGATCCCGAACTCATGGCGCACTTCGCACGCCAGCGGCTGATCAATGCCGACGAACTCGCCAGCACCGTCAAGGCGACCGCGCTGTGTGGCCGCTACGGCCTGACAACCCTCGGCGGCGCCTCTTATGCCAAGGCGCGAAATCTATTGCCGCACGCGCGTGCCGCCTATGACGACGCGCTTGACCAATACGACGTCCTGGTGATGCCGACCGTGCCCGGCACCGCCGAGGCCCTCCCGACAGGCGGGCCGCAGGATTTTGCACTACTGGCCCATGCGCACGGCAAGGCCATCAACACCTCCCCCATGGACGTCACCGGGCATCCCGCAATCTCCGTTCCGGCCGGCCTTGTCGACGGCCTGCCCGCCGGAATGATGATCATGGGCAAGCGATTCCACGACGCAACAGTATTGAAGCTGGCGGACGCATTCGAATCCCTCTGCGGCGGGTTCCCTAGCGCTCCGGTGATGCCGACTAGTTGATCCGAGGCCAGCCCTAAACTCGACACAGGATTTCACCGTGCGGAATGGCCATCCAGCCCTCGGGGGCGTGCGCCCAGGACCGCCATGTCGCGGAAATGTCTTGCAGCTCCACCGGTGTGGCAAGTCCCGAGTCCACCAAGGGGCGGGCCAGGTCCGACCGAAGGACGCGTTCCGCCCAAGTCTGACCCCACCAATTGCGATCCTCGGGCGTGGCAAAACACCAGATGGACCCGGTGGGGCTGATGTCATCGAACCCCGCACGTTGCGCCCAGGACAGCAGGCGGCGACCCGCATCCGGTTCGCCGCCGTTGCGCCGGGCCGCCTGGCGATAGAGCTGCAGCCATCGGTCCAAGCCCGGCAGCTGCGGGTACCAGATGAAGCCCGCATAGTCGGCGTCTCGGGCCGCGACGATGCCCCCGGGTGCACAGACCCGCTTCATTTCCCGCAGCGCCCCGACGGGATCTGCGACGTGCTGCAGCACCTGATGCGCATGCACGACGTCGAAGGTGTCGTCGGGGAAGTCCAACGCGTTCACGTCGGACGTCACGAAAGTGATGTTGGCCAGGTTCCGCGCTTTGGCCGCAGTACGAGCCACGTCCAGGATCTCCTGCTTCAGTTCGATGGCCGTAACCTGACCGGGAGCGATTCGCTCGGCGATGTCGGCGGTGATTGTTCCGGGTCCACAACCGACGTCAAGTACGGCGATGCCTGGACGTAGGTGCCCCAACAGATAGGCCGCGGAATTCTGCGCGCTGCGCCAACTGTGCGAGCGCAGCACCGATTCGTGGTGGCCGTGGGTGTAGACGGCCCGGGGCTGGTGGTTCACGAGTACGACTCCTTGCCGGTCAACGTGGTCGGGTGCAACCCACACTAACCGATCGGTTCAGATAGTGATATTTCTGTCTCGCATTATGAGACACCGATTGGTCCGTGGCAAACACCGCAGATACGAGAGCCGACGACACCACGACCTGGGGTCAGCGGTCGGATTCTCGGGTTTGCCGAGCACGCCGCTGTTCGAGCGTTGATCGCAGCACTCCGCGAACCAGCCTGGCGAGGATGGTTTCGCCTGGACTGTCTTTGGCCATCGCGGCGATCACCGCCTCGAGTGTGGGTGCGACCGGTGGCGCAATGCTTTTCCGCACCACATCGTCCATGATCTTGACCGCCTCGCCGAGGTGTGCGGAGGGCTCGGCGATCTTCAGCGCGGCGCGCCAACCTCGGTCCGGGCGAGCCTCTGCCAGCAACACGAGGACCTGATCCGGCGCGCAGGCCAGCGCTTCCGCGACCGCTTGGGCCCAGCCGGTGAGGATGGTGAGGTCCTCGATGTCCAGCGCGGGCGGCAGGGGCGCGTCGGGCTGCCACGACCGTGATTCCAAAGATGTGGGTGCCGCGTGGATTTGGTGTACGGCGACGTCGAAGTAATGAATCGAGTCGCCGATGGGTGGACGGCTATCGGCAGTACGACGCAGCGCGCGGTCCCCGCAGATGGTCAGTACGACCCCGTGGGCACCCGCCTCCAGCGGGACCTCCCGGATCCCCCGGACGGGGTCCTTCCACAAGCCGACCACCGAGGAGGACGGCTGCCCGGCGGGCCGGCAGCGCTGCACCATGCCGTAAGCAGACAACGTCGCAACCGCCGAGCCGGGGTCGTCGGCCAACACACTGGCATACCTGGCCGCCCAACGCGATGTCAGCTGCGGTCCGTCCAGCAAGGGGGTGAAGACCAGCGTCGGGCCTACCGACCGAACGACGTCAGCGACATCGTCGCGTTGGGCAAGATCTTCACAAACCAAGCAGACCAGGGTCAGTTCTTCGCCGAGTTCCACGAATTGCACCGTGCGCCGAGCGACGTCCATCGCCTCCCACCAAAGGATGTGCGGGTGGAGGGCACCGCCCAGGTGGTACTGGAAGATCTGTGATTCGTTGAGTGACCATCGATGGTGTTTGTTCTGGCGGACGTGAAACCACCTCTGGCGATTCGAACCAGTTGCCACGGAACGCTTTTCAAGTTCCGGGCTCACGCCGATGTGCACCCAGTTGCCCGGCAGTCGACCCGATTGCGGCATCGGCTGGCGCACACCGGTCATGAGCATGGTCACCCCGTGGTGATCCAACACGGCCTCGAGATCGTCGATATCGCCCTCGTCGACGGCGCTCTCCGGGAAGACCACCACATCAATCCCGCCGACCTCGTCTCGGGCCGCCATCACCGTGCGGTCCACCAGGTCCAAGTCGAGCCGTTCGGCCGGTGCGAACTCGAAGTAGCCGAACGGCTCTGTGGCCAGCCGGCACACCGAGCCTTCGACGGGGTGAAAGTCCGACTCACGCACCCGAAGCGGCCAGGGCAGCAGCAGCACGTTGGCGTAGTCGGCCTGAAAATTGGTACCCCGGTGCCGGGCCGGGATCTTGGACCACCGGACCTCCGCCCCGGGGCGATGCACGCAGGCGTAGCGCGAAAACGAGCCCAGCGAAGTCCCCTTGGGCGACGTACGGACCTTCGGTAGTACCCGCACGAGGTGCGGGTGGATGCGCGCAAGCGATCCGGTTCTGGCCAACAGTTCACGACCACGCGCGCGATACACAAACCCCGTTTCGTTAGATCGACCGAGGGGAACACCCAAGCCCGCGCACGCTTCGTCCGCGATCGCATGAAGGGTCAAAAGCGCCTCGCACATTCGCCAGCTGCGGCCCTCCGCCAGATGCTCGAGCGGCATCTGGGCGTGCTCTCGAAACGCGGCCCACTCTTGGGCCACCAAATCGGGAACTGCCCGTCCACGGCTGCCGACCCAGCTGCTCCAATCCCGGCCGGCCTGCGCAACGGCCTCAGCCCAATTGGCGACGCGACCGGGCGGCCATGTCACATCGCCGGGCGGGGAGAAGACGAACCGATACACCTGCGTGTGGCCCAAGATCACATCGGTAAGAGCAAACAAATCGGGGGGCCATTCAAGCAGTGCGTCATCGATTGGGCGTCCGCTCAACGCCAACCACGTCGCCGCCGATGTCGGACCGGTCGAGCCGGGATGGGTCGATTGCATATCCGACGTGGTGCTTGCCATGTGCGCTCCGCTATCTCGGCGTAGGACCGCGCGCGCTCAACGACCCCTCGGACGGGGCGTCGTCACCAACATCGAGCAAACCGACGCCCGGCGACTCGGAGCACATCGGATCGCAACTGGAATCGCTGACATCGGTGCGGCAGCGGTATCGCTGCGCGGCCCGCGACATCGGTCAGCCGCTCTGAAACGCCGGCTCGTTGTCGCTCAACGCGATTGCGCCTGGGCTGCCGAGTGACGTCATCGTGGCCTCCGGGAGGTGATGAGCGCGCCCACCGGGGCCGAACAGGTAGGTGCCGGATACGCGCCATCGATGAGCAAAGCTGTTGGCAAACAACATACCTTCGTTGGTAGCCGCAGCCAATGATCCGACCAATGACTCGCACCACGACGGGACTCGATCGTGTCCCGACAAATCACATCGGAAGACGGGCCCGGGTCAGTTGACGGGCACGTTGAGAATCGGACGGTCGACATCGGCGCCTGGGCCATCGAAATGCCACCACTCACCGGAATACACGGTCAACCCGCCGGCGTTCATCGCCGCCCGCAGATGGGCACGGTTGGCCTGCGCGTCGGCACTGACGCCCTGGGTGGCGAATGCTGTGGCCCGCGCCGAGAAGTCGTCGAAATCGGTGCCCATGTCGGCCAGACACAATCCGCCCAGTTGCCGCTGCGGTGGACACCGCTGCTGCACGCCGGCAAATGTCAGATCGACCGATCGCCCCGATTCATGGCTACGGGAATATTGTCCCGGACGCGCCACCCATGCCGGGTTCGAGACCACTTGAAACAGCCTGATCTGTACATCGTGCGGCCGGTAACAGTCCCAGAAGACCAGCAGCTGGCCCTGCGGGCGTAACGCCGCGGCCGCCGCCGACAGCCCCGCCGCCAGTGATTCGTGCACCAGACAGCGCGCACCGGACGGATACAGCACCGTGCCCGTGAAGTTGTTGGTCGTCGCGTAGCGCAGGTCGATCACGGCGTCGCGAACCACACTACGAACGTCGACGAATCCGGCCGAGCTGGCCGCGGCGCTCAGCGGCGGCACGCTGTCGTCCGGTGCACTGGTGGTGGCAACCGGGCGGATCGCCGAACTGGCCGCGGCAACCGAGCCGTCCGAAGCCGACGACGTCGGATCCCCACCGGAATAGCTACAACTCGCGGCGCACGCAATGACTACTGCACCGACGCCGAGTCTGCGCACCGGACCGATGCGGCGTTGCACTGCAGGAGTTGTCACCAATGCCAGCCTACGACGGCCGCCCAACATCAGCGCGAGGAGGTTGGCGACGATTGAGATTTCGCCGCGGTTTCGGTTAGGCGAAGATACAGCGGCATTTGCAAGTTCAGCATTATGCATCGTCTCGGTTGGGTTATAGCGTTGGGCCGGTGTCTGGACCTGATTGTTACCTCCGACGCCGGCGCCCAGCGAGCGCCATCGCAACGGTATTCGTCGCGGTCCTGGGCATCAGCTACCCTCCGGTTGCTCACGCGGCCGCGGTGAACGCGACATGGACCGTAACATCGCTATGGAACACGGGGTTCGTCGCCAACTACAAGATCACCAATTCGGCTGCGACGCAATTGACCGACTGGACGGTCGAATTCGATCTGCCCGCGGACGAGTCGGTCACGACTGTGTGGGGCGGCGAGCTTGATCAATCCGGAAAGCATTACGTGTTGACGCCGGAGGACTACAACCACACCGTCGCACCGGGCGGTTCGATCAGCGTTGGCTTCCAAGCCGCACTGACGGGCGCGTACACGGCGCCGGTCAATTGTGTGATCAACGGGGAACCCTGTTCCGATGGGTCGGTGCCACAAGGCGAATCCGCAACGCCCGCAGCCACGGTGACTGCCTCGAGCGGCACCCAGATCTGCGACCAGTTTGGCACCACCACCGTGGCGGGTAGCTACGTTGTGCAGAACAACCGTTGGGGCAGCAACGCCGCCCAGTGCATCGACGTCGCCGGCAGCGGGTTTTCGATCGCCAAGCAGGACGGCTCCGTCGCTACCGATGGCGCGCCACTGTCGTATCCGTCGATCTATCTTGGCTGCCACGACAACAATTGCTCGCCGGGCAGCAGCCTGCCCACCCAGTTGAATCAGATCCGCGCCGCCAACAGCAGCATCAGCTACGGCTACACCGATGGCACCTATGACGCCGCCTATGACATCTGGCTCGATCCCACTCCGAAGAAGGACGGCGTGAACCAGATGGAAATCATGATCTGGTTCAACCGCCAGGGCCCCATCCAGCCGGTCGGCTCCAAGACCGGTAGCGCGACGATCAGCGGGCGCGACTGGGACGTGTGGCAGGGCAATAATGGTGCCAACAAGGTCATCTCATACGTTGCGCCGACGCCAATGGACTCGTGGGATTTCAGCGTGCTGGATTTCACCAACGATGTGCGCACGAAGGGCTTGATTACCGACGCGTGGTACCTCACCAGCATCCAAGCGGGATTCGAGCCTTGGCGCGGCGGCGTGGGCCTGGCGGTTAACTCCTTCTCCGCCAACGTGACCCACTGAGAGGCCACCGGCCGCTACGGTCCGCGATCCGAGCGGGATGCGCCGCGGTCAACCGTGACCAGGGATGGCCTCGCTGAACAGCGCCCCCGCCTCAGCTGCGACCCGCGGTATACCCAGGGATTGCAATATCTTCCACGACGTCGCGGTGGCCGCCGAAATCACCGGTAGATCCAGCGCCGCCTCAGCCGCGGGGATAGCCGCCAGCGAGGGCATTTGAACGCAGGCCGACAGCACGACGGTGTCGACACCTCGCGTGTCGAGGCCTCGGGCGATGTCTGGTAGGCGCCTCGGATCGAGGCGACCCACCGCGCGGTTGTCGTCCACCTCGAGGCTGATCGCATCCTTCACCTCGATACCTTCGGCTTCGAGGTAGTCGACCACCTGTGCCGTGAGCGGCTTCATGTAGGGGGCTACCATCGCGATCTTCTTGGCGCCGAGCTGGTGGAGGCCTTCGACGAGGGCACCGGCGCTGGAGATGACCGCAACGGCGTCGCCGGCTTGAGACGCCATCTTGGTCAGGCGTTCTTCGATTTCGTGGTGAGCGTTCGTTCCCTGCGCCATGACGGCCACCAAGCAGGCGTAGGCCATCACATCCACCCCAGCATCGGCCAACTCGGCCGTTGCCCGTTCCGCATCGGCATTCATCGCAGCAAGTTGTTGCGGATCAACCTTTTTCATTCGCATGCGATTGGCGTGGAAGGTGAATTGATCGCCGGTGGCCGCACCGTTGGCCCGCAGCACAGCGGGCACCTCGGATTCCATTGTTGTGTTCGAACTGGGCACGAGTAGGCCGACTCGATAGCTCGACATCATTTCTCCTTTGAGAAACAGTCCTAGCCGAATCCTTCGCGCAGCGGGCTTCAGCCAGTTGGTGCACGACGCGACACCGGCGAGCGCAGCCGAACGCTGAGCCGACTCGCGTCGACCGGCACAAATCTACTCAGATCCGAGCCAGCCTGCGGTGAATTCCCCGAAACCGGGCCCGCCATGATTGACCCGAGGGCGTGCGCCGGCGCGCCGGTGGCGTGGGCGCCGCTGACACCAACCTTCATGCAGGTGAAGGCGTTGGCAGACTCCAGCGGCCGGCGCCCTGGCCGGCGCGGTCCCGACGAATACACGGTGCATGGACGCGTCAATGATCAAGCCAACGGGCTACAGCGATAAGCTAGGCGCCTTATCGCCAACAAGGATGCAGGTACGTGACGAAGCGCGGCGCCGCTGATCGACCGCCGAGTCGAGCCGAGTTGGAACGGCTATTGTCAGCCGATCTGAGGGAGATCACCGGCCATTCCGACCGGGTGGGCCGTCACTACGCGCGTCAACACGATCTGACCCACGGGGATTTTCAGGCATTGCTGCACATCATGATCGCCGAGTCCGCGGGCCAACCGTTGACGCCGGCGCAACTAAGTCAGCGCCTAGACGTCTCCGCGGCGGCGATCACGTATTTCGCCGATCGAATGATCGAGGCCGGACACATTCGGCGCGAGCCGGATCCAGCGGATCGCCGAAAGTCGCTGCTTTGCTTTGAGAACAGCACACTGGATTTGGCTCACGAGTTCTTCCTGCCGCTGGGTCAACACATCCAGTCGGCCATGGCTGACATATCCGATCGGGATCTGCTGGTCGCTCACCGGGTGTTCGTCGCGATGATCACCGCGATGTCGACGTTCGAGAACGAACTGTATGCGCCGCCCGAAGACGCGTCGGCACCCACCGAGAATGCAGCGCCGGCCACCGCCGGTCGCCGGCGAAGGCCGGCGGGCAAAGCCAAAACCACCGGCTAGCGCTGGGTTACGAGAGCGGGGACACGCCGACCGCGCGCAACGCCGGCAGGTCTGGCGCGCCGCAGCAGTGCAGGCAGATGCGCAGCTCCTCGATGAATCGCTGCAGCCAGTCCTCGACGGCGGCGACGGAGTCGATCGCGAGCCCCAGCAGCGGGCGAGCCATCGCGACCACGTCGGCGCCCATGGCGAGCGCCTTGGCCGCGTCCATTCCCGTGCGGATACCTCCAGAGCCGACCAGCGGGATAGTCGGCAGCTCATGGCGCACCTCGAGAATCGCCTGGGCCGTCGGTATGCCCCAGTTGGCCAGATCCGGGTAGCGCAGCTCTCCGTAGCGGACCAACTGCTCGACCTTCGACCACGACGTGCCCCCCGCACCGGCCACGTCGATGCCCGCCACCGGCGGCCCGCCGGGCCACTGACGCAGTTGCGCGACCGCTGCCGCGCCGATTCCGTGGCCAACCTCTTTGAGTAGCAATGGATAATCCAGCACATCAGCGGCCTCTTGCAGCCTGTTCAACGACCCGGAAAAGTCGGTGTCGCCGTTGTGCTGCATCGCCTCCTGCAAGGAGTTGGTGTGCACCGCAAGGACATTTGCGCCGGTGCGGTCCAATGCTTTGGCGATGTCGGGTGCGGCGGCCTTAGTCAACTGGGCGATCCCTATGTTGCCGATCAACAACACGTCGGGTGCGACGTCACGAACGGCGAACGTTGCCGCGGCCTGCTCACCTCGAGCGCCGTCGAGCATGATCCGCTGCGAGCCAAGCATCATCCCGATACCGAGCCGCTGGGCCGCTTCCGCCAGATTGCGGTTGATCGTTGCCGACAGCTCGGCGCCGCCCGTCATCGCACCGATCAGAATCGGCGCCTGCAGGCGCGCACCAAAGAATTCCGTCGACAAGTCGATGTCAGCCAGGCTGGTTTGGGTCAGCGCGTTGAGCGGCAGCCGGTATCGCTCCAACCCGGTGGTTACTCCTACGTAGTCAACGTCGCCGGTCAAACAGACATCGATGTGGCGGCGCTTGCGAATCGACAACTCGGCCGGATCGTTTGTCACTAGGCATCAACCGTCGTCGTCAGGATCCTTGTCGCCGCAATTGGGCCGAACCCAGTACTAGCGGTGACGTCCTTATTGCTCTTAGCGAGCGCGCAGCGTGGAGACCAATTTCGGTTTCCTGACAACACGAGTCCTTTGCGGGATTGCCAACGTTGCTAGGCACACTACGCTACACGCATGATCTTGTTAAGTAACTGAAGTTTCCGCTGGTAAGCAATGCGTTAAGGCCGATCACCATTCGAGATGGCGCCACATGTCGATTTTGCCATCCAAACGGGCGGTGAGGCTCATTGCAGCGACCGAATCCGAAGGTGGCCAGCGGCTGGACAAAGCCGCTGGCCACCGCCAATCAAGTTCCGCACCGCCTACTCAACCCAACGGCGCCGGGTGCGCGGCGGTCGCGAAGCCTTATCGAATCTCATGGGGCCGTCAAGAATGCCGGGTCAGCACCGGCAGTCCCGGCGGTCAGGCCAGACCGTTGCGCATTCCCCGAAGTAGATCTTCGTGCACCGCGGGACCCTCGGGCGCTAGTTCGCCGCAGTTGCAGCTGAAGCCGCCGAACGGGTTCGGCTCCTCGATGACCGGGTTCGGTTCGGCGCTGGCCGGTGCCGCCGCCCACAAGACGCAGCCGACAGCGATAGCGGCACTGGCCGATGCCTTTTTGATCACTCGGCGGCATCCGTGTTTGGTTTCAATCTTCATCGCACCCGCACCTCGGATCCATATTTTGCCAATCGCACAGCCGATCGTTCCCCGTGAACGGGGAGCTGATTGCCACAGTATTTTTGGGCAGACGGCCTCTCAAGCGAACTGCAAACACACATCGAAAACCCATACCCGCAGCGTTCTCGGTCTTTGTACATTGGAGAACGCTATGAAGGCGGCGGGGCAGCGCGCTGGGCGCCCACCCGACCTTTCGCCGGTTCGGCGGCGCGAGTAGCTGCGTTAATCGAAGAGTGCAACCTCTTGAGAGGGCCTGCGCAACCGTGTGACGATTGCCACAATGTCCGACCTTAGGAACAAGGCGTCCGACCTTAAAAATATGGCGTCCGACCTTGGAAACAAAACATCCGACCTTAGGAACAAGGCGTATGACCTTCGAGGCAAGGCCGCGGTCGTCACCGGTGGCGCCGGCGGCATCGGCCTGGCCATGGGCCGGCGGTTCGGCCAAGAGGGCATGGCGGTGGTGCTGGCCGATGTCCTCGCCGCACCACTTCAGCAAGCGACCCGGGCACTCGCCGGCGAGGGCATCGAGGTCGCCGGCGTGGTTACCGACGTGACGGACTATTCCTCGGTCGAGTCGCTGGCCAAAGAGGTGCTCCACCGATTCGGTGCGGTGCACGTGGTTTGCAACAACGCCGGCACGGGCGGGGTGTCCGAGGGATACATGTGGGAACACGACCTTGCCGACTGGCGCTGGGGGATCGACGTCAACGTGTTGGGCGTCGTCCACGGAATCAAGGCATTCGTGCCCATCCTGCTCAAACAGGGCGAAGGACACGTGGTCAACACCTGCTCGGGCAACGGCGGATTCGCACCGATTGCCCGGGGGGCCACGGGCGGGCCGGCGATGGCGGTCTACCCAATGACCAAGGCCGCGGTGCTCTGCCTGACCGAGAGTCTCTACACCCACCTGGAGATGACGGGTACGCGGGTGCGCGCGCATGTTCTTTTTCCCAGCGGCTTCTTGAACACCGGCATCTGGGAGTCGTGGCGGCATCGGCCCGAGCGCTACGCCGCGACCCAGGAACGTCGCACACCCGAGCAGACGCTGGCCGCGGTCCTGAGTCGTTTCGAGGCCGCCGGTGGGCGCGTCGAGTTCACCCCGCTGGAGACGGTCGCCGACCAGGTCGTGGCGGGAATTCAGGCGGACCGCTTCTGGATGATGGGTCCGCCCTCACCGGCCGAGGAGGTCGTGACCCGCAAGGCCGCATCGATTCGCGCTCGCAGCGACCCCGACTACCTGGTGGATGTCCTCGGCCGGAGCACCGCGAGGGAGCCGGAAACCGAAGGAGGAAAGCGTTGAGTACCAACGTAGTTCGCTATGGTCCACGGCCGCCCGAGGAGCAAGTCGACCATGAGATCGACGCCACCAAGGCGCCCATCGCCACCGAAGCGGTGACCGTCGCCTACCTCACCGATCCGGACATCGTCGCCGCGGTGCTGCCCAAGCCGCTACAGCCCGCTGACGAACCACTGGTACGGGTGCAGCTTCAGCGGGTTCGGATAGCCGGCAGGCCGCCGTTTGGATCGGCGGTGTTTTCGGTGACCGCCCAGCACGGCGAACGCCAGGGCGACTATCCGCTCTTCATGCCGCAATCCACCGAGCAATCGGTCACGGGTGGGCGCGAAACCTTCGGCGAGCCCAAGAAGCTGGCCCACATCGAAGTGGCACGCGACGGCGGGAGCGTCAGCGCAACCGTGGACCGGATGGGCTATCAGCTCATGAGCGTCGAGGGCAGGGTCATCGACCCGGTGGAGTTGCCGCCCGACCAGGTGAACGCCGAGTTCTATTTCAAGTTCCTGCGCGCCCCCGACGGCAGCGGCCTAACCGACCCCCACCTGGTGTACGGCGAATACCATCGCCACTACGAGCTGCTGGAGAACATCGACGGCACTTTCGAGCTGGGCGAGTCACCCTTTGACCCGGTGGCCGACATCGTGATTCGCGAGATCAGCTCGATCACCTGGTGCCGTCGACGCACCATCCAGGTGGGCCGGATCGCCGCGCGAGTGCCCCAGGAGTGGCTACTGCCCTACGTGCACCAGCGCTACGACGATCCGGCTTTAGCTGCGGCCTCGGACACCGAGCCGGCTCGGGTATAGCGCATGGACAGGTACACCGTCATCTCGGCCGACTGCCATGCCGGCGCCGATCTGCTGGACTACCGCGAATACCTCGATCCGCGATACCGAGGGGAGTTCGACGGCTGGGCAAAGACGTTCGTGAACCCGTTCGGCGACCTTAGCGAGCCCGAGGCCGAGCGCAACTGGAATAGCGATCGGCGCAATGCCGAGCTGGATTCCGACGGTATCGCCGGGGAAGTCCTGTTCCCCAACACGGTGCCGCCGTTTTTTCCCCAGGGGAGCCTGGCCGCTCCCCCGCCGCAGACCGCCGGGGAGTTCGAGCTGCGCTGGGCCGGCCTGCGAGCGCACAATCGTTGGCTGGCCGATTTTTGCTCGTTGTCACCCGAGCGGCGGGCCGGGGTGGGTCAGATCCTGCTGGGGGACCTGGACCAGGCCGTCGCCGAAGTGGCGCAGATCGCCAAGCTGAGGTTGCGCGGCGGGGTGCTGCTGCCCGGGGTCGCGCCGGGTACCGGCATCCCCGCGCTCTACGCCGAACACTGGGAGCCGCTGTGGGTGGCCTGCGAAGAGGCGGGCGTGGTGGTCAACCACCACGGCGGCAACGCCGGACCGAGCCCAACCGACGGGTGGGATAGCTCGTTTGCCGTGTGGGTGTACGAGACGCACTGGTTTGCGCACCGGGCGCTGTGGCACCTGATCTTGAACGGCACACTCAATCGGCATCCGGACCTCACCCTGGTCTTCACCGAGCAAGGCAGCGGGTGGATACCGGCGACCCTCGAGTCGCTCGACGTGGCCACGGCCCGCTACGGGCGACCGAACTCGGCGATCGCCCGCTTCGCTGGGTCCACTGCCGGCTCGCTGCCGCTAAAGCCCAGTCAGTATTGGGCTCGCCAGTGTTATGTGGGCGCCAGCTTTCTGCGCCCGGTCGAGTGTGCGCAGCGCCATCGAATCGGCATCGACCGAATCATGTGGGGAGCCGACTACCCGCACTTGGAGGGGACGACCCCCTACACCCGGGAGGCGTTGCGCCACACCTTCAGCGATGTGCCCGCCGACGAGGTGGCGGCCATGGTGGGCGGGAATGCGGCCGCGGTCTATGGGTTCGGCCTGCGGGCGCTCGCGCCGCTAGCCGATCGGATCGGCCCGACCGTAGCCGAGGTTGCCGAGCCGCTGCCGGTCGTGCCGGCCGACGCGAGCAGCACCGCATTCGAGCCCGACCCCATCCGAGCTTGGTGAAAGGACCTCCCATGCATTCCCAAGCCCCCCTGGCCCATTATGTGATCATCTCTGCGGACTGCCACGCGGAGCTGCCGACCGAGCAGTATCGCGAGTACGTCGACCCGGAGTACCGGGAGGACTTCGAGGTCTACCTGGCCGAGAAGGCGGCGGCGTCGCAGGTCGGCGGGTTCATCGACGAGCAGTTTGCCGAGCAGTGGTTCTCCGAGCATGGTGATGGCATCGCCGGAGGCTGGGATGTGGGCTTGCGGGACAAGGAGCTCGACAGCGACGGGGTGGTCGGCGAGGTCATCTTCCCCGACGCCGATGCGGTATCCGGGGTCGCCGGGGCGCCATTCGGGGCCGGCCTGGCCCAGTCGGGTGCGCTCGACCCGCGGCGCGCCATGGCCGGGGCGCGGGCCCATAACCGCTGGTTGGCCGAGCTGTGCAGCCACAGCCCGGAGCGTCGAGCCGGGGTGGCGGTGGTGCCGATACTGGCCGACATCGATGCGGCGGTGGCCGAAATCGCCCGGGCGGCGGAGTCCGGGCTGCGCGGCGGGATCATGATCCCGGCGCTTTGGGCCGGCTACCCGCCCTACCACGACCGTCGCTACGACCGGGTCTGGGCGGCGTGCCAGGACCTCCAGATGCCGGTGCACACCCACGTCGGGGCCGCACCGTCGGAGGAGTACGGCGAGCACCTGGGCATCTATGTCACCGAGGTGCGTTGGTGGGGAGTCCGGCCCCTGTGGTTCGCCTTGTGGTCGGGGGTGTTCGAGCGCTTCCCGCGGCTGCGCTGGGGCGCCACCGAGTGCGGAGCGTTTTGGGCCAACGACCTGCTGTGGCTAATGGACACCAGGTACCTGCGTGAGCACTCGGCCAAGAAGATGAGCCGGCGGATGGAGGGCGATCTAACGATGCCGCCGTCGGCCTACTTTGATCGCAACTGCTTTATCGGGGCGACCACCACCGAGCGCCGGGAGCTGGCGCGACGCTACGAGATCGGTGTATCCAACATGTTGTGGGGCAACGACTTTCCCCATCCGGAGGGGACCTGGCCGCACACTCGCGACTGGCTGCGACGCTCGTTTTGGGACATTCCCACCGAGGAGACCCGGCAGATCCTGGGTTTGGCGGCCGCCGAGGTGTACAACTTCGATCTGGTCGCGCTGGCTGCACTGGGCGAGCGCATCGGCCCTACCCCGGCTGATCTGGGCCAAGACGATGCGGTCAGTGTTCCCAAGTGGGAGGCGGCCCGGCTGGCTGGGCGCCATTGGCTCACGGGTGCCGAGCCATTGCCCGACCTGGTGCAAAACTGAGGTGTGGGCGAAACCTCCTTGAGCGCCGCAGCTGCCTAGCCCCTGGGAATTTCGGCCTTGTGCCGCGGACAGTACGCATCGATGCTCGCGCCGACGAAAAACCCGGAGTGAAAGGCGGGCATGTTGCTGCTGAGCAGCACATCGCTCACGACTTCTCCGGGCGTCAGGCCGTTGTCGAGTTTCACGCAGACGGTGTGACCGGCCTGAATCGCATGTCCGGAAGAAATATGGTCGGTGATGCCCTCGGAACTCAGCTCTGCCAAAAATTTGTCATCGATAGTGTCGGCATGAGCAATCGGGAATGGTGCCAGCAAACCAATCCCCGCGACCGCTATCGCCACGATCGAGCGAGCGAACATTTACCGCGCTCCCTGAATTGTTTAGGTCGTAACGGACGCCACCTAGCCGCGGGCGCCACGTATCAAGTATGCCGCCAAGACTGTGCGGTTTATCGCGAAGTTCCAAGGGCGACAGGCATCGACAACCACTCCCCCTGGTCGATGGATCGTCATACACGATTTGTTCATGTGCCGGTCAACTTCCATTTAGCGACATTTCGCGAAAAGTGATGGAGTCCAACATGGCAGCGACGACTCCGAAGCAACCTGGCCCCCGAGACCGACCCGAAGCCGTGACCCCGTTGGGAAGTGACTTCGTGTGCTGGTCGATTCGGCGTCATTCATCACGACGCGCCCGGTTGCGACCCGGGACGACGCACCAAATGACCTGAAGAGCAACGATATATCCTTATCGGCGATACGCTGCGATCGCGGTGATCGACTTCTCGGCGTCATGGCCGCTTCCCGACTCCGGTTCGCCGTGGAGCCGCCGCGATGTCGCCGTCCGTTAAAGTTCGGCGCATCGAAGTTGCAGTAGTGTTGCACCCTACCGATCACGGATCTCGACTAGGCCGTCTTGCCCGGCGCGGGCTGCCCGACTAGCGCTGACGGTTCGGTCTCGATCAGAGGAACTAATCCACAGGGAAACGAATTGATACCCAACCGATTTAGTGCCTTTCCCTATGTTCTGGCGTGCATTGCGCTCACGCTGTCCGGCTGCGGCAGCGACAAGAAAGCAAGTGCACCAGGCGCATCGACGGGCGCGCCGTCGGCGAATGTGAGCTGCGGCGGCAAGAACACGCTGCAGGCCAGCGGGTCGACCGCGCAGGCCAACGCGATGGCCCGGTTCGTCAGTGCGTTCGAGCGGGCGTGTTCGGGTCAGCTGCTGAACTACACGGCCAACGGATCGGGTGCCGGGATCAGCGACTTTACGGCGAACAAGACCGATTTCGGTGGTTCGGATTCGCCGTTGACCCCCAGGGAATACGCGGCCGCTCAGCAACGCTGCGGCTCACCGGCGTGGAACCTGCCGGTGGTGTTCGGCCCCATCACGATCACCTACAACGTCCCCGATGTGCCCTCGTTGACGCTCGACGGTCCGGCGACCGCCAAGATCTTCAACGGCGCCATAACGACTTGGAATGACCCTGCGATCCAGGCATTGAATTCGGGGATTTCTTTGCCCGCGAAACCGATTCGGGTGGTATTCCGCAGCGACTTGTCCGGGACCTCGGACAACTTTCAGCAATATCTGGATACCGCCGGTGACGGCGCATGGGGCAAGGGCGCAGGAAAAACGTTCAACGGCGGTGTTGGCGAGGGCGCCGTGGGCAACGACGGCACCGCCGCGGCCGTCAAGCGCACCGAGGGGGCGATCACCTACAACGAATGGTCGTTCGCCCAGGCACAACAGTTGGACATGGCCAAGATCATCACGTCGGCGGGTCCGGACCCGGTAGCGGTAAGCGCAGCATCGGTGGGCACGACGATTGCCTCAGCGGGGATCATCAACCAAGGCAACGACCTCGTTCTCGACACGATCTCGTTCTACCGGCCGAACCAGCCCGGCTCCTACCCGATCGTGCTGGCGACCTACGAGATTGTGTGCTCGAACTATCCCGACCCCCAGGTCGGTGCGGCCGTGAAGGCCTTCCTGCAGAGCACCATCGGGGCAGGCCAGGACGGCTTGGCGGATCACGGGTATATCCCCATTCCGGACGCGTTCAGGTCGCGACTGTCCACCGCCGTCAACGCCATCTCGTGATCCGCTTGCTTTGAGATCCGCCGCCTTAGCGCCCCCGGGACGGCGATGTGGACCGATCCTGGTACCGGCGCGATGAAACGTTGACCGGCGCGATTGACGGAGCCTGCATCGCCTCGACGCCATGGTGTGCGTTGCGGTGTCAGCCGCGTCGGTGATTCATGTCGTATTCATAACTTCACCCGGGCCTCACGAGAGTTGGCACGTGGAAATATTTTGATTTCACCGCCTTCCGATGGCCAAGAGGTTGGCCGGATTGGAAAACAGGATGTCGTACCTGGTCGCCACGCCGGACGTGTTAGCCACAGTTGCGACGGAGGCCGCGGGTATCGGCTCTTCGATCGAAGCGGCGAGGCTAGCGGCTTTGGCCCCGACCAGCAGGCTACTAGCGGCTGCCGCCGACGAGGTATCGACCGCGATCGCGTCGCTGTTCTCCGCCCATGCCGAGGAATACCAGATGCTCGGTAAACACGCGGCGGCCTTCCATGAGCAGTTTGTGCAGGTATTGAGCAACGCCAGCAGGACGTATGCGGCCGCGGAGGCGGCCAATGCCAACTCTCTGCAGGTCCTCGCCGACGACGTGCTGGCTGCGATCAATGCGCCCGCGAACTTGTTGTTGGGGCGTCCGTTGATCGGCAACGGGACCGACGGCGCGCCCGGCACTGGGCAAGCCGGTGGCGCCGGCGGGATTCTGTGGGGCAACGGCGGCGCGGGCGGATCGGGTGCGCCGGGTCAGATGGGCGGGCCCGGCGGCGCTGCCGGGTTGATTGGTACCGGTGGAGTCGGTGGCGCCGGCGGGATCGGAGGCGGGCACGGCGGGACCGGCGGCACGGGCGGGGTGTTGCTGGGCAATGGCGGGGACGGCGGCGTGGGAGGGGTGGGCACCGGAACCATCCTCAGCGGGCCCGGCGGGTTGGGCGGCCGGGCACTTTCGTGGCTTGGCAGCCCGGGCGCTTTCGGCGCCACCGGTGGTCACTCGAACATGCTGTACCTGTCTCAGCAAGAGGCACTCGCCCTGCTCATGGCTACACCGAACGCCAATTTCTTGTTGATCGGCACGGACGGCACGAATCTGAGCAAGATCCTGGCAGACCCCACCGGGACCCCGAATTTCCACGCGTTCATGGGACAAAGCATCACCTCCGCGTCGACCATCGTCGGGCATACGACCATCTCCAACCCCTCGTGGACGACCATGCAGACCGGTGTGTGGGGCGAGACGGCCGGTGTGAGCAACAACGTGTTCACTCCCTGGACGTATGACACCTGGCCAACCGTGTACAACTTCCTCGAGAACACCTACGACACCCAAGTCGAAACCACCGTCATCGCTAATTGGCGCCCCATCACCGACATTGCCGGCGCCGGCTCCAACCCCGCCGACAACATCGAATTCGTCCCGCAGGTTGCGGGCGACACGAACTGGATATTGACGCAGAACCTGGTGGGAGAAAAGACTCAGGCCGCGATTATGGCCGCCGATCCAAACAAAGGCAATTTCATTTTCTCGTACTTTATTGGAGTGGATGAAAATGCGCACATGTACGGCGGCGATTCGCCGCAGTACGAGATGGCGATTCGGAACATGGACTATAACCTCGGTTCCCAAACCGCGGGCGGTGGCGGCATATTGGAGGCGGTGTACAACTGGGAAGCAATACACGGTGAGGAATTCTCCACGCTCGTGGTCACCGACCACGGCGAAATAGGTCCGGACGAATTCGGTCGCGGACACGGCTTCCAATCACCGCGAGAGACATCGACATTCCTCATGTTCGATCAGGCCTACAATGACATGCGCGACGGGTATATCAATAACTCGTGGCAGATTGTCAGTGTGACGCCAACAATTATGGATCAATTCAGCATTCCGCCGCTGCCGTATATGGAGGGCGCGCCCCTGACGGCTCCCGTCTTCGACAGCACCTATGTTGATCCCGGCGCCAACCTGTTCAGTGTGCTCAGCGCCAATATTGCCGCCCAAGGCTATCCCGATATCGCAACCAACCTGAGCCTGGTGTCGCGCTCGGTCGTCGCCTCGATTCCCTACGTGGTGTACGAGCAGGTAAGCAACATCGTCGACGCGGTGCCCAGCTTCTTGCAGGTACCGGTCTCATGGCTGGGTGCCGGCATCTACCAGGCGGTAAACATCCCCGCTCAGATCTGGGTCCGGCTCACCGGTGTGACCGGTAACCAAATCATCCCACCGGTGTTCAACCCGTTCCTGCCCTAGGGCCGGCCCCGCCGTCATCACGGCTGTCGTCAAGTATTGAGTCCGCGACGTCGCGACTCGACGCGAACGGACCGCAACCGGACAAATCCGACCAGTCAAATCGCCGCGCCGTCGTCACCGTGTCGGCGTCAAAGAGAGTGGCCAGGGACGGGATCGAACCGTCGACCTTCCGCTTTTCAGTTCGCAGGCGGACATGTTTCCCCAGGTCGCCGAACTATGCCTCACTCCTCTGACCTGGGCTTTCAGTGTGTCGGACTATCGGTTGGGGTGCAGCTCTTGTGACATCGCCGTGACACATCGGGCAGGGTCAGCTGTCACACTGGTTCCTCCGTGGAACTGTATGTTCAATAAACCGCCGCGTTCAATAAAACTGAACACGCAGTTATACTGAACACGTGGACCAGATCGGGGCCGATCTCGCTGAGGCCGTTGAGCGTCACCTCACCGAATACGGTGTGCGGGTGCTCGGCCGCCTATCGGCATTGAATTCCGATTATCCCGAACCGCTTGACCTGGAGATCGACGGTCACCCCCTCACGATCACTGCCCTCTACCTTCCTCACCTGTCGGCAACGGCAGCACTGCAGGCCTCGGATACCTCCGGTGGCGGCTCGCCGCTCCTTCTGGTGGGCCCGCGACTACACCCGTCGAGCGCTGAAACGCTGCGGGCCAGCGGACTTTGGTACATCGATGAGGCCGGGAACGCCTATTTGCGCCACCAGGGTGGGCTGCTCATCGATGTGCGCGGCCGACGGTCAGCCGTATCCGCGCAACCGGACACCCTCGGCGACGGACTACACAGCGATGGACCGCGTAACCCGTTCACCCCCAAGCGCGCGCAGGTTGTCTGCGTACTGCTTGACGCACCACAACTGGTCGACGCGCCGCTGCGTGACATCGCCGAGAGCGCCGGCGTCTCGGTCGGTATGGCCAAGGAGACGATGGATACGTTGCGCACTACAGGCTTTCTCGAAAACCTCGGCTCCCGCCGCCGCCTGGTGCGCGCCGATGAGCTGCTGGACCTGTGGGCGGCTGCCTATCCGGGGGGGCTGGGTCGGGCCAACAGACTCCTTGTCGCGAGCGGTGACATCCGCTCTTGGTCTGTGCCCGCGGGACTCGAGGTGGCGGTCAGCGGAGAACAGGCCGTGCCCGACGACATCCGCAATCCCGAATCACTGGTGCTCTACGTCGACACCGCAGACGCCGGGCCGCCCGCCGACCTGCTTATTCACAACCGCTGGCACCGCGACCCGCACGGCCACATCGTGCTCCGAAAACTGTTCTGGCGCCACCTACCTGACCAGCGACCCGGATTGGCTCCCGCGGCCCTGATCTATGCCGACCTGCTGGCCTCGCACGAACCGCGCCAGCTCGAAGTTGCCCACCACTTGAGAAGGCACGATGAGCGACTCACCCGACTATGACCCGCCTCTGCTGGCCTGGGTGACATCGGTCGTCGCGGCACTTGCCCACGTCGTACCGGCCGAACAACTGATGCTTGTCGGCGCACAGTGCCGCGATCTACTGCACTGGCGCTACTGCCGCGATGTGCCACCGCGGGCCACCAACGACACCGACATAGCAGTGGCCCTGAAGAGTTGGGACCACTTCGAGAGAATTCGTGCCACCTTCCCCTCCGTGGGTAGCGCCGGGCACCGATTCGTGATCGCCGACCGTGCAGTCGACATCATTCCGTTCGGAGAGGTGGAGTCGCCCACCGGAACAACCCGCCATCCCCCGGGCAACGAGTCCATGAACGTCCACGGGTTCACCGACGCCTACCTGCGTGCCGATGTTCTCTCGCTCCCTGGCGGACTGAAAGTCCGCATCCCCCAACCACCGAATTATGCGGTACTCAAACTGCACGCATGGCTGGACCGCTCCGCGGACCACGACTACAGAGACGGTCCGGATCTGGCCTTGGCGGTGCACTGGTACGCCGGCGACCTCGACCGGCTTTACGCCGAACCACACCAGTGGGCCCTGCACCGCCATGATTTCGACCTGCGCACCGCCGCTGCCGCGCTGCTCGGCCACGACATGCGCGCCAGTGTCAGCACGCCGGAGGCCGCGGTGCTGGCGACGCGCGTGACACAGGCCGACCACGACCTGCTGGCCGAGCACTTCGCTGTCGGCCAACTGGGCTGGCCCGCCACGGCTGCCACGCGGCGTCCGCTGGTAGAGGCGCTACTCGACCAGCTCACGCCAGTCTCCTGATTGCGAACCGCAATCACCCAATGTACGTTCTCAAACGGTGCGTCATACATAATTGGTTAGGTTAGGCAGGGTTCCTTACCGCTGCATTTCGTCACCGCGACATCAGTAGAAGTCGTGAAGTTCCCCGACCAGAAGCCTACTGGCCCAGCGCTGCGGCGTTGCCGGCATTGAGTAACCCGTCACACACTCATCCGCGCCGCGCATCCCCAAGAAACAGGCGCGCCCATGCCCGGCATCATCAGGCCGAAACGCGAGCAGGACAACCACACCCACCACCACGAAGCCGAACCCACCCACCTCACGCAACCAGACCCGAACGGCCAGCCGGAACACGGCCGGAGCCGCGGAAGCCGGGAGACCGCGAACGCACGCGGCCTCCAAGGCCGCGGGCGCGAGCTGGTCGGACGGCTGGAGCGGCGTAGGCCGTGTTCCGGCTGGGACCAACGGACTTGCCATATCTGCCAAAGCGCCCAGCGAGACCAACCATAGCGCACGTCATGACCCGCACCTATGAAGTCCGGCAGGGCTGAAAGAAACCCATCCTGCCGGGAAGTACCATCAGCCGGTAGAGGTTTCGGGCATTACCGGCGCATGCGGAGGCTGTGTGCGATCCCGAGTACAGCTGGGCAGCAACGGTTCTGATCTGAGATGGCATGACCTTGCCCATGCCATCCGTGAGCTGATCAACCAGGCCAGCGCTACCGGTCTTCACGACCACGATCGCCCCAACCTCACGGAGCAGGAACTGGTTGAGTACCTGCAAGACAGCGAGCAACTTCCGGTCACGCGGCGCAGCGAATCAAGTACGCGGTGATACGCCGCGAGATCGTGCCGCTCGCATCGGTAACCGCAACTACTGCTCAATACGAGGCGGCCTGGATTCGGTTAGATCGTGCAAATGTACATTGGCGGGATCTGGCTACTGTCGGGTTTCGTGGAGCACTACCCACCCTCGTGGTGACAGGCTATTGACTGCAATTATCAGATTCCGCCGCGGAGAGCGGCGCCCGGCCAGTACGCCTCGATATCGTCGAGCGTTACGATCCTGCGCGGTAATCCTCTTCCGACGCTAGGTCCAGCATCCAGCAGTCTCTGGATAGCGTCATGACCTTCGTCCCCTGGCATGAGCGTGCGATAGCGGTAGGTCAGATGTGCAGATTCGACCACTACTAGCAGGGGCCGCTGCGAATCCTGGGGATACTGAAGATCCGTTGGGCCAAAGTGGAATTCGATCTTGGGATTCCTATTGCTACTCTGGGAAAAAACCAGCTTCTTGCATTTGCGTTCGACAACTCGGCCCGCTGTGGAGAGCTTTTCAAGCGTGATCGATCGATCATCGCCGGGTTCGAGATTGAAGAACTGCCGAGCGACGTCCCTGTTGAAGTGAACTTGCTGCCATCGCGGAAGACCGCTGCTGTTCTCCGCCTTGCCTACCGTCGCGAGGAGTGCCAACTCCGTGCCCGTCAACAGGTCTGGAACTTGATACGTCATTCAGACATCGTATGAGGGTCGGGCTTCCGCATTATGGTGTCGTACGGCAGCACCGTCTTGCCTGTTGATTTCTTCACCGGGGGTTTCGCCGCAATGATGATGTACTCATGCACGTTCTTGAATAGGAAATTCGGTGGGTAAGGGTAGCTGCCAAAGATTGGCCGCTGGCCGTTGGCGGAACCCCACTTGCCGCCGGTTCCGTCCTTGTTCCAGATGATTTCGTTGACTAGGAGGAAGCCGACCTCGCGGAGAAGGTTGACGAAGTCGGTCGCCAGCGGGAATGTCAGTAAGCCATGCTCTGTGTGCTGGTTAACGTTGGCAGTGTTGACACAAAACTTACGACCAGGAGCGAGAACTCTCAGGACCTCGGCGAAGGCCGGCCGAAGGGACTCAATGAACTCCAGGTAGCCAGCGATATTGCCTAGGTTATTTCGGCCGTTCCCGTAATTCGCTTTGTTCCAGTACGGCGGACTTGTGACCGCCACGCCAACCGAGTTGTCCTCCAAGTCGAGCCTACGGGCGTCGCCTAACGACGGCGCGAACTGATCTCCCGTGCCATTCAAAGCTGCCTTTTCCTGAAGCATCCGCTTGACGTACGCCTTGTTCTGGTCGATGCATACCCCATGACGATTGAGCTCGGCCGCCACATGTCCAGTAGTGCCAGTGCCAGCGAAGGGATCTAGCACCACCTCCCCGATGAAGCTGAACATCTTTATGAGGCGTCGCGGGATCTCCGGAGGAAAAACGGCAGGATGCTCAACGTCGGAAGTGTTCGCAATACTCCACACGGTCTTCGTGTACTCTCGCCACTCATCTTTGGTAAGTGCGCTGGCGTCCCGCTGCTCGCGGGTGACAGTAAGACTCACTGAGCCATCCTTCGAATTAAGTTGCGCCGCTTCGAATCAAGGTCAACAACGACGAGCTCTTCATACCATTGGGATAGCCGCTCGCGATAGTCCACGTCGATGAAGCTACCAAGCTCGGCATCGATCGCATCGATCAGGTCAGTGTGGATCCATGTCGGATAAGCCACCGTAGTCCGGCCGCGATTTGTGCTTACAGACGGGCTTTGGAGTGCTGCCTTCCAGAGCCGGTCTCCCAGATCGGCAAGCCGTTCAACACGACTTGCATCCCCCGTCGGGACGGGGATACGGCGATGCACCATACCGGTGACGTGGAAGCCGTCCCCAATCACATGCCAAATCCAAAATGCCAGTCGGCTACTGAGCAACGCATAAGCCGCTGAAGCATACAGCTCGGATACGAAACGGAGGATCCAGAAACTGTTCTGAGAGCTGTGCCCCTCGGTCACTGCGCGATACGGGTCACGGAGTACTCCGAGAAAGTTATACGCGGTTGGTGCCAGCGCGAGCACGTCCGACTGCTCTTCGTCGAACGAAGCCTTGACGCGCGTCAAAGGCACGAGGCGAACGGTAGTGTGCCAGTGTTCCAGGTATCGGGTCTGGTTGCTACAAGCGACAATTAAGTCGCGCTCCCACTCCGCACCAATTTTGGGGATGACTTGTGGCACGCCCTCGAGGTCAGCAATTGATGTAACCGGAATTGCAGCGAGCGCCATTTCACGAGTACGGCTAGTCCACCGATACAGCGGACTGGCCGTGAAGGCCCGCGGACCGTTCTTATCGAGATGGACGATCGCATTCCGCGTCTTAATGTCATCACCGAAGAGCGCATCCGGCACACGGTCAAATGACAGCAATTCGAGAGATCCCGGTTGCCCAGCAAGGTGTTGGCGAAGCTCGGGAAACGGTGATCGGGTCGACGAAACCACCGAAAGTGGCATCACGACATTGAGTGCACCATCGGCAGGCAACAGACTTGTACACAGCTCCACAAAAGCGGGTGATATGTCCTGGCGCGTGCGCGGGCCAGTCACCGCTCGAAGTGCCGGTAAATGGAAGCTGGCGGCGCTATGCCTTAGCGATGCGTAGGGCGGGTTCGCTACCACCCGTGCGAAACCGGGCTGTGCAGTCTCCGGGAATACCGATTCAAGGCGCCAAGGCTTGAAGCGTCCCAGGGGATGCCCATCAAGGGGCCGACCATCAGGCTCGAATAACTCGAATGACGGGACTGAGCCATCGGACGTCGACGATGTGTCGATGAGCAGCGAATCACCCGTTGCTAGGTTACGGCGGAATCGATGCCAACGCTCCCACGGAGCAGGCCCATTCGGACTCAACACGATGTCTTCGGCCGTCAGCACGAATGAACAGGCCTCGGCCGCGAGCGGCTCCAAATCTACGCCGTAAATACGGTCATGCGCAGCCGGGTCATCGTGGATCGCTGAAAGGACCGCGCGTAGGAACACGCCGCTGCCATGAGCAGGATCTAGCCACAGGTGGCTTTCCTTGGCTGTCGCCAAGACTCTTTCCACCATCAAATGCGCGACGTCGCCCGGCGTGTAATAGACACCAGAGGCCTTCCGCAGATGTCGCTCTTGAGCGGTACTCAGCGTGTTCATGACATCCCGGCGTGTCGCCGCCGCCATCGGATCGAGAAGGTACGGGAGAAGCGCGCGCAGTTCGACTGCATTCGCCACGTTGATCGGTAGGTCCACCTCAGGGACGAGGCCAAGGGCACGGCCACTCCCATCCCAGAACCACTCATGCGCAGCCCGGAGTCCGCCAGCTACACACTGCGCTTCAACTGAGGCCGCAACAAGCCATTCCCCCACAAGAGCCCAGGCCGCTCGCCGGGCCTCGTCCCCAGTCTTAAGCGTGAAACCAAGACCGCTCCGAGACGGCCGGTAGAGGTCCTCGAATGGCACGCCGACTGTTGCTTCCACTTGGGCAGCAACCGTCCGCACGACGCGCCCCAACCGTTCCACCCGAGGAACTAACGGGCATTTGTGTCCGGGAGATGATGGCGCGACCCAGTTGGGAGGCGGTTTCCGGCGGGTCACGTTGTAAACATAAGGGCTAGCGCCGACAGTATTGCGGTGCCCGGGCCGGTTGCCGGATAACTTGTTTCGTGTGACTGATTACGCCATGTTCGCGAATGCTCGAGTTTTCGTACTTGTCAGCCACGGCGAGGTGGCCGCGAAGGATAGGACCATCGTGGCTGACGCTCTGCGCCGGATGTCGCCCGGAGATCGCGTGGTCCCCCTCTTCGAGTCCACACTCGCCCACGGCGAGGACGAGCTGCGGGATCTGGCTGCCATCTGCAAGGAGCTCGCGCTCGATCGCGATGAGGTGGTCCGCGCTTATGAGGCCATTGCGGGGTCTGTTCCGTTCATTCTTACCGTGACCGGAGCGTCTCAAGACGGCACGATCGATGATGAAAACGTCGTTGTGGTTCCGGTCAATTCGGACGATCTACAGGTCCCGCTGCCATCGAGTGAATTTCTACGACTCCGTACCCTCAGCGACACGGTTGCGTCGCAGTTCAAGGGTGCGGCGCCAAGCCGGGCCATCCAGGAAGTGCCCGGGGCGCTGATCACTAGCGTACGTGCGGCGGCGGCACAGGAACGGGATAATGTTGCGCTGTTCCGGCGGTTCAGTTTGGTCGCAACACAGAACGTCGAGACCGCCGCCAGTCTGCTAACTGCTGCCGACCGTGCCCCACGGGAAGGCGACATGGCCTTCTTAGTCACCCGCGCGACCATGCCTGGCCTGGTGGCCGCGAACGCCGGCGGAACACTCGGGCACCCACAGCAGCCCATCGCACGAACCCCGGAGGAGATCAGAGAACTTCTGATTGACGCTCAGCGCAAGGCCACCGCCGCGGATCCGTTCAACGCCGATCCAGCCATCGCGGCGGTTGACGAACTCATAGGGCTTCTGAACTCTAACGGGCAGGTCAAGCCAGTCGACGACTTTGCCGGCTTTTATGAGTTTCGTCTCCTCAGCCGAGCTGTAACGCAAGCCATTGAACTCGCCAAGCGCGCCCTACCCGCCGATATCACTACCCCAACCGAGCCCGAGGGGTCGGCCGAGTACAGCGACGCCGCAGCGGCTCTGCAAGGCCTGTCGGTCGAGGCAGTCCTCGCAGAGCTTCCAGACGGTTTCTGCATCGAAAGGGGCGTCGTGGCTGCCGCGGTGGCTTCGCTGCGCGCCGGAAAACATCTGCTACTGGGAGGACCGCCGGGTACGGGCAAGACCACGCTGGCAGAGGCGCTGTGCCGCGCCGTGGTGGGTACCAACTATGACGTCGCCACCGCAACCGCCGACTGGACGACGTTCGACACCATTGGTGGCTATCTACCCGAAGGCCAAGGCCTAAAATTTGTCCCCGGCGTCGTCCTGCGCTCGTTGCGTTCCCGGGGCTGGCTCGTAATTGACGAGGTTAATCGAGCAGACATTGATAAGGCCTTCGGCCCACTTTTTACGGTGCTCTCGGGTGGGGAAGGCGCGGCTGGTCGTACATCAGTTCTGCCCTACACGACTAGCGACGGAAAACCGGTCACTATCGAGTGGGCAGCCAGGTCCAGCAGTTCTGAGGGCACCTATACCGTCACCCCCTCATGGCGGTTGATTGGCACCCTCAATGTTAGAGACAAGGCGAGCCTGTTTCGTCTGTCATTTGCGTTCCTGCGCCGCTTCGCCGTCATCGATCTGCCTCTTCCAGCTGCAGACGACTACCGCAACCTCTTCACAAAGTGGTTTGAATCGCTCGGCCGAAATGACACTGATCGCTTTGTCGGCTTAGCGATGGCTATTGCGACAGGCCCCGTCCCGATCGGACCTGCGATCGGACGCGACTTCGCGCAGGTGATTATCGAAGGACTGACCGAGACGGCCAGCGGCACACCAACCTTCGCAAACGACGTCGAGGCCATCCTGACCGCCGCGCGCCTCCTCGTCGCACCGCAGTACGAGGGGCAACCGCTAACCGCGGGAGACAAACTCCTGAGCATCATCGATGGCGCCATTGCTACCCAAGATGCGGCCACCCGTGCCACCCTCTCGGATGCGCTCCACGAGGTTGCGCTGTCATGAGTGTGATCGACAGCAGCATGGACCCTGCGCTGCGGGCCGTGATGCTGTCGGAGGTACAAGCACTGCTGCCCGCCTTTTTGAGTGCAGCCAGTGTCGAGCGCGACGGTCCCGTAAACGCCGCCGTCGAACTCCTCGGCCTCCGTGAATCCGACCTCCGCCGCGTGCTGGCCGTACATGTAATGCTTGCGACACCGGTGCGCGAACTGGTCGCCGAGCTGCCGGCGGGCGTTCGTAGCCCGAATACGTCGTCGGCGCGGCCGCGGGTCGCCGGTCGCACAATCACTTCCGGGATCGATTGGGCTGCGACGGCACGACACCGGGCGACGTCCAGTCCGCTCGCCGACGTTTGGGTCACCCGACCCGCCAACCGAATCTTTGACATTCCCGAGAATCGCGCGCTGGCGTGGGTGCTTCTCAAACTTGAGGAGCGTGGCACAGTGGCTGTGCCCCCGACGGGTGAAGCTCCTGGTGCATGGGGGGACGAGATTCGTTCTATGACCGGCGTCGTTCACCGCGCACGGCAAACCGCTTGGCTCGAAGGCGTGCCCCCGACTTGGCCGGGCGATGAGGCCTACTTCCGCCTCAAGGCCGATCGCACAGGTTTCTACCGGATCCGCCTCACAGCGGCTGCGAGGTATTTACGGCGTCTCTTGCTCGAGCCGTCTTCGGATGACATCGTCCAGGCGCTCAGCGACCGGTACTTCGAGCCGCGCGAGGACTGGAAGCTATTCGAGATCGGCATCTTGATGAGAATCACCCAGGCTCTCGGCAAGGTAGGTGCGCGCGTGAGCCCAACCCGCCTGTTCCACAACGGGAGGGGTGGTCCGTTTGCGCGGTTCCGCATCAATCCGACGCGAGAGGTTCGGCTGTGGTACCAATCGTGGCCACCCGCAACGCTTCCCTCGGTTCTCGATGATGCTGCGCGGTACTACGAACTGCCGTCAGCTGTGAACCGCCCCGACATAGTTGTCGAGCTGTTTGAGTCCGGTAGGTCAGTACGAGCGATCATTCTCGAGTTGAAAGCATCGTCGTCCGGTACGTATCTCAGCAGCGGCCTCTCACAGCTTCTTGGCTACCTCCGGGACCGTCCGCGGTTGCTAACTGAGCCAGCGTCGGGGTGGCTAATTGCGCCGACTGGCGCCGGCTTCAGGTCAAAGATCCCCAACGGGCGACCTCTTTGGGTAACTTCCGCCGATGAGGTCGCCCCGGCGGTAGCCTCTGTGGCAGTAAGCGCCATATCCGCCGAATCTGCTTAACTGCCTGCCTTTTACGCGCGTCCTTCTCTGCCCGGACAAGCCGCAAGACGCACCACCTGGCCAACAGCGCCAGACTTACCTGGCTGTACATCGCCGGGTTGGCCCGAGTGGACCCAGGGGCCGGTTGCGCGGGTTTGGTTGCTCGACCGGGGCTTCACCACCCCAGAAAACCAAAATCCCTTGCTACGCAAGAGAAGTATCAATATTGGCGGTAACTTATTACGTGACAAAATGTTTCAGCTTGGCTGCCTATCGCGCTGCGCACGACCGGCCCGGTATTGGCCGTGGCCATCATGCCGACATCCCGGCCAGGTATTCGGTGATCGCATCCGCTGGGATGAACCGACGACGTCCGACACGGGTGCTCCGAAGTTCCCGCGCCCGCAGGAGTTGCCAGACCGTGCTCTCCGCGCAGCGCAGGTGCTTGGCGGCCTCCGGCACGGTGAACAATGTCGGCACCAGAGGTTCTCTTGGAGAGGGCGTTGTCGCTACCTGAGCCGCCGTGATCAGCGCCGCAATCTGCGCGGCCAGCGTGTTGGCTTCCACAGTCATCTCCATTTCCAATACGGATTGGATTTATAATCAAGACATTACTCTCCCTGCTTGGCGTTCGCAAGATAAGTACGGACCGGATTTATTTTCGCTACACTGTGATGTATGCCGCCGAAGGCTTTAGAACTGGGTTTGACGGGTCAGACGGTAGCCCGCAACATCGCTCGCATCCGTGCCGAGCGTGGGCTGAGCCTGCGTGAACTCGCAGATCGGATGCCGGAAGGCCGGAAGCTGAACCACGCTCAGCTATCTGCCGCCGAGCGCGGCGTGCGCCAGGTGACGGTGGATGATCTGACCGCAATCAGCGTCGCCTTGAGCGTCTCACCCGTGGCCCTGCTCATGCCAGAGAGCAACGACGATCAAGCCGGAGCCGCAGCGTTGACCGGCACCGGAGAGCACTCTGCCACCCAGCTGCTGGACTGGCTTATCGGCGAATGCGACCTAGTTTCGGACCCAGATGACGGATACGCACAGGAGACGCATCGCCGTCTATCCCTACCGCGTTGGAGGTGGACAAAGAAATGACCCGTGCAGCCCGCAACAACCTGCCGCCGCAAATCAAACGACGCGAATTGCCGTCCGGCGCTGTCCGATACGAAGTCATCGCCGATGTCGCCCGCGAAGGTACGCGGCACCAGACACGCAAGCGGTTCGCCAGGCTGGCCGACGCGAAGGATCACCTCGCCGGGCTCCAAGGCGACGTTGTTCGCGGAGTCCACGTCCGCCGGTCAGCCCTCAGCATGCAGCAGGCCGTAGAAGCATGGCTGAGCGGTCAGCGTCTGCGCCCCAAGACTCGCAGTGCCTACATCACGGCGCTACGCCCGGCCGTCGACGCGCTGGGCGCCAAGCCCGTACAGCAGATCACGAAGTCCGACATCGAGACGGTGGTCCGCAGTTTGGTCGAAGGCACCAGCGAGACGGGCACCTGGAACGCACCGACGAAGCTCAAGGGCAAGAAGACCCGTAGTGCGTGGGCGGCGACCAGTATCAACCCCATGCTGGCACGGCTGCGGTCGGTCTGGCAGGACTTAGTGGATCAGGGAGTGGTCAGCCGCAACGTGCCCGCACTGGTCCGCCCGTTGCCGACCGTGAAGCCTGAGATGCACACGCTGTCCGTCAAGCAGGTCGAGACGTTGTTCGCCAACATGTCCGGGCAACGACTGGAGTTGTTCGTGCACCTAGCCCTTCTCGGCTTGCGGCGCGGCGAGATCGCGGCGCTGCGGTGGTCGGGAATTGATCTGGACTCCACGCCGCCGACCCTCGCGGTGGCCGCGAATCGGGTGGCCGTGTCCGGTGGAGCGGCTGAGTCCGATCCCAAGACCGACGCAGGCCGGCGGGTGCTGCCGGTCCCCGACGAGCTGCTGCCGATCCTTCGCCGGGCACGGCAGCGCAGCCGGGAAGAGCAGTTGGCGGCGGGCAGCAAGTGGATCGGTCAGGGCCACGTGGTCGCCGACGAGTTCGGGAGCCCGTATCACCCGGATACGCTTTACAAGTATTGGTCGCGCACTCTCAAGGCGGCCGGTCTCCGTCACGTCCGACTGCACGACGCTCGGCACTCGTGCGCGACGTTGATGCACCAGCGCGGCGTTCCGTTGGCCGTGATCGCGGCTTGGCTGGGACACACCGACGCCAGCTTCACCCTTCGCACCTACGCCCACTCCTCCCCTTCGATGCTCGCGGAGGCCGCGGTGACGCTCGGGGGTCTTGTGACATCGCGTGACACGTCAGATGAGCCGAAGCCCAATACCCCTACGGGGTAATGATCTAAAAACCCCGCTCAGAAGGGGTTTTCCCCGTGGCCAGGGACGGGATCGAACCGTCGACCTTCCGCTTTTCAGGCGGACGCTCATACCGACTGAGCTACCTGGCCGGAAGGCAACGTATGCCTCGCCGTATCGGCGACCCTGACGGGACTCGAACCCGCGACCTCCGCCGTGACAGGGCGGCGCGCTAACCAACTGCGCCACAGGGCCTCGCTCTACTACCTGCTCCGCGTTGCCGCGTCGCGTGTACCCCCAACGGGATTCGAACCCGTGCTACCGCCGTGAAAGGGCGGCGTCCTAGGCCACTAGACGATGGGGGCCAGAACCGAATCACTCCGGGGCACTCGCAACGCACTGATCGTTGGGAGCCACGTCAGCTTAGGTCACCGCGGGCCCAATCCTCAAACGAGCCTCCCGCGGGCACGAAGTATCCTGAGTTCTTCGCGCCCCTATAGCTCAGTTGGTAGAGCTACGGACTTTTAATCCGCAGGTCCTAGGTTCGAGTCCTAGTGGGGGCACCGAAAACGGGTGTGACCTCGGCTGATGCTTGACGACGACGTCGGCCAATTGTCACCTGCCCGGCCCGGCGAGGCGGGCCGCCGTATACATGGTCGGGCGGCGTTTGGAACCCCACATGACTTGGCTATGCTCCGGACTATGCTTCCCGAGATGAATCCTGATGGAGTCCAACCCAACGCACCCGTCGCCCTGGTGACGATGGAAATTCGGCACCCGGCAACGGATTCCCTCACAGAATCAGCGAGCCGGGAACTCAAGCACCTTCTCATCAATGATTTGCCGATCGAACGCCAGGCGCAAGACGTGAGCTGGGGTATGACGGCTCCCGGTGCCGCCCCGACTCCCGTCGCGGACCGTTTCGTGCGTTACGGCAACCGCGACAACACGGTCTCCGCGTCGCTGAAGAATCAGGCGATTGTGGTCGAGACCAGCGCCTACACCAGTTTCGAGGCGTTCTGCGACACGGTATTGCGGGTCGCAGACGCCCGCGCGCAGGTTTCGTCGATTGTCGGGGTGGAGCGCATCGGTCTGCGGTATGTCCTCGAGATCCGCGTCCCCGCGGGGGTGGATGGCCGCATCAGTTGGAGCAACTGGATCGACGAGCAGCTGCTCGGGCCCTACCGCATCACGCCCGGTGGCCTGTCACTGACCGAATGGCAGGGCGCCGCGGTCTATCGGGAGGCCCAACCGGGCAAGTCGCTGATCGTGCGCTACGGCCCGGGTGTGGGCCAGGCGCTCGATCAGAACTACCACCTGCGTCGGGCGACGCCGGCCCAGACCGGACCGTTCTTCTTGATGGATATCGACAGCTTCTGGACTCCGGTGGGCTCGATCCCCGAGTACAACCGGGATGCGCTGGTGTCGACCTTCCAGGACCTGTACGGCCCCGCGCGCGAGGTCTTCCAAGACATGATCACCGGGCGACTCAAAGAGGAGCTGCTGCGCCAGCAGTAGCCGGCGCCGGAGGGGTCTGACTAGAACCGAGCCTCAGCGCCCAAGTACCGCGCTGGTGTAGGTGATATCGGCAAAGGCCGCCGCGAGGTCGTCGTCGGGATAGTCGAAGCCGTTGGCCGCGTGCAGCTCCTTGACGACGTGCGACGAACTCTGCCAGCCGTTACGGGACAGGTAGTCGATGATGTGGCTGCGCCGGCCGTGATAGACGAGATCGTTGAAGTCGATCTCGAATCCGAGCTCGCTCATCCGGTCGTGATGTGAACGCCAGCGCTCATCGGCGAAAATCGCTGTGTCCGGCACGAATTCAAAGGCCAGCCGGCTACCCGGGGCACTTAGCGCGGTGATGTTGTCAAACAGTGCGTCCTGCGCGTCGCCGGGAAGATAGACGAGCAACCCCTCGGCGCTCCATGCCGACGGCGCCTGGCTGTCGAAGCCCGCCCCCTGCAGCGCGGCGGCCCAATCGTCGCGCAAGTCGATGGCGACGGTGCGGCGCTCCGCGGTCGGTTCGGCGCCAAGACCGCTGAGGGTGAGCGTCTTGAACTCGATGACCTCCGGCATGTCGACCTCGTAGACGACGGTGCCCGCCGGCCACGGCAGCCGATAGGCGCGTGCGTCCAGGCCGGATGCCAGGATGACCACCTGGCCAATCCCGCTGCGGGTGGCCTCGAGGAAAAACTCGTCGTAGAACCTGGTCCGGCAGGCCATCCCCTCGGCCATCCGCGCTGGATCGAACTCGGAATCCTCCTCGACGGGAATCAGTCCGTCTATCAAGCGGGTATAGACGTCCATACCGACCGCACGCACCAGTGGTGCCGCGAACGGGTCGTCGATTAGCCCATATTCGGGGGCGGCGGCCAGCGCCCGTTGGGCGGCGACCATGGTGGCCGTCGCGCCGACACTGGTCGCAAGATCCCACCGATCACGTTCGGTGCGCACCATGGGGCTCCATTCATCCCGGGGAAAGAATTTAGATAACCTAGTTACTATCACAGGTTTCATTACGTTTCCCGGGCTACTGTGCGAACTGTGACTGACTTCGCCCAGCGCGCCATCGACCTTGCCCGTCAAAACGTCGCCGACGGTGGCCGCCCGTTCGCGACGGTGATCGTCAAGGACGGCGAGGTACTGGCCGAAAGCGCCAACAAGGTCGCCCAGACCCACGACCCCACCGCACACGCCGAGATCCTGGCCATCCGTGCGGCTTGCACCAAGTTGGGCACCGAAAATCTGGCCGGGACGACCTTCTACGTGCTGGCCCACCCGTGCCCCATGTGTCTGGGATCGCTGTACTACTGCTCCCCCGACGAAGTCATCTTTCTCACGACGCGCGAACAATACGAACCGCACTACGTCGACGACCGCAAGTACTTTGAGCTGGCGACGTTCTACGACGAGTTCGCCAAGGACTGGCAGAACCGGCGCCTGCCGATGCGCTACGAGCCACGCCCGGCCGCGGTGGACGTGTACCGCTTCTGGCAGGAGCGCAACGGCGGGAACCGCTCAGCATCCGCCAGCTAGCCAGCCAACCCGCATCATCTCTTGACAGGCGCGCACCATCCTGGTCTATTATCTTCGTATGCATGCAGATAATAGACCATTGCGGCTGCCGGATGACCAGGTCGCGCTGGTGGTCGAGGTGTTTCGGATGCTGGCCGATGCCACCCGCGTGCACGTGCTCTGGTCGCTGGCGAATCGAGAGATGTCGGTCAACGAGCTGGCCGAACACGTCGGCAAGCCGGCGCCCTCGGTCTCCCAACACCTCGCCAAGCTGCGGATGGCGCGGCTGGTCCGTACCCGGCGGGACAAGACCACGATTTTCTACAGCCTGGAAAACGACCACGTGCGCCAGCTCGTCGTCGATGCCGTGTTCAACGCCGAGCATGCCGGTCCGGGCATTCCGCGCCATCACCGCGGCGACGGCGGGCTACAGGCGGTAGCCGAGAAATCCGACGCCGGATAAGCGAATCCATACTCACAACAACAGGTTCCGACATAGCGGACAACAAGAAGGAGAGTCACCATGACAGTCGAGCACGGCCACGACGCGCCGCACACGCACGAACACCACCACGGCGACGTGAGCCACAGCCACGCGCACACCAGCCACGAGCACGAGCACGTCACGCACGAACACTCACACGCGCACGACGACGGGACCGAGCACACCCATCAGCACGTACATCAGCGCGGGCTCGAAGAGGCACACAGCCACGCACACGCCTAGCCCCACCCGGCTTGCGGCTGCGAGCTTTTCGTCGTCACACCTGGGGGCAGTAATGCATCGGGTTGTCGCGCTCGTCCAGCGGCGGTAGGTTGCGCGCCGGCGTCTGCACCAGCGGGGCATCCGCGGCGATGCGCCCCGATGCACGATCCCAACCGGCGCGCGCACGCGGGTGTTTCCGAAACCGCCGCGGCACGAAGGCGAAAACGAGCCGAACAAGGTCACCGATGCGCCGATGCAACCATTCGTCGCGGCGCGACCACTGGTAGCCCATCAGCTCTCGAACAGGCGGGTCGTAGAGGCCGACCGTAAGCCAAACGAAGAACGGGCCCAAGAGCTTACGCTGCGCCGCCCACAGGCGGTCCGGAATACGTTGCGCGAACGGCGGTTTGGGAAGCTCGCTCAGGTCAAGCACGGCACGGGCGGCGAAGTTGTTCTCCAACACGTTGCGGCACATGTGGTCCCAGTAGATCTGGAATTCTTCCCAGGACGCTGGCACCGGCCGCATGCTCATGCCGTACATCCGGTACCACTGAATGTGTTCGTCGAACAGCTGCCGCTTCTGCGCGTCGGTCAGGCCCCCACAGAATCGTTCGGCCACGTGCAGGGTCCCGACAAAGAACGTGGCGTGCGCCCAGTAGAAGACGTCCGGGTTCAACGCGTGGTAGCGACGGCCCGCGGCGTCCACCCCTTTGATCGCGACGTGGTAGTCGCGCACCTCAGCGCCCGTGACCGGGGCACGGTCGCCGTCGAACACCACCCCGCCGATCGGATAGAGCGATCGCAGCAACCTAGGCCAACGCTCCCGGAAGAACGTGGAGTGCTCTTCGACGGCGGCGCCCAGTTGCGGATGCATGTTCTGCATGGATCCCGCCCACGGACCTTGCAACATGCCGCGCCAATCGCCGAAGTATCGCCAAGTCAGCGACTCCGGGCCCAGCGACGGCGGCGGTGTTTCGTAGCCCAGCGGTGAAACCGGACAGCCGCCGGCCGCCCCTGGCGACTCGCCGGGCGCGCCCTTCGAACCGGCGGTATTAGCCACGGACTTCGCTTCACCGCTGGTCAGTGGGCAGGTCGCGGACGTATCTTGGGTCACTGGTGCTTTCCCTGGTGGTCGGGCGACGCCAGAAATTCTGACTACACGCGTTGTCACTTGAAGTTTAGGAGCGATGTGCAGGCCGGTCAAAAACGGGGCCGCTGGACCGGAGTCCCGCTCGAGGATCGCCACGCACTGCGTCGAGACAATCTCATCGCGGCCGGTGTGCAGTTGCTCGGCGAGAAGGACGGACCCTCGCTAACCGTGCGTGCGGTGTGCCGCACGGCCGCGCTGACCGAGCGCTACTTCTACGAAAGCTTTGCCGACCGTGACCATTTCGTTCGCGCGGTATACGACGACGTGTGCACGCGAGCGATGGCGGCCCTGACGTCGGCCAAATCCCCCCGGGAAGCCGTCGAACGATTCGTAGCCCTGATGGTCGACGACCCAGTGCGCGGGCGGGTGCTGCTGCTGGCGCCGACGGTTGAACCGGTGCTGACCCGGTCCGGCGCGGAGTGGATGCCCAACTTCATCGAGTTGCTGCAGCGCAAGCTGTCGCGGATTGTCGATCCGGTTTTGCAGAAGCTGGTGGCTACCAGCTTGATCGGCGCCCTGACCGGGCTGTTTACCGCCTACCTGAACGGGCATCTGGGAGCCACGCGCCAGCAATTTATCGACTACTGCGTCGACATGCTGCTCAGCACGGCCGCCACCTATGTCCCGCACCGCGAGCGCGGATAGCGCGCAACACCGGCCACCCGCCACACGGCGGAATTATCGTGTTCAACGCACCGCCTGCAAACTTGTTGATACTGAACGACACAGATATATTGACTGCTACCCATAGACACAGATAACTGGAGGGGTAATGCCAGCCGAGCTGACCGACCTACAGCTGCTGCATGAGCTGGAGCCGGTGGTCGAGAAGTATCTCAACCGGCACCTGAGCATGCATAAGCCCTGGAACCCGCACGACTACATCCCGTGGTCAGACGGAAAGAACTACTACGCGCTGGGCGGCCAGGAATGGCATCCCGAGCAGAGCAAGCTGTCCGACGTCGCGCAGGTCGCGATGGTGCAGAACCTGGTCACCGAGGACAACCTGCCGTCGTATCACCGCGAAATCGCGATGAACATGAGCATGGACGGCGCCTGGGGACAGTGGGTCAACCGGTGGACCGCCGAGGAGAACCGGCACGGTATCGCGCTGCGCGACTACCTGGTGGTGACCCGCTCAGTGGACCCCGTCGAGCTGGAGAAGCTTCGGCTCGAAGTGGTCAATCGCGGCTTTAGCCCCGGCCAGAACCACCAAGGCGATTTGTTTGCCGAAAGCCTCACCCACTCCGTCCTCTACGTCAGCTTCCAGGAACTGGCCACCCGGATTTCCCACCGCAATACCGGCAAGGCCTGCAACGATCCGATCGCCGACCAGCTGATGGCCAAAATTTCGGCGGACGAGAACCTGCACATGATCTTCTACCGCGATGTCAGCGAGGCCGCCTTCGACCTTGTCCCCAACCAGGCGATGAAGTCACTGCACCTGATCCTGCGGAACTTCCAGATGCCCGGCTTCCAGGTCCCCGAGTTCCGGCGCAAGGCCGTCTTCATCGCGGTCGGAGGCGTCTACGACCCGCGCATCCACCTCGACGAGGTCGTGATGCCGGTGCTGAAGAAATGGCGCATCTTCGAACGCGAGGACTTCACCGGTGAGGCCGCCGCGATGCGCGACGACCTTGGCGTCCTAGTCAAGGAACTCGAGATGGCTTGCGAGAAGTTCGAGGTTTCCAAGCAGCGCCAACTCGACCGGGAAGCCCGCACCGGCAAGAGGGTCACCGCCCACGAACTGCACCAAACCGCGGGCAAGCTGACAATGAGCCGCCGGTAGCCCGGCCTTGCGCATCGGGCCCATCCAGCTCGCCAGCCCGGTCGTGTTGGCGCCCATGGCCGGGGTGACCAACGTCGCCTTCCGGACCCTGTGCCGCGAATTGGAACGGTCCAAAGTCGGCACCGTCAGCGGCCTGTACGTCTGCGAAATGGTCACCGCACGCGCGCTGGTGGAGCGTCATCCGGTCACCATGCACATGACGACGTTCAACCCGGACGAGTCGCCGCGGTCGCTGCAGCTCTACACCGTCGACCCCGACACCACCTACACGGCCGCGCGGATGATCGCCGATGAAGGCCTAGCCGACCACATCGACATGAATTTCGGTTGCCCGGTACCCAAGGTGACCAAGCGCGGCGGCGGCGCTGCCCTGCCGTTCAAGCGGCGGTTGTTCGGCCAGATCGTCGCCGCGGCGGTGCGCGCCACCGAAGGCACCGACATACCGGTGACGGTGAAGTTCCGCATCGGCATCGACGACGCCCACCACACGCACCTCGATGCCGGCCGCATCGCCGAAACCGAGGGCGCCGCCGCGGTCGCACTGCACGCCCGAACCGCGGCACAACGCTACTCGGGTACCGCCGATTGGGAGCAGATTGCCCTGCTCAAACAGCATGTTCGGACCATCCCGGTACTGGGAAACGGAGACATCTACGACGCCAGCGATGCGCTGGCAATGATGGCCAAAACCGGCTGCGACGGCGTTGTAATTGGCCGCGGCTGCCTGGGCCGGCCGTGGCTATTCGCCGAGCTGTCGGCCGCGTTCACCGGCAGCCCGGCACCGGCACCACCCACACTGGGCGAGGTTGCCGACATCATTCGTCGACATGGCGACCTGCTGACCGCACATTTCGGCGAAGACAAGGGCATGCGGGACATCCGTAAACATGTCGGGTGGTACCTGCATGGCTTCCCGGCAGGATCCGACCTACGGCGGGCTTTGGCGCTGGTCAAGACGTTGGGTGAACTTGACTCCTTGCTCAACCAACTGGATAGCAGCGTTGCCTTCCCCAGTGCCGCTCTTGGCCCTCGCGGTCGCCAGGGCTCACCCGCCCGAGTTGCCCTTCCCGACGGCTGGCTGAACGACCCCGAGGACTGCCACGTACCCGAGGGCGCCGATGTCATGCACTCGGGCGGGTAAATCCTGCGGGACGTGGTTGAACCGAGACGCTCTTGAAATCGCGTCTGCGCCCATTAATCAGTACGATGTGGGACTTATTGCATTGCGCGGCGCTGACCAGATCGGCGCTGCGCTCATGCGTGCGTAGGACGAGTTTGCTGTCCACGTCAGACCTTCGGAGGCCGATGACATGAGCGACGGCGACAAAGGCGCCACTGCGCATCATCGGCGCGCGTCCGGCACCGACAACGATGATGAATTGAATACCCCAAACTCGAAGCGAATACCAGGCGCCGCGCCGTGGGAGCGGTTTTCTGCACCGCCGGCCGACGACGGACTGCTGCGCTACTCAGGTGAGTCGGCCGCCCGACAACTGGGCTCTCACCTCGGCGGCGGCGTCAGCGTCGCCGAGTTGATTGCCAAGCTTGGCGCTCCCGTGCCCACCCATCCCACCCATCACAGCGCGTCGGACCCCGAACCGGAACCGCCGGTGGACTCGTCGGACCTGGGCGAGCAGGTCCCCGACGACGACGAACAGCTGGACACCGACGCGATCGCGATCCCGGCGTACGCTGTCGAACTCCTATCCGAGCTGCCCGACCTTGGCTCGGCACGCCACTCACGTGCGTTGTCGCAAGCCGGCCGGCCCGACCCGGAGGAGAGCCGTATAGCGCCGCGCTCGAAGCGTCGCCGCAGGTCAGCTACCCGCGCGCGGTGTCAGGCCCGCGCCCGGAAACAGCCGAAATCGGGCCGACACCCGATTCTGCTGGCCGGCCGTTCACTGGCGGCGTTGGTTGCCGTGCTGGCGCTGACCCTGACCGGCGGGGCATGGCAGTGGAGTGCGTCGAAGAACGGTCGACTGAACATCGTGAGCGCGCTCGACCCGCATTCAGGCGACATCGTCGACCCCAACGCGCAATATGGCGACGAGAATTTCCTGATCGTCGGCATGGACTCGCGGGCCGGTGCCAACGCCAACGTCGGCGCGGGCGATGCCGAGGATGCCGGCGGTGCTCGTTCAGACACCGTGATGCTGGTCAATATTCCGGCAAACCGGAAGCGTGTGGTGGCGGTGTCATTTCCCCGCGACCTTGCGATTACCCCGATCCAATGCGAGGCGTGGAACCCCGATACCGGCGAATATGGACCCATCTACGACGAAAAGACTGGAACGATGGGTTCCAGGATGGTTTACACCGAGACCAAGCTGAACTCCGCGTTCTCCTTCGGTGGGCCAAAGTGTCTGGTGAAGGTCATTCAAAAGCTGTCCGGGTTGAGCATCAACCGGTTCATCGCCATCGACTTCGTCGGATTCGGCCGCATGGTCGAGGCCCTGGGCGGCGTCGAGGTATGCAGCACCACCCCGTTGCGCGACTACGAACTGGGCACCGTGCTCGCACACGCCGGACGCCAGACCATCGACGGGCCGACCGCGTTGAACTATGTGCGGGCGCGCCAGGTCACCACTGAAAGCAACGGCGACTACGGCCGCATCAAACGTCAACAGTTGTTCCTGTCGTCGCTACTGCGTTCGCTGATTTCTGAGGACACGTTGTTCAACCTCAACAAGCTGAACAACGTCGTCAACATGTTTATCGGCGACAGCTATGTGGACAACGTCAGAACCAAGGATCTGGTCGAGCTGGGCCAGTCGCTGCAAGGTATGGCCGCCGGCCATATCACGTTCGTCACGGTACCCACCGGCGTGACCGACGAGAACGGCGACGAACCTCCCCGGACCGCGGACATGAAGGCGCTTTTCGCCGCCATCATCGATGATGATCCGCTGCCGCTGGAAAACGATCAAAACGCGCAGATGCTGGGTAACACGCCCAAGACCGCCACCCCCACCGGGCCGACCACCCCCACAAAGACGCCCCAGGCCAACCCGTCCGAAGAGGTTCAGCGCGAGCAGGTGACGACCACCTCACCGCAAGAAGTCACCGTGCAGGTCTCCAACGGAACCAGTACCACCGGTCTAGCCGCCGCGGTAGCCAAGCAGCTCAAACGAAATGGCTTCAACGTCATGACGCCGGATGACTACCCGACGTCGTTGAAGGCCACGACGGTGTTCTTTTCGCCCGGCAACGAGCAGGCCGCCGCCACTGTAGCCGCGACGTTCGGCAGTTCGAAGGTCGAGCGGGTCACCGGTATCGGTCAAGTGGTTCAGGTTGTCCTCGGCCCGGACTTCAGTTCGGTGGCCGATCCCCCGCCGAGCGGCTCGTCGGTCAGCGTGCAAATCAGCCGCAACTCGAGCGCGCCGCCCATCAAGCTGCCCGAGGACCTGACCGTGACCAACGCGGCCGACACCACCTGCGAATAGGCGCGCCCACCGAGACAGCGCTTCTCGGCGTTTTCACTGCCAAGAACGTAGGCTTTAACGCATGCGGACCGCCTACCACGAGCAACTCTCGGAATTATCCGAGCGTCTCGGCGAGATGTGCGGGCTAGCAGGGATCGCCATGGAGCGGGCCACCCAAGCCCTATTGCAAGCCGATCTGGTGCTGGCCGAACAGGTGATCTCCGACCACGAAAAGATCGCAACGCTGAGCACACGAGCCGAAGAAAGCGCCTTCGTACTGCTCGCCCTGCAGGCGCCGGTGGCCGGCGACCTCAGGGCCATCGTGAGCGCCATCCAGATGGTGGCCGACATCGATCGGATGGGTGCGCTGGCCCTACACGTCGCCAAGATCGCGCGCCGCCGGCATCCCCAGCATGCACTTCCCGAGGAGGTCAACGGATACTTTGCCGAAATGGGCCGAGTAGCGGTCGAATTGGGCAACAGTGCTCAGGAAGTAGTGCTGTCTCGCGATCCGGAGAAGGCCGCCCGAATCCGCGAAGAAGACGACGCGATGGACGATCTGCACCGGCATCTGTTCACCGTGCTGATGGACCGCGAGTGGAAGTACGGGGTAGCGGCCGCGGTCGACGTGACGCTACTGGGCCGCTTCTATGAGCGCTTCGCCGACCACGCCGTCGAAGTGGCGCGCCGGGTGATCTTTCAGGCGACCGGGCGATTCCCCGAGGACGAAGTGCAATCCCAAACCCGCTGAGCGGGCGACTGCATGCGGATTAGCCGAAGCGCCCGGAGATGTAGTCCTCGGTGGCCTTCTCGGTCGGGTTGGAGAAGATCTTCTCGGTGTCGTCGATCTCTATCAACCGGCCCGGCTTGCCCACGGCTTCGAGATTGAAGAATGCTGTCTGATCGCTCACCCGGGCGGCCTGCTGCATGTTGTGGGTGACGATGACGATGGTGTATTCCTGCTTCAACTCGCTGATCAGATCTTCGATCGCCATCGTGGAGATGGGATCCAGCGCCGAACACGGCTCGTCCATCAGCAACACGTCGGGTTGCACGGCAATGGCCCGCGCGATACACAGCCGCTGTTGCTGCCCACCGGACAATCCACCGCCGGGCCTGTCCATCCGGTCCTTCACCTCGTCCCACAGGTTCGCGCCGCGCAGCGAGTATTCGGCGGTTTCGTCAAGAACCTTGCGATTGCGCACGCCCTGCAGCTTCAAACCCGCGACCACGTTGTCACGAATCGACATCGCGGGGAAGGGATTAGGACGTTGGAACACCATTCCGATGGCCCGGCGCACGCCGACCGGATCGATTCCGGGACCATAGATGTTTTCGTCGTCGAGCATGACCGAACCTTCGACCCGAGCGCCGGGGATCACTTCATGCATCCGATTCAACGTGCGCAACACCGTGGTTTTCCCGCAGCCCGAGGGACCGATGAACGCCGTGACACTGCGGGGCAGAATCGACAGCGACACATCGGCGACGGCCTGAAACGCGCCGTAGTAGATGTTGACGTCCGCGAGGTCTAACCGCTTGGCCACTTAGTGCTCCTGCCTAGGACTGCGTGGGTAGGACATTCGTGCGACCACCCTGGCGCCGATGTTGATAATGGCGATCACCAAGATCAGTGTCAGCGCGGCCCCCCACAGCCGATCCGTGGGGACCGGGTTGATACCGGCGCCAGCGGTCGTTTCGTCATACATCATGCCGGGCAGCGAACCCATGTACCCGCTGAAGATGTCGAAGTTCATTGCCTGTGCATAGCTAACCAGGATCAGCAGTGGGGCCGTCTCGCCCATCACCCTCGCCACGGCCAAGAGGACCCCGGTGACAATGCCGGACAGCCCGGTCGGAATCACGATTCGGGCGATGGTCTTCCACTTGGGCACGCCCAGTGCATAGCTGGCCTCCCGAAGGTCGACCGGAACGATTCGCAGCATCTCCTCGGTCGCGCGAACGATTACCGGCAGCATCAGCAGCACCAGCGCCAGCGAGACCGCGAACTCCGAACGGGGAAAGCCCAGTACTTCGACCCAGAGCGCGTAGATGAACAGCGCGGCCACGATCGATGGCACGCCGGTCAAGATGTCCACCATGAAAGACACCAGTTTGCCCAGCGCGCCTCCGGCGTATTCAACGAGGTAGATGCCCGCCAGGATGCCGATCGGGATGGAAATCACCGCACATACCAGGCCCTGCAGCACGGTGCCGACAATGGCGTGAAACGCGCCGCCACCTGCGACGAACGATGTCATGCCCGCCTGCGAGTGCGTCCACCACGTGCTGGAGGTGACCGCGTTGAATCCTTTGGCAATCACCGAGCACAGCACCCACGCCAGCGGCGCCAATGCGATCGCCATTGACAGTGTCACCAGCAAGGTCGCAATGTTGTTCGCCAGTCGACGGCGTCGTGGCAGTCCGGAGAACGTGCGCATCTTTAGCGGGCGGTCCAGCATCGAGGTCATCGGTGAGCCCGTCCGGCTCCGGTGACCGCCCTGCGTGCGACGGCGTTGACGAGGAACGTCAGCAGGAAGAGCATCAGCCCGGCGGCAAGGTAGGCACCGGCTTGGTATTGGTCATCGAAATCCGATGCCGCCGAAGCGATCTTGGTAGCGAAGGTGGAACCGCCGCTGAACAGTGACCAGTTGAACGCCTGTTGGGTGCCACGCAGGATGATCAGCAGGGCAACCGTTTCGCCCAATGCCCGGCCCAGACCCAGCATTGCTCCGCTGACATAACCGGATCGCCCGAAGGGCAGCACGGTGGTCTTGACCACTTCCCACCTGGTGGCGCCGAGGGCCAACGCGGCCTCGATCTGACCCTGCGGCGTCTGGGCGAACACTTCGCGCGTGACCGCGGTGATAATCGGCAATATCATCACCGCCAGCACGATCCCGCCCGTGAAGATGGTGCCACCGTCGGCGACCGTCGCGGGATCGCTGGCGAACAGGAAACACCAGCCCAGGGCGTCGCTGAGCCAGTTCGCGACCGGCTGCAGCTGGGGTGCTAACACCTGCAGACCCCACACGCCGTAGATGATCGAAGGCACGGCGGCCAGCAGATCGACCAGGTAGGCCAGCGGTCCGGCGACCCGGCGCGGCGCGTACTGCGTCAAGAATAGGGCGACGCCGAGCGCGACCGGCATCGCCAAGAGCAGGGCGAACAGCGACACAAACACGGTCACCTTCACTAGGTCGAGGATTCCGAAGTGCATCGCCGAGGTGTCGGCGGTTACCCAATGTCCGCCGTAAGTCAGAAAGTTCTCTTTGTTGCGTTCCAGCGCCGGTATCGCCCGCCACAACAGGAAAACACCGATCGCCGCAATCAGGGCAATGATCAGCGTTCCGGCCCCCTGCGAAAGCCAGCGAAACATCCGGTCACCAAGCCCCGGTTTAGCACTGCCCCATGGGTTGATGTATATCACCGGCGGCTCAGGAAAGGGGGCCTTGACCACCGCACCAGCTCCGGCATCGGCTGGCTTCGGCGTTGTCACTGCGATCCCATCGATCCGTCTAGTGCGGTGCCATTTCAGCACATTTCAACGCGCCGCTGTCACTTGCGCGCTCGTGTCCGATCTGGATCATGGGCGGTCAGGCAGTCACTGCATGGCGTTGATCGCGGTGACAAGGCGCTCCTTGACATTATCCGGTAGCGGTATGTAGCCGGCAGCCGAAAGAGCGTTCTGACCGTCGTTGACCGCGGTGATGAGGAAGGACTTGACCGCGGCGGCGGTCTCCGCGTCGTATCCCTGCGAGCAGACGATCTCGTAGGTGGCCAGCACCAACGGATAGGCGCCTCGATCGTGGATCCCGTATACCGAATTAAGCTCTAGCACCAGGTCATTGCCGCCCGCTGCGAACGTGACCGTATCGACGGCTCGCCGGGCAGTGTCATCGGTGAGCGGCACCACGCCAGTGCCATTGTTGATCCGCGCGTACGGGACACCGGCCGCATCTGCGAAAGACTTCTCGACATATCCGATCGAGCCCTCGGTGGCCTGTACCGCGTGGATTACACCGTCGGACCGGTGAACGCCGTCACCGGTACCGCCGTGAAAATCACTGCCAACTCCCCTGGTCCAGCTCTGGGGTGCGGCGGCCGTCAGATACTTTTGAAAGTTGTCGGTGGTCCCCGACAAGTCCTCGCGGTAGACCGGGGTGATCTTGGTATTCGGCAGTGCCACACCAGGATTGAGTGCCGCCAGCGTCGGGTCATTCCAGGTCCGAATGGAGCCGTTGAAGATCTTGGCCAGTGAGTCGGCATCGAGGACCAGGGTCTGGATGTCGGTCAGGTTGTACACCAACGCGATTGACCCGAATACCAGTGGCAGGTCCCAGGCGGGATTTCCCTTGCAGCGGTTGGCGGCCGGCCCGATCTGGTCGGCAACCAACGGGGAATCGGACCCACCGAAGTCGACACGACCGGCAATGAACTCCTCGCGCCCGGCGGAGGACCCGGTGGCTCGGTAGGACACCCGCTTACCCGGACACGCCTGGCCCCACACCAAGTTGAGCGAGTCCATAGCGTGCTGTTGTGCGGTCGACCCGGCAGCATCCAACACATTTCTGCCGCCACAGTCGGCATTTGCAGAATTTGCTCCGAAATTCGCGGTCGAGACACCATCTCGGTTGTTGGCGCTAGAACATCCAGTCAAGATTTCAGCGCAGAACATCATCGCGACCGTTGCCGCTGCGAACGTCCTGCCCGCCCTGTCGAGTTTCACAGACCTCGCTTCCTAACACCCATTCTCGACCATTGTCGGCAATCGTGCCGGCCGTCGCACACATGGACTGCCGAGCCACCAGATAAGTATGCTCCCCGGCGCACCTAACCATGCCGATTGGCGAAACCTAGCCCGCTGCAGCATCGGACGTGACCAGCGAGTAGGCGGTGTCGACACTGTAGACGGTGAAGCCCAGGCCCAGGTAGGTGCGCATCGCGGCGATGTTGTCCGACTCCACATAGAGCATCACAGTGGGATATTCGCCGCCTTCGGGGTCCGCCAGCCGCTGGGCCAGCGAGTTGAGGCCGATCGCTGTCAGCGTCTTGCCGATACCGCGCCCCTGCGCCGCCGGGTCCACCCCCAGCACGTACACCTCGCCCAGCCCGGGGCGGTCGAGGTGGATTTTGGTCCAGTGGAATCCCAGGAGGCTGCCTGGGTCGGCGGCCTCGTCGAAGGCCAAAAACAGCCCGGCGGGATCAAACCATGGTTCTGCGCGCCGCTGCGCCAGCTGCCGTTTCGTCCAGCCGCCCTGTTCTGGGTGGTGGGCGAATGCAGCGTTGTTGACCCGCAACAGTTCGGCGTCATCGGAGTTGCCGGCGTAGGTGCGGATCCTCAGGTTCGCCGGGATTTCCGGTTCGGAGACATCCTGCAACGAGCGGCGCATCTGAACCAGCTCCCGGACCGGGGTCAGTCCCAGCGCAGACGCCGTGGCCTGGGCGGCCGGCAGGGTGCCGTGCGCCCAGAACTGGTTTAGCCCGGCGGTCTCTGCCAGTGCCGCACGCGCCATCGCGGTGCCGACACCGCCGCGCCGGGCCTGGGGATGCACGACCAATTCCGCCATCGCGGCATGGGTCGTCCGCGCCGGGGTGAGAGTCAGATAGCCAATAAGCGCATTGGTCGGCCGCGAGTCACCAACCAGCAGATGCTTGGAGTGATCTTGGCCCAATTCCAACAGCACCTGCTCGCCAACGGGCGCAACGCCATCGAAGGTTGTTGCCGCCGAGACAAGTTCGCGTACTCCCTGCTGCTCCTCAGCGGTAAGAGCCGAGCGCCACTGCGGCAGGCTCACTGACTTCGCAGTGGGTCGCTCAACGGATCCGGGTACCCGTCGCGGTCGGGCTCGGCGTCTTCGTCGTCAGAATCAACAGATGAGACTCGGCCGCGCGCGGGGCGAACCGCCTTGTAGCCAACGTTACGTACCGTGCCGATCAACGACTCGTGCTCCGGACCAAGCTTGGCGCGCAGTCGCCGTACGTGCACATCGACGGTCCGGGTGCCGCCGAAGAAGTCGTACCCCCACACCTCGTGCAGCAGCTGCGCGCGCGTGAAGACACGGCCGGCATGTTGCGCCAGGTATTTCAATAATTCGAACTCCTTGTAGGTGAGGTCAAGCGGTCGGCCACGCAGCCTGGCCGTGTAGGTGCCTTCGTCGATCACCAGCTCACCCAGACTCACCTTGCCGACGCTCTCCTGGTCGGCCTGACCTCCGCGCCGACCGACCACGAGACGTAGTCTGGCGTCGATCTCTGCGGGTCCGGTGCTGGGCAGCAGGATCTCGTCCAGCCCCCAGTCGGCGCTCACCGCCACCAGACCGCCCTCATTGACCACCGCCACCACGGGGGCAGAACGGCCTGCCGTGCTCAACAGTCGACACAGACCGCGAGCGGCCGAGAGGTCGTTGCGCGCGTCAACGAGCACGGCATCCGCGTTACCCGCTTCCAGCAACGATGAAGCTTCCGCCGGGGCCGTCCGCACGTTGTGGGGAAGTAGCGACAGCGACGGCAGTACGGGGTCCGGATACAGCTCCGCGGTCAGTAGTAATAACTCCAAAAAGCCCCTCCAGCGTCGTGGGAAAGGCATCTCCCAGATTCATCGCGACACGTGACGTTAGCGCCCAGCTCATCTAACGATAACTTGCCACCTGGTCTTTGGCCCGACTACGACGTCGTGCGGGCACCCACGACCGAGGAGGCGGGCCACCCACCACCGCCCGACGACGACGTCGTGCGAGCACCCACGACCGAGGAGGCGGGCCACCCACCACCGCCCGACGACGACGTCGTGCGAGCACCCACGACCGAGGAGCCGGGCCACAGTTGTCGCTATGAGGCGGGCAAAATGCGTGCCCTCAGGTCCAGGGGCTGGTGTGACATCTGCGATAGATGTGACGTCATGGGGCCGGTGCGCGGTGCCCCCACGGGCCGCGACTCCACCGGGTCACGCCGGCGGTAGGACACAATATGCGGATGCGCAAGGTGCTGATCGGCCTCACCACACTGGCAATTTTTCTGCTGGTCGTCACCCTCACCGCAGTCGTCATCGACTTCGGCGCCAGCATCTACGCCGAATACCGACTCTCAACCAGCGTCCGCAAGGCGGCCGACCTGGGATCAGACCCATTTGTTGCCATCATCGGCTTTCCGTTCATCCCGCAAGCCATGCGGCATCGATACGACGAGCTGGAGATCAAGGCCTACGCCGTCGAACACTCAACCGTCGGTGTGGCCACGCTCGAGGCCACCATGCACTCGATCGACCTGTCCCGCGCGTCCTGGCTGATCGAGCCCGACGCACGGTTGTCGGTGCGCAAGCTGGAAAGTCGAATCATCATCGACTCGATGCATCTGGGCCGCTACGTAGGAATCAGCGACCTGATGGTGCAGGCCCCCCCGCAAGAGAGCAACGATGCCACCGGCGGCACCACCGAATCCGGGATATCGGGCAGCCACGGGCTGGTGTTCAGCGGAACCCCAACGTCGGCGGGCTTCGATCATCGCGTCAGCGTCTCGGTGGACCTGTCGGTCGCAGCAGACGACCCGACCACCCTGGTAGTCACCCCGATCCGCGTTGTGACCGGCCCCGACACCGCGGACCAGACCGTTCCGGACGACAAGCGCGACGCGGTGCTGCGCGCCTTCGGCACCCGGCTGCCCAACCAGAAGCTCCCGTTCGGAGTGGCGCCCAACACGGTGGGAGCGCGCGGCTCGGATGTGATCATCGAAGGCATCACCGACGACGTGAGCATCTCACTGACCGAGTTCAAACAGTCGTGATGACGCCGATCAGCACGACCGCCGCCGACCAGCAATTCCGCCCTCGCACTGCGTTGGCCTGATCACCATGTCATTGGGTAAGCTGACCGGCGTGCCAGCCCGCCTCGAGCCAACGCTCACCAAACGCCGCGCAGTCGACCTGTGCCGTATCGCGGGCTGTTGCTGTTGCTGTTGCTGTTGCTGTAGCTGCTGAGTAGCTGCGCCATCCACGCGGCCACTCGGAGCAGCTGCGGATTCCTACCGTGGCCAACCTCCCACCATGTCCTGGCAATCGGCGTATCTAGGAGCAGTACGTGTCGAGCAGTAGCAGTCCGGCCATAACGGCCGGTGTGGATGTGCGCGGGCCCAGGTTCACCGCGTGGGTCACATCCGCAGTTCTCACTGCCATCCTCGTTATCTCTGCGTTCAGCCCCGTGGCTGCCGCCATCGCGCTGGGCCTGCAGACCGTTGTCTTCGCGATCGGCGCTTTCGCTGGACCGCGCCGGCACCCCTATGGCCTGGTGTTCGCGACAGTGGTGGCACCGCGGCTGGGTCCGGTCCGAGAGCGCGAACCGATACCTCCCCTGAAGTTCGCCCAATTGCTCGGCTTTTTCTTCGCGGCTAGTGGCGTTGTCGGACTTGCCGTCGGCCCGCTCGTGGTGGGCACCGTTGCGACCGCGCTAGCGCTGGTGGCCGCCTTCCTCAATGCCGCCTTCGGCATTTGCCTAGGCTGCGAGCTGTACCCGCTTGCAGCTCGCCTGCGACGCAGTCCAGGCGCTGCCTAACAGCTGTTCACGTGAAAGAAATCGAAAGGACCCACACCATGGCACGCTCCGACGTCCTGGTCTCTGCCGACTGGGCTGAGAGCAATCTTGACGCCGCCAACGTCGTCTTCGTCGAAGTCGACGAGGACGCCAGCGCATACGACGACGGCCACATCGCCGGCGCCATCAAGCTGGACTGGCGCTCAGACCTGCAGGACCCAGTCAAGCGCGACTTCGTCGACGCCCAACAATTCTCCAAACTGCTGAGCGACCGGGGCGTCTCTAACGACGACACCGTGATCCTCTACGGCGGTAACAACAACTGGTTCGCCGCCTACGCCTACTGGTATTTCAAGCTTTACGGGCATGACAAGGTCAAGCTGCTCGACGGCGGCCGCAAGAAATGGGAGCTGGACGGACGCCCGTTGACCACCGACCCCGTCAACAGGCCGGCGACGTCCTACACGGCCGCCGCGCCGGACAATGCGATCCGCGCATTCCGCGACGAGGTCATAGCCGCCATCAACGTCAAGAACCTTGTCGACGTGCGCTCCCCCGACGAGTTCTCCGGAAAGATCCTCGCGCCCGCGCACTTACCGCAAGAACAAAGTCAGCGACCTGGGCACATCCCCAGCGCCATCAACGTGCCGTGGAGCAAGGCCGCCAATGAGGACGGCACCTTCAAGTCCGACACGGAACTGGCCAAGCTGTACGCCGACGCCGGCCTGGACGGCGCGAAGGAAACCATTGCGTACTGCCGAATCGGAGAACGCTCTTCACACACCTGGTTCGTCCTGCACGAATTGCTCGGACACACCAACGTCAAGAACTACGACGGCAGTTGGACGGAATACGGCTCCCTGGTGGGTGCCCCGATCGAGTTGGGAAACTGATATGTGCACTGCGCCGAAACAAGGACTGACGTTGCCCGCCAGCGTCGACCTGGAGAAGGAGACGGTGATCACCGGCCGCGTCGTCGACGGTGAAGGACAAGCCGTGGGCGGTGCGTTCGTGCGGCTATTGGATTCGTCCGACGAATTCACCGCAGAGGTCGTCGCATCGGCCACCGGGGATTTCCGGTTTTTCGCCGCGCCGGGATCCTGGACCGTGCGCGCCCTGTCCAAGGCCGGCAACGGTGACGCGGTGGTTCGGCCCTCAGGCGCTGGCATCCACGAGGTAGACGTCAAGATCGCCTGACCGGCCAACCAAGCCGGTACCCGTATGCCTCGTTAGAGCGCAAAGCCGAATAGACTCATCCCCGTGGTGCTGTTCTACGAGATCATGCTGGTTCTTGCCACCGTGGTCATCTCCTGGTTTGCGCTGTACACGCTGTATCGGCTCATCACCGACGAGTCGTGACCTCCGAAACAAGCCATGACGGACCGGATGCGGTGGCGGGCTCTGGCGATCGCACCGCCGCTGGAATGTTCCAGGCGGCAGAGCGCGCCAAGCTGACAGCAGCGCGCAACATCCCGGCCTTCGACGATCTGCCGGTCCCCGCCGACACCGCGAACCTGCGCGAAGGCGCCAATCTGCACGATGACCTGCTGGCGTTGCTGCCGTTAGTCGGCGTATGGCGCGGCGAGGGCGAGGGTCGCGGACCCCACGGTGATTACCGGTTCGGCCAGCAGATCGTGGTCTCTCACGACGGGGGCGACTACTTGAATTGGGAGGCCCGGTCCTGGCGCATGAGCGACCAAGGGGAATACGAGGAACCTGGCCTACGCGAGACGGGTTTCTGGCGCTTTGTCAGCGACCCCGAGGACGATCCGAGCGAGTCGCAGGCGATCGAGTTGTTGTTGGCGCACTCGGCCGGATACGTCGAATTGTTCTACGGTCGCCCGCGCACCCAGTCGTCCTGGGAGTTGGTCACCGACGCACTGGCCCGCAGCCGGTCCGGCGTGTTGGTAGGCGGGGCCAAACGGCTGTACGGCATCGTCGAGGGCGGCGATCTAGCCTATGTCGAGGAACGCGTGGACGCCGACGGCGGCTTGGTGCCGCATCTGTCGGCGCGCCTGTCCCGGTTTGTCGGGTAGCGGCCCGCAGCGCTGGTCGCCAAGTCGACCGGGACGGCAAACCCGCTGCTGCGTGCGGTTGCCAATTCTGCGTGTACTGTTCGCGTCCTAGCCGCCGATAAGCTGCGATGTCCCGGGAAGGGAGGTCGGCCGGATGCGTTCCAGGAGAACAGCCCCCACCTGGGTGCGGCGGTCCGTGGCCGGGCTCGGCGTGTTGCTAATCGCCTACCTCTCGGCCGTGGCGGCCCAACCCGCGATCCTCAATACCTTGCCGCACTGGTTGCACTGGTTCGGCAGACCGGGATCGATGGCGACCACCGCGATCGTGGTCGGGGTGCTGGTCACGGTGATCGTCATGACCTTCCGGTCAAGCGGCAGTCACCAATTGGTGGGCGTGTCCTTCACCGTGATTGCCGTACTCATCAGCATGAGCGCGATCCTCGGCCTCAGCTCGTACTGGGGGTGTCACGACGCTAACCATCCCGCCGTGTTCACCCCCTTGATGTTGACTGCGCAGTTGATCAAAGGCAGCAGCGGCGACTACTCACTCGCTGGTCACATCTGCCCGAGCCCCACACCCGTGGGCCTCGAAATAGCCCGAATGGCAGCGGTTTCGGCGATCTTTACCGGGTTGGGTGGCGTCGTAGTCGGCGTCTTCCGATCTCAGGTCGACCGGTTGCGCGCCAACCTGGCCGATTCCGTCACCGTCATTGTCGGCGTCAACGACGACAGCCAAGCGATGATCAGCGCGGCCGCACGAACGTTGGACCGGCGCAGCACCCTGGTAGTGATCACCAGCGCGGGCGACGACAAGGTACAGCGAGCGCGCCGGCAGGGCGCCCGCGTCGTGCTGGTGGACTTCAACAACCCATCGACCTTGACCTCGCTGCGGCTGTGGCGTCACCTCAGCCGGCTCTATCTGATGGCGCCCGACCCGGCGACCAACCTGTTGTGGCTGGATCTGATCAGCCGTCGGCTCGCCGCGGTGGGCCACAAGCAGCGGCTGCCGTTGATCGTGCGCATGGACGATCCATGGCTAGCCGAAGCGTGGCGCGCTCAACAGTTCGGCGGCTCCGATACCCGGTGGGCGGCCGATGTCGTCGGCAAGTACGAGATGACCGCGAGCCGACTTCTCGACGGCATCATCGCCACCGGGAACGTCGAGCGCATCTTCGTTTGCGGCACTTCACAATTGACTTTGGCGCTGGCCGCGGACCTGACACGCCGCGCGCTGGAACGCGACTTTTACACCCCACCCGGTGTGGCACCGCTACCGGCACTGACACTCGTCGAAACAGACGCCGAAGACTACCTGAAAGATCACGAGTTTTACCGTCAGCAGGCCGGTTTTATGTCCGAGGGTCCAACCATCGACGCGGTGGCTGAATCGCCGACAATACCGACCTTGCTGCGGCTGATCGCCGAAGCGGGCCCCAACACGAGCGCGGTGATCTTGGTGGACACCCAAGTCGCGCCGACGGGCACCAGACTGGCAGCCCGCTTCCCGGCGCTGCCCGTCTACGCATCGGACCTCAACACCAATATCACTGACGATTCGATTCAGGTGGTCGGCATGCTGCAGTCCTACTCCCTGGTGCTGGACACGCGCGAAGGTCAAGTCCACGATGCCTGGGAACGGGCGGCGAGGCTCATCCACGAGCGGTATGTCGCCACGATCGGGCCGAGCTCGCCGAGGTCCCCGGCGGCGATGCCGTGGTCCGAGCTTGACGAGTTTTACCGCGGATCCAACCGACGCCAGGTTCGCAACGCGTTGTGGATGGTCGAACAGATTGCCGGACATACCTGGAACACCTGGGGCACCATTCCGGCCCAGCTCTCCGGGCGCGACATGACCGATCTGCCGCCGCTGGAGCAGCTCGCGCTCATGGGCTTCGATCGCTACTCGGCGCTGAGCATGGCCAAAACAGAACACGACGACTGGTGTCGCTACTACCGGCGCAACGGCTGGAAGTACGGCACCCCGCGCGACGATGCCCGCCGAATCCACGACAAGCTCGTCGACTGGTCTGTCGTCGAAAGCAATCCGGAGCTCCTCAGCGCCGCGGTGCGCAGCTTGGCGGCCACCCTGTGGAGCCTGCGCCAGCTCGGCTATCGGTCACGTCCGCTGTGGCAGTCGTTCACCCGCGTCGGTACGGTCAGCGCCGAACAGCGCGGCGCCCCTTGGACTTGGACATCGGATTCCGGGCACACCATGCACGCCGCTGCGGGAGATTGGGCAGTGCAAGCTGACGGCAAGCGCTGGTCGGTACGAGACGATATCTTCCGCGCGACCTACGACCAGGCCGCCGACGGTCTGTGGCGACGTAGGGGAACCGTTCAAGCCAGGCCGGCCCAAGCGGGCGAGATCGTCAACACCTTGGAGGGGCCCACCACCGCAGCAGATGGCGATTGGGTGGTCCGCGGCACCGACGGCGAGCAATGGCCCGTTCCCGGTGATGAGTTCGCCCGCCGCTACGTCGAATTCCATCCCTCAGCAGGGGCGAACGTCGGCGAGAGCGATTAGCGGGGTGACTCCGCATCGAGCCCGCCGGTCTTTGTTGACACCGAATCAGCGTGATTCGATGAGCACCCCCCAGAACGGGCGAACACTGATACGGTATCGGCGCGTAGTCGGCATCGGACCGGGCCTGCCCGAACCCTCCGCAACATGCGAAACCGGCGCAGTAGCCGACCCGCTTTGTTGTTCACCCCGCCTTAGCTATAGGAGACGCTATGGGGCTGTTCATCAGTTACTCCAGCCAGGACAGACCCCTGATCGAAGCCCTGACCGCGGCCCTGCGACGTGGACGCCAACAGGTTTGGTTCGACGAAGAGCTGGGCGGCGGCGAGGCCTGGTGGAGCATGATTCTCGAGCAAATCCGGGCCGCAGACGTGTTTATCGTCGCCTTGTCGAACCACTGGCTCGAGTCCAAGCCCTGCCAGGCCGAGTTCCGCTATGCGCAGGCTCTCAACCGGCCCATCCTTCCCGTCCGCGTCGGCCCCGTCGACAGCGTGCGGGTAAATCCGGTTGCCGCACTTCAGATAGTCGAATACGAAAACCCGACCGTTGACACCAGCATCCAATTGATCAGCGCCGTGCACGCGCTGCAGGCAGCGCCCAAACCGCTGCCGTCGCCGCTGCCCGAAGAACCACCCGTTCCGTTCGCCTATCTGATGCGGCTGAGCTCCACCCTCACCGAAAACGAGCTCAGCCCCCAGCAGCAAACCATCTTGTTGGCCGAGCTCAAGTCCGGGTTGGCGGACGACGGCGGTGATCCCTCAGCCCGCCGCGACCTGGCCCAATTGCTGAGCATGTTGCGCAACCGACACGACGTCACCTACCGCATCCGCAGCGAAATCGACGAACTTCTGGCATCGCTGGAGCAGCAGAAATCGCCGTCCGTTGCGGCGGCCGGCGCGAGACCGGCAGCGGCGGCGCCGGCCGCGGTCCCCCCGCCGGGCCCGCCCGCACCGGCCTCCCCGCAGCCAACCTCGGCGAACCGGGTATCGTCCGGCGCCGCATCCGCACAGCGCGGCGCGAAGACCGGTGGCCGACCGAGTCATCGGTTGATCGTTATCGGTGGAGCCGCCCTCGCGGTGATCGTGGCAATCGTGGTGGTCGTGATGCTCGTGACGCAGGGTGCCGGCAAGAAGTCGTCGGCCAAGCCAAGCGGATCGACCAGTTCCGCCGGGACGCCGGCCCACACGGACCTGACTCTGCTGGGCGCCGACGAAATCGGCAGTATCCTGGGCGACCCGAACATGGTCACGGTGGGACGTGTCGAACAGCTCCGTGCTGCGCAGGGGACGTTGTCGCAGCCCGAGTGCGCGGGCACCTTCGAAGCGCTCGACGAATCGGCCTATCAGGGCAGCGGCACAACCCTGGTCCATGGCGAGATACTCCACACCGCCGGACAGGATCCGCCCCATCGGGTGGTGGAAGGGGTGGCAACCTTCGGATCGTCGGAGAAGGCGCGCGCCTTCGTAGAGACATCTGCCGCGAAATGGGGAACGTGCGCCGGTCAAACGGTCACCTTCACCGGGCCCAACAAGAGCACCGAATGGGCGGTCGGCGACGTCAGCGGCGCCGCCCCCAAGATCAGCCAGGTGCGCACCCTCGCCGACGGCAGCAACCGGACCTGCCAGCACGCGCTAAGTGCGGTGTCCGACATGGTCATCGACGTTCAGGCGTGCGGGCTTAACGTCGCCGATGCCGCCGTTCGGATAGCCGAACAAGTGGCCGCCCGCGGGACAAAGTAACGACGCGGTCCAAATATGGAGCGGCCCCCGAGCGCCATTCCGGTTGGACAGACCGGAGGCTCGGGGGCCGGGTGGCTACGGGGTACTCGCCAGCGCCGAGACGCCGGCTCTTCCGAGCCATTGCGGCTAGCGCGTAGCCACCTCACATGTCCATGAAGCACTCAATTTCGCGGACCACCTCCTTCCCTGTGTACGGCCGACCGTACCCCCACTCCGGGCCGCTCACAACAGATTTACTGGCCTCAACGGTCGCTGACGATGGCCGCGTCAACGAGCTCGGCGAATGCCTCGGCGATCGGCGCACGAGCCAACCGCCGGCCATCGAGGGTGTGCACCCGCGCGGCCAACGTCATGCTCGACACCAACCAGATTCCCTGCGCGGCAATAAGATCGGCGACCCTTAGCGCTCGATAGTCGCAGTCGTAACCCTTAGCACGGGCCATTTCGAAGAGCGCCTGTTGTGTCGTGCCGCGCAGGATCGGGTACCACGGAGGCGGAGTCAGTAGGCACGGATTGCCGCTGGGCCCCTCGTCGCCGTCGGCCGCGATCACCACCGTCGAGCGCGGCCCCTCCAGGATGTAGCCATCCGAGCTGACAAAGATGACATCGCCGGCGCCTTGTCGCGCAGCGTGCCGCAGGGCGGCCATGTTCACCGCATAAGACAGCGTTTTGGCCCCGGCCAACAGCCAGGGCATGGCATCGGCCCCGTTGGCCGGCAGTCCGCGGTCCAACGTGATCGCCGATAGGCCATCGCGCCGGACGGCCGTAACCCGGTCGGGTACGGAACTGACCATCACGTATGCCGTCGGCGCCGAACCGCTCTCTTGGCCGCGGGTGTAGATCAGACGCATCGCGCCCTCGGCAGTGGTGGCCGCAGCCCAACGCTGCACCGCCAGCTCAATTGCATGGCGCCAAGCGGTGAGATCCGGTTGGGGCAAATCCATGAGTTTGGCCGAATGGCTCAGCCGTTGCAGATGCGGCCCAACCAGACAGGCCGCCCGGTCGCGAACCAGCAGTGTCTCGAACACGCCGTCACCCCGGACCGCTGCGAGATCATCGGCATGCAGCAGCGGCGTCCCGGGCTCAAGGAACTGCCTATCGAGCGTGACGACCACACCCATTTGCCCAGTCATGCCACAGCAGCCTAGTGGCCCATGGCGGCCCCACCTCAATGCGGATACAGCATGCCGGGCCTCGGCACTACCCCACCCCGGGTGGGGTGGGGTATACTGGGCCGCGTGACGAAGAGTCGGTGCGAATGATGAGCCAGGAACTGACGGACAAGAAGCGCGCTGCGCTCAACCGGCTGAAGACGGTTCGAGGTCACCTCGACGGCATCATTCGGATGGTCGAATCCGACGCCTACTGCGTGGACGTGATGAAACAGCTATCGGCAGTTCAGTCCTCACTGGAACGGGCGAATCGGGTGATGCTGCACAACCACTTGGAAACCTGCTTCTCCACCGCGGTCCTCGACGGCCGCGGCCAAGCGGCCATCGACGAGCTGATCGATGCCGTCAAGTTCACCCCCGCCCTCACCGGGCCGTACGCGCAGTTGGGTGGCGCCGCGGTCGGCGAACCCGCTCAGCACGGGGCCGCACCAGCGGGGAGCACCACATGACGCCCGCTCCGACGCCGCCAATGCGCCCCTAGCCGCACCCGATGGAAGACACCCATTCCACAACAGCGCCGTCCGCAACGCCGTGACGGGACAACCACACGAAGGGAGCATTCAAAATGACGTTCTGGCATGGACTGTGGGCAAAGGCGGCGCCTCCGGTGGCGACCGGAGTTGTGGGAGTTGCGGCCTACGAGGCGCTGACGAAAGCCCCGTGGCGATCGGCAACCGTGACGGCGACCGCGTGGAGCCTACGCACCGCGCGAGAGACCGAGCGCAGGACCAAGGCGGCCGCCGAACGGATCCGCCTGGCGGCCGCCGACGTGCTGGCCGAGGCGGCGGAGCGCGTGGGCGAGGAGGTTCCTCCGCCACCAGCGACAGCTGCAACCCCGACCATCGTGGCCGAGGCCGACAATGCTAGCCACTGAGGATCGTCGCCAAGCGGACGTCAACCTCACCGTTGTATCCGCCGCTGGCGGGCGGATGCGTGTGCATGCCAACGGGTTTGAGTTCGACGCCGCCCGGAGTGCTGCGGTCGAGGAGTCGGTCAGCCGGGTAGACGGTGTGCGCGCTGTGCGCACCTATCCGCGCACGGCGGCCATTGTGGTCTGGCATTCGCCCGGCCAGTGCGATACCGCGGCGGTGCTGTCAGCGATCACGGATTTCAAGTACGTCCCCGCCGGGGCCGAGTCTGAACGTGTCGCACACGCGGCCGATCACAGCAACGGCGGCGTCGTGGGGAAAATCATCGGCGGAATCGCCCGAACGCTGCTGGGTCTGCGCGCGGACGAACAAGACCACCCACCGCAGATCGCGAGGCTGCGGGCGGCGCTCGAGCGCATCGGCTATTCACCCGATCCGATGCCCCCGCCCCAGCTCTCACCGCGAGACGAAGTCAGCAGCGGGATTCGTTTCTGGCTGCGACGGGTGTGGCTAGCGTGGCCGCTAGGGCTGCTGGCCTCCGGTTTGACGATGTTCTTTGGCGCCTACTCGTGGGCCGGATGGCTGGCGCTCGCCGCCACGATACCCGTGCAATTCGTCGCGGGGTGGCCGTTCCTGGTGGGGGCCGTGCAGCAAGCGCGGGCCAGGTCGGCGAACATGAACACGCTGATTTCGCTGGGCACACTGACCGCGTTCGTCTACTCCACGTATCAGCTGTTCGTCGGCGGACCGCTGTTTTTTGACACCGCGGCATTGATCATCGCGTTCGTGGTGTTGGGCCGCTACTTCGAAGCCACGGCGCACGGTAAGACGCGGGAAGCGATCAGCAAGCTACTGGAGATGGGCGCCAAAGAAGCCCGATTAATCGTGGACGGCGAGGAACACCTGATGCCGGTCGAGCGGGTGCGAGTCGGAGATCTGGTGCGGATTCGACCCGGCGAGAAAATCCCCGTCGATGGCGAGGTGATCGACGGACGGGCGGCGGTCGACGAGTCGATGCTCACCGGCGAGTCCGTTCCAGTCGAAAAGGCGGTGGGCGACCGGGTTGCCGGCGCCACCATCAACACCGATGGGTTGCTGACAGTGCGCGCCACCGCTGTCGGAGCGGACACGGCATTGGCGCAGATCGTGCGCTTGGTCGAGCAAGCGCAGGGCGGCAAGGCTCCGGTGCAACGGTTGGCCGATCGGGTCTCCGCGGTGTTCGTGCCGATCGTCGTTGGTGTTGCCGTCGCGACCTTTGCCGGGTGGTCGCTGATCGCCGCCAACCCGGTGGCCGGCATGACCGCGGCGGTCTCGGTGCTGATCATCGCGTGCCCGTGTGCGCTGGGCCTGGCCACACCCACAGCGATCATTGTCGGCACCGGTCGAGGCGCAGACATGGGGATCCTGGTCAAAGGTGGCGAGGTGCTGGAGATCTCGAAGAAGATCGACACCGTCGTGTTCGACAAGACCGGCACTCTCACCCGCGCCCACATGCAGCTCACTGACGTCATCGCCGGAAATCGGCGCCAGCCCGATGCGGTGCTGCGGATCGCCGCCGCGGTCGAGGCGGGCTCCGAACACCCCATCGGAGCCGCCATCGTTTCCGGCGCCCGCGATCGGGAGGTGGAAATTCCGGCCGCCACGGCGTTCGCCAACCTGGCCGGGCATGGGGTCCGGGGCGAGGTTGACGGCAAGCCCGTGCTGGTCGGACGGCGCAAGCTGGTCGACGAGCAGGATTTGCGCCTGCCCGACTACCTGGCTGCAGCGGCCGCGGACCTCGAGGAACGCGGCCGCACCGCGGTGTTCGTCGGCCAGGATGGCCAGGTTGTGGGGGTGCTCGCGGTGGCCGACACCGTCAAAGACGACGCCGCCGACGTGGTCCAGCACCTGCACGCCATGGGCCTGCAGGTGGCATTGATCACCGGCGACAATGCCCGCACGACCGCCGCGATCGCGGCTCAAGTCGGTATCGACCGAGTGCTCGCCGAAGTCCTACCGGCCGACAAAGTCGGCGAGGTACGGCGGCTGCAGGACGAAGGCCGCGTCGTCGCGATGGTTGGTGACGGTGTCAACGACGCGCCCGCTCTGGTGCAGGCCGATCTGGGCATTGCGATCGGCAGCGGCACCGATGTGGCCATCGAGGCCTCCGATATCACGCTGATGTCGGACCGGCTGGACGGTGTCGTTCTTGCGATCGACCTGTCCCGGCAGACGCTACGCACGATCTATCAGAACCTGGGCTGGGCATTCGGCTACAACACCGCGGCGATACCGCTTGCCGCGCTGGGTCTGTTGCATCCGGTCGTCGCGGGCGCCGCCATGGGTTTGTCCTCGGTCAGCGTGGTGACGAATTCGCTGCGGTTGCGCCGCTTCGGCCGCGCACGGTGATCGCGGCCGAAGTCGCGGATGCCTTCGATCGCACGCCATCTGGGACCGCGGCTCTCCCATGATTCATGACCTGACGCTTCGTTGGCTGGTCACCGGATTGTTCGCACTGTCGGCCGCCGAATGTGGTGTACCGATCGTCACCAAGCGCGGACCGTGGACGTTGGTCGTCAGTCATGGCTTGCATTTCCTGATGGCGGTTGCGATGGCCGCGATGGCCTGGCCCTGGGGCGCACAGTCACCGACCAGCGAACTCGCCGTGTTTTTTCTGCTGGCTGCAGTGTGGTTCGCGACAGCGGCCGTCCGCGCAGTCGAAACCAGGACCGCGCGACTCCGGTGCGGCTACTACAGCCTGATGATGCTGGCGACCGCCTGGATGTACATCGCGATGGACGGTGTGTTGGTCCTGACCCGGCATCCCCAGACGGGAGCCTTGATGCCGGGCACCAACATGGCGGCAATGGACATGCCCGCTACCGCCGGGGCGCCGATTTGGTTCAGTGCCGCCAATTGGCTTGGCGCCGTATGTTTCGCGGTCGCGGCCGCATTCTGGACATGCCGGCCCTACATCGCGCATCGAAGAAAAGAACAGCGGTGCGACTTGCTCGCCAACTTGGGCCAGGCGGCCATGGCCGCCGGGATGACGATATTGTTTTCCGCCGCGCTCTTCGCCATCTAGCCCGCGCCACGCACGCCGCCGTCGAGAACGGGCCGCTTCGTGGAGTTTCCGTAAAGTTGTTGTGTGACCGCAATTCCTGCACCCGAGTCCGGACCCGACGCCGGAGCCGTCTGGCATTACGGCGATCCGCTGGGCGAACAGCGCGCCGCCGAAACCGACGCGGTGGTGGTGGACCGCTCGCATCGCGCCGTGCTCGCACTGACCGGCAAGGACCGGCAAACCTGGCTGCACAGCATTTCCACCCAGCACGTCAGCGAACTTCCGGACGGCGCCAGTACGCAAAACCTCAGTCTGGACGGACAGGGTCGGGTAGAAGACCACTGGATCCAGACCGAATTGGGCGCTACCACCTACCTCGACACGGAGCCATGGCGCGGCGAGCCGCTGTTGACCTATCTGCGCAAGATGGTGTTCTGGTCGGAGGTCAGCGCCGACAGCGCAGACCTGGTTGTGCTGTCTTTGTTGGGTCCGCGGCTGTCCGACCAGGCGGTAGTGGATGTGTTGTGCCTGAAGGCGTTGCCCGACGAGCTCACCGCGGCGCCGCTCCCCGGCGGCGGATTTGTCCGGCGAATGCCGGCGCCGTCCGGCCAAATCGAGCTGGATGTGGTGGTACCGCGGGAGGAATCCGCTGACTGGCAGCGAGGCTTGACGCAGGCGGGCGTACGACCGGCCGGAGTGTGGGCCTACGAAGCCCTTCGGGTGGCGGCCGGCCGGCCGCGGCTGGGTGTCGACACCGATGAACGCACGATTCCCCATGAGGTGGGCTGGATCGGCGGCCCGGGCGCCGGCGCCGTGCACCTGGACAAGGGTTGCTACCGCGGTCAAGAAACCGTGGCACGGGTGCACAACCTGGGCAAGCCGCCGCGGATGCTGGTCTTGTTGCATCTGGACGGCTCCGCGGATCGACCGTCCACCGGCGATGCGGTGGTGGCCGGGGGGCGCAGCGTCGGACGGCTAGGAACCGTGGTCGAGCATGTCGACCTGGGGCCAATCTCCTTGGCCTTGCTCAAGCGCGGCCTGCCAGCCAACACCGCCCTGCTGACCGGCCCCGAAGGCGATGTCGCCGCCGTGATCGACGTCGATTCCCTGCCGCCCACCGACGAAGTGGGTGCCGGACGGCTGGCCGTCGAGCGATTGCGAGGTCACGGCCGATGATCCCGATGAAACCAGCCATCGGGTCCGGGCGGGCAGGCAGGGCGCACCCACGTCCGCCCGTGCGGCACGGTAAGCTGTCGGCAGGACAATAACGACACTAAGAGATCGGAGCCGCCTACTCGTAGGCCGCTCCGTTATTTCGCGAGGGGGTTCCCCCATGGGCCGCGGCCGTGCTAAGGCAAAGCAGACCAAGGTTGCTCGAGAACTGAAATACAGCTCCCCGCAGACAGACTTCCAGCGGCTTCAACGTGAGCTGTCGGGGACAAGTGCCGACGCATCCGACCACGCAGACGACGAGTCCGATGACTCGTGGAGCGACGAGGACGGCTGGCGTCGCTAGGGGCCAACAACCCCACTCACACTCTCCAGGCCGTCATCGTGCCGTTGTGGCCTTTGTGCTCGCGGCGCACATTGTGACATTGAACAAATTGCCGCCCGCCAATGACACCCAAGGGCGCTAGCGCCGATTGCGCCGGGTTTCGCCCACCAAAGGGAGTGCGGGTTCTAGAACCTGGGGTGCTGACCCACCAGTGTGGCGCGGGGACCTTCTTTCCCGCCCTTGCAAACCGTCCCTAGCACCCAGCAGTCCAAGTGCCGCGCGGTCAAGATGGCCAAGGCGCGGTCGGTGTCCTCGGGCGCAACCACGGCGACCATGCCGACACCCATATTGAACGTCTTTTCCATCTCTTCACGTATCACCCGGCCACGCTGAGCGATCATGGCGAACACCGGCGCCGGGGTCCACGTGCCCCGGTCTACCTCGGCCACTAGGCCGTGTGGGATAACCCTCTCCAGATTGCCGGCCAGGCCACCGCCGGTGACATGGCAGAACGTGCGGACGTGTGTCTCGGCGGCCAACGCTAGGCAGTCCTTTGCGTAGATGCGCGTCGGCTCCAACAGTTCTTCGCCCAGAGTGCGACCGAACTCCTCGACATAACCAGCCAGATTCATCCGGTCGATCTCCAGGAGCACGCTGCGGGCCAGCGAGTATCCATTGGAATGCAGGCCGGACGACCCCATAGCGATGATGACGTCGCCAGGCTTCACGCGTTCTGGGCCAAGCACATCGTCGGCCTCGACCACCCCGACACCGGTGGCCGAGATGTCGTAGTGATCCGGCTCCATCAGGCCGGGATGTTCGGCGGTCTCGCCGCCCAGCAGCGCGCAACCGGCACGCACGCAACCCTCGGCGATGCCGCTCACGATGGCACTCACCCGTTCTGGCACCGTGCGCCCGACCGCGATGTAGTCCTGCAGGAACAGCGGCTCGGCACCACAAACCACGAGGTCATCGACCACCATCGCGACCAGGTCGAGGCCCACCGTGTCGTGTTTGTCCATTGCCTGAGCGACCGCCAGCTTGGTGCCGACACCGTCGGTTGAGGCGGCGAGCACCGGTTCGCGGTAGTCGCCGCGGAGAGCGAACAATCCGGCAAACCCGCCGAGCCCGCCACGCACCTCGGGTCTAGTGGCCTTGGTAGCCAACGGCTTGAACAACTCGACGGCGCGGTCACCGGCCTCAATGTCCACCCCCGCCGATGCGTAGGTGATGCCCTGGCCGCCCAGGCTGCTTCCGGAGCTTTCTAGACTTTTCGGGAGATCCGTCATCGCGATAAAGGCTACCGGGCCGCGGGCGACACCGGTATCGGCAACCGGCTCTGGTGGCTACCGCACGTCCGCACCCGGCCCCGGCGCGTACTCAGTCAGCGCCCCAGTGGCACTTCATCGGCGGCCAGATCGCTCAGCGTGGCTCCACGCGCGGCATTGGCGAGCATGTGCTCGATGACGTTCTTGCCCAGCGCAGTCTCGCTGGGCAGCTCGATCGGGTATCTGCCGTCGAAGCAGGCGGTGCAGAGCCTGGTGGTGGGCTGTTCGGTGGCGGCAACCAAGCCCCGCAACGAAATGTAGCCCAGCGAGTCGGCGTTGATCGCATGCCGCACGGCTTCGAGCATTTCGCCCTCGTCCTCGACGGCGTTGGCGATCAGCTCGGCCGGCGACGGAAAGTCGATGCCGTAGAAGCACGGCCACTTCACCGGCGGCGACGCGATCCGCACATGCACCTCCACCGCGCCGGCCTCGCGAAGCATGCGCACCAGGGCACGCTGAGTGTTGCCACGCACGATCGAGTCGTCGACGACGATGAGCCGCTTACCGCGGATTACCTCTTTGAGGGGGTTGAGCTTCAGCCGGATACCGAGCTGGCGGATGGTCTGGGATGGCTGGATGAAGGTGCGCCCGACGTAGGCGTTCTTCATCAGACCCTGCCCGTACGGGATACCGGACTCCTGCGCATAGCCAACTGCGGCGGGTGTGCCTGATTCCGGCACCCCGATCACCAGGTCGGCATCCACCGCGCGCTCCCGCGCCAGCCGACGACCGATCTCCACCCGGCTGGCATGCACCGACCGGCCGGCCAGCGTGCTGTCCGGGCGTGCCAGGTAGACGTATTCGAAGATGCAGCCCTTGGGCGTGGGGTTGGCGAAGCGGGTGGACCGCACGCCGTCGGCGTCGATCGCCAGCAACTCGCCCGGCTCGATGTCACGGACGAATGAGGCACCGACGATGTCGAGCGCGGCGGTTTCGGAGGCGACCACCCAGCCGCGGTCCAGCCGCCCGAGCGACAGCGGTCGTACCCCGTAGGGGTCGCGGCACGCGTACAGCGTGTTTTCGTCCATGAAGGTCAGACAGAACGCCCCGCGCACGGTCGGCAACAGTTCCAGCGCCGCCTGTTCCAGCGAGGAATCGGCGGCTCCGTGGGCTAGCAGCGCGCCCAGAATGTCGGAGTCCGTCGTCGCCGGGGCCGGGGATCGGTTACCGATCAATCCCGCATCCCGGGCGCGCGCAGCAAGGGCCGCCGTGTTGACAAGATTCCCGTTGTGACCCAACGCAACTCCGGTGCCGGCCGCGGTGTTGCGGAACACCGGCTGGGCATTCTCCCACGTGGTATCGCCCGTGGTGGAGTAGCGGCAGTGCCCGATGGCGACGTGGCCCTGCATGGCCGCCAACGTCTGCTCGTCGAACACCTGGCTAACCAGGCCGAGGTCCTTGAAGACCAGCACCTGTGAGCCGTCGGCGACCGCGATCCCCGCGGCCTCCTGACCACGGTGCTGCAGTGCGTAAAGGCCGTAATAGGTGAGTTTGGCGACATCTTCACCTGGGGCCCAGACCCCGAATACACCACACTCTTCACGGGGCGAGTTCAGGTCCTGCTCGGGCTGCTGGACGGTCACGGTCTGGCGGCTCCCTGGGGCGCGGTTGGTGACGTATAGGGAGTGTACGGCCACAACGGCCCCGCCGACGAATCAAACCAGCGTGTTGCTCCCGGTCAAACCATCGTGTCGCGGCAAAACTGCAGTTCAGAACGCTAAATTTGGTTGAGGTCCAGCACCGGCAACCAATGCTGCAGTTCGCCGGCTCTGGAACCCGAAAGGGTCAATGCCCCCGTCTCGGCGGCCCTCGACAGCTCCAGCAACCCGGTGGCGACCAACAGCCAGGTCCTCGGGTCGGTCTGCACGACGTTGGGTGGCGTGCCGCGGGTGTGCTTAGGCCCGGAGATGCACTGCACCGCGACGAACGGCGGGATCCGGACCTCGACGCTGGCGCCGGGCGCCGCCGCGGCAAGGGTACGCGCGGTGAGCCGAACCGCCGTCGCCAACACCTCCCGGGTCGGGGCCGGACGGGATTCGTCATGCAGCCAGTCCGCAATCGCCATGACAATCTGGCGAGTCTTTGCCGGATCGGCTCTATCGCGGGCGACCATACCTTAGGGTCTCAGAATCATGGATCCGCGAACGCGGGCACCGTACAAGCTCATTGGTCTGGCGAGCCTGATGGCCTTGGCGCTCGTCGGTACCATGCTGTACTGGCAGTTTCGCGGCAACTTCAGCCCCAAGACGAAGTTGACGATGATTGCACCGCGGGCCGGATTGGTGACCGATCCGGGAGCCAAGGTCACCTACAACGGCGTGCAAATCGGCCGGGTATCCAGCATTTCGGCGGTCATCCACGACGGCGCGCCGGCGGCCAAGCTGGTGTTAGACGTCAAACCAAGGTACGTCGAGTCGATTCCGGCCAACGTGGCCGCGGCCATCCAGGCGACCACCGTCTTCGGGAACAAATACGTGTCGCTGACCTCACCCAAAAAACCCGCGGGACAACACATCACACCGTCCGTGCCGATCTATGCAACGGCGGTGACCACAGAATTCAACACGCTGTTCGAACACGTGACCGCGATCACCGAGACGGTTGATCCGGTCAAACTCAACCTGACGCTGAGCGCGGCCGCACAGGCACTAAGTGGCTTGGGCGACAAGTTGGGCACCGCCCTGATCAACGGCAACGCCATCCTCGACGAGGTAAACCCGACGATGCCGCAGGTCCGCGACGACCTTCGGAAGTTGGCAACGCTGGGCGACATCTACGCCGACGCCTCGCCGGACTTGTGGGCCGCGATCGAGCAGACGGTGACCACCGCGCACACCCTCAACCAGCAACAAAGCGACCTGGATGCGGCGTTGCTGGCGGCCGTGGGGCTGGGCAACAACGGCAACGAGGTGTTCGGCCGAGGCGGGCCGTACCTGTCGCGCGGGGCCGTCGACCTGCTTCCGTCTGCCCAGCTACTCGACGAATATAGTCCCGAAATCTTCTGCACGATCCGTAACTACGATCACGTCGCGCCCAGGATCCGCAATGCACTCGGCTACAACGGCTACTCGCTGGGCGCGGCCTCCTCGGGCGCCATCTCGGGTGCACCGAATCCGTATCTCTACCCGGAGAATCTGCCGCGGGTAAACGCAAGGGGAGGCCCCGGCGGCAAACCCGGATGCTGGCGGACCATTACTCGCAACTTGTGGCCGGCTCCCTATCTGGTGATGGATGCCGGTGCGAGCATAGCGCCATATAACCATTTCGAACTCGGCCAACCATTGTTAACCGAATATGTCTGGGGTCGTCAATTCGGCGAGTACAGCATTAACCCCTAACGTTTTCTAAGCCCCAACACCACATGACACGAGAGACGAACAATGACACCGTTGGCTTTGCGTGCGCTTGCTGCCGCGGCAATGCTGGTGCTTGCGGGCTGTAGCGCTGGCCACCATCCAGACGCCGGCGCCCAGGGCGCGACCTGCCGAACCCTTGCCGCCGACCCGGGATGGTATGGGGACAATCGGGAGCGAATCGACGAGATGATCGGCCGGCTGGGCACCTGCGGGAGCTCCGGATCAGTGGCCGACGGCGCTCACCTGGCGTTGTTCGACTGGGACAACACCATGGTGCGAAACGACATCGGCAATGCGACGTTCTTCTGGATGATCCGCAATTCCAAGGTGCGCCAACCCGCCGCGGGGAACTGGAGCAACACCAGCCAATACCTCACCCCGCCGGCGGCAGCGGCGCTGGCCGCCGCCTGCGGCGATCTCGCGGCACCCGGACAGCCGCTGCCCACCGGCGCCAACACCGGATGTGCCGACGAGCTGGTCTCGGTGTACACCAACCGGGAAACCCGGTCGGGCGAAATCGCGTTTGCCGGCTTCAACAGGCGCCGCATCGAACCCGCGGATGCCTGGGCGGCCCAACTGCTGGCCGGATGGACCGACGCTGAGATCACGGAGTTTGCCACGGCGGCCCGACAGCAAAATCTTGATGCCGCCGAGAATGCCGAGCAGACCGTGGGCACCACCCGCCAGACCGGTTGGGTGCGCTACTACCCGCAGATGCGTGACCTGGTCGGTACGCTGCAGGCCAACGGATTCGATGTGCGGATCATCTCCGCCTCGGCCGAACCTCTGGTCCGGGTCTGGGCGGCGGAGGTAGGCATTCCCCCAGACCGGATCATGGGCATCCGAACCGAGCATGACGGTGAGGTACTCACGGCGCGGCTGGCCGAATGCGGCGGCGAACCGTCGATCCCCTTCAACGAAGGCAAGAGGTGTCGGGTCCACGAGCAGGTGCTCGGCGTCGAGGGTCCGGCGGCGTTCCAGCAGTTGCCTGAGCAGCGACGCCAGGTCTTCGCCGCCGGCGACTCCGATGGGGATGCGACGTTCACCACGGACGCCACCGCCCTGCGTCTCATCATCAATCGCAACCAGATTGAACTGATGTGTCGCGCATATGCCAACACCGACGGCCGCTGGCTGGTCAACCCGATGTTTATCAACCCGCTGCCGGTCAGTCCGCCGTATCCGTGCGCCACTCAGGGTTTCGACGATCCCGCCGGCGGTCAGGTGCCGCTACGCCGGCCGGACGGTAGCGTGGTTCCCGACCAGCAAGACCGGGTGCACTAAGGCAAGCAACCACCGCACGAACACGACATGACATACCCGCAACAAACAGGTATCCATCAGGTGTCCAAGCGCCGCTAAATCGACTGTCGCACAATACCTATCGCCCTACCGACGACTTGTCCGGCGGTATTGACGCCGTCGCGTGCCCTCGCCCTGCGGGATCGCCCAAAGTATGAGATCCTCTGCGTGCCGAAATCACTTCTACCTAAGGCGGTGTTCCGATGCCCGTTACCTCTTCACTGCCCGGCGATCGGCCCGCCCAGCGCAACCTAGACCCCATCATCGTTACCCGGCGAGGCAAAATCGCGCGCCTGGAATCGAGCCTGACTCCGCAGGAGGCTCAGATTGAGGATTTGGTCTTCCTGCGAAAGACGTTGAACCGGGCCGATATTCCCTTTCTGCTGATTCGCAATCACAAAGGCCGTCCAGTTCTCGCTATCGATATTCAATTGCGTAGCGCAGTCGAGCGCTCGCTTGCCGCGGCGTGTGTTGCCGAACCGATGTATGCCAAAACCATTGACGAGAAAGGCCTTTCTCCCGTTTTGGTCGCCAATGGTCAGCTTTCCAGGCTGCGTGACCCACGAATCCTACGGCTTTATCGGCGTCGGATTGCCCCGGGCGGATTTCGGTACGGACCGATGTTCGGCGTCGAGGTCCAATTCTGGGCGTTCGAAGAAACCGTGGTCCGGTGTCCGATAGAAAACTCCCTTACTCGCAAAGTGCTGCCGCGGAACGAACTAACCCCCGCCACCGTCAAGTTGTACGGGTACAAATGGCCGACGCTAGAGGCAATGTTCACACCACACGCCAGCGACGTGACTTTTGACATTGATCTGGTGTTTTCCTGGGTCGACGGCAATGACCCCGAGTTCCGTGCGCGCCGGGCGGTGCAAATGTCTGAGCACGTGGTCGGCGAAGGCGATGACGCCGACGCGCGGATCCGTCAGATCGACGAACTGAAATACGCGCTGCGCTCGGTAAACATGTTTGCTCCGTGGGTCCGTCGCATCTTCATCGCGACGGACTCGACCCCGCCACCATGGTTGGCCGAGCATCCCAAAATCACCATCGTTCGTGCCGAGGACCACTTTTCGGACCGTTCCGCGTTGCCGACCTACAACTCGCACGCGGTGGAGAGCCAACTGCACCACATCCCCGGGCTGAGCGAGCATTTCCTGTACTCCAACGACGACATGTTTCTGGGCCGTCCGGTGCCGGCCAGCATGTTCTTCTCACCCGGCGGTGTCACCAGGTTTATCGAGGCGCAGACCCGGATCGGGCTCGGCACCAACGATCCCACCCGCAGCGGCTTCGAGAACGCCGCCCGGGTGAATCGGCAGTTGCTGTTCGAGCGATTCGGATATCTGATCACTCGGCACCTCGAGCACACCGCGGTCCCTCTACGAAAAAGCGTGCTGGTGGAGATGGAACGCGAATTTCCCGAGGAGTTCGCCCGCACCCGGGCCAGTGCGTTCCGCTCCGGCACCGACATCTCCGTGACCAACTCGCTGTACCACTACTATGCGCTGATGACCGGCCGTGCCGTCGAACAGGAAAAAGCCAAAGTTCTCTACGTCGACACCACCAGTCACGCCGGCCTGGCCTTGCTGCCCGAATTGCGCAAGCAGCGCAAGTACGACTTCTTTTGCCTCAATGACGGCAGTTTTCCCGAAGTCAGCGCGGCCGAGCGCGCGGACCGCGTGGTCGGTTTTCTGGAGCGGTACTTCCCGATACCCGCCCCGTGGGAAAAGGTCGCCGCGGATATCAATCCGCAGGACTCTGCCACCCCGATGGCGTTAGCACCATCGGAGGGTGGCTGAACAGCGAGTCCCGCCGCGACGGTTCGATGAACATTCCGCTTTCGGTGATCTGACGTTTCGCCTCTGCCGGCGAGACGAAGGTGCCGACGGTCTTGCCGGTGCCCAACGGAATCACCGAATGCACGACGGTATCGGGGTAGACGTGCACGAGGTTGCAGCCTTGCGCACCGTCTCTGCCCCGGGTTCCGCCCGCGGCGACGGTGAGGTCCTGGGTATAGCAGGTTGCGGATGCCACCGACACCGGAATTCCGACGAAGGTGGCGTTCGTGGAGTAGTGCAGGTGCCCCGCCAGAATGGCCCGCACGTCGCTCCCTTTGAGCACCCGTCCCAGGGCGGGCTGGTCGCGCAGCTCCACGGTGACGGCCAAATCCAGGACGCTGGGGATGGGCGGGTGGTGTAACGCCAGGATGGTGCCGTGCGGGGCCGGCGTCGCCAATTCTTCGGCCAGCCAACCCAGCTGGGAATTCCGGATTTCGCCGTAGTGGTGTCCCGGCACCGAGGTGTCCAACGTGATGAGCCGCAGCCCGTCGATCATGCGCACCCGGTCCAGCGGCGCCATCGACGGTGCCTCGTCGAGTAGAAACCTGCGCAGCGTGGCCCGGTCATCGTGATTGCCCATCACCCAGATGAGCTCAGCGCCCAGCTCGACGGCGAACGGTTCAACCACGCCGCGCAGCTTGCGATACGCGTCCGCCTCGCCGGTATCGGCCAAGTCGCCGGTGAACACGATGGCATCGGGGCGCACGCCTGAGTGTTTCAGCTGTTCGAGTAGCTCTCCCAACGTGCTGTCGGCGTCAACGTCGCCGTAGAGAGGGCGGTCCCCTCCGACAAGATGGGTATCGCTGATATGCAGAAGAACGTAATCCGGCCGCGGATGCTCCGCGGCCCTAAGTCTGTGCACCTGCGGTGCCAAGCCTCTCGGTCGATTTGATCGCTGTAAAAGCGCAGCCAGTCCAGTATAGCCGCGCTACAGAGTGGTTCCCGCGGTGTTGTTGTCGCGCCGCTGGACGGCCAGCGCCGCGGCCGCGCCGGTTTCATTGATCGCCAGATGGACCAGGATCGGCGCCGCCAGGCTGCCGCTGCGATCGGCCAGCCAGCCAAAGAGCCAGCCCGCCAGGCCGGTGACCAGCACCGTTGGCGCCGGTGGCGCGCCCGTCGCGCGGGCGTCGGCGATGTGCGACAGCCCGAAGGCGCCGGCCTGCAGCAGCCGTCCACCGGCGTGACCAAAACCTCTGGCGCCCAGGGTTCCCAGCGCCGCGCGAAACGCGGCCTCTTCGGCCCACACGGTGCCGAGGGGTATTTGTAGTCCAAGCCAGCCGGCCGCCGATGCCGGTAGCTCGCGAGCCGACATCGACAGTCGCACAGCGGGCAGCGGTGTCGTCACGGCGATCGCCGTCGTCGCGGCCGCCGCTGCCGTCGAGCCCAAGCGCAATCCCGCCCACAGCCGCGGCGGACGAAAACCCAACGGCGTCCCGGCGAATGCCGCCAGCAGGGACCCGAGACCGGCCTGCAACGGCACCCGCCAGCGCGCCGGCAAACGCGGCCCGACGAAGCTCCAGCCAACCAGGCCGGCAGCCAAAGACAGCGCGCGCAGGCGACTCAACTGAAGAATCGCGGCAGCACCGCCTCAGATGTCTCGCGCAATTCCGCCAGCGACACCGTGAACAGGCCTTGAAGCTCGATGGCGTCCGAGGCTTGATCGACGACTCCGATGCGAACGGCCGGCAATCCACGCGCCTCACACATCGCTCGGAATCGGCTCTCCTCGGTCCGCGGCACCGCCACCAGCACCCGTCCCGCCGACTCGGAAAAGAGCGTCACAAAGGGGTCGGCACCTTCGGGAAGCACTATGCGGCAACCCGTCTCACCCGCCACCGCAGATTCGACGATGGCTTGAGCCAGTCCGCCCTCGGACAGGTCATGCGCCGCGGACACCAGCCCGTCGCGCGATGCCGCTTTGAGCACCTCGGCCAGCAGCTTCTCCCGCTCCAGATCGACCGCCGGGGGTAACCCACCCAGATGATCGGCGGTCACCTGCGCCCAAATGGAACCGTCGAACTCGTCGCGGGTGTCACCGAGCAGCATCAGGGTTTCACCTGGCTCCGTACCCATGGCGGTGGGAATGCGGCGGGCGACGTCGTCCAGGACGCCGAGCACCCCGACCACCGGGGTCGGCATGATCGCCGTCGATCCGGTTTGGTTGTAGAAGCTGACGTTGCCTCCGGTTACCGGAATTCCAAGAGCCACACAGCCATCCGCAAGCCCCCGCACCGCTTGGGCGAATTGCCACATCACGCCGGGGTCTTCGGGCGAACCGAAGTTCAGGCAGTTGGTCACCGCGACCGGCGTGGCGCCGGTGACGGCAACATTGCGATACGCCTCGGCCAATGCCAGCTGGGCTCCCGCGTAGGGGTCCAGCAACGTGTAGCGCCCGGACGCGTCGGTGGACAACGCGATGCCCCGTCCGGTCGACTCGTCGATGCGCAGGACGCCGCCGTCGGCGTGCTCGGCCAGCACGGTGTTGCCGCGCACATAGCGGTCGTACTGCTCGGTGATGAATGCGCGACTGCACAGGTGCGGACTACTGAGTAACGCAAGCAAAGTCGCGCGCAGCTCGTCCCCGGAAGAGGGCCGAGGCAATCCGGTCGAGGTGTCGGCGTTGAGTGCATCTTGTGCGTCGGGGCGGGCAACCGGGCGCTGGTACACCGGCCCCTCGTGGGCCACTGTGCGCGGCGGCACATCGACGACCGTCTGACCCTGCCAGCTGATCTGCAGCCGGTCGCCGTCGGTGACTTCACCGATCACCGTGGCCAGCACATCCCACTTGCGACACACCGCCATGAAGGCATTCACATTCTCCGGGGCGACCACCGCACACATCCGCTCCTGCGACTCGCTGCAGAGCACTTCGGCTGGCGTCATATCCTTGGCCCGCAGCGGGACGGTATCGAGTTGGATCGCCATTCCGCCGTCCCCGGCAGAGGCTAACTCCGATGTGGCACAGGATAATCCGGCCCCACCCAGATCCTGAATGCCGATCACCAGTCCGCTCGCGTAGAGCTCGAGGCAACACTCGATCAGCACTTTCTCCATGAACGGGTCGCCCACCTGCACCGAGGGCAATTTCTTGCGTGAGCCTGCACTGTCGAAGGTGTCCGATGCCAGGACCGACACCCCGCCGATACCATCGAGTCCCGTTCGCGCGCCGAACAGAATGATCTTGTTCCCGGCACCCGAAGCGAACGCCAGATGCAGATCCTCCTGCCGCAATACGCCGACACACAACGCGTTGACCAACGGGTTTCCGGCATAACACGCATCGAAGACGGTCTCGCCACCGATATTGGGCAAACCCAACGAATTGCCGTAGCCACCCACACCGCGAACCACGCCGTCGAGCACCCGGCGGGTATCTGGCGCCTCGGCAGGGCCGAATCGCAGCTGGTCCATCACCGCGACCGGGCGCGCTCCCATGGCCATGATGTCGCGCACGATGCCACCGACACCGGTGGCAGCACCCTGGTAAGGCTCTACATAGGACGGGTGGTTGTGCGATTCCACCTTGAACGTGACGGCCCAGCCGTCGCCGATGTCGACCACGCCTGCGTTCTCGCCGATTCCGGCCAGCATGCCCGCGCGCATCTGCTCGCTGGTGGTCTCACCGAAATAGCGCAGGTGAACCTTGGATGACTTGTAGGAGCAGTGCTCACTCCACATCACCGAGTACATGGCCAGCTCGGTATCGGTGGGGCGGCGCCCCAGGATGTCACGAATCCGCTGGTACTCGTCGTCTTTGAGGCCCAGCTCATGGAATGGTTGCGGGTGGTCGGGGGTGGTGGCGGCATGTTCGACGGTGTCAATCACCTGGGTGCGCGCGGTCGTCACGGGGACAGTCTAGGTTCCCCGGGGAAATCCAGCTGACAGCGCTTGGGACGATCCAGATAATGATCGGATGTCTCGTCATTGGCCCCTGTTCGACCTGCGGATCAGCACGCCGCGCTTACAGCTGCGGCTGCCCACCGAGGAGCTGTGTGACCAGCTGATCGACACCATTCTCGACGGGGTGCACGAACCCGAGCGGATGCCTTTCTCGGTCCCTTGGACCAGAGCTCCTCGCGAAGAGCTGCCGTTCAACACGCTGTCGCACGTATGGCAACAGCTCGCCCGCTTCAAAACGCTGGACTGGGAATTGCCGCTGGCCGTCGTGATCGACGGCGCGGCGGTCGGCGTACAGGCCCTGATCGCCAAGGATTTCCCCATCACCCGCGCGGTTGCATCCGGATCGTGGCTCGGACGAAGCTACCAAGGCCGCGGCTACGGCACCGAGATGCGAGCCGCGGCACTACATTTCGTGTTCACTGAGCTCGGCGCCGAAATCGCGACTTCGGAATCGATGACCGACAACCCGACCTCCATCGCCGTATCGCGCCGCGCCGGTTACCAAATCAACGGCGTGGACCGCGTGGCGCGTGACGGCCTCATGGTTGAGCTACTGCGTTTCCGGTTGACCCGGGACGATTGGCAGCGCCATCGCACGGTTGAGGTGCAAGTGGATGGGTTCGACCAATGCCGCGGGCTGTTCGGACTTTCGCGCCGAGCGTGACGAGGGGCTAGCTACTGCCCCGTCACGCAGAACACGTTGCCCTCGGGGTCGGCCAGCACCACCCAGCGAAAGTTCTCCCCGAACCGGTGCTGTTCAAGTTCGGTGGCGCCCGCGGCCGTCAACCGGGATACTTCGGCATCCACATCTGGAGCAACGAAATCGAGGTGGACGCGGTTTTTCCCCGGCGTGGGATCAGGAACCTTCTGAAATCCGAGCCGCGGGCCCGCGGCTCGGGCCACCGTAATGAATTCACCGGGCAACAATTCGCGCGTAGTACCGCCGAACTGGTCGGCCCACCAGCTGGCCAACGTCGCGGGGTCGTGGCAATCGAATGTGATCATCTCCACGGTGAGCGTCATAGCCTGTAGACCCTACGCAGTGGGGGAAAAGAACGCGTGCAGCGCCGCCGCGTAGGCGACCACATCATGAGCACCCATCAGCTCCCGCGCCGAATGCATCGCAAGCTGGGGGGCGCCCACGTCGACGGTGGGGATGCCGGTGCGGGCCGAAGCCAGCGGGCCGATCGTCGACCCACACGGCAGGTCGGCTCGATGCTCGTAGCGCTGCAGCGTAACCCCGGCCTGCTGGCAGGCCACTGCGAACGCCGCGGCGGTGGGCCCGTCAGTGGCGTACCGCAGGTTCGGGTGCACCTTGAGCACCGGCCCCTTGTTCACCTCGATCAGGTGGCCCGGCTCATGACGATCGGGGTAGTTGGGGTGTGTGGCGTGCGCCATGTCCGCCGACGCCAACAACGAGGCGGGCAGCAACCTTAGCAGGTCTTCGCGGCCACCGCCGGCGGCCAGCACGATCCGTTCCAGGACGGTGCTCAGCAGGTTGGACTGGGCGCCGCGATCGGAGGCCGAACCGACCTCCTCGTGGTCGAAGATCACCAGGATGGGCAACACCTCACCCGGGGTGGCGCCCAGCAGCGCCTCCAGTCCGGCATAGCAACTGGCCTGGTTGTCGAGCCGCGGCGCGCTTACCAGGTCGGCGTTGGCGCCGATCACCGCCGACGGCGTCAGGTCGTGGGTCATCAGGTCGGCGGCCAGCACGTCGGCCTCGATCACCCCGGCATGCCGCGCAACGTAGCCGAGGAACGAGCCGACGCGATCGCCCACGCCCGACACCGCGTTGACGTGCCGCTGTGGATCCAGCGTCACCGACTTGCGGTCCTCGGCCAGGTGGATGGCCAGCTGCGGCACCCGCAGGACCGGCTCATCGATGCGGACCAGCCGGTGATCGATTTGGCCGCCGTCTCGCACCGAAAGCCGCCCGCTGACACCCAGATCACGGTCCAACCAGGAATTGAGCCACGCGCCCCCGTATGGCTGTAGCGCGACCACCTGCCAACCGGCGACCAGCCGGTCGGGGTGCTGTTTGACCCGTAGGTTCGGGCTGTCGCTATGTGCGCCGACAATCCGGAATGGGCCTGGCGGGCCACCCGTATCACCGCCGCCACCACCGTTCCAGGCGACCAGCGAACCGGCACGCACCAGGAAGTAACGCCCGGGTTGCGCTGGCCAGCGCTCGGTTTCGCTGAGTTGGGTGTACCCGGCGTTACGCAGCCGTCGGGCGACGGTGGCGCACAGGTGAAAAGGCGACGGTGAGGCATCGATGAACTCGCAGAGGCCACGCGCGCTGGCTGAGAGGGTAGGCCCGCCGGACATGTGACCATCATGGCTGTTGAGGACTATGTGGTTCACGCTAGGGTCGGCAGGGTGCCTTCGGTTCAGCCACAACCCATCCTCGCACCCCTGACGCCCGCCGCAATCTTTCTCGTCGCAACCATCGACGACGGCGGCGAAGCGACCGTGCACGACGCGCTTGCCGACATATCCGGTTTGGTGCGTGCGGTGGGCTTTCGCGATCCGAGTAAACGGCTGTCGGTCGTCGCCTCGATCGGTTCCGATGCCTGGGACCGGTTGTTTTCCGGCCCGCGCCCGGCCGAACTGCATCCGTTCATCGCCTTGGAGGGACCGCGGCACACGGCGCCGGCAACACCCGGTGATCTGTTGTTCCATATCCGAGCCGAAACCATGGACGTGTGCTTCGAACTAGCCGGCCGCATTCTCAAAGCCATGGCCGGTGCCGTCACCGTGGTCGACGAGGTGCACGGATTCCGCTTCTTCGACAATCGCGACCTGTTGGGCTTTGTGGACGGCACCGAAAATCCAGGTGGCCCAGTGGCTGTCAGCGCCACCACCGTCGGCGACGAGGACCCCGACTTTTCCGGATCCTGTTATGTGCATGTGCAGAAGTATCTGCACGAGATGCAGTCCTGGGATGCGCTGTCGGTCACCGAGCAGGAACGGGTGATCGGGCGGACCAAGCTGGAAGACATCGAACTCGACGACGCAGCGAAACCCGCCAACTCGCATATCGCGCTGAATGTCATCACCGACGACGACGGCGCCGAACTAAAAATCGTGCGTCACAATATGCCGTTCGGCGAGGTCGGAAAGGGCGAATACGGCACCTACTTCATCGGCTATTCGCGCACGCCCCAGGTCACCGAGCGGATGCTGCGCAACATGTTTCTCGGTGATCCTCCCGGCAACACCGATCGCGTGCTGGACTTTTCGACGGCAGTAACCGGTGGATTGTTCTTCTCCCCCACCATCACCTTCCTCGACGATCCACCGCCTCTGCCCGTCGCACCGCCCACCCCGGCGGTCACCCCAGCCTCGAATGACGGTTCACTCTCGATCGGCAGCCTGAAAGGAACCTCTCAATGAACAACCTCTACCGCGAACTGGCACCCGTCACCGAAGCTGCCTGGGCCGAAATCGAATTGGAGGCGACGCGGACGTTCAAACGGCACATCGCCGGGCGTCGGGTGGTTGACGTCGGCGGGCCCGGCGGTCCGGTCACCGCAGCAGTCAGTACGGGCCGGCTGATTGACGTCCAGGCCCCCACCGACGGCGTCATCGCCCACCTACGCGCAAGCAAACCCCTTGTCCGGCTGCGCGTTCCGTTTACCCTGTCGCGTGCCGAGATCGACGACGTCGAACGCGGTTCGCAGGACTCGGACTGGGATCCGGTCAAAGTGGCCGCCAAGAAGTTGGCGTTCGTCGAGGACCGCACCATCTTCGAGGGCTATGCCGCCGCGTCGATCGAGGGCATCCGCAGCGCCAGCTCCAACCCGCCGCTCACGTTGCCCGAAGACCCGCGCGAAATTCCCGATGTCATTACCCAGGCGCTATCGGAGCTGCGCCTGGCCGGTGTCGATGGCCCGTACTCGGTGCTGCTCGCGGCCGACGTTTACACCAAGGTCAGCGAAACCACCGAACACGGCTATCCCATCCGCGAGCATCTGAACCGCCTGGTCGACGGCGACATCATCTGGGCGCCGGCGATCGACGGCGCATTCGTGTTGACCACCCGCGGCGGCGACTTTGACCTACAGTTGGGCACCGACGTCGCGATCGGGTACACCAGCCACGACGCCGACACCGTGCAGCTCTACCTACAGGAAACGCTGACCTTCCTGTGCTACACAGCCGAGGCATCGGTCGCGCTGAGCCCGCCAAGCCAGTAGCACGCTAAAGGTCGAGAACCAGATCGGTTTGAGGAGCTGCCGAGCAGATGAGTACGTCTTTCTGGGGTGGTCCTCCCGGCCACTCTTCCCATAACACACAGGTGGCACACGCCAGCCAATGCGCTGGCGCCGAAATCAGCGGTGAAAGAAGCCCGAGTGCCCGCTGTCGGTTCCCGGGAATTCACTCACGTTCCCAAAACCCGAGTTGCGAATGCCGGTGTTGAAAAAGCCTGAGTTCTGGAAGCCCACGCCATCGTTGACGCTGTTGAAGAAGCCCGAACCCCGATCACTCGAGTTCTGGAAGCCAGAGCCGCCAAATCCCGAGTTGTTGAAGCCCGAACTATCGGGCCCGGAGTTGCGCGCGCCCGAGGTATCGTCGCCGGAGTTGACGAAGCCGGAGGCATTGTTGCCCTGGTTGAAGAAGCCTGAGGCACCGGTACCCAGGTTCCCGAATCCCGAGCTGGTGCCGGGCCCGTTGCCGACGCTTCCGATGCCGGTGTTCAGGTTGCCCGAATTGAAGATGCCGGTGTTGATGTTGCCCGAGTTGCCGAACCCGGTGTTGGTCGCACCGGCGTTGAACCAGCCGGTGTTCCCGTCGCCGGAGTTGGCGGATCCGGTGTTGCCCTTCCCCGAATTGAACCAGCCGCTATTCGCGTCGCCCGAGTTGAAGAATCCGGTGGTATAGCGGCCCGAGTTGAACGCACCTGTCGTTTCGCCGGAGGTGTTCCCGAAACCGGTGGCTTCCAGACCGGTGTTCCAGAAGCCGGTATTGGTGCCGCCGGTGGTCTGAAACCCGGTGTTGTTCGTCCCGGAAATCTCAAACCCGGTGTTGGCAAAGCCCGAGTTGAAGACGCCGACATTGTTCGTGCCGGAGTTGAAGAATCCGATGTTGCCGTTGCCCGAATTGCCGAACCCGATGTTGCCGCTGCCGGTGTTCAAGGCGCCGATGCCCATCTGATTGTTACCCGTGAGGCCGAACCCGATGTTCCCGTTACCGCTATTTCCGACGCCGATATTGCCGTCGCCGGTGTTGCCGAAGCCCCAGTTGGAATCGCCGGTATTCCCCGAACCCCGGTTGAAGCTTCCGGTGTTTCCGCTGCCGATGTTGGACAGGGCATCGGTTTCGGTGGGACCGACGTTTCCGAATCCGAAGTTTCCGTGGCCCTTGTTCCCACCGCCGACGTTGCCATCGCCATTGTTGCCGAAGCCCACGTTCCCGCTGCCGCTGTTGCCGCCGCCGAGGTTGCCGTGACCGGAGTTACCGCCGCCCACATTCGATTCGCCGCGATTCCCGCCGCCCAGGTTGGAACTACCGATGTTTCCGCTCCCCAAGTTGGAGTTGCCGGTATTTCCGCTGCCCACATTGGCGCTTCCCAGGTTCCCGTTGCCCAGGTTTGAGTCGCCATGGTTTCCGTTACCGACGTTGCCGGTGCCGTTGTTGCCGAGACCGGCGTTTTGCGGCAGGGAGAAACCGAGCGCTTCCCGCAGTGATTGCTGCCAGGACCTCAGCGCCGCGGCCGCCGCGGAGGCACCGCCATGGTAGCCGGCCATCACGCTGACGTCCTGGGCCCACATCTCTTCGTAGGCGCCCTCGACGGCCGCGATGGCCGGAGCGTTTTGACCGAACACGTTCGACAGCACCAAGGACACGATCTGGGTTCGGTTGGCGGCGATTACCGCGGGATTCACGATCGCAGCGCGAGCGGCCTCGAACACCCCGGCGACCGCTCGGGCCTGACCCGCCGCCCCCTGAGCCCGCGCCGCCGAGGCGTTCAGCCATGCCGCGTATGGGGCGGCCGCGCCGGCCATCGCCGCGGATGCCGCACCCTGCCACAACCCGGCGGTCAAACCCTCGGTCACCGACGAGAACGAGGCGGCCGCCGAGCGCAACTCCTCGGCCAACGCGTCCCACGCACCCGCCGCCGTCCACCAGGGCGCCGACCCTGAGCCGGCAAACATCAACGCGGAATTTGTTTCCGGCGGCAGCAATGCGAAATTCGGCAGCATCGTGACTCCTCATACCCACCACCACAGCGCAATGTTTGCCACTGGTTTCAGCAAAACCTAGCCCCATCGGCGTCAATTCGTGACCGAATCTGTAATTCGTCTTCGCTGCACTTCGGAGGCGTAGCCTCGCACCAGAGCCGAGGAAGGAGGCCGAGCATGCCGACCACCATCCCGCGTCGCCTCAGAGCCGCGAAGCCGCGTCTGTCGTATGGTCGGTCCGGGTACCGTCGCCGTGACCTGTCAGGAGCCCATGATCGCCGCCGGCAGGGCGCACCTCGATCTCCCACTGTCACCGAACTGCGACTGAAAATGCTTGCAGCATAACGTGATACGCTTTTCACTAGCGTCCAACAATGGGAGCCCAGATGACATTTTCGGATGACTTTCACCCTGATTTTTCTTCCGACGCTTCGACTCCAGGCGCTCGCCCGATGCGGGTGCATCACATCAAAGCGACGGAAATCAGCTCCGACACAGCGCAATCGGAGGGACTGCGTCGATTCGCCGCCCTCAGCGGGCGCTCGGTCGGCTCCGAGAAGCTCTGGATGGGCGAAACCCATGTTTCGCCCGAAACCTCCTCGGCCAATCACCATCACGGCGAGTCCGAGACTGCGATCTATGTACGAAGCGGCCGGCCTGAGTTCGTGTTTCACGACGGCGTCCAAGAAGTGCGGATCTCGACTCAACCCGGCGACTACATCTTCATACCTCCCTACCTGCCACATCGCGAAGAAAACCCCGACCCCGTCGCACCCGCCGAGGTCGTCATAGCCCGCAGCACCCAAGAGGCGATCGTGGTCAACCTGCCGCAGCTGTATCCGCTCGAAGCGTCGACGCGCCCCGGTGCAGACCCGGCCCCTGCCTAACGGCGCTGCAAAAGCCCAGTTCGAGCCCGGCGTTCGGTGGTTTGCCTCAGGCGATTCTCAGCTGATTCTTCGCTATCGCTTTCCCTGGTTCCAAGGATCCCTATAGGCGCCGGCAGCACCATGGATTCCATGACCGAGTCGCTGGATACCAAACTGATCGAACGCTACCTGCGTGCGCGCGGGCGTCGGTACTTCCGTGGCCAGCACGATGGCGAATTTTTTTTCGTCATGAACGTGGTTCGACTGCACGTGCACCTTGAAATCCCGGTCACCGATCGCGAGATTTTCACGATTCGGGTCACACCCGCCTGTTTCTTCCCCGCCGCCGACGCGCCAACGCTGAGGCAGGTCGTTGACACCTGGAACGACCAGTGCCGCGAAGTCACCGCGACCCTGCACGGCTCGTCTGATCCGCACCGGATTGGTGTCGCCGCGATCGTTTCCCAGCCGGTGGAAAATGGTGTGGCGTTCGAGGATTTCGCAATGTTTGTTGACCATGCCATTGCGGCCGCGATCGAGTTTTTCGATGGGTTGACCCCCATCGCCGAGTTGTCGTCGACACCGCTGCTACGCGACGCCGGCTGAGGGGCGCGGCCGGCTTGCCCCTCACTCGACGCAAAATTCGACGAAACCCCGCGGGGCCGTAGATCGTCTGCTCGGCCTCAGGCCGTGAGCACAGCGTCCAGCGCCGAATAGAACAACCCCAGTCCATCATCGGACGGGCCGGTCAGCGCCCCGATCGCATGTTCGGGGTGGGGCATCAACCCGACCACACGACCGTTAGGCGAGCTGACGCCAGCGATGTCGTGCAGCGAGCCGTTGACGTTCTCGTGGTATCGGAACACCACCCGCCCGTCCCCTTCGAGCTGATCGAGCACGGACGCTGGCGCCACGTAGCGTCCCTCGCCGGACTTCAACGGCACCAGCAAGTCCGCATCGGGCTCGAACCGCGATGTCCAGGCCGTCAACGTCGACCCGACCCGTAGCCAGACGTCACGGCAGATGAAGTGCAACCCCACATTGCGGGTCAGGGCTCCGGGTAGTAGACCGGCCTCGCAGAGCACCTGAAACCCGTTGCAGATGCCCAGCACCGGCATTCCGCGGCCGGCGGCGGCAACCACCTCCCCCATTACCGGGGCGAATCTAGCGATCGCCCCAGCCCGGAGGTAGTCACCGTAGGAAAAACCACCCGGAACCACCACCGCGTCGACCCGCTTGAGGTCGGCATCGGCATGCCACAGGCTGACCGCATCGGCACCGACTTGCCGCACCGCACGCGCGGCGTCCACGTCATCAAGCGTGCCGGGGAAGGTGACGACGCCGATCCTCACCGTCACTGCTGATCCCGGCTTATCGTCCAATCCTCGATTACCGTGTTCGCCAGCAGCGATTCCGCGATCTCGGCGAGGGTGGAATCGTCGACGGTATCGTCAACCTCCAGCTCAAACCTCTTGCCCTGACGGACATCCGAGACGCCGGGATGCCCTAACCTCCCCAGTGCCCCGACGATCGCCTGCCCCTGCGGATCGAGAATCTCTGCTTTGGGCATCACGTGCACGACTACCCGGGCCACCCGCGCTCCTCCTCAGATCCGATTGCTCGGCGCCAACTCTACCGGCGACCGTGGCCGCCACCAACGCTTAGGGGCAGGAGGCCATGTAGGCCGCACACAGCGGCGTGGTCATGGCGTCCAGAACGGCGGCGTCCGCGATCACCGGCCACTCCACCTGCGGTGCTCCCGCTGTCCACAGCGTGAGCTCGCTGATCGTGCTACTCGCCAGATGTGCGACAAAATAGGTATGCATGATGATCGCTCCGCTGATCACCGCCGCCATTCGAGTCGGTTCGAGGTCGGTGATCGACGGCGACTGGCCAGGCGCCCCCAGCTGGCATGCGCGCAGCGTGGCGACCGCGGTGCCGAACACCGACGCCGCAATGGCACCGCCGCGGGCGGTGTCACCTCGCCAGTGCAGGATCTGAGCGTGTAGCTGCCACTGCCCGTCCGGGTGGGCCACCGCCGCGCGGCCCGCGACCGCCGAGTCACGGCTGTCCTGCGGGAAAGCTGGCGTGTTACATGCTTGCTCGAACCGGAACCGCGGTGTTGTCCTGGTGACAGCGGTTGCCGCGTCGGCCAGCCTGGGCCACCCATACACGAAATCCAGCGGCACGGCCCGGCGCCCGATCCATGCGGTGCCGGGAATCTTGTCACACACCGGCGGGCAGGTTTCGGGTTCCGCGCGTGCCGGGATCGCGGCAACCGCGATCACCAGGCTGCCGGCGACAAGCATCGCCGTCAGGAGCATCCGCGCCGCCGTGGTCCCCATCAGGGCACAATCGTAGACATGCAACTGACGCATTTCGGTCATTCCTGCCTGCTGGCAGAGTTCGGACAAACCAGCGTGCTTTTTGATCCCGGCAGCTTTGCGCACGGCTTCGAAGGGATCACCGGCCTGGCCGCCATCCTGATCACCCACCAGCATCCCGATCACGTCGACGTCGCCCGGCTGCCCGCTCTGCTCGACACCAACCCGGGCGCGGTACTGTACGCCGACCCACAGACCACCGCGCAGCTCGGCGCGCCCTGCCAGGAGGTCCACGTGGGCGACGAACTGTCCGTCGGTCAGCTAACCATCCGCGCCGTGGGCGGGCGACACGCCGTAATCCATCCGGAAATCCCAGTGATAGAGAATATTTCGTATCTGATCGATGACGGTGACCACCGCGCCAGACTGATGCATCCGGGTGACGCGTTGTTCGTCCCGGACGAACCGGTGGACATCTTGGCCACACCGGCCGCCGCGCCGTGGATGAAAATATCGGAGGCGGTCGACTACCTGCGCGCGGTAGCACCCGCTCGCGCGGTACCCATCCACCAGGGGATCATCGCTCCCGATGCGCGGGGCATCTACTACGGCCGACTTAGCGAGATGACCAGTACCGACTTCCAGGTGTTGGCTGAGGAAATCGCGGTGACTTTCTAGGCCGAGCACCGGCTAGGTGATGTCTTCGACCGCCCCACGGCCGGCCGCCCGGCCGGAGAAGATGCAGCCACCCAGGAACGTTCCCTGCAAGGCGCGGTAGCCGTGCACGCCACCCCCGCCAAACCCGGCCACTTCGCCGGCGGCGTGCAACCCGGCGACCGGAGTGCCGTCCGCCTTGAGGACCCGGGCGTTGAGATCAGTCTCGATTCCCCCCAACGTCTTTCGGGTCACGATGTGCAGCTTGACCGCGATGAGCGGCCCCGCCTTGGGGTCGGTCAACCGGTGCGGCGCCACCACCCGGCCCAGCCGGTCACCGAGGTAGCCACGGGCGGCTCGAATAGCGGTGACCTGACCGTCCTTGGTGAACTTGTTGACCACCTCACGATCGCGCGAGCTGACCGCGGCCGCCACCGTCTCGTGGTCGAGCGGCTCCACATCGGACAACTCGTTCATCGCATCAACGAGCTCGCGCAAAGAGGCGGCGCTAACAAAGTCCACGCGCCGGTCGATGAACGCCTGCACCGGTCCGGGCGGCCCGGACCGGATCCTCGAACGCAGCAACTGACGGATGCTCTGCGCGGTTAGGTCTGGGTTTTGCTCCTGGCCGGAAAGCGCGAATTCCTTCTCAATGATCCTGGCGTTCAGGATGAACCAGGTGTAGTCATACCCGGACGACGCGATGTACTCCAGGGTGCCCAACGTGTCGAAGCCCGGATAGAGCGGAATCGGCAATCGATTACCCGCCGCGTCCAACCACAGCGCCGACGGGCCGGGAATGATCCGGATGCCGTGGTGCGGCCAGATGGGATCGTAGTTGGTGATGCCCTCGGTGCAATGCCACATCCGATCGGGGTTGATGATTCGTGCGCCCGCCTCTTGAGCGATACCGATCATCCGGCCGTCGACGTGCGCCGGCACCCGCTGAGCAGCTGTTTTGGGATGCGTCCCATCCGCTTGGGCCAGTTCTTGCGCACCAAGTCGTGATTGCCCCCGATACCAGCCGGGGTCCGGGGCACCGTGCTAGAGCCCGCGCGAAGATCTTCCACCAGCGCGGGCCCGGTACCCCAGGTGCTGTGAAATCTCGGCACCGAATTGCCATGTCCCTGTGCGTCGTAACCGCCTCGCTCTGCCCAGCCCACCAGAGGGAAAATCTTCAGGCCACGCTCCCGTAGCCAGCTGCGTTTTTCCCCCGCGGCAAAATCGACGTAGGCGTGTGCCCATTGTTCCGGCCGCTACCAGGCCGGCCAGCCCGGCGCCGACGATGATCACATCAGCGGTAAACCCGTCCGACCTAGCCGGCAAATCGCTCATGCCGGTACAGGATAGCGACCCTCATCCGGACACCCGACTATGCGGCGTCGAGAATGGCCTTGTGCGGCAGCCAGCGATAAACCATCGGCGCGGCGCCGTACATCAACGCCAAGTCGATGGCATCGATCATGGCCTGGCGCGGGCCCGACTTGCGTAGCTGACGAGCCGAAACCGCAACGCGCACGACCCCGCCGCGCCGCGCGATCCGCTCGGATGACAGCACCACCATCCGGCACCACCACGGCTCGGTCAGGAAGCCTTCCCCGATTCCCAGTACCCGGGCGCGCACCGTGGTCTGACGAACCAGGTCGGTCACCCCGTGAAAATCGGCAAGCAATCGAAAACCATTTTTAGGCAGCGCTTTAACGACACCCGGCGACACAACCCATCCCGGCGCCGCGAATAGCCGGGTACGTAGGCCAAGATGCTCGAGCACGCGGTCGGCGGCCATCACCCGCAGATTGGCCTCATGCGCATGCAGCGTCGCAAACTCGCCACGTCTCTTTTTTGTCGCGGCTTCGTCGTAGCCGTGCAGCACAAGAGAATCGCCCCCGGCGCGCCGCGCGGCCAGCCATTCGACAGTGCCCGGGTCCCGGTCGAGCCGATAGTTGCCCTTGAGCCGTGGCGCGACGAGCAGCGACACCGGCACCGACCGGATATCCATTTGCGCACAGAATTCGTCGACTTCGGCCAGGGTGTGCTCGCCTATCCCCGACACCGAGACGATCAATTTTCCAGACACGCTTGTAGTCTGACGATTCCAGGTTTCGAAACGGTGAAATACACGCAGACAGCAGACGTCTAGCCGACGCTTATGAAATACCAGGGAGCCCGACTGAGACCCCGACCCGCACGAGGCAGCGAACCCGATCCCAACATCGGCACCAGCGAGCCGAGTAGCTATGCTCAGCAACGCTATGGATGAGGCGCGTTCGGCACCCGAGGATGCCACGCTGCCCGCTGCCGCAACAGGGCCCCACCACCACGGCCAGCCCGGTTACCCGGACAAGCTGGACGCGGGGCTATTCCGGATCGCCGGGGTCTGCGTGCTGGCGTCGGTGATGTCGGTGCTGGATGCCACCATCGTCAGCGTCGCGCAGCGAACGTTTATCGTCGAATTCGATTCCACCCAAGCCGTTGTCGCATGGACCATGACCGCCTATACGCTCGCAGTGGCCACCATGATCCCAATGACCGGTTGGGCCGCTGACAGATTCGGCACCAAACGGCTCTGGATGGGTTCAATCCTGGCATTCACCGTGGGCTCATTAATGTGCGCGATGGCACCGAACATTCTGTTGTTAATTGCTTTTCGTACGTTGCAGGGAATGGGCGGCGGGATGTTGATGCCGCTCGGATTCATAATCCTGACTCGGCTGGCGGGTCCGAGGCGACTGGGCCGCTTGATGGCGGTGCTGGGCATCCCGATGCTGCTGGGTCCGATCGGCGGCCCCATCCTGGGTGGCTGGCTGATCGACTCCTTCGGCTGGCCTTGGATCTTCCTGGTGAACCTGCCGGTCGGGGTGGCCGCCTTCGCCCTAGCGGCGGTCGTGTTCCCGCCCGATCGCCCAGCAGCGTCGGAGACCTTCGACCTCGTCGGCTTGCTGCTGCTGTCACCCGGTCTGGCGATCTTTCTGTTCGGTGTGTCGTCCGTTCCCGGCCAGGGCGCACTGCTCGACCGCGATGTGCTGGTGCCCATGATTGGCGGCCTAGCGCTGATTATCGCGTTCGGCTGGCATGCCTGGCACCGTGCGGATCACCCGCTGATCGATCTGCGGCTGTTCAAGAAGCGCGTGGTCGCCCAAGCGAATCTGACGGCGCTGGTTTTCGCAACGGCCTTTGTGGGCTCCAGCCTGCTGCTGCCGAGCTACTTGCAGCAGGTGTTACACCAAACACCCATGCAGTCCGGCGTGCACCTGATCCCGCAGGGGCTCGGTGCCATGTTGACCATGCCGCTCGCCGGTGCGTTCATGGACCGGCGTGGGCCAGGCATGAGCGTGCTGGTTGGCATCACCTTGCTCGCAGTGGGCCTGGGCATCTTCGCCGTTGGCGTCGCCAAGCAGACACACTATCTGCCGACCCTGCTGGTTGCGCTTGCGATAACCGGCATGGGCACCGGTTGCACGATGATGCCGCTCTCCGGTGCTGCGGTACGGTCGCTGACCCCGCATGAGATCGCGCGCGGCTCGACACTGATCAGCGTCACCCACCAGGTAGGCGGCTCGATGGGGGCCGCGCTGATGTCGGTGATCTTGACCAACCAGTTCAATCGCAGCGAAAACATCTCCGTCGCAAATAGAATCACCGCACTCCAGGACGACGCGGCCAGGCATGGGGTGCCAGTGGACGAGGCAACGATGCCACCGCAGTCCCTTGACCCCGCCTTCGCAGCGAATGTAGTGCGCGATCTTTCACACTCGTACATGGTCATGTTCGTGGTCGCGGCGGCGCTGATGACCGCGACACTTGTCCCGGCCGCGTTTCTCCCAAAGACGCCGCCGACCTGATCCGGCTATCCCTCGAACAAAATCGTCGCGATTCGCATGACGGTGTCCATCGGATCTATCGCTTTCACCTCAGCATTGACCGCATCGTTGAGCCAAAGCGTCGAGAAGCCATGCACCAGCGACCAGGCCGCCAGTTGCGCACCGGCTGGATCGTTCTTCGCGCGGCGATCGCGCAATGTCGCCACCCCCTGCGCCAATTCGGCGCTGGCCGCTGCCGCGGCGGCGGTCAGGTCGGCATCGGACCCATCCACCAACGTTGCGTTGAACATGACCTGGTAGTGGCCAGGGTGCTCGAGCGCAAACCGCACGTAAGCCAGGGCCGCGTCGGCGAATGCCGGGCGAGCCTCGACGAGCGCCGCGGTCAGCAGCCGGAATCCTTCGGTGGCCAGCGCGGTAAAAACGCCACGCCGATCGGTGAAGTGGTGCGCCGGTGCCGCGTGTGACACTCCGGCGTCGCGGGCCAGCTCACGCAGCGACACCCGGTCCGCGCCGCGTTCGGCCACCAGACGGGCGGCCTCGGTCAGGATCACGGTCCGCAAACCGCCGTGGTGGTAGGCCGGACGGTCCATCAGGCCAGTATACAAATCTAACTTGACAGTGACTAGTTTGCCGCCTAGCGTGGGCGTGTCAAATCTTGTCAGTGTCTAGATCAGGGAGAGCTCGAAGATGGCGCCGTTGATCACGCTGCTGGTGGGCACCATCGCCGCCCGGATCGTTGGCTGGCTTGGCATCGCCTACTTCGACACCTGGAATGCCGCGACCGCGACAGGGTTAGCCGCGATGTTCCTGCTCACCGGTGTCGCACATTTTGCACCGCCGCTGCGCGGCGACCTCCTCGCGATCGTGCCGCCTCGGCTGCCCGCGCCGGCCCTACTGGTTACCGCCACCGGCGTCCTCGAGCTGCTAGGTGCGGTGGGGTTGTTACTACCCCAAACCCGGGTGGCTGCCGCGGTGTGCCTGCTGGCACTGATGTTGGCGATGTTCCCGGCCAATGTTTACGCCGCGCGGATGCCCAATCCGCCCAAGTCGATGACGACGCGCCTAACCCTGCGCAGTGCTGAGGAGGTCGTCTTCCTGGCCGCCGCCACTGTTGTCGTAGCCGGCGGCGGCTAGCAGCCAGGCGTACTGGAACGCCGTTTCCTTCCAGCGTTCGTAACGCCCACTTATTCCGCCATGGCCCGCGTTCATTTGCGTCTTCAGTAGGACCGGATTGTCGTCGGTCTTGACGTGCCGAAGCGCTGCAACCCATTTCGCCGGCTCCACGTAGTAGACCCGGGTGTCGTTCAGCGACGTCATCGCCAGGATGGCCGGGTACCTCTTGGGCGCGACGTTCTCATACGGTGAATAGGACTTCATGTACTCGTAGACATCGTGGCTACTCAACGGATTTCCCCACTCATCCCACTCGGTGACGGTGAGCGGCAAGGAGGGGTCCAGGATGGTGGTCAGCGGATCGACGAAAGGCACCTGGGCCAGAATCCCAGCGAAGAGGTCCGGCGCCATGTTGGCCACCGCACCCATCAGCAGTCCCCCGGCAGAGCCGCCCAGAGCGACCAACCGGTCGGGTCGGGTGACACCCGAATCCACCAAATGCCTTGCCACCCCGATGAAGTCGGTAAAGGTGTTCTTTTTGGACAACAACTTTCCGTGCTCATACCAAAGTCTGCCCATCTCGCCGCCGCCACGCACATGGGCAATGACAAATACCATCCCTCGATCCAGCAGCGACAGCCGAGCGATGGAAAACCGGGGATCCTCGCAGATCTCATAGGCGCCGTAGCCGTAAATCAGTGCCGGCGCGGGGAAATCCAGTCCGGCACGGTACACGATCGAGACCGGGATCCGGGTGCCGTCCTCCGCGTAAGCCCATTCGCGGCGTTCCGCGTAGTCCTCGCGGCGGTAGCCGCCCAGGACCGGCTGCTCTTTCAGCAGGGTGCGCTCACCGGTGACCAGATCGATGTCGTAGATCCGCGCGGGCGTGATGAACGATCCTGCCCCGATTCGCAGCTTGGGCGAATCCCAGTTGGGGTTCGCGCCCAGTCCGGCCGACATCAGCTCGGTGTCGAACGAGATCTCCTCGGGCTCACCGTAACCTCCATCGAAGGTAGCCGGCCACAGTTGGATTCTGGGCAACGCCTCACGCCGGTAGCTGACCACCAGGTGACCGGCGAAGGCGTCCACACCATCCAAGCGGACGTCCTCGCGGTGCGGGACCAGGGTGCGCTGCCGTGTCGGATCGTCGACGGGGGCCTCTACCAGGGTGAAGTTCACCGCGTCGGCGTTGTGCAGGATCAGGAAGCGGTCGGGGACGCCGGCGCGGCCGGGGGAATGGTCCACCGAATATTCCACGCCCTCACGGCGCGGCAGCACGACGACGAATTGCGCGTTCGGGTCACCAGCGTCGGCATAGCGAATCTCAGACGTGATCGACGAACCAGCCGCGATCAGGACGTAGGCGTTGCTTCGAGTGCGCCCAACCGCGAGCCAAAACCGTTCGTCGGGTTCGTGGTAAACCCGCTCCGACGATTGACCGGACCCGAGCCCGTAGCGCCATACGGTATCCGGACGCCAGGCGGCGTCCACGGTCACGTAGTAAACCGTGCGGTTGTCGGCAGCCCAGGTCGCGCCGGGGCCGATGCCAGCAATCTCATCCGGGTATCGCTCTCCGGTGCGCAAATTCTTGAACCGCAACGTGTATCGCTCATCGCCGACGACGTCAACCGAATAGGCCAGGAGATTGTCGTCCAAGCTGACACTGGCCGCACCCAAGGCGAAGAAATCTTGACCTTCGGCCTCTTCGTTCTCGTCGAGCAGCAGCTGTTCGCCGGGAATTTCGGTGTGCTCATCGAATTGCGGCGGATTCCAGTCATTGCGATTGGCAACCGGGCACCGGCAATGGATGCCGTATTGCTTTCCCTCATAGGTGCGGGCGTAGTACCACCAATCGCCGCGCCGGGTCGGCACAGACAGGTCGGTTTCCTTGGTGCGGGCCTTGATTTCGTCGAAGATCTTCTGCTGCAACGGTTCCAGATCAGCGGTGATGTGATCGGTATAGGCGTTTTCGGCCTCGAGGTATGCGATCACTTCCGGATTGTCCTTGTCACGCATCCATTCGTAGGGATCGACGAAGACGTCGCCGTGATGCTCCCGTCGGGTATCCACCCGCTTGGCTATCGGGGGTGGGGCCGTCCCGGTCTGATCGGTCATGCGCTCGGCCCGATCCAGTCACCGAAACGCAGGCCCGAAATCCGTTCATACGCATCGATGTAACGTTCTCGGGTAGCGTCAACGATGTCCTGCGGGAGCGGGGGTGGCGGTCGATCACCGCCACGGTCCCACCCGGACTCGGGGCTGGTGAGCCAGTTGCGCACAAACTGTTTGTCGAAGCTGTTCTGCACCACGCCGGGTCGGTACTCGTCGGCCGGCCAGTATCGCGACGAGTCCGGTGTGAATATCTCGTCGGCCAGCAATACGTTGCCGTCCCGGTCGGTGCCGAATTCGAACTTGGTGTCAGCGATGATGATTCCTTTGGTCAGGGCGTGATCGGCAGCACGGACGTAGATCTGCAAAGTGCGGTCGCGCAGCTGGTTGGCGCGCACCCCCCCGACCAGCTCGATCACCTGGGCGAACGAGATGTTTTCATCATGGTCTCCGAGCGCAGCTTTGGTCGCCGGGGTGAACAGCGGCTCGGCGAACTTGCTGGCTTCGACCAACCCCGGCGGCAGCGCGATACCGCAGACCTTTCCGGTTGCTTGGTAGTCCAGCAACCCGGAGCCGGTCAGGTAGCCACGCGCGACGCATTCCACCGCAAACATGTCCAGCTGCCGCACCACCAGCGCGCGGCCGAGCACCTCGTCGGGGATGCGTGGGTCATCCGGTGGACCGGCCACATGATTGGGAGTGTCCACCAGACCGAAGAAAAACACGCTCATTGCGGTCAGGATGCGGCCCTTGTCCGGGATCGTACTGTCCAGGACGTAGTCGTAGGCCGAGATCCGATCGGTGGCGACCAACAGCAGGTGGTCGTCATCGACACGGTACAGCTCACGAACCTTGCCGCTGGCCAGATGTGGGTAGTCGGACAATGCGGGGCGCATCGGGTCAGCCTATCCGGCAACCCACCGCCGCCTCGATCACGGCCGTCGGCAGGGATCTGTGCTGGTATCGGTGTATGAGATCGCGGTTCTTGCCCTATTCCACCAGACCCCTCCGGCTGGGAGCCCAACTGCTCAGCGACATCACCGCCGCCATCTGGATCATGCTGTGGGTGTTCATCGGCATCGCGGTGCACAGCGCCATCGCGACCATCGCCGAGGCGGGCCGGCAAATAGAAGACGGCTCACAGGGCATCGCCGGCAACCTGGCCTCGGCCGGTCACGGCGCGCAACACCTCCCGTTGGTGGGCGATGCGGTCAGCAAGCCGATCACCGCAGCGAGCCAGGCCGCCCTCGACGTCGCGAGCGCCGGCCACAGCCTGGAAACCACCGCGAGCTGGCTGGCCGTGGTGCTCGCGCTCGCGGTCGCCGCGACGCCAATTCTCGCCGTGGGCATGCCATGGCTGTTCCTGCGGCTACGGTTTTTCCGCCGCAAGTTGGCGGTGACGGCCCTGGCCGCCACCGCGGCCGGTCAACAGCTGCTGGCATTGCGGGCGTTGGCCAACCGGTCACCCAGCAAGCTGGCCGCTGTCAGCGCGGATCCGGTCGGCGCGTGGCGCCGGGAAGATCCCGTCACCATCCGCGGGCTGGCCGCACTCGAACTGCGAGCGGCCGGGATACGACTGCGGACACGTTAACTTCGCACGGCCCTACGCCTCGCGTAACTCGACCACCAGATGCCGGATACCGGTGTGGCGGTTGCTGCGTGTCCATTCGACGGGCTCCACCACCCGCGCCGAAGCGAACCGCAAAAGTAGTTCTTCGTAGAGCACCCGCAGCTCCAGCCGGGCCAGATTGGCGCCCAGGCAATAGTGCACCCCTTGGCCGAAGCCCAGATGAGGATTGGGTTTTCGGGTGATGTCGAATTCGTCGGCACTATCGAACACGGCCGCGTCGCGATTGGCGGAGCCCTCCCAGATCTGCACCTTCTGCCCCGCTTGGATCGATTGTCCACCGAGCGTGACGTCACGGGTGGCGGTGCGCCGTTTGGACGGGGACGGCGACGTCCAGCGAACTATCTCCTCGACCGCGGTGGGCAGCATCTCGAGATCGCTACGCAGCGCCTGCCAGGACTCCGGGCGATCGGCCAGCGCCAATAGCCCGCCCGCGACCGCATTGCGCGTGGTTTCCGCGCCGGCGCTGAACAGCAGACTGAAGAACAAGTAGAGCTCGAGATCCGACAAGGCCGCTGCCACAATCTGGTCCGCGTCGTCGATGGTGGCGTTCGCGACCACCGACAACATGTCGTCGGTCGGATAGGCGCGCTTTGCTGCGATCAGCTCCTGGCCGTAGGCGTACATCCGGGAACCGGCCTCCGCGGCTTTGTCCGGGACCGACAGCTGGGACAGGGCCGCCTTGCGTGCGCCGCCGAAGTCGAACTGCGGCTCGATGGCCTCAAACAGCCAATGCCGGTCGGATTCCGGTACTCCCAGCAGGATGCAGATCATCTGCATGGGCAGCTCTGCGGCAACGTCAACCAGGAAGTCAAACGGCTCCCCCGGCACTACCGCATCCAGCAGCCGGCGCGCGCGGGCACGCAGATCGTCCTCGACCCGACGGATCATCCGTGGCGTCAGCCCGGAGCTGACCAGTCGCCGAATCTGCGAATGCCGCGGGTCGTCCATCATGTTGAGCACCTGGCCCGCGATGGCCAAATCTTGCAAGAGCGTGCCACCGAAGGGGCGCTGTCCACCGGTAACCGACGAATAGGTCACCGGATCACGAAGTACCTCAAGGGTTTCCGGGTAGGTGGCGACAGACCAGAAGCCCTCTCCGTCCGGAGTGTTGTCGGTCGGCTGATGCCAGTACACCGGGGCCTGCATACGGTGGATGGCGAAGAGGTCATGGGGGAAGCCGGCGGCGAAGTTGTCCAGATCGGTGAAGTCGATGTCGGCGAGGACGCCGGCGGAGGTCACAGGATCGCCGCCGGAGCGTACTTGGCCGCCTCCGGATAGCGGCCAACCAGCGTCTCCACCCGCGCGACCACCTCGGCAATCTGGTCGTCAGCGGCACCGGCGAATGCCTTCTTGTCGGCCAGCGCGGCATCCAACGCCGCCCGGTCCAGCGGCAGCCGCGGATCGGCGGCCAACCGGCCCAGCAGGTCGGATTCGGTGCCGTGCTCCCGCATGGAAAGCGCGGTGGCGACGGCGTGCTCACGAATCACATGGTGCGCGGACTCGCGACCCATACCCGCGCGCACGGCGGCGATCAACACCTTGGTGGTGGCCAGGAACGGCAAATAGCGGTCCAGCTCGCGCTGGATTACCGCGGGATAGGCGCCGAATTCGTCGAGCACCGTCAGGAAGGTCTCGATCTGCCCATCAATGGCAAAGAAACTGTCCGGCAACGCCACGCGGCGCACCACCGAGCAGAACACATCGCCCTCGTTCCACTGCGCGCCGGCCAGTTCGGCAGCCATCGCCGCATACCCGCGCAGTACCACCTGCAACCCATTGACCCGTTCGCAACTGCGAGTGTTCATCTTGTGTGGCATGGCCGACGAGCCAACCTGCCCCTCCGCGAATCCCTCGGTGACCAGTTCGTGCCCGGCCATCAGCCGGATGGTGTGTGCCAGCGACGACGGTCCGGCACCAAGCTGCACCAGCGCGGAGAGCGCGTCGTGATCCAGCGATCGCGGATACACCTGGCCCACGCTGTGCAAAACCGTTGCGAAGCCTAAGAAATCGGCTGCCCGTCGCTCGAGTTCGGCCAGCTTGGCCGTATCACCGTCCAGCAGGTCAAGCATGTCCTGCGCGGTGCCCATCGGTCCTTTGATGCCACGCAACGGGTAGCGGTCGATCAATTCACGCAGCCGGGTCAGGCCGATCAGCGTCTCTTCTGCCGCCGAGGCGAAACGCTTGCCCAAGGTGGTGGCCTGAGCGGCCACGTTGTGGCTGCGCCCAGCCATGACCAGGTCGCGATAGGCCACCGCCCGCTCGGCCAGCCGCGCCACCACCGCCACACCGTGGCAAAAAACCAAGTCCATCGACTGCCGGATCTGCAGTTGTTCCACGTTCTCGGTCAGATCACGGCTGGTCATGCCCTTGTGCACATGCTCATGACCGGCCAGGGCATTGAATTCTTCGATGCGCGCCTTGACGTCGTGGCGCAGCGTGCGCTCCCGGGCCGCGATCGACGCCAGGTTCACTTCGTCAAGCACCCGCTCATAATCCGAGATCGCCTGGCGCGGGACGTCAACACCGAGTTCGGCCTGGGCCCGCAACACCGCTAGCCACAGCCGCCGCTCGGCGACTACCTTCGCCTCCGGCGACCAGATCGCGACCATCTTCGCGCTGGCGTACCGGGCGGCCAGCACGTTGGGAATGCTCACTTGATCCTCACGAACACACAGCTTACGGTCGCGCCCGCCAGCGGCGCCGGGCCGCCGGACACCGGCCGGCGCGCCGCCACATCAGTCAGCTTGGTCACAATGAGCACAGCAGTTTCTGCGCTGGTCGGGGCGCAGTCTGCCCGCCTCGCAGCGACAAAGCACCCACGCCGGGGCGCGACCACCGTCTTTTCGGGCAACGCCCGAACGGCCGGCGCATCAGCCATAGCCTGGGCCCATGCATTTCGCCGGCGTTGACCTTGCCTGGGCCGGTCGCAATCCGACCGGTATCGCGGTGCTCGACGACGACGGTGTGCTGCTGCGCGTCTGCGCGGTCCGCGCAGACGCCTCGGTGCTGTCGGTGTTACGCCCTTACCTGCATAGCGACTGCGTGGTCGCCTTCGACGCACCGCTGGTGGTGACCAATCCGACCGGCCAGCGGCCCGCCGAGGCGGCGCTGAACCGGGATTTTCACAGGTTCCAGGCCGGCGCCTACCCAAGCAATACCGCACGACCCGAATTCGCCGGAGTTCCGCGCGCCGCGCAGCTGGCCCGCGCCCTCAACCTCGACGTCGATTCGCACTCGGACCCCGGATCGAGCACCACGCGGCGCGCCATCGAGGTCTACCCGCACGCAGCGACGGTGGCGCTACTCCGGTTGCCATGCACACTCAAATACAAAGCAAAGCCGGGCCGCGCCGTCGGCCAGCTCCGATCGGAGCTACTGCGACTAATGGACGGCGTCGAGGGATGGGCGAACACCCCGGTGCCGCTACGGGTGGCCGGCAACGAGGACTGGGCGTTGTTGCGCCGACGGGTCGCGACCGCGACACGCAAGTGCGACCTACGCAACGCTGAGGATCCGGTTGACGCAGTCGTCTGCGCCTATGTGGCGTTATACGCCGAACGCCGCCCCGCCGACATCACCCATTACGGCGACGATGCCAGTGGCCGCATCGTGACGCCGACCCTGCCCGCGGACCTCGTTCCGGCTAGACCTGGACGGGTCGCTGGTCGACCGGCGCCAGCACGTCAATGAGATCGACCACAGTCGCCAGTGCCGCACTACGCGGATCTCGCCCTTCAACCAAAGCCGACACCACCGCCCCGTCGACCGCACAGATCAGCGTGCACACCAGCTCGATGCGCACCGACCGGCCCGACCGCTCGATGGCCTCGGCCACCGCCTCCGCACGCTGACGCAAGTTGCGACGCATGCTTTCTTGCAACGCCGGTAGGCGAGTACAGGCGATATGGCGCTCATATCGGGATATCAGTTGCTCGGCAAGTCCCGGACCGGACACGTCTCCCACAAGCAGGTCGACCAGCGCTTCAGCGGTGGTCTCGGGTCCCCGGCGTCGCCGCGACAGGGCGTTGACCCTGGCCCGCAGCTGCGCTACCTCGATCATCCCGATGTGTTCAACCGCGCGGGCGATCAGATCGTCGAGAGACGAGAAGTAATAGGTGGTCGACGCCAACGGCAGGCCGGCCCGCCGGGCAACCGCCCGGTGACGAACCGCTTCAAACCCGCCCTCGCCAAGCAGCTCGGCGGCAGCGCTGACCAGCGCGTACCGTCGACGTTCTCCTTTTGGAGTAACTGCTGCCGTCACGCCCACCCATGCTGCCAGTCAAAGTGGTACTGCATTGCCATTTTCGCCAAACGTCCATGGCATGATGGCCCGCATGCCTGACTTCAGTCGCCGGGCCGTGCTCGGTCTCGGTGTCAGCGCGACCGCGGGCGCGATCGGGGCATATGCGCTCGACATGCTGTTTTCACCTCGAACTTCACATGCCACACCACCGGCTGCGACTGGCACAAACGTTCCGTTGGCCCCGACACGAAAGCTCGATCCGCCGCCACCGGCCCAGGCCGCCCCGACGATGACCACCGGCTCGTTCGTATCGGCGGCCCGCGGCGGGATGGCGACCAACTGGGCGATCGCCCGCCCTCCTGGCCAGAGCAAGCCGCTACGACCCGTGATCGCGCTGCACGGCAAGGGCAGCGATGCGGCCACGGTCATGGCCGGTGGCGTCGAGCAGGGCCTTGCCCAGGCCGTCAACGCGGGGTTGCCGCCATTTGCGGTGGTTGCCGTGGACGGAGGCGGCAGTTACTGGCACAAACGCGCCTCCGGGGAGGACTCCGGGGCCATGGTGCTCGATGAACTCATCCCCATGCTGGACAGCCAGCACCTGGACACCTCACGCGTGGCCTTCCTGGGCTGGTCAATGGGGGGCTACGGCGCGCTGCTGCTCGGTGGTCGACTCGGGCCGGCGCGCACCGCGGCGATCTGCGCGGTGAGCCCCGCGCTCTGGCCATCGGCGGGCGCGGCCGCACCGGGGGCATTCGACGGGGCCGACGACTTCGCGGCCAACTCGGTATTCGGCATGCCGGCCTTGGGGGCCATCCCGATACGGGTGGATTGCGGCGACAGCGATCCGTTCTATTCGGCGACGAAGCAGTTCATCGCCCAACTTCCGAACCCGCCCGCGGGCGGCTTCTCCCCCGGTGGGCACAACGGAGGGTTCTGGAGTGCGCAGCTGCCCGCCGAGCTGACCTGGATGGCGCCGTTGCTCACGGCGTAGTCGCGCCACGCCGGACCACCGCAATCCGGCTTCTCATTGAGGCCCGCGGGACCCACGTGCAACGATCCGACGGTGACCCCGCCTAATGGCCCCTTCGATTGGCACCTGCCCTACGCGTGGCCGAGAATTCCCATCCTGGGCGGCAACATGGTCTGCACCTCACAACCGCTGGCCGCCCAGGCCGGTCTGCGGATGCTCACCGCGGGCGGCAACGCGGTCGATGCGGCTATCGCCACGGCCATCACCCTCACGCTGGTGGAACCGGTATCCAACGGCATCGGCTCGGATGCTTTCGCCATGGTCTGGGATGGCAAGCAGCTGCACGGGTTAAACGCATCGGGCCGCTCGCCCGCAGCCTGGACACCGCAATACTTCGGCGGCGAGGAAGTGCCCACGCTCGGCTGGAATTCGGTCACCGTGCCGGGCGCGGTTTCGGCGTGGGTGGACCTACACGCCAGGTTCGGCCGCCTACCCTTCGAGCGGCTCTTCGAGCCCGCTATCGACTACGGCCGCAACGGCTTTCTCGTCTCACCAACCGTGGCCGCGCAATGGCAGGCCCAGGTCCCGCTGTTCGCGAACCAGCCCGGGTTCGCTGCGGCGTTCCTGCCCGGCGGTCGAGCGCCCAGACCCGGTGAACTGTTTACCTTTGCCGACCATGCGGACACGCTCGAAAAAATCGCCGCCAGCAACGGTGAATCGTTCTACCGCGGAGAGCTGGCTGGCAGGCTGGAGGCACACGCGGCCACCGCCGGCGGCGTTCTGCGGGCCAGCGATCTGGCCACGCACCGGACCGACTGGGTCGGCACTATCAACGGCGGATATCGCGGTTTCACCGTCCACGAGATGCCACCCAACGGGCAGGGCATCGTGGCCTTGATCGCGCTCGGGATTCTTGAGCACTTCGACATGTCCTGCTATCCAGTCGATTCCGCGGACAGCGTGCATCTGCAGATCGAAGCCCTCAAGCTAGCTTTCGCCGATGCGCAGGCCTATGTGGCCGACATCGACCACATGCCGCTACCCCCCGAGCACCTACTTGACAAGAACTACTTGAAGCGCCGGGCCATGCTGGTCGATCGCAAGCGGGCAAAGCCAGCGTCGGCCGGAATCCCCAAGGGAGGCACCGTCTATCTCACCACAGCAGACGCCGCCGGGTTGATGGTTTCAATGATCCAGTCGAACTATCTGGGCTTCGGCTCTGGCGTGGTGGTTCCCGGGACGGGCATTTCGCTGCAGAATCGGGGCTCGTGTTTCGTTGCAACACAGGGGCATCCGAACCAGGTCGGCCCGGGCAAGCGTCCCTACCACACAATCATCCCGGGATTTGTCACCAAAGACGGAGCACCGGTGCTGAGTTTCGGTGTGATGGGCGGCCAAATGCAGCCCCAGGGCCATGTGCAGGTGTTGGTCCGCATCGCCGACTACGGCCAGAACCCGCAGGCGGCGTGCGACGGCCCCCGGTTCCGGTGGGTGCAGGGTTTGCGGGTCAGCTGCGAGCAAGGCTTTCCGCAGCCGACGTTGGATGAGTTGCGCCGGCGCGGGCACGATCTGGTCGTGCCGGACGATTACACCGAGTTCGGCAGCTGCCAGGCGATCTGGCGGCTCGATGACGGCTACGTGGCCGCCAGCGATCCCCGCCGAGATGGGCAAGCCGTCGCGTTCTGATGGTTGCCATTCAACCCACTGCCGGCTAACTCAGAGACAATTCATAGGAAACTGCACGGGTTAACTAAGGACATCTTGCTGGTAAACGGTAGGTGAACTGACTAGACTAATCGGGGGCTGTCACTAGGGCAGTGCTGGGCATCGCGGTTACGGACGGTGCAATGGTTGGGTTGGTTCAGCGAGGATCGGGCGTCGGGTTGAATCCCGGCGAGGTGTTTGCTGGGTACACGGTCATCCGGTTGCTGGGGTCGGGAGGAATGGGCGAGGTCTACCTCGCCGAGCACCCGCGGTTGCCCCGCCGCGAAGCCCTGAAGATATTGGGCGATGTCGTATCCGCCGACGACGATTACCGCCGGCGATTCATCAGAGAGGCGGAACTGGCGGCCGCGCTGTGGCATCCAAACATCGTGCGCGTCAACGACCGCGGCGAGCACAACGGGCAGCTGTGGATCTCGATGGATTTCGTCGACGGAACGGACGCGGCAAGCCTAATGCGGGACCACTATCCGGTCGGAATGCCGGCAGATCGGGTAGCCACGATCATCTCAGCGATCGCCAGCGCACTCGACTACGCGCACGAGCATCACGACCTGATGCACCGCGATGTCAGCCCGGCGAATATCCTGCTCAGCAAACCGGAGGATGGCGACCAGAGAATCCTGTTGGGCGACTTCGGAATAGCCCGCAACATCGCCGATAGCAGCGGCCTGACGGCGACGAACATGACCATAGGCACGTTTCCCTACGCCGCGCCCGAACAGCTAACCGACGACCCGATCGACGGACGCGCCGACCAGTACGCGCTGGCCGCCACCGGCTACCAGCTGCTCACCGGATCAGAGCTGTTCCCACATACCAACCCGGCCGTGGTCATCGGCCGCCACCTGACCGCGTCGCCTCCGCGACTCGCCCAGACCCGCCCCGAGCTCGCGGCCTTCGACCCGGTGCTCGCCATCGCTCTTGCCAAGGACCCCGCTGATCGATTCGCACGATGCACCGATTTCGCCCAAGCCTTTGCACGCGCGGCCACCTCCGGTGGACACGCGACGCCTACGGCTTGGACCATGCCGGCGCCATTGGTGCGCAGGCCGCCCACCAGCACAGCAGTGCCCTCGGTGTCGGCGGACCTCGACAACGGCCGCCGATGCGGTCGGTGGCGGATAGCCGCCGCGGCAGCAACCATGGTCGCGCTCACCGCCGTCGGCGCCAGTGGCTACCCGATCGACAATCACAACGCCACCGGCGAGGTGGGCCCGCCCGCCGCTTCACCGACGTTGGCGCTGCCCCAACGGGAACGGGACTACGCGCCACCGCCGCTACCTCCTCCGCCGCGCTTGCCACCGCCCCCGACAAGTGCTCCGCCGCCGGCATCCCCAACGCCTGCGCCCGCACAGGCCGCGCCAGCCCCGCGACGACCGGCCCCCGCGCCGCCGCGACCTGCCCCGGCACCACCGCGACCGGCACCCGCCCCCGACCAAACATTTCTCGGTCTGGTGTCAGAGATTCCCGGTCTCACCGTCACCGATCCGGCAAGCGCGGCGGCCAGTGGCCGTGCCGTGTGCACGGACTTGCAAAACGGGGCGACCCCCAATGATGCCGCCGCCGCGACCGTGAACAACAACACCGGGATCACACCCGCGCAGGCCGCCGCCGGCATCAACGCCGCGATCACCGCCTATTGCCCGCATTATCTGCAATAGGAAGAAAGGTCGTCCTAGCTGACGCTGATCTTTCCCTCTGCGGCGCGCAAGCCGATATCATTTCGAAAATGACTGCCCACCAACCGAATTGAATTGAGGATGCCGTATGCGTGCGTCCGCGCCGCGGACAAGTCTGGACCGGTACCCACCACCGACAACACCCGGCCACCCGACGAGATGATGGCGCCGTCGTCACGGCGGGTGGTGCCGGCATGTAGCACCCCCTCGGTCTCGGCGCCGACCACGACATCGCCGACCCTAGGACGCCCGGGATAGTTTTCGGCCGCCAGCACCACGGTGACGGCGGCGCCCTGCTGCCAACGTAGTTCGCCAAACTTGGCCAATTCCCCTGTCCCGGCGGCGTGCAGCAGCTGCCCCAGCGGCGAATCCAGCAGGGCCAGCACCGCCTGGGTCTCCGGATCGCCGAAGCGGCAGTTGAATTCGACCACCGCGGGTCCCTTCGCAGTGATCGCAAGTCCAACGTAGAGCAATCCGCAGAATGGGCTGCCACGCCGAACCAGTTCGACCGCAACCGGTTCGACGATATCGCTGACTATTTCCCGATAAACGTCGTCCGGCAGCCAGGGCAGGGGCGCGTACGCGCCCATGCCGCCGGTGTTGGGTCCGGCGTCGCCCTCACCGACTCGCTTGAAGTCCTGCGCCGGCAGCAGCGGCACCACGGTCTCCCCGTCGACCACGCAGAACAGCGACACTTCGGGTCCGTCGAGATAGGACTCCAACAGCACCGGATGCCCGGCCTCGAGCAGGCTCGCCGCATGCGCGCGTGCGACGTCGTGGTCGGCTGTCACGACGACGCCCTTGCCCGCGGCCAGTCGGTCATCTTTGACCACCCACGCCGGGTCGCCTGTCGGGGGGCCGAACCGGGCGAGCGCGGCGTCCAGGCACGCCGGGTTGTCCACAATTTCACTGCTGGCCGTGCGCACCTGGGCCGCCGTCATGACCTCCTTGGCGAACGCCTTGGAGCCCTCGATGCGAGCCGCATCCTTGCTCGGCCCGAAGCACACGATGCCGGCGGCGCGCACGGCGTCGGCCACCCCGAGGACCAGCGGCACCTCCGGGCCGATCACCACCAGGTCCGCCCGCACCTCGCGGGCGAGAGCGACGACGTCGTCGCTGGCGGTGATGTCGACGTCGTGCTGCTCGGCCAGGCGGGCGGTGCCCGCATTGCCGGGGGCGATGATGAGCCCGGTGACCTGCGGGTCGCGGGCAAGTGCCAGCAGAAGAGCATGTTCACGGGCACCGGAGCCGATCACCAGGACGCGCACGGGGCCAGCCTAGCGGTCCGGGGCTCAATCCAATGTGCCACCCGAGTGCATCTTCAATGCGTCGTTGACATTGGCCTTCTTGTCCTCGGCGGCGCCCTTCTCCGCGGCCTTCTTGCGCCTTGCCACGACGGTGTCCACCGCACCATTGAGCGCCGAACCCAGGGGGAACCCGAGGTAGTGGGTGAGAAAGATAGCCATTTCCTTCAGCTCGGCCTCGTCGAGTTCCCCGTTGAGCAGCGCGGCGTTGATCTGGATCTCGGCCAGGTCGCGATTCCCGATCGCCGTCACCGCCGTCAGCGTCATGATGCGCCTATCGCGCATCGACAATCCCGGTCGGGTCCAGATGCTGCCGAACAGGTGATCAACAGTCAGGTCGAAGTACGCGTCATCCTCGACATTGGGCATCTCCCAGCCATAGACCTCGTTCATCTTGTCCAGACCCTTGCGGCGCAGTTCGTCCATTACGCGTCCTTCTCTGTGTGCGGTACCCCAAGACCGGGCGCGAGCCGCTCCAGGGCGAGCCTAGCCAGTGGTAACTCGACCGACAGCGCCTCACCCAACGACAGCGCCAAGCCCAGATCCTTTTCGCCGAGGTCCCGCGCATGGATAAACCCGTCGTACAGGAAATGGCCGGGCTCAAGGTCTTTGGTGTCATCGCGGAACATGATCGAGCCGGCACCGCTGGTCAGCTTGTCGGTATGGCGTACCACGTTGCCCAGATCCTGCAGGCTCACCCCACTTGCCTCGGCCAACTTCCACGCCTCACCAACTGCGGCATACATGGTGAAGGTGAGCATGTTGCGGGCGAGCTTCATCCGGGTGCCCGAGCCGGGCGGGCCGGCGTGTATCACCAACGAGGCCCAGCACGAGAACGGCTCTTTGACGCGGGCAAAGACCTCGTCACTGGCCCCTACCATCGTGGCCAGTTGACCTTTGCTTGCCGCTCCCGCGCCGCCGCTAACCGGTGCATCGATGACATGAATGCCGCGCGGCCGCAGTTCCCGGGCCAGGTCTTCGGCGGTGGTGCCGCTGATCGTGGAGTGAATAGCAACGATGGTGCCCGTTTTGGCGTGCGCCGCCAGGCCGTGCGCCCCGGCGATCACCTCACGCACCTGCTGGTCGTTCAGCACGGTCACGCTGATGATGTCCGCGCTGGCCACATCGGCCACGCTCTCGGCCATGCGGGCGCCGCCTTCGACCAGCGGCATCATTGCCTCGGGCCGAACGTCGTAGACGACAAGGCCCCCTGGCCAATCGAGTAGCCGCATGGCCATCGGGGCACCCTGATTGCCCAGGCCGATGTAGCCCAGCCGCGGTTTGGTTTCGTTCTGGCTGCTTTCGGTCACGAGCGGATGACCTGTCCGCCATCGACATTAAAGATCTGACCAGTGATCCAGTCCGCCTGATCGCTCAGCAGGAACAGACACATGCCCACCAGATCGTCGGGCGTGCCCATCCGAGACAGCGGAATGGTTTGCACCAGTTGTTTCACGTACTCGTCGGGTGTGACGGTCCGGGTGGCTTCGGTGTCGATCGGCCCGGGCGCGATCGCGTTGATCCTGATCTTCATGCCGCCCAGTTCACGAGCCAGCTGCTGAGTCAGGCCGTTCACGCCGACTTTGGCCAGGCCGTAGAAATTCGAGTACAGCCAAGCCGCGGTCGAGGATTGGTTGACGATGGCACCGCCACCCCTTTTGGCCATCTTCTTGTACACCGCACGGGTGCACACCAACGCCCCGTCATGGTTGACGCTCATGAATTTCCGGTAATAGTCCAATGGCACCGTGAGCAGCAGATCGAGCTTCATGTCGCCGTAGATTGCGGCGTTGTTGACCAAGTAGTCGATACCGCCGAACTCACCGACGACATGATCGGCCATCGCCGCCGCCGACTCCTCGTCGGAAACGTCAACGGGCACATGAATCGCGGTACCGCCGTTGGCGACGATCTGCTTGGCCACGCCTTGGGCACCGCCGGCATTGAGGTCAGCAACCACCACTGACGCGCCTTGGCGGGCCAGTGCCTGAGCGTAGGCCGCACCGATGCCCTGGGCTGCCCCGGTGACGATTGCCACCCTGCCATCGAATTGGCCCACATTTTCTCCTCTAGTTTGCCGCTGTCGCAATAATTTTGGCTTCCAAATACTCTTCGAAACCGAGCAACCCCATCTCGCGGCCGTTGCCGGACTGCTTGTAGCCGCCGAACGGGGCGTCGGCGGAATACCACACCCCACCGTTGACGTTCACCGTGCCGACCCGCAACCGCGCGGCAATTCCCGCGGCTCGTTCCGGATCGGCGCTGTACACGGTGCCGGACAAGCCATATGGCGAATCGTTGGCGATTCGCACCGCGTCATCGTCGCCGTCGTGGGCAATCACGGTAAGCACCGGCCCGAAGATTTCCTCCCGTGCCGGCCGGGCATCGTTGGTCAGACCCGCGATTACCGTCGGCTCAACGAAGTAGCCGACCTCCCGGTCCGCGGGGCGACCGCCGCCACACGCGAACGTCCCGCCCTCGGCGATCGCCAAGTCCAGGTAGCCCTGGACCCGATCCCGCTGACGTTCCGAAATCAAGGGCCCGCAGACGGTTCCGGCATCGGTTGGGTCACTCGGTTTGATCGATGACATGGTTCCGGCCGCCATGGCCACGGCATCGTCGTAGCGGGCGCGCGGCACCACCAGCCGGGTAGTGATGGCGCATCCCTGCCCAGCGTGCATAGATGCGGTGAAGGCCGCCACCGAACTGGCAGCGGCCAGATCGGCGTCATCGAGCACAACGAATGCCGATTTGCCGCCCAACTCCAGGAACACCTTCTTAATGGTGGCCGCCGCATCCACCATCACGCTACGACCGGTGGCCGTGGATCCAGTAAATGAAACCATGTCCACCCGTGGATCTTTGGCAAGCAACGATCCAAGAGTGTGATCACTAGAGGTGACGATATTGACGACGCCGGGTGGAATGTCGGTGTGGTTTGCCATGATTTCTCCGAGGACGGCAGCGCACCATGGAGTGTCGGGCGCGGGTTTCAATACGACGGTGTTGCCCGCGGCCAGCGCCGGTCCCAGCTTGGCGAGGTTGATCTGATGCGGGAAGTTCCACGGGGTGATGGCGCCCACGACACCGACGGCTTCTCGGGCAAGGGTACGCCGGGTGGGGATGCCCATCGGCGATGCCGCTCCGAGATCCTGATTCCAGGCATAGGTTTCGGCGGCATCGGCCGCGAACGCCAGGTCGTCGACCGGGCCTTCCAACTGTGCGGCCGCGGTGAGCATCCGGGGGGCACCCACTTCGGCGATAGTCAACTCGCGTAACTCCGCGATGTGTTCCCGCATCCCGGCACGCAGCTGACGCACACACCGCACTCGCAGCTCGGTGTTGCGTGACCAGTCGGTGTCGTCGAAGGCGCGGCGCGCGGCGTCGATGGCGCGGCCCATATCCGCCGCGTCGGCATTGGCGGCGCCCCCCAGCACCTCCTCGGTGGCCGGATTGACGGTCGGGAAGGTGCCCGCGCCGCCCTCCGAGAGCTTTCCATCGATAAACAGCGCACTGACTCCGCCGGCCAACAGGGCCATCTGATGCTCCCGCCTACGCACTGGCTGCGATAAGGACCGAGTTGAATGGACACATGTCCGATATCTCCGTTTCGGACCATATCGCCAAGTGCCGATGTGACGCAAGAGCCGATCCCTCGCAGCACCGATCTGGCGTGCAATAACACCAGTTAATACGGCATTTTCGAGGGCAGGGGTTGCTTGATATCACAACCATCCTCTAGCTTGGACATGTGTCCAGCGATGTACTGGCCTCGGTCACCGAGACGGCCCAGCAGCAGGTCGGCGAAAGACCGCGCAACCGACGCCAAGAAGAGACCTTCCGCAAGGTGCTGGCCGCCGGCATGGAAACCATGCGGGAAAACACCTATACCGACCTGACAGTGCGAATGGTGGCCGCCCGGGCCAAAGTGGCTCCGGCCACCGCCTACACATACTTCTCGTCGAAGAACCACCTGATCGCCGAGGTCTACCTCGACCTGGTCCGGCAGGTCCCGTACTTCACCGACGTCAACATCCCCATGCCGACGCGAGTGGATCATGCGTTGCGCCACCTGGCTCTTGTGGTCGCCGACGAGCCTGAAGTCGGCGCCGCGTGCACCGCTGCGCTGCTGGGCGGCGGTGCAGACCCCGCGGTGCGCGTGGCCCGTGAACGCATTGGCGCCGAGATCCATCGCCGCATCGCATCGGCCATCGGACCCGGCGCCGAGACCGGCACGGTATCGGCGCTAGAAATGGCCTTTTTCGGCGCCCTAGTACAGGCCGGCAGCGGTCAGTTCACCTATCACGAGATCGCCGACCGCTTGACCGTTGTGGTGCGACTGGTCCTGGCCGGCGCCGACCAATCCGACCACGGCGGTAACGCATGACCATCCATGTTGGCGGCCCAGAGCTGGACCTGGATCCCTACGACTATGACTTCCACGAAGATCCGTACCCGTACTACCGCCGGCTGCGGGACGAGGCTCCGCTCTACCACAACCGAGAACTTGGCTTTTGGGCCTTGTCTCGGCACCGTGACGTGCATCACGGCTTCCGCAACAGCACGACACTGTCCAACCGCGACGGGGTTTCGCTGGATCCGGTGTCACGCGGACCGCATGCCGCCAAGACGATGTCGTTCCTGGCGATGGACGACCCGGCGCATCTGCGGCTGCGCGCGCTCGTCTCGAAGGGTTTTACCCCGCGCCGGATCCGTGAACTCGAACCGCGGGTGACCGAACTCGCAGTGCACCACCTCGACGCCATGCTGGAGAAGGCGACCAGTGGGACGCGGGGCTCCGAAACCGTGGACTATGTAGCCGAATTCGCCGGCAAGTTGCCGATGGACGTGATCTCCGAGCTGATGGGTGTGCCGGTCGCCGATCGTGACCAGATCCGGGCCATGGCCGACGGCGTCATGCATCGAGACGAAGGCGTCAACGACGTGCCGGCCTCGGCCATCGAGGCGTCCATCAACCTCATCGTCTACTACCAACAGATGATCGCCGAGCGCCGCCAGCGGCCGGCAGAGGATCTGACGTCGGCACTGCTGGAAGCGGAGATCGACGGCGACCGGCTCACCGATGACGAGATTCTCGGATTCATGTTTCTGATGGTGATCGCCGGCAACGAGACGACGACCAAACTCCTTGCCAATGCCGCTTTCTGGGGATACAAGAATCCTGATCAATTGACGCCGATCTACGCGGACTTGTCGAGGGTGCCGCTCTGGGTCGAGGAAACCCTGCGATATGACACATCCAGCCAGATCCTGGCCCGTACCGTCGTCGGGGAACTCACCCTCCACGACACCACCATCCCGGAAGGGGACGTGGTGCTGCTACTGCCCGGTTCGGCGCACCGCGACGAGCGCGCCTTCGACAACCCGGACGACTATCTGGTCGGGCGCGAAATCGGGCCCAAGTTATTGAGTTTCGGTAGCGGGGCACACTTCTGCCTGGGCGCCCATCTAGCGCGGATGGAGGCCAGGGTCGCCCTTTCCGAGCTGTTCAAACGAATCCGGGGATACCAGGTCGACGAAGCCAACGCCGTGCGCGTGCACTCCAGCAATGTCCGGGGGTTCGCTCACCTACCCATCACGGTGGAGGTTCGCTAAATGCCACGCTTCCAACCTCATCCGGACCGCAGGCCCGCGATCGTTGCCGGCGCCTCATCGGGCATTGGCGCGGCCACCGCGGTTGATCTTGCCGCGCATGGATTTCCGGTTGCACTGGGTGCGCGGCGGGTTGAGAAGTGTCAGGAGATTGCCGAGAAAATCCAGGCCGACGGAGGCGAGGCGGTCGCGCTACCGCTCGACGTGACCGACGCCAATTCGGTCAAGGGATTTGTGCACCGGGCCACCGAACAACTCGGCGATATTGAAATTCTCGTCGCCGGCGCCGGCGATACCTACTTTGGCAGGCTACACGAAATTGATACCGAGACTTTCGAATCCCAGGTCCAAATTCATCTGATCGGAGCCAACCGGTTGGCCACCGCGGTGCTGGGCGGCATGCTCGAGCGCCAGCGCGGCGACCTCATCTTCGTAGGATCCGATGTGGCGTTGCGCCAGCGCCCGCACATGGGCGCCTACGGAGCCGCGAAGGCCGGACTGCTCGCGATGGTGACCAACCTGCAGATGGAGCTCGAGGGCACCGGCGTGCGAGCCTCGATCGTGCATCCCGGCCCGACGAAGACGGCGATGGGCTGGAGCATGCCGGTCGAGGCGGTCGGACCGGCGTTGGAGGACTGGGCCAAATGGGGTCAGGCGCGCCACAACTACTTCCTGCGGGCCACCGACATCGCGCGTGCCATCACCTTTGTCACGGAGACGCCCAGGGGCGGCTTCGTGGCGAATATAGAGCTGCAGCCCGAAGCTCCATTGGCTGCAACGAAAGAACGTCAACAACTCAAGGTTGACGAGAAGGACCTGAAGTCATGACGACAGCAATCGTGCCGCGGGTTTCCGGCGGCGAGGACGAACACGGTCACCTCGAGGAGTTCCGAATCGATCCCATCGGCCTGATGCAGCGGACCCGCGACGAGTGTGGGGACGTGGGTTGGTTTCAGCTCGCGGGCAAGCACGTCGTCTTGCTATCGGGAGCCAAGGCTAACGAGTTCTTCTTCCGTTCCACCGACGAAGATCTGGACCAAGCCGAAGCTTATCCCTTCATGACGCCGATCTTCGGTAAGGGAGTGGTATTCGACGCCAGCCCCGAACGTCGCAAAGAGATGCTGCACAATTCGGCGTTGCGCGGTGAACATATGAAGGGCCACGCGACCACCATCGAGCACGAAGTGCACCGGATGATCGAGAATTGGGGCGAGAAAGGCGAAATCGACCTGCTGGACTTCTTCGCCGAACTGACCATCTACACCTCGACCTCGTGCCTGATCGGTACCAAGTTCCGCAATCAGCTGGACTCGCGGTTTGCCCACTTCTACCACGAACTCGAGCGGGGGACCGATCCGCTGTGCTACGTCGATCCCTATCTGCCGATCGAAAGCTTCCAACGACGCGACGAGGCCCGAAAAGGGTTGGTGGCGTTGGTGCAAGAAATCATGCACCAACGGATGGCCAATCCACCGGCGGACAAGAGCGAACGCGACATGCTCGACGTGCTGGTGTCGATCAAGGACGAACAGGGCAATCCGCGGTTCTCCGCCGATGAGATCACCGGCATGTTCATCTCGTTGATGTTCGCCGGGCACCACACCAGCTCGGGAACCTCGGCGTGGACGCTGATCGAGCTGCTACGTCACCCCGATGCCTACACGGCCGTGATCGACGAGCTCGACGAGCTCTACGCCGACGGTCAGCCGGTGAGTTTCCACGCGCTGCGCCAGATTCCGCAGCTGGAAAGCGTGTTGAAGGAAACGCTGCGGCTGCACCCGCCGCTGATCATTCTGATGCGGGTTGCCAAGGGCGAATTCGAGGTGGAGGGCTATCCGATTCACCGAGGCGAATTGGTGGCTGCTTCACCGGCGATCTCCAATCGGATCCCCGAGGATTTCCCAGACCCGAATGCATTTGTGCCGCAGCGCTACACCGAGCCGCGCCAGGAAGATCTGATCAACCGCTGGACGTGGATTCCGTTCGGCGCCGGTCGGCATCGGTGCGTGGGAGCGGCATTTGCCACCATGCAGATCAAGGCCATTTTCTCGGTTCTGCTGCGCGAGTACGAGTTCGAGATGGCACAGCCGGCCGACAGCTATCGCAACGACCACTCCAAGATGGTGGTGCAGTTGGCCCGGCCTGCCACCGTGCGCTACCGGCGCCGAGCGGCTACCACCAACCCGGACCAACGATGAGCTACCGAGTCGAAGTCGACCTGGATCTATGCCAGGGCCATGCGATGTGCGAACTGGAAGCACCGGACCACTTCCGGGTGCCCAAACGCGGCAAGGTAGAAATCGTCGACGCCGAGCCTCCACCGGAGGCGCGTGCGGAGGTCGAGCGAGCGGTCCGGATGTGTCCGACCCAAGCGTTGTCCATCAAGGCGAAAGAGAGCTAAGACCATGGCGTCGTTCGAGCGTGCAGAGCTTGAAGAGTGGGTGCAGTCCTGGCTCGAGGCCAACAAGGCCTGCGAAAGATCGGGCAATTGGACGCTGCTGGCCGAGTTCTACGCCGCCGATGCCACCTACGGATGGAACATCGGCCCCAAAGAGGACGTGATGTGCGTCGGGATCGACGAGATCCGCGAGGTTGCGCTCGGCCTGGAGATGGAGGGGTTGGAGGGTTGGCAGTACCCCTACCAGAAGGTGATCATCGACGACCGGCAGGGAGAGATCGTCGGCTTCTGGAAGCAGGTTGTCGTCGACGCCGACGGCGGTCGGCAGGAGGTCTACGGAATCGGGGGTAGCTGGTTCCGGCTCAACGCCGACAAGCTCATCGAGTGGCAACGGGACTTCTTCGACTTCGGCCATGTGCAGGCGCTCTACCTGGACCTGATGAAGGGTGGAAAGCTGTCCCAGGGTATGCAGCGGCGCATCGAACGCAGCCTCGCCGGCGAGCGCCTGCCCGGCTACTACCCGCTGGGCAAGACCCCTGTCCCGATCTGGTGAGCGGTCGCGGCGGGGTGGTCAACAGACCCAACCAAGCATTTGTTTTGTTAAACACGCTATGCTGGCGCGACAAGGGTGCCTGTGGCACCCGTCACTGCCCGGCATAACGGCGCGGGGCAGTTCTGATCAATTCAATGGCGAAATGGGGTCAGGTCTAACGTGAAGACAAAAGGCGCGCTGATCTGGGAGTTCAACCAGCCGTGGTCGGTCGAAGACATCGAAATGGGCGACCCCGTCAAAGACGAAGTCAAGATCCAAATGGAAGCGGCGGGTATGTGCCGCTCCGACCATCACCTGGTCACCGGCGGTATCCCGATGGCAGGCTTTCCCGTCCTGGGCGGTCATGAGGGCGCCGGCATAGTCACCGAGGTCGGGCCCGGCGTCGACGACATCGCCCCCGGTGACCACGTGGTGCTGTCCTTCATTCCGTCATGTGGCCAATGCCCGACCTGTCAGGCCGGCCTGCGCAATCTGTGCGACCTGGGTGCCGGCTTACTGGCCGGCGCGGCGGTCTCCGACGGCACCTTCCGCATCCAGGCCCGCGGCCAGAACGTCTACCCCATGACCCTGCTGGGTACCTTCTCGCCATACATGGTGGTACACCGCAGTTCGGTGGTGAAGATCGATCCGTCGGTCCCCTTCGAAGTCGCCTGCCTGGTCGGCTGCGGCGTCACCACCGGTTACGGCTCGGCGGTGCGCACGGCCGACATCCGACCGGGTGACGACGTCGCCATCGTCGGTGTCGGCGGGGTCGGCATGGCGGCGCTGCAGGGCGCGGTCAACGCCGGGGCGCGCTACATCTTCGTCGTCGAGCCAGTGGAGTGGAAGCGCGATCAGGCGCTGAAATTCGGCGCCACCCACGTCTACCCTGACATGGAAGCCGCGCTGATGGGCATCGGCGAGGTCACCTACGGTCTGATGGCCAAGAAGGTGGTAATCACCGTGGGTGAACTCCACGGTGCCGATGTCGACGCCTACCTGAACATCACCGCCAAGGGCGGCACCTGCGTGGTCACCGCGATCGGCAGCCTGATGGACACCCAGGTGTCCCTGAACCTGGCGATGTTGACCCTGATGCAGAAGAACCTGCAGGGCACCATCTTCGGTGGTGGTAACCCGCAGTACGACATCCCGCAACTGCTGTCCATGTACAAGGCCGGCAAGCTGAATATTGACGACATGATCACCCGTCAGTACCGGCTGGAGCAGATCAACGACGGCTACCAGGACATGCTGGACGGCAAGAACATTCGCGGCGTGATCCGGTTCACCGACGACGATCGGTAACATCGACCGCGCGGCGAATTTGGGCCTGCGTGACCCGCTTTCCGCAGCTGTTGGCGCCGGGACGGACCGGCGCCATGACGGTGCACAACCGGGTGGTCATGTATGGCACCTGGGACGGTCGGCGGCCACGGCCCACCCGCGCCACCCAAGACGCCGCATACGGCGCGGGTGCCACGTGACGGCCCGTCACCAATGGAGAGGGAGAACGATGACCCAAATAGCGCAATCACCGGCACTGGCCGCATCGCAAGCATCGTGGCGCTGCGTCCAAGTTCACGATCGAGAAGGTTGGCTCGCGCTCATGGCCGACGACGTCGTCGTTGAGGATCCGATCGGCAAGTCGGTTACCAATCCCGATGGCACCGGCGTAAAGGGCAAGGACGGCGTTGCCTCATTCTACGACACCAATATCGCGGCCAACCGATTGACCATCACTTGTGAGGAAACGTTCCCATCGAGTTCGGAGAACGAGATCGCGCATATCTTGGTGCTGCGTAGCGAGTTTGAGGGCGGATTCACCAGTGAGGTTCGCGGGGTGTTCACCTATCGGGTCAATGACGACGGGTTGATCACCAACATGCGCGGATACTGGAATCTGGAAATGATGAACTTCGGCAAGAAGGAGTGAACCGGTCAGCCGATGCGCCCGATTCCGGTGATATTGCCTTGCATGATCTTGTTTCCCATCAGCACCATGCTGGCAGTCTGAATCGGATCGCTGAGGATGGTTGCCGATTTCGGTTGTTGCAGTAGCAGTTTCCCGTTGTTGGGGTCGACAACGGCGAAGGCGAAGACATCGAGCGGTGTGGTGTTTTCTGGTCCGATCCGGGTAATGGTGTAGATCAGGCCATCATCGATGGACAGGTGCGGCAATGCGGCGCTACGCGTCCTGCTGTCCCACACCGTGCGACATCCGGTGGGTTCGACGTCCACCCTGGTCATGCCGCCGACGAACGGCGCCGTGGGCGGCACCGCCGGACCGGCGCCCTCCGGCACCGCAGGATACGGGTAGCCGTAGGTGCTGGCGATGAACATCGAGTTTCCGACCCCGATGGGAGAGTTCTCACTACCGGGTCCGCCCTGAGTCAGCACTGGTTGCTGGCAAACCAAAGTGCCCGTACCGGATTGGTAGATCAACGCGTGCACCAAGGGCTCTGCGTTGTCGACGATGGTCAGGTAGTCGGCCCCGGTGGGGCCGAAGTAGGTTGGGGTGGAGCCGGTGCCCCAGCTCAGTTGTCCTGGTTTGCGCGCCGGGCCGCGGTCGTAGGGTTGGCGCCACAGGATCTGCGGGTTGCCCCCACCGTCCAGATTGATTTCGTAGAGGGCATGCGTGGTGGCCACACCGACCCGATTGGTCGGCGCCGCCGAAATGCTATTGGCTACCTGCTCCCCGGGGTCCACATGCACGCTGGCCACGCCGCCGCCCACTTTGGCCACCCCCACCACCCCGGTGGCGGTGGCGAACCAGACGTTGCCCAGATAATCGGGCACCACACCAACTGATTGGTCACCCGACGGAATCACACTGGACACATCGGTGGACTCGGTGACGGTCAGCTGCCAGCAGCCCTTTGAGTCCTTGGCATGCGCGATGCGCAGCAGATGGTTGGTTCCATCGATCATCACCAACTGGTTGTTGTTGTCCAGGTAGGCATAGACCCCTCCGAGCAGTCCCCCCTTGGCGATTTCCAGGCTGGTCAACGGAATCACATGGGGGGCAATGCCGCCGGGATCGATGAGATGGACGATGGGGGTCTGCTGGGCGATCGTGGTACACAGCGCCACCACCAGCCCGTCGGTGCCCTGGGTGATCGTCGGGCAGGCGGCCAACAGCGGATAGGCGAAGATGGGTACCAGGTGAGCGCCGGGACCCGGAAGCGGCCCAGCGTCGGCCGATCCCGCATCGTTGTGCATGGACGCCAGGCCATTGGGCGCCATGAACGGGTTGTTCGGTGCCAACGGGCCGAACATCGACGCCGCGCTCGCCGGAGGCGACAGCAGCCGTGAAATCACATCAGGTAGAAGGGAAGTGGCACATACGGCCAGAACTGCCGCAGGAACGGCCAGCACCGCCGCGGGAAACCGCACCAAGGTCACCCTCCCGTATATTGGGTCATCGTGGAGTTTGACGACCCAGGAAAACGACACGGCAACAAGGAGTTAACGATCTCGACTCGAAATGGCTTGCGCATTCTCTGCGGTGGTGGCAGCCGAGATGAAATCACCTGTGTCACTGCGCCTTCAGCATGAGATTTCTTGTCGGTGACCTGGTCTAGTTTGGGTTTATGAGCGCTGATGGTGTTGTCGGTTGGGAGGCGATCACGTCCGTTTTTGACGCCGTTGATGCCGCCGTTGATCAACTGGTAAGGGCCGATTTCGAAGCGCTGAGCACCAGGGAAAGACTGTGCTTACTAGAGCGGGTGGAACGAGTGCGCCGGCGGTTGCCCGCCGTCGAGCACCCGTTGCTCAATCAACTGTCCCGGCTGGCCAGCCGAGAAGAGTTAGGGGGCAAGCTCTCCCATGCGGTCGCCGAGTGGGCGTTGATCAGCCGTCCCGAGGCCGGGCGGCGCCTCCGCGAAGCCACCGACCTGGGACCGCGCCGCGCCCTCACCGGCCAACCGCTGGCTCCGATACTCAGCGCCACCGCCGCGGCGCAACGGGAGGGCAAACTGGGCACCGAATAGGTCGCGGTGATCCGCCGCTTCTGCCGCGAGCTGCCCGGCTGGGTCGACCAGGAGACCCGCGACCGTGCCGAAGCCCAACTGGCCCGCCAGGGCAGCCAGTTTCGCCCCGAACAGCTGGCCGGGCTGGCCCAGAGACTCGCCGATTGCCTAAACCCCGACGGCACCTACCAGGATGACGACCGCGCCCGTCGTCGCAGCATCACCTTGGGCGGCCAGCAAGCCGACGGCATGTCGCAGCTACGCGGCTGGATCACCCCCGAATTTCCGGCGACCTTGGAGGCCGTGCTGGCCAAACTGGCGGCACCCGGCATGTTCAACCCCACCGACGACGTCCCGGTCGTCGACGGCTCACCAGCACAACGGGCCATCGACACCGACACCCGCAGCCCGGCCCAACGCAACCACGACGGGCTGCTGGCCAGCCTGCGCGCGCTGTTGGGTTCCGGAGAACTGGGGCAGCACAACGGATTACCCGCGTCTATCATCGTCTCCACCACGCTTCGAGAGCTAGAGTCCGCCACCGGTAGAGGCCTCACCGGCGGCGGCAGCCTGCTGCCGATGAGCGATGTGATCCGACTGGCCCGCCACGCCCACCACTACTTGGCCGTGTTCGACCGCGGCAAGGCCCTGGGGTTGTATCACACCAAGCGGCTGGCCTCGCCCGGGCAGCGCATCGTGCTCTACGCCAAAGACCGCGGCTGCACCGCACCGGGGTGTACCGTGCCCGGCTTTTACAGCGAGGCGCACCACGTCACCGACTACGCCGTCTGCCGCACCACCGACGTCAACAACCTCACCTTCGCGTGCGGCCCCCACCACCGCATGCTGGCGCCCGCCGGCTGGACCACCCGCAAGAACGCTAACGGTGACACCGACTGGATACCCCCACCGCATCTGGAACGCGGGCAACCGCGCACCAACACCGTCCAGCACCCGGAAAAACACCTGCGCGACGGGGAAGACGCTGAGGACGACGAGGAGTAGCGCGCATCGGCGCGGCGAGAATCGCCTCCTACCCATGTCATCCATGGTTGCGGCGGCCGTCATGCGGATGCCGGTCCCGTTTCACACTTGCAAGCGGGATCAATTGTTCTTGCCGCGGGCGGCGACCTTCCACCAGTCGATCAGTTTTGCGTCGCGGACGACGGCTACTTCGTCAACGAGGTTGGTGGTCAGGCAGACATGGTTGGGAATCACCCGCAATCGCGCTCCCAGCCGCGGGAGAGCGGCATCATCGGGCCAGACAACGGTGGCGTGGTGCTCCGAGAGCGCAACGATGCGTGCGTCGAGGTGGTCGATGAGCCGGCCGAACCCGGTCGCCCAGTCCGGGCGATCGCTGCCGAGGACCTTGCTGCCGGCATCCAGGATGATCCGCCGCGGGCCGTTGGCGGTCTCATGTCGGCTCACGACCGTCGCGGCCACGGTCAGGGCCACCTCGTCGGGCGTACACGTCCCGAGTTCAAGTTGCTGGGCATCACCGAACACGTACACGCCCGGTCGCAACTCGGTGACCCCTCCCGTGGCCGCCAGCTGCGCGGTCGGAGTGGATCCGCCACTGCGCCGGGCGATCGGGAACCCGGCGGCTATCAGGGTGTCCGCCGCATCGTCGAGAGCACGCCGCTCGAGTTCAGCGGCCTCTCCGGGCTTGCCGGGTGCATAGCCATGACCGGGGAAGGTGAATACGCCGGTGAGCCTCAGACCGCTATCACGAGTGGCGCGGGCCACCTCGAGCAGTTGCTCGGTACGGACACCGCTGCGGTGATGACCACTGTCGACTTCGATAAGGACGTCGATTGCCGCGGCGGTGCCGGCGAGCTTGGCTGCTGCATTGGCGGCGCCGTCCGCAGAGTCGACGCCGAGGGCGATCCTGGCGCGGGCGGTCAGCTTGCGCAGCAGGTCGGCTTGGCGGGCACTCAACCAGAGGGGGTAGGCGATGAAGATGTCGTCGGCGCCGTGGTCGACGAATACCTCGGCCTCCCCAACGGTGGCCACGGTCAAACCCGCCGCGCCCGCTTGGAGTTGCAGCTCGGCGATCTCGGGCATCTTGTGCGTCTTCACGTGCGGCCGAAGGGCGATCCCTTTGGCGGCGACCGCCGTACTCATCCGTGCAATGTTGCGGTCAAGGATGTCGCGGTCGATCAACACGGCCGGTGTATCGACGTCATCAGCAATGGGGACCACGCGCTGCTCCTAGTGAATGCCAGCGATCGGAATGACGCGCCCAAAGCGACCCGGGCTGGCTAGGCGGGCCCGGCAGGGTCAGCTGGCGTCTCTTGTCGGCATAGTCAAAGCCGATGTATTCGACGCCGACCAGCACAACGGCGAATTCTAAATGGGGCGAATTCACCGTGTTGAGTCGGCGCCATCAGGGTGGGCTGGCCTGACGATTTCAGCCGGAGCCCCTAGCCATCACGCCCACCGGCGGGCCATATGCTGAACCGATGGCGTCGATCTTCACCAAGATCATCAATCGTGAACTGCCGGGCCGCTTTGTCTACGAGGACGACGACGTCGTTGCGTTCTTGACAATTGAGCCGATGACCCAGGGGCACACCCTAGTGGTGCCGCGTGCCGAGATCGATCAGTGGCAAGACGTGGACGGTGCGGCGTTCGCTCGTGTCATGGAGGTCAGCCAGCTGATCGGCAAAGCCGTGTGCAAAGCGTTCAGGACCGAGCGGGCCGGGGTGATCATCGCCGGGTTGGAGGTCCCGCATTTGCACGTCCACGTGTTCCCCACCCGCAGGCTCAGCGACTTCGGCTTTGCCAACGTCGACCGCAATCCGTCGCCGGAATCCCTCGACGAAGCCCAGGCCAAGATCAAGGCCGCCCTGGACCAGCTGGGCTAGGCGCCGCTAGCTGACCGGCTCACCTACGTCGACCGCCACCTCGCTGACGCGCGGCAAGGTGACGCGAAAGCAACAACCCTCCCCCGGCGCGGTGGTCACCGTGACGGTGCCACCGTGCGCCTTCACCAAGGAGTGGACGATCGACAGGCCGAGCCCGGTGCCCCCGCTGGCCCGGGCCCGCGATGAGTCGGTCCGGTAAAAGCGTTCGAACACGCGCGCCGCATCCTCCTCGGGCATGCCGGGACCCTGGTCAGCCACTTCGAGCACCGCATCGTCGCCCTCGGTGCCCACTCGTACCGTGACGTCGGCGCTCGCCGGGGTGTGCTGCAACGCATTGACGACGAGATTGCTCAACACCTGGCGCAGCCTGGGCTCGTCGCCAAGCACCTCGGGAGTGCCGGGACCATCCAGCACTTCCAGGGTGATCGTGCGCTGGGGGTCGATCGCCCGCGCGTCGTGCACCGCGTCGCTGGCTAGCACCAGCAAGTCAACCTGGCTACTTTCCAGCGGCCGTTGCACGTCCAGGCGGGCCAGCGTCAGCAAGTCGTCCACCAGCAGACCCATCCGGCTCGCTTCGCTTTCGATCCGCGATAACAACATGGAAACGTCGCGAGCGGCACCCTGGCGATACAACTCGGCGAAGCCACGGATGGTGGTCAGCGGTGTACGCAGTTCGTGGCTGGCGTCGGTGATGAATCGCCGCATCCGGTCCTCTGAGCTGCGGGCCTTTTCCGCCGAGGCCTCCGAGGCCGCCACCGCTTGCTGAATTTGGGAGAGCATCCCGTTGAGCGCCAGCGACAGCCGACCCACCTCGGTACGGGGATCGCGCTCGGGAACGCGGCGATCCAGCTGGCCGGAGGCGATGTCCGCGGCCGTCTGTTCGACTTCGACCAGCGGACGCAGACTGCGCTGTACCACCGCAAATCCCGCCAGACCGACCACCACCAAAACGGCGGCCCCGATAGCGGTCTGCAACCAGACCAGCGATCGAACCGTGTGCTGAACATCGGACAAATCGATGGCCACAGTGGTCAGACCGCCCTGCGGCCCGTGTACCGTGACCGCACGCCACTCGATGTCCGAGCCGGATACCGACGGCAGCGTGATCGGGTCTGGACCCACGTCGTTGTCGCCGGGCAGCGCCGGCTCGGCATTGCGGTCGTTGATGGCCGTCATCGTATGGCCGTCGGGGCTGATGCTGCGCACGTAGAACTTCGATGGCGGCCGGGCGGGATCGGGACCTTCGACGTTGGCAACGGCATGCTTCCAGGGCGACTGCGCCCACGTATGCGAGGCGTCGACCAGCATCGCGTCGATCCGGCTGATCAGGCTGTGCCGCAGGATCGAGGTGACCGCCACGCCCGAGGCCAGCAGGCCGCACAACACCAGAGCAAGGGTGGCCGCAACCAGGCCCACCCGCAGCGGCACCCCTCGTGGACGGTGTTCGGCCATTCCCAATTTCTCGCTAACCCGCCGGGCAACGAGGCACACTCATCGCGGCTCCCGCAACACATAACCCACACCGCGCAACGTATGCAGCAGCCGCTTCTCCCCGGTATCGATCTTGCGTCGCAGATACGACACGTAGGACTCGACGACGTTGACGTCACCGCCGAAGTCGTAGCGCCAGACGTGGTCCAGGATCTTCGGCTTGCTCAGCACCGTGCCGGCGTTGATCACGAAATAGCGCAGCAAGGTGAACTCGGTGGGCGACAGCGACACCGGTTGGCCGGCCTTCCACACCTCGTGTGTTTCCTCGTCGAGCTCGATATCGGCGAACGTGAGGCGGGCATTGCGGGGCTGGGCGCTGCCTTTGCCGGCGCGCCGCAGAATGACCCGCAGCCGAGCGACGACCTCTTCCAGGCTGAACGGCTTGGTCACATAGTCGTCCCCGCCCAGGGTCAAGCCCGCGATCTTGTCCTGCAGCGAGTCTCGCGCGGTCAAGAACAACGCCGGAGCATCGATGCCGTCGGCGCGCAGCCGGCGCAGCACCCCGAAACCGTCCATTCCGGGCATCATCACGTCCAGGATCACCGCGTCGGGGCGTGTTTCCCGGGCCCGATCCAACGCTTGGGCCCCGTTGGTCGCCGTGTACACCTCGAAGCCCTGGAACTTGAGGCTGACCGATAGCAGCTCGACGATGTTGTCCTCGTCGTCGACGACAAGGATGCGTGCTTCTGGGGTGGCGGCCTCACTCGGTGGCGTTGCGGCTGTCATGACGTCCATTCCTGCAACACGGAGTTGAGAACTAGCTTGGCGTTCATTGAGTACTTCCTGAAAGCTCATTGGCAGTCGACTGCTAACAGTCTGCCAGGAATCGTCGGATCGGCTGGAACCCAGACACATTTGTCGGTGCGAGTCGTGAATAGACTCACAGAATGAACCTCGGCAAAACGTTGGTGGACGTCGCGACCGCTCCCGCCCGCGCGGGTCTCGCCGCCGCTGAGGCCAGCCTCAACCTGGCCGGTGCGGCGGTTGGTCTGGCCAAGCAGGCGTTGGGCGACACCAGCGGCGATGCCGGCACGAACGCCATGGCCAGCGTGCTCGGCATCGAAGACGCGATCGTGCGCGCCAATCGGCTGGCCAAGCTGCTGGACGAAGACGCGCCGCTGGGACGCGCCATCGCCCCCAACGGCCCGATGGACCGCATGCTGCGCCCGGGCGGGGTGGTCGACCTGCTGACCGCGCCCGGGGGTTTGCTTGATCGGGTGACCGCCGAAGGCGGCGCGATGCACCGCGCTCTTCAGCCCGGCGGGCTGGCCGATCAGCTGGTCGCCGAGGACGGCCTGATCGAACGGGTGCTGTCCGAGGACGGGCTGGCCGATCGCCTGCTGTCCGAAGGTGGTCTGGTCGACAAGCTGACGGCCAAAAACGGACCACTCGAGCAGCTCACCGACCTAGCCGACACCCTGGCCCGCCTGGCCCCCGGCATGGAGGCGCTCGAGCCCGCGATCGACACCCTGCAAGATGCCGTCGTCGCCCTCACCATGGTGGTCAACCCGTTGAGCAACATCGCCGAGCGCATCCCGCTGCCGGGCCGCCGTCCCGCCCGCCGTTCGTCCTCGCGTCCGGTGCGATCCCAGCGAGTCGTCGACGCCGAGGAGTAACGGTTAGGCTGGCACCGGTTTTTCCGGCCTCCTTAGCTCAGTGGTAGAGCACTCGCCTTGTAAGCGAGCGGTCGTCAGTTCAATCCTGACAGGGGGCTCAAGCTTTCGGGGCTCACGTTTTCGACCAGCATTTTCGACGAGCGTTCATTTCGTTGCGGCAACCGTATTCGGAGCGCGCGCTGCACGCGCGAAATCGGGCCGGCCGTCATACCGTCGAGGCACGGCACCCGGACAGCGAGGAGGTAACGGTGAAAGTGGTGATCATCGGTGCCGGCATAGGTGGCATGAGCGCCGCGATTGCGCTACGACAAATCGGCATCGACACCGAGGTCTACGAGCGTGTCACGGAGAACAAGCCGGTCGGCGCCGCCATATCGGTGTGGTCCAACGGCGTGAAATGCCTCAACTACCTGGGACTCGCGGAGCAGACGGCACGGCTGGGCGGGATCGTCGACACGATGAGCTACGTCGATGCCCACACCGGAGAGACCATGTGCCGGTTCTCGATGCAGCCGCTCATCGATCAGGTCGGCCAGCGCCCGTATCCGATCGCACGCGCCGAATTGCAACAAATGCTGATGGCGGCCTACGGCATCGACGACATCCAGTTCGGCACGACCATGGTTGAGGTCGTCGGCGGCGACGGTGCTGCGACCGCGACGTTCGCCGACGGCACCACCGCGAGTGCCGACGCCGTGATCGGCGCCGACGGTGCGAACTCGATCACCCGGGAATACGTGCTCGGCCGGCCGGTTACCCGGCGCTACGCCGGCTACGTCAACTTCAACGGCCTGGTGGAAGCCGACGACGCCATCGGCCCCGCCACCGAGTGGACCATGCATGTCGGCGACGGCAAGCGGGTTTCGGCGATGCCGGTCTCCGGGGGCCGGTTCTACTACTTTTTCGACGTGGTCGAGCCCGAGGGCCGGCCTTTCAAAAAGGGATCCGCACGCGAGGTGCTACGCCAGCAGTTCGCCGGTTGGGCTCCAGGCGTGCAGGCATTGATCGACAAACTCGACCCGATGACCACCAACCGGGTCGAGATCCTCGACGTGGACCCGTTTCACACCTGGGTCAAGGGGCGCGTCGCCGTGCTCGGCGATGCCGCCCACAACACCACTCCCGACATCGGGCAGGGCGGATGCTCCGCGATGGAAGACGCGGTGGCACTGCAGTGGGCGTTCAAGGACAACCCCACCGACGTTGACGCCGCGCTGGCCGCCTATCAGGCCAGTCGCACCGAACGCGCCGGCGATCTGGTGTTGCGGGCCCGAAAACGTTGCGATCTCATCCATGCCAAGAACCCCGAGACCACTGCGGCCTGGTACGAGGAGCTGCGAAACGAAGACGGCACCAACATCATTCGCGGGCTCGTCGCCAGCATCATGGGTGGGCCGCTCACCCCGCTGAGTTGATCGACCGCCACACTCGGGCCGCAGTCATCGGCAGCCGAGTTACCCGGGCACCGCAGGCACGGGCGATCGCGTTGGCAAGCGCGGGCGCCACCGGGTTGTAGGGCGATTCAGCCATCGATTTCGCGCCCAACGGACCGAACTCGTCGAAGGTATCGGCGAAGTACACCTCGGTGATCGGCACGTCGGCGAACTGCGGAATGTGATAATCGCGCAGCGTCTGGGTAAGCACCCTGCCGTCGGCACCGATCTGCAGTTCCTCATAAAGCGCGGAGCCGATCGCCTGCGCCACACCGCCTTCCACCTGCCCGCGGCACTGCTCCGGGTTCATCACCACACCGGCGTCGGCTGCCTGAACGGACTGCAAGATCTCCACCTGGCCGGTAGCCGTGTTCACCGCAACCCGAAAGGCGTGCACGTTGAACGACACCGACCGTTGTCTCCCGTCGTGGTGTCCCTGGCCGGTCAACGGCATCGGCAGCTGCGCGAACCCCACCAGCTGGTCCCCGCACTGCACTCCGTGCGGGCCAAGTACACAGTCCTGCGGTGACATTCCCGCCGCCTCGGCGGCGGCCGCGACGATACGGGTGCGCAACTGGTGTGCCGCGGCCAGCGCCGCCCGTCCAGCGACCACGGTTCCCGCCGAGCCGAATGCCCCGGTGTCGTGATCGACGACGTCGGTGTCGGACTGGCGGATCGTCACCCGGTCGATGGTGGTGCTCAGGGCCGTGGCGACCAGCTGCGCATGCACGGTGGTGGTGCCGTTGCCGAACTCCGAGGTGCCCACGCCGAGGGTGTAGACCCCGCCGTCATCAACCGAGATTTCGGCGGAGGCAAGATGCCCGTTCGGGGGCACCGTCGCGATCATGGCCAGTGCCATGCCCTCCCCGACTCGCCAGTGCTCGCCGGCCGGCGCCGGTCGCCCGCCGCGGCGCAACGCATCCTGGGCCAGGTCCAGACATTGATCCAGCCCATAGCTGCCGAACATCAGGTCGTTCTCACCGGCATGGGCGTCGATGAACGGATCGCCGGGCACCACCACGTTGCGGCGCCGGAATTCGAACGCGTCGATGCCCAGTCGTTGCGCCAGCACGTCGAGCGCCGACTCCACCGCGAAGCTCATCTGCCCTACGCCGTAGCCGCGGAACGCCCCAGACGGCATGTTGTTGGTGTACACGGCTTGGGCGTCGACACGCTTGTTCGCGCAGCGGTACACCGACACCGACTCGCCGCAACCGTGGAACAGCACGCCCGGACCGTGGTTTCCGTAGGCCCCGGTATCCGTCAGCACGTCGACCGCCAGCGCGGTCAACACCCCCTCACCGTCGGCCGCTACGGTGACGTCGATGCGGTAGGGGTGGCGGCACGTCGCCCGGACGAACTCGTCGACACGGGTGAACTCGTAGCGCACCGGCCGGCCCAGTCTCAGCACGGCCAACGTCACCAGGTCCTCGGTGAGCATCTCCTGTTTGCCGCCGAATCCGCCGCCGACCCGCTTGGTGAAAACGTGCACCTGGTCGCGGTCCAGCCCGAAGACGTGACACAGTTCGTCGCGGACCAGAAACGGTGTCTGGGAACTGGTCCGAATCACCAGCCGCCCGAGGCTGTCTCGCCACCCGGTGCAGCCATGGGTTTCGAGGTGGGCCGGCTGCACTCGGGCGGTCTGCCACCGTCCGCGCACCACCGCTCCGCCGGAGGCCTCCGCGGCAGCAATGCCGGCTTCGACATCGCCGGTGCCGCCATGTAATTCGGCGACCAAGTTGCGCGCCGGGTCGGCGATGCGGGCCTGGCCGCCCTTGTCGGCGTGCAAGAGCACCGCGCCGGGCGCCCGGGCCTGCTCCGGTTCGAACACGGCCGGCAGTTCCTCGTACTCGATCTGGATCGCCCGGCAAGCTTTTTCGGCGACCGCCACGCTGTCGGCGACCACCGCCGCGACCCGCTGTCCGATGAAGCGAACGGTGCGGTCCAGCACATAGGTGTCGTCGGGGTCGTCGGTGCGCATCTCGTGGCGCGCGGTGGAGAACGCAACGGGTGGGCTGTCGTGGTGGGTGAGGATCAAATGGACGCCGGGCATCGCAGCGGCCACCGTGGTGTCGATCGAGGTGATGCGGGCGTGCGCGAGCGGGCTGCCGAGCACGGCCAGGTGCAGCAGGTCCTCGGGCGCATCGTCCATGGTGTACGACTCGGTGCCGGTCACCACCCGCAGCTCCGCAGGCGCGCCGATCGAACGACCGGCGTCGGATCCGCTGGACTTCTCGACGTTGACCCTGCCCTCCAACGCATCCAAGATCGCCCGGTAGCCGGCACACCGGCACAGATTTCCCTTGAGCTGTTGTGGTAGGTCGGCTAGTTCATCATCACCGAATGTCGACGCGGTGGTCACCATGCCGGCTGTGCAAAACCCGCACTGGAAGGCGGCCGCCTCGACGAAGCGCCGCTGCATCGGATGCAGGTCATCGGGAGTGCCCAACCCGGCCACCGTCGTGACCGTGCGGCCCGCCGCACGAAACGCCGGGAACACGCACGAGTGCACCGCGGACCCGTCGACCAAGACCGAACACGCACCGCAGTCACCGGCGTCGCAGCCCATCTTGACTTCGAAGTGGCCGTGCTCGCGCAGGAAGGTGCGCAGGCATTGCCCGGCCGCCGGTGTGGCGTCCAGGTCGGCACCGTTGACGGTGAACCTCATGTCAGCTCGGCCAGGATCTGCTCGGCCAGCACCAGGCTCACCGCTGCCCGCCAATCGGGATCGCCGTGTGCATCGCGGGTCCAGGCGCGGTCGGGAATGCCGGCGTGCGAGGCCCGCAGCTCCTCGACATCGGGGAGGGTAGGGAACTCAAACACCAAGGGGCGCATGGTAGCCGCCGTGATCGACAGCACGAAGCCGCCGCCATCCGACTCGGGGGTGCGACGGCCGATCACCACGATGCCGGAACGTCCCAGCGCGGACGAGGCAAGCTTGCGGAAGGCGGTACGAGCCCGCAACGCGGCGGCCGGCAGGTGAACTGAGCGCAGCACGTCGCCCGGCGCGAGCACATTGGTGCCCTGTCCGGTGACGAATTCCGCTACTGGCAGCGTGTAATCGTTGCCATCGGCGCGCCACACCGTCACCCTTGCGTCCAGCGCAGACAGCAGGGAGATCATCGCGCCAGCCGGAAAGGACAGGCACACATTGCCGCCGATGGTGGCGGTACGCCAGATCTTGGCCGACGCCAGCATCGCGGTGCAACACTGATACAGCAATGGACCGGCCGCCCATGCGGCGGGTAGCCGCCGCGATAGGACCGAAACCTCGGCGAGCGTGCACGTCGCGGCCAGTTCAATACCATTGTCACTCAACGTTATCGGCTGCCAGCCCAAGCCGGTGATATCGACCAGGCGATGGATGTGTACGTTCGGTTCGGAAAACAACCAGGTCCCGCCGGCGAGGATGGCGTCGGTGGGCCCCAGCGGCCACAGCTGCTCGCGGCTGCTGGGGATGCTGACCGTTTCGACTGAATTGAGATCCATCAACTGCCTCGGTAGGTCGAGTACGCATACGGCGACAGCAGCAGCGGCACGTGGTAGTGGGCGTCGGCGTCGGTGACCTCGAAGGCGACCACCACCTCCGGATAGAACCCGACCACACCGCGACCGGTGAAGTAGGCGCCGGTGTCGAAACGCAGTCGGTAGATCCCGGCCACCAACGACGTCCCAAACGATCTGACCCGACCGTCATCATCGGTGTGGCCGGTGGCCAGGATCGTTCCGGCGCCGTCGGTGAGGTGCACGGCGACTCCGGCCGCGGGTCGACCGCTCACGGCGTCTAGCACATGCGTCGAAAGGCTCATGGGTTCACCATGCCAGGCCAGCAGCGCAGTGCGGCGCCTACCCGAGCTCGCGCAGCAGGCGCTCCAGCCGCAGCCGGGTGATCTTGGCCAGTTCGTTGCGCATCACCCGGCGCTCGGTTTCCGGATCATGGTCGAGTCTTTGGGTCAGGTTCCCGAGCAATTCTTCGGCGGACCGTCCGCTGGCGCACACCAAGAAGATGTAGCCGAACTTGTCCTCGTACTTGCGGTTCTTCTCGGCGAGCTCGGCTCGCACGTCATCGTCGGCGTCGATGACGTGGGCCTGCTCACGCGCCGAGGACGCGTTGTCGACGTCGGCACCGATGCGCGGGTGGCCGTCCAGCGCGGCGTCGATCTCGGCCTCGGGCAGCTCGGCCAGCACCCGGCCCGCACGGTCCAGCAGCGCATCGACACCATCGAACGGCGCACCGGCCAGCACCCTGCGCGCCCAGATCGTCGTCGAGCACACGCCGAGCAATAGGCGCATTCGCTGGCGATCCGGGAGGCGATTGAACCCATCAACGCCCAAGGCGGGCTTCGTCATCTGCAACGGCTCGCACTTTCAGCCGATCATTGCTTGGCCATGGCCACGTTGAACCGATCCTCCGCGGTGATCAGGTGGTCGTGGCCGTCTTCGGCGAGATCGATCTGTACCCAATCGATGCCTCCGGTGAACGCGTTGCCGGTGGGCCCGTAGTCCGGCGAAGCGGGCGAGCCGGTATCGCGCCCGACATCGCAGGCCTCGTCGGCGGAGAAGGCCATTGGTTGGGTGCGTTCGACCCGTCCCTTTCCGACGGCTTCGCCGTCGTAAAAGAGCGTGACATCGCCACCCTTTCCCAAACCGCCTCCGTCGTAGGCGAATTCCATCCGGACCTGGTGTTTGCCGGCGGGGATGTTCTTGGTCGCCGCCACCAGGTAGTGATCGATGCCCAGGAAGTTGTAGCAATACTTGAGCTTGCCTTCGTGGGCGTACAGCGTCCAGCCGCCGGCGCTGCCGCCCTGGGTGGTAATCACCCCGCTGACCCCGCCCTTTGGCACCGCCACCTCGGCGGTCACCGAGTGTGATTTGTTCTTGATATTCAACACGCACCATTCACTGACGCGCATGCCATTGAACAGCACCTGGCTGTTTCCCCGTACCAGCTGCGGCCGACCGGCGATTTCGGGGTTGATCCGCTCAAAACCGCGATCATCAAGCGGGACGACGTTGTACTTGGTTGCCTCGATGAGCCAAAGCCGTTGCAGCTCAGCAAGTTTTGCTGGGTTTTCGGCCGCCAGGTTGTGAGCCTGGGTCCAGTCGTCGGGGGCGTACAGTTCCCACACATCATCGTCGAACGGCGGCGGGACGTCGGCCTTCCACGGGGTGCGGTGCTTGGTCACCGCCGTCCACCCCTGGAAGTAGATGCCGCGGTTGCCCATCATCTCGAAATACTGGACCTCGTGTGTCTCCGGTGCCTGCGCTGTACGCAAGGTCGACATCATGCTCACCCCTTCCAGCGGCGCCTGGGTTATCCCGTTCACCGAATACGGTGCCGGCAGGCCGGCTGCCTCCAGGATCGTCGGGGCCACGTCGATCACGTGATGGAACTGATTTCGCATCCCGCCCTTGTCCGCCAGCCCGGCCGGCCAGTGCACAATCGTGCCGTTGCGGGTGCCGCCCCAGTGCGAGGCGACCTGCTTGGTCCACTGGTAGGGCGCGCAGAGGGCATGCGCCCAGCCGACGGCGTAGTGGTTGTAGGCATCCGGGGTTCCGAAGTGAGCAATCTTGGACAGCAAAAACTCCGTCGTCTCGATCCCGGGCAGACCGTTGAGCGTCGTCATCTCGTTGAAGCAGCCGTTGAGCGTGCCCTCGGCCGAGGCGCCGTTGTCGCCGATGATGTAGTAGATGAGCGTGTCGTCGAGGACGCCGAGGTCGGCGATGGCGTCCACCACGCGGCCCACCTCATGATCGGTCTGCTCGAGGAACCCGGCATAGATCTCCATCTGCCTGGCCAGCACCGGTCTGAGCTCGTCGGACATCTCGTCCCAGGCGGGGATCTCGTCGTGGCGCTTGGTCAGTTCGGCGTCTTTGGGCACCACCCCGAGTTTCTTCTGCGCCTTGAGAGTCTTCTCCCGCAGCACGTCCCAGCCGTCGTCGAACTTGCCCTGGTACTTGTCCGACCACTTCCTGGGCACGTGATGTGGCGCATGGGTCGCACCGGGCGCGAAATACATGAAAAACGGCTTGTCCGGCATCAGCGCCTTTTGTTGGCGCACCCAGGTGATCGCTCGATCCGCTAGATCCTCGGTGAGCGTGTAGCCCTCTTCCGGAGTCTTCGGCGGCTCCACCGCAGTGGTGCCCTCGTACAGACCCGGGTAGTACTGATTGGCCTCGCCACCGACGAAACCGTAGAAGTATTCGAACCCAGAACCCGTCGGCCACTGATGGAATGGACCCATCGGGGTGACCTCCCACCCCGGCACCTCGTGACACTTGCCGAATTGTGCGGTGGAGTAGCCGTTGAGCTTCAAGGTCTCGGCTATGGGTGCCTTCTCCTTGGGCCTGATGCTGTTGTTACCGGGCGCCGAGGTGGCCATCTCGGTGATCGCCCCCATCCCGACCGAGTGGTGGTTGCGGCCGGTCAACAATGCTTGCCGGGTGGGTGAGCACAGCGCGGTGGTGTGGAACCGGTTGAGCTTGAGACCGCCGGCCGCCAGCCGCTCGGCCACCGGCGTGTGACATGGTCCACCAAACGCCGACGACGCGCCGAAACCGACATCGTCGATCAATACGATGAGAACGTTCGGCGCGCCCTGCGGGGGGCGCAGTTCCTTGATCGGTGGGTATTTGGTGTTGGGATCTTTGGCATCGTAGGTGGTCAACCCGACGTGCTTGGGGTCCGGGATGGGCAAGTGCTCTCTGGCCACACGGGGCTCGGGGGGCTCGGTGAGCTGGGCCTTGGTTGGCGACTTCTTCGCTGCTCTTGTCATCCCTATCTCCTCGTCAATCCGCTTTACTACCAAGGTAACTGGCGCTCACACTTACCCTGGGGCCGCGAGCACCGTTATCGGTTCTTACGCGCCAGGAACGCCTGCATATGCTGTTGCGGCTCGCCGGTAAGAAACGCGAGGCCGAACTGCTCGACGCTGTCCTCGATTGCCCCGTGAACGGTCATATCGAACCACTTGTTGAGTAGCCGCTTTTGTTGACGGACCGCCTGCGGGCCAAAGCCGGCGAGTCGTGTGGTGAGTTCGGTGATCCTGTGGTCCAGCGCGTCGGCGGCAACGACTTCGTGTACCAGGCCCCAGCCGGCCGCGGTATCGGCGCCAATCGTCTCGCCGGTCAGCAGCAGCCAGGTTGCCCGTGAGGCCCCGATCAGCGCCGGCATCAAGGCCGCATGGATCACCGACGGGATTCCCACCGCGACTTCGGGCATGCCGAATTTGGCGCCGGTCTCGGCGATCCGCAAATCACAGCACATCGCGATTTCCAGGCCACCGCCCAGGCACCACCCAGCGAGCCGGGCGATGACAGGGACCGGACATTCACGAATCGCCTCGCACAGATCCGCGAGTCGGCGAATGAACGCCTCGGCACTGGACCGGTCAAGGGTGACCATTTCTTTGATATCGGCGCCACCGATGAACGCCTTGTCGCCTCCCCCGCGCAGCACGACCACCCGCACCTCGGGGTCCTGACCGATACCGCGGAATGCGTTGGTAAGTGCCGCGATAGCTGCCGTGCCGACAATGTTCAGCGGTGCCGAGTTGAGCAATTCGATGGTGGCCGCGCCGCCGTCACGACCGAGTTCGACGAACCGGTTTTCCGTCGCCTCCTCGGTCACGGGAGCAGGTTGGGCACGCTGGTCGTCAGGCCCCCGGTGGCGCCGCACACGGCGTTGACCACGTCTTCGGTCATCGCGATCGGGAAGTTGATCGCCGCCGTGCCGACCTCCTCGATGCCATCCCGAACCGCGGTCAAGATGGTTGTCGGATCACCGGTGAACAGCGAATAGAAAATGTCCCAGCCCGCGTACTGCGGCGCGGTGATCAAGTTACGCACGTCGACGAACAGCTGCGTCGGCAATGTCGCTGGCGCGACCGGTATCCCGTCCCAACTGACCATCGTCCAACCACTGGAGGGATTGCCCTCTACCACGACCACGCCGGTGTTGGGCAACGGGTGGGTTAGCAGGAGCAGCGGATCAGGATTGTCGACGTTCATCATCGTCCCGACCCCGATGGTGAACGCGCTTGAGTAGGCGACGTCGGTGATCTTGCCGTCGGCGGCCAACACCGGATTCGCCAGCGCAGCGCTATACATCGTGTCCACGGCGTTGGTGAAGCCCTCGTTGAACACCACCCCGTTGAAGTCGAGGGAGCCGGGGGTCAGCATCGGCATGATCGGGAATCCGAGGGTCCACGCCATCGGGCCCACCAGATATAGCAGGCCCGCGGGACTGATCTGCGCAATGCCATCGAAAATGCCGGCACTAATCTCATTGAGCCCGGCCAACTCGGGAACGGCCGCTATCCCGTACATGGCGGCCAACGGCGCGGCGGTTTCTTGCGTCCTGAGCAACTGCGAGTCGAAGATCCCGGCGTAGGGGCCCTTCGCGAAGAGCGCGCTGGCGATAGCGTCCGCCTGTAGCTGCCCCTGCGCGGTGAGCGGCGGTCCGGGCACATTGGTGTCGATCAACGCTGCCACGTTGCTCGCCGTCTGTCCGTGCCGGACAAAGTCGATCACGATCGACTGGCCGCCGCCGGTGTTGGTAATCCAGCCGGTGGCGGGCTCCCCGATAAAGAGACCACCCCGGCCGGCCAACGCGCCGGCGCCACCAGCACCACCGTTGCCGAAGAACAAGGCGTCGCCACCGACACCCCCGACACCTCCCCCACCGCCGGTGCCGCCGTTACCCATCAGCCAGCCACCGACACCGCCCACACCTCCGGTGCCGCCGCCGAAGCCAGCACCACCGGCGCCGCCGTTGCCGATCAGGCCGGCGTTTCCGCCGGCGCCGCCCGCGATGGCACCCATGCCCCCGGTGGGGGTATAGCCGGTGCCGCCGTCACCGAACAGGATCCCGCCGGCACCGCCGGTAGGGTTGGCCGCCGTTCCGGCGGTACCGTTGCCGATCAGCCCACGCCCGAGCAGCAACTCGGTGGGCGCATTGATAACCGGATCTACCGCCTGACCGAACGGGCTGGCAATCCACGCTTGACCGACGCTGTGAATCGGACCGTAGACGGCGGTCTGGAACCCGTCGGAAACCGCCGAACCCAGACCGGCGACGATGGTCGCCTCGGCGCCACCATACGATGCCGCCGCCGCGCTAAGAGTGCGCACGAACTGCCCGTGATACGCCGCCAGCTGCGCCGCCGTCGCCTGATACTCGCGGGCGTGCGCGCCGAACAACGACGCAATGGCCCCCGACACCTCATCGGCGGCCGCCGCCATCACCTCAGTCGTCGGAATCGCTGCCGCCAGATTGCCGGCGCTGACTGCCGACCCGATCTGCACCACCTCCGCCGCTACCGTCTCCAACATGTCCGGCGCTACGAGCACAAAAGACATCGCCTACCCCTGGTGTTGTCGCGTACTAGCCATCATGGTGGCCAGCCGCAAAGAAGATGCGGCGTTTCGGCAAACGAGTTCCCCGATCGTCGATATCAATCGGGTACGGCCATACTCACTCCAGCGGGTTCCGATATCCACACGCTGATCTGGTGGCAGAGGATCGCACCGAGCTCGAGGTAGCGCTACGCAAATTGCCATTGCCGTACTCGCTGGCCCTGCGGCTACCCGACGCCGGCGTGGCCCGCGAGGTGATCTGTGAGTACGTCGGTGTCGAGGAAGATTCACTGGACGGCTTTTTCGCATCGCCGAAGCGAAGCTGATCGCGCTACACAAATAGGCGAGCCGCAGCGCACCGCGTTGGTTGTTCGACTGCGCGCCGCCGATGGCTCTCCTACGCTATCCGGGTGCGGTTGACATGGCCGCTGATCGGCCGGTCACAGGAGATGGCGCTCATCGAGGCCGCCATTTCTGACGCGGGAACGGCCGGGATCGTCGTCTGCGGGGCCGCCGGTGTCGGAAAGAGCCGAGTTGCCCACGAGGCACTCTCGGCCGCGGCAGCGCGCGGGTGCCAGACTCGGTGGGCGGTCGGTACCGCGTCGGCGCGGTCGCTTCCACTCGGGCCCTTCGCGGCATGGGTGAGCTTGCCGGAACCCGACAACAGCCAACTGGTTCACCTCGTCCGCGACGTCATCGACTCGCTGACCGCCGCACCACCGCACACCCCGGTGATCATCGCCATCGACGACGCGCATCTACTCGATGACTTGTCGACCTTCGTTCTCCATCAGATCGTCCAGCGTGGCGCGGCGAAGGTGGTGTTGACGATCCGCGGCGGTGAACCGGTTCCCACTGCGGTACAGGATGTTTGGCGCACCCCCCGGTTCGAGCGCTTGGACGTGCAACCACTGTCTGCCGACGAAACTGCGATGCTGCTCTCGGCAACGCTAGGCGGCTCGGTGGATCCGGATGCCGTCCAACGCATGTGGAGACTGACCCGAGGCAATGTGCTCTATCTACGCAATATCGTCGAGCAGGAGCTGTCCGATGGGCGTCTCGGACAGCAGCATGGCTACTGGCGGTGGACCGGTGATCCGATCGTGCCACCCAGCCTTGCCGAATTGATCGAGTCGCGGGTCGGAACGCTGCCAGATGCGGTCGGCGACGTCGTGGATTCGCTCGCGGTTGGCGAACCTCTTGACCTAGCGGCGTTGACGCGCATCACCGACCGGGCAGCGATCGAAGACGCCGACATGCGGGGCTTGATCACACTCGGTGAGGTCGATGACCGGGTCGAAGTCCGGCTTGCTCATCCGCTGTACGGCGAGCTGCGTCGAAAGCGTGCCGCCGCGACAAGATTGCGTCGGCTGCGCGGACAGGTCGCCCTCGAGCTGGCCGCGTCGGACGACCGCGACGAGGTGCGAACGGTGGTCCGGCGCGCGGTATTGAGCATCGATTCCGATCTCGTCCCGGACCCGGACTTGCTGATCAGGGCCGCCGAGGGCGCGATGTTCCTGGCGGATGCTCCCGCGGCCGATCGGCTGGCAGCCGCGGCCGTTCGCGCGGGTGCGGGAGCGCAGGCGTACAAGATCCGCGCATTTGCGCTGGCGTGGCAGGGCCGCGGTGCGGAGGCCGACGCCGTGCTGGCCGGAACGCCTACCGATGGATTGACGGAGGCCGATTGCATGTTCCTGATCGGCCAGCGAGCCTTCAACAAGCTGTGGGGTCTTGCCGACCCCGATGGGGCGAAAGAGCTCATCGACGAAGCCGCCCGGATGGCGACGACGTCCACACGTAACTTCAGCGATGCCTACCAGATCGTCTACTGGGCATCGATGGCCCAGCCGAAGCGGGCATCGCGGCTGGGCGTCGGCGTCGACCTTGAGCGACTACCCGGGATCACCAGCGCGGCGGCGGCCTGGGCGCTGGTTGTCGCCCATGGCGATGCAGGGCGTATCGCCGAGGCGAATCGGACGGCCGAAATCGGCTATGCCTACGTTCAGCGCACGACAACAGCCGCCCACATGAGGTTGCTCATCGTTGACCGGCATGTCGGCGCGCTTCTACAGTGCGGTCGGATACGCGAAGCGGACTCACTGGCCGAGCAGGCGCGCATCCAGACCACCGATGCCCCCGGCGTTGGCAGGTTGCTCAGCGCCGGCATCGTGGGCCGGGTCGACGTCGGATCGGGCCGGCTGAGCCAAGGCAAGTCGGCATTGGAATCGGTCGTCGAGCTCTTTACCGGCGACTCCAACGGTTTTCGATACCGATACCTACTCCCACTTGCCACCGCCTTGGCGATGTGCGGGTTGACCGCCGAGGCGGCCACCGCGCTTCGAACTGCTGCGACGGAACACCATCGAAGCTATGGATTCGTCGACTATGAGCGTGAGCTGGCGCGCGCCTGGGTGGCAGCTTGTCAGGGAGCGGTCAGTGAAGCGATCAAGATTGCCCAGTCTGCCGCCGAAACTACTTGTTCCAATGGTCAATTCGCTGCGGAGGTGGTGTGTCTGCAGACCGCGGCGCAGTTCGGCGATGGTTCGACAGCGATCCGGCTGCGTGAGCTCGAAGCGATCGTGGAGGGGCCTCGGGTCGGCGCGGCCGCCCGGTTCGCAACCGCTCTGGCCGCCAGCGATGGGGCCGCATTAGCTTCGATGTCTGAGGAATTCGAAGATCTGGGCGATCTTGTCGCGGCACTGGATGCGGCTGCGCACGCCGCGACCGCATATCGCAAGAGGGACTTGCGGGGCTCGGCATTGGGCTGCGCCACCCGGGCAGATGCGCTGGCCGAACGGTGTGGCGGAGCTGCAACGCCAGCGCTTCGGCAAGCCAGCATGCGCGTTCCATTGACCTTGCGCGAGCGAGAGATCGTGATGCTGTTGGGTGAAGGCTTGTCCAGTCGCGCTGTGGCAGAGCGGCTCACGCTGTCGGTACGCACCGTGGAAGGCCACATCTACCGGGCAATGGCCAAGACCGGCGTCTCAAACCGCGAGGAGCTTGCGGCTCTGCTCACGCCGAGGGGGCGAAAGCAGCGACGGTAAGAAGCCCTTCGGGGCCTCCTACCTGCCATCACCGAAACGTACATCGACTGAAGACAGCGGCCGCTGCGGGTCGGCGGTCAACTCCGCCAGCAACTTGGCCAACCGGTGGATCAGGTTTTCGACGGCCGCCGTGGTAAACACCGTGGTGCGATATTCCACGGCGCCGCCGATACCTGCGGGCTCGGCGGCGTCGGTGAAATTCTCGGCCAGGGACAGCAGTAGGTCCATCCGAGCGGTCTGGGTGTGTAGCGTGACCGGCGTTACGTCCAGCTCCCCCAGCGCCGTCCGGGGAGGTGTGTTGTTTTGCCATGCCAGCATCACCTGGATCAGCGGTTGAGCAGGTAGCGACCGGGCAGCGTTGACCCGGTCGACCAGGATTCCGTAGGGCATGTCCTGGTGCTCGAAGGCGTGCAGGCTAACGGCCCGTACCCGGGCCAGCAGTTGGGCAAAGCTCGGATCGTCGGCCACCCCCACACGCAGCACCACGGTGTTGACAAAGATGCCGATCAGCTCATCGAGAGCCGGGTGATTGCGCCCGGCGACGGCAACGCCGACCGGGATGTCTTTGGTAGCACTGAGTTTGGCGAGCAGCGCAACCAGGCCCGCGTGGACGACCATGAAGCTGGTGGCGTGATGTTCGCGCGCCAGGCCGGCGATCTGCTGGTGCAGGGCCGCCGACCACCTCACCGACACCGTGTCGCCCCGGTTGTCGGCACCGGGCGGGTAGGGCAGGTCGCCGGGCAGCTCAACCTGTTCAGGGATGCCAGCCAGCGCCTCTTCCCAATATCGAAGGTGTGCGCACATATTGCTCTGAGGATCGGAAAGATCGCCCAGGTATGCGCGCTGCCACAGCGTGAAGTCGACGTACTGAACCGGGAGCGGTGCCCACGCCGGGGCCTCTCCGTCGCATCGGCTGCGATACGCCATGTCGAGATCGGCCGCGAGCGGAGCCAGCGACCAACCATCGGCAGCGATGTGATGCACGATGACGGCCAGCAGATGGGTATCGTCGCCGAGCCGGTAAAGCCGGACGAACAAAGGGATCTCGGTGGCCAAGTCGAAGCTGTGGCGGGCATCGACGGCGAGGGCTTGGTGGAGCCGCTCGTCCGGCCATGCCACGGCGTCAATGATTTCCCAGCCGAAGTCAGCCTGTCGCGCGGGCAACACGACCTGGTGGGGCATTTCCCCAACGGTTGGGTAAATGGTGCGCAAGGCTTCGTGGCGGTCCACCACATCGGCCAGCGCCTGGTGCAGCGCTGCCACGTCGAGCGCCCCGCCAAGTCGCAGCGCCCAGGGAATGTTGAAGACCGGAGAGCCACCGCGCAGCTGGTTGACGGTCCACATCCGTTCCTGGGCAAATGACAACGGCACCCGCGACGGACGTCGCACCGGCACCAACGGAGCGGGCCGAGTCGATCCGGCGCCGATCCGCGGGGCCAGTTGGGCGATCGTCGGCGTCTCGAACAACGCCCGTACCGATAGCTGCGCATCCAAGGTGGTGTTGATCGCGGCGATCACACGCATCGCGAGCAGGGAGTCCCCGCCCAGATCGAAAAACGATTGGTCGATGCCGACGCGTTCAACACCCAGGACGTGCCCGTAGATGCCGGCCACGATTTCCTCGACGGCGGTAGTGGGAGGCTGATACCGATGGCTGGTGTAGTCGGGAGCGGGCAAGGCGGCGATGTCAAGCTTGCCGTTCGCGGTCAACGGCAGCCGATCTAGAACCAAGATCGCGGCGGGCACCAGATAAGGCGGCAAGATAGCGGCCAATGCTTCGCGGGCCGCGGCCGACTCGGCCACACCGGTGATGTAGCCCACCAGACGTTTGTCACCGGGGCGGTCCTCGCGAGCGATCACCGCCGCTTGACCCACCCCCGGCAACCGGGACAACGCGGCCGCGACCTCGCCGGGTTCGATCCGGTATCCACGAATCTTGACTTGCCCATCGCAGCGACCCAGGAAATACAGCTGTCCGTCAGCGCCCCACCACACCAGGTCACCGGTGCGATACATGCGCCGGCCCGCGGCCCGGGCACCGCCGAACGGGCACGCAACGAACCGTGTTGCCGTCAACGTCGAGCGGCGCCAGTATCCGCATGCTAGCTGGTCGCCCGCGACATACAGCTCGCCCACCACGCCCACGGGCACCTGCTGCAACCACTGATCCAACACGAATAGCGCCACCCCGGGCAACGGGCGACCGATCGGCGGCGCCCCCGAGCCCGGTGTCAACGGCGCACTGACGCACACGCATACCGTGGCTTCGGTCGGCCCATAGGCGTTGATCATCACCCGACCGCACGCCCACCGCTGCACCAACTCACTGGGACAGGCTTCCCCACCCACCACCAACGCCGTGCCGGTCAGCCCGTCCGGAGACAACGCCGCCGCCGCCGAGGGCGTCTGAGTCAACGCGGTGACTCGTTGAGCCGCTAGCAGCGCACGGAAGTCCTCGGGAGACCCGGTGACCTGTTCGGGTACGACCACCACCCGCCCACCCTGCAGCAGGGGGCTCAGAATTTCCCACACCGAAAAGTCGAAAGCATACGAATGGCAATGGGTGACCGCCTGACACGCCGAGGCGGTAAAGGGCGTGGGCGACGTGATGAGCTGGACGACATTGCGGTGGGTGATCGCCACCCCCTTGGGCTCACCGGTGGTTCCCGAGGTGTACAGCACGTAGGCGATATGGTCGGCGACCGGCGGCGGTAAGTCGCGGTCGGATTCCTTGGCGAGGGAGGGGTCGTCGACATCGATGACAGCCAGGTCATTGCCGGCAAGCCGAGCGGTGAAGTCACCGGACGTCAGCACGGCGGCCGGGTTGATGTCCGCCAGCATGAAGGCGATACGCGCCGTCGGGTGCGCCGGATCCATGGGCAGGTAAGCGGCGCCGGTCTTCAGCACCGCCAGGATGGCGACGACGGCCTGGCGACTGCGGGCCATCAGGAGCGCCACCACGTCGCCGGGACCCACCCCATGACCGGTCAAGCGGTGGGCAAGCCGGTTGCTGGCGGTGTCGAGTTGCCGATAGGTCATCGCGTTGCCCACGCAGCTCAGCGCCACCGCCTCGGGGACCCGGGCCACCTGGTCCGCGAACAGCGCTGGCACCGAAGGCATCTCGGCTGTGACGCGACTCAGGGCGGAACGGTTGCCCCACTCATCGAGTAGGGCGCGCTCGCGTTGGTCGATCAACTCGATCGAGGACAGTCGTCGCCCGGGATCGGAGGCCATGGTGGCCAACAGCTTGTCCAACCGGTTGGCCACAACTGCGACATCGAGTTCGGCAAGAGGCGGACCAGCCCCCGCGGTGATCAACGACATCCGGCGACCGTCACTGATGAAGGACATTTTGAACTGTTCGACTCGACCGAAGTTCCGGTACAGCACCGACGCGGGCGCTTCGCCGAATGGGGCAATGGCCGCCAGTGGGAAGACATTGACACTCACGGCTCCAGCGGAGCGTGTTGCGGCTGGAAATCGCTGATGCTGTACCGCTTCCCGGATCCGGGAGTCCACATGCTCACACAATTCGGCAACCGTCGAACCTGCCGAAAGTCTCAACACCAGCGGCACCGTCGAGACGAGCAGACCCGGAATTGTCCGTAACCGTGGCGCTGTTCGCCTGTTGACCGGAAAATCGAGCACTACCGTTGATCCGCCGCCACCACGCCCACGCACCAACAGCCCACACGCCGCGGCAATGACCGACGATCGACGAACTCCTACGGTGTCCGCCAGCCGTTGCACAGCGGCCAGAACGGCCGGATCCAACTCGACTGGCGCCGAAGCGATATCCGGATCACACTGGCTCGGGGCGTGTTGCAGCCGATGACCTGACTCGGTTTCCGGGACGGCATTGCGCCGCCAGTAGGCACGGTCGTCCGCGTAATCACTGGAGTTCTCGTACTCCGCTTCAGCGTCAACCAGGTCTCGCAACGAGCCAAAGAACCCAGCCGGAACCGCTGCGCCGGAGGCGATCGCCGAATACACCGATGCGATTCGATTGATAAGAAGAACCGACGCAAAGCCGTCGACGACAATGTGGTGCATACACATGAAGAGCCGAAATTCGGCAGGCCCGGTCCTAAACAAGGCAAACCTGAACAATGGCCCGGTCCATGGCATCGGCGTGCGCTGGATCGACGTCGCCAACCTGTCGGCCTCGCCCAACGCATCCGGCAAGCCGCTCATATCGTAGAAGGGGACCCGGACTTCTGGACCATCGATGACCCGCTGGAGAACCTGGCCGTCGGCTTGGAAAAATGACGCCCGCATCGGCTCGGCTTCAGCTACCACCTGCCGGACCGCGCGCTCCAGCAGATCGGGTTCCACCACGCCACGAATGATCACGAACCAGCTGACCTGCCAGTCGGCGCCAGGGGCGCCGAGTTCCTGGTCAAGCCAGATATCAAGCTGCGAGCGCGTCAGCGGAAGCGCGCGCTCGTCAAGGCGCATGGCACCGGCGCCGCCGGTCCGGCGTGTCTTTTCCGAACTCCCGGCTACGCATTTGAGTCAGATTGTCGTTGGACGTGACCTGGACGGCCGACACGGGCCGAGCATAGCCCGGGGTGGGCTAGGGCAGCGTCGGATTGGGCGCTCGACGCCACCGGCCGAAGCCATCACCGCGGCATCTCAGGTCGGACCATCGTCACGAAATTCGAATTTTGCTGCAGTTCACTATGTTTCATGGCTTCGGTAATCAGCACAGTCTCGCGACAACGCGCCACCCGGTCAATCAACGTCATACCAAGCGGTCACCAATTCAGCGCGCAATGAACGCTTCTTGTTTTCCGGAGAAATCTAGAGCCGACAAACTCTGCGAGGTAAGGTGGGATGCGTGACCGCGGTCGACGATGTTCGCCGGTTCTGCGCCAGACGGGTTGATTCATAGCGATGCACCCGCGCCAAACCGATGACAATATTTATTCATATATCGACGAATTTAGGAGCCCACTTCGTGCCCGGCGACGAAACCACCCAATTTGACGGCAAGCAGCACGGATCCTATTACCGGAGGCCGGGTTGAACTCGACGATAGTGCGTGACATCTTTCGCCGTCCGTTGACAGATTTGCGACTGTCGGTGATCGATCAATGCAATCTACGATGCCAGTATTGCATGCCCCAGGAACACTACAAATGGTTGCCGAAACGCGACCTGCTGACCTGCGACGAGATTGACCGCATCGTCGATGTGTTTGCCGAGGCCGGGGTGCGGAAAGTACGCATAACCGGTGGCGAGCCGTTGATCCGGCCGGATCTGGCCGAAATTGTCGAGGTACTTGCCCGCAAGTTGATGGGACCCGCTGACCTCAGCGACATCGCGATAACCACTAATGGCGTGTTGCTAGCCGACCGCATCGAAGAGCTGAAGGCCGCGGGTCTGTGCCGGGTAACCGTCAGTTTCGACACGCTGCGCCCCGACCGCTTCGAGGCGCTGAGCCGACGCCGGCCAAGTACGCACGCCAAGATCGTCGCCGGCATTCGTTCGGTTTTTGCGGCCGGTTTCTCCAACACCAAGCTCGATACCGTGGTGATAAGGCATGTCAATGACGATGAACTCCGCGATCTCATCGAATTCGGCAAGACCGTAGCCGCCGAGGTCAGATTTATCGAATACATGGATGTTGGCGGCGCAACAAACTGGTCATCCGCGATGGTAGTTCCGAAAGCAGAAATGCTGGCCACCTTAGAAAGACACTATGGGGCAATTCAGCCCCTACCGAAGCTCGACAGCGCGCCGGCCAATCAATTCTCGTTACCCGACGGCACGATTTTCGGTATTGTGGCGTCGACCACCGATCCCTTTTGTGCCACCTGCGATCGATCTCGCTTGACCGCCGACGGGATTTGGCTGCATTGCCTGTACGCATTGAACGGGATCAACCTGCGCGACCCTTTGCGAGCCGGCGCCACTCATTCCGAATTGCTGGCAATTATCAGCGAGGGATGGAAACGGCGGGCCGACCGGGGAGCGGAAAACCGGCTTGCCCAACAGGAGCGGGGCGTATTCCTTCCAGTTAGTTCGTTGCAGCGTGACCCCCACCTTGAGATGCACACCCGAGGCGGTTAGAGCATTGGAGACAAAGAAGCCGACGGCGACTAAGGAGAAGAGCCATGGCCCTTGTTGACTCCGGCCACGGTCACGTCAAACCGCACGCTGTGTGTGACGGCGCCGCGGTCGCCCTAAACGCGGCAGACATCGCCGTCCGGTTGAACTCAATGCCGGGATGGCAGCTTGTCGACGGGCACCTGCATCGAACATTCCATTGCGCGAGTTTTGCGGAATCCGTTGGTTTCGTGACCCAGCTGGCCATGCTCGCCGAGAGACACAACCATCATCCTGATTTCGCCGTCACCAACAAAAGGGAAGTCAGCGTGGTTATCTGGACGCGGCAGTCGCGCTGTCTCACACCAGTCGATTTTGATCTCGCGCACGCCATCACCGCCGCATATCCCGTGGCGCGCAAGGAAGCAGGACACTAATGGCCGACCGGAACATCTTGACCCACCTCGACGAACACGGCGCGGCCCGGATGGTTGATGTATCGGCCAAGGAATCGACGCACCGTCAGGCGCGTGCTTCCGGCGCGGTCATCATGGACCCGGCAACCTTGGACATGATCATCAGCGGTGCCGCGTCCAAGGGCGATGTGCTGGCCACCGCACGCCTGGCAGGCATCATGGCGGCAAAACGAACCGGCGAACTCATCCCGCTTTGCCATCCCTTAGGCCTGGACGCCGTCGTCGTCGAACTGGTCCCGCAACCGCCCGACAGAATATTGATCATTGCAACGACGACGACCGTCGGCCGCACCGGAGTAGAGATGGAGGCACTGACCGCGGTCTCGGTGGCCGCGCTCACCATCTACGACATGTGTAAGGCGGTCGATCGTGGCATGGTCATTTCCGAAATCGTCCTGGAAGAGAAATCAGGCGGACGTTCGGGCCACTATCGCCGCGACGCGGAGAATAGTTCCTGACTTCAAAGTGGGTGTGAGCTAGATGGACATCACGGTTAATGTTCTGTACTTCGGACTGATTCGCGAGGCTTGCAGCAAAACACGCGAGGAGAAAGTCACGATCCCGCAGGGCTCGACCGTCAACGACCTGATCACGACGTTGGTGGATCGCTATCCCACGTTGGCAAAGCATCACCGGGCGGTCAAAATCGCGATCAACGAAGCAATCGCACCCACGTCGACAACGTTGACGGAAGGCGACACCATCGCTTTTATCCCACCGGTCGCCGGTGGCGGCGGCCGGTACTGCCGGCTGACCGAAGAACCGCTCAGCATCGACGAGGTGTTCGCCGCGGTCAAGAGCCCCAAACAGGGAGCCGTCGCGATCTTCGTCGGGATCGTTCGTGACCACAATGAGGGGCACGAGGTCACGCATCTGTTCTACGAGGCATACCCAGAGATGGTGTTGAGGACCCTCGATTCCATCATCGAACGCTGCGAGGCGACCGCGGATGGAGTTCGAGTCGCGGTGGCACACCGCACCGGGCACCTACAAATTGGCGATTTCGCCGTCGTCATCGCTGCCGCCGCGCCGCATCGGGGCGAAGCATTCGACGCCTGCCGCATGTGCATCGAACTGCTCAAACAGGAGACACCCATCTGGAAGAAGGAATTCTCCTCCGACGGCGCCGAGTGGATTGGCATGCGGCCGTGACACTTACGGTCGTTCCATCGTTGGCCGAAGACCCCGATCGTGTCCGCTGGAATGAGAAGTATTCGCGTGCCGTCCGCCATCGCGGTGCCAATTTCACGACTGGTGAATGGATGGGCGACATCCTCGAATTCTTCACGCCGACGGGCGACGTGCTCGAGTTGGCGTGTGGACGATCCGGCGCAGCACTGGCGCTGGCGGAATTGGGTTGCCAGGTCACTGCGGTCGACGTCTCGGATGTCGCGTTGGGAGAACTTGACGCCGAAGCGACGCGGCGCAATGTTGCCGAACGCCTGCACCTGGTGCATGCGAACCTGTCCGACTGGGTGCCGACCAAGGACCGATTCGCGTTGGTGATGTGCCGATTCTTCTGGGATCGAGCGGTCTTCCAGAGGGCCTGCACCATGGTGCTGCCCGGTGGGCTGGTGGCGTGGGAAGCGACGGTGGGCGACAACATGCGGGAAGCGTGGCGGCCGAAGCCCGGCGAGCCCGCCAGCCTCCTAACATCCGATTTCACGCTGTTGCGGCAGGTCGACATCGCCAGCGATGCACATGCCTCACGTCGGATGATCGCCAGCAGGGCCGGGGAGGCCAGCTAGCCGCCATCCACCGCGGGATAGTCCACGACCATGATGAGACTTCCTCGCGTGTACTTGGTCACGCGCACACGCACATCGTCCATAGCCTCGGCTGGGATGCGAGCGACTATGGCGTCATGCAGTTCCATGGCCAGCTGCTCGGAAAAGGCTCGCCGCAGCGGAAACGAGGCGACGAAATGCCAGAACGACTTCACACCAATCGTGTGGGTAATCGCGGTAAACGAAACCTCGACTTTGCTAACACTTACCGTCGTTGATTCGGGATCCTCCGCACAAAGCGACATCAGCTCCGCGGGAATGGTTACCCGGACCGGCCGATTCACCTCGAATAGCGCGAGCTCCGGCAATTCGGCACCGGCCGAGTGGCTGGCGCCGGTGGTCGGCGCGGTCCTCGGCGCACACTCCGTCACCTGGCTACCCTGCCGATTGCTCACAGCGGTCGGATCGGCAGGCCTCTCGTTCTTCCCCGTTTTGATCGCGACTTTGGTTGCCATCCGACCAGAATGAGCGCCCGCCGCGCGCACTGTCAAGAGCCCATTGGACGGGTCGCACACGGCATGCCGACGGTGGTTATATGGCGTTGTGCCACAATTATTTTCACAACTACAGCAGCCCAGCGAAAAGTGGTTTCCGGTACCGCTGATTCGAAATGTTGAGCCGGCGATTCCGGCCGCCTCGACGTCGGTTGACAAACCGTGGATGCAATCACGACGCTGCCGACCGGGCCTGAGTCATAAGATCGGCCAATGCAGCTCGACGAATACCTGTCCTTGGATGCAACCGCCCTGGCCGAATTGATCGAACGCAAGCAGGTCACCCCGGCCGAAGTTCTTGCCCTGGCACGCCAACAAGCCGACGCGGTCAATCCCCGGCTAAACGCAATCATTTCGCGCCTCGACGAGGTTGCCGACCGGCGGGCCGCCGACCCCAAACTGCAGGGACCGTTTGCCGGGGTGCCATTCCTGATCAAAGACCTCGATCAGGAATACCGCGGATTTGCCACCTCCTGCGGATCGCGGTCACTGGCGACCGACGTCGCCCAGCGGCACGCCCTGGTTACGCAGCGGTTCTTGGACGCCGGACTGGTGATCTTCGGCAAGACCAACACCCCCGAATTCGGGGCCAAAGGAGTCACCGAATCCGAGTACTGGGGTCCGGCGCGTAACCCGTGGAACCTGCAACGCACCCCCGGCGGATCCTCCGGCGGATCCGGTGCGGCGGTGGCCGCTGGAATTGTCCCAGCGGCCGGGGCCAACGACGGCGGTGGCTCGATCCGCATTCCCGCCGGCTGCAACGGGCTCGTCGGTCTCAAGCTCAGCCGCGGGCTGTCGCCGTACGGCCCGCAGACCGGCGAGCCGATGTTCGGCATGGTCGCCCAGGGCGTGGTTTCGCGCACCGTTCGAGACAGCGCCGCCCTCTTGGACGCGATCATTGGCCCCAACCCACGCGCCGCCTATCGGGTTGCACTTCCCGACCGCCCATTCACCGCACACATCACGGACCGTCCGGGCACCCTGAGAATCGGATACTCGACCTCCTCCGCGATCACTGCCCATCCGCACCGGGAGGCCATCGCGGCGGTCCAGCAAGCAGCCCAGCTGCTAAGCGACCTGGGCCATCAGGTCGAGGAGGTCGAGCCGCCCTACGACGATGCCGCGTTGGCGCGCGACTTCCTGACCATCTGGTTCGCACAGCTCCACCGCCAAGTCGCCGACATCAAGAAACGAACGGGAGCCCGCGACAACGACTTCGAGGCAGACACGCTGGCAATGTGCGAGCTGGCGCGATCGACCGGCGTGCTGGCACCGATGCAGGCGCTGGAACACATCAACAACTACATCCAATCCCTGACAACGTTTCACGAAACCCACGACTTCTTTCTGACCCCCACCCTGGCCACCCCACCGCTGCCCATCGGCGCGACGACGACCTCGCACCGCTTGCAGTCGGTGGCTCGGGTTATGAGCAGGCTCCGCGCAGGAAAAGTGCTGGCGCTTAGTGGAATTATGGATGAGCTTATCCAAGAGAGTCTGGGCTGGGTGCCCTACACCCAGCTCGCCAACCTCACCGGACGGCCGGCCATCAACGTGCCCCTGCATTGGACAGCCGACCGGCTGCCCCTGGGCGTGCAGTTCGTTGGGCGACTGGGTGCCGATGGAGATCTTCTGCAGCTGGCAGCACAACTCGAAGAAGCCCAACCGTGGGCGCACCGGCATCCGGCAGCCGCGGCAACGCTCGACTAGTTCACCGAATTTCAGCCGACACCACCGTTACCGTATTCCCGCATTCCCGCGCGATGCGCGTCAGTTCGCCGCGGATGAGGCCGTCAGCTCGTCCAATTCGTCGAGGGCCGCACCGGTGTAGACGGCAAGCCGTTGCAAGTGCGGCAGCGTATCGCGGCAACCGATGAACCCGAAGTTCAGTGTCCCGGCATAACTTTGCAGGGTGACATTGAGGGCCTGGCTGTGAGCCACCAGGGAGACCGGATACGACGCTTCCATCCGGCTGCCCCGCAGATAGAGCACATCCGCGGGCCCCGGGACATTGCTGACGCAGAGGTTGAAGGCGTACGGCCAGGGCGCCTTCACCCCGCTCATGGTGCTGGCCAGCTGTATCCCATAGGGCACCATCAACGCCGCGGTGTAGGCCAGGATGGTCTCTTTGTCCATGGTCTTGAGCTGGGCTTTTGCCATGCGGGTCGAGGCGGTGACGACCTGCAGGCGCTGCACCGGATCGGAAATGTCCGTGCCCAACGTCGCCAGGATGGTCGCCACGGCGTTGCCGCCGCCTTCGTCGTCTTTGGGTCGGACGTTGACCGGCAAGACCGCGATCAGCGACTTGTCGGGCAGCTCACCAAGCTCGCGCAGGAAGCGGCGTAGACCGCCGCCGATGATCGCCACCGCGACGTCGTTCACCGTTGCATCATTTTGGGCGCCAATAGCTTTCAGCCGATCTAGCGAGTATTGCTGGGTGGCGAAGCGGCGGTTGCGGCTGATGCGGGTGTTAAGTATGCAGTGCGGGGCCTGCACCGAGCTGATGAGGTCGCGGTATTCGTGGTCGCTGCGCAGCTGGGTGTTGACGAGCGCCTTGGTGAGGTCGATCGTGGATCGTCCCGCGTTGGCCACCGACCCGAGCACGCTACCCACGCCGCTTACCAGGCCGCCGAGGCCCTTGACCATGTCGCCTACGCCGCTGAGCATGCTGCCCGCCCCACTCATCAGGCCCGCGCCGGTGGTTTGCTCGGCTTCGGCGGGCCCCCGGTCTGACAGCGGAATGTTGAAGAACAACGGATAGGTGGTGTCGTGCGGGTCGGTAGACATGCTGCGGGCCAACATTTTCTGACCGGTGTACCCGTCCACCAGCGAATGGTGCATCTTGATGTAGATGGCGAACCGCCCGCCTTCCAGTCCCTCGATGAAGTGCATTTCCCACGGCGGACGGCTCAGGTCCAGGGCATGGCTATGTAGGCGGGACACCAAGATTCCGAGTTCACGCTCGTCGCCCGGACTGGCCAGCGCCGAGCGCCGCACGTGATAGTCCAGATCGAAATTCTCGTCGAAAACCCATGACTGCGTGGGGCTGTAAAGCAGATCGGGATGGCTGAGTTTGAGATTCCACGGCTCCACCACCTCGTTGGCCCTGCTGTCGTCCACAAGTCCGCGTAGGAAATCCGGCGGCGCGTCCGCTGGCGGCGCGAACGGCATCAGCGCGCCTACGTGCATCATGGTGCTCGGCGATTCGGAGAAGAGGAAGAACATGTCTTGCGGTCCCAGCCGCCTGGCGGTCTTGCCCATGTGACCACTCCTTCAGTGCCGGTGTCGTCGCGCACCGAGCCGGTCAGCGATGGCACAGAACGTTTCCAGGATTCGACCGTAACCCAACCCGCGGTCGTCCACGCCCGCGGTTTCCGGTGGGGGCATTGCCCCGCGATGTCGACGACACGGGACCAGACATATCGGGCGCCGCCCGGCCCGGCGGCCACCCCATTGGACGGCGACGCCGGCAGATACAGTGACAAGATGCGTCGGCGGGCGGGTCGGCCGCCGCGGCTACCGAAGACCGTTGCCAGTGCGGGCGCCGCGGGCGAATCGCGACTGGACGGTGACGCCCGGGCCGACGACTATCCCATCGGGCTGGATTCCAGGCTTTTGATGACCACGCTGACGTGCCTGATGCTTCCGGTGATGGTCACCTTGGATACCACCGTCGTCAACGTGGCGCAGCGGACCTTCATCGACGAATTCTCCTCCACCCAAGCAGTCGTCGCATGGACGTCGACCGGCTACACCCTGTCACTGGCGGCGGTGATTCCGCTCACCGGCTGGGCGGCCAACCGGTTGGGCACCAAACGGTTGGTGGTGGCCTCGGTGTTGCTGTTCACCCTGGGATCGTTGTTGTGCGCACTGGCCTCGAATATCGCACTGTTGGTGACCTTTCGGGCCGTGCAGGGTGTGGGTGGGGGAATACTCATCCCACTGCAGCTCATCATTCTGGCTCGTGCGGCCGGTCCGGCGCGGTTGGGCCGGGTGCTGACGATCAGCATGATCACCGTGTTACTGACCCCGATCGCCGGGCCCATCCTGGGCGGCTGGCTGATCGACGCCTTCGGCTGGCCATGGATCTTTCTGATCAACCTCCCGATGGGTGCACTCACTTTGGTATTGGCGGGATTCGTTCTGCCCAAGGATGATCCGATGCCCGCGGAGCCGCTGGACGTGCTGGGCATGGCGTTGCTGTCTCCAGGCCTGGTGTTGTTTCTCTACGGCCTGTCAGAGATACCCGGACTCGACACCTTCGCCAATCCGCATGCCTGGGTGCCGGTGATTGCGGGCGTGCTATTGATCGGCGCATTCATCCTCCACGCGCTGCACCGGGCCAACCATGCCCTGATCGATTTGCGCCTACTCCAAAACCGGACGGTGGCCGCGGCCAACGCCACCAGGTTCATGTTTGCCGTCACCTTTTTCGGCAGCTGCCTGCTATTTCCGGCGTATTTCCAGCAGGTGCTCGGAAAGACACCCTTCCAATCGGGATTGCTGCTGATCCCGCAAACACTGGCCGCCGCCGCGGCCATGCCGATCGTCGGGCGGGCCATGGAAAAGCACGGGCCGCGCGGTGTGGTGTTGATCGGTACCAGTGTGATCCTCACGGGCATGGGCATCTTTATCTACGCGATGAGCAGACAGCACGTACACCTAGCGATACTGCTGGCCGGGCTCGCGACATTCGGCGTCGGCAGCTCCTGCATGATGGTTCCGGTCTCTTGGTCGGCCGTGCGCACGCTGAACTCCAGCGAAGTCGCGCACGGCTCAACGTTATTCAATGTCAACCACAACGTCGCCGCCGCTGCCGGCGCCGCACTGATGTCGGTGATCCTCACCAGCAGATTCGACGACAGCGCCATCATCACCGTGGCCGAACACGCGGACAGCGTCCACCAGGACGGCCTCGTTGGACGGGTCGGGCAACCCATCCCGTCGCGCCTGCCCGCGCAGGCTTTCCCGCCCGACGCCTCCGAGCAGCTCACCAACGAATTGTCCCTGGCCTACGCCGGAGTCTTCCTGGTCGCCATGATCGTGGTCGCGGCCACCGCGATACCGGCATCGTTCCTACCTAAACGTCCCACGGCCCGGGTGGAGTTGGCGCAGCCCGATCCGTAGCCCGACCGGGCGGTATGCCCGCCCCGATCCGGGCGCCGAGCGCCAGCGGTGTCACCTGCCGTCAGTCGCCGACGTTGTGCCCGGCGCCGCCATCTTCAGGATGGCCGAAGCCAAGGGGTAATCGGCGCCCTCGCGTTGCTCGATGTAGCGCCGAATCCGTTCGTTGCCAAATAGCGCCGACCCGGCTTGCTCCATGTATAGCCGCATCTCATCGATGTCCAGCAGGATCAATTCGTCCTCGCCGCGCCAGCCGAAGGCAATCTGCAGGACGCGTGCCGAGATGCCGAAGTACTCCCCGATCGCGATCAGCTCGGCGTAGTCGGGAAAGTCTTCGGCGTCCTTGCGCCGGGAGTAGGTGGCCTTCGGCAGGTTGAGCGCGGAACCGATTTCGCTGTCCGGGATATCGCGGTTGAGCAGCCACTCAAGGACACGGCCAAGGTCTTTACCTGCACGGTTCAGTCTCGGCATTTCACCAACCTATTTCTGGTTTCGGTTCCAGTCAACTTTGGCGCGCCAGCGGATCACAGACACCCTGCAGCCACCTCAGTTGATATTTTCGGGACGACTATTCCATTTTTGGAACATCTATCGTAAAGTTACTCGCATGGGCCCCCAGACGGCACGGAAGACCGTCACAGGAAACGGGATCCTCACTATAGATCGGGGCTAGTGCGATGACCGATGGCGCAGCGACCTTCAACCACCCGCAGCAGGCAACCCGGCGCTCCATCGTGGGGCGGCTGCCCCGCGTGTTGCTTGGCATCGCCGCCGGAGCGACCGTAATGGTTGCCGCGCCCGCCAATGCCGACCCCGGCGAGGGTTCCGGTCCGTCCTACCAACTGGGCTACAACAAGGCGGTCGAGGACGGCCGCTACACGGTGACCAGATTGCGGGCAATGGGATTCCCCGATGCGGCAACGGTCATCTCCGGCCAGACACACAATGTCTGTGCCAGGGAGTTGGCGTCCGTCCGGGAGGTCGACGGTGTCAATGACGAGGACTTCCTTCGGGGCTGCGCCAGCGGCGTGCAGAGTCTGGTCATCACCGGAGTTGCCGGCTGACGTTGCTCCGGAACGGACCAGAGCCGAATTCTGACATTTGGGCGGACAGCGCGCTTACGATGCCGGAGTGACCACACAAGAGTCGCTCAACAACGCCCTAGAAGATCTCAAATCCCGGGTTGCGGCTGTCGAAAAGTCGCAGGCCGACTACCGCTCCCTGGTCGAGGCGATCACAGCGTTCGGCAACACCCAACAGATGCTTGCCGACGTGCTTCGTGCATACGGCGGCGAGGTGCGAGCCACGGCCGACGACTCCAACAATCGCATCCGCGCTATCGAGGCATCCACGTTGGAGATCAAGAACCTGCTGGTGAAAGCGCTCGAGCGATAATCCGAATCTTCTTGGCGGACAAGTCCTTTTCACATCCGCAAGCCGAAAAGCAGCTTACCCGCGGTCCACACGCCGGCTGAGGAAGTCCAAGACGGCATCGGCGAAGACGTCGTTTCGGTCACCCGCCACCATATGCCCGGCGCCGCGCACATCGGTGAACTCGATTTGCGGGAAACGGGCCAAGAACTCATCGGCACGCTCCTGGCTGACCAAATCACTCATCTGGCCCCGAATGAGCAGCATCGGTACGCCGTCGCGCAGGATCGCCTCGACGGCGGTGTACAGGCGCTCGGACTCGGTCACCTCGATCGGGGGAAACGCTGCGGTGCCGCTGATGAACTGCGGGTCCCAGTGCCAATACCAGCGATCACCGCGCCGGCGCAGGTTGGTGGTCAGCCCATCCAGGTCGACGGGCCGAGGTCGATGCGGGTTGTACTCGGCAATCATGTCGGCGACTTCGTCCAGTGAGCCGAAGCCCGATTCCACCCGATCAGCCATGAACGCATGTACCCGATTCGCCCCGGAGGGATCCATGTTCGGCACGATGTCAACGAGCACGACCGCGCTGGCGATACCCGGGGAAACCTCCCCGGCCAGCAGCATCGTGGTGAACCCGCCCAGTGAGGCGCCCACCAGCACCGGTTTGGCGGGCAGACCGCGCAGCACCTCCTGCACGTCGCCGGCGAAGCTCACCACGCGGTAGTCGCCGTCAACCGACCAGTCGGATTCGCCATGGCCCCGCAAGTCGATCGTGACGGCCTGCCAACCTCGCTCGGCCACGGCTGCGGCCGCCCGGCCCCACGAGCGGCGGGTCTGACCCCCGCCGTGCAAGAACACCACGGCACGCGCATGCCCATCACCCAACCGATCGGCGACGATACGGACACCCCCCGTTCCCCGAACAGCGAACGGCTCCGGCGCGGCCACCATCACCCGATAGTAAGACGCACGTCTCGGCCGCCCCCGCGAGGTCGCACCACGCTGGGCCCGGCTCCAACCCAGGCGGCGGCGCCCGCCCCAAACGCCGCTCAGGCCATCGTCATAAGGCGCTGATTCCGTTGTAGAGCACCATCAACCCGATAAGGACCAGAACGACCGCTAGCATCGCCGCGTTGTTCTTCTCCATCCAGTCCTTGAGTCGGGTCAGCGGCTCATCAAGGCGATCACCGGCACTCACAAACGCCACGATGGGAACGATGACCGTCGATGCCGAAATCGCAACAAAGATCGCGGCGCACACCCATTTACCCGCCAGCCCGAGCGCACTCGTGCCAATGCCCAACCCGGCCGCCAGACAAATAATCAGGACCTCGGGGCGCACCACCACCAGCACGGCCGCGGTTATCGCCGCCCGCCGCGGTGTGATGGTCGAAAACGAACGCATCCAGCGCGGGGATTCGGTGAATCCGTGCCGGGTCTGCCAGCGATAGATACCGAAGAGAATCAACGCCGAACCAAGGATCACGCGCAGCCAGGAAGCCCAGCCCGGCGGCGCTTTCTGATGCAGACCGCCAAGCATGCCCGAGCCTAGGACAAAGATCGCGGTGACCGCGGCCAACCCGAGCAACCAACCGGCCAAAAACGCCAGACTCGCCGGGCGTGGTCGCGGCGAGTGCAGCACCAACACCGCCGGAATGACCGTTATCGGGGAAACCGCAATTACGAGGGCAAGCGGAACAAGACTGGTCAGCAATGAACCCCAACTTCCTGTCACGGGCAGCAATCTTCGCATCGTCTCAAACCACTGACCACCACAATCCGCCAGGCCACACTAGTTTCACCGAATGAGAGCCTCCTGGCGGCCAGCTAGTCGAACGACAGCCCCCGTGCGTGCCGCCATCGAAATCCCGCTTCGCCAACCAAGATTTCGCACGACGGGCGCTGGCCCGGGGGGTAAGTATCGGTGCCGGAACGGATTTCGCTGTGCCGACCCATGACTCCGTCCACAGGCGGTCGGCGCCGCGTTCAAAAGTGCATCTCTGCGAACCCGGCGCCGCCGTATCTCCGCGCACTCGGCCGAGACACTATTCATCGCCACCTTAGACGGCACGCGCACTCGCCATGGAAGACCGGTTCGGCAACTTCGCCGTGGGCAAAGACGCCGACTTCGTGGTCGTGGCCCCCGCCGCACGCCAGCCCTGAACGCCACGCTGATGTGATCCACAGACCCGACGATATGCGTGAGCCGTCGGGTTGAGACCTGATCATCTACAGCCGTCCAGGAACGCCGTCTACAACCGCCACCGAGTGATCAGGACACCGGGTCCTTACTGGCCTTGATCGGCGCAGTGCTCGGCGGCAATTTGAGCAGGTTGCCGCGCAGGCTGCCGCGCACGGTGCGGATGGTCACCAGCACCCAGGTGGTCAGCAGGCCGGCATAGGCAATCGCGGCAGCCACCTTGAACGCCGGGAGATGAGTGTGCAAGGCCAACTGACAAGTACCGGTGACAAAGGTGCCAACGGGAAAGGTCAGGCTCCACCAGGTCAGGGCGAAGGGCATGCCACGCCGCAGCGTACGCACCGTCAGCGAGCTGGCGAGCGCAATCCACAGCACCGCAAAGCCCCAGACCGGAACGCCGAAGACGATCGCGAACGCCTGCATGTCCTCGGCCAGTTTCTGATCAACGGCCCCAGTCGCGGCGCCGGCACCCAGCAGCCCGGCCGCGGTGACCGATTGGCCAAGCGGCCCAAGCACGATCCATAGCGTCGGCACTCGTGCCGTGCCGGAAGTGCCGTAGAGCACCAGCCGGCTCCAAATCATCGCAATGATATTCAGCGAAGCCAGCAAGGACAGTCCAAACATCGCGTAGCAGCCGTACAGCATGGTCTCGCGACCCGTTCCCGGCGGCATGTGCGGGAGCAGCAGCGCACCGGTCGCGGCCGAAACCATCGGCGGGACCACCGGCATGAGCCAACCACCGAATGCCGCGTCGGGCTCGACGCGGAGCTGAGTGAACATCAAGAACGGAATGCTGACAGCGGTGAACAGGCCACCCAGCGTGCCCGCCGTCCACAGCACCCAGTGCAGGTCGACAGCGACGCGTTGGCCGATGAGGTCCCCGCAGGCCAGCACCCCTCCGGCGCCGACCGTCATCAGCGCCATGGGCGCCGCACCGTAAAAGTGGGCCATCTGCGGATTGCGGGCGTGGGCGCGCGCCACCGTGGGATGACGCAACCAGTGACCGCCCACCAGCACGATCAGCACGCCGAGCAAGACGGCGGCGATCACCCACACCACCTCGGTAAACCCGCGTAGTCCCGGCACGTGCAGCGGCAGGGTAGCCCCGGCGACCGCAACGATTCCGGTGCCCATTACCGAGGCGAACCAGTTGGGCCCGATATTGCCTAGCACTTCGACGCGCGTACGCAGCGATGGGGCCTCGTCCGAGCTTGCAACGGCCATAGCTGACAGACCCTAATGCAGCAACAAGCCGCTGCGAACCGGTGGACGAGGGCATCGCGGAATGCCGCATACACTGCCTTGCAGTAGTGCCTCCTTAGGAACGAGGTTCGCATTTGACCAGAGCCCCACTGGCGGTCTGGATTGCCGTTGTACTGCTGGTTGCCGCGCTGGCTATGCCGATCAAGCAACGGTGCGGTGCCCCGGGCCGCAGGTGCGCTACCGCGGTCGATACGCACGGATATATTCACTACTACTACGAAATCGAACCATTCGGCGTATTCCTCCTTGAGCACGCCTTGGGTTCGAATATCCCGTTGTATTACACGTCGGGAGACGAAATAGTGAAACTCCAGTGATTTCCCGTCAGGAACAGTCTGGAGGTACGCGGCCGATGGTCCACCGGATCACCCGACGGGTCAGCCCGATCAACTGCGCTGCGGCCGCGATGCTCGCCTCGACGATGCTGATTTGCAGTACCTATGCCGCCCCCGGCGCGCCCGCCGTCGTACTCACCAACCCGAGCGGAGGCTGGTGCGGCCCAACGCGTTCGTGCCCCGCGGACCCGGCACCCGATGCACCCATGGGTGGGGATCAAGCGACCGCGGAACGGCAGATCATTGACGGCTACGTCACCAAGCAGATCGGTTGCACACCCGACCTCACACCGCACCCGCAAGCTGTCAACTGGAATCCGCCCGGCTTCACAGCGTACGTGGGCGGTTCGGGCAACATCGTCGACGACGATTCCCGGCTGGGCGGCCAGTTCACCGCCGACTACGTCAACGGCCGCTGGCACATCGCCTACCTGTATTGCTGAGGGCGCCGTAGTGCGGTCGGCAGGGGTCACGAGCCGTGGCAGATTTGCGGCGCGAACTTCACTGTGGTGGTCGACGGCGTATTGAACTGCGAATCGACGGTCAGCACGGGATCCACCGGTTGGTTGTCGATCCGCAGTCGACGGAGGTCGAGATTGATCTGAATGGTGTCGGGCGCGGTCTTGCGGGCGTTGGTATCCCGGTCGGGCCGCATGGATGCGTCGCTGTTGTTGGACGCCAACGTGCTGACGATGGCAAGGTCGTCGGTGTCCTCTTCCGGACCCAGCTCGACAAACTTCTTGCCGTTGTTGGCGAGGCTGTATGTCAGGACGTAGCCGACAAATCCCGACGCGTGGGTGCCCGTTGGCGACGGGGGCAACGGTTGTACAAATCGGATCACCAGCTCCAGTACGCCGCTGCGCGGATGCTGAACAATCACCGAAGCCACGGTGATGCTCTCGGGCGGCCTTGGTCCAGCCTGTATCTGACAGTTGAGCTGGCTGGGCAACTGCGTCCAATTGTCGTTGCGCGGCGAGTTTAGCCAGACCGCAAGCCCAATTCCGACCACCGGCAGCACCAATGCGACGGGCAGCGCTATCCGCACCACCGCAGGAATCGCGGACCAGACCCGACGCATCCGATCCGCAATGGCCGCCAGTCGCGATCGCGGCAGCGAACGGTGCGCCCGACAATGTTTGGTCCAGTGTTCACCGTCCCAATATCTTTGTCCCCCTGAACCGTCGGGATTGGCATACCATCCTGCCGGCGGTGCAGTCGGCACGGTCACGCTCCATTCAACGTCAGGGTCTTCGGTCGGCTGCGGCTGGTCACGGCGCGCCGGATCACGGCGGCGTATTCAACGAGTCCGGCGGCGGATCGAGCATCTGGACGTGGTCCGCTTGCCATTGAAAACCAACGGTGGTCAAGGTGCCATCCAGGCAGGTGTCGCAGCTCTGATTCGCCCGATAGGTGAGGACCACCAGGTCGTCGGTGGAAGCCGGCGCCTCCAACTCGGTGAACGGGTAAGCCTCAGACGTGGCGGTGCCGACGAATGCTCCGCGATGAAACATCAGCACCTGATCGGGTGAACTGCGGGTGGAGTCCTGCACGGTCACCACGACTGCGGACAACTCCGCGCACGAGTCGTAGTTGCTGGATTCCGGGGCGGGATTCCACGGTCTACCCGTCTTCCTGTCCGGGGGCAGCTTGGCTAGCGCCGCTGACACCGCGGCGGCCTCGTCCGGTCCGCACGCCCCGGGTGCGTTGGAGGCCGCAGACGTTGTCGACGTGGGGTTCGGTTGCACGGTCGTCGGCGCCGCCGGACTTGGGATCGACCCGCGCTTGCCCACAAACACCACGAAGCCCACAGAGACCACTAAGCCGACACAGATGAGCCCAAGCAGCACCGGCAGCCAGATGCCGCGGCCAGACCGGCGTGCCGTCGCCGGTGGTGTCGTATCGACGGCATCGGACGGCTCATAGGCCGGCGGAGGCCAGTTGGGGTCGATCTCGCCAGACGACATATTTCCCGGGATCCTCCCCAATACCCTTCCGACACTTCCCCGGCGTTCCGAGCTTGCCGAATTGCAGCCAGAACCTGCAGGTAGCGGGCATGAGCCGGGCGGGCGGCCGGTCTGCTCCAATGGGTGAATCTGCCCACATCAACGCAACTGGAGTGTGGGCTCCACAGCAATCTACCGCATACTAGACGGCATGCTGCAAGCGACGACGCCGCAAACCACTGGCCGAGCGCCACGTGGTTTGTCGGCGATCGGTCGGGGCTTGTGATGACGCGTTCCCGCAGCAAGGCCCGCCATCGGGCGGTCCGAAAGCCGTCGCGCATCCGTCAACGGCTGTCGCGCAGCTTCATGACGCTGACATCAATCGTCGCCCTGGGCATGACAGGAGCTGGGTACTGGGTGGCGCACGGCGCGCTCGGTGGCATCACCATTTCTCAGGCCCTTACCGCGGAGGATCCACGTTCCACGGGCAACAACATGAATATCCTGCTGATCGGGCTGGATTCCCGCAAGGACCAGGAAGGCAATGACCTGCCCTGGTCCGTCTTGAAGCACCTACACGCGGGCGATTCCGATCAGGGTGGCTACAACACCAACACCCTGATACTCGTGCACGTAGGAGCGGACGGCAACGTGGTCGCCTTCTCCATCCCCCGCGACGACTGGGTGCCCTTCACGGGGGTTCCGGGATACACCCACATCAAGATCAAAGAGGCCTACGGGCTTACCAAGCAATACGTCGCGCAAAAGCTCGCCGATCAGGGCGTGAGCAGCCAGCGAGAACTGGAAACCCGGGGGCGTGAAGCCGGTCGGGCCGCAACCCTGCGCGCGGTACGAAGTCTGACCGGCGTTCCGATCGACTACTTCGCCGAGATCAACCTGGCCGGTTTCTATGATCTGGCCCAGACTTTGGGCGGCGTCGAGGTGTGTCTGAACCACGCCGTGTACGACTCATATTCGGGAGCCGACTTCCCGGCCGGCCGCCAGCGGTTGGACGCCTCCCAGGCGCTGGCGTTCGTGCGGCAGCGCCATGGCCTGGACAACGGGGACTTGGACCGTACCCATCGACAGCAGGCGTTCCTGTCGTCGGCGATGCGGGACCTGCAGGATTCAGGCACGTTCACCAACCTCGACAGGCTGGACGGCCTGATGGCCGTGGCGCGCAAGGATGTCGTCCTGTCAGCCGGTTGGGATGAAGATCTGTTCCGCCGTATGGGAGACCTGGCCGGCGGAAACGTCGAGTTCAGGACGCTGCCCGTGGTCCGCTACGACAACATCGACGGCCAAGACGTCAACATCGTCGACCCGGCCGCGATCAAAGCCGAGGTGGCCGCCGCCATCGGCCGCGCCCCGACGCCCACCCCAACCGCGACGACCGCCAAACCCAACCCGTCCACCGTCGTCGACGTAGTCAATGCCGGCAGCATCAGTGGGCTGGCCAGCCAGGTGTCCAGCGCGCTGCGCAAGCACGGCTACACCGCTGGTCAGGTTCGCGACCGTGCATCCGGTGACCCGACGTCGACCACGATCGAGTACGGCGTGGGCGCACAAGCCGACGCGCTGAATCTGGGCACCCTGATCGGCGTCGACGCCGCCGCGCAGCCGGATCCCAGCATCGAACCCGGCCACATCCAAGTGACCGTGGACACCAACTTTTCCATGCCGGCGCCGGACGACTACCAAGACGGCAGCACAACGCCCACCACCACGTACAGCAAGCCCAACACGTACTACAACGGCGGTGCCACCACCGCCTACCCGGCACCCGACCGCGGAAAACCGATCGACGGTGGCGGCGTTCCCTGCGTCAACTAGCCGCAATCAGGCGTGCGTTCCGCCATCGATGCGGATCTCGGTGCCCGTAATGAAGGCCCCGTCGGCGGACACCAGCATGGCAATCACCCCGGCCACCGCCGCAGGATCAGCCATTCCGGCACCGCTGGATTTCACGCTGGTAGGCAGGATCGGCAGCAACCGGCTAAACAGCGACCAGTTGGCGTCCTGCGGGATATATCCGCCAGTGGCGTCGGTGATGCCGGACTTGATGCTGCCCGGTGCCACGCATACCGCGCGCAGCCCGGCACTCGCGTACTCGAGTGCCAACGAATGGGTGAACGCCTGGACTCCGCCTTTGCTCGCCGCGTAGGCGGCCATGTAGGGGTGTGCAAAGGACGCCGAGGTCGAGCTGAAATTCACGATCGTGCTGCGCTGATTTTCCAGTAACGCCGGCAGCGCCTCGCGAACGACCAGAAAGGTGCCGGTTAGGTTAACCGCGAGGATCTGATTCCACTGCTCGGTGCTGGTCTGGTGGGTATGTGCGGCGCGCAGCATGCCGGCGGCGTTGACCAGCGCGTCCAGGCCGCCCAGGGTGGTTACCGCGGAGCGCACCCCATCGATCACCGAATGCTCGTCGGCGACGTTCATTTCGTACCGGGTGAACCTCGCGTCATTCGCCGCCTCGACCGCTCTTGCCTGGGTGGACGCCAGACCGGCGACAACGACGTCCGCCCCGGCCACCGCGGCGCCCTCGTCCAGCAGCCGCAGCACGGTGGCCTGGCCGATGCCGGATCCCGCGCCGGTTACCAATATTCGCTGGCCCTTGAGCCGCTTCACGGGACCAGCCCGCGCAGCCCGTCGGAGCCGAACACCGGTTCCAGCATCGCTGAGAAGTCTGGGCCCCGTCGCAGCATTTGGCCACCATCGACATTGATGACCTGCCCGGTGACAAAGCTGGCGGCATCGCTGAGCAAAAACATCGCCAAGTTGGCGACGTCCTCTACCTCACCCACCCGTGGCAACGGCGTGCAGATCGCGTAGTCCCGACTCAGCTCGGGTGATTCGGTGACCGGCGCGACGAGCTCGGTACGGATCAGGCCCGGGCGGATGCTGTTCACCCGGACCCAGGACGGCCCCAGCTCGTCGGCCGCCAACTGCATCAAGTGGTCGACGGCCGATTTGGTCACCCCGTACGCGCCAAACCAGCGATGGGTGTTGCTGGCCGCGATCGACGAGATGCCGACAAATGACCCGCCGCCGCCGCGCACCATCTCCCGGGCGGCGTGCTTGAGGACATACATGGTCCCGTTGACGTTGAGGTCGACGGTGCGACGCCAGGCTGCGGAATCGATTTGGGTGACCGGCCCGATGGTCTCCGACCCGCCTGCGCAATGCACCACGCCATGCAATCGACCATGCCAGGCCGTGACCGCGTCCACGGCGCGCGATGCCTCCTCCTCGTCGGTGACATTGGCGGGTTCAAAGCGAATGGAACTACCGTGGCCGGTCAGGGTCTCAAGTTGCTGTACGGCACCTGCCAGCCGGTCGGGGTTGCGGCCCACGATCATGACCGAGGCTCCAGCTGCCACCAGACCGGCAGCCACCCCTTTCCCGATGCCACTGCCACCGCCGGTGACCAAATAGGTCCGGTCCTGGAACGAAAGCTGCATGTGAACCCCTCTCGCCGAAACTGCAACAGGTTCTCGTTATAGAACCATGGCGGCCGTCACTCGGGCCGGTCGAGTCCCACCTACCGCGACACATAAACGTCGTACACGACGCGCCGCAGATCGTTGCCATGGTTTATGACTCGCGACATCGCGCCAAGACGGCCCGCGGTGCGGAGCGTCGGGCGGGGACCTGTGAGCCCAGGTCCCGGGCGGTCAGCGACTAAGTACGGCCACCGGTCTTCGGGCCGGCTACGGCGTATCGCGGCGGGCCACTTTGGTCGGTTTGCCTGTGCGCCAGTCCTCGACGTCGGGTGGCAGACCAATTGGGTACCTGTTCTCGTTGTGGGCCGCCCAGTGCGCGTGCCCCAACTCGTGGACATGAAATGCGTGCCGCAGCGCTTCGGTGAATCCCATCGCGTCGGAGGCGGCATTGACCGAGTCCTTGACCAACAAGGCCGCCATAGTGGGCCGCTCGGCAATGCGCCGCGCGAACTCCAACGTCTTCTCCGCCAGTTCGTCGACCGGAAAAACCTTGGACACCATGCCGAGGCGATAGGCCTCGTCGGCGTCCAGCGAATCACCGGTCAGCAGAAGTTCTTTGGCCTTGCGAGGACCGAACTCCCAAGGGTGGGCATAGTATTCGACACCCGGCATGCCGAGCCGTACCGCGACCACGTCACTGAACCTGGCGTTGTCCGCGGCAACGATCAGATCGCAAGCCCAGATCAGCATCAGGGCCGCCGAGATCGCGTTGCCCTGCACTTGAGCGATGGTGATCTTTCGCAGGTCACGCCAGCGACAAGTGTTCTGGAAGTAAAAATGCCACTCCTGCAGGTACAGCTTCTCCATAACCGCGTCGCGAGTTGCGCCATGGGAGCGGAAGGTCGGATGCTGCGCCGGCCCGGGCTTGCGCTCCAGCATCGCCTCCTCCGACCCCAAGTCGTGTCCGGCGGAGAAGTTCTTGCCCCGCGCGGCCAGGATCACCACGCGAACGGTGTCATCCGCCTCGGCACGGCAGAACGCCTCATCGAGTTGGACCAACAGAGTGCGATTTTGCGCGTTGTGGGCCTCGGGCCGGTTGAGCCAGATCCGGGCAATGCGGCCCTCCTCGAGGGTTTCGTAGGCCACCAGCTCGGCCGGTGCGGCGCTGTTCGCCTGGATACCGGCTTGGTCGGAGAGTGTCATTCCGCCCACCTAACTTGTCACGGGGCTTGCATCGATCTTTACAGATTACGTCCGGCGTGTAAGCGGTTGGCCGCCGGTCACGGCTTGGATCGGGCCGGTGCGACACCTTGGCCGCGATGCCCCAGCGGCCGCAGCCGATGGTCGCGGGTGAACACCAGACGGACCAGGCCAAGGCCCACGACGACGGTGGTGGTAGCCACCGAGCTGAGCACCAGGAACATCACAATCGCCTGTACCAGCACCGCTTGCACCGGCGGTACGCCAGCAAGGATGAGACCGGTCATGGCGCCCGGCAGAAACACCAGCCCGGTGGCCTTGGTGGTTTCGATTTGCGGGGAGATGGCCGATCGCAACGCGATTCTCAGGTAGGGGGAAGCGGCCTGCCGAGAGGGCTGGCCGAGGGCGAGTCTGGCTTCGACCTCGTCCCGCTTGTCGCGCAGCTCGTCGACCAGGCGCCGGGCCACCAGCACCATGGCCGTCATCGAGTTGCCGATCATCATCCCCGCGATCGGCACCAGCGTCCGGGCCTGCAGCGGGAATACCCGCAGACCGAATATCACGCCTAGCGTGATCGCCGCCGCGGATGCGAACGCGGCGATCGCCAGCGGCGCCAGCCAGGGCACCTCGGGCGCCCGTCGGCGAGCGACATCGCCCGCATAGGCGATCATGCCGACGATCCACATCCACGACCACCACAACGACCGGCCTGGGTCAAACAGCAACGTCAAGGCACCACCCACCAGAAGCAACTGGACCAGGGCGCGGGCAGCCGCCCACACCACTTGGCGTTCCAGCCCTAGCCGCTGCCACAGCGAGATCGCCGCCGCAACCACCACCAAGGCCAGCGACGTCGCCAGCCCAAGCCAACCGATCTGGCCGTTCATCACGTCGTCGGCCCGTCGTCCGACTTGCTCGCGACCGGGCCAACGCCCAGGCAGCGGCCCCTTTCGACGCACAGAACCCGGTCCGCGGCCCGCTTTGCCTGGGCCGGATCGTGGGTGACCCAGAGCGCGGGAATCCCATCGGCGGCCAGCTGCCGGACCACGCGCTCGATAGCCTCGGCCGCATCGGTGTCGACGGCCGACGTGGGTTCATCCAGCAGCAACACCTCCGGTTGCGCCATCAGGGTGCGGGCCAGGCACATGCGTTGCGCCTCCCCACCCGACAGCGCGGTCGCATCTCGGTCCAGCCACGATCGCGACCCTGATCGGTCGCCCCATCCGGTGAGCGCCACCCGGGCCAACGATTCCGCCATCCGCTCGTCGGAGGCATCCGGCTGGGCGACGCGAAGGTTGTCGGCCACGGTGCCCGGGAACGGCGTGGGACGCTGAAAGCACATGCCCACCCGGCGCCGCAGCCACAATGGGTCGGTCGCGCCGATGTCTTTCCCTCGAAACAACACCCGCCCACCCACTGGCACCTCCAGTCGATTGCAGAGGCGCAACAACGTCGATTTCCCGGCGCCCGAGGGACCGACCACCGCGGTCACGCCCTGGCCAGGAATCGAAGCGCTGAACCCGTCCAAGGCTCGCATCCGGTCGCGCTCCACCACCACGTCGCGAAACTCGAACATCACATCCGCTGAGTCCCCATCCACCACGGCACCCTTCCACTCGCTGCGCCGGCCGAGCCAGCCGGTAAGCTCGGCTCCACTATCGGAAAACGATATCGGAGACCGAGTTGGACGTAGCGAGTTGGGCCCGAACACCGCGAATGTCATGGCGGCGACTCCTGGGCGCGCAGGGATCACCCGCGGCGATCTGTATAAGACTGATGGTGGGGTTGGTGTTCCTCAGCGAGGGCATCCAAAAGTTCCTGTTCCCACACCAGCTAGGGCCGGGCCGCTTCGAGCGGATCGGCATCCCCGCCGCCACGTTCTTGGCCAATCTGGACGGAGTGATCGAGATCGTCTGCGGCACTCTGATCGTCGTGGGCATGGTGACCCGGGCCGCGGCGATTCCCCTACTCATCGACATCGTGGGCGCGATAGTGCTGACAAAACTCCCAGAACTGCAACCGGGCGGGTTTCTCGGGGTGGAAGGCTTCTGGGGCATGGCTCATGATGCCCGCACCGACCTGTCGATGCTGCTCGGATTGGCCTTCCTGCTGTGGTCTGGCCCCGGCCGCTGGTCGGTGGATGCCCGACTCGCAACCGAATGCCCCAGCCCCCCTGAGCACCGCAAGCCCCCCGCCGGAACCAGCGCGAGGCGCACGAGGTAGCCGATGTCGCCCCCGCTCGTAAGCTTGAGCACCACAGAATCGCAAGTCGATATCGGTTTGGCCAGCTGTCGGAGGTGGTGTCGTTGCGGGAGTTCCAGCGGGCCGCGGTGCGATTGCACATCCTGCATCACGCCGCGGCCGACGAGGTCCACGGCGCCTGGCTGACCGAGGAGCTGAGCCGCCACGGCTACCGGGTCAGCCCAGGCACCCTGTATCCCACCCTGCACCGGCTCGAGGCCGACGGTTTGCTGGTGTCCGAGCATCAGGTCGTCGACGGCCGCACCCGCCGGGTCTATCAGGCCACCCCGGCCGGGCTGGCGGCGCTGACCGAGGATCGCCGCGCGCTGCGCGAGCTCGCCCGGGAAGTGCTCGGCAGCGATATCTAGCGGCCGCACCACGTCGGCAGCCGGCAACACGGCCCGGCCTTGGCTTACAGTTGTGTAATGCCTACAAAAACTGACCATGGCGATATCGGCGACGTGGAGCCGCTGGCCGACAGCACCGCCAACCAGGCCAGGCGTGTCGTCGCCGCATACGCAAACGATGCCGACGAGTGCCGCGTTTTCTTATCCATGCTCGGTATTGGACCGGCGAAGTCTGAGAGCTAAATGGCTCCCAGAGGACACCGGTCCGCGGAGCCAACACGAACGGAGATCTTCGGCGACTCCGATTTTGTAGTCGTTGCCAACCGATTGCCCGTGGATCAGGAGCGCCTTCCCGACGGCACCACAACCTGGAAACGCAGCCCCGGCGGGCTCGTGACCGCCCTGGAACCGCTGCTGCGACGACGGCGCGGCGCCTGGGTGGGCTGGCCCGGCGTGATCGAAACCGATGTCGACGTCCTCGACGAGCCCATCGCCGAAGACGAACTGCAACTTCACCCGGTGCGGCTCAGCGCCGAGGACGTCGCCCAGTACTACGAGGGCTTTTCCAACGCCACGCTATGGCCGCTGTATCACGACGTCATAGTCCGGCCGCAATACCACCGGGAATGGTGGGATCGCTACGTCGATGTGAACCGCCGGTTCGCCGAGGCCACCGCCCGTGCGACGGCCCACGGCGGCACCGTGTGGGTCCAGGACTATCAGCTGCAACTGGTCCCAAAGATGCTCCGCGCGATGCGGCCGGACGTGACCATCGGCTTTTTCCTGCACATCCCGTTCCCGCCGGTCGAGCTGTTCATGCAACTGCCTTGGCGGACCGAGATCATCCAGGGACTGCTGGGTGCCGACCTGGTCGGTTTCCATCTGCCAGGTGGTGCGCAGAACTTCTTGATCCTGTCGCGGCGCCTGGTGGGGGCCGACACCTCGCGCGGGACGGTCGGTGTGCGGTCCCGGTTCGGCGAGGTCATGCTCGGATCCCGCACCATCCGGGTCGGCGCCTTTCCCATCTCGATCGACTCCGGCGCACTTGACCATGCGGCCCGCGATCGCAACATCAGGCGCCGCGCCCGCGAGATTCGCACCGAACTGGGCAATCCCCGCAAGATCCTGCTGGGTGTCGACCGGCTCGACTACACCAAGGGCATCGACGTCCGACTCAAGGCCTTTGCCGAGCTGCTCGCCGAGGAACGGGTCAAACGCGATGACACCGTCCTGGTCCAGTTGGCGACACCGAGCCGCGAACGGGTGGAGAGCTACCAGATTCTGCGCAACGACATCGAACGCCAGGTCGGCCACATCAACGGTGAGTACGCCGAGGTCGGCCACCCGGTGGTGCACTACCTGCATCGCCCGGTGCCGCGTGACGAACTCATCGCGTTCTTTGTGGCCAGCGACGTCATGCTGGTCACCCCGCTGCGGGACGGCATGAACCTGGTGGCCAAGGAGTACGTCGCGTGCCGCAGCGATCTCGGTGGGGCCCTAGTTCTCAGTGAATTCACCGGAGCCGCGGCCGAACTTCGGCACGCCTATCTGGTCAACCCGCACGACTTGGAAGGCGTCAAAGACGGGATCGACGAGGCGCTCAACCAGACCGCGGAGGCCGGGCGGCGACGGATGCGGTCAATGCGACGCCAGGTGCTCGCCCACGATGTGGACCGGTGGGCGAAGGCATTCCTGGACGCTCTCGCGGAGGCAAATCCGCACGACACCAACTAGCTAGGCTCGGGCCATGGTGTTGCCGCCGGATCGCTGTGATACTCGATGCAGCGTGAAGGGAGGATCGCGATGAAGATCCGTCGCATGCTGGCCGCCACCGCCACCATCTGCACAGCCACCGCGGTGGGAATCGCGCTGGACTCGGGAAACCCCGCGCACGCGCTCGGACCACCGCCGGATGGCGCCTATACCTTCAACCAGGCAGGCGTATCCGGCGTTACCTGGACGATCACGGCACTGTGCGATCAGCCCTCCGGCACCCGAAACATGAACGACTATTCCGACCCCGTCGTTTGGGCATTTAACTGTGCGCTGAACGTGGTCAGTACGACACCCGAGCAGATCACCCGCGCCGACCGGCTACAAAACTTCAGCGGCAGGGCTCGGCTGTCCAGCGTGTTATGGACCTTCCAGGTAAACAAGCCGGAGGGCGTGTTGTGTCCGGACGGCAGCACCGCGCCGTCCACCGAAACCTATGCCTTCAGCGACGAGAACCTCAGCGGCACGCACACCACCTTGCACGGCGCGGTCTGCGGTCTGGCGCCGGACATGAAGAAGGAATCGTTCTCGCTGCAGATGGTGGGCCCCCCACCCAGTCCGATCGAACGTTATCCGTTGTACTGCAACGGCATTGCCATGTGCTATTGAGCCGTCCGGCGTCGGGGCGGAGCCGGTGTGGCGCCCTCGGATCAGATTGGCGTGATATAGGCGATCAGCCACTTTCCATCTATCCGCTTGAAGTCCACCCGTAGCCGGCTGCCGTCGTACAGTGGCTGGCGCGACTTGTCGGTGACCGTGCGATTCATGTAGACCATCACCGACGCCGAATTCCGTTTCGCCACCATGACGCCCACGCCAACGACGTTGGCCTGGACCACTACCTCGCGTTTCTTGGCCTCCGGAATGATTTGGGCGTTGGCGCTCTTCTGGAATTCCTCGCGGTAATCCGGCGTGAGCATGGGATATGCCGCGGTAAGACTGCGCTCCACCGTCTGGTAGTCGTAGGCGAAGACTTGGGGTATCTCCCGCGCGGCCAATCCCGGCAACTCTGCCCGCGCCGCGGCCTCGCCCTGGGCCTCCACCCGGTCCCAGTAGAACCAGCCGCCGGCAGCGGCCAGCCCCACGATGACGACAACGAGCAAGCCGCCGGCGGCAGTGAGCGCCCACCGCCGCCACTGCCTCAATCGCATCAGTTGCCCCCGTCCGGGTACTTCAGGTCGTAGCCGGTCATCCGTCCGGTTTCGTCCTCGTGCACGATGACGCGCAGCCGGTAAGGCATCGACGGCTTGTTGACACCGTCGATGTCGGCGACCGTCACCCGCACCGATACCAGCACCGATGCGTTGTCGCTGATGTTGTCGATTTCTTCTAGCGCCGCGCCGTTGATGACGGCCTCCGACGTCGCATTGGTGGCCCGAAACAGACCCTTGAGGTTTTCCACGTTGTTGTTGGCGCTCAACATTCCGCGCAGTGGGCCACTGGTACCGCCCACGAACCGGTTGACGGCCTCGTCGATGGTGTCCGGGGTGTAGCTGAACATGTTGACCACCGTCTGGGTCGCGGTGTCGACAAAACGCTGCCGACGTGCCTGCGCGGCCTCGGCGTCACGGTGCTGGGAAACCAGAACGAGCACACAGCTGGCCAGCGCGGCGATCAGCAACACCGCGGCGACCGCGGACAGCCACCCGACCAGCTTGCGGTGGGCCGGCCGCCGCGGCGGTGGCCGCACCGCCTTCAGCGGCTTGGCCGGCCGCTTCCGATCGGCGGGAGGGGAATTGACCTTAACCGTGGTTTCGCGCGCATCGCCGCCGGTGACCTCGCTGTTCGCCGGACCCGCGGCGCGAGACGCGCGCCGCCGCACACGCGCCGTCGGCTGTTGTTCTGTTTCCGCCACGTCCACCACGTGGCCCCTACATGGGCCTGGGAGCAAGCATAAGGTCCACCCAATTCTCCGCACTGGAAGCGCCGTTGATGCCAGCCGCGAAGATACCAGTGCCACCCGCCGGGTCCGTAAAGATTCCGGTCATCTGGTCATAGGTGGTATAGGCCGGGCCACTGGCCTGTGGTTCCGGTCCGGTACCCACCGGTGGGGGCGGCGGCGGCAGCGTCTTGGGGTACGGAATCTGCGGCGGCTCCGGTGGATAATCCGGCGGCATCCACGACGTAAACGGCGGGGGCGGCCCGTTGTCGTTGGGCGGCGGCGCGGGCTGCGCCGGCTGGTGCGGCGCCGGCCCGGGACCGGGGGTTACGCCCGGCGGCGGCGGACCGACAATCGGGGTACCCGGATCGGGATCGGCGTCCGGCGGGATGTAGGGAAACTTGTTGGGCGGCAACACATTCAGCCCGTCAGTTACCGGTGTGCCGTAGGGGACGGGCGGTCCGCGCCAGGGATTGCGGCCAACCGGTACGTAGCCCTTCGGGTCACGACAGAGCTGAATCGTGGGCGCCCGCTTGCCCGGGAACTCCTGGCATGGGTAGTTACGCGCGCCGCGCACCGTGGTGGCGTCGTTCTGGGCCACCTTGCAATACATGTCCGACGGCAGTTCGCGCAGCGACTCATCGGCGGGCGACCTGATCAGCGGCGGGGGCAGAAAGCCCACGTTGCATGGTGGTGGGTCATTCAGGTCGATCTTGAAGTCCAATTTGGCGCCCTCGTCCTGCGGCACGCCGCCGGCAGCCGTGGTGATCGCGGCGAACAAGGCCGGCAAGACCACCAACAGCTGCTCGATCGATTTGTGATAGATCACGCCCACCCGCCCCAGGTTGGCCAGGCTGGCCGCCAACGCCGGGAAGGAGGGACGGATTCCGGAGAATGCGGTGTTGGCCTCGTCGATGGCATCGGGGGCGGTGGCCAGCGTGCCCCGCAGTTGCGGGTCGGCCTGACGGAGTTGGGAGGTGAACCTGGCCAGCCCATCGGCGAGTGACTTGATGTCCCCTCCGGCGCGAACCTGGGCTTGCAGGAACGGACCGACTTGATCGATCAGCTGAGATACCTGCGGGTAGTCGGCATTGGCCTCGTCGACGAGCAATCGTGCCGATTCGATCAACCGGGCCAACTCCGGACCCGTGCCGTTGGTCGCCTGGAACGCCTCGTGCAACACCTCCCGTAACCGGGTATCGCCGAGGCTGTTGACCAGCGTCTCGGCCTGATGCAACAGGTCGGCGACATCCTGACCGATACGGGTGTTCTTGCGTTCGATTTGAGATCCGTTGCGCAACTTGCCCGGCGCCGGATTGTCCGGCGGCACCAAATCGATGTATTGCTCGCCGATGGCGGACACACTCTTCACGCTGGCAATCACGTTGGACGGGATGGGCGTGCCACTGTTGAGCCGCATTCGCGCGGTGACACCATTGGGGTTTAGTTCGACTGACTCCACCCGCCCCACGGCAACACCGCGGTAGGTGACGTTGGCGTTCTTGTACAGGCCACCGCCGGCAACGAAATCGGCGCTCGCGTGGTAGGTACCAAGGCCGAAGGTGGCGGGCAGCCGCAAGTAGAAGATGCCCATCACGATCAGCGTGACGACGGTGATCAGCGCAAATATCGCCAGCTGAATCTTGGTGAGTCTGTCGATCATCGTCGGACCCCTACTGTCCCTACTGTCCTGAAGCCGTACCGGGCGGGATGCTGAATGGATCGGCCGCCTGTCCGGACAGATTGGCCAGTTCGCCGACCAGGAAGTCGGGCGGGTTCAGGATCTCGTCCATGTGCGCCATGTTCGGATCGAAGTACGCCGTGGTGAAGAACGTCTCGCCGATGCGGCGCAGGGTCAGGTCGAATGTGGTGAACACGTTTAGGTAATCGCCGCGCACCGCCTGCTTGATGCCGAAATTCGGGAACGGAAAGGTCAGCAGCAACTGCAGCGAGGTGATGAATTCCTTGCGATTGTCGTTGAGAGCCTTGACGACCGAGTACAGCGCCTTGAGGTCTTCGGCAAAGTCCACCTTGGTCTTGGACAGTACGTGTGAGGTGACCATGGCCAGCCGCTTGAGTGAGGTGAACGCCTCGACGATATCGCCCCGGTTCTTGTTGAGCACCCGGACCGCGTCGGGCAAGGTGTCCAGCGCCCGGCCGAGGCTGTCGCGATCCTTGTTCAGGATCGCGGCGAACCTATTGAGCCCGTCGACCGCATCGATGATGTCGTTAACCTGCTTCTTGAGTCCTGCCGTCAGCTCCGCCAGCCTGGGGACAAGGTCGATGAACTGCCCCTGCCGGCCCGCCAAAGCCTGATAGGCCTCATCGGTGATGTCTTCCAGCGCACCGACATTGCCTTTGTTCACCACCACGCCAAGCGCCGAGAACACCTCCTCGGTGGTGGGCGCGCGGCCGGTGCGCGACTCCGGGATGACTGACTTGTCCACCAGCCGGCCCTCGGCCGGTTCATCCGCCGGCGCGGCCAGCTCGATGTGCATCGAACCCAGCAGCGACGTCTGGGAGACCTTCGCGGTGGCGTTCGCCGGCAACACCACGTTCTCGTCCAATGCCAGCTTGACCGCGGCAAAGAAGGATCCGTCGGGCCGTTGCACGGCTCGGATGCCGGCAACACTGCCAACGGTGACATCATCGACCATCACCGGTGAATTCTGCGGCATCGTTGCCACGTCAGGCATTTCCACCGTGACCGAATACGCGCCGCTGCCATGGCCGGCGGTTCCGGGCATTGGCAGCGAGTTCAGCCCGCTGTACTGGCAACCGGCGAGCAGCGCGCAACCAGCCACAAACACACTGCCGCGCAACCAGATTCGTTTCATCCGCCCGCCCCCTGCTCCGCGGGTAGCGGCGCCCCGGATGCTGGACTCGATAGACCGGCGCCCGGCCCGGCGGGTGCCCCTGCGGGCGGCGGTCCCGGCGCGGGACCGTACCCCGGAGGAGATCCGGGCGCAGGCCCCGGGGCCTGCGGGACAAACAGACTCTGCAGATCGGTGGTGTTGCCCGGCGCAGGCTGCGTCGCACCTCTAGCCGGTACCCAGGTCAGCTCCGGCACCGGCGTCTCCGCCTTCGCCTGGGTGGCCGGGGTGTCGTAGATGACCTGGCCTTTGTAGGCGGTGATGGTGTTGAGCGGGTGGAACATGATCGGCGGGTAATTCGCCGTAAGCCGCCGCAGCACCGGCCCCAGCCGCTCTCGGCACAGTTCCGCGCGCCGATAGTAATCGGGCGCCGCCGATCCGGCGGCGGTGTCGAAGGAGCCGCCGCAGATGAACTGCACCGGGTTGGCGAAGTTGGGTATCGACAGCAGACCGTTCAACGTGCCCTGCGCGGGGTCATAGATGTTGTAGAAGTTGGCGATACCAGGTCCGGCCACATGCAATACCTGCTCGATGTTGTCGCTTTGGTCGCTCAGGGTTTGGGTGAGGTCACCCAGCTGGTTGACCGTTTCGATCAGCGTCGAGTTGTTCTCGTGCAGGAAGCCGCGCACATCGGAAAGTGCCTGGTTGAGTGTGCCCAGGGTGTGATCAAGATTGCGTGAGCTGTCGGCGAGCACCTGAGACACCCTGGCCACGTGACCGGCGAACTGCACGATCTGTTCGTTGCTCTGCGACAGCGCCTCAACCAGCACCTGCAGGTTTTTGACGGTGCCAAAGATATCGTTGCGTGAGTCGCCCAGGCGCCCAGCGACCTGCGAAAGTTCCTGCAAGGCATTGTGGAACGATTCGCCATTGCCGTCGAGGGTGTCCGCGGCCTGGTTGATCGCCAGCCCCAGTGGGCCCTGAAGTTCGCCGGCGGCAGGACTGAGCTGAACAGCCAACTTGGTCAGCGCTTCCTTGACCTCGTCCCACTCCACCGGAACTCCGGTGCGAGACAACTCGATGCTGGCCCCGTCCGGCAGCACGGCTCCTCCGGTGTAGACCGGGGTGAGCTGAATGAACCGCGCCGCCACCAAGTTCGGCGAAATGATCAGCGCCTGGGCGTCGCGGGGAATCTTGACGTCCTTGGACACCGACATGGTGATTTTGACGTCGGTCGGCCGTGGCTCGATCGAGTCGATCTCACCGACCGGGACACCCAGGATGCGGACCTCATCACCCGGATAGATGCCGACCGCGGAGGTAAAGTACGCGACAATTTTGCGACCGCGCTCGCCGGCGGAGAACAACACGTAAACGCCGCCCACCAACGCGGCAACCAACGCGACGATGATCATCGCCCGCATACCCCGACCGCCGAAACGTTGCTTCATCATGGTGATTTCGGCCTGATGATCCAGCGCTCCTGAATGAGCCCGCGTAGGTAATCGGCGAAGCTGTCCGGCAGCTTGCCAGGTTGGAAGACGAGGTCGAACACCATGCCGACCATCGGCGCCGGCAGCACACTGTAGACGTTGACGTTGAACCCGGGGCCCGAGCCGACCACTTCACCTAGGGTGGTGGCGTAGGCGGGCAGTCGCTTGAGCGCCTCGGTGATGTAGTCCCGGCGCTCATTGAGGTTGGCCAGCACCAGATTCAGCTTGCTCAGCGCCGGGCCGAATTCCTTGCGGTTGTCGTTGACGAATCCGGAAAGCTGCGCCGAGACGTCATCGATTCCCGAGATCAGCGCGCTGAGGGCGGAGCGTCGCTCATCCAGGGCGGCGAACAACTGATTGCCGTCCACAATCAGCTTGTTGACCTGCGTGGCGCGCTGGGACAACACCCCGGTGACCGTCTTTGCGTGCGCCAACAGGCCCTGCAGCGCTTCATCGCGCGTGTTGAGAGTGCGCGAGAGCGACGTCACCCCGTCCAGCGCACCGCGCAATTGCGGTGTGGCGTCGTGCAGCGTGTCGGTGAGGACCCCCAACGCCTGCTCGAGTTGAGGCTTGTTCAGATTGTTGGCGCTTTGGCCCAAATCCTGCAACGCGCCGTTGAGGGTGTAGGGCGTGGTGGTCCTGCTCAGGGGAATCGCCGTCGCCGTTCCATTGCCCGCCGGGGTCACCGCGATAGACCGTTCGCCGAGGATGGTGTCGGTTCGGATGGCCGCCAGCGACTGGTCACCAACCACCACATTGCGGTCCACACTGAAGGTGATCTTGGCGCTGTCCCCGGCCAGACTCACGTCCGTGACGCTGCCGACCTTGAAGCCCGAGACGTAGACGTTGTTTCCCGGCGTAATGCCGCCGGCGTCGGTGAAGTAGGCGTTGTAGGTCTTGCCCTGCGGAAAGAACGGCAGTCCGCTGTAACCGAACGCAATGAGCACCACGCAGACCACCAGCACCAGCCCGAAGATGCCGGTGCGCAACGGGTCGCGGTCGTGTTTGCTACTTGGCAAAAGCACACCTCCCCTTGCTGGGATCCGGCTGGCCCCCCATCGGGATCAGGATGTCGCTCCCGGCCGGTCCGTTGATCTTGATTGTCACTGTGCAGAAGTAAATGTTGAAAAATGCCCCGTAGGAACCCAGCGCGGCCAACCGCAGGTAATCTTCGCCCAGTTGCTCGACATCGTTGTTGATCTCGGCTTTTCGGTCGTCGAGTTCGGTGGCCAGCGGCCGGGCGTTTTCCAGCACGCCCTGCAAGGGTCGGCGCGAATTCCGCAACAACTCGGTGAGATCGGTCGTCGTGGACGCCAGCGGCGGAATCGCGCCGGCGATCGCGTCCTTGTTGTCGGCCAGTCCGGTGATCAGCTGCTGCAGCTGGTCGACGCTGGCCGAAAATTGTGCGCTGCGTTGGTCGACGGTGGCCAACACCGAGTTCAGATTGTTGATCACGTCGCCGATCAGCTGGTCACGTCGGCTCAGCGCCGTCGAGAAGGCGCTGGTGTCGGCGAGCACGTTGGCCAACGCCCCGCCCTGTCCCTGCAGCAATTCGATGACGGCACTGGTGATGGTATTGACCTTGTCCGCGTCCAGACCCTTGAGCACCGGCCGCAATCCACCCAGCAGCGCATCCAAATCCAGCGCGGGTTGCGTGTGCTGGGCGTTTATCGTGCCACCCGGAGGCAACTTCCGCAGCTCGCCGGGACCCGACGTGATCTCCAAATACCGATCGCCGACCAGGTTTTCGTACCGAATCACCGCGCGGGTCGACGAGTACACCGTGTAGGCCCGGTCGATCGCGAAGGCCACGTCGATGGTGTTGTCCGGGTTGAGTTTGACGTTTTTGACCGAACCAACGGGCACCCCGGCGATGCGCACCTTCTGGCCGGCCTTCAGCCGCGACGCATCGGTGAAGGTCGCGTGGTAGACGCTGGTGGGCCCGAAGCGAAAATCACCGAACACCACCACCAAAGCCGCGGCGACCACCAACATGACCACCGCGAAGATGCTCACCTTGATCACCATCGAACGATGCGACGGCACTCCCCCCGCCGCCATCAGAAGTCGTCCCGTTCTGCAAAGGTGCCGTGGAATAGGAACTGCAACGTCGAGGGCGCATCGACCTGCACCTCGGTGAACGGCTCGTAAGGAATGTAGGCGTTGTCAGTAACCAAAAACGGTGCCCGATAGAACGACCCGCCGGTTTGCTTGGTCGGAATGTCGGGCAGGCCACGACAGTTCGGACCACCGGAGGCGTTCACGATCGGCAGGCTCTCCGGGTAGGTGTACGACGGTGCGCCCAACACAAAGTTCGACGAAGTGAACAGTCCGGCCTTGCGCACACCGATCAATGGAGCGAATTCCTTGACACCACGGTCGATCCCCTTGAACAGGCAGCCAAGCTCGGGTGAGTAATCATGAGCCACTTTCAGCGGTGCCCGAACCCGGTTGATCGCGTCGATGAAGTTCTGCTCGGCCGGCTCCAGCGTCTCGTAGGCGTTGTTGGCCAGACCGATGGTAGCCAACAGCGTGGTGTTCAAGTCGTCCTGCTTGTCCACCACCGTCTTGTTGATTGTCGGCAGGCTGTCGAACACGGTGTTCAGATCGGGCGCGGCATCGGCGTAGACGTTGGTCACGATGGCCGCCTTGCGGAAGTCTTCCTGCAGGGTGGGCAGCTTCGGGTTCGCTTGGCGCGTCAGCGTATTCAGCCCCGAAAGCAGCGCCCCCAAGTCGTCTCCGTGGCCACGCAGGCCTTCGGACAGTGCGCTCAGCGTTCCGTTCAGCTCCACCGGATCGACCTTGTGCAGCAGGTCGATCAGCGACTGGAACAGCGTGTTGACCTCGAGCTGCACCTGGGCGGCCGCCACGTGCGCATTCGGACTCAGCGAGGTCGGTGACGGCACCCTGGGGGGGATGAATTCCACCGATTTGGCCCCGAAGATGGTGTTTCCGGCGATGTGCACCGTCGCGTTGGATGGGATGAAATGCATCTCCCCGCTTCTGATGGCCAGCTTCAGCCGCGCCTGCTCACCGCTGTAGGTGATGTCTTCGACGGTGCCGACCTGGATGCCCCGGTATTTGACCTTGGCCCCCTTTTCCATCACCAGCCCGGCCCGCGGCGACGACACCGTGACGGTGTCGGTCGAGGTGAAGGCGGAGGTGTAGGACAGGTAGGTCAGGACGGCCGCGGCCACCATCAGCCCGGCCAGCAGCGCCGCCGCCACCCGCACGCTGGTGCGTCGCGATCCGCCGCTTGCCATAGTCTGTTGCCCTTATCCGGAGAGGTTGAAGTTGCCGGACGCGCCGTAGACGGCAAGCGAGATGAACAGGGTAATGACGACGACCACGATCAGCGAGGTGCGCACAGCCTGACCGACGGCGACCCCCACACCCACCGATCCGCCGCTGGCGTTGTAGCCGTAATAGGTGTGCACCAACATCACCGCGATCGACATCACGATGGCCTGCAGGAACGACCACAACAAATCGGAAGGAATTAGGAAGGTATTGAAATAGTGGTCGTAGAGGCCCGCGGACTGCCCGTTGATAAACACCGTGGTGAAGCGCGCGGCAAAGAACGCGGCCAACACCGCCAGCGAATACAACGGAATGATCGCGACGAGCCCGGCGATCAACCGAGTTGACACCAGGTACGAGACCGAGTGGACCGCCATGCATTCGACGGCGTCGATCTCCTCGGACACCCGCATGGCGCCTAGCTGGGCGGTGGCGCCCGCGCCAATGGTGGCGGCCAGCGCGATGCCGGCAATCACCGGTGCCACCACGCGCACGTTGAGAAACGCCGACAGGAAACCGGTAAGGGCCTCGATACCGATATCGCCGAGCGATGAGTACCCCTGCACCGCGATGACGCCGCCGGACGCCAGGGTCAAAAACGCGGCGACCCCGACGGTACCGCCAATCATGACGAGAGCTCCCGCGCCCAGCGTCATCTCGGCAACCAGTCGGATCGTCTCCTTGCGGTAGCGGGTGATGGCGTTGGGGATGTAACGCATGGTTTCGCCGTAGAACAGCGCCTGCTCGCCGAAGTTGTCGACCGGCGCTTGCAGCCTCGACATCAATCGGCGAAAGCGGATAGTGGCGTCGTAACTCATCCCGTCATCACCATCGCTTGCTGTCCGTCATCTGTTACCGCGCCGAAATTCTTACGCCGATGGCGGTCATGACCACGTTGATGACGAACAGGCAGATGAACGCGTAGACCACAGTTTCGTTGACCGCGTTACCCACACCTTTCGGCCCGCCTTTGACGGTCAGGCCTCGGTAGCAGCCGACCAAGCCGGCCATCACTCCGAACAGCAGCGCCTTGAATTCGGCGAGGATCAATTCCCGCAACCCGGTGAGCACGGTAAGCCCGTTGACGAACGCTCCGGGGTTGACGCCCTGCAAGAAAACGGAGAAGACATAGCCACCCGACAGACCGATCGCGCACACCAGGCCGTTGAGCAGCAGCGCAACCAAGGTCGAAGCGAGAACTCTGGGTACGACCAGACGTTGGATCGGGTCGATACCCAACACCCGCATTGCATCGATCTCCTCGCGGATGGTCCGGGCACCTAGGTCCGCGCAGATAGCGGTGGCACCGGCCCCGGCCACGACAAGCACGGTGACCACCGGGCCCAGCTGGGTGATGGTGCCGAACGCAGTTCCGGCGCCGGAGAGGTCAGCGGCACCGATTTCACGCAGCAGGATATTGAGGGTGAACGCGACCAGGACGGTGAAAGGAATGGAAACCAGCAGCGTCGGCACGAGCGAAACGCGAGCAACCATCCACGTTTGATCCAAGAACTCGCGGAACTGAAACGGCCGCCGGAACATCGCACGAGCGGTATCGATGGACATTTCGAAGAACCCGCCCACGGCCCGGGCCGGAACCGCAAGTTGTTGAATCAACTTGGTCCCCCGTCTGCTAGGCGGCGCAGCCGACTTGTCCCCTGAGCCCCGACCAGGGTTTCAACCCGGCTGCGTGTGAGCCGGCTCATACTAACCCAGAACGACTTGCCCATGTCAATGAACGGAATCTCTGTATGATGGGCGCCAATTTAGCTGGTCAAACCACTTGTCGTGCAGCGATTTTGACCCTGGTTCCAACCCGTGGCCGGCCGTGCGGCACAGACCCCGGAACACTAATTGGCCATTAGACCGGTGGCCGCAAAGTTGAGATCCGCATCGCGGCCAGCGAAGTAGTCGTGCAACGTCGCGCTCAGCTGGGTTGCCTCCCACGCCGGCCCGTCCGCGCTGAACCGATGCTCCACGCTCGGCGCCGACACCAAAGTCACTTGCGGGCCGTACACAATGAACAGCTGCCCGTTGACCTCCGCAGCCCCGGGGGACGCCAGAAACTGCACCAGGGTGACCACGTGCTCGGGCGACAGCGGGTCGACCTCGCCCTCGCCGATATCTGGCGCGGCACCGAAAACATCGGCTGTCATCGCGGTGCGCGCCCTCGGGCAGATCGCATTGGCGCACACGCCGTAGCGGCCCAGCGCCCGCGCCGCGGACAAGGTAAGCGCGGTGATACCCGCCTTGGCGGCACCGTAGTTGGCCTGCCCCACCGGGCCCATCAACCCGGCCTCCGACGAGGTATTGATCAACCGACCGTAGATTGAGCCGTCCGTGGTTCCCTTTGCTTTGGCGCGCCAGTAGGTGGCCGCGTTTCGGGTGAGCAGGAAGTGGCCGCGCAGGTGCACCGCGATGACCTGGTCCCAGTCCTCGTCGGTCATGTTGAACAGCATCCGGTCCCGGGTGATGCCGGCGTTGTTGACAACGATGTCCAGCCCGCCCAGTCCTTCGGCACTGGCGATCAGCTCGTCGGCGGTTGCGCGCTGGCTAACGTCGCCGGCAACGGCCACCGCCTTGGCCCCGGCGGCGCTAATCTCGTCGATAACGTCGGAGGCGTCCAGGGCGGTGCGGATGTCATTGACGACGACGGTGGCTCCGAGCCTGGCCAGGCCCACCGCCTCGGCGCGGCCCAGCCCCGCTGCCGCGCCGGTCACCACCGCGACCCTTCCGGACAGATCGGTCGCGTTCGTGCTGCTAGTCAATTTATGAATACCTCTAGTTTCCGGGTACCCGAGGCTGGCCGCCGAGTCGGGCACAGTTGCGGGGTCTAGATTTCCAGGTCCTGCCCAGTCCGCTCCGCTCCTGCCTAGTCCTCGCGCAACAGGGCGGCGCGTGGACATTCGGCGATGGCCTGCTCCGCCAGCGCCTCCTGATCGGCCGGGACGGGGTCCACCTTCACGACGGCGTAATCCTCGTCGTCCAGGTCGAAGATATCCGGCGCAATCCCCAAGCACACCGCGTTGCCTTCGCACCGGTCACGGTCCACTATCACTCGCACGGCATCCTCCTTGAACCCGGCTCAGCACCTGATCAGTGTCTAGCACCACCATAGGACCCACCGCCGAGCTCCAGTGATACCGATCCGACCGTCGCTGGATTCCCAGACTAGAACGTGTTACAACCGGGATAACGCGTGGGTCGCCGCTGGCTCAGTTGCGGCCGATGCGCGATGGCACGTCATCGCTGGTGACCCAAATACGATTGTTCGACCGAAGGCGGCAGGAATGCGCATCAGCTACACACCTGAGCAGGAGGAGCTGCGTCGCGAGCTGCGGACGTACTTCTCACAACTGATGACCCCGGAGCGGCGCGAGGCGCTGAGCTCGGTACAAGGTGAGTACGGCACCGGCAACGTATACCGAGAAACTGTCGCGCAGATGGGCAAGGACGGCTGGCTCACGCTCAACTGGCCCAAGGAGTACGGCGGCCAGGACCGCTCCCCGATGGACTCGCTGATCTTCACCGATGAGGCCGCGCTTGCGGGCGCTCCGGTGCCATTCCTGACCATCAACAGCGTCGCGCCCACGATCATGGCGTTTGGAACCGACGAGCAGAAGAAGTTCTTCCTGCCCAAGATTGCGGCCGGGGACCTGCACTTCTCGATCGGCTACTCCGAACCCGGCGCCGGCACCGATCTCGCCAACCTGCGTACCACCGCGGTACGCGACGGCGACGACTATGTCATCAACGGCCAGAAGATGTGGACCAGCCTGATCGCCTACGCCGACTATGTCTGGCTGGCGGTGCGCACCAACCCCGAAGCCAAAAAGCACCGTGGCATTTCGATGCTGATCGTGCCGACCACCGCCGAGGGTTTCTCCTGGACACCGGTGCACACTATGGCCGGCCCCGACACCAGCGCCACCTACTACACCGACGTACGGGTGCCGGTGACCAATCTGGTCGGTGAAGAGAACGCGGGCTGGAAGCTGGTGACCAACCAGCTCAACCACGAACGCGTCGCGCTCGTGTCACCGGCGCCGATCTTCCTGTGCCTGCGAGAGGTGCGGGAGTGGGCACAGAACACCAAGGACGTCACCGGAGCGCGGCTCATCGACTCCGAATGGGTGCAGCTCAACCTGGCCCGGGTACACGCCAAGGCCGAGGTCCTCAAGTTGATCAACTGGGAGCTCGCGTCGTCGGAAAACGAATCCCCGTCACCGGCCGATGCCTCCGCGGCCAAGGTGTTCGGGACCGAACTGGCCACCGAGGCCTACCGGCTGCTGATGGAGGTGCTGGGCACCGCGGCCACGCTGCGCCAGGACTCCCCCGGTGCCCTACTGCGCGGCCGGGTCGAGCGGATGCACCGCGCGTGCCTGATCTTGACCTTCGGGGGCGGGACCAACGAAGTCCAGCGCGACATTATCGGCATGGTCGCGTTGGGATTGCCCCGAGCCAGCCGCTGAAAGGATCAACCATGGACTTCTCGACAACCGAAGCGGCGCAGGATCTCGGCGGCCTGGTGGACACCATCGTCGACGCGGTGTGCACCCCCGAGCATCAGCGCGAACTCGACAAGCTGGAGCAACGGGTCGATCGCAAGTTGTGGCGCAAGCTCATCGATTCCGACATCCTGACCAGCGCGGCCGCCACCCAAGTGGGCGGCGATGGTTTCGGGTTGCTCGAGCAGATCGCCATCCTGGTGGCGCTGGGCCACCAACTGGCCGCCGTTCCGTACCTAGATTCGGTGGTAGTGGCCGCCGGCGCACTGGCCCGGTTCGGCGCCGAAGGCCTGCAGCAGGACTGGGGCGTGCCCGCGGTCAACGGCGAGAAGATCCTCACGGTCGCCCTCGACGGCGAGATGGGCGAGGGCCCGGTGCGAGCCACCGGGGCCGGTGACGGCTATCGCCTGACCGGTACCCGGACCCAGATCGGTTACGGCCCGGCGGCGGACGCGTTTTTGGTACCAGCAGAAACCGATTCCGGCACCGCCGTTTTCCTTGTCGCTGCCGACGACCCGGCGGTCACGGTGACGCCTCTGCAGACCACTGGCCTGGGCAGCGTCGGCCATCTGGCTTTGGACGGGACCCGGCTGGACGCTGCGCGCAAGGTCGGCGGAAGCGATGTCGCCGTTTGGCTCCGTACTATTTCGACGCTGGGCCGCAGCGCATTTCAGCTCGGCGTGCTCGAACGCGGGCTACAAATGACGGCCGAATACGCTCGCACCCGTGAACAGTTCGACCGCCCGATCGGCAGCTTTCAAGCAGTGGGGCAGCGGTTGGCCGACGGCTATATCGACGTCAAAGGGCTGCGACTGACACTCACCCAAGCAGCCTGGCGAGTATCGGAGGACCTTCCCGCAGAGATTGACGTGGCGTCGGCAGCTTTCTGGGCCGCCGATGCCGGACACCGTGTCGCGCACACCATCGTGCATGTCCACGGCGGGGTCGGCGTCGACACCGATCACCCGGTGCACCGCTACTTTCTAGCTGCCAAAGAGACCGAGTTTGCCCTGGGCGGTGCCACCGGACAGCTGCGCCGGATCGGCCGCGAACTGGCCGAAGCCCCCGCCTAGGAAGGCCCCGACCAGGAGCGCGGCAGGATGTCCTAAATGAGTGACCTAACCGTAACGCAACTCCTGGCGCCGCTAGCCGAAATCGACGATCGGGGTGTCTATTTCGAGGACACGTTTACCAGCTGGCACGACCACCTTCAGCACGGCGCGGCGATCGCGGCGGCATTGCGTGAGCGCCTGAATCCCGCACGCCCACCACACGTGGGGGTGCTGCTGCAGAACACCCCGTTCTTTTCGGCGATGTTGGTCGCGGCCGGGATGTCAGGGATCATTCCTGTTGGCCTCAATCCGGTGCGCCGCGGCAGCGCGCTGGTTCGTGACATCGAGCACGCGCACTGCCAAGCGGTGCTCGCCGATTCCGAATCGGCTGCGACGCTGGGCGAAATCGAACACATAAACGTCGATTCCGTCGAGTGGACTGAAGAGGTTGCCGCCCAGCGGGATACGAAGATCACGTTTCAATCTGCCTTGCCAGAAGATCATTTCATGTTGATTTACACCTCGGGCACCAGCGGCGATCCAAAGGCGGTGAAGTGCAGCCACAGCAAAGTCGCGATCGCCGGACTAACAATGACACAGCGCTTCGGGCTCGGCCGCGACGACGTCTGCTACGTGTCGATGCCGTTGTTCCACTCCAACGCGGTCCTGGTCGGGTGGGCGGTGGCACTGGCGTGTCAGGGGTCCATGGCGTTGCGGCGCAAGTTCTCTGCGTCGCGGTTCCTGGTAGATGTCCGCCGCTACGGCGCAACCTACGCCAACTATGTGGGCAAGCCGTTGTCGTACGTGCTTGCCACACCCGAACAACCCGACGACGCGGATAACCCGCTGCGCGCGGTGTACGGCAACGAGGGCGTACCCGCCGACGTCGAGCGATTTGGCCGCCGGTTCGGTTGTGTCGTGCAGGACGGCTTCGGTTCCACCGAAGGTGGGGTGGCCATCGCACGCACTCCCGACACCCCCGAAGGCGCACTGGGGCCACTGCCCGACGGCGTCCAGATCATCGACCCCGACACCGGCGAACGATGCCCGCCCGGCGTGGTCGGGGAGCTGGTCAACACCTCCGGACCGGGCCGGTTCGAGGGTTACTACAACGATGAAGCCGCCACCGCCGAGCGGATGGCCGGCGGCAGCTACCACAGCGGTGACCTGGCCTACCAGGACCCGGCGGGCTATGCGTACTTCGCTGGCCGGCTCGGCGATTGGATGCGCGTCGACGGTGAAAACCTCGGCACCGCACCGATCGAGCGGGTGCTGCTGCGCTACCCCGGGTCCGCCGAGGTTGCGGTGTATGCGGTGCCTGATCCGGTGGTAGGCGACCAGGTGATGGCCGCATTCGTGATGGCCCCTGGCACAGAGTTCGATGCCGACGAGTTCGCAGCCTTCCTGGCCGAACAGTCCGACCTCGGACCCAAGCAGTGGCCGTCCTATGTCCGAGTCAGCTCAGCGCTGCCGCGCACAATGACCTTCAAAGTGCTCAAACGACGGCTTGCGGCCGAGGGTATCGACTGCGGCGATCCCGTCTGGTCGATTCGGCAATAACCGGCCCGCCAGCCTGCTAGAAATAATTCACGGGTGGCCAATTCACGTTTCGCGGCCCGGCGGTGTGTCGCTGCCACTCAACGAAATGCGCGCCGCAGTCTGCGCAATTGGCGCAATTTGGTTCGCCAGAAACGGCCGATGAATTTCCCGGATCGCGATACGATCCGGCTCGGATAAGTGCTCAGAATCGCGCCTCTATTCAGCGTAAGGTTGCCGAATGTCGTACCTGCTTGCTGCGCCAGAGACGATGACGGCAGTCGCCGCCGATTTGGCCAGTCTTGGCTCGTCGATCGCTGCCGCCAACGCGGCCGCGGCCAGCCGTACGACAACAGTATTGACCGCTGCCGCCGACGAGGTATCCACGGCCATTGCCACGCTCTTCTCCCAGCACGCCGCGGGCTACCAGACGATGGCCGCGCAGGTGGCGACGTTTCATAGCCAGTTGACGCAAACCCTGAACACGGCCGGGTGGTCATACGCCGCCGCAGAGGCGGCCAACGCATCGCCGCTGGAATCGGCGATTAATGCGATAAGTGCGCCGGCGCAAACTTTCCTGTCGCGCCCACTGATCGGCAACGGCGCCAACGCGACGACACCCGGCGGCAACGGCGGAGACGGCGGTTGGTTGTTTGGCAGCGGCGGCAACGGGGCCGCCGGGGCCGCCGGCCAGGCCGGTGGGCACGGCGGCTCGGCCGGGCTGTGGGGCAATGGTGGCGCGGGCGGCACCGGCGGCACGGGCGGCGCTGCCGGCGGTAACGGCGGCAGCGGCGGGCTGCTATTCGGCGCCGGCGGCGCCGGCGGCACGGGCGGCACCGGCGCCACTGGTTCCATGGGTGGTACCGGCGGCAACGGGGGCAATAGCGCGTGGTTAATAGGCGGCGGCGGCGTCGGCGGGGCCGGCGGCATGGGCGGAACCGACGGCGGTACCGGCGGCTACGGCGGTAACGGCGGCGACGGCGCGTGGTTGATTGGCGCCGGTGGGGCGGGCGGAGCCGGTGGCATCGGGGCGACGGGCACCGCAGGCGGTGGGAATGCCGGTAACGGAGGCACCGGCGGCAACGGCGGCGCGGGTGGACTGTTCATGAACGGCGGGGACGGCGGCGCGGGCGGCCAGGGCGGGGACGGCACGGCAGGTTCGGCCGCGGCCAGCGCCGGCGGGACCGGAGGAAATGGCGGCCTGGGTGGCAACGGCGGCGCCGGGGGCACGGGCGGTGCTGGGCCGGTGTTGTTCGGCCACGGTGGCGCCGGCGGCCTCGGCGGCCAGGGCGGCACCGGCGGCATGGGTGGCACCGGCGGCGCCGGCACCAACACCATCACCGCCGGCACCGGAGGTGACGGCGGAAATGGCGGGGCGGCCGGCAATGGCGGTGCGGCCGGAGCCGCCGGACTGCTGACCAACGCCGGCCTTGCTGGCACGTTCGGAGCCGGCGGCACCGGCGGCACCGGCGGCACCGGCGGTGCCGGCGCGATGGGCAGCAACGGCGTCAACCTGGGCGACGACGGCACCGCCGGCTTGGGGGGCGGCCAAGGCGGTAACGGCGGCAACGGCGGAGCTGCCGTCGGCGGTGGCGTCGCCGGCAACGGCGGGCAGGGCGGCGCCGGCGGTCAAGGCGGAGGCGGAGGCGACGGCGCCAACGGAGTCGCCGGTGGCGGCGTCGCCGGCGCTGGTGGCAACGGCGGTAACGGTGGGCTGGGCGGCGAGCCAGGTACCGGTGGTTTCGCCGGCGCCGGCGGCGGTGGTCAGGCAGGCAGCCTCGGCATCGGCGGCACCGGCGGGACCGGAGGAAATGGCGGCAACGGCAGCAGCGGAGGCGACGGCAGCAACGGTGCTACCGCCGCCAACGGGGACCCTGGGGTAGCGGGAGGCGCCGGCGGTAAGGGCGGGGACGGCGGCCAAGGGGGTACCAACGGCACCGGCGGCGACGGCGGCGACGGCGGCAACGGCGCCGACGGCGGTAGTGGTGGCACCGGCGGCGGGGGGACGTCAACTCAAGCCGGCGGCAACGGTGGCGCGGGGGCCGCTGGCGGCGACGGCGGCGCGCCCGGAGCGGCCGGCCTGGCCGGTGCGGGTGGTCAAGCAGGCAGCTCTGGCGTTGGCGGCAACGGCGGCTTGGGCGGCAATGGCGGACAAGGCGGCGACGGCGTCGACGGCGCCGATGGGCTACTTTTCTCCGGCGACGCTGGCGGCGACGGCACCGCGGGCGGCAGTGGTGGTAACGGCGGTTCGGGCGGGGCCGCCGGCGCGAACGGCGGGACCGGCGGTAGCGGCGGCAACGGCGGCAACGGCGGCCAGGGCGGTAGCGGCGGCGAGGGCGGCAGCGGAACCACCGGCATATCCACCGCGCCCGCCGGCGGAGCCGGTGGCGGCGGCGGCAGCGGCGCCAATGGCGGGGCGGGCGGCAACGCCGGCGATGCCGGGGGCATCGGCGGAACCGGCGGCATCGGCGGCACCGGCGGCAACGCCGGCGTGGGCGGCCAAGGCGGCGCCGGCGGCGCCGCGACGGACCCTGGCCTGGGTGTTGGGACTGAGGCAAAGGGCGGGCAAGGAGGTTCCGGCGGCCAAGGCGGCGAGGGCGGGCAAGGCGGCAACGGCGGCGCCGCGGGCGTCGGTGGGCAAGGGGGCGTCGGCGGAGACGCCGGAAGTGGCGGCGCCGGCGGTAGGGGCGGCGATGGCGGCAACGGTGTGCAGGGCACCACGATCGCGGCCCCCGGATCCGGCGGCGACGGCGGTGGTGGCGGCAATGCCGGCAATGGCGGCATTGGCGGCACGGGCGGCGCCGGAGCCACCAACACCCAAGCCGGCAAGGGCGGGACCGGCGGGTCCGGCGGCAATGCCGGCCGGGGTGGCGACGGCGGCGATGGCGCGTTCGGTGGCCTTACCAGCGATGGCAGGTCAGGTGCGGGCGGCAGCGGTGGCGACGCCGGCACGGCCGGAAATGGCGGTCAAGGCGGCACCGGCGGCGCTGGGCCCATTCGCGGCAACGGGGGCCTCGGCGGCGACGGCGGCGACGGCGCCGACGGCGGCGATGGCGCCGCAGGTGCCATCGGCGCACAGTTCGTCCCCGCCAGCAGCTTGCCGACCCCCTCGGGCGGAGCCGGCGGCAGTGGCGGTGGCGGAAGCAACGGCGGCGCGCCCGGAGCGGGCGGCAGCCTGGGCACCGGCAGCGGAGGCAGCGCCGGCGCGCAGGGCGCCGGCGGCGACGGCGGAAATGGCGGCAACGGCGGCAACGGCGGCCAAGGTGCGGGTGCCGTCAATACGGCCTACAGCCCAAACGAGCCCCAGGCCGGGACCGGAACCACCGGCACCTCGGGCACGACGGGCGGTGACGGGGGCCCCGGCGATGTCGGCATGCCTGACGTCGCCCCGCCGGTAGGAACCCCAATCACGCAAGTCCAGCAGGGCGGAGACGGCGGTGCCGGCGGCGCTGGGAGCAACGGCAGCGGTGATGCCAGCGGCGGAAAGGGCGGAGCTGGCGGGACCGGCAGCATTCTCGGCGGACCCGGCGGTAACGGCGGCGCCGGCGGTAACGCCTCGGCCAGCGATACAGCGACGGCCGGTGACGGTGGGCAGGGCGGAGCCGGCGGCGGGTTCGCGGCCGGTGGCAACGGCGGAAACGGCGGCAACGTCACCGCCGGATCGACTGGCAGCGTCGCCGGCAACGGCGGTGATGGCGGCAACGCCACGAACGGCACCATCGAAGGTTTTCCCGCTGGTGGCAATGGTGCTAGCGGGGGGACCGGCGGCAACGGCGGCGACGTGGACCTGGGCGCCACCGGCACCGCCGGCAACGGCGGCAATGGCGGCAACGGCAATGACGGCACCCTCAATGCCGGCACGGGTGGCAACGGCGGCAACGGCGGCTCGGCCGGCGCCGGCGGTGCCAACGGAGGCAACGGTGGCACCGGGGGTACCGGCGGAAACGGCGGCAAGGGTGGCAGCGGTGTCATAGGCGGCAGCGGCGGGGGCGGCGGTAACGGCGGCACCAACAACGGCAGCGGTGACAGTGGTAACGGTGGCAACGGCGGCACCGGCGGCGTCGGCTCTGCGGGTGCGGCCGGCGGCACCGGCGGTCAGGGCGGCAACGGCGGCTCCGCCGGTTCCGGCGGCGGTGTCGCTGGCAACGGCGGCAGCGGCGGCGCCGGCGGCCAGGGTGGCACCGGCGGCGACGGCGGCGTCGGCGGAGACGGCGGGACGGGCGTCACATCGGGTGCCGGCGGCACCGGCGGTAACGGAGGCGCCAGCGGTGCCGGTGGGGATGGCGGCAGCGGCGGACTCTCCGGCACCGGACAAGCCGGTGGCGTGGGCGGCGACGGCGACCCGAGCGAAGACGGGGGCGACGGCCAGGCCGGCACCGGTGCCATCGGCGGTGTGGGCGGCACCGGCGCCACCGGCTCCGATGGCGGCGCCGCCGGTTTGGGCGGCAACGCCATAGTGTGAGCCACGTCCGTCCGCCATGGCGGGGACAGTGCGCGTCGGGACCATTCCGCTTTATCCGCGACCGGCGGCGGCTATCCCAATAGCGATGGCACCACCGCGTCGATCAAGTGCGGCCCCGGTTCGGCCACCGACTCGCGCAGGGCGTCGGCGAACTCTTCACACGTGCTAACGCGTCGCGCCGGGACACCCATACCTTCGGCAAGCCTGACGAAATCCATTGTCGGGCGGGATATGTCGAGAAGATCTAACGCTTTGGGGCCGGGCGCCGATCCCGCGCCGACGCGTTGCAGCTCGACCCGCAGTATGTCGTAGGCGCCGTTGTTGTAGATCACGGTTGTGACGTTGAGGTTCTCTCGCGCCTGGGTCCACAAACCCGAAATCGTGTACATCGCCGACCCGTCGGACTGCAGGCACAGCACCGGACGCTCCGGCGCGGCGACGGCGGCGCCCACCGCCGCCGGAATGCCATAGCCGATCGCCCCGCCGGTCAACGTCAGCCAGTCATGAGCGGGCGCTCCTGCGGTCGCCTGCGGCAGCATCACGCCGGAGGTGTTGGACTCGTCGACGACAATCGCCGCGTCAGGCATCAGCGCGCCGATCACGTCGGCCGCCGTTATCGAGGTCAGCGAGCCCGTCGGCAGTTCGGGTCGCCACGCACTCGCTACCGGTGCGCTTGTCCCCGGCGCCAGCTCGTCAGCCAACGCGACCAAGGCGTCGGCCGCTCCCCTGTGCTCGGCGAGCACGTGTACCGCGCAGCCGGCCGGCACCAGGTCGCTCGCCATGCCCGGGTAAGCGAAGAACGACACCGGTGATTTGGCCCCGGCCAGCACCAGGTGCTTTGCGCCGTCGAGTTGCGCGGCGGCCGCCTCCGCGAAATACCCGAGGCGCTCGACCGCCGGGACCCCGGCACCGCGCTCCAGCCGAGTGGGAAACGTCTCGCACAACCAACGGGCCCCGGTTGCCTCTGCGATCCGAGCGGCCGCGGCCAAACCCGGCCCACGGGTCGCATCCCCGCCGACCAGGATCATGGCCGGCTCTGCCGAACGCAGCACCTTCGCAATCGTCCCGAGATCGGTCGTGGTTGGCGCGGGCTGTGCGGGTTTCAGTGCGGCCGGCCCAGCGCCATCGGACCAGGACGCATCCGCGGGCAGAATCACCGTCGAAATCTGCGGACCCGACCGGCTCGCCACGATGGCCTCCGCGGTATCCGCCCCGACGTCCGTCGCCGTCTGGGTCCGGCGCACCCACCCCGACACCGTGCCCGCGATCGCGTCGATATCGGATTCCAAAGGGGCGTCGTACTTCTTGTGATACGTCGCATGGTCACCGACGACAACCACCATCGGCACCCGAGCTCGGCGCGCATTGTGCAGGTTGGCCAACCCGTTGCCCAGTCCGGGGCCCAGGTGGAGCAGCACCGCCGCGGGCCGGTCTGCGATGCGGGCATACCCGTCAGCGGCTCCGGTGGCCACGCCCTCGAAGAGGGTCAGCACCCCGCGCATGTTTGGGACGGTGTCCAGCGCCGCCACAAAATGCATCTCCGACGTGCCGGGATTGGCGAAGCAGACGTCGACACCGCCGTCGACCAAGGTGTTGATCAGGGCCTGAGCACCGTTCACCTGTCTACTCCTTTGCTGGGGTTCGATTAGCGAGCCCGAAGACTCGCTCGGCGTTGGCGTACAGAAAGTCGCGTCGAGCCTCGTCGGCCAGGCCGAGTTCGTCAAGGCCCGCCAAAGCGTGGGAGTGGGCGATCATCGGGTAGTTGGTACCGAAGAGGACCTTCCGCTGCCCGGTGCCGGTTTTCATGAACCGGACCAGCTCGTCGGGCAGCCGCTTGATCGTGTAGGCGGAGGTGTCGATGTAGACGTTCTCGTGCTTGCGGGCGACAGCAACCATCTCTTCGGTCCACGGATAGCCGACGTGGCCACACACGATCGCCAGCTCCAGAAAATCGAGTGCGACCTGATCGATGTAGGGGATCGGGCGCCCGGTCTCCGATGGTCGCAACGGGCCGGTGTGCCCTACCTGGGTGCAAAACGGCACTGCCGATTCCACGCACTCGGCGAAAAGCGGATAGTAGCGCCGATCGGTGGGTGGCGCGTTCCACAGCCAAGGGACCACCCGCAGGCCGACGAATCCGTCATCGTGCACGCGGCGCCGCAGCTCGCGAACCGCTTGCATCGGATGATCGAGGTCGACCGCGGCGAGACCGGCAAACCTGTTTGGGTGCAACCGAACCCATTGTGCGACCTCATCATTGGAGACCAATTCCTGGCCGCCCGGAGCGTGCCATGCGCTAAGCAAACCCACCCCAACATCGGCGGCATCCATCGAGGCGATGGTCACCTCGATGGGAATCTCGGAATCTGGCGTTGAACCACCGGTCCAGCGGCGCAGCGAGGCCAACATGTCGCTGCGCAGAAACCGTTGCGAAGGATGCTGCATCCATACATCGATCGTCATCGCGATTTGACTGTAGACGCCGTGGTGACGCTGACGTGGTGAACCAGCGAAAGGCCGTCTCCCCCGCGCTCGGCACTCGGGCCCATCGCGGCGGACCGAGGCGAATTAGATATCCGTAAAACGAAGACAATGACGTTCGCGAAAATTATGCTTCTCGCTAGCGATCCCGGCGTGGGGCGGAGATTGTCAAGTCCGTCTGCGCCGTTTGGAGAGTGCCGCTGTGTCGTATGTCTTCGTGTCCCCTGAAGTCGTTTCGGCAGCAGCGGGGGATCTAGCTAGCATCGGTTCTACGGTCAGCCTGGCCAACGCGGCGGTGTCGGCGGCGACGACCGAGCTGCTCGCGGCCGGCGCCGATGAGGTCTCGATACGAATCGCGGCGCTGTTCGGCGGCCACGGCCTCGAATATCAAGCCGTCAGCGCTCAGGTTGCGCAGTTCCAGGAGCGATTCATCCAAACGCTGCGGGCCGGCGCCGGCTCATATTCATGGGCCGAGGCCCAAAACGCCGAAGAAGCGTTGTTCGGTTTGATCAATGCGCCGACCCAGGCGCTGTTGGGGCGCCCACTAATCGGTGACGGTGCCAACGCAACCACCCCTGGCCGCGCCGGGGGCGACGGCGGGATCCTGTTCGGTAGCGGCGGCAACGGTGCACCTGGTGGACCGCAGCAGGCTGGCGGTGCCGGTGGGTCTGCGGGCATGTGGGGCAACGGCGGCATCGGCGGTGCCGGCGGTGTCGGCGCGAACGGCGGAGCCGGTGGCAACGGCGGATGGCTGTTGGGTGTAGGCGGCGCCGGGGGCCCCGGTGGAGCCGGTGGAGCCACCGGCGGCGCTGGCGGTAACGGCGGAATCCTATGGGGCGGCGGCGGTGTCGGCGGCAGTGGAGGGGCCGGCGGCGGCACCGGCGGCGCCGGCGGACGCGGCGAATTGCTATTCGGCGCCGGCGGCGCGGGCGGCGCCGGCGGCGCGGACGGGGGCACGGGCGGGGCCGGCGGCGACGGCGGAGTCCTATGGGGTGGCGGCGGTACAGGCGGAGCTGGCGGGGCCGGCGGCGGCACCGGCGGCGCCGGCGGACGCGGCGAATTGCTATTCGGCGCCGGCGGCGCGGGCGGGGCCGGCGGCACCGGCGGGGGTGCGGGTGGGGCCGGCGGCGACGGCGGGCTCTTGATTGGCGGTGGCGGAGCTGGCGGCGCCGGTGGAGTCGGCGGCGGCACCGGCGGTGCCGGCGGGCGCGCCGAGTTCCTGTTCGGCGCGGGCGGCGCCGGCGGCGCCGGCGGAGCGGGCACCGACACTGCTCCAGGTGGTGGCTCCGGCGGTGCCGGCGGCGCCGGCGGAGCGGGCGGAGCCGGCTGGTTGTTCAGCCACGGCGGCGCCGGTGGCGCTGGCGGTGCTGGTGGGGCAGGCGGCTCGGGCAGCAACGGCGGGCCGCTAGGCGGTACCGGTGGAGCCGGGGGTACGGGCGGTGCGGGTGGAGCCGGCGGCCACGGAGCTTTGCTGTTCGGCGGCGCAGGAGGCGGGGGCGTTGGCGGCGCCGGCGGGATCGGTGGCACCGGCGGCACCGGTGCCGACGGCGATCTAGCCGGCCTGGGCGGTATCGGCGGCACTGGCGGCACCGGCGGCGTTGGGGGTACCTCAGGCCAAGGGGGGGCCGGTGGTGCTGCCGGTCAATTCTTTAGTTCCGGGGGCGCCGCGGGCGGCACGGGCACTAACGGCGCCGGGGGTTCCGGCGGTGCTGGTGGGGCCGGGGCTGCCGGCGCCGACGCAGCGCCTGGCTCCGGGGCTACCGGTGGAGCCGGCTTTGCCGGGGGTGCCGGCGGCGCGGGTGGGGACGGCGGCGGAACTGGTGCCAGCCAAGGTGCTGGCGGCGTAGGCGGTCACGGTGGCGTTGGCGGTGGCGGTGGCACCGGTGGGGATGGGATCGATAACAGCGCCAACCCCGGTGTGGCCGGGGGTGACGGTGGTGGCGGCGGTAAAGGTGGAGCCGGCGGCGCCGCCGGGCTCGGTGGTAATGGTCTGGGTGGGCAAGCGGCCTCCGGGACTGCTGGCGATGGGGGGTCCGGTGGGATCGGTGGTACCGGCGGCGCTGGTGGGGCTGGGGCGATGGGTGCGGCCGGTGGCGGCACCGGCGACCAAGGCGCTACCGGTGGGGCCGGCGGCCAAGGCGGGGATGGCGGGGACGCCGGCAACGCCAACGGCGGCACCGCCGGCCAACAAGGCGCCGGCGGCCAAGGCGGCACCGGCGGCACCGGCGGTGGCGGCGGACAAGGCGGGAATGGCACTGATAACAGCGCCAACCCCGGCCTGGTCGGCGGTGACGGTGGTATGGGCGGCACTGGTGGCACCGGCGGCGCCGCAGGCCTCGGCGGGGTCGGCACCGGAGGCCAAGCCGCAGCGGGGACTGCCGGCGATGGCGGCACCGGCGGGATCGGTGGTACCGGCGGCGCTGGTGGGGCCGGGGCGATGGGTGCGACCGGGGGCGGCACCGGCGACCAAGGCGCTACCGGTGGGGCCGGCGGCCAGGGCGGGGATGGCGGGGACGCCGGCAATGCCAACGGCGGCACCGCCGGCCAACAAGGCGCGGGCGGCACCGGCGGGACCGGCGGCACCGGCGGTGGCGGCGGACAAGGCGGGAATGGCACTGATAACAGCGCCAACCCCGGCCTGGTCGGCGGTGACGGTGGTATGGGCGGCACTGGTGGCACCGGTGGCGCTGCCGGCCTCGGCGGCAATGGTTTGGGCGGGCAAGCCGCAGCGGGTACTGCCGGCGATGGCGGCACCGGCGGGATCGGTGGTACCGGCGGCGCTGGTGGGGCTGGGGCGATGGGTGCGACCGGGGGCGGCACCGGCGACCAAGGCGCTACCGGTGGGGCCGGCGGCCAAGGCGGGGATGGCGGGGACGCCGGCAACGCCAACGGCGGCACCGCCGGCCAACAAGGCGCGGGCGGCACCGGCGGCACCGGCGGCACCGGCGGTGGCGGCGGACAAGGCGGGAATGGCACTGATAACAGCGCCAACCCCGGCCTGGTCGGCGGTGACGGTGGTATGGGCGGCACTGGTGGCACCGGTGGCGCTGCCGGCCTCGGCGGCAATGGTTTGGGCGGGCAAGCCGCAGCGGGTACTGCCGGCGATGGCGGCACCGGCGGGATCGGTGGTACCGGCGGCGCTGGTGGGGCTGGGGCGATGGGTGCGGCCGGTGGCGGCACCGGCGACCAAGGCGCTACCGGTGGGGCCGGCGGCCAAGGCGGCGACGGCGGGGACGCCGGCAATGCCAACGGCGGCACCGCCGGCCAACAAGGCGCGGGCGGCACCGGCGGCACCGGCGGCACCGGCGGTGGCGGCGGACAAGGCGGGAATGGCACTGATAACAGCGCCAACCCCGGCCTGGTCGGCGGTGACGGTGGTATGGGCGGCACTGGTGGCACCGGTGGCGCCGCAGGCCTCGGCGGCAATGGTCTGGGCGGGCAAGCCGCAGCGGGTACTGCCGGCGATGGCGGCACCGGCGGGATCGGTGGTACCGGCGGCGCTGGTGGGGCTGGGGCGATGGGTGCGGCCGGGGGCGGCACCGGCGACCAAGGCGCTACCGGTGGGGCCGGCGGCCAAGGCGGGGATGGCGGGGACGCCGGCAACGCCAACGGCGGCACCGCCGGCCAACAAGGCGCGGGCGGCACCGGCGGCACCGGCGGCACCGGCGGCACTGGAGGCACCGGCGGGAATGGCACCGATAACAGCGCCAACCCCGGCCTGGTCGGCGGTGACGGTGGTATGGGCGGCACTGGTGGCACCGGCGGCGCTGCCGGCCTCGGCGGCAATGGTTTGGGCGGGCAAGCCGCAGCGGGTACTGCCGGCGATGGCGGCACCGGCGGGATCGGTGGTACCGGCGGCGCTGGTGGGGCTGGGGCGATGGGTGCGACCGGGGGCGGCACCGGCGACCAAGGCGCTACCGGTGGGGCCGGCGGCCAGGGCGGGGATGGCGGGGACGCCGGCAATGCCAACGGCGGCACCGCCGGCCAACAAGGCGCGGGCGGCACCGGCGGGACCGGCGGCACCGGCGGCACTGGAGGCACCGGCGGGAATGGCACTGATAACAGCGCCAACCCCGGCCTGGTCGGCGGTGACGGTGGTATGGGCGGCACTGGTGGCACCGGTGGCGCTGCCGGCCTCGGCGGCAATGGTTTGGGCGGGCAAGCGGCCTCCGGGACTGCCGGCGATGGCGGCACCGGCGGGATCGGTGGTACCGGCGGCGCTGGTGGGGCTGGGGCGATGGGTGCGACCGGGGGCGGCACCGGCGACCAAGGCGCTACCGGCGGGGCCGGCGGCCAAGGCGGGGATGGCGGGGACGCCGGCAACGCCAACGGCGGCACCGCCGGCCAACAAGGCGCGGGCGGCACCGGCGGCACCGGCGGCACCGGCGGTGGCGGCGGACAAGGCGGTGCCGGTACCGATAACAGCGCCAACCCCGGCCTGGTCGGCGGTGACGGTGGTATGGGCGGCACTGGTGGCACCGGTGGCGCTGCCGGCCTCGGCGGCAATGGTTTGGGCGGGCAAGCCGCAGCGGGTACTGCCGGCGATGGCGGCACCGGTGGGATCGGTGGTACCGGCGGCGCTGGTGGGGCTGGGGCGATGGGTGCGGCCGGGGGCGGCACCGGCGACCAAGGCGCTACCGGTGGGGCCGGCGGCCAAGGCGGGGATGGCGGGGACGCCGGCAACGCCAACGGCGGCACCGCCGGCCAACAAGGCGCGGGCGGCACCGGCGGCACCGGCGGCACCGGCGGCACTGGAGGCACCGGCGGGAATGGCACTGATAACAGCGCCAACCCCGGCCTGGTCGGCGGTGACGGTGGTATGGGCGGCACTGGTGGCACCGGTGGCGCTGCCGGCCTCGGCGGCAATGGTTTGGGCGGGCAAGCCGCAGCGGGTACTGCCGGCGATGGCGGCACCGGTGGGATCGGTGGTACCGGCGGCGCTGGTGGGGCCGGGGCGATGGGTGCGACCGGGGGCGGCACCGGCGACCAAGGCGCTACCGGTGGGGCCGGCGGCCAAGGCGGCGACGGCGGGGACGCCGGCAACGCCAACGGCGGCACCGCCGGCCAACAAGGCGCGGGCGGCACCGGCGGCACCGGCGGCACCGGCGGCACTGGAGGCACCGGCGGGAATGGCACCGACAACAGCGCCAACCCCGGCCTGGTCGGCGGCCAAGGCGGCAAAGGCGGCACTGGTGGCACCGGCGGCGCCGCCGGCCTCGGCGGGGTCGGCACCGGAGGCCAAGCCGCAGCGGGTACTGCCGGCGATGGCGGCACCGGCGGGATCGGTGGTACCGGCGGCGCTGGTGGGGCCGGGGCGATGGGTGCGACCGGGGGCGGCACCGGCGACCAAGGCGCTACCGGCGGGGCCGGCGGCCAAGGCGGCGACGGCGGGGACGCCGGCAACGCCAACGGCGGCACCGCCGGCCAACAAGGCGCCGGCGGCCAAGGCGGCACCGGCGGCACCGGCGGTGGCGGCGGCCAAGGCGGGAATGGCACCGACAACAGCGCCAACCCCGGCCTGGTCGGCGGCCAAGGCGGCAAAGGCGGCACTGGTGGCACCGGCGGCGCCGCAGGCCTCGGCGGGGTCGGCACCGGAGGCCAAGCCGCAGCGGGGACTGCCGGCGATGGCGGCACCGGCGGCAAGGGTGGTACCGGCGGCGCTGGTGGGGCCGGGGCGATGGGTGCGACCGGGGGCGGCACCGGCGACCAAGGCGCTACCGGCGGGGCCGGCGGCCAAGGCGGCAACGGCGGGGACGCCGGCAACGCCAACGGCGGCACCGCCGGCCAACAAGGCGCGGGCGGCACCGGCGGCACCGGCGGCACCGGCGGTGGCGGCGGACAAGGCGGTGCCGGTACCGATAACAGCGCCAACCCCGGCCTGGTCGGCGGTGACGGTGGTATGGGCGGCACTGGTGGCACCGGCGGCGCCGCCGGGCTCGGCGGCAATGGTCTGGGCGGGCAAGCGGCCTCCGGCACCGCCGGGGACGGCGGCACCGGCGGACAAGGCGGCACCGGCGGACAAGGCGGGGCCGGCAGCACCGGCGCCGCCAACGGCGGCACCGGCGGACAAGGCGCCACCGGGGGCGCCGGCGGCCAAGGCGGCAACGGCGGCGACGCCGGCAACGCCAACGGCGGCACCGCCGGCCAACAAGGCGCGGGCGGCACCGGCGGCACCGGCGGCACCGGCGGCACTGGAGGCACCGGCGGGAATGGCACCGACAACAGCGCCAACCCCGGCCTGGTCGGCGGTGACGGTGGTATGGGCGGCACTGGTGGCACCGGCGGCGCCGCAGGCCTCGGCGGCAATGGTCTGGGTGGGCAAGCGGCCTCCGGGACTGCCGGCGATGGCGGCACCGGCGGGATCGGTGGTACCGGCGGCGCTGGTGGGGCCGGGGCGATGGGTGCGACCGGGGGCGGCACCGGCGACCAAGGCGCTACCGGCGGGGCCGGCGGCCAAGGCGGCGACGGCGGGGACGCCGGCAACGCCAACGGCGGCACCGCCGGCCAACAAGGCGCGGGCGGCACCGGCGGCACCGGCGGCACCGGCGGTGGCGGCGGACAAGGCGGGAATGGCACCGACAACAGCGCCAACCCCGGCCTGGTCGGCGGTGACGGTGGTATGGGCGGCACTGGTGGCACCGGTGGCGCCGCCGGCCTCGGCGGCAATGGTTTGGGCGGGCAAGCCGCAGCGGGTACTGCCGGCGATGGCGGCGCCGGCGGCAAGGGTGGTACCGGCGGCGCTGGTGGGGCCGGGGCGATGGGTGCGACCGGGGGCGGCACCGGCGACCAAGGCGCTACCGGCGGGGCCGGCGGCCAAGGCGGCGACGGCGGGGACGCCGGCAACGCCAACGGCGGCACCGCCGGCCAACAAGGCGCCGGCGGCCAAGGCGGCACCGGCGGCACCGGCGGTGGCGGCGGACAAGGCGGGAATGGCACTGATAACAGCGCCAACCCCGGCCTGGTCGGCGGTGACGGTGGTATGGGCGGCACTGGTGGCACCGGCGGCGCCGCAGGCCTCGGCGGGGTCGGCACCGGAGGCCAAGCCGCAGCGGGGACTGCCGGCGATGGCGGCACCGGCGGGATCGGTGGTACCGGCGGCGCTGGTGGGGCCGGGGCGATGGGTGCGACCGGGGGCGGCACCGGCGACCAAGGCGCTACCGGCGGGGCCGGCGGCCAAGGCGGCGACGGCGGGGACGCCGGCAACGCCAACGGCGGCACCGCCGGCCAACAAGGCGCCGGCGGCCAAGGCGGCACCGGCGGCACCGGCGGTGGCGGCGGACAAGGCGGGAATGGCACCGACAACAGCGCCAACCCCGGCCTGGTCGGCGGCCAAGGCGGCAAAGGCGGCACTGGTGGCACCGGCGGCGCCGCCGGCCTCGGCGGCAATGGTTTGGGCGGGCAAGCCGCAGCGGGTACTGCCGGGGACGGCGGCACCGGCGGCAAGGGTGGTACCGGCGGCGCTGGTGGGGCCGGGGCGATGGGTGCGACCGGTGGCGGCACCGGCGACCAAGGCGCTACCGGCGGGGCCGGCGGCCAAGGCGGCGACGGCGGGGACGCCGGCAACGCCAACGGCGGCACCGCCGGCCAACAAGGCGCGGGCGGCACCGGCGGCACCGGCGGCACCGGCGGTGGCGGCGGACAAGGCGGGAATGGCACCGACAACAGCGCCAACCCCGGCCTGGTCGGCGGTGACGGTGGTATGGGCGGCACTGGTGGCACCGGTGGCGCTGCCGGCCTCGGCGGCAATGGTTTGGGCGGGCAAGCCGCAGCGGGTACTGCCGGCGATGGCGGCACCGGCGGGATCGGTGGTACCGGCGGCGCTGGTGGGGCCGGGGCGATGGGTGCGACCGGGGGCGGCACCGGCGACCAAGGCGCTACCGGCGGGGCCGGCGGCCAAGGCGGCGACGGCGGGGACGCCGGCAACGCCAACGGCGGCACCGCCGGCCAACAAGGCGCGGGCGGCACCGGCGGCACCGGCGGCACCGGCGGCACTGGAGGCACCGGCGGGAATGGCACCGACAACAGCGCCAACCCCGGCCTGGTCGGCGGTGACGGTGGTATGGGCGGCACTGGTGGCACCGGCGGCGCCGCCGGCCTCGGCGGCAATGGTTTGGGCGGGCAAGCCGCAGCGGGTACTGCCGGCGATGGCGGCACCGGCGGCAAGGGTGGTACCGGCGGCGCTGGTGGGGCCGGGGCGATGGGTGCGACCGGGGGCGGCACCGGCGACCAAGGCGCTACCGGTGGGGCCGGCGGCCAAGGCGGCGACGGCGGGGACGCCGGCAACGCCAACGGCGGCACCGCCGGCCAACAAGGCGCGGGCGGCCAAGGCGGCACCGGCGGCACCGGCGGTGGCGGCGGCCAAGGCGGTGCCGGTACCGATAACAGCGCCAACCCCGGCCTGGTCGGCGGCCAAGGCGGCAAAGGCGGCACTGGTGGCACCGGCGGCGCCGCAGGCCTCGGCGGGGTCGGCACCGGAGGCCAAGCCGCCTCCGGCACCGCCGGGGACGGCGGCACCGGCGGACAAGGCGGCACCGGCGGACAAGGCGGGGCCGGCAGCACCGGCGCCGCCAACGGCGGCACCGGCGGACAAGGCGCCACCGGGGGCGCCGGCGGCCAAGGCGGCAACGGCGGCGACGCCGGCAACGCCAACGGCGGCACCGCCGGCCAACAAGGCGCCGGCGGCACCGGCGGCACCGGCGGCACCGGCGGCACTGGAGGCACCGGCGGGAATGGCACCGATAACAGCGCCAACCCCGGCCTGGTCGGCGGTGACGGTGGTATGGGCGGCACTGGTGGCACCGGTGGCGCCGCCGGGCTCGGCGGCAATGGTCTGGGTGGGCAAGCGGCCTCCGGGACTGCCGGCGATGGCGGCACCGGCGGCAAGGGTGGTACCGGCGGCGCTGGTGGGGCCGGGGCGATGGGTGCGGCCGGTGGCGGCACCGGCGACCAAGGCGCTACCGGCGGGGCCGGCGGCCAAGGCGGGGATGGCGGGGACGCCGGCAACGCCAACGGCGGCACCGCCGGCCAACAAGGCGCGGGCGGCACCGGCGGCACCGGCGGCACCGGCGGCACTGGAGGCACCGGCGGGAATGGCACCGACAACAGCGCCAACCCCGGCCTGGTCGGCGGCCAAGGCGGCAAAGGCGGCACTGGTGGCACCGGCGGCGCCGCCGGCCTCGGCGGGGTCGGCACCGGAGGCCAAGCCGCAGCGGGTACTGCCGGCGATGGCGGCACCGGCGGGATCGGTGGTACCGGCGGCGCTGGTGGGGCCGGGGCGATGGGTGCGACCGGGGGCGGCACCGGCGACCAAGGCGCTACCGGCGGGGCCGGCGGCCAAGGCGGCGACGGCGGGGACGCCGGCAACGCCAACGGCGGCACCGCCGGCCAACAAGGCGCCGGCGGCCAAGGCGGCACCGGCGGCACCGGCGGTGGCGGCGGACAAGGCGGGAATGGCACCGACAACAGCGCCAACCCCGGCCTGGTCGGCGGCGACGGTGGTATGGGCGGCACTGGTGGCACCGGCGGCGCCGCCGGCCTCGGCGGGGTCGGCACCGGAGGCCAAGCCGCAGCGGGTACTGCCGGCGATGGCGGCACCGGCGGCAAGGGTGGTACCGGCGGCGCTGGTGGGGCCGGGGCGATGGGTGCGACCGGGGGCGGCACCGGCGACCAAGGCGCTACCGGTGGGGCCGGCGGCCAAGGCGGCGACGGCGGGGACGCCGGCAACGCCAACGGCGGCACCGCCGGCCAACAAGGCGCGGGCGGCACCGGCGGCACCGGCGGCACCGGCGGTGGCGGCGGCCAAGGCGGGAATGGCACTGATAACAGCGCCAACCCCGGTGTAGCCGGCGGCAAAGGCGGCACCGGCGGCACCGGCGGCACCGGCGGCGCCGCAGGCCTCGGCGGTACCGGCACCGGCGGACAAGCCGCAGCGGGTACTGCCGGCGATGGCGGCACCGGCGGCAAGGGTGGTACCGGCGGCGCTGGTGGGGCCGGGGCGATGGGTGCGGCCGGTGGCGGCACCGGCGACCAAGGCGCTACCGGCGGGGCCGGCGGCCAAGGCGGCGACGGCGGGGACGCCGGCAACGCCAACGGCGGCACCGCCGGCCAACAAGGCGCGGGCGGCACCGGCGGCACCGGCGGCACCGGCGGCACTGGAGGCACCGGCGGGAATGGCACCGATAACAGCGCCAACCCCGGCCTGGTCGGCGGTGACGGTGGTATGGGCGGCACTGGTGGCACCGGTGGCGCCGCCGGCCTCGGCGGCAATGGTCTGGGCGGGCAAGCCGCAGCGGGTACTGCCGGCGATGGCGGCACCGGCGGGATCGGTGGTACCGGCGGCGCTGGTGGGGCCGGGGCGATGGGTGCGACCGGGGGCGGCACCGGCGACCAAGGCGCTACCGGTGGGGCCGGCGGCCAAGGCGGCGACGGCGGGGACGCCGGCAACGCCAACGGCGGCACCGCCGGCCAACAAGGCGCGGGCGGCACCGGCGGCACCGGCGGCACCGGCGGTGGCGGCGGACAAGGCGGGAATGGCACCGACAACAGCGCCAACCCCGGCCTGGTCGGCGGTGACGGTGGTATGGGCGGCACTGGTGGCACCGGTGGCGCTGCCGGCCTCGGCGGCAATGGTTTGGGCGGGCAAGCCGCAGCGGGTACTGCCGGCGATGGCGGCACCGGCGGGATCGGTGGTACCGGCGGCGCTGGTGGGGCCGGGGCGATGGGTGCGACCGGGGGCGGCACCGGCGACCAAGGCGCTACCGGCGGGGCCGGCGGCCAAGGCGGCGACGGCGGGGACGCCGGCAACGCCAACGGCGGCACCGCCGGCCAACAAGGCGCGGGCGGCACCGGCGGCACCGGCGGCACCGGCGGCACTGGAGGCACCGGCGGGAATGGCACCGACAACAGCGCCAACCCCGGCCTGGTCGGCGGTGACGGTGGTATGGGCGGCACTGGTGGCACCGGCGGCGCCGCCGGCCTCGGCGGCAATGGTTTGGGCGGGCAAGCCGCAGCGGGTACTGCCGGCGATGGCGGCACCGGCGGCAAGGGTGGTACCGGCGGCGCTGGTGGGGCCGGGGCGATGGGTGCGACCGGGGGCGGCACCGGCGACCAAGGCGCTACCGGTGGGGCCGGCGGCCAAGGCGGCGACGGCGGGGACGCCGGCAACGCCAACGGCGGCACCGCCGGCCAACAAGGCGCGGGCGGCCAAGGCGGCACCGGCGGCACCGGCGGTGGCGGCGGCCAAGGCGGTGCCGGTACCGATAACAGCGCCAACCCCGGCCTGGTCGGCGGCCAAGGCGGCAAAGGCGGCACTGGTGGCACCGGCGGCGCCGCAGGCCTCGGCGGGGTCGGCACCGGAGGCCAAGCCGCCTCCGGCACCGCCGGGGACGGCGGCACCGGCGGACAAGGCGGCACCGGCGGACAAGGCGGGGCCGGCAGCACCGGCGCCGCCAACGGCGGCACCGGCGGACAAGGCGCCACCGGGGGCGCCGGCGGCCAAGGCGGCAACGGCGGCGACGCCGGCAACGCCAACGGCGGCACCGCCGGCCAACAAGGCGCGGGCGGCACCGGCGGCACCGGCGGCACCGGCGGCACTGGAGGCACCGGCGGGAATGGCACCGATAACAGCGCCAACCCCGGCCTGGTCGGCGGTGACGGTGGTATGGGCGGCACTGGTGGCACCGGTGGCGCCGCCGGGCTCGGCGGCAATGGTCTGGGTGGGCAAGCGGCCTCCGGGACTGCCGGCGATGGCGGCACCGGCGGCAAGGGTGGTACCGGCGGCGCTGGTGGGGCCGGGGCGATGGGTGCGACCGGGGGCGGCACCGGCGACCAAGGCGCTACCGGCGGGGCCGGCGGCCAAGGCGGCGACGGCGGGGACGCCGGCAACGCCAACGGCGGCACCGCCGGCCAACAAGGCGCCGGCGGCCAAGGCGGCACCGGCGGCACCGGCGGTGGCGGCGGACAAGGCGGGAATGGCACCGACAACAGCGCCAACCCCGGCCTGGTCGGCGGCCAAGGCGGCAAAGGCGGCACTGGTGGCACCGGCGGCGCCGCAGGCCTCGGCGGGGTCGGCACCGGAGGCCAAGCCGCAGCGGGGACTGCCGGCGATGGCGGCACCGGCGGGATCGGTGGTACCGGCGGCGCTGGTGGGGCCGGGGCGATGGGTGCGACCGGGGGCGGCACCGGCGACCAAGGCGCTACCGGCGGGGCCGGCGGCCAAGGCGGCGACGGCGGGGACGCCGGCAACGCCAACGGCGGCACCGCCGGCCAACAAGGCGCGGGCGGCACCGGCGGCACCGGCGGCACCGGCGGCACTGGAGGCACCGGCGGGAATGGCACCGATAACAGCGCCAACCCCGGCCTGGTCGGCGGTGACGGTGGTATGGGCGGCACTGGTGGCACCGGTGGCGCCGCCGGGCTCGGCGGCAATGGTTTGGGCGGGCAAGCCGCAGCGGGTACTGCCGGCGATGGCGGCACCGGCGGCAAGGGTGGTACCGGCGGCGCTGGTGGGGCCGGGGCGATGGGTGCGGCCGGGGGCGGCACCGGCGACCAAGGCGCTACCGGTGGGGCCGGCGGCCAAGGCGGGGATGGCGGGGACGCCGGCAACGCCAACGGCGGCACCGCCGGCCAACAAGGCGCGGGCGGCACCGGCGGCACCGGCGGCACCGGCGGCACTGGAGGCACCGGCGGGAATGGCACTGATAACAGCGCCAACCCCGGCCTGGTCGGCGGCCAAGGCGGCAAAGGCGGCACTGGTGGCACCGGCGGCGCCGCCGGGCTCGGTGGGGTCGGCACCGGAGGCCAAGCCGCAGCGGGTACTGCCGGCGATGGCGGCACCGGCGGGATCGGTGGTACCGGCGGCGCTGGTGGGGCCGGGGCGATGGGTGCGACCGGGGGCGGCACCGGCGACCAAGGCGCTACCGGTGGGGCCGGCGGCCAAGGCGGCGACGGCGGGGACGCCGGCAACGCCAACGGCGGCACCGCCGGCCAACAAGGCGCGGGCGGCCAAGGCGGCACCGGCGGCACCGGCGGTGGCGGCGGACAAGGCGGGAATGGCACCGACAACAGCGCCAACCCCGGCCTGGTCGGCGGCGACGGTGGTATGGGCGGCACTGGTGGCACCGGCGGCGCCGCCGGCCTCGGCGGGGTCGGCACCGGAGGCCAAGCCGCAGCGGGTACTGCCGGCGATGGCGGCACCGGCGGGATCGGTGGTACCGGCGGCGCTGGTGGGGCCGGGGCGATGGGTGCGACCGGGGGCGGCACCGGCGACCAAGGCGCTACCGGTGGGGCCGGCGGCCAAGGCGGCGACGGCGGGGACGCCGGCAACGCCAACGGCGGCACCGCCGGCCAACAAGGCGCGGGCGGCACCGGCGGCACCGGCGGCACCGGCGGCACTGGAGGCACCGGCGGGAATGGCACCGACAACAGCGCCAACCCCGGCCTGGTCGGCGGTGACGGTGGTATGGGCGGCACTGGTGGCACCGGCGGCGCCGCCGGCCTCGGCGGCAATGGTTTGGGCGGGCAAGCCGCAGCGGGTACTGCCGGCGATGGCGGCACCGGCGGCAAGGGTGGTACCGGCGGCGCTGGTGGGGCCGGGGCGATGGGTGCGACCGGGGGCGGCACCGGCGACCAAGGCGCTACCGGTGGGGCCGGCGGCCAAGGCGGCGACGGCGGGGACGCCGGCAACGCCAACGGCGGCACCGCCGGCCAACAAGGCGCGGGCGGCCAAGGCGGCACCGGCGGCACCGGCGGTGGCGGCGGCCAAGGCGGTGCCGGTACCGATAACAGCGCCAACCCCGGCCTGGTCGGCGGCCAAGGCGGCAAAGGCGGCACTGGTGGCACCGGCGGCGCCGCAGGCCTCGGCGGGGTCGGCACCGGAGGCCAAGCCGCCTCCGGCACCGCCGGGGACGGCGGCACCGGCGGACAAGGCGGCACCGGCGGACAAGGCGGGGCCGGCAGCACCGGCGCCGCCAACGGCGGCACCGGCGGACAAGGCGCCACCGGGGGCGCCGGCGGCCAAGGCGGCAACGGCGGCGACGCCGGCAACGCCAACGGCGGCACCGCCGGCCAACAAGGCGCCGGCGGCACCGGCGGCACCGGCGGCACCGGCGGCACTGGAGGCACCGGCGGGAATGGCACCGACAACAGCGCCAACCCCGGCCTGGTCGGCGGCCAAGGCGGCAAAGGCGGCACTGGTGGCACCGGCGGCGCCGCAGGCCTCGGCGGTACCGGCACCGGCGGACAAGCCGCCTCCGGCACCGCCGGCGACGGTGGCACCGGCGGACAAGGCGGCAGCGGCGGCACCGGCGGCGTTGGCAGCGCAGGCGCCGCCAACGGCGGCAACGGCGGACAAGGCGCCACCGGGGGCGCCGGCGGCCAAGGTGGCACCGGCGGTGCGGCCGGTTCCGGTACCGGTGGCAAGCAGGGAGTCGGCGGCCTCGGCGGAAACGGCGGCAACGGCGGCAACGGCGGCAACGGCGGCGCCGGCACCGACAACAGCGCCAATATGACGGCGAAAGCCGGCGGCGACGGCGGCCAGGGCGGCCAGGGCGGCGCCGGCGGCGCCGCCGGCGCCGGCGGTAGCGGCTCGGTCACGGGTGGCAACGGCACCGGCGGGACCGGCGGCACCGGTGGTGTGGGCGGCACCGGCGGCCACGGCGGCCAGGGCCCCCTCAATAGCGACCCCGGTGGCATTGGGGGCAAGGGCGGCGACGGCGGCACCGGCGGTACCGGCGGCGCTGGCATAGGTGCCACCGGCGGAGGCATCGGTGGGATCGGCGGCGCGGCAGGCGACGGTGGCACTGGCGGAGACGGCGGCGAGGTCGGTGGCCCCGGCGGCGTCGGCGGAGCTGCCGGCACCGGCGGCACCGGCGGCACCGGCGGCATCGGCGGCGGCTCCGGTGGCAAAGGCGGCGCTGGCGGCAACGGCGGAAACGGCGGCATAGGCGACCCTCGGGTCGGTGGTTCTGGCGGCGACGGGGGCGCCGGCGGCAAGGGCGGCGCTGCCGGTGCTGGCGGGAAGGGCGGCGACGCTGGTGCCGGCGGTAATGGCAACGGCGGTGCCGGCGGGAGCGGAGGCATTGGCGGCACCGGCGGTATCGGCGGAGACGCCGAGCCCGGCGCCGGGGGCAAGGGCGGAGCTGGCGGCGCGGGCGGTACCGGCGGTACTGCCGGCGCCGGCGGCAGCGGGTCCGGTGCAGGAGCTAACGGTGGCTCCGGTAGCGGTGGCGGCGGCGGAAACGGCGGCACCGGCGGGGCCGGCAGCACGGGCGCAAACGCAAACGCCGGTAGCGGGGCCGCCGGCGGTGTGGGCTTTGCCGGGGGCGCCGGCGGAGCCGGCGGGACCGGCGGCGCCGGCATTGGTGGGACCGGTGGCGGAAACGGCGGAAACGGCGGAAACGGCGGCATCGCCGGAAACGGCGGAAACGGCGGATCCGGCGGGACCAACCAAAACGGCGGCAACGGCGGAGCCGGCGGGACCGGCGGTGCAGGTGGTGCCGCCGGCTCCGGCGGTGCCGGCGGTGGGGCCAACGGTACCGGTGGAACTGGAGGTGCCGGAGGAAGTGGCGGCAACGGCGGAAAGGGCGGCGCCGTAAACGGCAATGGCACAGCTGGCCGCCCCGGCGGAATCGGTGGTAGGGGCGGTGACGGCGGTACCGGCGGTGCCGGCATCGGTTCCACTGGTGGTGGCACCGGCGGAGCCGGCGGCCACGCCGGCAACGGCGGCGACGGCGGTGCTGGCGGTAACCGCACCTCTGGGAATGGGACCGGCGGTATCGGCGGTATGGGCGGTGCGGCCGGCACGGGGGGCAACGGCGGAGCCGGAGGAACTGGCGGCGGCAACGGCGGTACCGCCGGCGACGGTGGCAGCGGCGGTGGCGGCGGCGCAGGCGGCAACGCCCGTGCCGCCGGTACGGGCACTGGCGGCGCGGGCGGCGCGGGTGGCGCCGCCGGTAACGGCGGCACGGGCGGCAACGCCGGTGTCGGCGGGAACGGCAACGGAGGGGCAGGTGGCACCGGCGGCGCCGGCGGCGGTGGTGGCATCGGCGGGACCGGCGGCGGCAACGGCAGCGGAGGCGCGGGCGGCGGTGGCGGCGCTGGTGCAGTTGGTGGCACCGGCGGTGCAGGTGGTAGCGGTGCCGGTACCGGCACCGGCGGAACCGGTGGCGGCGGCGGCCACGGCGGAAACGGGGGCAAGGGCGGCGCTGGCGACGGTGGCGTCGTTCCCGGCATCAACGGCACCAGCGGGGGTGTCGGCACGGCCGGCAAGGGCCCTTCCGGTGTCCTGGGCGGGACCGGCGGAACCGGGGGCAAAGCCGGCACCGGTGGCAGCGGAGGCCAACCCTGATCGGGCGAGGGCAGCGATACAGCGATAGCCGTGACAAGTCTGCTCAGTTGGCGGCCAAGCTGTTTGCCTATTCAGGCAAAGGCCGATTCGCAGGCGTTGGCGACTCGACCTGGAATACGTTTTCGGCCGGCTAGGCGATACCCATCATCCGCCGGCCGCCACATGGCTCGCATGCACGTCATCGGCGGGGCGAGCCTCCGTCTGTTCCTTGGCCCAGCGGTAATCGGGCTTGCCCGCGGGTGAGCGCTTCACCTCGTCGACAAACCAAAGACTGCGCGGCACTTTGTATCCCGCGATCTCAGAGCGCACGAAGCTATCCAATTCAGCCAGCGACGGGCGGCAGCCGGACCGGGCTTGCACGACCGCAGCCACGTGCTGCCCGTACCGCGGATCGGGCACCCCGACCACCAAGGCGTCGAACACGTCGGGATGGCCTTTCAACGCCGCTTCGACTTCTTCGGGGTAGATCTTTTCACCACCGCTGTTGATGGACACCGAGCCACGACCCAGCATGGTGACAGTACCGTCTTCCTCGACCTGTGCGTAGTCACCCGGAATCGCATAGCGCACACCATTGATCGTGCGGAACGTCTCGGCGGTCTTCTTCTCGTCCTTGTAGTAGCCGACGGGAATGTTGCCTTTCTTGGCGATGAAGCCGCGCACGCCCGACCCGGGCTGCACCTCGTTACCGTCCTCATCGAGTACGACGGTGCGATGGTCAATGCTCACGCGCGGACCACCACTGTGCGGCGCCCCCGAGGCGACGATGCTGGTGCCGCCAAATCCGGTCTCCGACGAGCCAATTGAGTCCGTGATAACCCGATTCGGCAGCAGTTCAAGGAGTTTCTCTTTAATACTCGGCGAGAACAAGGCCGCGGTGCTGGCCAGCAGAAATAGCGAAGAAAGATCGTAGTCGTTGTCTTTCTGCAGCGCATCGAGTAGCGGCCGGGCCATGGCATCGCCAGTGAAGAACAAGAGGCTTACTTTGTGCTTGTGGATCGTGCGCCATACCTCGTCGGCATTGAATTCCGGTGCTAGAACCGTGGTTTGACCCGAGAAGATCGACATCCAGGTGGCCGACTGGGTGGCGCCGTGGATCATCGGCGGAATTGGATAGCGGATCATCGGCGGGTTGGCGGCGGCGGCTTTCGCCAGGTCGTATTCGTCCTTGACGAATTCTCCTGTCGCGAAGTCGGTTCCACCAAAAAGCACCCGGTAGATGTCCTCATGGCGCCACATCACGCCCTTCGGAAAGCCGGTCGTACCACCGGTATACAGCAGGTAGATGGCGTCGGCGCTGCGTTCGCCGAAGTCGCGCTCGGGTGAACTGTCAGCGATCGCCGAGTAGAACTCGACGCCGCCGTAGCGCTGGTAGTCCGTATCGCTGCCATCCTCGACGACCAGGATCGTCTTCACGTTGGGGGTTTCGGGCAACACGTTGGCCACGCGGTCCGAGTACTGCCGCTCGTGGACCAGCGCCACCATGTCGGAGTTGTCGAACAGGTATCGAAGTTCCCCTTCGACATACCGAAAGTTGACGTTCACCAGAATGGCGCCCGCCTTGATGATGCCGAGCATCGCGATGACGATCTCGATGCGGTTGCGGCAGTAAAGACCGACCTTGTCGTCCTGCTGGACGCCCTGGCCGATCAGATAGTGCGCAAGACGGTTGGCTTTCTCCTCCAGTTGGGCGTAGGTCAGCTGCTCATCGCCGCAGATGAGGGCTACGCGGTCAGGCACAGCGTCGATGGCGTGCTCAGCGAGATCGGCAATATTCAGGGCCACGGCCACCAAACTAGAACGTGTTACATTTCTTGACAAGCGAACGCGCAGATGTCGAACGAGAGGCGGTTACCGTGGTCGAGACACCAGCAAACGAGGAGTCCGGACCCGACGCGCTAGTGGAACAGCGCGGGCACACCCTGATCGTGACCATGAACCGACCGTCGCGGCGTAATGCTCTAAGTGGTGAAATGATGCAAATCATGGTCGACGCATGGGACCGCGTCGACAACGATCCCGACATCCGTTGCTGCATCCTGACCGGTGCCGGTGGCTACTTCTGCGCTGGCATGGACCTCAAGGCGGCAACCCACAAGCCGCCCGGCGACTCCTTCAAAGACGGCAGCTACGACCCGTCGCGCATTGACGCCCTGCTCAAAGGCCGCAGGCTTACGAAACCCCTCATTGCTGCCGTCGAAGGCCCCGCAATCGCCGGCGGGACCGAGATCCTGCAGGGCACCGACATCCGCATCGCCGGCGAGAGCGCAAAATTCGGCATCTCCGAGGCCAAGTGGAGCCTATATCCGATGGGCGGTTCGGCGGTTCGGCTAGTGCGCCAAATCCCCTACACGGTGGCCTGCGACTTGCTGCTTACCGGACGGCACATCACCGCGGCCGAGGCAAAGGAGATGGGCCTAATCGGATACGTCGTGCCCGACGGGCAGGCACTGACCAGAGCGCTCGAGATCGCGGAGGTCATTGCGGCCAATGGGCCGTTGGCCGTGCAGGCGATCCTGCGGACCGTCCGGGAGACCGAGGGTATGGCCGAGAACGATGCGTTCAAGATCGACACTCAAATCGGTATCCAGGTCTTCCTGTCCGACGACGCCAAGGAAGGTCCGCGTGCATTCGCGGAGAAGCGCACGCCCAACTTCCAGAACCGCTAACCTCCCACGCCCAGCGTGAACTGACTGCGAAAAATGGGCGACAATTCCGCACTGACTTCACGTTCGGTGAGGCTGTCGGTCCCCCACGGCACACTGCCTGCATGGCGGATCCGTTTATCGGCAGCGAGGCGATCACTTCCGGCACGTTGACGCCCTACCGGCTGCGAAGCAAATTCACTGCGATCCACCCTGACGTCTACGTCGCTCCTGGCACTACTCTTACAGCGACGACACGTGCGCATGCCGCTTGGCTGTGGTCGCGCAGGCGTGGTGTGATCGGCGGACGATCGGCAGCGGCATTGCACGGCGCCAAGTGGGTCGACCATCGGGCGCCTGCGCAATTGTTATACGGACATCGCCGTCCCCCTATGGGTATCGAAACATGGTCGGATCGTGTTGCCGACGACGAAGTCGAACTGATTGGCGGTCTAACGGCGACCACCGCGGCGCGCACCGCCTTAGACCTGGCCTGTCGGTACCCGATCAGCAAGGCGGTCACGGCCGTCGATGCACTCAGCCGGGCAACCAGACTTAAGATCTCCGATGCCGAACTACTCGCCGACCGTTACCAGGGACACCGAAACATCCGGCGTGCCCGACACACACTCTCCCTGGTCGACCCCGGTGCGGAGTCGCCCCGCGAGACGTGGCTGCGGTTACTGCTCATCGAGGCCGGCTACCCAAGGCCACAGACCCAGATCCCGGTTTACGACGAGTACGGCCAGCTGATTGCCGTACTCGATATGGGTTGGGCGGACATAAAAGTCGCGGTCGAATACGAAGGTGACCACCACCGGATAAGTCGCAGACAATTCAACAGGGACATCGTGCGCATCGAGACGCTGACCACCGAGCTGGGCTGGATCGTCGTCCGGGTCACCGTCGAGGATGTACCAGGCGGGATACTGCGTCGGGTAGCCGCGGCCTGGGCTCGCCGAGCGTGAACTCAGTGCGAGGTTTCGACAGATTTTTCGCAATCACGTCACACTCGGCGAGAGAATCACCCCAGCGGCGCGCTCGGCGTGAACACGACGGGCATGGATTCCAAACCACTGACGAAGTTCGCTGGTCGCAGCGGCAACGCCGAGTCCTCGGAGGCCAGCCGCAGGTCCGGCAACCGTTGCACTACCCGATCCGTCATCAACGACAGCTCAAGGCGGGCCAGCTGATTGCCTAAGCAGAAATGGGTGCCAAAACCGAAAGCCAGATGACTGTTCGGGTTTCGCTGGATATCAAACGTCTCCGGGTCGGAGAACACCGCCTCATCGAAGTTCGCCGACTCGAAGAGCAGCATCATCTTTTCACCTTCGCGCAACGCGGTCCCGTGAAACTCGGTATCCGAGGTCAACACCCGACACATGTTTTTCACCGGCGCGGTCCAGCGCAGCATCTCCTCGATAGCGCCGGGCAGCAACGCACGATCACCCTGCAGCAGGTCCCATTGGTCCCGGTTGCGTAACAGCTGCTCCGTTCCCCCGCTCAGGGTGTGCCTGGTTGTCTCGTCGCCGCCGATCAAGATGAGCAGAGTCTCCATGACCAGCTCGTCGTCGGTCAACCGCTCACCGTCCACTTCGGAACTAACCAGCACGCTGACCAGGTCGTCGGTGGACTCCCTACGACGAGCCGCGATGGTAGCCCTGGTGAACTCGTTATAGGCGGCGAATGCATCTATGGTGACTTGAAAATCCTCTTGCGATACATGCGAACTCAGAAACGTCACCAGGTCATCGGACCATCGCAGGAACATGTCCCGCTGTTCGGGACGCACGCCGAGCATGTCGCCGATGACCGCCATCGGCAGCGGCGCGGCCAAGTCGCGTACGAAGTCGCATTCACCGCGCTCGCACACCGCGTCGATCAGCGTGTCGCACAGGTGCCCTATCGAAAGCTCCTTGTCCTTGACCCGCTTGCGAGTAAACCCCGCATTAACTAGCTTGCGCCGCAACAGATGCGCGGGATCATCCATATCGATCATCATCGGCAGCGCGTCCTGGTCGGGACGGATACCGCCAGCGTTGGAGAACAATTCGGGTTGGCGCTCAGCGTCAATCACGGCCTGATAGGTCGATGCCGCGGCCAGGCCGTTGCGGTCCCGGAACACCGGCTGGTTTGCCCGCATCCACCGATATGCCTCTCGCGCTTCATGACTGGCGTAAAAGTTGCCGTCGGTCAGGTCGACGTCGGGTTTGGTCAGCGGTCTCGTCATCGCCATTCCTTCGCATTACAGTGAGCACCATGCCCAACTCTCAACACACCATCGCCGGCACGGTGCTCACCATGCCGGTCCGAATCCGCACGGCCAATTTGCACTCCGCGATGTTCTCCGTCCCCGCCGACGCGACACAGCGTCTGATCGACTACAGCGGGCTGCGGGTGTGTGAATACCTGCCGGGCAAGGCGCTGGTGATGCAGATGCTGGTGCGCTACGTCGACGGCGACTTGGGGCAGTACCACGAATACGGCACCGCCGTCATGGTCAACCCACCGGGCGTCCAGGCCCGCGGACCCCGAGCGCTCGGCAGGGCGGCCGCATTCATTCATCACCTGCCGGTCGACCAGTTGTTCACCCTGGAGGCGGGCCGCACCATCTGGGGCTTCCCCAAGATCATGGCGGAGTTCAACGTCTCCGAGGGCAGGAAGTTCCGTTTCGACGTGAGTGCCGACGGGCAGCTGATCGCCGGGATGGAGTTCAGCAACGCCGTGCCGGTCCCGACGGGCAAGGCCCAGGTGCTCAAGACCTACTCCCACCAGGACGGGGTGACCAGAGAGATCCCGTGGGAGATGAAGATCTCGGGAATGCGAATCCGGGTTGGCGGCGCGCGTCTGCACCTGGGCAACCACCCCTACGCGAAAGAGCTGGCTTCCCTTGGGCTGCCCAAGCGTGCGCTGGTTTCCCAGTCGGCAGCCAACGTGGAGATGACGTTCGGCGACGCCCACGCCATCTGAAGCCACCCGGCCAATCTAGAACGCGTTCTAATCTCCTGGCAAGAACCGCTTAGGTCGGGCTCAAACCAACCCAGAAAGCTCTCGGACCTGCTCAACGCTGCGAGCACCCACCACCATCATGGTGACGCCGGCAGCCTTCCAGGCCGTAATCTGCTTACGCACGTAGTCGAGGTCGCCGACGATCATCGCGTCGTCAACGAGTTCGTCGGGAATGACCTTCGAGGCCTCGTCCTTGCGATCCGACCGGAATAGCTTGGTGACCTCGTCCACCACCTCGGCATAGCCCATCCGGCGGTAGACGTCAGCATGGAAGTTGGTGTCCTCGGCCCCCATACCCCCCATGTAGAGGGCCAAGAACGGCTTGATCCCCTCGAACGCGGCCGCCCTGTCCTCGGTGACGACGATCTGCGCGGTGGCACAGATCTCAAAATCCTCCCGGCTGCGGCGCGCTCCCGGCCGGGCGAAGCCCTCGTCAAGCCACTCGTTGTACATGTCGGCCATCCGCGGTGAATAGAAGATGGGCAGCCACCCGTCGCAGATCTCGGCGGCCAGCGCCACGTTCTTCGGCCCCTCGGCGCCCAGCATGATCGGGATGTCGGCACGCAGTGGATGGGTGATGGGCTTGAGCGCCTTGCCCAAGCCGGTTGTCCCAGAACCCGTCAGCGGCAGCGGATAGTGCGGGCCGTCGCTGGTCACCGGCCTTTCCCGGGCCCAGACCTGGCGAAGGATGTCGATGTATTCGCGGGTGCGGGCCAGCGGCTTGGGAAACTTCTGGCCATACCAGCCCTCGACCACCTGGGGGCCGGACACACCGAGCCCGAGAATGTGCCGGCCGCCGCTGAGATGATCCAGCGTCAAGGCCGCCATCGCGCACGCGGTAGGAGTGCGCGCGGATAGCTGGATCACCGAGGTGCCCAGCCGCACCCGCTGCGTCGACGAACCCCACCAGGCCAACGGCGTGTAGGCATCGGATCCCCACGCCTCGGCGGTGAAGACGGCGTCGAAGCCGGCTTCCTCGGCCGCCGCGACCAGCTCACCGGCGTTCTCCGGGGGCTGCGCGCCCCAGTAGCCCAGCTGCAATCCGAGCTTCATCCCTGCCTCCCCGAGACTAATGTTGAAACCATTCTTAGAACCTGTTCTACTCGAAGGCGTGACAGCCACCTCGAGCGGCCTGACCCGGATCGATCATCCTGAGCCGCCCCTCTCCGCGCCGCTAACGTTGTCGTTCGACTACACCCGTTCGGTGGGTCCCACCCTAGGCAAGTTCTTCACCGCACTGCGTGAACGCCGGATTTTAGGGGTTCGCGGATCGGATGGCCGGGTGCATGTACCGCCAGCGGAATATGACCCGGTTACCTATGAACCGCTGAGCGAGATGGTACCGGTGGCCAGTGTCGGCACCGTCGCATCCTGGACCTGGCAACCGGAGCCATTGGCCGGCCAGCCGTTGGATCGCCCATTCGCGTGGGCGCTGATCAAGCTGGACGGCGCCGACACGCCGCTGATGCACGCGGTGGATGCGGGCGAACCGGACAAGATCAAGATGGGCGCCCGGGTCCACGTGCACTGGGCCGACGAGTTGGTGGGCGCCATCACCGACATCGCCTATTTCAAGCTGGGCGAGGACACCGAACCACCTGGGGTACCAAGCGACCAGGACCCGGTCACCATGATCGTCACGCCGGTGTCGCTGACCATCCAGCACACCGCATCCCACGAAGAAAGCGCCTACCTGCGCGCCATCGCCGAAGGAAAACTGCTCGGCGCCAGGACCGGGAAAACCGGGAAAGTGTATTTCCCGCCGCACGGGGCCGATCCGGCCACCGGCCAGCCGACCACCGAGTTCGTCGAGCTGCCGGACAAGGGCACGGTGACGACGTTCGCGATCATCAACATCCCGTTCCAGGGCCAGCGCATCAAGCCGCCCTACGTGGCGGCCTATGTGCTGCTCGACGGCGCCGATATCCCCTTCTTGCACCTGGTCGCCGATGTCGACGCGAACGAGGTACGGATGGGCATGCGCGTCGAAGCGGTGTGGAAACCCCGCGAGGAGTGGGGTTTTGGCATCGACAACATCGAGTACTTCCGGCCGACCGGGGAACCGGACGCGGACTACGACACCTACAAACACCACCTGTAAAGGGCATATCCAGCTATGAGCGCTCGCAATGTCGCGGTGGTCGGTTTCGCCCACGCCCCGCATGTTCGCCGTACCGATGGCACCACCAACGGTGTCGAGATGCTGATGCCGTGCTTCGCCCAGCTCTACAAAGAACTCGACATCACGAAGTCCGACATCGGATTCTGGTGTTCGGGGTCCTCGGATTACCTTGCTGGACGGGCATTTTCGTTCATTTCGGCGATCGACTCGATCGGGGCCGTTCCGCCGATCAACGAATCGCACGTGGAGATGGACGCGGCCTGGGCCCTCTACGAGGCCTACATCAAAATCCTGACCGGCGAGGTCGACACCGCCCTGGTATACGGCTTCGGCAAGTCCTCGGCAGGCATCCTGCGGCAAATCCTGTCGCGGCAGACCGATCCCTACACGGTTGCTCCGCTGTGGCCCGACTCGGTGTCGATGGCGGGCTTGCAGGCGCGCATGGGTCTCGAGTCCGGCGGGTGGACCCACGAACAGATGGCTCAGGTCGCCCTCGACTCGTTCGCCCATTCGGCACGAAATGACTCCGAGAAGCCGGCCAAGAGCATCGACGAACTGCTGGCCCGCCCGTTCTTCAACGACCCACTGCGACGTCACGACATCGCGCCGATCACCGACGGCGCCGCCGCTATCGTCCTGGCCGCCGATGACCGCGCTCGGGAACTACGCGAATCACCAGCGTGGATAACAGGTTTCGAGCACCGCATCGAGTCCCCGTCGCTGGGAGTGCGCGACTTGACCGTCTCACCGTCCACCGCAATGTCGGCCAAGGCGGCTACCGGCGGGGACACCAGCATCGACGTCGCCGAGATCCATGCCCCGTTCACCCACCAGCATTTGATTATCGTCGAGGCTATCGGACTTCCAGAGAAGACAAGAGTGAACCCGTCCGGCGGAGCGCTGGCGGCCAACCCCATGTTTGTCGCCGGCCTGGAGCGCATCGGCTTTGCTGCACGACACATTTGGGATGGTTCGGCCGGCCGCGTGCTAGCGCACGCCACCAGCGGGCCAGCGCTGCAACAGAACTTGGTCGCGGTCATGGAAGGGAACAACTGATGGCCGGAGCAGCAGCACAGCTGGCCGCAGTACTCGGTACCGGCCAAACCAAGTATGTCGCCAAACGGCAAGACGTTTCGATGAGCGGTCTGGTCCGCGAGGCCATCGACCGGGCACTGCAGGATTCCGGCTCCACCTTCGCTGACATCGATGCCGTCGTCGTCGGCAAGGCGCCCGACTTCTTCGAGGGCGTGATGATGCCGGAGCTGTTCATGGCTGACGCCATGGGTGCCACCGGCAAGCCACTGATCCGAGTGCATACTGCGGGTTCGGTCGGCGGATCCACCGGGGTGGTGGCTGCCAGCCTGGTCCAGTCCGGAAAATACCGCCGCGTGCTAGCCATGGCCTGGGAGAAGCAGTCGGAGTCCAATGCCATGTGGGCACTGTCGATTCCGATTCCCTTCATCAAGCCGGTGGGAGCCGGTGCCGGCGGTTACTTCGCCCCGCATGTGCGGGCCTACATCCGACGCTCCGGAGCTCCGACGAACATCGGCGCGATGGTGGCGGTCAAGGACCGGCTCAATGGCAGCCGCAACCCGCTGGCACACCTGCAGCAGCCCGACATCACCCTGGAGAAGGTGATGGGATCACCCATGCTGTGGGATCCGATCCGCTACGACGAGACCTGTCCGTCGTCGGACGGCGCCTGCGCCGTCGTGATCGGCAACGAAGAGATCGCCGATGCCCGGCTGACCGAAGGACACCCAGTAGCATGGATCCATGCCACCGCGCTGCGCACCGAACCGCTGGCATACTCCGGACGCGACCAAGTCAGCCCGCAGGCCGGCCGCGACGCGGCTGCAGCGCTGTGGAAAGCGGCCGGCATCACCAGCCCCATCGATGAGATCGACGCCGCCGAAATCTATGTCCCGTTCTCCTGGTTCGAACCAATGTGGTTGGAAAACCTCGGCTTTGCTCCGGAGGGCGAGGGCTGGAAACTCACCGAGGCCGGCGAAACCGCGATCGGCGGGCGGTTGCCGGTGAATCCGTCCGGCGGCGTGCTCTCCTCGAACCCGATCGGCGCCTCGGGGCTGATCCGCTTCGCGGAGGCGGCCATCCAGGTCATGGGCAAGGGTGGAGACCATCAGGTTCCCAACGCCCGAAAAGCCCTGGGCCACGCTTATGGTGGGGGCTCGCAGTACTACTCCATGTGGGTGGTCGGCTCCGACAAACCGAGGCTGGCCGCCGGATGAAGTACACCTGCAGCATCGCGATGGGTCCGATCGACCAGCTGGTCGGCATCGCCGAAACCGCCGAGGAAGTCGGGTTCGACTCCATCGCACTACCGGATTCGTTGTTCTTCATGGAAAAGGCGGCTGCCGACTATCCATACACCCCCGACGGCTCGCGGATGTGGAACGAGGACACGCCGTGGGTGGACCCGTTGATCGCCGCGGGTGCGATGGGCGCGGTCACTTCCAAGCTGAGGTTCTACACCAACGTAATGAAGCTTGGGTCGCGTAATCCCTTGCTGCTGGCCCGCCAAGTCGGCTCGGTGGCCAACTTGACCAACAACCGCTTCGGTTTCGGGGTCGGGATCGGTTGGGCGCCGGAAGAGTTCGAGTGGTGCGGCGTTCCGTATAAACGGCGCGGCGCCCGGGTCGACGAGATGATCGACGTGATCAAGCTGGTGCTGGGTGGGGGCATGGTTGAGTTCCACGGCGAGTTTTACGATTTCGAACGCCTACAGATGAGCCCTGCCCCCAGCCGACCGGTGCCGTTCTACGTCGGCGGGCATACCGACGTAGCGCTGCGACGCGCGGCGCGCATCGGCGATGGTTGGACCAGCGCGATGATGACCGGCGCGCAATTGTCGGAGACCATCGGCAAACTCAATGAACTGCGCGCCGAATACGGCCGGGCCGAGCTGCCGTTCGAGTTCCAGGCAGTTTGCATCGACAAGTTCGGGGTGGATGGGCATCGGGAGCTGGCCGAGATCGGGGTAACCGACAACATTGTCATACCGTGGGTCTTTGATGGGCTCGGTTTCGACGCTCCGCTGGACAAGAAGCGGGACTCGATGAAGCGCTTCGCCGACACGTACATCCATTCCGGCTGGCAAGACGAGTGATCGGCAATCACCCGGCACACGAGGCCGGTCGCCGCTCCCGGCAGGCCGTCGAGGCCCGCGACAAGGATGCTTGGCTAGCGGTGTTCGCCGACGACGCGATCGTCGAAGACCCCATCGGGCCATCGGCTTTCGACCCCGAAGGCAAGGGCCACCAGGGCCGAGACGCGATATCAGCCTTCTGGGACAAGGCCATCGCCCCGACCACCAAGATCGAGTTTTTCTTCCGCGACACTTACCAATGCGGCAACGAGGAAGCCAACGTCGGGCACATCCTGATCACCACTGGCGACTACCAGACCACCGCCGACGGCGTGTTCACCTACAAGGCTAACGAAGCGGGACAGCTGGTGGCGTTACGCGCGTACTGGGAGATGGACCGCGCGGCGGCAACCACCCGGAAAATCTAGGGCGTCACATTTGGGCCGGCTTCGTCCGCCCGCCGATGTTTGCCAAACCAGCCGCCGAATTTCCCGTGCATGCCGATCATGTGCGCGGTACTGTCTTTTGATCGCGATCAGCCAAGGTGACGAGGGAGTCGGCCTATGGATGGCGTGGAATACGGCGCTTCGTCGCGGCGCCGACGCGCTTTGCTCGTGGCGGGGGCGACGATAGTCGCCGTCGCGGTCCTCGCGGGCGTCGGATTCCTGATCTTCAAGCCATCATCGGCGGAACTCGAGGCCAACAAGGTCGGCCTGTCCACTGCTGCCGCCCGGCCGGACCAAGTCCAGCTGCCCTTCCGGCTGGGAGATCCCGACGGCGTGGCGGTGGACAGCATGGGCACCGTTTACGTCGCCGACCCGGGCAACAAGCGGGTGCTGAAGCTGCCCGTGGGTGCCAGCACGGCGACCGCGCTACCGATCACCGCTCCGCTCAGTCCGGACGGCGTGGCCGTCGACAGCCACGATGCCGTCTACGTCATTGACGGGATGGGCAAGCGGATACTGAAGCTCTCGGCCGATCTAAGAACCCCAACCGAGCTCGCGTTCACCGGCCTGGCCGACCCGCATGGTTTGGCAATTGACGGCCGCGGCACGGTGTATGTGGTTGACCACGTCAACAACAACGTGTTGCAGCTGCCCGCGGGCGCCGAGGCCCCCAGCGAGTTGTCGTTCACCGGCCTTAATCGTCCCTACGATGTCGCCGTGGACAGCGCTGGAACCGTCTACGTCAGCGACAGCGGCAATAACCGGGTGGCGGCGCTCGCCGAAGGCGCCACAACACCCGTCTATCTCCCGTTGACCGGTCTCAATTTCCCCACGGGAGTGACCGTGGACCGCGACGGCAATATCTATGTGGGCGACTTGAACAACAATCGAGTGCTCAAGCTGGCAGCCGGCTCGAACATCCAGACCACGCTGCCCTTTTCCGGACTATCCGGGCCAACCGATGTGGCAGTGGACGATCAACGTGCCGTCTATGTGATCGACTTCAAGGACCGAGTGCTGAAGCTGATGGCGACGGGATGACCTTGCTTCCCGACGACGGGGCTTAGTCGCCGATTTCGCGCAGCGGTAGGGGCCGCGCACGCGGTGGGCCGGCGCGGGAAGAGCGACTCGCGAAGGAAATAACGGTCCCGCTCACTTACCGCATCTGCGACACTCGTTGCGAACGCGGGAGGTAAAGCATGGCTGTCACTGTCAGCCCGGCCATACTGGCAACGACGACTGACGATGCACTAACCATCGGGTCACTGGTCCGCGAAGCCAGCAAATTGGCGGAATTCGCCACCACCCAGCTCGCGCCGGCGGCCGCCGATGAGATCTCGGCCGCTGTTGCGGCGCTGTTCGCCTGCTACGGCCAGACGTATCAAGCACTCAGTATTCAGGCGGCGAAGTTTCACGACGAGTTCGTGTGCAATCTCAGCGCCGCTGCGACGTCTTATTCGAGTGCCGAGGCCGCCAACGCCTCGCTCACGCAGGGGCTGCTGCACGCGGTGAACGCACCCACCCAGGCGGCAGTAGGGCGCCCGCTCATTGGCAACGGCGCCAACGGTGCGCCGGGAACGGGTGGCAACGGCGGCGACGGCGGAATCTTGATCGGCAATGGCGGCAGCGGCGGGTCCGGCGCGGCTGGCTCCGCGGGCGGCAACGGTGGTGCAGCGGGGCTGCTCTGGGGCACCGCCGGAGCCGGCGGAGCGGGCGGCAGCGCGAACTCCGGGACCGGCGGGGCCGGTGGGATCGGAGGCGCTGCAGGGCTTTTCGGAACAGGAGGCGCTGGCGGAGCGGGCGGCGCCGGTGGCGCCGCCGGGGGCGGCTCGTTGACGGCCAACGGCGGGGCAGGCGGGCCCGGTGGGTTCGGCGGCATGCTGGTCGGCGACGGCGGGGTGGGTGGGGCCGGAGGCGTCGCCCAACTGTATGCCGGCGACGGCGGGGCCGGCGGCCACGCCGGACTGTTCGGCTCCGGCGGAGCGGGCGGCACCGGCGGACTTTCTCTCGAGGGCAGCGGGGCGGGCGGCACCGGCGGCACCGGTGGCGGCGGCGGGTGGCTATTCGGCGACGGTGGAGTCGGCGGGCTTGGCGGGAATTCACTGGCCAACAACGGCGGAGTGGGCGGGGTCGGCGGCGCTGGCGGGGTCGGCGGCGCCGCGGGCTTGCTCTCCGGCGACGGCGGGGGCGGCGGAAATGGCGGAAGTTCGATAAACCCGAATGGCGGGTCTGGGGGTGACGGCGGTGCCGGCGGGGCCGGCGCGTTGCTCGCCGGTGATGGTGGGGTGGGTGGCACCGGCGGGAATTCGCTCGGGACCGGGGGCGGGACGGGCGGGGCCGGCGGCCGAGCCGGCGTGTTCGGCGCCGGTGGCGCCGGTGGGACCGGCGGAGATTCGGTCAACATCGCCGGGGCCGGGGGCGCCGGGGGCGCTGCCCGGTTCGTCGGGGCCGGGGGCACCGGCGGCGTCGGGGGGTTCGGTGACTTGATTGGCGGCACCGGCGGCAACGGTGGTGCCGGTGGCGCCCTGATCGGTGACGGTGGCGCCGGCGGTGGTGGTGGGATCACCGCGCTGTCCGGCAGTGTCGGCGGGGACGGCGGCAATGGTGGTAGAGCTGGGGTGTTCGGTTCCGGCGGTTCGGGCGGCGCCGGCGGGCAGGCCCTGCCGCCTGGGAGCACCGGCGGTAACGGTGGAGCCGGCGGCAGCGCGCAGTGGGTAGGCAACGGGGGCAACGGCGGCAATGGCGGGTCGGGCCAGGCGGGTAATGGCGAGGGCGGCGCGGCCGGCGCGGGCGGCCTGTTGGCCGGCCTCGACGGGACGTCCGGGCTGGACTAGCCGGAACTAGAGCGGCTCGAGCCCCGTCATGTGCCTCGCGGCCAGGTCGCGATAGGCCTGTGGATTGACGTTGACCCACACCTCGGCGCCGGTTCCCTCAATCGGTCCCTTCACCTTGGCCGGCGCCCCGGTGACCAGCATTCCCGCCGGGATCTGGGTTCCGGCTACCACCAACGAATGCGCCGCTATCAGACAGCGGGCACCGATTACCGCGCCGTCGAGCACCGTTGCATGGTTTGCGATTAACGCCTCAGACCCGACGTGGACGCCGTGGATCACGCACAAGTGCGCGACCGTCGCTCCGGGTCCGATGTCGACCGGGATGCCGGGCGGTGCATGAAGTACCGACCCGTCTTGCACGTTGGCCCCCTCCCGCACGACCACCGGTGCGTAGTCACCCCGCAGCACGGCGTTAAACCACACCGACGCCCCCGCCTCGACGGTCACATCACCGATAAGCGTGGCAGTTGGGGCCACAAACGCGGTGGGATCTACCCGGGGGGAGCGACCCTCGAAAGAAAATAGCGGCATCGTTTACATATACCGCACTACGCATATGCCGTGGCCAGACTCGCCGTCGTTGCACTCCCCCGACCCAAAACTGTAACGTGTTCTAGTTAGAGACTGCGATCTGGAGGTGACACGGTGAATACCGACACAAGTGGCGTCGGCGTCCGGGAAATCGATGCGGGCGCCTTGCCGACCAGATATGCCAGGGGCTGGCATTGCCTGGGCGTGGCCGAAGACTTCATGGACGGCAAGCCGCACGGTGTGGAGGCGTTCGGCACCAAGCTAGTGGTGTTCACCGACTCGCACGGGGACGTGAAGATCCTCGACAATTACTGCCGGCACATGGGCGGCGACCTCTCCCAGGGCACCATCAAAGGCGATGAGATCGCCTGCCCCTTCCACGACTGGCGATGGGGCGGGGACGGCCGGTGCAAGCTGGTGCCGTATGCCAAGCGCACACCGAGAATGGCGCGCACCCGATCGTGGAACACCGATGTGCGCGGCGGTCTGCTCTTCGTATGGCACGACCATGAGGGCAACCCCCCCGACCCGGCCGTCAGGATCCCGGACATCCCCGAGGCCGCCAGTGACGAATGGACCCAGTGGCGCTGGAACCGCATCCTCATCGAGGGGTCCAACTGCCGCGACATCATCGACAACGTCACCGACATGGCGCACTTTTTCTACATCCATTTCGGGTTGCCGACGTACTTCAAGAACGTCTTCGAAGGACACATCGCATCGCAGTATTTGCACAACGTGGGGCGCCCCGATGTGAATGATCTGGGTACCGCCTACGGTGAGGCACATCTGGATTCGGAAGCCTCCTACTTCGGGCCGTCGTTCATGATCAACTGGCTGCACAACAGTTACGGCGGTTACAAGTCCGAATCGATCCTGATTAACTGCCACTATCCGGTGACGCAGGACTCGTTCGTGCTGCAGTGGGGTGTCATCGTCGAAAAGCCCAAGGGCATGGACGAAAAGATGACGGACAAGCTGTCTCGAGTGTTCACCGAAGGCGTCAGCAAAGGCTTTATGCAGGACGTGGAGATCTGGAAGCACAAGACGCGCATCGACAACCCACTACTGGTCGAGGAAGACGGTGCCGTCTATCAGATGCGTCGCTGGTATGAGCAGTTCTATGTAGATGTTGCCGACATCAAGCCCGAAATGGTGGAGCGTTTCGAGATGGAGGTAGACACCACCCGCGCCAACGAATTCTGGAGTGCCGAGGTCCAACAGAATTTGGAGACAAAGAAACTCGAGGCCCGCGAGGACGAATCGCTGGCCGAGGACGTACCCGCCAAACAACACTAGCGAGCATGGACCCGTCGGACGAGCACGCTCTCCCTGACGTCGATCGCCTGGCCCGATCGATGTTGCTGCTGCGCGGCGACCATCATGACCACGATGAGTCATCGGGACCGCCCGATGACCGCCGATCATGGTCCAAATCAAGGGATTTCGCTGACGACCCGCAGCGTGCCGCCGCGGTGCGGGAAGCCAGCCGCGCCGACCGCGAACGCTATCTCAATGGGGGCTTGCAGCCGGTGGATTGCCGCTTCTGCCACGTCACCGTGACCGTGAAGAAGCTCGGTCCGGGTCATACAGCGGTGCAATGGAATACCGAGGCAACGCAGCGTTGCGCTCATTTCGCCGAAGTCCGCTCCTCCGGTGGAGATACCGCACGCACCAAGGCTTGCCCCAAGATGCATGACAGCATCGAGCACGCGGTGGCCGAGGGCATTCTGGATGCGACACCAGCCGCCGACTGAGCCAACCGAAGCGGCTCTTGTCACTTTCGCCACAGTGACCCGTACTGAGACCAGTGGGCGTTGTGCCCGCCTTCGAGCGACAAGGCGCTCGCCGGTCCCGCAATTCCCGGAGCCCAGCCAGCTTGTCGCTCGAAGGTGGGCACATCACATGCCGGCGGAGCAGAGGCTCAGGTGGCGACTGCGACTACCGATCACAAACCAGCGAATCTCTCTTGGACCATTTCGGCGGTAAGACCGTAATCAGCCAGCGAATAGCTATGTTTGGGCGCCCGCGCGCCAGTCTTGCTCTCGGCATGGATCTTCGCCATGGCCTGTCGAGCTTGTTCGGTCAAGGTCAGGCCAAAGTACCGATAGACATCGGCCACCGTGCCGAGCGGGTCGGCAACCAAATCGCCGTAGTCGACGTCGTAGAACTGGGCCGGATCGTATTTGGCCCGGGCGGTATTGAACCGTTCCAGACCCCGCGACCAGGTATCCATCGAGTCGGCGCCGATCTGGGCACCCAGGAACGTCGTCGACCACCCTTCGGACGTGTGCTGCGCCAGTGAGCACATTGATGCCATGATCGTGTCAACGGGCCGGTGCGTCTGGATCACCAGCGCGTCCGGATAGGTAGTCATCAACGCATCCAGGGCGAACAGATGGCTCGGATTTTTTAAAACCCAGCGCTTTTCGACGTCATTGAGCCCGATCAGTTGCAGGTTCCTGCGGTGCCGCCGGTAGGGCGGGGTCCAGTCCTGACGCGACAGCCACTTGGCGTAGCTGGGCAGGTGGGCCAAGGTCTCGTACGACACCGAGTGCAGTGACTGCCGCAGCAGCTGCCAGCACTCCTCCAGCTCGTACGCAGCCATGAAGTGCAGGCCGGTATAACCGGGATTGTCCCGATGGTGCTGGGTGAACTGCGCATTGAGTTGGCGGTAGAACGGATTTGAGTCCCAGGTGTCGCGGGGTGGGCGCGGTTGCGGGAACTCGGCCAGCCACATGTGCAGACCCTGGTGGGTCGGGTCGGCACCGAGCAGTCGGTGCAGCGCGGTGGTTCCGGTGCGCACCAGCCCGGTGACGAAGATGGGCCGCTCGATGACCACATCGGCGTGCCGCGGATATTGCTTCCAGGCGGCTTCGGACAGCAGCCGGGCGACCAAAGCACCGCGCAGGAAAAAGCGGTTCATCTTGCTGCCCAACACCGTAAGGCCGGCCTCGTTCCGGTAGGCGTCAAGCAGCACCTCCAACGCTTCGAGGTAATTGTCCTCGTCGGCGCCGAAGTCGTCGAGCCCCACCAGCTTGGTAGCCGAGGCATGCAGTTCGGCCACGGTTCCGACATCGGTCCGATCGGTCATCAGGAGTGGTACTCCCCGCAGTTGACATCCAGGGTCTGCCCGGTGATGCCGCTGGACAGGTCGCTGGCCATGAACAAGATCGCCGAGGCAACCTCATCCTCGGTCGGCAGTCTCTTCAGATCGGCGTGTGCAGCGGTGGCCTGGTATATCTGATCCACCGTGGTTCCGTACTTGCCGGCCTGATGTTCGAAGTATCCTTGCAGGGTATCTCCCCAGATATAGCCCGGTGCAACGGAATTGACACGAATACCCTTGTCACCGAGTTCGGTGGCCAGTGAATGGGACATAGCGAGCAAGGTGGCCTTGGCCATCTTGTAGGCGCCGTACTTGGGCTGCGAGTGCCGCAGCACCATGGAGTTCACGTTGACAATCGAGCCGTTGGCTTCGGCGAGCGGGCGAGTGAACCCTTGGATGAGGCGCAGCGCCCCGAGCGCGCTGAGTTCGATGGCGTCCCGGATGTGTTGAAATGTGGTGTCAGCCAATGGCTTCATCGACGGCACCCGAAACGCGTTGTTGATCAGCACGTCCACCTTGCCATACGCCTCCAGAGTGGCGTCCACCAGGTTGACCACCTGAGCCTCGTTGGTGATGTCGGTGCGTACCGCAATAGCTTGGCGTCCCGCGTCGACGATCTGCTTGGCCAAATCGTCGAGGCGGTCGCCGCTACGGGCCGCCAGCACCAAGTCGGCGCCGGCGCGCGCACACCGATGCGCCAGCGTGGAGCCAAGTCCCGGGCCCACCCCGCTGATGACGACGATCTTTCCGTCCAGCATGGTTGTCATCGTTACCCCAGCATTCTCGCCGCAATTTGCATCTGGCGCATTGCGATTCGCGCGCGCCAGTCTTCTTCGGAAATCTTGTTGTGGTCGAGATATGGCAGCGCGTCAGGTATCGAGTCGAAATCAACCAGCTCGACGGCCGGCCCGTCGGCCTCGGTGAGCTGCCGGGACACCCGCTGCCAACGGAACTGCAAGAAGCCGCGCCGGTGACCGAGCGTCTCCACCCAATTGGTGACACCCGGATTGCGGTCGGCGACGACGATGCGAACCCTACCGTCCGGATCCGCCTGTGCCTGGGTGTTGTTCAGCGAGGTCTGGTGATTGATGTAGTCCAGCGAGATGTACCACATGCTGCCCAGCTGGAAGCCCAGGTAGGGAGCATCGCTGACCGGTACGGTGATTACCAGGGCCTGATCGGGCCGCAGATCGAAATGGCCGGCGGACGAGTACTGAGTGGCCAAACCGCCCGGCGTCAGCCGCGGCGCCACCATCGTGTTGACCGGAATGTTGAGATAGAACCACTGCGGAAATTGCAGCCAGGTTTTTACCCGCTCAAGGAGTTGCTTTCCCGCTGTGGTGTAGCGCTTTTCGATGGTCTCGCGGGTCAACGACCGGGGGGCAGTGCCAGCGGTGTCGAGCCGGGAGATGGCCAGGGTGCCGCGCTGCTGTGACCAGTCTGCGTATACCTCACGGATGACGAGTTGCCCGGAGCTGGTCGGCCGTAGTTGCCACTGGAAGCTACCGTCCGCTGCGATCTCAAGTTCCCGGTCGTCGAATGCCGCCTGGCTGGCGGGCACGTTGTCGTCGGTGTACTCGCCGCCGAGCAGCTGGAAGCTCAGGTCGGTGGTGGTACCACGTCTGCCGGTGACCACGTAGTCGCGGTCAGCGTGCACCCTGGTACCGAAATACAGGGTGTCAGGGTTATCCAGCCCCATCTTGGTGAACGGGCCGGTGCCCGACTGCAGGAATGGGTGGTCACGCTCATAGTCGAACGCCAGGTGCATGCAGCCGGCGATGCAGCCGGCCAGATACTGCAGTCCCTCGAGCAGATCGGCTTCGGTTTCAACATGCGGCGCGGCGGCCACCAGCTTCTCGGCTTCCGCGATCGCCGCGGTCAGCGGATTTGAGAACACGACTTCGACGCTAGAACGTGTTCCTATTTTGAGTCAATGGCTAACATTTGCGCGCGTGGAAGCGGCGCAGGTAGACGAAGCTCGCTCACTTCTAGACGACCGCGCCGCTGTCCTGCTCGCGCTTGATTTCCAGGGCGATGTCAATGAGCTGATCCTCTTGACCACCGATGAGCTTGCGCTGGCCCGCCCGGTGCAGGAGCTGATGCGCCGGCACGCCATAGCGCTCGGACTGGCGGACGGCGTGCTTGAGGAAGCTGGAATACACCCCGGAGTACCCCATGATCAACGCGTTACGGTCGAGCAGACATTCGGCGGGCATTGCCGGGCGCACCACGTCCTCAGCGGCGTCGGCGATGTCGAAAAAGTCGATACCGGTCTTGACCCCGATCTTGTCGAACACCCCGATCAGTGCCTCGACGGGCGCGTTGCCCGCCCCGGCGCCAAACCGGCGCACGCTGCCGTCGATCTGCTTAGCTCCGGCGCGCACCGCCTCGACCGAGTTGGCGACCCCCAGGCCAAGGTTTTCATGGCCGTGAAAGCCCACCTGAGCGTCCTCGCCGAGCTCGGCGACCAGGGCGGACACCCGGTCGGCGACGCCGTCGAGCACCAGCGCACCGGCGGAGTCCACGACGTACACGCACTGACAACCGGCATCGGCCATAATGCGGGCCTGGGCGGCCAGCTTCTCCGGCGGAATCGTGTGGGCCATCATCAAGAACCCGACGGTTTCCAGACCCAGTTCACGGGCCAACCCGAAATGTTGAATGGATACGTCGGCCTCGGTGCAATGGGTCGCGATCCGGCAAATCGACCCACCATTGTCCTGCGCTTGTTTGATGTCTTCCTTGGTACCCACACCTGGCAGCATCAAAAACGCGATCTTGGCTTCCTTGGCCGTCTGGGCGGCCAATTTGATCAGTTCCTGTTCGGGGGTTTTGGAGAAGCCGTAGTTGAACGACGACCCGCCCAGCCCGTCGCCGTGGGTCACCTCAATCACCGGCACCCCGGCGGCATCAAGGGCCGCCACGATGGCGCCAACCTCCTCTTTGGTGAATTGGTGACGCTTGTGGTGCGACCCGTCGCGCAACGACGTGTCGGTGATGCGGATATCCCAGGCGCCTTGAAAAATTTGGCCGCTCATCGCGTTCCTCCTGACACCGCAAGTGTCTCCTTGGCGATTTCCTCGCCGACCTTGGTCGCTGCCGCCGTCATGATGTCGAGGTTGCCGGCATACGGTGGCAAGTAATCTCCGGCACCTTCCACCTCGACGAAGGTGGTAACCACCGCCTGGCCGCCCGAATTCAGCGACGGCTCATCGAACTGCGGCTCGTTGAGCAACCGATACCCCGGCACGTAGGTCTGCACCTCACCCACAACCTCATGGATGGAGGCGGCGATCGCGTCGCGGTCGGCGTCGACGGGAATGGCGCAGAAAATGGTGTCGCGCATGATCATCGGCGGATCGGCGGGGTTCAAGATGATGATTGCCTTGCCTCGGTCGGCGCCGCCGATCGTTTCGACGCCCTTGCTGGTGGTCTTGGTGAACTCGTCGATGTTGGCCCGGGTCCCGGGGCCTGCCGAGACTGAGGCCACCGACGCCACGATTTCGGCGTAAGGGACGCCACCTTGTTCGGCGACCGCGCGCGCCACGGCGTACACGATGGGAATAGTCGCCTGTCCCCCGCAGGTGATCATGTTGACGTTGGGGGCATCCAGATGCTCCCGCAGGTTCGCCGGTGGGATCACCGCCGGACCCACCGCGGCCGGCGTCAGATCGATGGCGCGGATTCCGACGTCGGCGTACTTCGGCGCGGCCGCCTTATGCACATAGGCACTGGTGGCCTCGAACACCAGGTCGGGTTTCTCCGGCTGCGCGAGCAGCCAGTCGACACCCTCGTGCGTGGTCTCCAAACCCAACTTGCGGGCTCGTGCCAGCCCTTCGCTTTCCGGGTCGATGCCGACCATCCAGCGCGGCTCCAGCCAATCGGATCGCAACAGCTTGTAGAGCAGGTCGGTACTGATATTGCCCGAACCAACAATGGCCACACTTGCCTTCGACGGCATGCTGCTCCTTATTACCGCTCTCGATACTCGAAACTAGTTCGGTGCTATTCGAACGACAACCGAACCGAACCCAGCCCGGTGAAGTCGGCGATGAACTCGTCGCCGGCGCGGGCGTCGACCGCAAACGTGCACGATCCCGGTAGCACGATGTCGCCCTTTTTCAGCCGCACCCCGAAGCTTTCCACCTTGCGAGCCAGCCAGGCGACCGCCGTGGCCGGGTTCCCCAGCACCGCGTCGCTGCGTCCCTCGGCGGCCATCTCGCCATTGCGGGTCAGCACCGCGTCGATCGCTTTCACATCGACATCGGCCGGCGACACCCGCGCCGCACCCAGCACGAAGCCCGCGGCGGAGGCGTTATCGGCGATGGTGTCGCAGATTTTGATCTGCCAATCCTTGATCCGGGTGTCGATCAGCTCAATCGACGGGACCAGGGCCTCGGTGCCCGCCAAGACATCGTCCTCCGTGCATCCGGCACCGGGCAGGTCAGCGGACAGGATGAAGCCGACCTCCACCTCCACCCGCGGGTACAGGTACTTCGCGGCCTTGACCGGGGCGTCTTCAAACACCCGCATGTCGTCAAGGAGATGCCCATAGTCCGGTTCATCGACACCCATCATCTGCTGCATGATCGGCGACGACAGCCCGACCTTGTGACCCACCACCCGCGCCCCCTCGCCCACCCGCCGACGAATGTTGATCAGCTGGATCTCGTAGGCGTCAACCACGTCAATATCGAGGTAGGCGGGGGTCAAGGGCGCAATCGGCTCACGGCTGCGTTCGGCTCGCGCCAGGTCGGCGGCGATGTTGTCGCGGGTCGGAGCAGCGAGCATTTACCGGAAGTCCCCTCGTCGTGCTGACATCATGATGACCGGGCCGGTAGCGCCCGACCCCGGCAATTCTATAACGTGTTCTACATGACAGCACAGGACTACGACGTGGTCGTGGTCGGAAGTGGCGGTGCCGGCATGGTCGCTGCCCTCACCGCCGCGCACCGGGGCCTCTCGACCATGGTCATCGAGAAGGCGTCGCACTTTGGCGGCTCGACGGCGCGCTCGGGCGGCGGTGTCTGGATTCCGAACAACGAAGTCCTCCGGCGCGCCAAGGTCGCGGACACACCCGAGGCGGCGCGCACCTATTTGCACGGCATCATCGGCGACCAATCGGTGAGCGGGGTGGACCCGCAGCGCATCGACACCTACCTGCAGCGTGGGCCCGAGATGCTGTCCTTCGTGCTGAAGCACACGCCGTTGAAGATGTGCTGGGTGCCGGGATACTCCGACTATTACCCCGAGGCACCGGGCGGGCGCTCCGGCGGCCGCTCGATTGAGCCAAAGCCGTTCAATGCCCGCAAGCTCGGCGTCGACGAAGCTGGGCTCGAACCTGCCTACGGCAAGGTGCCGCTCAATGTGGTTGTCATGCAGCAAGATTACGTGCGGCTGAACCAACTGAAGCGACACCCCCGGGGTGTGCTGCGCAGCATGAAGGTGGGTGCCCGCACGATGTGGGCGAAGGCAACCGGCAAAAACCTTGTCGGTATGGGCCGAGCCCTGATCGGACCACTGCGGATCGGCTTGCAGCGGGCCGGTGTACCGGTGGTACTCAATACCGCGTTGACCGACCTCCACGTCGAAGACGGTGTGGTCCGCGGCGTCTACGTGCGCGACACCAACGCTGCGGAGCCGGCTGAACCCAGGCTGATCCGCGCCCGGCGCGGCGTGATCCTGGCGGCGGGCGGTTTCGAGCACAACGAACAGATGCGGGTGAAGTACCAGCGCGCGCCGATCACCACCGAATGGACCGTGGGCGCCAAGGCCAATACCGGCGACGGCATCATCGCCGGTGAAAAACTGGGTGCCGCACTCGATCTCATGGAGGACGCGTGGTGGGGACCGACGGTGCCACTGGTCGGCAAACCGTGGTTTGCATTGTCCGAGCGAAATTCGCCGGGATCGATCATCGTCAATATGTCGGGCAAGCGGTTCATGAACGAATCGATGCCGTACGTTGAAGCCTGCCATCACATGTACGGCGGTCTGCATGGCCAGGGCCCCGGACCGGGGGAGAACATTCCCGCGTGGCTAGTATTCGATCAGCAGTACCGGGACCGCTACATCTTCGCGGGACTGCAACCCGGGCAGCGCATTCCACGTAAATGGTTGGAGTCGGGCGTCATTGTCCAGGCCGACACACTTGAAGAACTGGCCGGCAAGGCCGGCCTTCCCGTCGATGAATTCGTCTCGACGGTATCACGTTTCAACACCTTCGCGCGGGCAGGCGTCGATGAGGACTACCACCGTGGCGAGAGTGCCTACGACAGGTACTACGGGGACCCGACCATCAAGCCCAATCCCAACCTGGGCGAGATCACCCACGCCCCGTATTACGCTGCCAAAATGGTTCCCGGGGACCTCGGCACCAAAGGTGGAATCCGCACCGACGTTCACGCCCGCGCCTTACGCGATGACGGAAGCTTCATCGAAGGTCTTTATGCGGCAGGCAATGTCAGCGGCCCGGTGATGGGTCACACCTATCCTGGTCCGGGTGGCACCATCGGGCCGGCGATGACATTCGGCTACCTGGCCGCCCTGCACATTGCCGGAGAGCGCTAACATGCCGATCGATGTAGACGTCGCTTTGAACGCCACGTTGGATCCCGTCGAATTCTCGTGGGCGAGCAGCGATATTCAGCTCTATCACCTTGGCTTGGGCGCAGGCGCGGATCCGATGGATCCGCGCGAGCTGCGCTACCTGGTGGACGACACGCCTCAGGTGTTGCCCACCTTCGGCACGGTGGCGGCCACCTTCCACGCCACCAAGCCGCCGACCGTGCAGTTTCCCGGCATCGACGTCGAGCTGAGCAAGGTATTGCACGCCAGCGAGCGGGTGGAAGTTCCTGCGCCGCTACCCCCGTCGGGTTCGGCTCGGGCCGTCACTCGGTTCACTGACATCTGGGACAAGGGCAAGGCCGCGGTCATCTGGAGCGAGACGACGGTCACCGCGCCCGACGGGACCCACCTCTGGACCCAGAAGCGATCAATCTTCGCTCGCGGCGAAGGTGGCTTCGGTGGCGAGCGGGGACCATCGGGGTCAGATGCCGCGCCGGAGCGGGCACCCGATCTTGAGATCGCACTGCCGATTCTGCCGCAGCAGGCGCTGCTGTACCGACTCTGCGGCGACCGCAACCCGCTGCACTCCGACCCCGAATTTGCGGCAGCCGCAGGGTTTCACCAGCCAATTCTGCACGGCCTGTGTACCTACGGCATGGCCTGCAAGGCGATCACCGACGCGTTCCTGGACGGCGACGCCTCCGCCGTCGCCGCCTACGGCGCGCGCTTTGCAGGTGTGGCATTCCCTGGCGAGACCTTGCAGGTCAACGTCTGGAAGGACGACGGCCGACTTGCTGCCGGCGTTGTCGCGCCGTCGCGTGACAACGCCGTCGTGCTGAGCGGCGTCGAACTGGTGCCCGCGTAACACTGATTCCTGGCTCGGCGAGCACCCTGCTCGCGCCCCGGGTACCGGGACCGAGCCACCCCTCCGAGCCGACCGCCATGCGTGTCGATAGCGACGCGCGAAGCGCTGATCGAGCCGTGATCGCCGACCAAGGTCACGGCCGGGGACGGCGGCAAGGGGGGCCGCAACCTCGGGCATCGCCACCGGCGGTATCGGCCGGGCTGGCGGACTGGGCGGTTTCCCCGCTCTGACGGTAGCAACGGGACACCCTAACGATTCAACTGAGAGCTGCCAGCTCCCAGGATTGCCCTGGTGCCCGCGCCGCTAGCCCAGGATCAAACCGGACGTCGGCACACCGGTACCCGCGGTGACCAGCACGTGCTCGACGTCGGCTACCGGATTCACCGACGTACCGCGCAGCTGCCGTACCCCTTCGGCGATTCCGTTCATGCCGTGGATGTACGCCTCACCGAGCTGACCGCCGTGCGTGTTGATCGGCAGCCGCCCCCCGACCTCGATCGCCCCGCCTGCGATGAAGTCCTTGGCCTCTCCCCTGCCGCAAAAGCCCAACTCCTCCAATTGAATCAGGGTGAACGGGGTGAAGTGGTCGTAGAGCACCGCGGTCTGGATGTCGGATGGCTCGAGACCCGATTGCTGCCACAGCTGGCGGCCCACCAGACCCATCTCAGGCAATCCGTCCAGCTCGGGTCGGTAATAGCTGACCATCGTGTACTGGTCCGGACTCGCTCCCTGCGATGCCGCCTCGATAATCGCCGGACGCTGCTTGAGGTCCCGGGCGCGTTCCGCCGATGTCACAACGATCGCCACCGCCCCATCGGTCTCCTGACAGCAGTCCAGCAACCGCAACGGCTCGGCGATCCACCGCGAATTCTGATGGTCCTCAATGGTTATCGGCTTTTGGTAGAAGTAGGCTTTCGGGTTGTTGGCGGCATGCTTACGGTCGGCGACCGACACTGCGCCGAAGTCCCGGCTGGTGGCTCCAGACAGGTGCATGTAACGCTTGGCGATCATCGCGACCTGCGCAGCCGGCGTCGACAGCCCATGCGGATACGAGAACGAATTGTCCACGCCCGTCGAGTCCGCGTTCTCCGTCAACCGAGTCTGCACCTGTCCGAACCGCATGCCGGAGCGTTCATTGAAAGCCCGGTACGCCACCACGACATCGGCGATACCGGTGGCGACCGCCATTGCGGCATGCTGCACGGTCGCGCACGCGGCGCCGCCGCCGTAGTGGATCTTGGAGAAGAACTTCAGCTCACCGATCCCGGCGGCGCGCGCCACCGCAATTTCGGTGTTGGTGTCCATGGTGAACGTCGTGAGCCCGTCGACATCGGCAGGGGGCAGGCCGGCATCGTCGAGCGCGTCCCGCACTGCCTCGGCGGCCAACCGCAACTCGCTGCGGCCGGAGTCCTTGGAGAAGTCGGTGGCGCCGATGCCGACGATGGCTGCCTTACCGGACAACACTATCCATCCCCGATCGTCAGCTTGACAGTCGCAATGACATGATCGCCGAGACTGTTGCGGCCCAATACTTTTACCGTGATCAGACCGTCCTCTATCGCCGTCACCTCGCCGGAAAACGTCACGGTGTCGTATGCGTACCACGGCACGCCGAGACGCAGTCCGATCGACTTGATCAACGCCGACGGCCCCGCCCAATCGGTCACGTAGCGCTGCACCAGCCCAGTGTCGGTCAGGATGTTGACGAAGATATCGTCAGATCCTTTGGCTTGCGCCTTATCACGGTCATGGTGCACATCCTGAAAGTCCCGGGTAGCAAGGGCAGTCGAGATGATGAACGTCGGGTCACCATGCAACTTAAGCTCGGGCAGCGTGGTGCCAACCGCGATCGCGGGGGCGCTCATGCGTCCGGTTCCCAGGCGTAGAGGCTCCATTCCGGTCCGCTGGCTGTGGCCGGGAAGTCGATATAGATCGTGCGAATTGGCATTCCGATCTCCACCCGTCCGGGCTCGACATTGCGCAGTTCGCCGAGCATACGCACCCCCTCTTCGAGCTCTACCAGCGCGATCACGAAAGGTAATGTGCGGCCGGGAACTTTCGGGGCGTGGTGCACCACAAAGCTGAATACGGTGCCTTTTCCGTTGGACACCACGTAGTCAATGGGCTCGGCCTTGTCCTGCCATACCGCCGGCACCGGCGGATGTCGCAGGGTGCCGTCGGCACACCGCTGGATCCGCAACTCGTGCGCCTTCACGCCCTCCCAGAAGAAAGCGGTATCACGCGAGGACGACGGGCGCATCATCGAATCCGGGTCCAGGTCCTCGGGAACGGCTGTCGCGGAGGATGCCGTACGCGGTTTGAATTTAAGTATGCGCCAATCCATTTCGGCTACATCTTCATCGCCGACGCGCCACACCGTGTGCTGATTGACGAACCATCCCTCTCCCAGGCCTGTCTGCTTGGGACCCACCACTTCCCCCAACTCGGAGGTGATGGTGACCTCCTCGCCTGGCAACAGATACCGGTGATAGGTCTGTTCACAGTTGGTGGCGACCACGCCAATGTAGCCCGCATCGTCGAACAGCTTCATGACGGGGCCCAGCGGATCATCCTTGGGCCGTTCGCCGCCCAGACCGAACATGGTCCACACCTGGATCATTGCCGGTGGGGCGACGATCCCCGGATGGCCGGCGGCCCGGGCAGCGGCTTCTTCGACGTAGATCGGGTTGTGGTCGCCGATCGCCTCGACCCAGTTGTTGATCATCGGCTGGTTCACCGGGTCCCGCGCGGCACGCGGCTTGCTGCTACCGGCCGCCTTGATCTGCGCGACAGCTTCCTCGATGTCACTCATCGCGGCACCCGAGGCACCTTGAGGCCGGAGGCCGCGATCATCTCTCGCATGACCTCGTTCACGCCCCCGCCGAAGGTGATCACCAGATTGCGTTTAGTTTGGGCGTCCAGCCACTCGAGCAGCTCGCCGGTATCTGGTTCTGCGGCGTTGCCGTACCTTCCGACGATCTCCTCAGCAAGTCGGCCAACATGCTGAACACGTTCGGTGCCAAACACTTTCGTCGCCGCGGCATCGGCGACGTTGATGTCCTCACCAGCGGCCGACACCTGCCAGTTGAGCAACTCGTTGATGCGCCAGATCGCGCGTATTTCACCGAGCGCGCGTCGGACGTCTTCGTGATCGATCGGCCTGACACCGTCACCACCCGGTTTCGACGCCCAGGTGTGCACCCGATCATAGATGCTGGCGAACCGGCCGGCCGGCCCCAGCATCACCCGCTCATTGTTGAGCTGGGTTGTGATCAAACGCCATCCACCGTTTTCCTCCCCCACCAGCATGTCCGCCGGGACCCGCACATCGTTGTAGTAGGTCGCGTTGGTGTGATGCGCACCATCGGAAAGTATGATCGGCGTCCAGGAGTACCCAGGATCTTTGGTATCGACGATCAGAATCGAAATACCTTTGTGTTTAACGGCTTCCGGATCTGTTCGACAGGCCAGCCAAATATAGTCGGCGTCGTGGGCACCGGTGGTGAAGATTTTTTGGCCATTGACGATGTAGTGGTCGCCGTCGCGGACCGCGGTAGTGCGCAGCGATGCCAGGTCGGTACCCGCTTCGGGCTCGGTGTAGCCGATCGCGAAGTGCACCTCTCCGGCCAAGATCGCCGGAAGGAACTTCTTCTTCTGCATCTCGCTGCCGTACACCTGCAGCGTGGGACCCACCGTCTGCAGGGTTACGGCCGGCAGTGGCACATCGGCGCGATGAGCTTCATTGACGAAGATCTGCTGTTCGATCGGACCGAAACCGAGGCCGCCAAACTCCTTTGGCCAGCCGACGCCGAGCTTTCCGTCCTGGCCCATCCGCCGAATCACCGCGCGGTATGCCGCGTTGTGGCGGTCCTTCTCCATCTCCTTCATCTCGTCGGAGGAGATCAGGTTCGAAAAGTATTGCCGTAGCTCAGCTTGCAGCTGTCGCTGTTCCGGCGTCAAATCGATGAACATTGCGCTCCCACCGAGTCACGGCCTCCGAGGAGGTCAAGGCGCAGCGAAGGCCCGCCCAGCATCCGGGACAGGTCTTTGATCGTGGAGTAGTAGCGGTGCATCGGATAGGTGATGTCCATCCCCATACCACCATGCAGGTGGTGGCAGATCTGCATCACCGGCGGTGCCTGCGAGGTCACCCAGTAGCCAAGGACGTCGAGGTCCTCCCCGGTTTGGGGGTCGGCGTCCCTGCCCTCGGCCAGTCGCCAGATCACCGACTTTGCCACCAAATCGATGGTGCGCGCTGCGATGTAGACCTCAGCCAACTGCGCGGCGACCGTCTGAAACGTCGACAGCGGCTTGCCGAACTGCTTCCGGTTGGCTACGTAGTCGGCGGTGAGCCGCAATGCCCCGGACACCAATCCGTCGGCGTAAGCACCCACCATGGCCAAAGCCAGCCGGTTGACTCGATCTGCCGCGGCCCCCGCCAGGACGTCCGACTCGGGAACCGCCACTTCGCTGAAGGTCACCGTGTACTCGAGCGAGCCGTTCGACGTGGGTGTGCGGATTAACCGCACACCTTCGGCCTTGGGCGATATCACGACCACCGCGCTATCAGCAGTCACGACCATCCAGTCCGCTTGCTCGCCATATCCGACACCAACTTTGGTGCCGGACAGCCGACCGCCGGCAAAGCTGGCGGACGGCCGGTCGGGCAGTGGTGCGCCCGGCTCGTTGAGGGCCGCGGTGAGCACGGCACCCCGGGCGACCCCACCCAGGTAGCGGTCCTGCTGCTCAACGGAGGCCACGTCCAGCAGTGGCACGACACCAAGGCCCAGCGTTGCCAGCGCCGGCGTGATGGTGCCGCGCCGCCCCGCTTCGGTCAGCACCGTCCCGACCTCGAGTAAACCCACACCGTCGCCGCCGAGGCGTTCCGGCACCGGCAGCGCGGTTACGCCCCCGTCGACCAACGCCGTCCACGTCGGGTCCCGTTCCAGCACCGACGTGACCACATCGGCGACGGCTTGTTGTTCCGCGGTGAGATCAAAGTCCATCGTTGACACTAAATCGTCAGTGTGCCACCGGGCAGGTGCCGGTGTTGTAGTCAACTTGCCAGTGCTTGATCCCGTTGAGCCAGCCGGACCGCAGCCGCTCGGGCGCCGAGACCGGTTTGAGGTCGGGCATGTGGTCGGCAACGGCGTTGAAGATGAGGTTGATCGTCATGCGGGCCAGGTTGGCGCCAATGCAGTAGTGCGCACCGGTACCGCCGAAGCCGACATGCGGGTTGGGGTTGCGCATGATGTCGAAGGTGAACGGGTCGTCGAACACCTCTTCGTCGAAGTTCGCCGACCGGTAGAACATCAGCACCCGCTGACCCCGCTTGATTTGCACGCCGGACAGCTCATAGTCCTCCAGCGCGGTGCGCTGGAAACAGGTCACCGGGGTGGCCCAGCGGACAATCTCGTCGGCAGCGGTTTCCGGGCGTTCCCTCTTGTACAACTCCCACTGGTCCGGGTGGTCGGCGAAGGCCATCATCCCCTGGGTGATGGAGTTGCGGGTGGTCTCGTTGCCGGCCACCGCGAGCATCACGACAAAGAAACCGAACTCGTCGTCGGAGAGCTTCTCACCGTCGATATCGGCCTCTATCAGCTGCGTCACGATGTCGTCGCCGGGGTTTTGGGCCTTTTCCTCGGCCATCTTCATCGCATACATGATCAGCTCCGCCGACGACATCTTCGGGTCGATGTGGGCGTACTCAGGGTCATCGTTCCCGGTCATCTCGTTCGACCACTCGAACAGCTTGCCGCGGTCCTCCTGGGGCACCCCAAGCAAGCCCGCAATCGCCTGTAGCGGCAGTTCGCACGACACCTGCTCTACGAAGTCGCCCCTACCCGCGGCCGCCGCCTCTTCGGCGATCTTCTGGGCACGTTCGTTGAGCTCGTCGTGCAGTCGTCCGATGGCGCGCGGGGTGAAGCCGCGGGAGATGATCTTGCGCAGCCGGGTGTGGTGGGGCGCGTCCATGTTGAGCATGACGGACCGCTGAACATCGATGTCCTCGCGCGCGATGTCGTTGTGGAATCTCGGGATAACCCCGTTTTCGTAGCTGGAGAAGATGTCACTGCGCCGGGAGATCTCCTTGACGTCCTTGAGCTTGGTGATCGCCCAGAAACCACCGTCGTGGAAGCCCCCGCCCGTTCCGGGAGCCTGTTCGTTCCACCAGATGGGAGCCGCCGATCGCAGCTCGGCAAACTCCTCGACCGGCAATCTCTCGGCGTAGATGTCCGGGTCGGTGAAATCGAACCCGGACGGCAGATTGGGGCAGGGCACGTTCGTTCTCCTAACTACAGTCTGCGATGACTGGGATCCCAGGACACTAGCTGTCCTAGTGATGCTCTGATGCCAGTAAAACATGCCTTCACCGCATACAAAAGGCGACGAGCCATCGTCGCTTGTCAGAGTAATGAAACGTGTTCTAGCCTGGCTCCATGGGTAACCCGGTAATCGTCGAAGCGACACGCAGCCCGATCGGAAAGCGCAACGGTTGGCTATCGGGGCTGCACGCCACCGAGCTGCTGGGAGCCGTTCAGAAGGCGCTGGTGGACCGTGTCGGGCTGCACGCCGGCTTTCAGGCTGGGGACGTCGAGCAGGTCATCGGTGGCTGCGTGACGCAGTTCGGCGAGCAGTCCAACAACATCAGCCGAGTGGCCTGGCTGACCGCCGGCCTGCCCGACCACGTCGGCGCCACCACGGTGGACTGCCAGTGCGGCAGTGGCCAGCAGGCCAACCACCTGATTGCTGGATTGATCGCGATCGGCGCAATCGACATCGGCATCGCCTGTGGCATCGAGGCGATGAGCCGCGTCGGCTTGGGCGCCAATGCCGGCCCCGACCGCGCAGCCATTCGCGCCGAGTCGTGGGACATCGACCTGCCGAACCAGTTCGAAGCCGCCGAGCGGATCGCCAAGCGCCGCGGCATCACCCGCGCGGACATCGACGCGTTCGGGCTCGAGTCCCAGCTACGCGCCAAGCGCGCCTGGGACGAGGGTCGATTCGATCGCGAGATCTCACCGATCGAGGCGCCGGTGCTCGACGAGCAGAAGCAACCCACGGCCGAGCGTCACATGGTCTCGCGCGACCAGGGCCTGCGAGACACCACGATGGCGGGGTTGAGCGAGCTGAAGCCGGTGCTCGAGGGCGGTATTCACACCGCGGGGACGTCGTCGCAGATCTCCGACGGCGCGGCGGCGGTGCTGTGGATGGACGAAGACAGAGCCAAGGCACTCGGGTTGCGGCCGCGGGCCCGCATCGTCAGCCAGGCGCTCGTCGGTGCCGAGCCGTACTACCACCTCGATGGACCCGTGCAGTCGACGGCGAAAGTGCTGGAGAAGGCGGGCATGAAGATGGGTGACATCGACATCGTCGAGATCAACGAGGCCTTCGCGTCCGTCGTGCTGTCCTGGGCGCGGGTGCACGAGCCGGACATGGCTCGCGTCAATGTCAACGGCGGCGCGATTGCCTTGGGCCATCCAGTGGGCTGCACCGGGAGCCGGTTGATCACCACCGCATTGCATGAGCTGGAGCGCACCGATCAGAGCACCGCGCTGATCACCATGTGTGCGGGCGGGGCACTGTCCACCGGCACCATCCTCGAGCGGCTTTGATGGGCGTATCCGAGGAAGACCGCATTGCCGCCGCGCAGGCGTATATCGACGCACTCGTCAGCCATGATGCCGACGCCGTCCCGTTCGCGGCCGGATGCACCCGCATCGAGCAGGGCGTCAAGAACGGATTTTCCGGAAACCACTTACGCCGCAGCCTCAATCGCGGACCCCAGTATCGCGTCATCGCCGACACCACGCCGCCGGCATACCGCATCGTCGGCGACCAGGTGCATGCGGCCTACGACGTCCTGACTAAGGTGGCGTTCGCCGGTCGGCGGATCGCGTCACGGGTTAACGAAACGTTCGTGATCCCCGCCGAAAGTGCGAGCGGGAGGGCCGAGATTCAGCACATCACGGTGCGTTTTCGGCCATTTATTCAGCGATAGCGCGATCTTAGGATGGGGTCATGCCGAAATCACCGCCGCGGTTCCTCAACTCACCGCTCACCGATTTCTTCATCAAGTGGATGTCGCGCCTCAACACCTGGATGTACCGCCGCAACGGCGGGGAGGGTCTCGGCGGCACCTTCCAGAAGATTCCGGTCGCCCTGCTGACCACCACCGGTCGCAAGACTGGCCAGCCGCGAGTAAGCCCGCTTTATTTTCTGCGCGATGGAGACCGCGTGGTGGTCGCGGCGTCCAAGGGGGGCTCCGAAAAGAACCCCATGTGGTACCTCAATCTCAAGGCCAACCCGAAGGTGTCGGTCCAGATCAAAAAAGAGGTCCTCGAGCTGACCGCGCGCGATGCCACCGACGAGGAGCGCGCCAAATACTGGCCGCAGCTGGTGGATATGTACCCGTCCTACGACGACTACCAGTCCTGGACCGACCGGACCATCCCGATCGTCGTCTGCGATCCCTAGCGTTTCAGCGAACGTGAATCCATTGCGAAAAATTGACCAAAATTTCGCAGTGAATGCACGTTCGGCGCGGGCCGCGAGCTACGAACCGGCGGCTCCATACACCGGCACCGGCGGCCGCGCCTTGGCCAGCAAGTCGGTGATGACGGGCCCCAACTCGGCCGGATCCCACTTGGCGCCCTTGTCCACCTGCGGGCCGTGCGCCCAACCCTCGGCCACCCGGATGGTCCCACCCTCAACCTCGAAGACCTTCCCGGTGACTTCGCGGGAACCGGCGCTGCCCAGGTACACCACCAGCGGGGAAATGTTCTCCGGCGCCATCGCGTCGAACCCTTCGTCGGGCTTGGCCATCATCTCGGCGAAGACGGTTTCGGTCATGCGAGTGCGGGCCGACGGCGCGATGGCATTGACGGTGACACCGTAGCGACCCATTTCGGCGGCGGCCACAAGCGTCATCGCGGCAATGCCGGCTTTCGCGGCACTGTAGTTGGCCTGCCCGACGCTGCCCTGTAAACCCGCACCCGAACTGGTGTTGATGATCCGCGCGTCAACGGTTTTTCCCGCCTTGGACAACCCGCGCCAATAGGACGCCGCGTGTCGCATGGTGGCGAAATGGCCCTTGAGATGTACCGCGATGACGGTGTCGAACTCTTCCTCGCTGGTGTTGGCCATCATCCGATCGCGCACGATGCCCGCATTGTTGACTAGGACGTCCAGGCCACCGAACGTTTCGACAGCAACAGAGATCAGGCCGGCCGCTTGCTCCCAGTCCGAGACATCAGATCCGTTGGCGACGGCTTCGCCTCCGGCCGAAGCGATCTCATCGACCACACCCTGCGCAGCACTGCCACCGCCCGCGGGGGACCCGTCGAGCCCCACCCCGATGTCATTGACCACCACCCGAGCGCCCTCGGCGGCGAAGGCCAGCGCGTGCGCGCGCCCAATTCCGCCGCCGGCTCCGGTGACGATGACCACACGGCCGTCGAGCAAGCCCATACCCATTACTCCTTACTTGTCACTTGTTGGCGCTGGAAACGGCCAGATAGGGCGGCGGCTCACCACCGCCATCAACCTCAAGCGTTGCACCACTGATATAGGAGGCCAGGTCGGAAGCCAAAAATGCAGCGGCCCAGCCTATGTCGGTAGGACGCGCCAGCCGGCCCAGGGGTACGGTGGCGGCAACGCGGGCTATGGACTCGGCGTCCCCGTAGAACAGTTCGGACTGTTCGGTCTCCACCATTCCGACCACCAGCGCGTTGACCCGGATCTTGGGCGCCCATTCCACCGCCAGGGTGGACGTGAGGTTTTCAAATCCCGCCTTGGCCGCGCCGTAGGCGGCGGTGCCGGGGGTAGGCCGGCGACCGCTTACGCTGCAGACGTTGACAATCGCCCCACCATGGGGCTGATTTTGCATCAGCGCATATGAATACTGCGAAACCAGCAGCGGCGCAAGCAGATTAAGCTCAATGATCTTGCGATGAAAAGTTGGCGTGGCCTCGGCCGCTAGCGCATAGGGCGATCCCCCCGCGTTGTTGACCACCACGTCGAGCCGGCCATGCTTCTCGGCGATCGCTGCTACCAAACGCTTCACCGATTCCTCGTCCCGGATGTCGCAGCAATGGAACTCATGCGGCAGGTCTTCGACGGCTCGTCGTGCGCAGGTGATGACCGTCGCGCCCTGATCTGCGAAAACCGAACTGATACCGGCACCTACCCCTCGAACGCCACCGGTCACCAGGACCACCCGACCGGCCAGTCCCAAATTGATGGCGTCTGCTCCTCCGGCACGGGTCACTGTGCTAGCGTACCAAGCAAGTGCTTGCTTAGGTAGCCGCCGCCGTCTTCTCCATAGGAAGTGCCAGTGACCATTACATCCACCACGCCCGAGCCCGGCATAGTCGCGGTCACCGTCGACTACCCGCCCGTCAACGCCATCCCATCCCGCGGCTGGTTCGAACTCGCCGACGCTATAACGGCCGCCGGCGCTGACCCCAACACCCGCGCGGTGATTCTGCGCGCCGAAGGCCGTGGCTTCAACGCCGGCGTCGACATCAAAGAGATGCAGAACACCGAAGGCTTCACCGCTTTGATCGACGCCAATCGTGGCTGCTTCGCCGCATTCCGTGCGGTCTACGAATGCGCGGTCCCGGTAATCGCTGCGGTTAACGGATTTTGTGTCGGCGGAGGCATCGGCTTGGTCGGCAACGCCGATGTCATTGTTGCCTCCGAGGATGCCACCTTCGGGTTGCCGGAGGTCGAACGCGGTGCGCTGGGCGCGGCAACGCACCTCTCACGCCTGGTGCCTCAGCACATGATGCGCCGGCTGTTCTTCACCGCGGCCACCGTCGACGCCGCCACCTTGCACCACTTTGGCTCGGTGCATGAAGTGGTGCCCCGCGCCGAACTCCACGAAGCGGCGCTCCGGGTAGCGCGCGATATCGCCGCCAAGGACACTCGGGTTATCCGCGCGGCCAAGGAGGCGCTCAATCTCATCGACGTGCAGCGGGTCAACTCGAGTTACCGCATGGAACAAGGCTTTACCTTCGAGCTCAACCTCGCCGGAGTCGCCGACGAGCACCGCGACGCGTTCGTGAAGAAGCCATGAGCGATAAGCGAACCACCCTCGACGACGCCGTCGCACACTTGCGCAGTGGGATGACCATCGGGATCGCCGGCTGGGGCTCGCGGCGCAAACCCATGGCGTTGGTCCGCGCCCTCCTGCGCACCGACGTCACCGATCTCACCGTGGTCACCTACGGCGGACCGGACCTAGGCCTGCTGTGTTCGGCCGGCAAAGTTCGGCGCGTGTACTACGGATTCGTGTCGCTGGACTCAGCACCGTTCTACGACCCATGGTTCGCCAAGGCGCGGACCAGTGGTGCCATCGAGGCTCGAGAAATGGACGAAGGCATGCTGCGCTGCGGACTGCAGGCGGCCGCCCAGAGGTTGCCCTTCCTGCCCATCCGGGCCGGCCTGGGCAGTTCGGTTCCGGACTTCTGGGAGGGCGAGCTGGCCACGGTCACCAGCCCCTATCCAGCCCCGGAGGGTAGGCACGAAACGCTGATCGCGATGCCTGCCTTACACCTGGACGCGGCTTTCGCGCACCTCAATCTCGCTGACAGCCAAGGCAATGCCGCCTACACCGGAATCGACCCCTACTTCGACGACCTATTCCTGATGGCCGCCGAGAAGCGCCTGCTGTCGGTGGAACGCATCGTCTCCACCGAGGAACTGATAAAAGCCGTTCCCCCCCAGGCACTGTTAGTAAACCGGATGATGGTCGACGCCGTCGTGGAAGCCCCAAACGGTGCCCACTTCACCACCGCCGCACCCGATTACGCACGCGACGAGAAGTTCCAGCGACACTATGCCGAAGCCGCATCATCAGAGGAGAGCTGGCAGCAGTTCAGGCAAACCTACTTGTCCGGCACCGAAGATGACTACCAGGCCGCCGTGCGCGCCTTTGCGGAGGAGGCAGCAAAGTGAGCACCCGAGCCGAAGTCTGCGCGGTCGCCTGCGCCGAGCTGTTCAGGAACGCCGGCGAAATCATGATCAGCCCGATGACGAACATGGCGTCGGTCGGGGCCCGGTTGGCGCGACTAACCTTTGCACCAGACATCCTGTTGACCGACGGTGAAGCCCGGCTCCTGGCGGATACCCCGGCGCTAGGGGCGGCGGGTGCCGTCGAGGGTTGGATGCCGTTCGGCCGGGTGTTCGAGACACTGGCCTGGGGACGCCGGCACGTGGTAATGGGCGCCAATCAGGTTGATCGCTTTGGCAATCAGAACATCTCGGCGTTCGGGCCGCTGCAGCACCCGAATCGGCAGATGTTCGGAGTCCGGGGTTCACCCGGCAACACCATCAACCATGCCACCAGCTATTGGGTAGGCAACCATTCCAAGCGGGTGTTCTGTGCATCCGTCGACGTCGTCTCCGGAATCGGATACGACAAGGTGGATCCGGACAATCCCGCGTTTCGGTTCGTCAACGTCTATCGGGTGATATCCAACCTGGGCGTGTTCGACTTCGGCGGCCCGGACCACACCATGCGAGCCATGTCCCTACACCCGGGGGTAACATCCGACGACGTCCGGGAAGCCACCTCGTTCGAGGTACATGGCCTCGATGAAGCCGACGAAACCCGGCTGCCGACCGATGCCGAACTGCGCCTGATCCGCGAGGTTATCGACCCGAAAGCACTGCGGGATAGGGAGATACGTTCGTGAGATTGCGTACGCCGCTGACCGAGCTGGTCGGCGTCGAGCATCCGGTGGTGCAGACCGGCATGGGCTGGGTCGCCGGCGCTCGACTGGTGTCGGCAACCGCCAACGCCGGAGGGCTGGGCATCCTGGCGTCGGCCACCATGACCCTGGACGAATTGGCAACGGCCATCAGCAAGGTCAAGGCCACCACCAATCAGCCATTCGGTGTCAACATCCGCGCCGATGCCGCCGATGCCGGCGACCGTGTCGAGTTGATGATTCGCGAGGGTGTCAAAGTGGCGTCATTCGCGTTGGCGCCCAAACAAGAGCTGATAACCCGTCTCAAAGAGGCCGGTGCGGTGGTCATTCCATCGATCGGCGCGGCCAAGCACGCGCGCAAGGTGGCGGGTTGGGGCGCCGACGCGATGATCGTGCAGGGCGGCGAGGGCGGCGGCCACACCGGACCCGTTGCGACAACTCTGCTGCTGCCGTCGGTGCTGGACGCGGTCAAGGGCACCGACATTCCGGTGGTCGCCGCGGGCGGATTCTTCGACGGACGTGGGCTGGCCGCCGCGTTGTCCTACGGCGCGGCCGGCGTGGCCATGGGCACCCGGTTTCTGCTCACCTCCGATTCCACCGTGCCCGATGCCGTCAAGCGCCGATATCTAGAAGCGGCCCTGGACGGCACCGTGGTCACCACCCGCGTCGACGGCATGCCGCACCGAGTGCTGCGCACCGGACTAGTGGACAAGCTTGAAAACGGCTCGCGAGCAAGGGGTTTCGCCGCAGCGGTGCGCAATGCCGGGAAATTCAAACGGCTGTCACAGATGAGCTGGCAGTCGATGATTCGGGACGGCCTTGCCATGCGCCACGGTAAGGAATTGACCTGGTCGCAGGTGCTGATGGCGGCCAACACCCCAATGCTACTGAAGGCCGGCCTGGTCGATGGCAATACCGAGGCTGGGGTGCTGGCCTCCGGTCAGGTTGCCGGCATCCTCGACGACCTGCCGTCGTGCGCCCAATTGATCGAGTCGATCGTGCAGGACGCGATCGAACATCTCCGGGCCGCGTCCGCGCTGGTGGAGTAGTTGACGCGTGTCGACTACGCTATTCCAGCTATGTCGACCATCGACGCCGTAGGCCGAGCGGCCCCGGGCTCATCCGCGCATCATGCCCTGCCTGACCCGGGTGAATCGGTGCCCAGACTGGCCTTGCCCACCGTCGGGATCTTCCTGGCTGCATTGGCTGCGTTCATCGTGTCGACGATCGGCTATATCAACGGGTGGGTTCCGTTATGGGCGGCCATCCCGATCAATGCCGCGGTGACCTTTGTCATGTTCACCGTGGTCCATGACGCGTCGCACTATTCGATCAGCTCAACCCGCTGGGTCAACGGCCTCTTCGGCCGGCTGGCGTGGCTCTTTGTCGGTCCGGTAGTCGCCTTCCCTGCCTTCGGGTTCATCCACATCCAACACCACCGCCACTCCAACGACGACGACGAAGACCCGGACACCTTCGCCTCACACGGCTCGCCATGGACACTGCCGTTGCGTTGGTCGATGGTGGAGTACTTCTACCTCAAGTACTACATCCCGCGGGCCCGTAGCCGACCGGTCGCCGAATTCGCCGAGACGATGTTGATGTTCACCCTCAGCATCACCGGCCTGGCCATTGCGATCCTCACCGGAAACCTTTGGACGCTGGCGGTGGTATTCCTGATACCGCAGCGGATCGGCCTTACCGTGCTGGCCTGGTGGTTCGACTGGCTGCCACACCATGGGTTGGCGGACACTCAGCGCACCAACCGCTATCGGGCGACCCGTAACCGGGTCGGCGCCGAATGGTTGTTCACCCCGGTACTGCTGTCGCAGAACTATCACTTGGTGCACCATCTGCACCCATCGGTGCCCTTCTATCGCTACCTGCGTACCTGGAAGCGCAATGAAGAGGCGTACCTGGAGCGCAACGCGGCGATCTCCACGGTCTTTGGCCAGCAACTGAATCCAGCGGAATTCCGGGAGTGGAAACGGCTCAACGGCCGGCTCGCCAAGCTACTGCCGGTGCGAATGCCGACCCGGTCGAGTTCTCCGCACGCTGTGCTGCACCGCATTCCCGTCGCGTCGGTCGATCCCATCACCGCCGATAGCACGCTGGTGACCTTTGCGGTACCGGAAGCGCTGCAGGACGCGTTTCGCTTCGAGCCGGGCCAGCATGTGACCGTCCGCACGGATCTGGGTGGCCAAGGCATTCGCCGCAATTACTCGATCTGCGCCCCGGCTACCAGGGCCCAGTTGCGGATCGCGGTCAAACATATTCCGGGCGGGGCGTTCTCGACGTTCGTCGCCAGTGAGCTCAGGGCCGGCGACGTGCTGGAGCTGATGACTCCCACCGGCCGGTTCGGCACCCCACTGCATCCGCTGAACGCCAAGCACTACGTGGGCGTGGCGGCCGGTAGCGGGATCACACCGGTGCTGTCCATCCTGGCCACCACGCTGGAAATCGAGACCGAGAGCCGGTTCACGCTGATCTATGGCAATCGGACCAAGGAATCCACCATGTTTAGGGCCGAGCTGGACCGACTAGAGTCGCGCTACGCCGACCGGTTGGAGATCCTGCACGTGCTGACCAATGAGGCTCTGCACACCCCGGAACTCCGCGGCCGCATCGATCGGGAAAAACTCAACAGGTGGCTGACCACGAAACTACGGCCGGACAATGTGGACGAGTGGTTCATCTGCGGCCCAATGGAGATGACCACCGCGGTACGTGAGTCACTGGTCGAGCACGAAGTTGGCATCGAACACATCCACCTCGAGCTGTTCTACGGCTACGAAACTGCGCCGACCTCCGACCGCGACTACCAGGCAGCCACGGTGACCTTCACGCTTTCCGGGAAGCAGGACACGTTCGACCTGCCCCCCGGCGACTCGATCCTGGAGGGGGCGCTGCAACGCCGCAGCGATGCACCGTACGCCTGCATGGGTGGGGCTTGCGGAACCTGCCGGGCCAAATTGACCGACGGCAATGTGGCGATGGACCACAACTTCGCGCTGGGTCAGGCTGAGCTCGACGCCGGCTACATCCTGACCTGCCAGTCACATCCGACGACGCCGTTCGTGTCCGTCGACTACGACGGCTAAGCCCTCTCCGACCCGGCTAGGGCTGCCCGGCTATCCCATCCGGGCCAAGCAACCCGCCACTGCCACCCGCGCCGCCGCTGCCGGATGTCACCCCGGTAGCGCCGTTGCCGCCGTTACCGCCGCTGCCGAACACCTTGGCGTCGCCGCCCTCACCGCCGTCACCGCCGTCTCCGGCGACCCCGCCCTCACCTCCGGCGCCGCCGTTGCCACCGTTGCCGATCAGCGCGGCATCGCCGCCGTTGCCGCCGGAACCCCCGGTGCTGTCGATGCCAGCAACCCCGCCGGCGCCACCGGCACCACCACGCCCCAGCAGCCCGCCACCGTTACCGCCGGCACCACCCACACCACCGTCGTTGGCGCCGGTTACCGAGATCCCGCCGGCACCCCCATTGCCGCCGCCACCACCATCACCGAACAGCAAGCCGCCGGCTCCGCCGGCCCCACCGGCACCACCAACGCCCACTGCGGTGTAGTTCAAGAAGCCGACCGCGCCGTCCCCACCGGCCCCACCGGCACCGCCGTTTCCGCCAAGCCATCCGCCGACACCGCCTGCACCGCCGCCGCCCCCGTTGCCGAGACCACTGCCGCCGCCGGTGCCGCCGCCGCCGCCGAACCCGAATCCAGTGCTACTGCCGGCCCCGCCGGCGCCACCGGCCCCGCCGTCACCGCCGGCCCCGAACCCGCCGTCGCCGCCGGCACCGCCTATACCGAGCAGGAAGCCGCCGGTCCCGCCGGCGGCCCCGGCCCCGCCGGCCCCGAACCCGCTGGCGCCGCCGAACCCACCGGCCCCGCCGATGCCGATCAGCCCGGCGTTGCCGCCGACACCGCCGTCACCACCGCCGGCGTTCTCGGAGAGAGGACCGCTGAAGCCGCCGGTGCCCCCGGCGCCACCCACGCCGATCAACAGGCCCCCGCGTCCACCATTGCCACCTAGGCCACCGACCGACAGTCCAGGGTCACCGGGGAAGCCGACGCCGGTGCCACCCAAGCCACCCGCGCCGCCCGCGCCGAACAGGAATGCGTCGCCGCCGGCACCGCCGGCGCCGCCGGGCCCGCCCGCGCCGGTGCCGCCGACCCCGCCGTTACCGCCATCCCCGCCGAACAGTCCGCCTAATCCGCCGGCCCCGCCGTTTCCGCCGGCACCGGCCCCGCCCTGTCCGCCGCGCGCGCCGGCGCCTCCGGGCCCCCAGAGCAGGCCACCGTCGCCGCCGGCACCGCCATTCGCACCAACGCCAGCAAAGCCGGTGCCGCCAGTCCCGCCGGAGCCACCGACACCGAGCAATCCGGCGTCGCCGCCCGCCCCGCCGACACCACCCACGGGACCTTGACCGAACCCACCGAACCCACCGGCGCCGCCAACGCCGGCCAGCCATCCGCCGTGCCCGCCGTCCCCGCCTGCTCCGCCTACGCTGACCTGGTCTGTTAACGGCCCGCCGGTGGTCAGGCCCGCACCGCCGTTCGCACCGCGGCCACCGGTACCGAATATCCCAGCGTCGCCGCCGCTGCCACCGGCACCGCCGACGGCGTAACCGCTGCCGCCACCGCCGCCGGCCCCACCGTCAGCGGCGGCCAAGATGCCGGAGCTGCCGCCGTCCCCGCCCGCACCGCCGACGCCACCGGTCCCGGTGCTGCCGCTGGTACCGCCAATGCCCCCCGCCCCGCCCGCACCGCCCGCGCTGAACAGCCGTCCGGCCCCGCCGGCCCCGCCGTCACCACCGTTGAAATAGCCGTTGCCGCCCGCCCCACCGGCCCCGCCGGTACCGCCCAGCCACCCGCCGGCCCCACCGGCCCCGCCGTTCCCGCCGTTGTGCCCGAAGATGTCGGTGCTACCGCCGGCGCCGCCCGCACCGCCGTCACCCAATAACCCCGCGTTGCCGCCGGCCCCGCCGTTTTGGCCGGCCGCACCCGACCCGCCGGCCCCGCCGTTGCCGAACAAGATCCCACCGTCGCCACCGTTTTGGCCGGTTCCCGGGGCTCCGTTGGCGCCGTTGCCGATCAGCGGACGCCCGAGCAGTGCTTGGGTCGGCGCATTGATAATGTCGAACAATCCCTGCAGCGGCGCGACACTGGCAGCCTCGGCAGCGGCATACGAACTCGCCGCAGAATTCAATCTCTGTACGAACTGCTGCTGAAACGCGGCCACATGGCCGCTTAGCGCCTGGTACTGCTGTGCGTAGCCATCGAACACCGACGCTATGGCCGCCGATATCTCATCAGCACCGGCCGCAAGTAGCCCGGTCGTCGGGACGGCCGCCGCCAGGTTCGCCGCACTCAGCGTTGACTCGATCCCAGCCAAATCCGTTGCTGCCGCTAGCATCAGCTCCGGAGTCGCAATGACATACGACATCCTTACCTCCCAACACGTGTCCGAACTGAGGGCGTACCCGCCGGTATTCGCGCAGCCACGTCGATTGGTCCGAGGAAACAGTATCAACGGGTGTTAGTGGACCGAGGGCGTTATTGCAAATTGCTATGAACGATGCCTCAGCGTTGACTGTGAATCCCGCGACGTGACACGCCGATTAGCCGTCGTGTCGTTCACACTCGGCGGTCACGGGCGCCGTCCCGCGGCGGTGAGCGCCGAACCCACGCGGTACAACAGCGTGCCCTCGCGATATCTGAGCGTGTCGCTGCCGACCCGAATGATCGTCCAACGGTAATCAGCAACCCCAGATCAGCGATCGAGATCGCGAGTTCGCTGCAAGGGGTTTGTCCCATATCAATGCGTGCAACGAGATATCCATCCCGACCAAGTACGGGGATTTGGCTGCGCGGAAATGGGGAACCCGGCGTCGATCAATACCAGCCGAGTTCGGGCTCCTTGCGGGGACTCGGCGCCACCATCCACAAGCGGCAATACCTGCCGCAGACGCCGTACGCCGCGAGCCCCCGGGTGTCGCGCTATGACGGCCTCCACCTCGGTGACGTCGCGTTGGTCAACGCATCGAGTCGCTGGGCCGCCTGCAGCCGCGAAGTTGTTCGCCTGCCGAGGTCAAAGGCTGTCCGCGACGCACTGGTTACCGGAATTCCGCCGACTTGCAGCGCCTCGTTCCCCACACCGTGTCGCTGCGCACAGTGATGCCCGCGGGTGGATGACGGTTGTCGTGAATCAACTCGGCGTCAAGTGCCGGGCTAACCCACTTCGCACCACCTAGCGCAGCTGCAGAATGGCCGGCGACCAGCGCTCGGTGCCGCGACCACAGCCATGCCGCCAGCGCGAGCCGGGTCACTGTCAGCTCGATTCCGGACGGCACGTAGACACCCGGATAAACCGGCTCGTAGCTGGCACGCATCGCCGGCTCCGGGAGTGCTCGCGCGGCCAATGCCTCCGAACCCAAGAAGGGTCACGCGAGTTCCTTCATGGGCGAATGCTGGCATCACCCACCGACATCTCCACGAATGTGAAATACCGACGCGCCCCGCCGCTTAGCCGTCGCGTGGTTCACACTCGGCGAACCAGCGACCACCGCGCTGGTAGTCGCCTTAGAGCCGCTCGATAATGGTGACGTTCGCCGTCCCGCCGCCCTCGCACATTGTCTGCAACCCGTACCGTCCACCGACGCGCTCGAGTTCGTTGAGCATAGTGGTGAACAACTTGGCCCCGGTGGCCCCCAACGGGTGTCCGAGCGCGATCGCGCCGCCGTTGGGGTTAACCCTCTCCGGGTCGGCCTTGATTTCCTTGAGCCAGGCCAAAACGACCGGGGCGAACGCCTCGTTGATCTCGACGGTGGCGATGTCCTCGATCGAGAGCCCGGTCTTATCCAGCGCGTGGCGGGTCGCTGGGATCGGTCCGGTGAGCATGAACACCGGGTCAGCGGCGCGGGCGCTGATGTGGTGGATGCGAGCCCGCGGCGTCAGCCCATGGTCTTTGACCGCCTGCTCGGAGGCCAGTAGCACCGCACTGGCGCCATCGGAAATCTGGCTGGCCATCGCCGCCGTCAGCCGGCCGCCTTCCACCAACGTCTTCAAGCCGGCCATCTTCTCCAGCGACGACTCGCGCGGACCTTCGTCGACCCGGAAAGGCCCGGATTCGGTATCAACGGGGATGATTTCATTGTCGAAGTGGCCGCCCCGGATCGCCCCGAACGCGCGCTCATGGCTGGCTAGCGCGTACCTTTCCATCTCTTCGCGCGACAGGTTCCATTTTTCGGCGATCATCTCCGAGCCACGGAACTGGGAAATCTCCTGGTCACCGTAGCGGTGCAACCATTGTTTGGACTCGTTGGTCGGCGAGGTGAAACCAAACTGCTCGCCGACCGTCATTGCCGACGAGATCGGAATCTGGCTCATGTTTTGCACGCCTCCGGCCACGATCAGATCAGCCGTACCGGACATGATCGCTTGTGCACCAAAGGAAATCGCCTGCTGACTGGAACCACACTGGCGATCCACCGTGACACCGGGCACCTCTTCCGGATAGCCGGCGGCCAACCACGACAGCCGGGCGATGTTGCCGGCCTGTCCGCCGATCGCGTCGACGCAACCGGCGATCACATCGTCGACGGCAACGGGGTCGATGTCGATCCGATCGAGCAGGCCCCGCCACGCCACCGCCGCCAGGTCGACGGGATGTATCCCGGCCAGCGCACCATTGCGCTTGCCAACCGCGGTACGTACAGCATCGATGACGTACGCCTCGGGCATGTCAAACTCCCTCTTCGATTTCAATCTATTTGGAATCCGCCGTAATCCCACCGAGCACGATGGCGAGATATTGCTGACCCACCTGCGTGGCGCTGAGCGGTCCGCCGGGCTGATACCAGCGCACCGACACCCAGGTGGTGTCGCGAATGAATCGGTAGACCAGGTCGACATCGAGGTCCGGCCGGAAATAGCCTTCCTCGATGCCCTGATTCAGCACTTCGACCCACATTTTTCGCTGCTGCTTGTTCAGGTCCTCAATGTAGGAAAAACGCGGTTGCGACGACAGCCGTTGCGCTTCGTCCTGATAGATGACGACCTGTGCATGCCGATGTTCAATCGCATCGAACGACGCCATGAACAGACCCTTGAGCCGCTCCAGCGGATTGGCCTGGGATTCGGCGATCTCCTGATACCGGGCGAATAGCCAGTCCAGGAAACCGCGCAGCAGCTCGTCGACCATCTCTTCCTTGGACGCGAAATGGTGATAAAGACTGCCGGATAGGATCCCCGCGCCGTCGGCGATGTCGCGCACCGTCGTAGCGCGTAGCCCGCGCTCGGCGAACATCACCGCGGCAAGCTCCAACAGCTCGTCGCGCCGGCTAATAGCCTGACCGGCCACTCGGTCCATCCGAACAGATTATCAACCAAGCGCTTGCTCGGCCAGCTGCGGCTGCCAAACACTCTGCACGCCGCCCCCCATCGGATCACCGTGCGGATGACTCAGCCCCTTTACGGGTGCTGACTGGAAACCGAAATCACCTCTCCGGTCAGGTAGCTGGAATAGTCGCTGGCCAAGAACGCGATGGTGGCCGCGACTTCCCAGGGTTCGGCCGCGCGACCGAACGCCTCGCCGGCGGACAGTCGGTCGAGTAATTCCGTCGAGGTCGTCTTGTCCAGGAACTTGTGCCGGGCGATGCTAGGTGAGACCGCATTGACCCGCACCCCGTGCTCGGCGGCTTCTATTGCGCTACAACGGGTTAACGCCATCACCCCGGCCTTGGCGGCTGCGTAGTGCGACTGTGAATGTTGGGCTCGCCAGCCCAACACGCTGGCATTATTGACGATCACACCACCGTGCGGCGCCTCGCGAAAGTAGCGCAGCGCCGCGCGGGTGGCACGGAACACCGAGGTGAGCGTCACATCCATCACGCGGTCCCATTCGTCGTCGGTCATATCAGCGACCGGGGTCTGCCCACCCAAGCCGGCATTGTTGACCAGTACGTCGAGTCTCCCCATCCGGGCGGTGGTCGAATCGATCAGCGCGTCAACCTGGGCGGTGGACGTCACGTCGCATAACACGCTTTCGACCCGGCCCAACCCCAGCGCGGCCAGTTCCTCGGCGGTCTCCCCCAGCCTGCGCTCATGATGATCGGAGATCACCACGTCGGCGCCCTCGGCCAGGGCCCGACGCGCGGTTGCCGACCCAATACCGGTTCCCGCCGCCGCGGTCACCACCACCACCTTGTCCACCAAAAGACCGTGTCCAGCAATCTCTTTCGGCGCTTCAGACAAGCTCATCCCTTAGCCTCCCGGGGCAAGCCGAGCACCCGCTCGGCAATGATATTGCGCTGGATCTCGTTGGAACCGCCATAGATGGTGTCGGCCCGAGTGAACAGGTATAACCGCTGCCATTCGTCGAACTCGCTGTCCGGCATGGTCATCCCCGGCCGGCCGATCACGTCCATCGCCAGCTCACCCAAGTCACGATGCCAGTTGGCCCACAACAACTTTGACACGTTGTCCTGGCCCGGCTGCTCAACATCCATGGTGGCCAGCGCATAGCTGCGCATGGCCCGCAGTCCGGTCCACGCCCGGGTCAGCCGCTCCCGGATGAACGGATCCTCGACGGCACCGGTGCGGCGCGCAAGCTCAACCAGATTGGAAAGCTCTCGCGCGTAGACGATCTGCTGGCCTAGCGTCGAAACTCCACGCTCGAAAGTCAGCGTGCCCATCGCGACTCGCCAGCCGTCGCCCGGCTGGCCGACCACCATGCCGGCGTCCGTGCGGGCATCGTCGAAAAACACCTCATTGAACTCGGCGGTGCCGGTGATCTGGACGATCGGGCGGATCTGCACACCCGGCTGATCCAGCGGCACGAGCAGGTACGACAGGCCGGCGTGCCGCTTGGAGCCCTTGACGGTGCGGGCGACCACAAAGCACCACTGCGACAGGTGGGCCAGCGAGGTCCACACTTTCTGGCCGTTGATCACCCACTGGTCGCCGTCCAGTTCGGCGGTGGTCGACACGTTGGCCAGGTCACTGCCGGCGCCAGGCTCGGAATATCCCTGACACCACAGCTCGGTGACGTCGAGGATGCGCGGCAGGAATCGCTGTTGCTGCTCCTGCGTTCCGAACGCGATAAGCGTCGGCCCCAACAGCTCCTCGCCGAAGTGGTTGACCTTGTCCGGCGCGTCGGCGCGGGCGTACTCCTCATAGAACGCCACCCGGTGCGCGGTGGAAAGCCCGCGGCCACCGTGCTCGACCGGCCACCCCAGGCAGGTCAGTCCCGCGGCAGCGAGATGCTGGTTCCAGGACCGGCGTTCTTCGAACGCCTCGTGTTCGCGCCCCGGCCCGCCCCGACCCTTGAGTGCAGCGAATTCGCCGACCAAATTGTCGGTGAGCCACTCGCGGACCTCCGCCCGGAACTGCTCGACGTCCTGCATGACCTGTAGGCTAACCTACCAAGCACTTGCTTTGTTAGCGGCTTGCCAGAGGACCATGATGACTAGCGATCCCCGCACCGTACCCGCGGCGCTCGATCGTTTTGCCCGCCAGTTCCCGGACCACCACGCATTGGTCACCGACGAGCGCTGCTTCACCGCCGCTGGGCTGAGAGAAGAGGTGTACCGTGCGACAGCGGCGCTGGTCGGGCTTGGTGTCGAGCCCGGAGACCGAGTGGCGATGTGGTCGCCGAACACGTGGCATTGGGTGGTGGCCTGCCTGGCCATCCAGCACGCCGGCGCCGCCATGGTGCCGCTGAACACCCGCTATACCGCCGACGAAGCGGCCGACATCCTGGCCCGAACCGGGGCACCGGTGCTGTTCGCGATGGGCCGCTTCCTTGGCACCGACCGGGTGGCAGCGTTGGGCCGCAAAGCCTTGCCCACGCTGCGGCACATCGTGCGGGTGCCGATCGAGGAACGCGACGGCACCTGGGACGAGTTCATCGCCGGCGGTACCGACACCGATGCCGCCTACGCCCGGGCAGCCGCCGTTACCCCAGATGACATCAGCGACATCCTGTTCACCTCGGGCACCACCGGACGTAGCAAGGGCGTTCTGTGCGCGCACCGGCAATCGCTGTCCGCCTCGGCATCGTGGGCCGCCAACGGCAAGATCACCAACGATGATCGCTACCTATGCATCAACCCGTTCTTTCACAACTTCGGCTACAAGGCGGGCATCCTCGCCTGTCTGCAAACCGGCGCAACGCTTTACCCGCACCTGACCTTCGATCCGCTGCGCACTCTGCAAGCGATCGAACAGCACCGCATCACCGTGCTGCCCGGCCCGCCCACCATCTACCAGACCCTGCTTGACCACCCGGCACGCCAGGAGTACGACTTGAGTTCGCTTCGGTTCGCGGTGACCGGCGCGGCCACCGTGCCGGTGGTGTTGGTGGAGCGCATGCAGTCCGAACTTGACATCGACATTGTGCTGACCGCCTACGGCCTAACCGAAGCCAACGGGATGGGGACGATGTGCCGTGCCGAGGACGACGCGGCGACCGTCGCGACCACGTGCGGGCGCCCGTTCGCCGATTTTGAGTTGCGGATCGCAGATGGTGGTGAAGTCCTGCTGCGAGGACCGAATGTCATGCTCGGCTACCTCGATGACCCGACGGCCACCGCCGCGGCCGTCGACGCCGACGGCTGGTTGCACACCGGGGATGTCGGTGAGGTCGACTCCGCCGGAAACCTACGCATCACCGACCGGCTCAAAGACATGTATATCTGTGGAGGATTCAACGTCTATCCCGCCGAAATCGAGCAGGTGCTGGCGCGCATGGATGGCGTCGCCGACGTTGCGGTGATCGGGGTTCCCGACCAACGGCTGGGCGAAGTTGGCCGAGCGTTCGTGGTCACTCGGCCAGGTGCAACACTCGACGAAACGTCGGTGATCACCTACACCCGTGAGCATTTGGCGAACTTCAAGGCACCCCGATCGGTGCGGTTCGTCGACTCGCTGCCGCGCAATGCCGGCGGCAAGGTGGTCAAACCACAACTGCGAGAGTTGGCCTGAATGGACCTGAATTTCGACGAAGAGACACTGACCTTCCGGACCGAGGTGCGCGAGTTCCTGGCCGCCAATACAGAAGCCATTCCCACCGAGTCCTACGACAACGCCGAAGGCTTTGCCCAGCATCGGCGTTGGGACCGGGTGCTCTTCGACGCGGGCCTCTCGGTGATCACCTGGCCGAGAAAATATGGCGGCCGTGACGCACCACTGCTGCACTGGGTGGTGTTCGAGGAGGAATACTTTCACTCCGGAGCGCCGGGACGGGCCAGTGCCAATGGCACATCAATGCTGGCGCCGACGCTGTTCGCACACGGTACCCAGGAGCAGTTGGACCGGATCCTGCCCAACATGGCTAGCGGCGAACAGATCTGGGCCCAAGCGTGGTCTGAGCCCGAATCCGGCAGCGACCTGGCGTCATTGCGCTCCACAGCGACCAAGGTGGACGGCGGCTGGCTGCTCAACGGCCAGAAGATATGGAGTTCACGGGCGCCGTTCGCGGACATGGGATTCGGCCTGTTTCGCTCCGACCCATCCGCCGAGCGGCATCGCGGACTGACTTATTTCATGTTCGATCTGAAGGCCAAGGGTATTACGGTACGGCCGATCGTTCAGCTGGGCGGCGACACCGGCTTCGGCGAGATTTTCCTCGACGACGTTTTCGTGCCCGACCACGACGTGATCGGCACCCCGAACGACGGCTGGCGGGCCGCCATGAGCACTTCGAGCAACGAACGCGGCATGTCGTTGCGCAGCCCAGCCCGCTTTCTGGCGGCCGCAGAACGACTGGTGCAGTTGTGGAAAGACAGCGGCTCGCCGACCACGTTCGCCGACCGGGTTGCCGATGCGTGGATCAAGGCGCAGGCCTACCGGTTACAGACGTTTGGGACCGTGTCCAGATTGGCCGCCGGTGGCGAGCTGGGCGCAGAATCGTCGGTAACCAAAGTGTTCTGGTCGGACCTCGACGTCGAGATTCATCAGACTGCACTCGACCTCCGTGGCGCCGACGGCGAGCTGGCCGGTCCGTGGACCGAAGGCTTGCTGTTCGCCCTTGGTGGGCCAATCTACGCCGGCACCAACGAGATCCAGCGCAACATCATTTCTGAACGACTGCTGGGTTTGCCGCGAGAGAAGAAGTGACCGTGGAGTTTCAACTAGACGAACAGCAGCGTGATTTCGCGGCCAGCATCGACGCGGCGCTCGGCGCCGCGGATCTGCCCGGTGCCGTCCGGGCCTGGTCCGCGGGCGAGGTGGCACCCGGTCGCAAGATGTGGGAGCAATTGGCCAACCTCGGAGTCACCGCGTTGATCGTGCCGGAGAAGTTCGATGGGCTCGGCGCCAGCCCCGTTGATCTGGTGGTCGCGCTCGAACGCCTGGGGCGATGGTGTGCGCCCGGGCCGATTACCGAGTCCATTGCCGTGGCACCAGTTTTGCTTGCCGACGACGATCGCAGCACCCAGCTGGCGTCCGGTGAACTGATCGTCACCGTCGCGATGCCGCCGCACGTCCCGCGCGCGGTGGACGCCGACAGCGCCGGGCTGCTGCTGCTGGTTGATGAAGACGGCGTCAGTGAGGGTTTGTCAGGCGACTGCCGCCAGTCCGTTGATCCCAGCCGCCGCCTCTACGAGGTGGCGCCGGCCGGCGAATCCTGGCAGGCCGATATCAAACGGGCCTATGAGTTCGGCGCGTTGGCCACCGCGGCGCAGCTGGTCGGGGCCGCGGAGGCCTTATTGCACGTGACCGTCGACTACGCCAAGCAACGCACGCAGTTCGGCCGGGTTATCGGCTCCTATCAGGCGATCAAGCACAGGCTTGCCGACGTGCATATCGCGATCGAGTTGGCCAGGCCCTTGGTATACGGCGCCGCCTTGTCACTGGCACCGCGTGACGTCAGTGCCGCCAACGTGGCTGCGGGCGAGGCCGGTCTGCTGGCCGCCCGCTGTGCGTTGCAGACGCACGGTGCGATCGGTTTCACCCAGGAAAACGACTTGTCGATGTGGCTGCTGCGGGTGCAGGCTTTGCGTTCGGCGTGGGGTACGCCCGCGGCGCATCGACGTCGGGTGCTTGAAGCGCTATGACTCGAGGAAAAGCCGCGCCAATGACCCGCGCCGGCGACGATGCAGAGCGAAGCGATGAGGAGGAGCGGCGCCCATGAATCGCGCCAGCGACGATGCAGAGCGAAGCGATGAGGAGGAGCGGCGCCCATGAATCGCGCCAGCGACGATGCAGAGCGAAGCGATGAGGAGGAGCGGCGCCCATGAATCGCGCCAGCGACGATGCAGAGCGAAGCGATGAGGAGGAGCGGCGCCCATGAATCGCGCCAGCGACGATGCAGAGCGAAGCGATGAGGAGGAGCGGCGCCCATGAATCGCGCCAGCGACGATGCAGAGCGAAGCGATGAGGAGGAGCGGCGCCCATGAATGACGAGCGCCAGATGCTGCGGGAAACGGTCGCCGCGCTGGTGGCCAAACACGCCGAGCCGGCTGCGGTGCGGGCGGCGATGGAATCCGAACGCGGCTATGACGAGTCGCTGTGGCGGCTGCTGTGCGAGCAAGTTGGCGCGGCGGCCCTGGTGATCCCCGAAGAGTTGGGCGGTGCGGGTGGCGAAATAGCAGACGCTGCAACAGTTCTGCAAGAGCTTGGCAGGGCACTGGTGCCCTCTCCCCTGCTGGGCACCACCCTCGCCGAGTTGGCACTGTTGGCCGCACCCACACCGGAGGCCGAGACGCTCGAAGCGCTAGCCGACGGTCGCTCGATCGGCGCGCTGGTGCTCGACCCCGACTACGTGGTCAACGGGGACATCGCCGATGTCGTGGTCGCTATCGAGGACGGCAAGCTCAGCCGGTGGACCCGCTTCGATGCGCGGCCCGTTGCCGCCATGGATCCCACCCGCCGGCTGGCCCTGGTACGGCCCGAGGAAAAGACCGCGATGGGTCCTGACCCCGGCGTCGCCGACGCCGCGGCCATTCTGTTGGCGGCTGAACAGATCGGCGCCGCCGAGCGCTGTTTGGAGCTGACCGTTGAATACGCCAAGAACCGGGTGCAGTTCGGTCGTCCAATTGGCAGCTTCCAGGCGCTTAAGCATCGGATGGCCGATCTTTACGTGACCGTCGCCGCGGCCCGGGCCGTCGTCGCCGACGCATGCGACCAACCCACACCCACCAATGCCGCCACCGCGCGACTGGCGGCCTGCGAAGCACTCAACGTGGTGTCCGCCGAGGGCATCCAGTTGCATGGTGGCATCGCGATCACCTGGGAACACGATATGCATCTGTATTTCAAGCGTGCCCACGGCAGCACCCATCTGCTACCTCCGCCGAGAGAGCTGCTGCGCCGGTTGGAGTCCGAGGCGATACCCGCATCATGACCAATCGTGTCGCCCTGCGAGCAGGTATCCCACCGTTTCACGTGATGGACGTCTGGCTGGCGGCCGCGGAGCGCCAGCGCACACACGGTGATCTGGTGAATCTTTCGGCGGGCCAGCCCAGCGCGGGCGCACCTGAGCCGGTGCGCGCCGCCGCGGCCGCCGCCTTGCACCTCAATCAACTGGGCTACACCGTGGCGCTGGGTATTCCGGAGCTTCGTGACGCCATCGCCGCGGATTACCAACGGCGGCATGGCATCTCTGTCGAACGAGACGCGGTGGTGATTACCACCGGATCGTCGGGCGGCTTCCTGCTCGCATTCCTGGCCTGCTTCGATGTCGGCGATCGGGTGGCGATGGCCAGTCCAGGCTACCCGTGCTACCGCAACATCCTGACCGCATTGGGGTGTGAGGTCGTGGAGCTCCACTGCGGGCCGGCGACCCGATTCCAACCCACTGCGCAGATGCTTGCCGAACTGGACCCACCGGTGCGGGGCGTGGTTGTCGCCAGCCCGGCCAACCCCACCGGAACGGTCATCCCCGCCGAGGAGCTGACGGCGATCGCGTCCTGGTGCGATGAGTCGGGGGCTCGGCTGATCAGCGACGAGGTTTACCACGGCCTGGTTTACCCGGGTGCACCGCAGACCAGCTGCGCTTGGCAAACCTCGCGGAATTCGGTGGTAGTGAACAGCTTTTCGAAGTATTACGCGATGACGGGGTGGCGACTGGGCTGGCTGCTGGTACCCACCGAGCTGCGCCGCGCGGTTGATTGTCTCACCGGCAATTTCACCATCTGCCCACCGGTGTTATCGCAGATTTCGGCGGTATCGGCCTTCACCCCTGAGGCCACCGCCGAGGCCGAGGCCAATCTGCGTCACTACGCCCTGAACCGTTCGTTGCTGCTCGATGGTCTACGTGGTATCGGCATTGACCGACTGGCGCCCACCGACGGCGCGTTCTACGTCTATGCCGACGTCTCAGACTTCACCACCGATTCGCTAACGTTCTGCTCAAAGTTGCTGGCTGACACGGGCGTTGCTATCGCGCCGGGCATCGACTTCGACACCGTACGGGGTAATGCGTTTGTCCGGATGTCATTCGCCGGGCCGACCAGCGACATCGAAGACGCGGTGCACCGGATCGGGTCTTGGCTGCCCCGACGCTAGCCGCCGGCGTTATCGCGCGGCGAAGCAGGTTTCTTCGATGCGGCCTTCCAGCGCACTACGCTCCCCGACCTCGGCCAGGTTGATGCCGAACCGGACACCCAGCGTGTCTACAACCGCGGCAGGAGTGTCCAGAACGGTCTTCTCGGTCAGGCCCCCGCGGTGGATGGCCAGGGTGCGCCCCGTCAAGTTCCACCGGGCGTCGGCGGTAACGGTCGCGGCCATCAAGCCGGTGACGAAGTGCGATGACGGGTGAGTCGAGACAAACCAACACGCCACCTTCAGGTCGATCGGCGGTCGGGTGAGCGTGCTGAACTCGTATAGCGCCTGCCACTCGTCGCGAACCATGGCCTGCAAGACCAGCCCGTCGCCACGATCATCCAGGCGAAACGGTTCGTGGGTCGTTTGTTGGGTGCTGCCCGTTTCGATCCGAATCGGAGAGGTCGGGGTCTGGCCGCCGAACCCGACGTCCACCAGATACGACCCTTGCGAGCCGGGAAAGGTCACCGCCAGCACGGTGTGTGTCTGTGCGGACAGCGGCGCGTCTGGCGGGGCCATCCACACGACTCGTCCGGCCAGTCTGCGTACCTGATAGCCCAATTCTGCCAGCACGTATCCCATCAGTCCGTTGTGCTCATAGCAGTAGCCACCGCGGCGCCGGTGAACCAGCTTGTCGGCCAGCGCTGCTGGACTCAGGTCGTCGACCGGCACTCCCATGAGCGGATCGAGGTTTTCGAACGGAATCGTGCGCGTGTGGGCGGTCACCAGATCCCGCAATACCTCCAGGGTCGGTTCGGTGCCGCCACCATAGTTGATGCGTTCGAAGTATCTGGTCAGGTCCAGCGTCATAGGGCCATTCTGCTGGCAACCTTGCCTCGCGCGCCTACCCAGGCGACCGAAAGCCATTGTTCGGGTGAGCGCCGCCGTGCGGCACATCGGTGAGAGTGTGTCACGGACCAACATACTATCTACGTACGTAGATAGTATGTTGGTGGCCACCCACCACACGGTTCGAGACAAAGTTCAAGCTGCACACAACGGAGGGAATAGCCATGCCACGGCGCTGGATCACCTTGTTTGCTATCGGCGTCGCTGCCACGGCCATTACCGCATGCGGCGCGCCCGGGGCGCAGTCCGCGCCCACCAACGCAGCCGGTTCGGCGTCTCATGCGGCGGCAGGAAACTCGACGCACGTACCGGAACAGCTGCAGTTCACTGCTAAAACCATTGGGGGCCAGACATTCTCGGGAACGAGTCTGGCGGGTAAGCCGGCGGTGCTATGGTTCTGGACACCTTGGTGCCCGACCTGCCAGCATGAGGCGCCGATCTTCGGAAACGTCGCGGCGGCCAACTCGACCGTCACGTTCGTTGGCGTGGGGGCACAGGAGCAAGCTTCCGCGATGCAGGCGTTCGTCGACAAATACCAGCTGGGTAGCACCACCCAGCTCGCCGACAGCGAAGGAACCGTCTGGTCTAAGTTCGGTGTTACGCAGCAACCGGCGTGGGCGTTCGTCGGCGCCGACGGCAAGGTCGACGTGGTCAAAGGCACATTGAGTGCTCAGGAATTGACGGAGCGGGTCAACGAGCTGGCCGGTCGATGATCGACACCGCCGCCCTGAGCTTTGCGCTCGGCGCCGGGTTGGTCGCCGCCCTCAACCCGTGTGGCTTTGCCTTTCTGCCCGGCTACCTGGGGTTGGTGATCGCCGGCAGTCAGGGCGCCTCACGTCCGGCCGCCCTGTTTCGTGCCGGCGCGGCCACCGCGGGAATGTCCCTCGGATTCCTCACGGTGTTCGGCATTTTCGGTCTGCTAATCGCACCGGTAATCGCCTCGGCTCAGAAGTACCTGCCGTTTGGCACCGCGATCATCGGACTTCTGCTCATCGGATTGGCGCTCTGGCTGCTAGCCGGCAAGGACGTCAACATCATCATGCCCAAGCGCGCGGGCGGTGCGCCGACGACCCGGTTGGGTTCGATGTACGGTTACGGCGTCGGTTATGCGATCGCTTCGCTATCCTGCACCGTCGCACCGTTTCTGGCGGTGATCAGCACGACGTTCAAGCACGGTTCGATGGTCTCTGGCGTGCTGGCGTTTGTCGCCTACGCGGCCGGCATGACCATCACGGTAGGGGTGGCCGCACTCGCCGTTGCGCTGGCCGGCTCCTCGGCGAGCGTGGCGTTTCGGCGCGTTTTGCCCTTCGTCGGCCGGATCGCCGGCGTTATCGTGTTGCTCACCGGCCTATACGTGACGTACTACGGCTACTACGAAATCCGACTCTATTTCACCGGCGCCGAGGCTGACGATCCGGTAATTCGAACCGCAAACACGATGCAGGACTGGTTAATCCAGTTGGTCGACGGTGTCAGCCCATGGGCGCTGGTGGGCGCCTCGGCTGTGCTGGTGGCCGCCGGAGTGAGCTGGCACATCCTGTCTCGATCGCGCGCGAATACCCGTAACGCGGTGACTACAGCTGGCAGGCCAGACCAAACACCAGCGGCATAGTCATCGCGAGACCGATGGTGGTGGACAACATCACCCGCTCAAGCCACGATCGGCCGCGGGACACCGGGATGGCTAACCGCTCGGCGCGGGCCAACGTCGCGGTATTGGCCGCACCCAACGTCGCCGACGCCATCACCGACGGTCCCCCCGTCAACGCTAATAGCCCATGCAGCAAGGCCGTTTTCCCGTGCCGTCGCACCGCAACATCATCAGCGCATAGCTCCAGCAGGTCCGCCACTACGTCTGCGGCCGCAGCGAACAAGGGCAGTCGAGGCAGACTCGCCGCCATCGCACGCAGCGCCATCAGCAGGTCGTGGTGTCGGCTCGCCAAGTGTGCGTATTCGTGCGCGAGCACGGCGGCCAGCTGCCGCTCGTCGAGGCGGTTAAGAGCGGCGCTGGTGACCACGATGACACTCTCGGGTCGATCAGCGACGCAGTAGGCGGCAGGTTGTGGCGCCGGGACGACCACCACGCCAGGCCAGTCGCTGGGTCCTCCGACCACCCGCGCGTTGGCGGCGTGTAGCCGACTAAGGGATCGCTGCCGCCGCCATCGATGAACAACGCGCCAACCGGCTACGGCGGTTGCTACCAGGCCCGCCAACAGCAGGCCAATGGCGACCGCCGAAGCGATTGTGCGCGGCAGGCCCAGTTCGCCGGTAAGGCCCAACGTCTTCAAGCAAAGTGTTAGCTGCCCGTGGTGCCACGCGCTGTCCAGTACGGCGGTGCCCAGCACCCCGAGGGCGGCGAACCACGCGGCGAGCGCGGTAGCGACCGCCGTCAACCAGGACGCCACGGCCAGCTTCGGGTGGGCGCTGGTGCGGGTGATGCGCCGCAGCGGTAGGGGTCCAAGCCAAACCAACGCCACCGCATACCCGAGCAAGAGAAGCGCGGTGTTCACGATTCGTCCCGATCGGCGATGATCCGGCGCAGCACGTCACGGACCCGCGTCGATTCTTCCGCGTCCATCTGCTTGAGGAAAAAGGTCAACACCAGATCCGAGTCTCCACCGGCATCAAAGGCGTCCCGCATGAGGCTGGCCGAATGTTCCTCGCGGGTCATAGTCGGCCAATAGCGGAAGGCCTTCCCCGCGCGTTCCCGTTGCAACCACCCTTTGCGGTGCAAGTTGTCCATCGTGGACATGACGGTGGTATACGCAATCTGCCGATGGTGCGCCAGCTCGTCGAACATGTCGCGGACGGTGATCACCTCGCGGCGGCTCCATACGCGGTCCATAATGACCGCCTCTAGCTCGCCGAAGCCCCGGACCTGCATGGCACTACTCTCTCGCACGTTTCGATTCAACGCCATTCCGTCGTCCTCGGCCCGGCTTTGGCCCCGCAGCGAGCAGGCCGGATCGGCGCTTGTTTGATTCCTGTCAAATATGGGGATCTCTGTTACTGACGGCTGCAATACCGACATGAACAGCAACGGAGCCGCAAATGGATACCAGCGATCTTTGGATGGTCGCCGCCGCAGCGGCGATAGCCCTCGCCGTGGTCGCCGCCCTGATAGTCGTGCTCGACGTGACACTGAAACGACGGGAAACGCTGGCCGAAGAAGCGGGGGCCCGGGCCCGCGCCGCAAGGGACGCAGCCAAAACGTGCCGACCGCATGGCCCCAAAGGCCGAGTCAGAAGCGCGCGAGTCGGCTTCGTGGCCAGCAGCCAAGATCGAACGTTGGGTTTTCGGTAGCAGCCGGTCACGGCACATTCGGACGTAGCGCTACTGCGAAATTTTCCCCTTGATTTTCGCGGTAGCGCTACGTGCGGCCAGCTACGTGTGGGCAGCCAGGTTAGAGCCAGGTGTCTGCGGTGGTGGTGGTGAGGAACGCCTCCAGGTCGTCTCGCCACTGAGCGGGCGTGGTCTTGTCCGGTTCGATGCCGGTGTAGTCGCCGCGATAGAACAGCAGCGGCCTCGGCTTGATCTTGGGGACCTCCGAGAGCGAATTGACCGCGCCGAATACCACAAAGTGATCGCCACCGTCGTGCACCGAGGCCACCGTGCAGTCGATGTACGCCAACGACCCCTCGATCACCGGAGAACCGAGTTCGGAAGGGCGCCAATCGATACCGGCAAACTTATCGGGTTCCTTGGAGCCGAACCGCGCCGAAACGTCCTTCTGCTTCTCGGTCAGCACGTTCACGCAGAAGCGGCCGCTGGCCTCGATGGCCTTCCAGGACCGCGATACCTTGGTCGGGCAAAACAGCACCAGCGGCGGATCGAGTGACAACGCGGCAAAGGACTGGCACGCAAAACCGATCGGCACCTCGTCGTGCACCGTGGTGATGATGGTGATCCCGGTGCAGAACTGACCGAGCACACTCCGAAAGGTGCGCGGGTCGATCGACGGGGCGGCCATTATTCGTCCACAGCTACCCGCGCGCGCCGACGGTGAAGTCGTGGCCCCACAAGCTGACAGCGGTACTTTCCCGCGCAATCCAGTCGTGATCGTCGACTTGCCGACCTTCACAACCGAATTCGACGTCAAAACCGCCGGGAGTCTTCATATAGAAGGACAGCATTAGATCGTTGACGTGCCGCCCCAGGGTGGCCGACATCGGCACTTTGCGGCGCAGCGCTCGGTCCAGGCACAGACCGACGTCGTCGGCATTCTCCACCTCGACCATTAGGTGCACGATGCCGCTGGGCGTCGGCAGCGGCAAGAAAGCCAGGGAATGGTGGCGCGGGTTGCAGCCAAAAAAGCGCAACCAGGCCGGCGCGCCGTCGGCGGGCCGGCCCACCAGTTGCGGCGGCATCCGCATCGAGTCACGCAGTTTGAAGCCAAGCACGTCTCGGTAGAAGTGCAATGCTTCGGCGTCATCGCGGGTGGTTAGCACCACGTGCCCCAGGCCCTGTTCACCGGTGACGAACTTGTGCCCGTAGGGACTTACCACGCGGCGGTGTTCCAAGGCGGCGCCATGAAAGACCGCCAGCGGGTTGCCCGAGGGATCGGCAAACAGGATCATCTCGTCCACCCGACGATCCGCCATTTCAGCGGCGGTTGCCTCCTTGTACGGTGTGCCCTCGACGTCGAGCCGATTCCTAATATCCTGTAGGCCTTCGGCATTCGCACATTCCCAACCCGCCTCCGCCAACCGGTCCTGCTCGCCCGGGACGATCACCAGCCGAGCCGGGAAATCGTCCATCCGCAGATACAGGGCACCCTCGGTGCCGCCCTTCCCCTCGACCATGCCGAGGACCTTCAGACCGTATTCGCGCCAGGCCGCCATATCGGTGGCTTCGATGCGTAGATAGCCCAGCGACCGGATACTCATCTCGCACCTCCCAAGAAATCAATCGTCAGCCTGTTGAACTCGTCAAACTTCTCCACCTGCGCCCAATGTCCACACTGCCCGAAGACGTGCAGCTGCGCACGGGGGATGGTCTTGAGCGCGACCAGCGCGCCATCCAGCGGATTGACCCGATCCTCCCGTCCCCAGATCAGCAGCACCGGCTGGCGCAGCTTGTATACCTCGCGCCACATCATGCCGAGCTCGAAGTCTGCCCCAGAGAAGGACTTGCCCATTGCTTGCGTCGCCATCAAGGACTCCGGCGTGCGGGCCAGCTCGAAGCGCTGGTCCACCAGCTCCGGAGTGATCAGCTTCTGGTCATAGACCATGACGCGCAGAAACGCCTCGAGATTCTCTCGGGTGGGCTGAATGGAGAATTTGCCCAGCCGTTTCACGCCCTCGGTCGGGTCCGGCGCGAACAGGTTGATACTCAACCCGCCCGGACCCATCAGGACCAACCGACCGGCACGGTCCGGGTAGTCCAGCGCGAATCGCACCGCGGTGCCGCCACCTAGCGAATTACCCACCAGCGGAACCCGACCCAAGCCCAGTTGATCAAACAGACCCTTGAGCGCGGCCGCGGCATAGCGGTTGAACTGCCCATGCTCGGCACGCTTATCCGAGTGACCGTATCCGGGCTGATCGACGGCCAGTACATGGAACTGCTGCGCCAGCACCGCAATATTGCGCGCGAAATTCGTCCAGCTCGATGCACCGGGCCCACCGCCGTGCAGCAGCACGACCGTCTGGTCGTTGCCGACGCCGGCTTCGTGATAATGCAGCTTCAGCGGTCCGTCGACATCGACCTCGACATAGCGAGAGGTGGATTCGAAAGTGAGTTCCTCGGTAGCCGTCATCAGACCATGGTGTCGCCGGGAGGCAACCCGAACTCGTTGTTCCCGAAAATCACGTATGCGCGCTCAGGGTCGTTGGCCGCGTGCACCCGACCGGCGTGCGCGTCCCGCCAGAACCGCTGTATGGGAGCGTCATTGGCCAGTGCGGTGGCACCGGAGGCCTCGAAGAGCCGGTCGATCGAGGCGATCGACCGGCCAGTGGCTCGCACCTGGTCGCGACGTGCCCGTGTGCGCAGCTCGAACGGAATCTCTTTACCGGCAGACAGCAACGCATACTCGTCACCGACATTGCCCATCAGCTGACGCCAGGCCGCGTCGATGTCGCTGGCGGCCTCGGCGATGCGGACCTTCGCGAACGGGTCGTCCTTGGCCTTCTCGCCGGCGAACGCCGCGCGCACGCGTTTACCCTGATGCTCGACATGCGCGTCGTACGCGCCGTAGGCCATGCCCACAATCGGAGCCGTGATGGTGGTGGGATGCATGGTGCCCCAAGGCATTTTGTAGACGGGCGAGGTGTTGGTCTGCAATCCACCCGCGGTGTGGTCGTTCATGGCCTTGTAGGACAAAAACCGGTGCCGCGGCACGAACACATCCTTGACGACCACCGTGTTGCTGCCGGTGCCGCGCAGTCCGACCACGTGCCAGACGTCGTCGATGCGGTACTCGGTGCGCGGGATCAAGAAGCTGCCGAAGTCGACGGGCCGGCCATCTTTGATCACCGGGCCGCCGACGAAGCACCACGTGGCGTGATCACAGCCCGACGACCAGTTCCACGAACCGTTCACCAAGTACCCGCCGTCGACAACGACACCGGCACCCATCGGCGCATACGACGACGAAATGCGCGTCTTGGGATCGTCAGCCCAAACCTCTTCCTGGGCACGCTGGTCGAACAGGGCCAGATGCCAGTTGTGCACCCCGATGATCGAACTCACCCAACCGGTGGAACCACACGCGCTGGCCAGGCGTCGCGTCGCCTCATAGAACAGCGTGGGATCGCACTGCAGTCCACCCCACTGCTCGGGCTGCAGCAGAGTGAAGAAACCGACGTCCTCCAGCGCCTGGACGGTCTCGTCGGGCAACCTGCGCAGATCTTCGGTGGCTTGAGCACGCTCCCGAATCTGCGGCAGCAGATCATCGATGGCAGCCAGCACCGACTGCGCATCGCGCTGTTGAATGGTTGTCACTTACGTTTGCCTCCTGGGAAGTGGCGGACTGGGCTGCACAACCGACACGGACCGATTTGAGTTTAGTCAAAGACTAGAACACGTTCCGATTTGTGTCGAGCAGGGTATTCCTGCGGCTGGTAGCAATACGAATCGGGTTTTCTGTAACATGTTCTAGTTGCAGTTCTCGCGATGAGGGAAGAGAGGGCGGTTCTTGACCGAGGCGATTCCCGACGAACCACTCGGCAGCCACGTCCTGGAGCTGCAGATCGCCGAGGTCGTCGCCGAAACCGACGACGCACGGTCGCTGGTTTTCACGGTTCCAGACGGACCCGACGACCCGGCAATTCCACCGGATCGGCTGCGCTACGCACCCGGGCAGTTCCTGACGCTGCGCGTACCCAGTGACCGGACCGGCTCGGTGGCCCGCTGCTACTCGTTGTGCAGCTCGCCGTTCACCGACGACGCGTTGACCGTGACGGTCAAGCGCACCGCGGACGGATATGCGTCCAACTGGCTGTGCGACCACGCGCACCCGGGCATGCGTGTCCACGTGCTGGCACCCTCGGGCAACTTTGTGCCCAAGACGCTCGACGACGATTTCCTGCTGCTGGCCGCGGGCAGCGGGATCACCCCGATCATGTCGATCTGCAAGTCGGCGCTCGCAGAGGGCGGCGGTCAAGTGACACTGCTCTACGCCAACCGCGACGACCGCTCGGTGATCTTCCGCGAGGCGCTCAACGAGCTGGCCGCCAAGTACCCCGACCGGCTGACGGTGCTGCACTGGCTCGAGTCGCTACAAGGGCTGCCGAGCCCAACGGCACTGGCAAAGCTGGCCGCCCCGTTCATCGGCCGGCCGGCCTTCATCTGTGGCCCCGGCCCTTTCATGGACACGTCGCGCATTGCCCTCGAAACACTCAAAGTGCCCGCCCAGCAGGTGCACATCGAGGTGTTCAAATCCTTGGATTCAGATCCGTTCGCGGCGGTGAAGATCGAAGATTCCGGAGACAAACCACCAGCCACGGCGGTGGTCGAGCTCGACGGTGAGACGCACACCGTTTCTTGGCCACGCAACGCCAAGCTGCTGGACGTGTTGCTGGCCAAGGGTCTGGACGCGCCGTTCTCCTGCCGGGAAGGCCACTGCGGTGCCTGCGCCTGCACGCTGCGCAAGGGAAAAGTGACCATGGAAGTCAACGATGTTCTGGAGCAGCAGGATCTCGACGACGGGCTAATTTTGGCCTGTCAATCTCATCCGGAATCTGATTCGGTAGAAGTGACCTACGACGAGTAGTCGCGGCGTTAAGTTCACCCCGGCGGGTCGACGAGAGGACGCAGGATGAAGCGGCTGATGGCGAGCCCGGCGCTGGCGGGGCTGATGCTGATGTTCCTGCCCCACCCCACCTCCGCCGCGGCCAGCAACACGGCCACCACGTTGTTCCCCATCGATGACGCCACCCAGCTGGAGACACACTCGTTCGTCGATTGCCATCCGAACGGCAGCTGCGACTTTGTCGCCGGCGCGAATCTGCGCACCCCCGATGGCCCGGCGGGTTTCCCCCCCGGTTTGTGGGCGCGTCAAACCACCGAGATCCGGTCGTCGAACCGGTTGGCCTATCTGGACGCCCACGCCACCAGCCAGTTCGAGCGGGTGATGAAGGCGGGCGGTTCCGATGTGATTACCACCGTCTATTTCGGTGAAGGCCCGCCGGACAAATACCAGACAACCGGTGTCATCGACTCGACCAGTTGGTCGACCGGCCAACCCATGACCAACGTCAACGTCATCGTGTGCACGCACATGCAGGTGGTCTATCCCGGGGTCAACCTCACCTCGCCCAGCACCTGCGCACAGACGACGTTTTCCTGAGCCTTTTCGCGGCTTTCCCGCGGCTATTTCGGGCCGAGTCAACAGCCGGCGCCTAACGCGGCAGACCCAGCAGCCGCTCAGCGGCGACGGTCAGCAGGATCTGCTCAGTGCCGCCGGCGATGGTCAGACACCGGGTGTTGAGGAAGTCGTACACCGCGCGATTCTCGACCAGCCCGCCGTCCTCTGACACGTCCATCATGTATTCGGCGAGCGCCTGCCGATAGCGGACCCCGATGAGTTTGCGCACGCTAGACTGCGCGCCCGGGTCCTGACCCCCGACCGCCAGCTGGGCGATGCGCTGGTCCAGCAGCGCACCGGTGGCCGCAATAACGATCAGTCTGGCCAACCGATCCTGCTGGGCGACGTCGAGCGGTAGCTCGGCGAGCACCGCCAGCAACTCTTCCATCGGGTCGCCCAGTGCGGTACCGGTGGCCATCGCGACGCGCTCGTTGGCCAAGGTGGTGCGGGCCAGCCGCCAGCCGTCATTGACCGCGCCGACGACCATTTCGTCGGGAACGAAGACGTTTTCCAGGAAGACTTCGTTGAACAACGATGCGCCGGTGATCTCGCGCAGCGGCCGAATCTCGATGCCAGGTGCGGCCATGTCCATCAAGAAGTAGGTAATGCCCTTGTGCTTCGGCGCGTCGGGATCGGTTCGCGCCAGGCATACGCCCCATTTGGCTAGCTGCGCCTTAGACGTCCACACCTTCTGCCCGGTGAGCAGCCAGCCCCCGTCCGTACGAGCCGCCTTGGTTCGCAGCGACGCCAAGTCCGACCCCGCTCCTGGCTCGGAAAACAGCTGACACCAAAGGATGTCACCGCGCAGGGTGGCCGGCACAAAACGCTGTACCTGTTCGGTCGTGCCGTGCTCCAGAATGGTCGGCGCTGCCCACCAGCCGATCACCAGATCCGGCCGGACGACGCCCGCCGACGCCAGCTCCTGATCGATCAGCAGCTGCTCGGCCGGGGAAGAGTCACGACCGTACGGAGCGGGCCAGTGCGGCGCCAACAGCCCCGTCTCGGCCAGGGCAACCTGACGGTCTTGCTCGGGCAATGCGGCGATATCGGCGACGGTTGCGGCGATCTCGGGTCGCCGGCCTTCCACCCCGGTGAGATCGATGCCGAGACGACGCCGGACGCCGGCCTGAGTCAGCGCGGTAATCCGACGCAGCCAGCGTTCGGCACCACCAAGGAATCGGCCGATGCCGTGCGCACGGCGCAGGTACAGGTGCGCGTCGTGCTCCCACGTGCAGCCGATGCCGCCGAGCACCTGGATGCAGTCTTTGACATTGGCCTTCGCCGCACTAATACCGATGCTGGCGGCCAAGGCGGCAGCGATCGAGAACTGCTGAGCATCGGGTTCGGTCGCCGCCCGAGCCGCGTCGGCGGCGGCCACCTCCGCCTGCTCGGCCCGGCACAGCATCTCGGCACACAAGTGCTTGATGGCCTGAAAGCTGCCGATCGGCTTACCGAACTGCTCGCGCACCTTGGCGTAGGCGACCGCGGTCTCCAGCGACCATCGGGTAACCCCGGCCGCCTCTGCCGCCAACACGGTCGCAACCAGGTCCTCGACCCGCTGGGCCCCCTCCGCGGGCCCCGCCCAGCCAACCTGAGCCGAAGTCAGCACCACCCGGGCCAGCGGCCGGGAGAAGTCGGTGGCCGACAACGGCTCCACCGCCACTTCCGCGGCGGTGGTATCCACGAGCAGCCAGGTTCCCTCGGCCCGCAGCAACAACAGGCCACCGGGTGCACCGCCCAGCGCCAGCGGCACGGTGCCCGACACCCGTGCGCTCTCGGTGTCGAACCGCACCTCGCCTTCCAGCGCAAGTCCCGCGAAGCGTTCGCCGGCGGCCAGCGCGGTCTGCAACTCGGGATCGGAGACGATCACAGCGGCCAGCGCGGTGGTCGCGACGGGACCCGGCACCAAGGCCTTCGCCGCCTCTTCGATCATGGCGCACAGGTCCTCGATGCTGCCGCCGGCACCACCCCGATCCTCGGGGACTGCGACGCCGAACAGCCCCAACTCGGCCAGGCCCGCGAAAATCGACCGCCAGGCATCGGCGTTCGGCGCCTCGCTCCCCGACTCCATTTGACGGCTTGCCACGGTTGCGGCCTCCCCGGAGGCCGCCGTGCGGGCCCAGTCGCGCACCAGCTCGCGCGCCGCGAGCAGTTGGTCGGTGACGGTCGCTACCACCTGCAGTCCTCCGAGTCGTCAAATTCACATGGCAAGAACACCGCTGCTACCCACTAGAACGTGTTCTAATATTGCAGACGATCAACCGTCAAGTCGATGGCTATCGCACCAGTACACGTCATCGTCCCGGCCGCGGGGAGGTGGGAAATTTTCGCACAACATGCGTATCGTTTTCGAACGAGCCGCGCCGGAGAGGAGTTGCGCGCTACATGTCGCCAGCGAACATCGATCCTGGCCGCGCCGCTGACACGCAACCGCGCGAGGTCATGAAAGTGGCAGTGCTGGCCGAGTCCGAACTCGGATCGGAGGCGCAGCGGGAGCGGCGCAAACGCATCCTGGACGCGACCATGGCCATCGCCTCGAAGGGCGGCTATGAAGCCGTTCAGATGCGCGCGGTCGCGGATCGCGCCGACGTCGCGGTGGGTACGCTGTACCGCTACTTCCCGTCCAAGGTGCATCTGCTGGTGTCGGCGCTAGGCCGCGAATTCAGTCGCATCGACGCCAAGACCGACCGGTCCGCAATGACCGGCGGTACGCCGTTTCAGCGGCTGAACTTCATGGTCGGCAAGCTCAACCGCGCCATGCAGCGCAATCCACTGCTCACCGAGGCCATGACGCGTGCCTACGTGTTTGCCGACGCGTCGGCAGCCACCGAGGTCGACCAGGTCGAAAAGCTCATCGACAGCATGTTCGCCCGGGCGATGGCCGACGGTGAGCCCACCGAGGACCAGTACCACATCGCCCGGGTGATCTCCGATGTGTGGCTGTCGAACCTGCTCGCATGGCTCACTCGAAGGGCTTCTGCCACCGATGTCAGCAAACGGCTGGACTTGGCGGTACGCCTGTTGATCGGCGACCAAGCAGACACCACCTAGCCGCCCATCAGGCCGGCGGTCCCGCGGTGCGGCCCCGAATCAACTCGGTTTCGAGCAGTTCGACGGCGGGCAGACCCGACCGCGGCGGCTGTAGCACCAACTCACCGGCGCGCCGGCCCTTCTGCAAACTCGGCTGTGCGACCGTGGTCAGTCCCCGGCTAATCGCTTCCGGTACCCCGTCGAATCCGGTGACGGTCATCTGGCCCGGCACGTAAATGCCATGTCCGCGTAGGTAATCCATGGCAGACAGGGCCAGTATGTCCGCCGTGCACATCAGCGCGGTGATCCGCGGATTGGCCTCCAACGCCACCTTGGCGGCTGCACCGCCCGATGTCGGCAGGTGCTCGTAGCTCTCCACGACAGTCAGCGACTCCCGGTGGACCCCGGCGGCCGCCATCGCGTCCCAGACGCCGATGATGCGCTCCCGTTGCACGTCGAAGCTCGGCGACTTCAGCCGTTCCGCGTCAACCAGGTCCTGGCGGCGGTCTTGGCCCAGTCGCATGGTCAACAGGCCGATCTCGCGATGTCCCAACCCCAGCACGTAGTCGGCGACCTTGCGCATTGCCGCCCGATCGTCAATGCCAACCCGCGAAACTCCAGCAAGGTCTTTAGGTTGGTCAACCACCACCACGGGCAGCCGGCGCTGCAGCACCACCTGCAGGTAGGGATCGTCGTCGCGTACCGAATACACGACAAATCCATCGACCCCGGCACCCAGCACTGCGCCCGTGCCATCATCGAGGCTTCGACTGGGTCCGACGGCGACCAGCAGCAGCCCCTGCCCCAGCTCTTCGCATGATTGCGCCACTCCAGCCACAAAGTCACGGGCCGCGGGATCGCTGAAGAAGTAGGTCAGCGGTTCTGCCATCACCAAACCGACCGCACCGGCTTTTCGGGTGCGTAACGATCGCGCGACCGGGTCGGGTCCGGCATAGCCGATCCGCTTGGCCGTGGCGAGTACCCGCTCACGCAGTTCCGCGGAAAGTTGATCCGGTCGGTTGAAGGCGTTCGAGATGGTGGTGCGCGACACTTTGAGTTCGGCCGCCAATGACGCGAGAGTCGCACGCCGGCGCGGTGTGGGACTCACGTTCGGTGAGGCTACAACGGCACCGGCGGAACGGCCATGCGGAACCGCCGCCCGGTTTTCTATTGGAAACGGTTTTCATTACTATTAGAGGGTTGTTTTGCGGACTACTTGGGGCCGCAGGTCGGCGGTGAAAGGAACTGGACATGGCTCCGGCGGTGGTGGTGATGGCGCACCGGCTCTCAGCCATCCTGTTCTGCGCCATCGCATCGAGCGCCCCGGTCGCCTGCGGCGTTGCCGGCCCGGCGCACCCGGGCGCGGGCGCGATAGTGGCCTCCACCGACGTGTGGGGCAGCGTGGCGAGCGCGGTCGCCGGCGGCCATGTCACCGTGAAGTCGATCGTGGCCGGCGCCGCCGCCGATCCGCACTCTTACCAACCGACTCCCGCGGATGCGGCCGAAATCGCCGACGCGGCCCTGGTGATCTACAACGGCGGCGGCTATGACCCATGGGTCGATCGGCTGCTGGCCAACCATCCGGCCATCGACGCGGTCAACGCCTACTCCTTCCTTGGCGCCGCCGACAATGGATACCAGCCTGACGAACACGTCTTCTACAACTTGAGCGTCGCCAAGGCGGTCGCCGCCACCATCGCTGAGCGGTTGGCGCTGATCGACCCCACCAACGCCTCGTCATACCGGGCCAACGCCGCGGAATTCGGCCGCGACGCCGACACGATCGCCAACTCCGAACATGCCATCGCCATCGCATACCCGGCCACCGGTGTGCTCGCGACCGAACCCGTGGTGCACTACCTGCTGGCGGCCTCGGGACTGATCGATCGGACCCCGGCCGCCTTCGCCACGGCCAGCGAAAACGACGACGATCCCGCCCCCGCAGACATGGCGTCGGTGCTGGATCTGATCAACCACCGAGAGGTTTCTGCGCTGCTGGTCAACCCGCAGACGACCACCGCCGCCACCGCGGATCTGCAGGCGGCCGCCCGTCGGGCAGGTGTTCCGGTGACCGAAGTATCCGAAACGCTGCCGAGCGGCACCGATTACCTGACGTGGCAGCGCGACACCGTCAACCAACTCCGCGCCGCCTTGCGGTCGACCCGCTGACTCGACCGGTGCACGAAGCTCACGAAGCTGTCGCCCTCCGGGGCGCCCGACTGGCATTGGGTGATCGCGTGCTCTGGGACGAGCTGGACCTATCGCTGTCAGCGGGTGAATTCGTCGCAGTGCTGGGACCAAACGGCAGCGGGAAGACCTCGCTGCTCAAGGTGCTGCTCGGTCAGGTCCGGCTCAGCGCCGGCGTCGCCCTGGTTGACGGCAAGCGGGTCGGCCTTGGCCGACGGCGCATCGGCCCAATCGGTTATGTGCCGCAACACCATCCGATCGATCGGGAAGTGATGCTGCGCGGACGCGATCTGGTTCGGCTCGGTGTCGACGGATGCCGGTGGGGCGCGATGCCGCTACGCTCTTCGGATCGGATCCGCCGCAACGAATCCGTGCGGCGCGCGTTGCAACAGGTCAACGGCGAACAGCTCGCCGATGTCCGGGTGGGGCTGATGTCGGGTGGGGAGTTGCAGCGGGTGCGAATCGCCCAGGCATTGGCCAGCGATCCGCTGCTGATGCTGTGCGACGAACCTTTGCTGGCCTTGGATCCCGCCAACACCGAGCTGGTAGCTGCACTGATCGAGCGGCGCCGGCGTGATGCCGGCACCGCGGTAATCGTGGTCACCCACGAGCTCAATCCGATCCTGCCGTATGTGGACCGGGTGCTCTATCTGGCCAACGGGCGATTTCTGATCGGCCCTGTCGAGCAGGTGATGACCACCGAGACACTATCGGCGCTGTACCGCGCGGACATCCAGGTCGTGAAGGTCAAGAACCGGTACCTGGTGGTCGGTGAGCCCGACGGGCGCACACCGTGACGACTCGACTCACCGACCTGCTGGGACGGCTATTTTGCTTCGACACCACCGCCCACCTGCTCAGGCACGACTTCGTCCAGCAAGCATTGGTCGCTGCCGCGCTGCTGGGACTGGCGGCCGGATTGATCGGCCCCTTGATCGTGATGCGCCAAATGTCGTTTGCCGTGCATGGCTCCAGCGAGTTGTCGTTGACGGGAGCCGCGTTCGCGCTGCTGACCGGCTTCCAGGTCGGTATCGGCGCCCTGGTGGGTAGCGCGTTGGCCGCGGCCCTCTTCGGCATTCTCGGCCAGCGGGCCCGCGAGCGTGATTCGGTCACCGGCGTGGTGTTGGCCTTCGGGATGGGCATGGCCGTGCTGTTCATCCATCTCTACCCGGGCCGGACCGGGACCAGCTTCGCCTTGCTGACCGGCCAGATCGTCGGGGTCGGCTACTCCGGGCTGACCATGCTGGCGCTGGTTTGCCTGCTTGTGGCCGCCGTACTGGCGATCTGTTACCGCCCGCTGTTGTTCGCCACCGTGGATCCGGAGGTTGCGGCCGCTCGCGGAGTACCGGTACGTGCGCTGGGCATTGTGTTCGCTGCGCTGGTCGGGGTGGTGGCGGCCCAAGCCGTCCAAATCGTCGGCGCGCTGCTGGTGATGTCACTGTTGATCACCCCCGCCGCCGCGGCCGTGCGGGTGGTCGCCGCCCCCGGCGCCGCGATGCTGGCCTCGGTGATCTTCGCCGAAATCTCGGCAGTCGGGGGCATCGTGCTCTCGCTGGCCCCCGGTGTCCCGGTGTCGGTGTTCGTGGCCACCATCTCGTTTCTGATCTACCTGTTTTGCCGACTGTGGGGGCGGCGGCAACAGCTCAGCCTTTAAGCTGGTCGCACACAGCCGCACAGCTGAAGTCATTCGGGGGAGGGAAACCGTGCGCCAGCGACTAGCCGCGCTCGCTGCGCTGGTAGGTGCCTGCATGCTCGTCGCTGGCTGCACAACCACCATCGACGGAAATGCCGTAGCCGCCGACGCATCGGGACCGTTGAACCAGACCCCGATCCGGGTCGCAGCTCTCGACGGGTTGCTGCTGGATCTGAGTCAGATCAACGCCGCTCTGGGTGCCACGTCGATGAAGGTGTGGTTCAACGCCAAGGCGATGTGGGACTGGAGCAAAAACATTGCCGACAAAAACTGCCTTGCCGTAGATGGCCCCGCGCAGGACGAGGTGTATGCCGGCACCGGCTGGACCGCTATGCGCGGACAGCGGATGGACGACAGTGTCGATGACTCGAAGAAGCGTAAGCACTACGCCATCCAGGCGGTCGTCGCCTTCCCAAGCGCGCGCGATGCGTCAACCTTCTACAACTCGTCGGCGCAGAGCTGGCGCAGCTGCTCGAATCGGCGGTTCAGCGACACCAGCCCGGGCCAGCCCGACACTATCTGGACGGTCGCGCAGATCGTCGACGAAAACGGCACGCTGAGCACCTCTCAGGTCCAGGAGGGTGGCGACGGATGGACCTGCCAACGGGCGCTTACCGTACGCAACAACGTCGCCATCGACGTGGTGACATGCGCCTACAGCCAACAGAGTTCGGTGGCTATCGATATCGCTCAGCAGATAGCGGCCAAGGCCGCGAAGCAGTAGGCCGCAAATAGGTGATGCATCGGACACCGCGATGGTCAATCGTTTTGGTCGCCGCGGTGCTGGGAGTAGCCGGATGCGCTGCCACGGTCTCGGGAGACCCGCAAGCCGGCAGCGACCGCGGTCCGCTCAGCTGGGGCCCCGATCTCACCGGCGCGCAGCTGGCCACCGTCCTGCTCGACGTCGCACAGGTGGACGAGATCGTCGGCAGCACCGAGATGGTGGCCGTCAAGCGCTACGACGCCATGCCCAACGACGCCGGCGCCAGCTACTCGGATCCGGGGTGCGCAGGGGCGGTGTTCAACACCGTCGAGAGCGGATACCGGGACAGCCATTACGTTGCGGCAAGGGGTTTGGAGTTGAGCGAACCCGACGAGCATTTCCAGCACTACGTCGACCAGGGTGTGGTTTTGTTTGGCAGCGGCAAGGAGGCGCGGACGTTTCTCGCCACATCGCGCGGTGTATGGGGGCGCTGCGTGGGCAAACACGTCACCTACACCCCGCTGGCGGGCAGGCCCAGCACGTGGACCATCCGCACGCCGGTCACCGCCCACGGGATCACCGCCGCCGTCGTCGATCGGGAGGCCGGCGACGGCTACACCTGCTCGCACGGGATCACCGCGAAATCCAATGTGATCGTTGATGTTTCGGTCTGCGGCTATAACATCGCCGACCAAGGTGGGAGTATCGTTGCCGCCCTGGTGGGCGCCGTCGCCGGCAAGTTTCCGACATGAGCAGGTCCCGGGCGGTAGCGCTGATCGCCGCGGCCACGCTGGTGGTCGGGGGCTGTACTGTGACCGTCGTCGGAACGGCGCGGCCCGCCCCTAGCTTGGGCCACACCGCAACGACGACCGCCAGCCCGGCACCACGCATGGTTCCGGCGACCGTGCTCAAGAGCCTGCTGCTGACGCAGGAACAAGTCGTTGAGCTCGTGGGGGGAACGCACATGTCCCTGGTTGGCCCGATCACCGGCACGTCGGACGCATCCGAGATCGTTGACGAGCGCCCCTGCCTGGGCGTCGGTTCGATCGGGGATGCGTCCGTCTACGCCAACAGCGGCTGGGTCGCGATGCGCGGCAACCAGATGACCAGCCCCAATGTCGTTCAGGCCGACGTCACGCAGCTGGTCACGTCGTTTACGGCGGGCGCCGATGCGACGGCCCTGCTGCAGCGGGCACGCCAGGACTGGCAAGGATGCGCGAATTCCAGATACGGCTTTCATTCGTCCAACGGCAATCACAGCTATTTCAACGCCGGCCCCGTGATCGGCACCGGCGCACGCATCGAGGTGTTGCTGCGCCAAGTGGAAGACCCCCGATGGGCGTGCTCGCACGCGATGGCGGTGCACAGCAGCGTCCTCACCGAGGCCCGCGTGTGCCTGCTCGGCAAGGACACCGCCGCAGCGGTGAACAATCTCCTCAATCAGGTGGTTGCCAGGATCCCCCAATAGGCCAACTCCTAGGCTAGCCACGTGGCCCGTATCGATCTCAACTCCGACTTGGGCGAAGGATTCGGCATCTGGCAGCTAGGTGACGACGACGCCATGCTCGAGATCGTCACCAGCGCCAACATCGCGTGCGGCTTCCACGCCGGAGAACCGGCGGGCCTATTTCGGGTGTGCAAGCTAGCCGCCGAGCGAGGAGTGCGCATAGGCGCACAGGTGGGGTACCGAGATCTTCCCGGATTCGGTAGGCGCTTCATGGACATCGCCGCCGAGGATCTGCTCGCCGATGTTGTGTATCAGATCGGGGCATTGCAGGCGATCGCTCAGGCCTGCGGCTCGACGGTGTCCTACGTCAAACCTCATGGCGCCCTGTACAACACGATCGTGACCCACTGCGAGCAGGCCGCGGCGGTCGCCGAGGCGGTGCGTATGGTGGACGCCACGCTGCCGGTACTGGGCATGACCGGTTCGGTGTTTTTCGAGGAGGCAACCAAGCTTGGCCTGCGCACCGTGGCGGAGGCATTCGCCGATCGCGCATACCGCCCCGACGGGCAGCTGGTTTCCCGCCGCGAGCCGAGCGCGGTACTCGACGACGTCACCGCGATCGCGCAGCGGGCGCTGATGATGGTCACTACCGGCGAGGTCGCAGCGGTGGACGGCACCAAGGTGCGCATCAGCGCGGAATCGATATGCGTGCACGGTGATTCGCCGGGCGCGGTTACGATCGCGGCGGCGGTGCGTGACCGCCTGCAGACTTCGGGTGTCGAGATCAGGGCCTTCTGCTGATGCGGCTGAAGGTCGGTCGGCCCAACCTCACCCGATATTCGGGCCGGTTCAATGTTCCGGCGGCCCAACCCAATACATCGCTGTCGGTGATGTGGATTGGGGTGGCGACGTTGCTCCTCGATGACGGCTCGTCGGCATTGATGACCGACGGGTACTTCTCTCGGCCCAGCCTGGCGCGGGTGGCCACCACCAAGGTGGCCCCCTCGGCCGCGCGCGTCGACGGCTGCCTGGCCCGCGCCAAGGTGTCTCGGCTGGCGGCCGTGATCCCGGTGCACACCCACATCGACCACGTGATGGATTCCGCGCTGGTGGCAGACCGTACCGACGCAAGATTGGTGGGCGGCGAATCGGCGGCCAATGTTGGGCGTGGCTACGGGCTGCCCGAGGACCGGCTCGTCGTTGCGGTCCCTGGGCAGCCCATTGAGTTGGGCGGATACCACGTCACCTTGGTCGAGTCGCAGCACTGTCCTCCAGACCGGTATCCCGGGGTGATCGGTAAGCCGGTGATACCGCCGGTGCGGGCATCGGTCTATCGATGTGGTGAGGCGTGGTCGACGCTCATCGGCCACCGCCCGTCGGGACGGCAGCTGTTGATCCAGGGCAGTGCGGGTTTCGTCAAAGGCGTGCTGGACGGCCACCGCGCCGAGGTCGTCTATCTTGGCGTCGGCCAGCTGGGGCTACAGCCACGGTCATACGTGGTCGACTACTGGTCCGAGGTAGTGCGCGCGGTCGGCGCCCGCCGAGTGATCCTGATCCATTGGGACGATTTCTTCAGCCCACTGTCGAAACCGTTGCGGGCCATTCCATATGCGGCCGACAACCTGGACGCGAGCATGGGCATCCTCGACGAGCTGGCTAGCCGGGACGGAGTCAGTTTGCAGATGCCGACGGTTTGGCGGCGGGAGGATCCTTGGGCGTGAAGAGCTCGAGATCTTGACACTGATATTCGCGCTGTTGTTGCTTGCGGTGGTGCTCGGGTTCGCCGTTGCGCGCCCACGGGGATGGCCCGAGGCGCTGGCGGCGTTACCGGCGGCCGGCCTACTGATCCTGGTCGGCGCCATTTCACCGCAACAGGCCATGGCACAGGTGTCTGGGTTGGCCCGAGTGGTCGCCTTCCTGGGCGCCGTACTGGTGCTGGCCAAACTGTGCGATGACGAGGGCCTGTTCGAGGCTGCCGGCGCAGCCATGGCGCGGGCCAGCGCGGGGTCACGGGGACTGCTCAGACAGGTGTTCGTGATCGCTGCCATCATCACCGCCGTGCTCAGCCTGGACGCCACCGTGGTCTTGTTGACCCCGGTGGTGCTGGCAACTGTCCGTCGACTGCGAACCCCCGTACGGCCGTACGCGTATGCCACCGCCCACCTGGCCAACGCCGCCTCACTGCTGCTTCCGGTTTCCAACCTGACCAACCTGCTCGCCTACCGCGGCGCCAACATCTCGTTTACCGAATTCACGCTGGTGATGGCGGCGCCGTGGCTGGCCGCGGTGGCCGCGGTCTATGTGGTCTTCCGTTGGTTTTTCGCTCGAGATCTGCGCATCCAACCCGACCACGCCGATGAAGGGCCGCCTCCACGTCCGCCGGTGTTCGTCCTGGTCGTAGTGGCGTTGACGCTCGCCGGATTCGCTATCGCCGAGTCGCTGGGGGTGGCCCCGGCCTGGGCCGCCCTCGCCGGGGCCTCGGTGCTGGCAGCGCGCAGCCTACGACGACGCCACACCTCGGTGGGCGAGATCGTAGGTTCGGCGAACGTGTCTTTTTTGGTGTTCGTGCTGGCGTTGGGGGTCGTCGTAAAGGCCGTCATGCTCAATGGAATCGATACCGCGATGTCTGCGGTGTTGCCCTCCGGGTCGGGGTTATTCGCGCTGCTTGGCATCGCCACGGTGGCCGCCCTGCTGGCCAACGTGGTCAACAACCTACCGGCGACGCTGGTGCTGGTGCCACTGGTGGCGGCCAGCGGCCCGGCCGCCGTATTGGCGGTGCTGATCGGCGTTAACATCGGCCCCAACCTGACCTATGTCGGTTCGCTGTCCAACCTGTTGTGGCGGCGGGTGCTGCGTCAGCAAAACGTCGAAGCCGGTATCGGCGAGTACACCCGACTCGGCTTGTGCACCGTGCCGCTGGCCCTGGTGGCCGCGGTGCTCGGACTGTGGGTCAGCGTGCGGGTACTGGGACTCTAGCCCGGCAGTCAGCTTCTGCGCTGCCGAGCGATTTCGGCGAGCACCACCCCGGCGGCCACCGAGGCGTTGAGCGATTCGGCCGCGCCTGCCATCGGAATGGATACCACCTCATCGCAGGTTTGCCGCACCAATCGGGACAGCCCTTTGCCTTCCGAACCGACCACCACGACCAGCGGATCACCGCCGTCCAGGTCATCGACAGCCGTGGAACCACCGGCGTCCAAACCCACCACCCGCAATCCACGGCTGGCCCAATCCTTCAGTGTCCTAGTAAGATTGGTGGCTCGCCCGACCGGAATCCGGGCGGCGGCGCCGGCACTGGTCCGCCAAGCGACGGCCGTCACCGAAGCCGAGCGGCGCTGTGGGATCAGCACACCGTGGCCGCCGAAGGCCGCCACGGACCGGACGATCGCACCGAGGTTGCGCGGGTCGGAGATGTTGTCCAATGCGACCAACAGCGCGGGTGCAGTCTTGGTGGCGGCCGCAAGCAGGTCGTCGGGGTGGACGTAATTGTAGGGCGGCACCTGCAACGCGATGCCTTGGTGCAGGTGGTTGGTGGTCATCCGGTCCAAATCGCTGCGCGGCACCTCGAGGATGGAGATTCCCAAATCCGCTGCCCGCGAGACTGATTCGGTCAACCGTTCGTCGGCTTCAACTCCGAGAGCAACGTAGAGGGCGGTGGCCGGAACGCCGGCCCGCAGGCATTCCAGCACCGGGTTGCGGCCGAGCACGATCTCGGCTTCGTCAATCCGTCCCCGAGCCGGACGGCGTGCCTGCGACTTTGCCCGCTTTGCCGCGGGGTGGTTGGGACGCATGTGCGCTGGCGGCGTGGGACCGCGGCCCTCAAGGCCGCGACGGCGCTGTCCGCCCGAGCCGACCGTGGGGCCCTTCTTGGTGCCGGATTTGCGAACCGCTCCCCGACGCTGCGAGTTGCCAGCCATCTACTTGCCGTCACCACCCAACGTCCATTGCGGCCCGTCGGCGGTATCGGTGACCTCGATGCCGGCGTTCTTGAGGCGGTTGCGGATCTCGTCGGCAAGCGCCCAGTTGCGCTGTTCGCGCGCCTTTTGTCGGTTCTCCAGCTCCGCCTGCACCAGCACGTCGACGGCGGCCAGGGCGGCCGACGTCTCGTCACGAGATTCCCACCGTTCGTCAAGCGGGTCGCAGCCCAAGATGCCCATCATCGCGCGGATGGAACTAGCGCTTTCCAAGGCGCCGTCGTGGTCTCCGGCGTCGAGCGCCCGGTTGCCTTCGGCCCGCGTGTGATGAATCTCGGCAAGCGCGATCGGCACCGACAGATCGTCGTCGAGCGCCTCGGCGAATCGCGGCGTCCAGACGCCCGGCGGGACGACGCCCACCCGAGAACGCACCCGGTGCAGAAATTCCTCAACCCCCACATAGGCGTTGACCGCGTCCTGCAATGCGGTATCGGAAAATTCGAGCATGGAACGGTAGTGGGCGCTACCCAGGTAATAACGCAGCTCGGCCGGGCGTACCCGCTGCAACATCGCCGGGATGGCCAACACGTTGCCCAGCGACTTGCTCATCTTTTCCCCGCCCATCGTCACCCAGCCGTTGTGCAGCCAATAACGGGCAAACCCGTCGCCGGCCGCGCGACTCTGCGCGATCTCATTCTCGTGGTGCGGGAAGATCAAATCCATTCCACCGCAATGGATATCGAACTCGGCGCCAAGGTAGGTGCGCGCCATTGCCGAGCATTCCAGATGCCAGCCGGGACGTCCCCGACCCCACGGCGTCGGCCACGACGGCTCGCCGGGCTTCTCCCCCTTCCACAACGTGAAGTCGCGCTCATCACGCTTCCCGGTCGCTACACCCTCACCCTGGTGGACGTCGTCGATCCTGTGCCCGGACAGCTGACCATAGTTGGGGTAGCTAAGGACGTCGAAGTAGACGTCACCCCCGCCGGCCCGCTGATCCTGATAGGCATGGCCATTTTCGATCAGGCGGTCGATTAATTCGACCATCTGGGTGATGTGCCCGGTCGCACGCGGCTCCGCTGATGGCGGCATGACGTCCAGGGCGTCGTAGGCAGCGGTAAATGCGCGCTCGTAGGTGGCCGCCCACTCCCACCACGGCCGCCCGGCGGCCGCGGCCTTGTTGAGGATCTTGTCGTCGATGTCTGTGATGTTGCGGATGAAGGCAACGTCGAAGCCTCGTGCGATCAGCCAGCGCCGCAGGATGTCGAATGCCACCCCGCTGCGGACATGCCCAATGTGCGGCAGGCCTTGAACGGTGGCGCCACAGAGATAGATCGAAACGTGCCCTTCGCGCAATGGGACGAAGTCACGCACGGCGCCGGCCGCCGTGTCATGTAGCCGCAAGCGGGCAGGATCGGTCACGGCGTGCCAGCTTACTGCCTACTACCGCAAACGATGGGCGCGAGCGCCGCGCGCGGCCCTACCGGGCCGCGAGTGGATCACGAAGTGAAACCACCAACGCCGTCGCGATGGCGGCCAAACCTTCTCCTCGCCCGGTGAGGCCGAGGCCATCGGTGGTGGTGGCCGATACCGAGACCGGTGCGTTGAGTAGGCGCGACAACACCGCTTGGGCCTCGTAACGGCGCCAACCGATCTTGGGTCGGTTTCCGATGACCTGCACGGAAGCATTGCCGACTCGATAGCCGTGCTGAGTAATCAGCTCAACGACGTGGCGCAGCATGGCTGCTCCGCTGACGCCTTCCCAACGCGGATCGCCGACTCCGAATACGTCGCCGATGTCACCCAGCCCGGCGGCCGACAGCACGGCATCACACAGCGCGTGCGCGGCCACGTCACCGTCGGAGTGTCCCGCGCAACCATCAGCACTGGGGAACAGCAGTCCAACCAGCCAGCAGGGCCTTCCGGGCTCGATCGGGTGCACGTCGACGCCCAGACCAACGCGTGGTAGCCCGTTCACTCGTGCACTATCGCCTGCGCCAGCAACAGATCCAACCTGGTGGTGATCTTGAACGCCAGCGGGTCGCCGGCGACCACCTGAACTTGGCCGCCAATGTGCTCGACCAGCGATGCATCGTCGGTGAAGCCGGCACCGTCCGCGTGCCGATAGGCCCGCAGCAGGACATCGGTGGCGAACCCCTGCGGGGTTTGGACGGCCCTTAGCCCCGCCCGTTCCGGGGTGCCCAGGACCGCTCCGTTGGCATCCACGACCTTGATTGTGTCAGTGAGTGGTAGTGCCGGCACGACCGCCACCTGACCGGCCCGCAGCGCGTCAACCACCCGCACGATCAGCGCTGACGGGGTGAGCGCGCGCGCAGCGTCATGCACAAGCACGAACTCCGGTACGGCGATCTCGACTACCGCTGCCAAGGCCAGGCTTACCGTTTGAGTGCGGTCGGCGCCGCCGGCCACAACCATGGCTCGGTGGCCCAGGATCAGCTTGGCCTCATCGGTACGATCCGGCGGTACCGCCACCACGACGGCATCGACGACGCCCGACCCCAGCAGGCCGTCGACAGCGCGTTCCATGAGCGATTGACCGCCAAGTTGATGGAACGCCTTAGGCACACCGACCGCGAGCCGCTCTCCCGACCCGGCGGCCGGAACAATCGCGACTACGGTGCCCGTTCCGTCGGCCACCTAGAGCCTCGGGGTACTCAGGAAGCGGCGGCCAGCACCTCGTCGAGGATGGTTTCGGCTTTGGCATCGTCGGTGCTTTCGGCCAGCGCCAATTCGCCAACCAGGATCTGCCGGGCCTTGGCCAGCATCCGCTTCTCACCGGCGGACAGACCGCGTTCCTGGTCACGACGCCAAAGGTCGCGCACTACCTCGGCAACCTTGTTCACGTCGCCCGACGCGAGCTTCTCGAGGTTTGCCTTGTACCGACGTGACCAGTTGGTTGGCTCTTCAGTGTGCGGGGCACGCAAGACCTGGAAAACCTTGTCGAGACCCTCCTGGCCGACGACGTCGCGAACCCCGACATACTCGGCGTTCTCGGCAGGCACTCGAACAGTCAGGTCGCCCTGCGCCACTTTCAAGACGAGATACTCTTTTTGTTCCCCTTTGATGGTTCGGGTTTCGATCGCCTCGACTAACGCAGCACCGTGGTGCGGGTAGACAACGGTGTCACCGACCTTGAAGATCATCTGATTTGAGCCCCTTTCGTCACTCCATCCTAACACGCCGCCCTCACACACGGGGGCCAACGGTGCAGGTCAGGGGCACCGCGGCTGAAGATTGGGGGTTGACAGGGGATTCAAGACGTGCATGACAGCAGGTTCTGGAAGGCCTCGTGCCAGCGAGTTGGACGGTCCGCAACAGCCCCCGGGCTCCGCCAATGCGGCGGCCGGTCATCGGTTCCGACGGCCGACCCGCGGCGTCCTCCCGATCGCGTCACAGAATCGCAAAGGGCGCACTGCGGGTTGCTTGCGGGTTAATTGCGGGTTAAACGATCCATTTACTGAACGGGGCCAGCCAGGCGGCAGCGATACCCGTGCGCTACCCTCGGCGACGGCTACCTACTACTGTGCATAGTTGAATCGCCCGCAGCATGCCGTCAGGTGACCGAACATGCTTGGAGCCCAGCAGGAGGCATTGAGTGAACCGCTTCAAGATCCGCCTCTCCTCGATCGGCTTCGTCGGCCTGGTCGCGCTGCTATCCACTCTGGTCAGCGGTTGCGGAGCGGGGCAGATCAGCCAGACGGCTGTGCAGGAGCCGGCGGTGAACGGCAACAGGCTCACCATCAACAACGTGGCGCTGCGTGACATCCGAATCCAGGCCCTGCAGCGCAACGGCGATTTTCTGCAACCCGGTAGGACCGTGGACTTGGTGCTGGTGGCCGTCAACCAATCGCCCGACCAGGAGGATCGACTGGTCAGCATCACCAGCGACATCGGCGCGGTGGTAATGACTGGCGATGCTCGACTACCAGCGGGCGGCATGCTGTTTATCGGCACACCTGATGGCCAGATCGTCGCACCGGGCCCGCTCGAGTCCAACCAAGCGGCCAGGGCAAGCGTGGTGTTGGCCAAACCCATCACAAATGGCCTCAACTACACCTTCACCTTCAGCTTCGAAAAGGCCGGGGAGGGTACGGTGACGGTGCCCATATCGGCCCCGCTGTCCGAGCCGCAAGAAGTAGCGCCGGAGTCGGGCAAGCACTAAACGACGGTCCGCTCGGGCTGTCACACCCAACCGATACGGTCGCGGCGTGGCCAACGCTCGCTCGCAATACCGCTGCTCAGACTGTCGCCATCGCACCGCCAAATGGGTGGGCCGCTGCTTGGAATGCGGCGGTTGGGGCACCGTCGAACAGGTGTCCTTGCTCAGCGCGGCCGGTCGTCGCAGCCACCCAGCATCGGCGCCCACGTCGCCCGCCGTCCCGATCAGCTCCATCCAACCCAATCTGAGCCAGCACCGCCCCACCGGCATCGACGAACTCGACCGAGTGCTGGGCGGCGGGGTCGTGCCCGGCTCGGTGACGCTACTGGCCGGCGAGCCAGGAGTGGGTAAGTCGACGCTGCTGCTTGAGGTGGCCCACCGTTGGGCACAGTCCGGGCAGCGCGCGCTGTACGTCTCCGGAGAGGAGTCCGCTGGACAAATCCGTCTGCGCGCCGATCGAATCGGCTGCGGCGACACGGACGTCGACGCGGAGGTCTACCTGGCTGCCGAATCCGACCTGCACGCGGTGCTCGGCCACATCGATGCCATGCAAGCGGCGCTGGTCATCGTCGACTCGGTGCAAACGATGTCCACCAGCGAGGCCGACGGCGTTGCCGGTGGAGTCACGCAGGTGCGCGCGGTCACGGCCGCGTTGACCACGGCCGCTAAAGCCGACGGGTTCGCCCTGATCCTGGTCGGTCATGTCACCAAGGACGGGGCGATCGCCGGCCCGCGATCGCTGGAACACCTCGTCGACGTGGTGTTGCACTTCGAGGGCGACCGCAACGGCGGGTTGCGGATGGTTCGCGGCGTCAAGAACCGATTCGGCGCCGCCGACGAGGTCGGTTGTTTCCTCCTGCATGAAACCGGCATCGAAGGAGTCGCCGACCCGTCCAACCTGTTCCTGGACCAGCGACCGACACCGGTGCCCGGTACCGCCATCACGGTCACCCTGGACGGAAAACGGCCGCTCATCGGGGAAGTCCAGGCCCTGCTGGCGACGCCGTCCGGGGGCTCACCTCGGCGTGCCGTCAGCGGGATCGACCATGCTCGGGCCGCGATGATCACCGCCGTCCTGGAGAAACACGCCCGGCTGACGCTCGCCGCCAACGACATCTACCTGTCCACGGTGGGTGGTATGCGGTTGACCGATCCATCGTCGGACCTGGCGGTCGCTATCGCGCTGGCCTCGGCATATGCGAACCTGCCACTGCCCACCACCGCGGTGATGATCGGCGAGGTCGGTCTGGCCGGCGACCTGAGGCGGGTCAACGGCATGGAACGGCGCCTGGTTGAAGCCGCCCGCCAGGGGTTCAGCGTCGCTCTAATCCCCCCGGGTTGCGAGGCACTACCTGCGGGTCTGCACGCGCTGTGCGCCCCCACCATCGTGGCGGCGCTTGAGCACATGATCGACATCGCCGATCACCGCAGCGCCGCCCCGGCATCCGCGCATCGGCTGGACACCGCACGCTAACCGGCGAATGCATAGCAGAATGCACGCTGTGACTCGTCCGACTCTGCGTGAAGCTGTCGCCCGTTTGGCACCCGGCACCGGACTTCGGGACGGGCTGGAACGTATCCTGCGCGGGCGCACCGGCGCCCTGATCGTGCTTGGCCACGACGAGAATGTGGAGGCCATCTGCGATGGCGGCTTCTCCCTGGATGTCCGCTATGCACCGACCCGGCTGCGCGAGCTGGCGAAAATGGACGGCGCCGTGGTGCTATCCACCGACGGCAGCCGGATCTTGCGGGCCAACGTGCAGCTGGTCCCGGATCCGTCCATACCCACCGAAGAATCGGGCACCCGCCACCGTTCGGCGGAACGGGCCGCGATCCAGACCGGTCACCCGGTAATCTCGGTCAGCCATTCGATGAACATCGTGACCGTCTACGTTGGCGGCGAACGCCACATCCTCACCGATTCCGCGACCATCCTGTCGCGCGCCAATCAGGCGATTGCCACGCTGGAGCGGTACAAAACCCGGCTTGACGAAGTCAGCCGACAGCTGTCCAGGGCTGAAATCGAGGACTTCGTCACGCTTCGCGACGTGATGACGGTAGTACAGCGGCTCGAGTTGGTCCGCCGGATCGGTCGCGGAATCGACTACGACGCAGTCGAACTTGGCACCGACGGTCGCCAGCTGCGCCTGCAGCTGGAAGAGCTGCTTGGTGGTAACGACACCGCCCGGGAGTTGATCGTGCGCGATTACCATGCGAGCCCCGAACCACTGTCCAGAATGCAAATCGACGCCACGCTCAGCGAGCTGGATGCGCTATCGGACACCGAGTTGCTCGATTTCACGGTGCTGGCAAAGGTTTTCAGGTATCCAACGACAACCGAGGCCCAGGATTCCGCGTTGAGCCCGCGTGGCTATCGCGCGATGGCGGGTATTCCCCGGTTGCAGTTCGCACATGCCGATCTTTTGGTGCGTGCCTTTGGAACCCTGCAGGGATTGCTCGCAGCGAGCGCCAGCGACCTGCAATCGGTGGACGGCATCGGGACCATGTGGTCCCGTCACGTGCGCGAGGGGCTGTCTCAGCTAGCGGAGTCGACCATTGCCGACCACTAGCCGGCTGAGCTACCCGCCCTGGGCGGGTGGAGCCTCCGGCGGTGGCGCTAGCGCCGGACCAGGAGCGGGTAGCGGGCCGGGCGGCTGTGGCGGCGGATTCAAAATGAACGGGACCGGAAGCGACCGCAGATTACCCAACTGCACAACCAGGTTGTAGGTACCCGGCCCAATCGCCGGCCGCGGTAGTGGGCAACGCGGCGCCGACCCCATCCCGGTCCAGGTCACCGCGGTGGTCACCTGCTCGCCGGGCGCGAACGTCTTGACCAGGGTCTCGTTGGACGGTGCACAGTCCAAGTTGGACCACAACCGCTTGTTATCCAGCGAATAGACGTAGGCCGCAAGTACCGCGGCACCCACATCACGCTTGCACGCCACCAGCCCGATGTTGGTGACGACCATGGTGAATTTCGGCTGGTCACCGATGTAGTACTGGGGGGCATTGGTCAGGCCTTTGACCGCCAAGGTGGAATCGGGGCAGTCATCGCCCTCTTTGAGTACCGGCGGCGGCTGTACCGCGGCGGTAGGTGTCGGCGTTTCCGGGTTTTGACCCTGCGGCGGCGCCGCCGGAGCATTGGCCTCGGTTTGGCCCGCCGGCTGCGGCGCCTGCGGCGCGTCGGTGCCCGGATGCCCTTGAGCCGAGTCGGTCTTGTCGGCTTTGGCAACAGGCTTGGCGCCGGCGGTACTGCCGACGAAGGCGATGATGGTGGCGACCGCGACCCCGATCACTACCACCGCGATGCCCAGGGCCAGGCCCCGGCGCCGCCAGTAGATCTCCGTAGGTAGCGGGCCACGCGGTTCCAGATCCAGCACATTCACACCGTAGGGCCAGGTCACGCTGTCTTGATTGACCCGCCTCGGCGTGTCGCCCGGTTAGCTGAGCAACCGCCGTGTTAGTGCCACCGAAAGACTCCGGCCTAGACGGCCGCGTCGCCTATCTCGCCCACGTGGTTGCGCAACACCGCCCGCCCGTCCGCAAGCTGGTAGGTAACGCCCACAATTGCCAACGTTCCCGCGGCAACCCGCTCCGATATGGCCATGGAACGCGACATGAGCTGCGCCACCGTCTCGTATATGTGCCGCTGCTCGTACTCGTCGACGCGCTTCAGGCCGTCACGCCGGCCGAGCAGAATCGACGGCGCCACTCGCTCAACCACATCACGCACATAGCCGCCGGGCAGATTGCCGTCGTTGATCGCCGTCAACGCGGCATTGACCGCACCACAGCTGTCATGTCCTAGTACCACGACGAGCGGCACACTGAGCACCGTCACCGCGTACTCGATGGAGCCCAGCACGGCCGAATCGAGGACATGTCCAGCCGTTCGGACCACGAACGTGTCGCCCAGCCCTTGGTCGAAGATGATCTCGGCCGCCACGCGGCTGTCCGCGCACCCGAAGATCACCGCTGTCGGCTTCTGCCCGGCAGCCAGGCTGGCTCGATGGTCGACGCTTTGGCTGGGATGCAGGGGCTTGCCTGCAACGAAACGCTCGTTACCCTCTTTGAGTGCTTTCCACGCGGTTACCGGATTGGTATTGGGCATGCCAGCCATTGTGCCGCAAGCGCCGATGAGCGGTCCGCAACACATATCAGCCGCCAATCTTGTCGGTTGGTTTGAGCGAACGAGCCGCGACCTACCCTGGCGACACCCCGGGGTCAGCGCGTGGCAAATCCTGGTCAGTGAGTTCATGCTGCAGCAGACGCCGGTGTCGCGCGTGCTGTCGATCTGGCCGGACTGGGTGCGGCGGTGGCCGACGCCGTCAGCGACTGCCGCAGCAACTGCCGCCGATGTGCTGCGTGCGTGGGGGAAACTGGGCTATCCGCGGCGAGCCAAGCGCTTGCACGAGTGCGCCACCGTGATCGCGCGCGATCATGACGACGTGGTTCCCGACGACGTCGAGGTCCTACTCACCTTGCCTGGCGTGGGTAGCTACACCGCACGGGCGGTGGCCTGTTTCGCCTACCAACAGCGCGTTCCGGTGGTGGACACCAACGTACGACGCGTGGTGGCCCGGGCCATCCATGGCCGCTCCGATGCCGGTGCGCCGTCGGCGAGGCGTGATCACGCCGACGTCTCTGCGCTATTGCCCAATGACGCTACCGCCCCACAATTTTCGGTGGCACTCATGGAGCTGGGCGCCACGGTGTGTACCGCACGAACCCCGCGATGCGGATTGTGCCCACTGGATGCCTGCGCATGGCGCCAGGCCGGTTTTCCGGCGTCCGCCGGTCTCCCCCGCCCAGTTCAGCGCTACGCGGGAACGGACCGCCAGGTCCGCGGCTGCCTACTGGACGTGTTGCGCGCCAACAATGCTCCAGTCACCAAGTCACAGCTGGATGTGGCCTGGCGGACCGATACCCAACAGCGTGACCGGGCACTGGACTCGTTGCTTGCCGACGGCCTGATAACCAAGACGGTCGACGGCCGTTTCGCGTTGGCCGGCGAGCAGTAGATTCTCCGCCGGACCAACGCGTCAGTCGAAGCCTTGGGGTTGGCCTTTGGGGTTGAAGCCCTTGGGGTTGAAGCCCTTGGGCAACAGAGAAATTCAGTCATACCGCGCAAACGCAACTCGTCAACGGATATGATTGACCCACTTCCAGTTCGACCGTCACAGACTCACTCAGATGGCGCAAGCCGACCGACCTGCGCCCACCCAAGGGCGCCAAACCCATGACCGGATATGGAGATCACAGCGATGGCCGATCAACCCGAAATGCCCGGAAACGACCAGGTCATCGCGGAATTCCGCGCCAACGGCGGAAAGGTCGGAGGTCCGTTTGAAGGCGCACCCCTAATACTTCTACACACCACCGGCGCCAAATCCGGCAAGGAGCGTATCAACCCGCTGATGACGTTTAAATTCGACGGCACACTGCTCATCGTCGGGTCGTATGCGGGCGCCGACGTCGACCCAGCCTGGCTGCACAATTTACGAGCCCACCCAACCGCACGCATCGAAATCGGAACCGACACATACGCGGTACGTGCCCGTGAACTGCCCCCAGACGAGCGCAACGCAGCCTTTGCACGCATCGTCGAACAGCAGCCGGGCTTTGGCGCATACCAATCCAAGACCAACCGTGTCATTCCCGTAATCGAGTTGCAGCCAATATGATCCGGCGCTATGCGGCCGACATGACGCCATTCCGCAGCGGCAATAAGACCAGGGCCTAGCGGGCGCCAGCCAGACAAGCAGAGCTTTTCCACGCAGTTGCCCCGCCGACACAACGGACATCTGCCCGCTAGGACTCACAATAAATCACACGGCGTTGTCAAGAGCACTTCCTCTGCGCAAATCCTTGACATATGTGCACTTTGCCATCGGGCCGGCCGGCGGAACACAGGTATAAAAGTCTGTGTAGATCAGCCCACCAGCGGGCTGTCCAGTACTGCGTTCGCCAGGCTTAACCCCTTGAGCACCAACAAGGTAGAGCCAACATCGCACTACAACTGGCGCGAGGTTGCCAATGCCAGACGTACGCGGTTGGGGTCTGCTAGGAGTCGACATGAATCAACGACCATCCGTGGCATTGGTCACTGGGGTCTCCTCGGGAATCGGCAGATCCGTTGCGAAGACCCTCGCCGAGAACGGTTTCCAGGTGTTCGGTACCTATCGCAAGCCGAACGGGACGGACCCCATTCCCGGCGTGGAACTAGTGCGGCTCGATGTGACCGATGCCGCTTCGGTTGCCGAAGCTGTCGCCATGGTTATCCAACGCACGGGCCGTATCGATGTTCTGGTCAACAACGCCGGTGCCGGCATTATCGGCGCCGCGGAGGAGACGTCGCTCGCCCAAGCGCAGCAGCTTTTCGATACGAATTTCTTTGGGCTGGTGCGAGTAACCCGTGAGGTGCTACCACATCTGCGCGCTCAGCGCAGCGGCCGCATCATCAACATGGGCTCGGTGTTGGGCTTCTTGCCGGCACCCTATGCAGCGTTCTACGCAGCCACAAAGCATGCAATCGAAGGCTACTCAGAATCCCTCGATCACGAAATCCGCGAATTCGGGATTCGAGTCTCAGTCATCGAGCCCGCACTAACCAACACAGCGTTCGGCGCCAACGCGGCCGATGCGGATTCACCGATCGAAAGCTATGCGGCCACGCGCGAGCGAGTCCGACAGGCGCTGCACGAGGCGCTCCACCTTGGAGACGACCCCTTGGTGGTCGCGCGCGTCGCCCTTAGGGCGGCGACCAGCCTTCGGCCGAAATTACGGTATACGGCCGGATCCTTGGCCCGCCGACTGTCGCTGATGCACAAGTTGGCTCCCGCTACGGTGATGGACAAGGGAATTCGCAAAGCTCACAACCTAACAGCAACGCCAGACTCCGATACAAACATCGCCGTACATCGGACGTGAGTCCGCACGCATCTCGAGTGGAACCTGGTCGCGAAACTACCGACCGGACGCGGGCTTGGCGTCAGAAGCCCTGAACTCATGGTCCCAGCTGAGCGGCGCAGACCCAGAAGGCAACTGAGAGAAATTCTCCTGCAGTTTGAAGAATTCCTCCTGCTTGACCTTGAACGCCGCCCGGTCATTCGTGTGCGGAAATTCGATCGACGGGACATCGACGTTGAGAAACTCGCACAGGCTTGGCCAGCCCTCGGAAACCGAATAGACCAGCAAACGCTCTTGTGGCACGGCAGCTTTCACTTGCTCGTGATGTTCAAGGAGGCGGCGCTTGAGCACCGCGGGGTCAAACACACGTCCGCCGAATTCCAACTGGGCGAAGGAGTTAAGTAGCTGGTAGGACGCACCCAGGGGCGACTGTGAAAGGCCTGGGTCATTCACCTTCTCCATTGCGTTGAGCCAAAGCGGAGCAAGTGCTTCCACAAAGCTGTTCACCCAGCTGTCAGGATCGCGAACAGTGAGGATGACACGCGCGGCCGGATACATGCGGATCATCTCCGACCAGACCAAACACGAAGGCCAGTCGACGGTGGACTCATAATCACTGAGGAGTTCGTACAGTTTTGCGCGCTTGTCCACCGATCGATGGGTCAGCAAGTCGGCCCATTCCCTTGTGAGCTCGGGAGTCGGGACCAGGTTGGAGGCGTGCAGGCACGGACCGAAACCCAAAGCCTCGAGCGCAAGTTTGAGCGAATTCGTCCCTGTTCTGCCAAATCCAACACCAATGACCTGCATAGCTACTCCTCACTCAGCGTGGGGTTGACCCCTGACGGTGAACACACGATTGACCACTGGCTGACCCGCGATTTCGATCTCCGTACGCGCAACCGGACTACCGGCCCGGATACTAGATCAGCCACGGCTTTCGACGTGTCAGCCTCCGCGTTCCCGCGGAGGCGTTCTTGCGTGCGATGTCCGCCATATCAGCTAAAGGCCGTCCAACGTCCCGATTTGCCCGAAGAAATGTACGCATGCGTAGACCCCGCGCGGTCAGATTGACGGTTGCGCGTGGGCGCAGCGGTGTACCGGGGACGACTTCGAGACGCCAGCGAGACGCGATCGTGGCGAGGGCAAGGATCATTTCAAGTGGTGCCGCCTGGATCGCGATGCATTGGCGGGCTCCTCCCCCGAAAGCGATCGATGCATGCCGGGGCGGTGCGGGACGAGACTCATCCCAGCGGTCCGGATCGAAGCGCTCGGGGTTGTCATAGAGGGCGCTGCGGCCCACAAGATAGGGGCTGTAGGTGAGCACCGTTCCGGCCGGGATGACGTGCCCGCCAAGCCGAGTCGACGCCGTGACAACGCGCGTCATGATCCACACACTGGGGTACATCCGGATGGTTTCCATGATGATCTGGCGGGTGAACTTCAACTCCGCCACATGTCCGAAGTCAGCCGCGGCTCCCGCCAAAACGGTGTCAACTTCGGCGTGTAGACGAGCAGCAATGTCGGGATGGCTTGCCACCATCAGCAGCACCCAGCCCATCACGCTGGCAATAGTCGCGGTGGGCGCCGCGATGAAAGTGGCCGCATGTCCCAGGATCACGTCGTCAGCCAGCTCTTGCTGGCCCTCCGCGTTCGTTGTCAGCAGCGCGGTGAGCAAATCGTCGTAGGTGCCCCTCGAACTACGACGATCATCGATTACTTGCTGGATGGTGTTGCGAAGGCGGCCGATCGCCTTGTCATGCCGGCGGTTATCCGGGCTGGGCAGCCGATCGAAAATCGGTGGCCTACCTACCCGTTGAGCGACGGTAACCAGGAAGGTGGTGAAGTCATCCGCCATTCGATCCACCACCGAGGGCGCCAGCACCCCTGAGAACAACACCCGCACTGCGGCATGGATGGAAATCCTGCGCATTTCCGCCGGTACGTCGATGGCACCGCCGTCGCGCCAACCATCGGTGACCGACCTGGTCGCGGCCGTTAAGCGGTCGGCATAGTCGGGGAAGCGCGCGGCATCGAAGACCGGTTGAATCAGCCGCCGATACCGTCGGTGTCGACTCCTCGGACACGTCGCCAGCCCGTCGCTGACCAACGGCTTGACCAGTTCAATCAGCGGTCCTCCCTTGTCGAAGGTCCGGTCATCGCCGAGCACCTGACCGGCAAGCTCCGGATCACAAACCATCACCACATGTTTGGGGCCGATGCGGAATCGAACCAGGTCACCCACTGCGGGTAACGAGTCCAGAAATCCCAGTGGATCGCGCCGAAGCCGGAGGGTGTGGCCGAGCAGTGGCAATCCCCCGGGCGCCATAGGAATCGTCTCGTCGGAGTGGACCGCCGAATCCACGGTGGACCTGGCCATACTTCATTCCTCTCAGAGATAACCGCGTGCCATCGGAAATGAACACGAGATGGCCATACTTCGCGTTTCACTCATACCGAACGCCCGGCTAGCATCGTCGCGGCCCGTTGGCCACGATGCCCAGGAAAGGGCCGACGACGGGCGAGGCTTGCCGATAGACGCTGGGTCCGGTGACGTCATCACACGGGATTCCGAGCGAGAAACTTTGCGAACTCATCTGCAGCATAAGCGTTCTCCCAATGTTCGACGATCCTTCCGTGGTGGAATCGCCAGAGCCCGCAGAACGGCATAGTAATGGCTTCGTCGCCCAAGCTGGCCCGCAGAAGTCCAGCGGCCGTACCGAAATAGTCGTTTGCGACGACGAAGTCGACGTCCATCACCAACGTGCCGGCCGTTCTTCGGATTAGGTCAACCTCTTTGTCCAGAACCGCCTGCGCACCCGTGTAGACGGGAACGGCACCTGGGATAGCACGTTCGGCGGCGTGCAGCACAACGTCCTCAGTTACGTATGCCGAAATCGCGGTGAGATCGGCATAGATCGCGCGAAGAGTCGCGACGTTGGGGTGTTCCTCGGACATCATCGCAGTCGCTTCTCAACGCGTAGTCATCGTGTCGGCCGCCAAACATCAACACCTGACTGGTCGACGGCTGTGGTTATCGCCGTCATATCTGCCGCGCTGAGCTGCAGATTCCAGGCCGCGAGATTCTGTTCAAGGTGCGCGATCGATGTCGTTCCCGGGATGAGCAGGGTGTTGGGGGACACATGAAGCAGCCATGACAACGCCAACTGCGGTGGTGTCACCCCAAACTGGGCCGCAATGGTGTTCAAGGGGCTGTCCGGCCCGACAAGGTCACCGTGTCCCAGCGGAAACCATGGGATGAAGGCAATATCGTGTTCCTCGGCATATCGCAACGCCCCAGTGCCGGCCCGATCGGCAATGTTAAAGAGGTTCTCGACCGCAACGATGTCGGCGTATGCGCCGATTGCTTCCAGCTCGGCCGCGGTCACTTCCGGCTGACCAGACACCCCGATGTGGCGGATCTTGCCCTGCTGCTGCAGTTCGACGAGTGCACCAAACTGATCTGCAACCGGGACGGTGGGATCGATGCTGTGCAGCTGATACAGATCGATGCAGTCCATGCCGAGATTGCACAGACTTACCTCAACCTGTTGGCGCAGGTATTCGGGGCGCCCGAGGGGGACAATGTACGGATCACCCTCCCTCGTCCAATCTTTGGGCCCCGACCGCAGCAAGCCGCCCTTGGTACATATGACCACGTCATCTGGATAGGGGTGCAGGGCACGGCGAATGATCCGCTCATTGTGACCGGGTCCGTAAGAGTCCGCGGTATCGATGAAGGTGATCCCGAGCTCGACCGCGCGGCGCAGCAACGCAATTGCGTTGTCCGGGTCAACCGGGTCACCCCACATCCCGGGCCCGGTCAGGTGCATCGCACCGTAACCAAGTCGGTTGACGACCAGATCGCCACCCATTGTTAGGGTCCGGGGGACTGAGCTGAGTGCAGTTGTCATCGAATTCCTTAGGCCAGGTTGGTTTCTAGATTGCTTGACAGCGGTCGCTCGATCGGCTTCTGGCGGACACCAGCCCACCTACCAATTGCGACCTCCGCGGTGATACCGGGGCCGAAACCTGCGATTATTCCCCGGGCACCTTCGCTGAGATCGCCCGTCTCGAATTGACGTCGCAGCGCGTCCAACACCACCGCTGAGGCGATGTTGCCGCATTCCGTCAGGGTGGCCCTGCTATGCCCGAAGCTGCTCGCCGGCACATGTAAATACTTGGAGAGATCGTCCAGGATACGTGGCCCGCCCGCGTGAATAACGTAGAAGTCCAAGTTGGACGCATCCCAGCCTCGCTGCGCGGCGATCTCGGCCAGCACCGGCGCGAGTTGTTCCATGGTCCGGGGAACGCGCTTGTCGAGGAGGAAGTGGAAGCCAGTCGCCTTCACCGCGTACGAGATCCAGTCCTCGGTGTCCGGAACGAGACGTGATCCACTGTGCTCTATCCGCAAGCCGAACCCACCGTCATCGCCTCGAACAACCGCGGCGGCGACCGCATCACCAAAGAGGCCATTCGACAACAGGTTTCCCACGCTGATGTCAGTTGGTTGATAGCACAATGAGCAGAACTCGCAGGCCACGATGAGCACATTGGCACCGGGGTGCGCCACACAATAGTCATGCGCCCGATTGATGGCGGCGCCGCCCGCGGCGCATCCCAGCTGCGCAATCGGGATCTGGCACACGTCGCTACGAAAGCCCAGATTATTGACCATCCACGCGGTCAACGACGGCATGGTGAAGCCGGTGCAAGACACGAACACGATCGCATCGATGCGATCGACTGACACCTGCGCGTTCGTCAACGCCGCTGACACCACATCGGGGATCCGCGCCTTCGCCTCACGAACATAGACGGCATTGCGGGCCTCAAAACCGGGATGCTCGAGCGTCACGTCGATCGGCTGCACCAGGTGCCGGGTGAGTACTCCAGTGTTGCTAATCAGCTGGACAGCCAAATCGTATTGCGGATGGTCCCAGTGCAGGTTTTCGGCCAACTGCAGTGTCTGATCAAGCGTGATTACGCACTCCGGCAAATGAACCGCGGGGCGACAAAGGATCGGGCCAAGCGATCCGGAGCCGTCGTCGAGTTCAAATGTTTCCGACGCAGTCTGTGGGCCACCATTTATTCCCGGACGCTTCTTATTGGCATCGACACGATGCGGCAGTGGCATGCAACCCGCTTTCCGTTGATATCGAGGTTGCGGAATTTTCACTTCCGAAAGCCAATGAGGTCAATGTGTAATGTGCACAAAGTCGCTGTGTACTGTGCACACACATCGGGCCGATAGTTTTTTCTCAATCCGGAGGCCAAACTTGTCGAATCGGTGTTACAAATTCTTAATACTATGTCGCCTGGCTTCCCGCTCACGCTCGGTCTTGCTATGGCGTGTATCGATGAGATACGTTGTGACACACGCTATGCCTGCCCACCATCGGCGGTACACGACAGCTAGCTCGGGCCGCTTTGGCCGTTTTCGCGCGCTCCGAAATTCGGATCGAATAACCGGTTCCTTCGAGGAATGTGGGCATACAAAAGTCGCAGGATATTTCTGTTTCCTGTGCGCTTGCAGAATTGTGTGTTATTTTACGCTCGCACAACGCAGATACGGGAAGGGGTTATGTATGGAGGCCGGGGAAAGGACAAATAATCCAGCAACGGCGGTGATTACCGAGAATGCGCCGACACTGTCCTTCGAGCCGTACGGTGCGCATGCGGAGAACCCGTTCGAGTACTTTGCCTGGGCCCGCGCCGAGGCGCCGATTTCTTACCACGAGATGCTCGGTGCCTGGCTAATCACCCGGTACGACGACATCGTGGCGATCACCTCCGACCCGACGACCTTCTCCTCACACGACAGCCTGCCCACCATCCCGGGGCGCAGCCTCCCGACCGAGGCCGTCATCCGCGGGCTGGACACCTTGGACCCGCCCGATCACACCCGCCTGAGACAAGTGGTCAGCCGCGGCTTCACCCCCCGCAGAGTGGCACTGATGGCACCTATGATCCAGCACATCGCTAATGACTTGATCGACGGATTCCAGGACAGTGCAACAGATTTCGTTTCCGCTTTTGCCTATCCCCTACCCGTCGCAGTCATCTTGGGCATGTTTGGCGTCCCCGCGGAGGATCAGCCACGTTTCCTACGATGGACCACCGACCTGATGGGTCTCAATTTCGTCGCCGAGATGCCGGAGCAGGCAATGGCGGCGGCAACCTCCGGTGTGCGCGCCATGCATACTTACCTGCACAACTTGGTAGCAGATCGGCAGCGCAGCCGCGGCGACGACTTCATCAAAGAATTGATCACGCCCAGCGGCGATCCGGGAGTAAGCATCACCGCTGAAGAACTTGTGTCGCTGTTGATTTCGATGATCGTGGCAGGGTACGAGACGACCGCGGAGCTGTTGGGCAACCTGCTCTACCAACTGCTGATCGTTCCCGAGCGGCTGATCGCACTGCGGGACAACCACGACTTGATACCTGCTGCCATCGAGGAGTCACTGCGCTACGAGGCGCCCGTGCTCGGCTTTCTACGCACCGCCACCCGCGACACCCATCTTGGCGGCATGTCGTTTCCGAAAGGCACCAAGTTTCTGGCGCTGTACGGCTCGGGCAACCGAGACCAGGCGTTCTGCCCGGGCGGCGACGTATTCGATCTGCACCGCCCCCGCACCGGCCAACACCTCTCATTCGGCCGTGGGATCCATTTCTGCGTCGGGGCACCTCTGGCACGCCTGGAAGCCCGCATCGCCTTCGAAATACTGTTGTCGCGGCTACCGGGACTGAAGCTGGCCGACCCAGACTTCCGGCCACGCCAGAACGATTTCGTGCTGAGCCGCGGCCTCAAGACGTTGCCGATCGCATGGAGCGAAAAGGCACCCAGACACGAGCCCCAGTAGCTCACCGGCAACACTGCGCCGCCAGACTGCCGCCAATCCGCGCGCCGCAACCCGACGTTGAGCGCCTCGGCGCTGACATACGACCGCGCGCCGGCGGTCAACCCCGCAACGAACTGCTGATGAAACCGCGTCGGCTGTGCGCTGATCAGCCGATATTCCTGCGCTTGCGAACCAAGCGGCCCCGCGATGGCCGTCGGTACCTCATCTTCAGCCGCGGCCGGCAGATCGTTGTGGGAGTTGTGGAAGTTGTGGGAGTCGACGCGGCGGCATTTGCCGAGGTGACCATCGAGCCGATACCGGTGAAATCCGAAGCCGAAGACGTCAGCCGCTCCAACACCAATGACATTCCATACCTCTTAGTATGCTACGCTCGGCTTTGAGCGAACCCCCGTTGGCAACCGGCGGGTGACTTCTCAGCCAACATTGCGCGCGGTCAGAAAGGTTTCGACCGCGCGCTGGTATATCCCGGGCGCTTCGTCGTGTACCAGGTGCCCGGCTTCCGGAACCCGTAAATATCGTTCGACACAATTTATTTCGGCCATCTCACGCATCTGACCTGGTGGAGTTACCGAATTGCCAGCTTCGATGAGCAGGGCCGGTGAGCGCAGCTCGCGCCACTGCGACCAATAGTCACGGCCGCCCCATTCGGCAGCGATCTCGATCCAGCGTGCAGTGTGGCCGTGCAGCCGCCAGCCGGTGGCGGTGCGGTCGAATGCCTCCAAAAAGTACTGGCCGGCAACCGGCCCGAATTCGGCGAATATCCGTTCCGCGGAATCAAATTCCACCGGAAGTGCGTGCAGCCACGGCTCCCATGGACCGGTGGTGCGGCCGCGAAAATCCGGCGCCATGTCCTCGACGACCAGGGCCGAAACCAGCTCGGGCCGCTCGGCGGCCAAACACCACGAATGCAAGGCGCCCATGGAATGCCCGACCAGCCTCACCGGGCCCCCCAGCCCGGCCACCGCCGCGCCCAGATCGGCGACAAAGCGTTCGGTGCTGATCGGATATGGGTCGGTGACGTCGCGGCCGCGATGCCATGGCGCGTCGTAGGTGTAGACGGCACCCAACCGGGTCAGCCACGGCAACTGACGCGACCACGTGGTCCCCCGGCCCATCAGTCCATGCACCAAGACCACCGGCTCACCCTCGCCTCCGCGAGGAGTCAACAGATCGGTGGGCATGGACCTATCTTTGCGCGGCATGCAAGCGTCTGAGCCAAGCGCGGTAGCCTAGCGGCATGCCAGTGGTGAAGATCAACGCAATCGAGGTGCCCGCCGATGCCGGCCCCGAACTGGAGAAGCGTTTCGCCCACCGCGCACACGCGGTGGAGAATTCGCCGGGCTTCCTCGGCTTTCAGCTGCTACGTCCGGTCAGGGGAGAAGACCGTTACTTCGTGGTGACACACTGGGAGTCTGATGAAGCTTTTCAGGCCTGGGCGAACGGTCCCGCCAAAGAAGCCCATGCCGGTCATCGGGCCAACCCCGTGGCGACGGGCGCGTCGCTGCTGGAATTTGAGGTTGTCCTCGACGTTGCCAGTACTGACCAGGCTGGGTAGCGGGCAGACGGTGCGGCGTCGCGCGACGGCGATGGGCGCCGCCGCGGCGTTGGCCACCACCCTGGCTTCCGGCTGCGCGCAGTCCCCCACCCCGACCGCGAAAGCCGCCGACCCGGGGCATCGGATCGACACCGGAACCCCGCCCGGCCTCCGGGCGCAGCAGACCGTGGACATGCTCAACTCGGATTGGCCGATCGGTCCGGTCTCGGTGGGCACCCTGGCCGCGCCCGGCCAGGTCGACCCCGTCGAGCACGTCATGGAAGAGCTTTGGTGGGATCGCCCCTTCACGGTTGAGGGCGTCGACATCGGCGCCAGCGTGGCCACGCTTCACCTCATCTCGTCGTACGGCGCGCGGCAGGACATCCGGATCCACACCGACGATGAGGGCCAGGTCGACCGGTTCGACCTCGAGACACAGCCGCCGTCGATCAGCTCCTGGCGCGACGTCGACGCGGTGCTGAGCAAGACCGGCGCCCGTTACTCGTACCAGGTTGCCAATGTGACCAACCGGAGCTGCGACTCGGTCGCCGGCACCAACACCCGCGAATCCCTGCCGCTGGCATCGATTTTCAAGCTGTACGTGCTGCATGCTGTGGCCGGCGCGATCAAAGACGGCACGGTGTCCTGGGATGATTCGCTGACCGTGACCACCAAGAGCAAAGCCGTAGGCTCCTCGGGCCTGGAACTTGCTCCCGGGGACCACGTTTCGGTTCGCACCGCCGCCGAGAAGATGATAGCCACCAGCGACAACATGGCCACCGACTTGCTCATCGGCCGGCTGGGCACCCATGCCATCGAAGAAGCGCTGGCCACCGCCGGCCATCACGATCCGGCCAGCATGACTCCGTTCCCCACGATGTATGAGCTGTTCTCCGTCGGCTGGGGCCGACCCGACCTACGGGAACAATGGAAGCAGGCGTCGCAACAGGATCGCGCCAAGTTGCTGGAGCAGGCGAATGCCACACCCTACCAACCGGATCCGACGCGGGCCCACACTCCTGCCTCCAACTATGGCGCAGAGTGGTACGGCAGCGCCGAGGACATCTGTCGGGTGCACCTGGCGTTGCAAGCCGATGCGGTCGGTCCGGCCGCACCCGTTAAAAAGATCCTGTCGGCCGTCGCGGGTATCCAGCTGGACCGCAATGATTGGCCCTACATCGGCGCGAAAGCCGGTGGCCTGCCAGGTGATCTGACCTTCAGTTGGTACGCCGAAGACAAGACGGGACGCGCCTGGGTGGTCAGCTTTCAGCTGAACTGGCCCCGCGACCATGGACCCAACGTGACCGCGTGGATGCTCCAGCTCGCAAAACAGGTGTTCGCGTTGGTGGGTCCCAAATAGCGGCCCGGACCACGGCGCCGTAGCCGATCGCTAGAACTCAGGCCATGTCAGTCATGCCCGAGCGGGTTTCCAGGGTGTCCGGTTGGCGGTGAGAGCTGCCATAAGTACGCACCCGCTGTGCGAAGTCTGCCAGCGCCAATTCGAAGCGTTCGCGGGTGAATTCGGGCCACGGCTCGTCGACGAACAGTAATTCGGCATAAGCCGAGTGCCAAAGAAAACTGTTGGACAGGCGCCGGTCGCCCCCGGTTCGAATGATCAGATCGAGGTCGCGCATTTCGGGAGCGTAGAGCAATCGCTCGAACTCCGCTTCGCCGCCGCCGGAGTAGTGCTGTGCGGCGTTGAGCACCTCTTGACGCCCCCCGTAGTTGAGCGCAATGAACAGATCCATCCCATCGTTGTCCGCCATGGCCGCCTCGGCGCGGTCCACGGCGTCCAATACCGCCTGGGGTAGCCCCTGGCGCGAACCCATCAATCGCAGCCGAATTCCCAGGGGCGCCCACTCCACGATTCCGCGATCCAGGGCGGCGGCAAAGATATTCATAAGATTGGCGATTTCTGTGACGGAACGAGCCGAATTCTCCGTCGAGAAAACGAATAGCGTTAGCTGCTCGATGCCGAACTCGCATGCGTCGCGAACCCGTTGAAACGCGACCTTTCCGCCGGCCAGGTGGCCTTCCTCCGACGAGAGTCCGCGCTTCGCGGCCCAGCGACGGTTCCCGTCCAAAACAAAGGCCACGTTGCGCGGTAGCCGTCGGCCGGACGAGCCCGCCAGCTGGTCAGTACGCTGCGAACCAGGCGAGCTTTCGGCGCTCCGCTGGTTGGGCGCGCGGACAGGTGGCGTCGTTGGCTCCGTTTCGAGCGCCCGCCGGGCCGTTGGCGCGTCGCCGATCCCAGCGAGCTGACGACCGCCCGTTTCCATCAAGTCCCGCCTGCCCAAGGTTATTACGATGCGAGAAGACGACGACCTAGACGCCCCCGTCCAGTTTCACGAAATATTACACACGAAATATTGCCTCGTGGTCCAAATTCCGGGATTCGCGTTGGCGGCATTGACGTTGTCGCGCGCCGATGGGACGGCACTGTGGTCGAATTCGTGTCGAGTATTGATCGTTCCGAATTCCGCCCCGATTGCCGCCGAGAACGGCAGGGCTGCAGGATTATCGGCGAAGACGCACCAGCCGCAATCTGGCTTTGAGCGCCCATCGGGCACCCTGCTCGTCGCCACTCGTATCGGACGACAGGCGACATATTCGTGGCCATCCTTGCCCGCACATCCGGAACGCTCATTCCCCTCATGGGCGGATCACGCCGGCATTAGCCCCGCCTGTTACGGAACTTCGCTAGCCGCGGCGGTCACAGGCATCGTCACGTCGGCGCGCCCCGTACCGCGCGCAGGCAACAGCACGGCGACCACGACAGCGCCGAGCACCGCGAACGCCGCGCAAGCCAGGCAACTGATTTCCAAACTTTCCAGGAACGCCGATTCGACAGCGTGGCGAATCCCGGGCGCTTCGTGGACCGGGAGCTGGTCAAGAACCTGGCCAGCAGCGGCCATCGATCGGCGCATCGCGGCGCGCGCCGCGGGGTCGACGTCACGCAACGCGTCACTACTCTTCATCGACCGCATGTAAACCGACGCGAAAACGCTGCCCACGATCGCCACACCCAGACAGCCTCCGAGCTGGCGGGCAACCCCGGTCACCGCCATACCGACACCGGCGGCCGCCGGGCTCAGCGAGCCCATGACGGCCTCACCGGCCGGGGTCATCGTGAGGCCGAGCCCGCCACCGAGTGCGGCCATCGCCGCTGCAATCACCCAATACGATGTACCGGCGTCGAAGCCACCCGCCCAAGCCACCGCGACCGCCACGATCACAAGTCCACCGACAACCACAGCGGTGGTGCCCATCCGTTCGACACTCCGCGGAGCCACGATGCTGATACACGAATAGGAAATCGCAAGCGGTACCAATCGCACCCCAGTGTCGAATGCACTGTACGCAGCGACAAGCTGGAGGTACTGCGTGGCCACGAAGATGAAGCCGCACATCACCAGATAGCCGCAGGTGATCGCGACGGTCCCCCCGGAGAACCGGCGATTCGCAAAAATCGACAGATCAACGGTTGGGTGCCACGTGCGTCGTTCCAACCAGAGAAACACCGCGAGCAAGACCGCCGATATCGCGAAACCGGCAGCGGTTTTCGTACTGGCCCAGCCGATGTTAGGTGCCTCGATGAGCGTGTAGGTCAAGACGCTCACACCAATTGTGGACACGACCAAACCCGGTAGATCAATGGGTGGGCGATCTGGGTTACGCGAGGTGGGTACGAAAATGTTCGCACCGACGATGGCAACGAGTGCGATCGGCACGTTGACCCAGAAGATCGAGACCACCGAAAAATGCGCTATGAGCCATCCGCCCAGAATCGGCCCGCTCACCACCGCAATGCCAGTGACCGCTGACCAGACTCCGATTGCTCTGGCTCGGTGCGTCGAATCACCGAAGATATTTGCCACCAACGCCAACGAGGTCGGAAAAATGATCGCGGCACCGACTCCCATCACCGCACGCGCCGCGATGACCGCTTGCGCCGTGCTGACGCTGGCGGCCACCACAGACGAGGCGGCGACAATAGCGAGCCCGATGCTGAGCCACCCGCGCCTGCCGTAGCGATCACCCAGATTGCCTGCTGCCAAGAGTAATCCGGCCGCGGTAATCGCATACGCATCGACAATCCATTGCAGCTCGGCATTGCTCGCCTGAAACACAACAGACAACGTGGGCAGCGCAACATTGACGATGGTCAAATCGATAGCGGCGGTGAAACTACCCAGAACGATGACACCCAGCACGATCTTCGGACGGACGCTGCCGCTGTTCATGAAAGCTCGAATCCCGGGACCACACGCTCAACCGGTGCGGCCACCACCCCTTCCGGCCGAACAACCGTGGCCATCAGGAAACCCGCACGGTCATCAGCTCAACCAATGCCAGCAAGTCATCCGCCGCTGCCGGCTCCGGCTCGGCGGCGGCCAGAGCATCAAGGGCCAGGGCTCGATGACGCAGTGCCTCGGCTTCGGCCCAGGTGCGACCGCCCGCATCCTCAATCAGTTCGGCGGCGTGCGCCAACGCGTCATCATCCAGGACGTCACCACTTCCAAGTAGCGCTTCCAGCCTTGCCCCCGCAGCCGTTCCAGAGGACAAAGCGGCTACCACCGGCAAAGACTTCTTCCTCGACTTGAGATCGGAGCAAACAGGTTTGCCGGTAGCCGCTTCGTGGCCCCAGATGCCAAGAATGTCGTCGACCAGCTGAAAGACGAGGCCCAGGTGACGTCCGAACTGTGTGTAGCGCTCGGCGATGCGGTTGCCGGTCCCGGCCGAGAGCGCACCCAGCTGACACGCCACGCCAAACAGGGAACCCGTCTTCTGTTGTGCCATGCGAAGACACTCAGACAGCCGCACTCCCGTGCGATGCTCAAAGGTGAGGTCGGCGGATTGACCGGCGCACAACTCTAGCGCAGCTTCGCGCAGCGCTGCCCCCGATGGCCCCTCGTGAACCAAGTCCAACGCCAGTGTCAGCAGCGCGTCACCGGTGAGGATCGCCATCGGTACGCCGAATTCCACCCACGCCGCGGGGCGATGCCGCCTGGTTACATCACCATCCATGATGTCGTCGTGCAATAACGAAAAGTCGTGTAACAATTCGACCGCTACCGCAGCTGGAATCGCAGCATCCTTGGTCCCACCCGCTGCACGCGCACAGCTAACCGTCAGAGCGGGCCGAATCGCCTTGCCATGGCGCGCCGAAGTTTCGCGTCCATCGGCTTCCCACCACCCGAAATGAAACCCCGCGCAACGCCGCACCTCGGGCGGGACACTGTCAATCACAGCGCGTTGCTTCGGTTCAATGAGACGTCGAATCTCGTTCATTAGGGCCGGAATTCGCGTGGGCACTGCCGTAGCCCGAACGGGGTTCGTCGTCTCTGACATTGCCACCGCCCTCCTGGAGCGATCTCAGAAGCGGCCCGCTCGCCGTTACCCAAATGTGGAATTTACAACAGTGTCGATAAAAGTATCACGGTGAAACCATACGTGTGGGCGTTCAGTTGCGCGGAGGCCGCTCATGCGAGATCTAGCGCCTGCTCATCGATCCGCAACTCCAAACCGACCGCCCGAGCGGGACTCACCACCGCTCCCAGCGATAGCTACCAGGATGGCCGGTGGCGGATCCCGAGACGGACACTAAAGCCGAACCGTCCACCGATGGTCTCGAAAACGCATGACGGTGCGGCCGACCGGCGCAATGTCGATGCGCCAGAACGATTCCGCGGGACTGCCCAGCGCCAAAAGGGTCGCCGCGCGAATCACGGCGGGATGCGTGACGGCCACGGTCTGTCCCGCGGCATTGGCCACCGACTCCAACCATCCGGCTACCCGGGCGATCAAGTCGAGGATCGACTCACCGCCGTGCGGGGCCTGCACCGGATCGGTCAACCACACCTGGAGTTGTCCGGGGCAGACATCTCGGAGATTCAACCCGCGCCATCGGCCGCAGTCGAGGTCGGTCAGCGATGGATCAGTCCGGGCGTGCAGGCCCAACAACTCCGCGGTTTCCCGAGCGCGCAGCTCGGGTCCGGCGAGCTGGATGGCTCCGGGTCCCACGACAACGTCGGCGACCATTTGGGCCTGGCGGCGACCGGTGGCGCTCAGCGGCTCGTCAGCGGGGAAACGCCCAGCCGACATGGCGTCGGTCATCGCATGCGATATCAGAGTCAGCCGGACCGAATCGGTCATGCGCCGGTCATGGGCCCTCACGCCGCAGTGCGCGCCACCCGTCCCGACTCCCGCTCACCCAGCAACCTATCCGCGAGCGCGGCGAAAACCACTCCGACAGTCAGCCACATCACCAATTGCGTACCCAACGCAACCAGCCGGAACTCATAGAGAACATCGGCGGGAAAGCCGGGATAGATGATGGTGCCCGCGGCGTCGCGCATCGGCGCAGGGGTCTCGTCCACGGACGGCAGCACCAACATGACCAGAGCGACCATCACGATGTAGAAACTGCCGGCAATCAGGCCTCCGGTGAATGTGCCCAGGCGGCTTGCCAACTGGCGGGCCAGCCACGCGGCAGCAATCGCCAACGCCACCGACATCAAAACCATGACCAGGTACCACAGCGTGCGAGATCCGATGCTGTCGGCCTGGCCGACGGCCGGCGGGTTGGGCGGATACTTCACGAACGGCACCAGGTACACCGCCAGGAAGGTGCCAGCCGCCAACCGAAGCGAAAGGCGCTGTGGTTCTACACTTCCCGTCCGTCCGTAGGCGACACAGAACAACACGGCGAACAGCGCACCCATCGCGATGCCGAAAAGCAACGTCCCGAAACCCAATCCGGCGTTTCCCTGCACACCCCGGGTAAACAATTCGACGCCGTGCTCATGCACGCCCTCGGCATGCGCGGCTTCGGAGCGACCGTGCTCATAGGAAACTGCCCTATCTACCAGCGGTTCGGCGAGCACCCGGGCGAACACAAACGCCAGCAGGCCGCCCGATGCGCCCGCCACTAGACCGCGTAATATCAGACGCTTTTCCATGTCAGTCACTCAGTGGCAGGGGAACCCGAGCAGATGCCTTGCGTCATGGAAAAACTCATGCACGTGAGTGTCGCTGCCGAAGACCGAGACCGCACCTTGGTCGATGCCGACGAAGTACAGCACCAACAACGCCAGGAAGGCGGTCCCGGCTAGCCACAACGCGGCCGTAGCCGCCGTTAGATCAACCGGCCTGACCTGGGTTATCTGGGAATTCGCCACAGTCCACTCCTTCTGGGGATCTCGCGCCCCGCTTGGCCGCTGATGACAGGCACCGGGTCTGACTGTAAACAGTGGCGCGACCGTTCTGGAGTTTCACCAGATTCCGCTGCCTGTCGACAACACCGGCAAGTCTAGACCTCCGGTTACCTACCGGTCGACGGATCAATCCTTAGCCGGCGCGCAAACGTCGGCGGCGGGCACACCGAGGAGCGGGTTTGCTAGCCGGCTACTGCGTCTCCGGCCCGGGTCCGCCCGCGGTGTGCGCTCCCGCCTTCGCCAGGTCCGGCTCGGCGGGTGGCTTCCGGGTTCCGGTGAACGTGAACACCGCGTCCTCACCAGCACCTTCCCCGTCCCAGTTGTCCACATCGACGGTGACGATCTGTCCCGGGCCAACCTCCTCGAAGAGGATCTTCTCGGAGAGCTGGTCCTCGATCTCGCGCTGGATGGTGCGCCGCAACGGACGGGCACCCAGCACCGGGTCGAAGCCCCGCTTGGCCAGCAACGACTTGGCCTTGTCGGTCAGCTCCAGGGCCATGTCCTTGCTCTTCAGCTGGGCGGCAACCCGTCCGATCATCAGGTCGACCATCCGGATGATCTCGTCGCGAGTCAGCTGGTGGAAGACGATGATGTCGTCGATACGGTTGAGGAACTCCGGTCGGAAATGCTTCTTCAGCTCGTCGTTGACCTTCTGCTTCATCCGCTCGTAGTCGTTTTCGCCGCCGCCCTTGGTAAAGCCCAGACCGACCGGCTTGGAGATATCGGAGGTGCCGAGGTTGGAGGTGAAGATCAGCACGGTGTTCTTGAAGTCCACCGTGCGCCCCTGCCCGTCGGTGAGCCGGCCATCCTCGAGGACCTGCAACAGGCTGTTGTAGATCTCCTGGTGCGCCTTCTCGATCTCGTCGAACAGCACCACCGAGAACGGCTTGCGCCGCACCTTCTCGGTCAGCTGGCCACCCTCCTCGTAACCAACGTATCCGGGTGGGGCGCCGAACAGCCGCGACGCGGTGAACCGGTCGTGGAACTCGCCCATGTCGATCTGGATGAGTGCGTCGTCGTCGCCGAACAAGAAGTTGGCCAGCGCCTTGGACAGCTCGGTCTTACCGACACCGGACGGGCCGGCGAAGATGAACGAGCCAGACGGCCGCTTGGGGTCCTTCAACCCGGCACGGGTACGGCGGATGGCCTTAGAAACAGCACGGACGGCATCTTCTTGCCCGATGATTCGCTTGTGCAGCTCGTCTTCCATACGCAGCAACCGGGTGGTCTCGGCCTCGGTCAGCTTGAACACCGGGATGCCGGTCCAGTTACCCAGCACTTCGGCGATCTGCTCATCGTCAACCTCGGCAACAACGTCCAAATCACCTGAACGCCATTGCTTTTCACGCTCGGCACGTTGGGCCACCAGTTGTTTTTCTCGATCGCGCAGGCTAGCGGCCTTCTCGAAGTCCTGGGCGTCGATCGCCGATTCCTTCTCCCGGCGGGCCTCGGCGATCTTCTCGTCGAATTCGCGCAGGTCCGGCGGCGCGGTCATGCGGCGGATCCGCATCCGCGCGCCCGCCTCGTCGATCAGGTCGATCGCCTTGTCCGGCAGGAACCGGTCGTTGATGTAGCGATCGGCCAGCGTCGCGGCGGCCACCATCGCGCTGTCGGTGATCGACACCCGGTGGTGGGCCTCGTAGCGGTCACGCAGACCCTTGAGGATCTCGATGGTGTGCTCCACGGTCGGCTCGCCGACCTGCACCGGCTGGAAGCGGCGCTCTAGGGCGGCGTCCTTCTCGATGTACTTGCGGTACTCGTCAAGCGTGGTGGCGCCGATCGTCTGCAGCTCGCCGCGAGCCAGCTTGGGCTTGAGGATGCTTGCGGCGTCGATAGCACCCTCGGCGGCACCCGCCCCAACCAGCGTGTGTAGCTCGTCGATGAACAGGATGATGTCGCCGCGGGTATTGATCTCCTTGAGCACCTTCTTCAGGCGCTCCTCGAAGTCACCGCGGTAACGCGAACCCGCGACCAGCGAGCCCAGGTCCAGCGTGTAGAGCTGCTTGTCCTTCAGCGTCTCGGGAACCTCGCCGTGCACGATGGCCTGCGCCAGGCCCTCGACCACCGCAGTCTTGCCGACGCCGGGCTCGCCGATGAGCACCGGGTTGTTCTTGGTGCGTCGGGAGAGCACCTGCATGACCCGCTCGATTTCCTTTTCGCGGCCGATGACCGGGTCTAGCTTGCCTTCCATGGCAGCGGCGGTCAGGTTGCGGCCGAATTGGTCGAGCACCAACGACGTCGACGGGCTACCCGATTCGCCGCCCCGACCACCGGTACCGGCCTCGGCGGCCTCCTTGCCCTGGTAGCCGCTCAGCAGCTGAATCACCTGCTGACGCACTCGGGTCAGCTCGGCACCCAGCTTCACCAGCACCTGGGCGGCCACGCCCTCACCCTCACGGATCAGACCGAGCAGGATGTGCTCGGTGCCGATGTAGTTGTGGCCCAGTTGCAGCGCCTCGCGCAGGCTCAGCTCGAGGACCTTCTTGGCCCGAGGAGTGAACGGGATGTGGCCCGACGGGGCCTGCTGGCCCTGGCCGATGATCTCCTCCACCTGGCTGCGGACGCCCTCTAACGAGATACCCAGCGATTCGAGCGACTTGGCTGCTACGCCCTCGCCTTCGTGGATAAGGCCCAACAGAATGTGCTCGGTACCGATGTAGTTGTGGTTCAGCATCCGGGCCTCTTCTTGCGCCAGGACGACGACCCTGCGGGCACGGTCGGTAAATCGTTCGAACATCGGCGGTTACCTGCTCTCCCTCATCGGTACTTTGGTCGGCCCTGAACCAGTCCAGCTCGGCCCCGCGTACCTGCCGTCCACTGTAATGGTCGGCCTGCCAGGGTTCATAACCTTGCGGCGCCTAGCGGTCCCAGGCCGCAACTCCCATGTCGGGCCCGTGTCTTCGGTTACTGCAGAACCGCACCAGATTAACGAGGGAAACCGCCAAAACGTTTCCGCACTGACTAACGATCAGTTCGCCGCCAGCGAAATGACATAGCACCGGGACCCAGACCGAAGTCCGGGCCCCGGTGTCAGCAATTGCCTATGTCGCTGCGTGGAATGCGTCGATGACGTCCGCCGGGATGCGGCCACGTGTCGACACATTATGTCCATTACGACGCGCCCATTCCCGGATCGCGGCACTCTGTTCGCGGTCAATCGCGCCGCGGCCACGTCCGGAACCGGAACGCCCACGCCGACGGCCACCGACTCGCCGGCCCGCAGTAACCCACTGCTTCAGATCGCCACGCAGTTTCGCGGCATTCTTGGAAGAAAGGTCAATCTCGTAGGTCACCCCGTCAAGCCCGAATTCAACCGTTTCGTCAGCGGCACCGGCACCGTCGAAATCATCGACCAAGGTGACGGTAACTTTCTTCGCCATTGGCTTACCCTCGCGTTTCTTCCTGTGCAGTTTCTATGCAGGATGGATAGTCTCCCCGGCAACCAATGTGCCATATGGAGGCAAAATTCTCAATCCAGACACAACGGGAAGTTCAGTTCGAGTGCGGTCGAACAATCGGGAACAAAACTGTCTCCCTAATTGACAGCCCGGTCAAACTCATCAACAACCGATCAATACCCATACCCGTCCCGGTACACGGCGGCATGCCGTGCTCGAGCGCGGCTAGAAATTCATCGTCAAGCTGCATCGCCTCGTCATCGCCGGCAGCGGCGGCACGCGCTTGGTCGGCGAATCGCTCGCGCTGCACCACCGGATCGGTCAATTCCGAGTAACCCGTAGCCAGTTCGACTCCGCGCAGATAGAGATCCCACTTCTCGGTGACGCCAGGGACGCTGCGATGCTGGCGGGTCAATGGCGTTGTCTCTACCGGAAAATCCTTGACAAATGTCGGCGTGGTCAACTTGTTGCCCACCATGTGCTCCCACAGTTCCTCGACAAGTTTGCCGTGACCTAAAACACTGTTTTCAATGTCTACATCGAGTCGGCGCGCGATGTCTCGTAAGCGATCAACAGAGGTCTCCGGAGTGATCTCTTCACCGAGCGCAGCCGACAAGGAGGAATACATCTGGATAGTCGACCATTCTCCGTCGATGTCGTAGACACTGCCGTCGGGCATCGGAAGTTGTCTGGTTCCGATCGCCTCGTCTGCCACCTCTTGAATAAGCTCTCTGGTGATCACCGCTGAATCGTCATAGGTTCCATAGGTCTGGTAGGTCTCCAACATGGAGAATTCCGGTGAATGAGTGGAATCGGCCCCTTCGTTTCGGAACACCCGATTTAGTTCGAAGACCCTGTCGAAACCGCCGACGATACAACGCTTGAGGAACAGTTCCGGCGCTATGCGAAGGTAAAGGTCCATGTCCAGCGCATTGGAATGAGTGATGAACGGTCGAGCCGCCGCGCCGCCGGCGAGAGTCTGCAACATCGGCGTTTCGACTTCGAGAAACCCACGCCGCTCCAGGGCATTGCGGATCGCGCGGATTACCGCAATCCGCTGGCGGGCAACTTCGCGCGCTTGCGGGCGAACGATCAGGTCGACATAGCGCTGCCGCACCCGCGCCTCTTCGTTCATCTCCCGATACGCGACAGGCAATGGCCGCAGCGCCTTGGCGGCCATTTGCCAGGAATCGGCCAAAACGGACAATTCACCGCGGCGCGAGCTGATCACTACGCCGTGCACAAACACGATGTCGCCGAGGTCGACGTCGGCTTTCCAGGCGTCCAGGGCTTCCCGGCCCACCTTGTCGAGGCTGACCATCACCTGCAGCTGGGTGCCGTCGCCGTCCTGGAGTGTCGCAAAACACAGTTTTCCGGTGTTCCGCGCGAATATCACCCGGCCCGCCACGCCGACGATGTCTTCGGTCACCGAGTCGGTTGGCAGGTCGGGATAGGCGGCGCGGATCTCGGCCAGAGTGTGGGTGCGCTCGATGGCTACCGGGTAGGGGTCGTGCCCTTCGGCCAATAAGCGAGCGCGCTTGTCCCGACGGATCCGGAACTGCTCGGGAAGGTCGGCCTCGGCGGAGTTCACGACGTGCCAGCTTAAATCAACTCGCTCGGGCGCCTGTCGGTGGTGGACCGCAGTGCGACCCCGACCGCCGCGGCACGGGTGGCGAGAAAGAACAAAGCAGACACGCTAGCGCGCCGGCTTCAACCGCCCGCGCTGAGCGTCATGGTTGCGTTCGAAAACCAGCCGCAGACCGTGCAGGGTCAGGTGACGGTCATGGTGGTCGACCGTATGTAGCTCGGGCAGCAACAGCGGCGCCGTATGTCCGGTCGCCACGACGGCGACGTCGTCGGCACCGGAGAACCCCCGCACGTCCTCGCGAATCCGTGCGACCAGGCCGTCGACCAGCCCCGCAAAGCCGAACACGGCACCGGCCTGCATGCATTCGACAGTGTTCTTGCCTACCACTGAACGCGGCCGGGCCAGCTCCACCCGACGCAATGCCGCCGACCGAGCCGCGGCGGCATCCGACGACACCTGAACACCGGGCGCGATAGCGCCACCCAGGAATTCGCCCTTAGCCGACACCACATCCACGCAGATCGACGATCCGAAATCGACGACGATGGCGGCCTTGCCGAACTTGTGATAGGCCGCCAGGCAATTCACGATCCGGTCGGCGCCTACCTCTTTGGGGTTGTCGACGAGCAGCGGAATACCCGTACGCACGCCCGGTTCGATCAACACGTGTGGGATCGACGGCCAGTACTGGTCGAGCATGATCCGCACTTCGTGCAGCACCGACGGAACAGTGGACAGGGCGGCCGAACCGGTGAGCCGTTCGGAATCCTCGCCGATCAAACCATCAATCGTGAGCGCAAGTTCGTCCGCGGTGACCTCGGATTCGGTGCGTATCCGCCACTGCTGCGCAACCTTTGCGTGCTCTTTGGCGCCGGATATCAAGCCGACGACGGTGTGCGTGTTGCGGACATCTATCGCCAGCAGCACGGCTACCGCACACCGATCCGCGGGTCCAACAGCTCACCCACTCCGGGTATATCGATGGCAGGTACGAACGCCGGATCGTCCCCCAGGTCGATCTGCCGGTTGTCGGCGTCAACGAACACGATTCGCGGCTTGTAGGCGCGCGCCTCGGCATCTTCCATGGTCCCGTATGCGATCAGGATCACCAGATCGCCCGGGTGAACGAGATGCGCTGCGGCGCCGTTGATTCCGATCACGCCACTGCCACGCTCGCCGATGATCGCGTAGGTGACCAGTCGGGCGCCGTTGTCGATGTCGACGATGGTCACCTGCTCACCCTCGAGCAGATCGGCGGCATCCATCAGGTCGGCGTCGATGGTCACCGAACCGACGTAATGTAGGTCGGCCTGGGTAACGGTGGCGCGATGGATCTTCGACTTCAGCATTGTCCGTAACATCAGTTCCTCCGTTGCGTTTGGGCATACTCGGCCCGAGGTTCGTCCGGCCCGATGGTGCCGGCGACATTTCCGATCTGGATTTCAACATTTCCGATCTGGATTTCGACGTTGTCGAGAAGTCTGGTGCTGCCGACCCTGGCGGCCACCAGCAGCCGGCCGGATCCGTTGCCTTGCACCGGACCAAGGCCGGCATCACGCAGCTCTAGATAGTCGACCGCCACGCCGGGTGCATCGTCAAGCACTGCGCGCGCGGCGTCGAGAGCGGCCTGGACACCCGCGGTCGCCGCATGTGCGCCGGCCGTCAGCGCGGCCGACAGTGCCACGGCCGCCTGCCGCTGGGCCGGGTCCAAGTAGCGGTTTCGGGAGGACAACGCCAACCCGTCACCTTCCCGAACGGTCGGAATCCCGACCACCTGCACATCGACGTTCAGGTCCGCAACCATCTGTCGGATCAGCACCAGCTGTTGGTAGTCCTTCTCACCGAAGAACGCCACATCCGGACGCACGATCTGGAACAGCTTCAGCACAACGGTCAGCACGCCGGCGAAATGTGTTGGCCGCGGGCCGCCTTCGAGTTCGGCGGCCAGCGGACCGGGCTGCACGGTGGTGCGCAGGCCGTGGGGATACATCGCCGCGGCGTTGGGTGTAAAAGCGATCTCCACACCTTCGGCGCGCAACCGCGCCAAGTCGTCGTCCAGGGTTCGCGGGTATGCGTCGAGGTCTTCTCCGGCCCCGAACTGCAGCGGATTGACGAAGATCGAGACCACCACCACCGCGCCGGGAACTCGCTTGGCCGCACGGACTAACGACATGTGTCCCTCGTGCAGGGCGCCCATCGTGGGTACCAACATCACCCGCCGACCGGTGTGCCGTAGCGCGCGGGTGACGTGCTGGACATCGCCGAGAACCGAGTAGGTGTTGAGCTCGCCAGCGTTGAATGCTGGCATTTTCGTCGCGTTGGTAGTGTTCATGGCGCCAACACCTCGACGACGTCCGAGGGCGCGTGGGACCGCTGAGCGGTCCGCAGCGCATTCACCCGATATGCGTTGGCCAGCTGTGGGTCTAGCTGCATCAGCGCGGCCAGATGCCCGGCAACCGCGGCCGCGTCACCGCGAGCAATCGGACCCGTCAGCGCCGCCTGCCCACGCTGCAGCGTGTTCTCCAGCGCCGCCCGGGCCAAGGGCCCGACGATGCGTTCGGCGATCCCGCCCGGCTGGTTGTCAACGCGCTGTTGGCCGAGTAGCTCCTGCCCCCGCAGCGCGGCACGCAACGCCTCCAAAGCGTCGGCGAGCACCGTCACGAGATGATTGCTGGCATGGGCCAACGCGGCGTGGTAGAGGATGCGTGCGTCCTCTCGCACGCAAAACGGCTCCCCACCCATTTCGAGCACCAGCGATTGGGCAATCGCATACCCGACGTCGTCGGACGCGGTCACTCCGAAACAGGTGTCCGGTAGCCGGCTGATGTCTTCGTCGGACCCGGTGAAGGTCATTGCCGGGTGGATGGCCAGTGGTACGCAGCCCTGCTGGGTCAGCGGTGCCAGAATCCCAATGCCGTTGGCACCGGACGTGTGCGCCACTATCGTTCCCGGGCGCACCGCGGACGTGGCGGCCAATCCGGATACCAGACTCGCCAACTCGCTGTCAGTCACCGCCAACAGCAGCAATTCGGCTCCGGCGGCCACATCTTGCGGCGGCAACACCGGGGTATCGGGCAGCCGGCGCTGCGCCCGCTGCAGCGACGCGCGCGAGATCGCGCTGCACGCCACCACAACATGATCGGCGCGCTCGAGCGCAACTCCCAACGCGGTGCCCACCCGGCCGGCGGAGATGATCCCCACCTTGAGCCTGGCCGGGCGCAAACCGTCGAACTGCACCATCGCAGACGACCTCACAGGTTCTTAGTTCGTTCCAGTCCCTCGATGTGTGGGTACCGGACGGTCACTAAGACTGTAGTCGATCGGTGTGCCCCAGACCCAAATCAACCGTCGCGGCGACGACGCCGGCCTCCCCCCGACGGCTCGACCTGCAGCCGCGCCATGAGGTCCGCGACAGACTGACCACCGCTGTGCGAGTCAGGGTCATGGGTGGGTGACGTGTCGTCGAATTCCGAATCCGGACTGCGGTGCCGGGCAGCGGGCTCAGGCGCCGGCGGGGTCGCCAGCCGCGGTGGCGGAGGGCCCGCAGGTGGGGTGGGCGGCGGAGGTTCAGCGCCGTGCGGGCCACCGGCGGCCGAGTCGGCGCCCGGGGTTCCGACACCATACTGGCGGTAGTCCGCCGCATGGCGAGACCGCGACCGGCGACCGCCAAATTCTCCCGGCACCTCGACCTGACCCGCGCCGAAGTCGCCGTGCTCCTCCTCCGGGCTGGAGTGCCGGGCACGCCGCCTGCGGCCCGAGGGTGGCGCCGGCGAGCGCGCACCAAAGTCCTCCGACGCCCAGTGGTTGCCGGGCGCTCCAGGAAGCCACCACTGTCCGTCCGCGGCGGCCGGTCGCAGTGCCGACGGATCGGTTTGCGGCGCAGGGCCTGGTGACCCAGCCGCGGGGGGAGGTGCGGGGGACGGCGGCGGGCGATGGCGAGGCTCGTATCGTAGATCGGGTTGTGCCGGCTCCGCGTCATAACGCATCCGGTCCCGCTCCCCCGGGTGTTCCCCATCGAAGTGGCCGGCCGGCGGTTGCGCCAACAAGGATTCTCGACCACCGGTTGACATGCCCGCCGCAGCACCAAACGGCGACGTCCCCACCCGCTCGTCTGAGGGCAACACCCCCACCTCAGGGACGTCGATGATCGCCTCCTCGGCTCGGCCAGTGCTTTCGCCATGGCGGCCCATCGGCACGGAATCACTGGATAGCCAGTCCGCGATCTGGCTCTCGCCGGTGCGGATGCGATCGGCCACCGCGCGGGCGATGTGTGCCTCTTTGTCGACGGTCTCCAACGCGGGACGGTGCTCGAGGTCGGCGTCGAACAAGATCTCCAGGCTCGTTCGCAGCGCCGAAAGTTCGGCACGTAGCGCCGCCACCTCGTCGGCGGCAGCACCCCGCAGCTCGACCGCGAGTTCCCGGCGCAGCTGCGACTCCACCGTCAACTCGTACTCCCGGCGGGCCGCGATTTCGCGATCCAACTGAAGGTCATACACCAGCTTCATATCGCGTGCCCGCGCCTGATCGGCGTCAGCCTGCCGGCGGTACACCACGGACACAAACGCACCGGCCACTGCGGCCCACAGCGCCAAGATCACGGCCAGTTTCAGCAGTTCCACACGATTGGTGAAAACCAGCGCAGAACTGGCCCCGATTGCAAGGACCAGCAACGTCGTTAAGAGCACCCAACCCGGCCTGCGGCCGCCGCGCCGGACCCGGGCGCCGCGGGACAGAACGGTCATGGCCTGACTGTACCTGGGTGATGTCCATCAGCGTGTCGCGCTGGTCCGGCGATTCTCCCGTCGAGTCGGCTAGGCGACGTACCGGCCCCGTTTCTGCGGCCGTATCGCAGCCAGCAACCTCGACAAGCGAGGCGACCAAACCCGGCTAGGGTTCCGCGCCCTCGCCACGCTCGCTGGGGTCCTGCGGGGACTTGCAGCAATGCTGCAGCCACAGCGCGGCAACCACCAAAGCCAGCGCGCTACCGGCCGCCACCAGGGTGCCCGCGGTGTCTTCGTTGGCTACCCGCAGCCAAGACCGCCGCGGCAGCAGGTACACCAATACCCCGATCCACCAACCCAGCACCAGCGCACCCACCCAAGCCGACGCCTTGGCAACCACTAAGCTGCGCGCCACCGCGAGCGGGTGCAGCCGACCCGACCCGTCACCAATCTCGCCATCGTTGATCTTGGCTCGCACGTAGCGCGCCCACAGTGCCTCTGCAACGGCCACTGCCAATAGCGACAGACCGGTCCATACCGTGATCTCGGGGAACCAGCGAAATAGCATCACGACCAGCGGATAACCGACCACGGCCGCGGCTATCGCCGCGGCCACCAGGTCACGCTTGCGGGTGGGCCCCATTAGCTCTCCAACGTCAATCGGGTTGGTCGCACGCCTTCCCGCTCGGCCGGATCCAACTCGGCCAGCAGCTGGGCGACGGGACGGGGTCCCTCGGGCAGCGTCAACTCGGCGGCGGGATCGACGTCAAGCCACGGGACCATCACGAAAGCCCGCAGGTGCGCCTGTGGGTGCGGCAACGTCAGGGTGCCATCACCGCAAACCACGTCGACGCGGCCCCGGGGCCCGACGTGGTAGCAGGCGACCACGTCGACGTCGAGGGTCCGCGGACCCCACCGCTGGTCACGCACCCGTCGCGCGGCCCGCTCAAAATCCTGAGCCCGCCGCAACCAGGCATGACCGTCGCGAGCCGGGTCGTCGGCGAGGAGCACCGCGTTGAGAAACGGCCCCTGGCGCACGTTGCCCCACGGTTCGGTCTCATACACCCCGGAGGCCGCGACCAACGCATCACCGAGCCCATCGACGACCGATCGCAGATGGGCCAGGCGGTCACCCAGGTTCGAGCCGACCGACAGCACCACCGTGGTCATACCGCCCCACCGGCAGGGATCACCGAGCCGCGTCCACCGCGCCGCGACCGCCGGGTCACCACCGCGACGTCGGTAAACGGTTGCGGGATGGGCGCATGGGGTTTATGTACGACGACCTCCACGGCGTGCACTCGGTGGTCCGCCATCACCTCATCGGCGATCTCGGCGCCGACCGTCTCGATCAGGTTACGGGGAGGCCCGGCGACGATCTCGGCGGCGCGCTGGGCCAGGGCGGCGTAGTCATAGCTGTCGGCCAGGTCGTCGCTGCGGGCAGCGTCGACCAGATCGATCCACATCGTGATATCGACGACAAATTGCTGACCAGCGACACGTTCATGGTCGTAAACCCCATGCCGTCCATGAACAGACAAGCCGCGCAACTCAATTCGGTCAGCCATGAGGCTTGTTCCCTTCCGCTTGCCACGCTTCGACGACCTTGAGCGCATCGACGGACGCGCGCACATCGTGCACCCGCACACCCCAGGCGCCATGCAACGCCGCAAGCGCGGAAATCACCGCGGTCGCGGTCTCACGCCCGTCCGGCGGTCGCAGCGCCCCATCCTGACCGGCCAGCAGCGCCCCAAGGAACCGTTTGCGTGACGCGCCGAGCAGCACGGGCAACCCAGTGGCGATCAACTCCGGCAGGGCCTGCAGCAGCGCCCAATTGTGTTGTGCTGTCTTGGCGAACCCGAGCCCGGGATCGATCACCAGTTTCGCCGGGTCGACGCCCGCGGCCAGCGCATCGTCAACGCTGGCCAGCAGGTCGGCACGTACCTCGGCCACCACATCGTGGTAGGCGGGCACGGCGTGTGGGTTGGCCGCCGACACCGGCCGCCAATGCATCAACACCCATCGCACACCGGCGTCAGCCACCAGCGGCGCCATAGCCGGATCGGCCCGTCCCCCGGACACGTCATTGACGAGTTGCGCACCGCTTTCCAGCGCCGACCGCGCCACGTCGGCGTTCACAGTGTCGATACTGACGTTGATGCCTTGTGCGGCAAGCTCTTTAACGACGGGTATGACACGAGACATCTCGACCTGCGGGTCTATCCGGGTGGCGCCGGGCCGAGTCGACTCCCCCCCGACATCCACGATCGCGGCGCCATCGGCAGCCAGCGCCAGGCCATGTCCAACGGCATCCGCCGTATCGAAGTAGCGACCGCCATCCGAGAACGAGTCGTCGGTGACGTTCAAAACCCCCATAACCTGCACGGGCGGCGGACTCACTTACGCAGGATGAGGTCCAGCGCTTCGGCTCGAGAAGCGGCATCGGTCTTGAACTGACCACGTACCGCCGACGTCGTCGTGATAGCGCCCGGCTTCCGTACCCCGCGCATCGCCATGCACAGGTGCTCGGCTTCGACCACGACGATCACCCCGCGTGGCTCGAGCCTCTTTACCAGGGCGTCGGCGATCTGGCTGGTGAGCCGCTCCTGCACCTGCGGCCGCTTGGCATAGAGGTCCACCAGACGAGCGATCTTTGACAGCCCGGTCACCCGGCCGTCCCTGCCGGGGATATAGCCAACGTGCGCCACCCCGTGGAACGACACCAGATGGTGTTCGCAGGTCGAGTACAAGGGAATCTCCTTGACCAGCACCAGCTCATCGTGCTCCTCGTCAAACATGGCGCTGAGCACCGTGTCGGGGTCGGTATAGAGCCCGGCGAAGATCTCCCGATATGCGCGTGCCACGCGCGCAGGAGTGTCTCGCAAGCCACCCCGGTTCGGATCTTCCCCGATCGCAGACAACAATTCGCGGACGGCGGCCTCGACGCGCTCCTGGTCGAAAACCCGAGGCTCGGTGGCGGAATCCAGCTGGGTCATCGAGAGTTCTCCGTTTCGTCAGCCGTGGGCAGGCGGATTGGACCGACTGACGTTGCTGTCCTCCCGCTCGGAGGATTCATCGGTATCCGATACGGATTGATCAGCCGGCGGGTGGCTCAGCTGAGGTCGATTCGACGACGGCGGCGGCCATCCGGGTGCGTGCCAGCCCGCCGGCGCGCCGTAATCCGGCTGGTAGCCGGTGCGGGACCCGTCCGCGCCGTGCGATCCATTGGCGCCACGGTTGGCGCCGTCAGTCTCCGACTGCGTGGCCTGGGCTGCCTCGGCCGCTCGGGTGGCTCGAGCAATGGCCTCCTTGAACGCCGGCTCGGGGAGCGGCGGGGGCCAGGGTTCTCCGCGTTCGATAGCCAGTTCGCCCGGCGTCTTGATCGGCGGCTTATCCGACGGAATCCGCCCGCCGAAATCGTCGAACATGGTGAGCCGGGGACGTTTCTCGACGTTGCCGAAGATCGCCTCCAGCTCGGGCCGGTGCAGGGTTTCCTTTTCCAGCAGCTCGCCCGCGAGCGTGTCGAGCACGTCGCGGTATTCGGTGAGAATCTCCCACGCTTCGGTGTGGGCCGCCTCGATCAGCTTGCGGACTTCTTCGTCGATCTCGCGGGCGACCTCGTGGGAGTAGTCCGACTGCGTGCCCATCGAGCGGCCCAGGAACGGGTCGCCGTGTTCGGTCCCATACTTGACCGCGCCGAGCCGGGCACTCATGCCGTATTCGGTGACCATCGCCCGGGCAACCTTGGTCGCCTGCTCAATATCGGACACCGCGCCCGTGGTCGGCTCGCGGAATACCAGTTCCTCGGCGGCGCGCCCACCCATGGCAAACACCAGCTGCGCGATCATCTCCGACCGGGTCCGCAGCCCCTTGTCCTCCTCGGGCACCGCCACGGCGTGACCACCGGTGCGCCCCCGGGCCAGGATCGTGACCTTGTAGACGGGATCGATATCCGGCATCGCCCAGGCCGCCAGGGTGTGTCCACCCTCGTGGTAGGCGGTGATCTTCTTCTCCTGCTCGCTGATGATCCGCCCCTTGCGGCGCGGGCCGCCGATCACCCGGTCCACCGCCTCTTCCAGGGCCGGGCCGGTGACGACGGTGCCGTTTTCCCTGGCGGTGAGCAGCGCCGCCTCGTTGATGACATTGGCCAGGTCAGCACCCGTCATGCCGACGGTCCGCTTGGCCAGTCCGTCGAGGTCGGCATCCGGCGCCATCGGCTTGCCCTTGGAATGCACCCGCAGCACCGCGCGACGGCCCGCCAGGTCGGGATTGGTGACCGGAATCTGCCGGTCGAAACGGCCGGGCCGCAGCAGCGCCGGGTCCAGGATGTCGGGCCGGTTGGTGGCCGCGATCAGGATTACCCCGGCCCGATCGCCAAAGCCGTCCATCTCGACCAGGAGTTGGTTCAGGGTCTGCTCACGTTCGTCGTGGCCGCCACCCAGTCCGGCGCCACGCTGTCGGCCAACCGCATCGATCTCGTCGACGAAGATGATGCAGGGGCTGTTCTGTTTGGCCTGCTCGAACAGATCACGGACGCGCGAGGCGCCGACCCCGACGAACATTTCGACGAAGTCGGACCCGGAGATGGTGAAGAACGGCACCCCCGCTTCGCCGGCCACGGCGCGGGCCAGCAGCGTTTTGCCGGTTCCCGGCGGCCCGTACAGCAGCACGCCTTTGGGAATCTTGGCGCCGAGCGCCTGATAGCGCGATGGATTCTGCAGGAAGTCCTTGATCTCGTAGAGTTCCTCGACCGCTTCGTCCACGCCCGCGACATCGGCAAAGGTGGTCTTGGGCATGTCCTTGGACAGCTGTTTGGCGCGGGACTTACCGAAACCGAAACCCATCCGCGCTCCGCCCTGCATGCGGGAAAACATCACGAACAGGCCGACCAGCAACAACAGCGGCAGCACGTAAACCAGCAGCTCACCAAGAATGCTGCCCTGATTGACTACCGTGCTGATCTTGGCGTTCTTAGCGCTCAGCGCGTTGAACAGGTCGACGGCGTAGCCGGTGGGGTACTTGGTGATGACCTTGTCGGATCCGTCGGTTTCTTTGTCGCCCTTCTTCAGGACCAGCCGTAACTGTTGCTCGCGGTCGTCGATCTGCGCGCTCTTGACGTTGTCGCTGTTTATCTGCGACATGGCCACCGAGGTATCGACTGGTTTGTAACCACGAGTGTCGTCACTGAAGTAAAAGAACGACCACCCAAGCAGCACCACAACGGCGATGGCCGTGATGGTGCGGATCACGTTTTTTCGGTTCATCAATCATCGGCCGTGCTGGCCAGGTCCTTCCAAATACGCAGCTGGAAATGTCAAGGCTACCGCTCGTGGCTAGCGCCAGCCCGGGGAATCCCGGGCGCAGCGGATAGCCACCGTATCGCTCAGACAACGACCGGTAGTTCCGGATGGTTGCAGTAATACGGCAAACCCTCCGAGGTGAGCGTCACACAACTACACGAGCCCAGCAGCAAAAGGTGACCCCAACCTTCCCATCGGGGCGCCCGCGGTACCGAGCAACACCCCCTTCTCAGCCCTGCCTCGTTGTGATTTGGTGAGACGGTGGCGTTGTCAGCCGAACGGTTAGTCGATACCAACGGTGTGCAGCTGCGCGTGATCGAGGCCGGGGACCGGGGTGCACCCACGGTGATACTGGCCCACGGATTTCCCGAACTGGCCTATTCATGGCGGCACCAGATACCAGCCCTCGTCGATGCCGGCTATCACGTGCTAGCGCCCGATCAACGTGGTTATGGCGGCTCATCGAGGCCCGAGGCGATCGCCGACTACGACATTCACCAGCTCACGGCGGACCTGGTGGGGCTGCTCGACGACGTCGGCTCGGAGCGCGCTGTCTGGGTCGGCCACGACTGGGGTGCGGTCGTGGTGTGGAATGCGCCCCTGCTGCATCCGGACCGGGTCGCCGCGGTCGCCGGTCTCAGCGTCCCGGCGCTGCCGCGGGGGCACGTGCCGCCGACACAGGCATTCCGGGCGAAGTTTGGGGAGACCTTCTTCTACATCCTGCACTTCCAGGAACCGGGCATCGCCGACGCCGAACTCGATGACGACCCCGCCCGCACCATGCGCCGCATGTTCGGCAGCTTGCAACTGCCCGGCGACCAGGGCGCCGCGTTGCGGATGATGGCCCCCGGCCCGGAGGGCCTCATCGACCGGCTCCCGGAGCCGGACACACTGCCGGCCTGGATCAGCCGGGACGAACTGGACCACTACATCAGCGAGTTCACCCGCACCGGTTTTACCGGCGGGCTCAATTGGTATCGCAATTTCGACCGCAACTGGGAAACCACGGCCGAACTCGCCGGCGCCACCATCGCGGTGCCGTCGTTGTTTATCGCCGGAGCCGCCGATCCGGTGCTGTCGTTCACCGGCACGGACCGCGCTTCGGAGGTGATCAACGGCCCCTACCGCGAAGTGATGATCGAGGGCGCCGGGCACTGGCTGCAACAGGAGCGGCCCGACGAGGTGAACGCCACGCTGCTCGAGTTCCTCGAGGAAGTGCAATGGTGACGAGCCGGCCACTGCGCTTCGGTGTTTTCATCACGCCGTTTCATCCTACCGGCCAATCCCCAACGGTCGCACTGGAATACGACATGGATCGCGTCGTTGCATTGGACCGTCTCGGGTACGATGAAGCCTGGTTCGGCGAGCACCATTCCGGCGGCTACGAATTGATCGCCTGTCCCGAGGTCTTCATTGCGGCCGCGGCCGAACGGACCAAGCACATCCGGCTGGGCACCGGTGTGGTGTCGCTGCCCTACCATCATCCGCTGATGGTGGCCGACCGCTGGGTGCTGCTGGATCATCTGACCCGTGGCCGAGTCATGTTCGGCGCCGGCCCCGGCGCACTGCCATCGGATGCTTTCATGATGGGCATCGATCCGGTTGACCAGCGCCGGATGATGCAGGAGTCCCTGGAAGCGATCCTCGCCCTGTTGCGCGCCGCACCCGGTGAGCGGATCGACCGTCACTCCGATTGGTTCACCCTGCGCGACGCGCAACTCCACATCCGGCCGTATACCTGCCCGTATCCAGAGATATCAACCGCGGCAATGATTTCCCCGTCCGGGCCACGCCTGGCCGGCGCGCTGGGCACGTCGCTGCTGTCGCTGTCGATGTCGGTGCCGGGCGGCTACGCGGCACTCGAGAACACCTGGCAGGTGGTGTGCGAGCAGGCCGCCAAAGTTGGCCGGGATGATCCCGATCGCGGCGACTGGCGCGTGCTTTCCATCATGCATTTGTCCGATACCCGCGACCAAGCGCTCGACGATTGCACCTACGGGCTGCCCGACTTCTCGAAATATTTCGGAGCCGCCGGATTCGTCCCGCTGTCCAACACCATAGACGCGGGCACCCACACATCCCGACAGTTCGTCGAGGAGTACGCGGCCGCAGGAAATTGTTGTATCGGCACGCCTGACGAGGCGATCGCACACATCGAAGACCTGTTGGACCGCTCCGGTGGCTTCGGAACCCTGCTGCTACTCGGCCATGACTGGGCCGCACCGCAGGCCACGTTCCATTCCTATGAGCTGTTTGCCCGCAAGGTGATTCCCTACTTCAAAGGACAGCTGGAGGCGCCGCGCGCCTCGCACGACTGGGCCAAAGGTAGGCGGGACGACTTGATCGGTCGCGCGGGCCAGGCCGTGGTCCAGGCCATCACCGAGCACGTGGCCGAGCAGGAGGACGGCAACCGCTGATGCGCGCTTCGGTGTTGCGTAACGGGCGCATGGTCTACCGGGACGACGTGCCGGACCCGGTACCCGGACCGGGACAGGTGCTGGTGGCGGTGCGTGCGTGCGGAATCTGCGGATCGGACCTGCATTTCGCTGCACACGGCGCCGAGGTAGCGGCCTTAGGCGGCCAACTGGCCGGCGGCGGCGCCAACCTCGACGTGAACCGAGATGTCTTCTTGGGTCACGAGTTCACCGCCGAAGTGCTCGAGGCCGGACCGCACACCCAAACGCATCCACCGGGAACGCTGGTTACCTCGATACCGGTGTTGCTGTCCGCCGAGGGCGTGGAACCGATTTTCTCTAGCAACACCACCGTCGGCGGCTACGCCGAGCGAATGCTGCTCTCGGCGCCACTGCTGTTGCCGGTGCCCAACGGCCTGGACTTCAAACATGCCACCCTGACCGAACCCATGGCGGTGGGCCTGCATGCGGTGAACAAGTCCAACATCGAGCCGGGCGAGACCGCTTTGGTACTGGGCTGCGGACCCATCGGCCTGGCCATCATAGCCGGACTTGCCCTGCGCGGCGTGAAAGCAATTGCGGCATCTGACTTTTCGCCGAAGCGCCGGGAGCTGGCCGCTGCGATGGGCGCGCACCAGACCCTGGACCCGGCACAGGGATCGCCGTTCCACGCCGTGCACGCCAGCGTGGTCTTCGAGGCGGTGGGAGTGCCCGGGATCATCGACGACGCGATTCGCCGGGCACCTACGGGTACCAGGTTGATCGTCGCCGGGGTATGCATGCAACCCGACACCGTGCACCCGTTCTTCGCCATCGCCAAAGAAATCAGCGTGCAGTTCGTGCTTGCCTACAGCCCCGAAGAGTTCGCCACCTCGCTGCGCGCCCTGGCCGACGGTGACATCGATGTCGCCCCGTTGATTACCGGTGAGGTCGGCCTGGATGGGGTCGGCGAGGCGTTTGACGACCTCGCCGACCCCGAGCGGCACTGCAAGATTCTGGTCACCCCCGGGGGCGCGGGTTAGGCCCAGCCGGAATTGCTGGCTGGTCGGCCTAAGCCACGTATCGCCGCTGCGTCGAAACCGACTCCCCTGCCTCCGCGCTCCCCCGCCGTGGCGCGCTAGCCGGCCGCCGGCGGATGTGCGATCACGGTCGGCTTGAAGCCGTATCGGGGCGCAGCAAAATTATTGAAACCGCGCCCGGCCCCACTGCCCATGACAGGCAACCCACCCACCGCGTGCGACCCGGGCTCGCCGGCCGCAGCAGCGGCCCCAAGGCCATTGAACGACGTCAACACCGCCGGCGTGGCCGCCGGGGTCGTCCCGGTCCAAGCCGCGGGAACCGACAACCCACCAACCGAGGCCGCCTTGCCGACCGCTCCGGCGACACCACCCAAGCCCGCGCTCGGAAGCACCGCCGGAATTGCGGCCGGCAAGTCCTTGGCCGCCTTGGCGGCGGCCTCGGCGCCCTCCTGGGCATACTTCGGTAGGTCGTGCGCGAGGCTCGCGTAGTCCTTGAACTGGGTGACCAAAAGGCGAGCAGGACTAACCCACTTGTTGAAGGCGTCCATAAATACCCCGGCATCCACCTCGGCCGAGCCGGTCACGCCCTGCATGATGTCGCCCAACGCACCGTTGAAGATGATTCCGTCGCCATTGGAATTCCAGGTATGCCCGGTGAGTCCGAGTGCACCGGGCAGATCCGTGAGCCAGGGCGGCTCGTTGGTGATCCCAGCCATCTTTGACAGTGTTTTCGGAATCTCCGACAGGTTCTGCGTGATCGCGGCCGTATTCACCGCTTGGGTGACCGAGGCGAGCTGACTGGCGACTCCACCCGGGTTCACCGCTTGCACCGCCGCGTCGAACGGCGATAGCGCCGACGCCGATGCCGACGCGCCCGCATAGCCGTACATGGCCGCCGCGTCCTGCGCCCACATCTCGGCGTATTGCGCTTCGGTGGCCGCGATCGCCGCCGTGTTCTGGCCGATGAAGTTTGTCGCCAGCAACATCATCAACACCGCCCGGTTGGCCGCCACCACCGTGGGTGGCACGGTCGCGGCGAACGCCGCCTCGTAGGCACCGGCCGCCGCCATGGCTTGGGCCGCGGCTTGCTCGGCCTGCACCGCGGTGCCGCGCAGCCAGTCGATTTGGGGCGCGGCGGCGGCGGCCATGGCCGCCGCCGAAGGCCCTACCCAGGGCCCGTCGATCAGACCGGTCACCAACGCGTCATAGGCGGCAGCCGAGGCCAGCAAGTCGGAAGCCAGTACCTCCCAAGCGGTCGCGGCCGCCAGCATGGGCCCCGAACCCGGTCCGGCGTACATCAGCGTGGAGTTGATCTCCGGTGGCAACTGCGCGAAATCCAGCATGAACGGACCCTCCCTAACCAATCGATGCGGCGTTGGCGGCCTCGGTGATCGCATACGAACCAGCGCTAACACCCAGCACCGCCGCCAGCTGTTCTTGGACCGTGACGGCCTGCGCACCGATCGACTGGAACAGCTCGGCGTGCGCCGCGAACTGCGCGGCGGTCAGTAAGGACACCAGATCGGCGGCGGCGGGAACCACCCCTGTAGTCGGGGCTGCGGCGGCGAGGTTTCCGGCCTGCACGCCCGCGTTGATCGCCTCCAGTTCCCCAGCGGTCACAGCCAGTATTTCCGGCTGAGCAATAACAATTGACATGTACTTTTCCTCCCGGCTATTGTTTCCATTGGAAGCAATTTCTGATCCGACTCGTCGCTGAAAGCGGAGCACCGAGAGGTTAGGTCAGTTGCATATGAGCGACACAAGAGGCGACACGTTTTGTTCACGTTTGCCTGCGTGACTATTCATTTGCTACATCCAGTTGTTAACCGGATCGATTACCGGTATTCAATTTCTTGACCTATTTCGTTTGAGTTTGATATGAGTTTGCGGGCTCGGAAGTGGGCGCGCGTTACGATCCGCACCGCGGACCGACCCATCCAAGTTGAGCCGCCCCCTGGAATTGGCCGAACACGTCACTGGTGCCGGATAGCGCACTCGACAAGGCGACGATCGGCAGGAGGGGACCGCGGCGATGCCATCCGGGGTACTCGCCGACCGGCGTGCGATCGCCGTGCGTGCGCAGTCGACGCAGGAAGGGGGCAGCAGCGGACCGGTAGGCGGAGCAGCACGGGCAGTACAGCCGCCCAACAATCGCTAACCGCACGTTTTCCGACACGGGCGTCGGCGTTCCGATAGCATTTGGTAGTTTGCTGTATCTATTTTATCGCGCGCAGTTCTTTCGATTCTAAATTCCCGTCAACGCCACCAATATGCGGCCAGCACGGTCGCGGAATAATAATCAGTCCTGCAAAATTTCCGTTTGGCGATGGCGTCCGACCATGGCTCGTGTAAATAACGCCGGTCACCGAAACGCCCCTCACCGAATGCGGCATATGATCACGCGAAACAACGCCGCAAGCACGGTCGTCGGCATCGAGGTTCGCCCGGCCGGCCCAGGGATGTGAGTCCGGGCGCACGGGCGTCCAGGCACGGTTGGCCGGTGCTTCCAACGGTGTCGCACACCGAGCACCGAATCCGCCTTGCAAAGGTCGTGGACAAGTAGGCGCGGCATTCGGGGCCGCCGCGCCACAGGCACGGTGTCAGCGCAGAGCAGAAACGACAGGTTTGCGCATCGCATCAGAGAGGCTGCGTTTCCGCCGGATACCCTGGCCCGCGCCGCGCGCCCTGCCCAAGACGACCTGGACGAGGTCGGCGCGGCCTTTGACCACCACGCCGACCCCGAACGGCACTGCAAGATTCTCGTCACCCCGAAGGGCACGCGAGTTAGGCCCAGCTGGAGCCCACCGCACTGCCGATCTGGGCCATCTTGTTACCCGCCGGATGGCCTAGTGTTCGGCCTCCAACGAGGCGCCTCGTCCGCCACCGTCTGGACGTGGGTTCAAAGTGTCCCGCCATGTCGCGCGTGACGTGCGGGTCGGTCATACATAAGGTATGGCAGGTTACGGCGGGGGTACGGTAGCTGACTGCCTCCCCAGGGTTGTCGAACCGACTCCCCGCCGTGGCGCGCTAGCCCGCCGCCGGCGGATGTGCGATCACGGTCGGCTTGAAGCCGTATCGGGGCGCAGCAAAATTATTGAAACCGCGCCCGGCCCCACTGCCCATGACAGGCAACCCACCCACCGCGTGCGACCCGGGCTCGCCGGCCGCAGCAGCGGCCCCAAGGCCATTGAACGACGTCAACACCGCCGGCGTGGCCGCCGGGGTCGTCCCGGTCCAAGCCGCGGGAACCGACAACCCACCAACCGAGGCCGCCTTGCCGACGATCCCACCCAGACCCGCGGTCGGAAGCGCGGGCAGCGCCGCGGGCAGGGCCTTGGCGGCGCCCTCGGCGGCCTTGGCGGCGCTCTCGGCGGCCGACTTCGCAATCCCCTCGAAGTTGTGCTCGATGCCTTGGATGGTCTGGAACGTGGTCGCGAAGAGCCTTGTCGGGGAAATCATTTTGGAGAACCCGTCAATCACCGAACCGGCATCCACTTCACTCGAACCGGTTATCGCCCCGGTGATATCGCCCAGCGCTCCGGCCACGATGATGCCGTCGCCGTTGGAGTTGAAGGTGTGCCCGCTCAGGCCGACCGCCTCCATCAATGCCTCTGGGCTACTAAGCCAGGGCGGCTCATTTGTCAGGCCGGCCAGACCCATCAGTGCGTGACTGATCGTGTACATGCCATCGGTGGTTACCGCCGAGTTGACCGCTTGCGCCACCGAAGCACCCTGGGCCGCCAACCCGGCCTGATTGACGGTTTCGGCCGCCGGGGTGAAAGGCGTCAGGTCCGTGGCCGCGGCGGACGAACCGGCATAGCCGTACATTGCGGTGGCATCCTGCGCCCACATCTCGGCGTACTGCGCCTCGGTGGCCGCGATGGCCGCGGTGTTCTGGCCAAGGAAGTTCGTCGCCAGCAGCGCCATCAACAGCGCCCGGTTGGCCGCGATCTCCGGTGGTGGCACCGTCGCACCGAACGCAGCCTCGTAGGCACCCGCGGCCGCCACGGCTTGCGCGGCCGCGAATTCGGCCTGCCCGGCCGTATCGCTCAACCACGCCACTTGCGGCGCCGCGGCGGCCGCCATGGCCGCCGAAGACGGGCCCACCCATGGCCCATCGATCAGGCTCTCAACCAACTGGCCATAGGTGGTCGCCGACGTGCGTAACTCGCCGGCCAGCCCCTCCCAGGCCGCGGCTGCGGCCAGCAACGGCCCGGAACCGGGGCCCGAATACATCAGCGCGGAGTTGATCTCCGGTGGTAACTGTGCAAAATCCAGCATGAGTGGCCCTCCCTAACCAATCGATGCGGCGTTGGCGGCCTCGGTGGCCGCATACGAACCAGCGCTTATGCCCAGCGTGGTAGCAAGCTGCTCTTGGACCGCCGCTGCTTGGGCGCTCACGGCCTGATAGAGCTCTCCATGCTGAGCAAACTGGGCGGCGGTCAGCAGGGATACCAAGTCCGCCGCGGCGGGGGCCACTCCGGTGGTCGGGGCTGCCGCGGCCGCATTGCCGGCTCGCACCACTGCGGTAATGGAGTGCAGTTCCCCCGCAGCCGCATCCAGCATCTCCGGCTGGGCGAACACGATCGACATCTGTTTCCTCCCTAAAACACTATTTTCATTAGGAACTTTCAACAACGGATTCAGTTGCTGAAGTAGACGATCGGAGACGTTAGGCCAGCATCAGGTCAGGAACACAGCCTCCGCAAAGGCTGTTCACTCCGCGGTCGGTAACAATTCACCAACGTCGTGACAAAACGCACATTTTATGAACCAGATGTGAGCATGCTATGAGCTCTTGTGGTTTGAGTTTTATATGAGTTTCCAGCGAATTGTATTCTTACCGCTATAGTGCACGCACCCGTGATGCGTCGGCATTCCGGCTTCGCCGACCCATCGGTTGCCTGACCGGCGCGGCGCGGCGGATTCGATGTCCGGGGCCGCTCGGCATGCAGCGGGGTTACCGATGGCCTATCCCATTGATTCGCAACAGATTTAGATCTGACGATAACGGCCGTTTGGTGCCCCGCCACCCCAGCAAGCGGCCGCTGGAACGGCTGCGGGTCAGTCGGCTCCCAATAGTTTCCGCAGACCAGAAATGGTCACGAATCTGTCGCTGGAACGGTTGAGCAGATTCCTAACTGCGGGAGCCGAATACCTCCCGGCGACTCATATTTTTGTCCGAGTTCCGTGAGGACTGAACCACGATGGGCGTTTTTCAGGGACACCAAACGCGTCCGCGCGATCTCGGTCCGGCCCCACCTCGACCAGATGGGCGACGTTGACCGAATCGAATTCCGCAGAATGATGGGCGCCCGCCGGCGACGCGAATCGCCCGGAACGGCGCGCATCCGGTAACCCGCTGCAGATTCCACCCGGCCAGGCGGTGCCGAAAGGAAAGCCACCGAAATAAAGGAAAACCAGTCGTGTCGCGCGCCCACCCGCTCGCGGTGAACGCGGCCTCGACGCACGTTGCGGTTAGGGTTCCGGGTATGCCGATGGTAAGGAGCGCTACCAAAGTGATCCGCTGGTTAGGTGGTTTCGTCGCGGCCGGCTTGGCAGTTGCCACGCTGTCGGCATGCGATTCCCATACTGCAGCTAACTCGGCGACGCCCAGTGCAAACCCGCGTCAAGTAACGGTGCTCGGGTCGGGACACGTCCAAGGCGTCCCGGACACGTTGACCGCCGATGTCGGAATTCAATTCACCGAGGACGATGTCACCCGCGCGATGAACCAGGCCAATGAGCGCCAGCAAGCGGTCATCAATGCGCTGGTGGGTGCCGGGTTGGACCGCAAGGACATCCGCACCACCGAGGTATCGCTGCAGCCGCAGTACAGCGCTCCGGAGCCGGGCGCGACCGCGACCATCGTCGGCTACCGCGCCGACAACGCCATCGAGGTTACGATCCATCCGCCCGATGCCGCGTCGCGGCTGCTGGATGTCATCATTAACACCGGAGGCGACGCCACCCGGATAAGTTCGGTCAGCTACTCCATCGAGGATGACTCACAGCTGGTCAAGGACGCTCGCACCCGCGCCTTCGAAGACGCCAAGAACCGCGCCCAGCAATACGCTCAACTGTCGGGCCTGCGTCTGGGCAAGGTGCTGTCCATATCGGAGGCGTCCAGCGCCATCCCGCCCGCGGGTGGGCCGCCCGCGCCGGCGCCGCGTGCCACGATGGTGCCGCTAGAACCGGGCCAGCAGACGGTGAGCTTTTCGGTGACCGCGGTGTGGGAGTTGACCTAGGGCTTACTGGCAGGGCTATTGGTAAACCTTGGGGTCCAGGGTCCCGATATAGGACAGGTCGCGATAGCGCTCGTCATAATCCAAGCCGTACCCGACGACGAATTCGTGGGAAATGTCGAACCCTACGTAGGCGATGTCGACGTTGGCGCGTACCGCGTCGGGTTTACGGAGCAGGGTGCACACGCGCAACGACTTCGGATGACGGCTTTTGAGATTGCGCAACAGCCAGGAAAGCGTCAGGCCCGAATCGACAACGTCCTCGACGATCAGCACATCACGCCCATGGATGTCGCGGTCCAAGTCCTTGAGGATCCGCACCACCCCCGACGACGACGTCGACGATCCGTAGGAACTCACCGCCATGAACTCGAACTGGGTGGGCAGCGGAATGGCACGCGCCAGGTCGGTGACGAAGAGCACGGCGCCCTTCAGCACGGTGATCAACAGCAAATCCTGCCCGTCGGCGATCGACTGGTCGGCGTAGTCGTTGCCAATCTGGGCGCCCAGCTCGGCAACACGAAGCTGGATCTGCTCCTCAGTGAGTAGCACGGATTTGATGTCGCCCGGGTACAGCTCCACCGCCTGTCCGGGGGTGATCGCCGAGGAACTCTGGGTCACGTCCACAGCGTGCCATGTCCCCGGGTCGGCGACCAACGGCAGTCCCCGTTTTTGCGCCGTCAAACCGGCTCGCGCCGCAATGCCAGCGCGCCGTCGCTCCGTCCGACGACCAATCGCTGACCGCGCAATGCCGACCCCACCGCCACTCCACCCTGACCACGCCAAGCGGTAACCAGCCTGTCCACCGCGCGGATCTGCTTGTCGGTCAGCCCAATCGCGCCGCCGTCCAATAACCAGCTACGGATCACCCGCCGACGCACCGGGTCAGGCAGTAAGGCCAGCGCAGCGGCATCCAATGCGGAACCCGTGCTCACGTGCGGTCGCGCCTCGGCGGCACTCGCGTCGAGCAGATCGGTGTCCTCGCGCAGTGCCCTCGCCGTGCGGGCCAGCGCTTCGGCCACACCCCCGCCCAGCACATCCTCCAGCAGTGGCAGCACCTCCTGACGCAACCGAGTTCGGGTGAAGCGCCGATCGGTGTTGTGCGGATCCCGCCACGGCGAAAGCCCCAGTTCCCGGCACGCGGCATGGGTCACACTGCGTCGCACGCCCAGCAATGGCCGGCACCACGGAGGATCGTGCGGGCGCATCCCCGCAATCGACCGCGCCCCGGACCCACGGCCGAGGCCAAGCAGCACCGTCTCGGCCTGATCGTCGAGCGTGTGCGCCAACAGCACCGGGGCCTCCCGTCGGGCGGCATCTAGGGCCGTGTACCGGGCGGCGCGCGCCGCCGCCTCCGGGCCACCTGCCGGACCGCCCGGGTCACCCACCTGGACGCGAAGCACCTGCGCCGCTTTGCATCCCAGCGAGATCGCCTGCACCCGAGCGGTTTCCGCGATCCGGGCCGAATCGGCCTGCAATCCATGGTCGATGATCAGAGCGGTCGTGGGAAGCAGCGGCGCCGCGACGGCGGTCAGCGCAAGCGAATCCGGACCCCCGGAAAGCCCGACGCACCAGCGGTCGGAGGTGGCGAGGAAGGTCGTCGCGAACTGCTCAGCCGCGCGGCGCAGCTGCGCTACAGCACCCTGTCGATCCATCGCTGCGGGTTTTCGATCTCAGCTGGCAGGGGCAGCGCCTCCGGACCCGACCAGATCGTGTTGAACCGCTTCATACCGACCCGGCTCACCACATCGTCGACAAAGGCCTTACCGCGGGTGTATTGGCTGAGCTTGGCGTCAAAGCCCAACAGCGCACGCAACAGCCGTTGCAATGGCGGCTGCTTGCGTTGCCGGCGCTCGTCGAACCGGCGGCGGATCAGGGCCACCGACGGCACCACCACCGGCCCCACCGCATCCATGACATGCTCGGCGTGGCCTTCCAGCAGTGTGCCGAGCGCCAACAGCTGGTCCAGGGCCTGACGTTGCGGTTCGGATTGAACCGCACGTACCAGGCCCAGAATCCCCGTCGCGTTACCGCCGGCATCACCCGAGGAATCCGCAGAATCGCCGCGGCTGCGCACGAAACTGGCCAGCCGGCTCACCACCTGCCCAATATCGTCGGCGGGCTCGCGGGTGAGTAATGACAGCGCATTCTGCATGTAGCCGGCCAGCCAGGGGTTCGCGGTGAACTGCACCCGGTGAGTGACCTCGTGCAGGCAGACCCACAGCCGGAAGTCGGAGGGATCGACCCGCAGTTGGCGCTCGACCGCAAGAACGTTGGGATACACCAGCAGCAGAGCCCCCGCCTCGGCCTCAGGAGCAGCGGCAGCCGCGAACGGATCGTACTGGCCCAAAATGCCCGAGGCCACGAACGCCAGCACGGCGCCCGTCTGAGCGCCGGTAATGCGGCCGGTGAGGAATCCTCGCGGCCGATCCGCACCGTTTGTCATCGCCCGCATCGATTCGGCGGCCGCGCGGACCCAGGCCGGGCGGTCGACGACGCGAGCCGACGACACCACGCCGTCGGCTATCAGGCCGGTAACCTCGCGCACCGGCGGTTCGGCCCGCTCCGCGGCGCGCATCAACTCGTCAATCACTTGGCGCCGGGTGTAATCGGTGGACGGCGGATCCGGACGGGCCAGCCGCTCGCCCACCGTGGCCGCGAACTGCCAATCGACGGCGTTGCCGAGGGTCAGCTCCGACGATGTGGTCACGTCGCGCACCCGCAGAACCACAACTTGGTGGCCAGCGCATCCATCGCATTGCGACCGTTCGGACCGGCGTCGTTGGAGATGAACGCGAACGTGAGCACGCGTCCGCTGCTGTCGGTGACCACACCGACCAAGGAGTTGACGGCGGTCAGCGAGCCCGTCTTGGCCCGCAACCAACCGGCCGGGCCCAGGTTGGTGGCGCGGTCGAGGAAGCGTTCGCCCAGCGTGCCGCTGCCGCCGGCGATCGGCAGCAAATCCAGCATCGGCCGCAACGAGGGCTGGTCCGGTCCCGCCGCGGCCTGCATCGCGCCGTCCAGGGTCCGCGCCGTCAAACGGTCGGCGACCGACAAACCGCTGGAATCCACCAGCGCCGCCCCGGCGGTGTCGATGTGTGCGGTGTTCAACCGAGTGGTCACCGCGTCGACCGCGCCGGTAAAGCTCTGCGGGCGATTGATGGCGGCCGCCACCTCGCGACCGATGCACTCGGCCATCACGTTGTCAGAGGCGTTCATCATTTCGGACAACCGTTCGATCAGCGGCGCCGACTGCACCACGGCCAACTGCCGTGCACCAGCTGGAGCCTGACCGATAGTCACCGATACCGGATCCAGGCCGAGGGCTTTCGCCAGTTCGCGTCCGGCGTCCAGGGCGGGTGTGCGTGATCGTCTGGAGTTGACGGTTGTCGGTTGGATACGCCCGGCATCGATCATGGCCGCCTCGATCGGTGCGATATCACCGTTGTCGATGTCCGCGGGGTCCCATCCGGGCGCCATCGTCGGCCCCGAGTACGCGGAGATGTCGACCTGCACCGCCGTCGGCGTCATGCCGCTGCGGCGGATTTGTTCCACCAGGCCACTGATGCGGGCGGCACCGCGGTACCAGGTGTCGACACCCGGTGGCGCCGCCGACAGCGTCGGGTCCCCGGCGCCCACCAGTACCACCGGCCCCTGGGCATTTCGACTGCCGGCCACCACCCGAGTGCTGATCCGCGCCTGCCGGTCCAGTGTGAGCAGTGCCGCCGTGGCGGTCAGAACCTTGTTCGTCGATGCGGGCACCAGTGGCAGGTCATCGAGCTGGCGCCACAGTTCCTGCCCGGTCAAGGCATCGCTGACCCGTCCGCCCAACGTGCCCAAGTTGGGATCCGCGGCGACTTGGGCGAGCGCCGCGGCCACCGCACCCGCAATAGGTGCGGTGGCGGTCTCTGCCACTGGGGTCACCCCCGGCTTGACCGTCGGAGGTCGCGGTGGCGGAACGGGCAAACGCCCACCGGCGCCGTGCCTACCGGTAGTAAAAAACGCTGCGGCCGCCACCACGGCGGCGACAAACGCCAGCACCGCCACCCCAACCAACACGTGGGTGGTTTTTCGCCAACGTTTGGGTCCCATGGAGTCTCCTGTCAATCTGCGTCCCATTGTGCCGAACCAGCCACGCATCAGGTCCACAGGACCGCTGCACTAGGGTGTCACCCGACGCATTTGACCTACTCCCAGGCCTCTTTTGGCCTCGCTCAGGCAAAGGAGCCACGCGATGCAATTCGACGTGACTATCGAAATTCCGAAGGGCCAGCGCAACAAGTACGAGGTCGATCACGAGACCGGCCGGGTGAAGCTGGATCGCTACCTTTTCACCCCGATGGCGTATCCGACCGACTACGGGTTTATTGAGGACACCCTGGGCGAAGACGGCGACCCGCTGGACGCGCTGGTGCTGCTGCCCGAGCCGCTGTTTCCCGGCGTGTTGGTGGAGGCCCGTCCGGTGGGAATGTTTCGGATGGTGGACGAGAAGGGTGGCGACGACAAGGTGCTGTGCGTCCCGGCCGGCGACCACCGTTGGGATCACATCCAGGACATCGCCGATGTACCGGCCTTCGAACTCGAAGCGATCAAGCACTTCTTTGTGCATTACAAAGACCTCGAACCGGGCAAGTTCGTCAAGGCGGCCGACTGGGTCGGCAAGACGGAGGCCGAGGCCGAGGTGCAGCGATCTGTGGAGCGCTTCAAGACCAACGGGCATTGATCCGCCAAGCTTCACCGCGCGACCCGGCGGTTGCGCACCACACTGTTGGTGAACGCCGCGCCGATGAACACCACGCCGATCGAGGCGGTGATCCACTCTGGGATCTGCAGGCGGTGGTTGATGGACATCAGCATGATCACCGCCAGCGCGCCGATGGCCCAGTGCGCACCGTGTTCCAGGTAGATGTAGCGGTCCACGGCGTCGTGGCGGACCAGATAGATCGTGATGGAACGGACGAACATGGCACCCACCAGGCCCAGACCCAGCGCGATGATAATCGGGTCGCTGGTGATCGCGAAGGCTCCGGTGACTCCGTCCAGGGAGAAGGACGCGTCGAGCACCTCCAGATAGAGGAACAACGTGAAGCCCGCCTTACCCACCGCCCCCGCTACACCATGCTGTGGCGGTGTAGCGCCGGGCTCCACGGGCTGAAACACCCGGCTCAAACCGTTAACGATCAGGTAGGTCACTAGGCCCAGCAGCCCAGCCACCATGACCGTCGCCAGCTCGTCATCGGTGCCAGTTGCCGCTGGGCCAACGACGACCAGCGCCAGACAGGCCGCCATCACGTGGACTTGACCGAGCCGGCCCACCCGGGCAAACGGGGCCTCAATCCACTTCAGCCACTTGATATCGCGTTCGTTGAAAACAAAGTCCAAAAACAGCGTCAGCAGGAACATCCCTCCGAATGCCGCGATCTGCGGGTGCGCGGCGGCAATCAGCGTTGTATAGCTCGGCGAGCCATCGGGGAATTCCTGTGCGCCGTCGGGCGGCGGATGCAGCGCCAGATTCATTGCGTGCACGGGGTTGAGCCCGGCGGTGGCCCAGACCAGACCCAGCGGAAAGACCAGCCGCATCCCGAACACCGCGATCAAAATGCCGATCGTGAGGAACATTTGCTGCCAGAACCGGCTCATTTGCTTCAGGATCGTGGCGTTGATGATGGCGTTGTCGAACGACAGCGACACCTCGAGGACCGCGAGCACCGCCAGCAGGAAGAGAGCCGTCGGCCCGCCGTGCCAATAGCCGATGGAAAATGCCGCGACGGTTACCAGCAGCGATAACCCGAACACACGGATCCACGTAGTGGTCATGGGTCCTTTCCGAGCGCCGACCGGAATACTGCGACCGGATGTCGGCTTCACGATGCCGGCCCAGACATCGGCTGGCCTGTACATTTCATCTTTACCCAAGAGCTCCTCGAGCCAGGCCTGAGACACTCCCCTCACCGACGACTCAACCAGATCCGCGATGGTTGCCGTGATCGGAGTCACCCGGACAGTCACAGACCCAGCAGTGTGCAGGACCATTCCCGTGTCAAACGCCAGCGGGCGAGATGGTCCCGGAGTTTCCCGGAGGGTGCGATATCGGTGCCGCCAACCTGGACGGGATCGCTGTCCACCGCGATGGCGTTTCGGCGATGTCGGGGCCGAGCCCCGGCGAGCATCGCCACGGCAGCGGCCGCCCCCACCGGCGCCGGCGGCACGCCGACGATGCCCATGGGAACTGGCGCCGGGGCCGGCACGCCCGGCGGGATGCTGGGCCGCGGTGGAGCCAATCCGCATGTGGTCTAGTCACGGCCCAGCGTTATACCGCGGCTCGAGGCGGATAGGGGGTGATCGATCGGAGGGCCACCGGTGACTTGTGGGCGGTGCGGGTTCGGTAGCCTGCCAAGAGTTCAGCACCCGGTTGGGCCGCAACCTCCAGGCGATCTACCGGCAAGCCGACTCACATGGGCAACAGGTGCACGCCGCCGGCAACAACCTGGCGCAAACCGACTCGGCGGTGGGTTCCAGCTGGGCGCGATTGAGCGGCGTCGCGAGGGCAGGCGCGCGGCCCGCATAGTATTTGCAAGCGTGGCTTCAAACGCGGTGCCGAATCGGCTCAGCTGGCGGTTAGTGCAGCCAGGGTGACAGAAGTCGGGGGTACGGCGGGCGCTGCGGGTGTCTCCGGGGGGGCGATCGCACGCGGCAGCGTCGCGCGGGTGGGCACCGCGACCGCGGTAACCGCGCTGTGCGGTTACACCGTGATCTATTTGGCTGCCCGCAATCTGGCACCGAGCGGTTTCTCGGTGTTCGGGGTGTTCTGGGGCGCGTTCGGACTGGTCACCGGCGCCGCCAACGGCCTGCTGCAGGAATCCACCCGGGAAGTCCGCTCGATGCAGTACATGGACGTCGTGCCGGACGGTGGCCGCACCCATCCCCTGCGGGTCGCCGCGACGATCGGCGTGGTTTCGGCCGTGGTGATTGCCGGCAGTTCACCGCTGTGGAGCGGGCGAGTGTTTGTCGAAGCGCGCTGGCTGTCGGTGATACTGCTCAGCTTTGGGCTCGTCGGATTCTGTCTACATGCCACGCTGCTGGGCATGCTGGCCGGCACCAACCGGTGGACCCAGTACGGATCGCTGATGGTCACCGATGCGGTCATCCGGGTCGCGGTTGCCGCCGCGACGTTTGTCATCGGCTGGGGCCTGGTCGGGTTTCTGTGGGCAACCGTGGCCGGTTCGTTGGCCTGGCTGATCATGCTGGTGTCCTCACCCACCACGCGCACCGCGGCGCACCTGCTGACACCTGGCAACACCGCGACATTCCTTCGGGGCGCTGCTCATTCGATCACCGCGGCGGGCGCTAGTGCGATTCTGGTGATGGGTTTCCCGGTGCTACTCAAGGTCACCTCAGACCAGCTCGGCACCCAGGGCGGCGTCGTCATTCTGGCTGTGACGTTGACCCGTGCGCCGCTACTGGTGCCGCTAACAGCCATGCAGGGCAACCTCATCGCTCACTTCGTCGACCAGAGCACTCACCGGCTTCGGGCGCTGATTTCGCCCGCGGCGGTGATCGGCGGGATCGGCGCGGTCGGCGTGCTGGCGGCGGGCATGGTCGGCCCGTGGGTGCTGCGTGTCGCGTTTGGGCAGGAATATCAGGCCAGCAGTGCGCTGCTGGCCTGGCTAACGGCCGCAGCGGTAGCCATCGCCATGTTGACGCTCACCGGTGCCGGCACGGTGGCCGCCGCGTTGCATCGTGCCTACGCGGTGGGCTGGGTCGGCGCGACCGTGGCCTCGGGCCTGTTACTGCTATTGCCGCTGCCCTTGGAAGCCCGCACCGTGATCGCGTTGTTGTGCGGTCCGCTGGTGGGAATCGGCGTTCATCTAGCGGCGTTGGCGCGCGTCGGACCCTTGAGCAGGTGACGAACCCGATCGAGCGTGTAACTTGTGGGCTTGGATGGCCTTGAAATGGATACCGAAATGCATTACCCCGACGTCTGGATCGTCATCCCCGCCTTCAACGAAGCCGCCGTCATCGGCGACGTGATCGCCGACGTGCGGTCGGTCTTCGACCATGTCGTGTGCGTCGATGATGGCAGCACCGACGGCACGGGTGATATTGCCCTGCGCGCCGGGGCATATCTGGTGCGCCACCCGATCAATCTCGGCCAGGGTGCGGCCATTCAGACCGGCGTGGAGTACGCCCGCAAGCAGCCGGGCGCCCAGGCGTTCGCCACCTTCGACGCCGACGGCCAACATCGAGTCAAAGACCTGGCCGCCATGGTCGACCGGCTCTCCTCGGGCGACGTCGACGTCGTCATCGGAACGCGATTCGGCAGGCCCGTCGGCAGCCGACCGCCATTGCTGAAACGAATCGTGCTGCAGACCGCGGCACGGTTGAGCCGGCGAGGACGCCGGCTTGGCCTGACCGATACCAACAACGGGCTACGGGTGTTCAACAAGACCGTCGCCGACGGGCTGAACATCACCATGAGCGGCATGAGTCACGCCACCGAAATCATCATGCTGATCGCTGAAAACCATTGGCGGGTAGCGGAAGAACCGGTCGAGGTGCTCTACACCGATTACTCCAAGTCGAAAGGCCAACCGTTGCTCAACGGCGTCAATATTATCTTCGACGGGTTTTTGCGCGGAAGGATACGGCGATGAACTGGATCCAGGTGCTGTTGATCGGGTCTATCATCGCGCTGCTGTTTTACCTGCTGCGTTCGCGCCGAAGCGCGCGGTCGCGGGCCTGGGTCAAGGTCGGCTACGTCTTATTCGTGCTGGCCGGTATCTATGCGGTGCTGCGACCGGACGACACCACGGTGGTCGCCCAGTGGTTTGGGGTACGCCGCGGCACCGATCTGATGCTCTACGCGCTGATCATGGCCTTCAGTTTCACCACGCTGAGCACGTATATGCGGTTCAAGGACTTGGAGTTGCGCTACGCACGCCTGGCCCGGGCCATAGCGATCGAGGGAGCCCAGGTACCAGACCCACAGTGACCCGGCGCGCGGTAATCAGCCGGTGGGGACGTGCCGGAAGTACTCGACGGTATGGCGCACGCCGTCGATCAGCTCGACTTGTGGGCGCCAGCCCAAAACCCGTTCGGCCATGCTGATGTCGAGGCAGGACCGCTTCAAGTCACCCAACCGCGGCGGGTGGAACTCTGGGTCGTCTGGGCCGCCGACGGCCGCTGCGACCGCCGTATGCAGCTGGCGGTCCGAGGTTTCCACGCCGGTGCCGATGTTGAAGCGCTGACCGCCACCCACGTCGCCGGACGCCCGGACAAAGGCGTCGACCACGTCGTCGACGTATACGTAGTCACGGGTGTTGGTGCCATCACCGAAGACCTTGGTCGGCTGTCCCGACAGCAGCGCCTGGGCGAAGATGGCCACCACGCCGGCCTCGCCGTGCGGATCCTGGCGGGGGCCGTAGACATTGGCCGGCGCGATGTGGGAACAGTCCAACCCATAGAGATGGCGGAAGGTATTGAGGTAGATCTCCCCCGCGACCTTGCCAGCAGCATACGGTGACGCCGGGTCGGTGGGCACTTTTTCGCTCGTTGGATACTCCGGCGGAGTGCCGTAGATCGATCCCCCCGACGAGGTGTGGATGACCTTGCGGACCCCGGCGCGCCGCGCGGCCTCGGCGAGCCGCACGGTTCCGACGACGTTGACCGAGGCGTCGAGTTGAGGGTCGGCGACCGAGCGGCGGACGTCGATCTGTGCCGCCAGATGAAAGATGACTTCGGGTCGATGTTGGTCGAAAATGGCCATCAAGTCCGCGGTCACAATGTCGGCTTCGATGAAGTCATGCGCGGGGTTGTCGGCCAGATGCTCGAGGTTGGTCGCGCGACCGGTCGCAAAATTGTCCAACCCGACCACCATGTTGCCGTCCGCCAACAGACGGTCAACCAGTGTGGATCCGATGAAACCGGCTGCGCCGGTGACCAGTGCACGCACCGGCCCACCATACCGACCGGTAAGAAATAAGCATGCCCGCCCGGATCAGACCCATTCCTCGGGTCGCGTTGGCCGCCGCCGCGCTGATCACCATGCAGCTGGGGATCCGCGCGGTGCTGGCTTTCCGGGGCTATTTCTATTGGGACGATCTGATCCTGGTCGGCAGAGCCGGCACCCACGGCTTGCTGTCACCGTCCTACCTGCTCGACGATCACGATGGCCACGTGATGCCGGGCGCCTTTTTGGTCGCCGGCGCCATCATTCGGCTGGCACCGCTGAACTGGGCCGGACCGGCGATCAGCCTGGTGGCACTGCAGCTGCTGGCATCGCTGGCGCTGCTGCGCGCCCTGTACGTCATCCTCGGCTGGCGCCGGGTGTTGTTGATTCCCCTGACATTCGCCCTGTTCACGCCGCTGGGTGTGCCCGGGTTCGCGTGGTGGGCGGCCGCACTCAACTCGCTGCCGATGCTGGCGGCGCTGGCCTGGGTATGTGGCGATGCGGTCCTGCTGATCCGCACCGGCCGCCAGCGATACGCGGTGACCGGCGTCCTGGTCTACTTCACCGGCCTGCTGTTCTTCGAGAAGTCCGCGGTGATCCCATTCGTCGCCTTCGCGATCACGGCATTGCTATGCCATGTGGGTGGTGGACCAAGCGCGGTGCGCACGGTCTGGCGGGCCGGCATCCGGTTGTGGGCGACATCCGCAGCACTCACGGCCGGTTGGGTGGCGCTGTACCTATACGTTGTCGACCAGCAGCGCTGGAGTTCGGATCTGGCGATGACCTGGGATTTGCTGCGTCGTTCGATAACGCACGGGATCGTGCCCGGTCTGGCCGGCGGGCCGTGGCGGTGGGAACGTTGGGCACCGTCATCTCCGTGGGCGACACCAACACCGGTGGTAATGGCCCTGGGCTGGCTGGTGCTCCTGGGAATGCTTGGTCTGTCGCTAATCCGCAAACGACGAATCGGCCTGGTCTGGTTGACCGCCGCCGGTTATGTCGTCGCGTGCCAGGTGCCGATATACCTGATGCGCTCGTCGCGATTCACCGCCCTGGAGTTGGCCCAGACGCTGCGGTACTTCCCCGATCTGGTGGTCGTGCTGACGTTGTTGGCCGCCGTTGCGTGCACCGCACCAAGTCGGCCGTCGCGGTGGCTGGACGCCTCGCCTGCGCGAGCAGGCGCGATCATCGTGGTGGCCGCTCTCTTCCTGGCCAGCAGCCTCTACTCGACCGCGACCTTTCTGACCAGCTGGCGGGACAACCCGGCCAAGCCCTACCTGCAGAGCGCACAGGCGAGTTTGGCTATGGCACAAGCGGATTCAAACGCGTCGCTGCTTGACCAGGAGGTCGATCCGCTGGTGCTGCAGCGGGTAGCCTGGCCGGAGAACCTGGCCAGTCATATGTTCGCCCTGCTGCCGAATCGTCCCGAATTTTCCTCGGCAACAACACGATTGCGAATGTTTGACAGCACAGGGCGGCTGGTTGACGCGCGCGTGACGTGGGTCCGTACGATAGCGCCCGGCCCGGTGCCCCAGTGCGGATACTTCGCGCAGCCAGACCAGCCAGCGCGCCTGGTGCTCGACGGTCCGTTGCTGCCCGCCGATTGGACTGTGGAATTGAACTATCTGGCCAACAGTGATGGCTCGATAACGCTGGCGCTGTCCGACGGACCCGAGCGGAAGGTCCCGGTGCATCCGGGTCTCAATCGAGTCTATGCGCGGCTGCCCGGTGCCGGAGATGCGATCACGTTGCGCGCCAATACCACCGCGTTGGCGGTGTGCGTCGCGTCCGGGCCGGTAGGCTTCCTGGCTCCCGGGTAAACACCGTCGGAAATTCGGCCGCGGGTGAATTAGTTGTTTGCGAAATTTTCTCCAACACAAGAACTTTGGATCAAAATCGCGGTACCGTTGGCGCGCAGTAGTGGCGTATGCATTCCAGGGAGCGCAGCAGTGTCTTACGTGGTCGTAGCGTCAGAAATGCTGGCCTCGGTGACAACGGATTTGGGGCGTATCGATGCCGCACTCAACGCTGCGAATGTTGCTGCCGCCCTGCCAACCACCGTGTTGCAGGCCGCTGGCGCCGATGAGGTATCGGCGGCGATAGCCGCCCTATTTTCGTCGCACGGCAGCGCTTATCAGACGCTGAGCGCCCAAGCCGAGCAATTTCATCAGCGGTTCATCCAAACGCTGACCGGAGCCGGGCTGTCATACGCCAGCGCTGAAGCCGCCAACGCCGCGCCGCTGCAAACCCTGCAGCAGGGCGTCCTCGGATTGCTCAATGCTCCTACTCAAGCGCTGCTGGGCCGCCCGATTATCGGCAACGGGGCCGACGGTGCCCCGGGGAGCGGAGCAAACGGCGGAGCCGCCGGGATCTTGATCGGCAACGGCGGCAACGGCGGTTCCGGTGCGGCCGGGCAGAACGGCGGGGCCGGCGGCGATGCGGGATTGCTCGGCAGCGGCGGCACCGGCGGTGCCGGCGGGGCCGGTGCCGCCGGTGGCACCGGGGGCACCGGGGGGCTGCTGTGGGGCAATGGCGGCGCCGGCGGCCAAGGCGGGACCGCCATGGCGGGCGTCAACGGCGGCGCTCCCGGGCTGGGCGGTCATGGCGGCAACGCCATGCTGTTCGGTGACGGCGGACGCGGCGGACAGGGTGGCGCCGGGCTGGCCGGGGCCAACGGTGTCAATCCCACCCCCACGGGCCCCGCCGGAACCGGCAAGGCCGGAGCCTCCGTGGAAGGTAATGGTGCGCAAACCGGCGGAAACGGGGTCATCGGCGACCCCGGCGGACCGAACGAGTCCGGCGGCACCGGTGGGCCTGGCGGGTCTGCTACATCGACCATCGACGGGCCTGCCAAGGGGGGCGAAGGGGGTTCGGGTGGATTCGCCGGTGCGGGCGGCAACGGCGGCGATGGCGGGGCTGGCGGTAATGCCGAGACAACCTCCACCGGCAACGCCGCCGCAGGCAACGGCGGCAATGGCGCCCAGGGCGGAATTCCCGGCGGTGCGGGTGGCGACGGCGGTGACGGCGGGACAGCCAAGAGCCAGCTCGGCACGGCTCACGGCGGCAAGGGCGGCGCCGGGGGCAACGGATTCGCCACCGATGTTGCCGGGGGTGCCGGCGGCAGCGGCGGCACCGGCGGCGACGGCGGCCGGGGCGGGGTGCTGATCGGCAGCGGTGGAGCCGGCGGCGCCGGGGGCACCGGCGGGATGGGGGGTACCGGCGCTACCGGCGGTGCGGGCGGCAGCGGTGGAGCCGGCGGAGACGCTAGAGCCATCTCCGGCGCCGACGCCGTCGCCGGGGACGGCGGTACGGGCGGCGACGGCAACGCCTCCATCGCGACCGGCGGCAACGGCGGCGACGGCGGCCATGGCGGTAACGGCGGCGCCGCTGGGATGCTGTTCGGCAACGGCGGCAACGGCGGCGACGGCGGCCTCGGCGGGACGGGCGGTACCGGCGGCGCCGGCGGCAACGGCGCTATAGGCGGCAACGGCGGCAATGGCGCGGGCATAACTGCCGAAGGTGGCGCCGGCGCCGCGGCCGGCCATGGTGGGGCTTCGATGGCCACCGGCGGCGAGGGCGGCGCCGGCGGCAGGGGAGGTGACGCCGGCAACAGTGGGCTGCTGATCGGCGACGGCGGCAATGGAGGTAGCGGCGGTGTGGCTGGAAACGGTGGCGTCGGCGGTGCCGGCGGCACCGGTGCCGCGGGCGGCGACGGCGGTTCCGGGACCAACCACGGCGGCAACGGCGGCAACGGCGGCAACGGCGGCAACGGCGCGGACGGCGGTGAGGGCGGCCCCACCGGTTCGGTGGGCGGTGCGGGCACACAGGGCGGGCTACTCTTCAGCCACGCCGGGATCGACGGTTCCACGGGCGCCGCTGGCGAAGGCGGCGCCGGTGGCGCCGGAGGCGGCGCAGGGACGTTCGGTACCGGTGGTACGGGCGGCGTAGCGGGCAGCGACGGCATCGCCGGAACACCGGGCACCCCCGGCGCGACCGGCCCGCACGGCTGACTTCATCGGCTTGGGCAACCTAGCCTGACCTGCACGTTTGGAGCCGCCTAGGAGAATCGAACTCCTGACCTATTCATTACGAGTGAATCGCTCTACCGACTGAGCTAAGGCGGCGGTACCTCTATTGCTGCCCTCGTTCCGGGCGGCACGAGTCTACGGCAGGCGGGCGGGCCCACCCAAGTCCGGATCAACCCGACGAATGACTACCGCAGTTCCTGACCGATGGTGGCAACCATCGCATCGACCGCAAACTTGGGCTTGACGTTCGTCGACAGCGCTTCGCGACAGTTCAACACGGCCTCGATGCACCGCAACAACCGCTCGGGCGCGGCATGGTCGGCCAGTGCGGCGACGCGTTCCGCCATATCCGGGTGGTTCGCCCGCACCCGGTCGGCGTTGGCGGAGACCAGCAGCGCGTCGCGGAAATAGTTGGCCAAGTCAATCAGCGCCCGGTCCAGCGCATCACGCGCGGCCCGGGTTTGCCGGGATTTCTGCCGCCGTTCGAGATCTTTGATCGCGCCGGTGGCCCCGCGCATGGCGCCGGCGGTGCCCTTGCCCGTGCCACCGGCCCCGAGGGCCGTCCGTAGCTCTTCTGTCTCGGCTTCGGCGCGATCGGCCGTAAGCACCAGGGCCTCGGCTTCTGCGGCGGCAACCAGCTCCTCGGCGGCGGCATAGGCGCGCGACGGCGTCGCGGCGTCACGCACCAACCCCAATGCCCGCTCACGTCGCTGCCGGGCTTCGGGGTCGGTCGCCAGCCGTCGCGCCCGACCCACGTGGCCACCGCTGACCGCGGCCGCCCAGTTCGCGGTTTCGGCGGCCAGTCCGTCGCCGTCGATCAGCACCTGGGCGATCGCCGCGGTGGACGGCGTCACCAAGGCGACATGCCGGCATCGCGACCGCAGCGTGACCGCGATGTCTTCGGGATCGACCGACGGCGCACACAGCAGGAATACCGTCGAAGCCGGCGGCTCTTCAACCACTTTGAGCAGGGCGTTGGCCGCGCCCTCGGTCAAGCGATCGGCATCCTCGATCAGCACGATCTGGTGGCGTCCGGTGGTGGGCCGGCGAGACGCGATCTGCACGATCGCCCGCATGTCATCGACCCCGATGGATAGGCCCTCCGGAATAACCCGGCGCACGTCGGCGTGGGTCCCGGCCATCGTGGTCAGACAGGCCCGGCAGCGTCCACAGCCAGGTTCGGTGTCCGACGTGCACTGCAGCGCCGCGGCAAAGCACAGTGCGGCCACTGACCGACCCGAACCCGGTGGGCCGGTGATCAACCAGGCGTGTGTCATATTCCCGTGGCCCGCCAGGCTGTGACTGGAATCACCGCGGGCCGCGTTGGCGGCCCCAAGCAGCTCGGTTTCCACCGCCTCCTGGCCCACCAGCCGCGTAAACACCCCAGACATGACCGTCGACACTATTCGCCCGCGCCGACGGATACCGATTGGCTGCCGTTTTGCGACAAATCCGTTATCTTTTGCCTTCTTTCGGTCGGTTCCAGCGACTTGCCGGGGCGTTCGTAAGTTCCGACGAGTCCCCACCGCCCGATACGGTGGGCACATGGCTACCGTGGCAGCACTGCCCGGGCGAATCAATGCGTTCGTCCGGTGGGTCGTGCGCACCCCGTGGCCAGTGTTTTCGCTGAGCATGCTGCAGGCCGACATCATCGGGGGCCTGTTTGTGCTCGGCTTTTTGCGATACGGTCTCCCCCCACACGATCGCGTCGAGCTGCAGGATCTACCGCCACGAAATTTGGTGATCTTCATCTGCTCGGTGTTCGTCGTGTTCACCGCCGGGTTCGCCTTGAACCTCAAGCTACTGGTGCCGGTGTTTCGCTGGCAGCGCCGCGACAACCTGGTCGTCGAGGCCGACCCGTCCGCCACCGAACTGGCCCGCAGCCGCGCCCTGCGGATGCCGTTCTACCGCACGCTGATCAGCGTCGGCTCCTGGGCCGTCGGCAGCGTGGTGTTCATCCTCGCCAGCTGGTCGGTCGCCCGCTACGCCGCCCCCGTCGTCGTGGTCGCCACCGCATTGGGTGCGACCGCGACCGCGATCATCGGCTACCTACAGTCAGAGCGAGTGCTGCGCCCCGTGGCGGTCGCCGCACTGCGTAGCGGGGTACCGGAGAACCTGCGGGCACCCGGCGTCATCTTGCGGCTAATGCTGGCTTGGGTGCTATCGACCGCGGTGCCGTTGCTGGCGATCGTGCTGGCCGTGGTGTCGGACAAGATGGCCATCCTGCATGCCTCCCCGGACAAGCTGTTCAATCCCATCCTGCTGCTCGCATTGGCCGCCTTGGCGATCGGCTCGGCCAGCACGCTGTTGGTGGCCATGTCCATCGCCGATCCACTGCGGCAGCTGCGCTGGGCGCTGTCGGAGGTGCAGCGCGGCAACTACAACGCCCACATGCAGATCTACGACGCCAGTGAGCTGGGCCTACTGCAGGCGGGCTTCAACGACATGGTGCGCGACCTGTCCGAACGGCAGCGGCTGCGGGACCTCTTCGGTCGCTACGTGGGCGAAGACGTGGCTCGCCGGGCCATCGAGCGCGGCACCGAGTTAGGCGGGCAGGAACGCGACGTGGCGGTGCTGTTCGTCGATCTGGTGGGGTCAACCCAGCTGGCGGCGACACGACCGCCCGCCGAGGTGGTGCATCTGCTCAACGAGTTCTTCCGGGTGGTGGTGGACACCGTCGGCCGACACGGCGGATTCGTCAACAAATTCCAGGGTGACGCCGCGCTGGCGATCTTTGGCGCGCCGATCGAACATCCGGACGGTGCCGGTGCCGCCCTGTGCGCCGCACGCCAACTGCACGACGAACTCATCCCGGTGCTGGGTTCCGCGGAGTTCGGCATCGGGGTGTCGGCCGGCCGGGCCATCGCGGGCCACATCGGTGCCCAAGCCCGCTTCGAATACACCGTGATCGGCGATCCGGTAAACGAAGCCGCTCGTCTTACCGAATTGGCCAAACTCGAGCAGGGCCATGTGCTGGCGTCGGCGATAGCGGTCAGCGGCGCGCTCGATGCCGAGGCGCTGTGTTGGGATGTCGCCGAGGTCGTGGAGCTGCGCGGTCGGGCCGCACCGACCCAATTGGCTCGGCCGCTCAACCTAGCCGCCGCCAGTGAGGTCTCCAGCGGATCGGCGGCCGATGGCCAAAAGCCCTAGCACCCGGAAAACTAGGTGCGTTTGGCGGCCTTTTTTGCCGGTGATTTGCGAGCGGTCTTCCGGGCGGTCCGCTTGACCGGTCCGCGGGCCCGCCGGTCGGCCAGCAATTCCGAGGCCCGCTCATCGGTGATCGACGCCACGTCGTCGCCTTTACGCAGGCTGGCGTTGGTCTCGCCATCAGTGACGTAGGGTCCAAATCGCCCGTCCTTGACCACCATTGGCTTGCCCGATGCCGGATCAACGCCCAGCTCGCGCAGCGGCGGAGCCGAAGCGCTCTGTCGACCACCACGTTTGGGTTCGGCGTAAATCTTGAGCGCCTCCTCCAGGGTGATGCTGAAGATCTGATCTTCGGTGGCCAACGAGCGAGAATCGCTGCCGCGCTTGAGATACGGGCCGTACCGGCCATTCTGTGCGGTGATCTCCTCACCGGAGGCAGGGTCCACGCCCACCACCCGCGGCAGCGACAGCAGCTTGAGCGCGTCCTCGAGGGTGACCGTCTGTAGATCCATGCTGCGCAACAACGACCCGGTGCGCGGTTTCGGACCCACGGGCTTCTTTCCTTTTTTCGCCGGCTGTTCGGAACTGGCGTCAGCGGGTGGCTCCGGCAGGATCTCGGTCACGTACGGCCCGTAGCGGCCGTCCTTGGCAACGATCTCGTGGCCGGTTGCCGGATCAACCCCCAGCACACGTCCCTCTTGCGGTGTGGCGAACAGCTCTTCGGCCACATCAAGGGTCAGTTCATCGGGGGTCAGCGAGTCGTTGAGATTGGCGCGCTGCGGTTTCGGCTCACCGTCGTCGCCGGTCACCGTGCGTTCCAGATAGGCCCCGTTCTTACCCACCCGAACGTAGATGGTGCGGCCCTGCACGTCGTCAAACAATTTGATGGAGTTGACTTCTCGCGCATCAATACCCTCGAGGTTGACACCGACGAGTTTCTTCAGTCCGCCGGAGCGCGCCACCGAATCGGCCACGCCGTGGTCACCACCGAAGTAGAAATTGTTCAGCCAGTCGGTGCGCCGCTCCTGGCCCGAAGCGATCGCGTCGAGTTCGTCTTCCATCGCGGCGGTGAAGTCATAGTCGACCAGTCGACCGAAATGCTGCTCGAGCAAACCGGTTACCGCGAAAGCCACCCAGGACGGCACCAACGCGCTGCCCTTCTTGTACACATAGCCGCGGTCCTGGATGGTCTTGATGATCGACGAGTAGGTCGACGGGCGGCCGATGCCCAGCTCCTCGAGCGCCTTGACCAGCGAGGCCTCGGTGTAGCGCGCGGGCGGGTTGGTGGCATGTCCGTCGGGGGTCAGCTCGACCGCGTCCAGCCGCTGACCGGGCGTCAGATGAGGCAGCCGCCGCTCGGCGTCGTCCGCCTCACCGCCGGCCAATTCGTCCACGGTCTCCACATACGCCTTCAAGAACCCGGCGAAGGTCAGCGTGCGACCAGTGGCGGAGAACACCACCTGCCGCTCTCCCGCTCGACCTCCGATCCGCAGGCTCAGCGTGGTCCCGCGGGCGTCGGCCATCTGCGAGGCCACCGTGCGCTGCCAGATCAGCTCATAGAGCCGAAACTCGTCGCCGTCGAGTTCGCGGCGCACGGCGTCCGGGGTGGCGAACGTCTCTCCGGCGGGCCTGATGGCCTCGTGCGCCTCCTGGGCGTTTTTCACCTTGCGGGTGTATTGGCGGGCCGACGCGGCGACGTACTCCTCACCGTAGAGCTGGCGTGCCTGGTTCCGGGCCGCATTGATCGCCGACGCCGACAGGGTCGTCGAGTCGGTACGCATGTAGGTGATGTAGCCGTTCTCGTAGAGTCGCTGCGCAATGCTCATCGTCCGCTCGGCGGAGAAGCGCAACTTGCGGCTCGCTTCTTGCTGCAACGTCGACGTCATGAAGGGGGCATACGGGCGGCGGGTGTAGGGCTTTTCTTCCGCCGACGCCACGCTCAGCTGCGACCCGCGCAGGCTGGTGGCCATGGCGGTCGCGTTCGCCTCATCGAGTACCACCACTTCGTCCGCTTTGCGCAGGACGCCCAGCGAGTCGAAGTCCCGGCCGGTGGCTACCCGCAGACCGTCCACACTGGACAGCCGCGCGGAAAAGGTCGGCGGCTGGGCCTGCGGATCCGACACGCTGGCGTCCAGCGTGGCAAGGATGTCCCAATACGACGCGCTGCGGAACGCCATCCGGTCACGCTCGCGCTGCACGATGATGCGCGTGGCCACCGACTGCACCCGGCCGGCCGACAGCTTGGGCGCCACCTTCTTCCAGAGCACCGGGCTGACCTCGTAGCCGTAGAGCCGGTCCAAGATTCGGCGGGTTTCCTGCGCATCGACTAGGTCAATGTCCAGGTCGCGGGGGTTTTCGGCGGCTTCGAGGATGGCCGGCTCGGTGATCTCGTGAAAGACCATTCGCTTGACCGGTACGCGCGGTTTCAAGGTTTCCAACAGATGCCAGGCGATCGCTTCGCCCTCACGGTCACCATCCGTGGCCAGGTAGAGCTCGTCGACGTCCTTGAGCAGGCCCTTCAACTCGCTGACGGTGCTCTTTTTCTCCGGGCTGATGATGTAGAGCGGTTCGAAATCCGCGTCGACATTGACCCCGAGGCGAGCCCACGGCTCGGACTTGAACTTGGCGGGAACATCGGCGGCGGCCCGCGGTAGATCGCGAATATGGCCCCGGGACGACTCGACGATGTATCTCGGCCCCAGATAGCTGGCAAGTTTGCGTGCTTTTGTGGGCGACTCGACGATGACAAGTCGCCGGCCGCTCCCATTTCCGCCGCCGCTACGGCTTCCAGGGCCCTTCGTTTTCGGGTCAGCCAACTGCGCTTACGCTCCATCTCTCATGCCGGCCCCCCTGGCGGGACCGCACCCTTGCAGAAGGGTGCCAGGCCGGCGACGGAATTTCAGGCGAAATTCCAGCAGGCCGGCGTTCCCCGCGTGTTGGGCAACTGACAATTTCGCACCATTAGGCGGGCCCGCGCAAACCGACTGCAATCCCACTGGCCGTCGAACTGGCGTTCGCGGGCCCTTAGACGCGGGGCCACTGTGCCAACGCTTCAGCCCCGTCGGGGGGGTCCCCCACGTTCTCTACCAGGCGCGATAGCCTGCGCCGGCCGCTGATCCGAAGCGCCGGACGGGCACCTCGGGTGCCGATCAGGGTGGGCGCAATACCGATCCGCATCAACGCCGATGCCAGCGGTGAATGGGTGTCGGGTGCGTGCGGGTCAAGGCCCAACAGGTAACGGTCGGCCTCGGGACTGCCGGCCGCCAGGGTCCATGCCCGCAGCTCTCGCGGCCCGGGCAGCCAGCGCATGGGCACGGTCTTGACGGCACCCCGCGTCCACTCGTCGGCGATAGCGAGTAAGCGGGGGTCCACGCCGGTCCGCACCAGCGGGGTGTCTTCATCGGTGCGAGCGATCTCAGGTACCAAACCGGCCTCGTGCATCATGTCGGCCAGCGCAGCGGCCCGCCAAAGCTCACTGACCACCACCGACAGTCGGGCACCGGTACCAACCACGACGATTTGGCCGGAGGCGGCCAGCAGCCCGCATAGATCCTCGACCGCGGGCGGCACCGAATCCGCGGCAAAGAAGGAAAGCTGGCTCACGCCACCGACAGTAGGCCAGCAAGTCGGTTCGTGGCTTCTCCGCATCCGGCGCGGCGGACCCGGCTACGCCGCAGTGTCCGGCAACGGCGCAGCCAGCAGCGACGATTTGGGGCGGATCCACACGGTTTGGGTTGGCTCCGCGGTCGCCCGGAAACGAAAACCCCCGGCCGGACCCGCTGAACGGGATGGTGCCGGGGGTTTCGTCAGAATCTGCTCGGATCAGACGGAGCGGACTCCGGTGGCCTGGGGGCCCTTCGGGCTGTGGCCGATTTCGAATTCGACCTTCTGGTTCTCTTCTAGGGTGCGGAAGCCCGTTCCCTGGATCTCCGTGTAGTGGACAAACACATCTGCGGAACCATCCTCAGGGGCGATGAAACCGAACCCCTTCTCCGCGTTGAACCACTTCACAGTTCCCTGTGGCATTTCTCGATCTTTCCTTTTCTTCTGGGTGCGGTGCACCGCCTCTCGGTGCCCCGGGCCAAGCTGAGACCGCCATACCTCGCGGAGTCGCCGGAACTTCACCCGACCGATAACCTCGCAGGAACCGCGGCCGCAACGTCGATCCTGCGAAAGTTTTACACGAACACAGAAGCTACGACCGCAATTAGTCAATCATGTTCATCGCGTCCGCGACAGCCTGTTGCCGTCGATGAATTGTGAAGGGTTTGCAAATGGCAAGTTTCGGCGGCGAATTGCTTGCCGCCGCGCTCGCCGGTGCGCCGGCGGGTGAGCGCCCGCTACGCCACGTCGCCGAGCTGCCGGCCCGACCCGGCCGACCAAGTAGTTGGCCGGGTTGGGCCGAGCCCGATGTCGTGCGTGCGTTTATCGACCGCGGCGTGGCCGCACCCTGGTCACACCAGGTCACCGCCGCGGAGCTGGCACACCATGGTCGGCACGTGGTCGTGAGCACGGGCACCGCGTCGGGGAAATCGTTGGCGTATCAACTGCCCATCCTCAACGCACTGGCCACCGATCCCCGCAGCCGAGCGTTGTATCTGTCACCGACCAAAGCGCTCGGCCACGACCAGTTGCGTACTGCGTACGCACTGACCACTGCCGTGGCGCGACTGGGGGACGTCGCGCCGACCGCCTACGACGGTGACAGCCCTGACGAGGTGCGCCGTTTCGCTCGCGAGCGTTCTCGATGGGTGTTCTCCAACCCCGACATGGTCCACCTGTCCATCTTGGGTAACCACGCGCGCTGGGCCGTGCTACTGCGAAACCTCCGTTTCGTGGTGGTCGACGAATGTCATTATTACCGAGGCGTTTTCGGCTCCAATGTGGCGATGGTGCTGCGGCGCCTAGTACGGCTGTCCGCCCGCTATTCGGCCGACCGGGCCACCGGTCCGACGGTGATCTTCGCCAGTGCCACCACCGAATCGCCGGGCGCGACGGCCACCGAACTCATCGGCCAGCCGGTTGTGGAGATCACCGAGGATGGGTCACCCCAAGGGGCTCGCACCGTGGCACTGTGGGAGCCCGCATTGCGAACGGACCTCACCGGCGAGAACGGCGCCCCGATACGTCGGTCGGCCAATGTCGAGGCGGCGCGGGTGATGGCCGACTTGATCGTCGAGGGTGCGCAGACCCTGACGTTCGTTCGGTCGCGGCGTGCCGCAGAGCTCACCGCGATGGGCGCGCAGGCACGACTGGGCGATGTCGCCCCCCAGTTGTCGAACACGGTGGCCTCCTATCGGGCCGGCTATCTCCCCGAGGACCGCAGCGCGCTCGAGCACGCGCTGGCCGAAGGGAGACTGCGCGGCCTGGCGACTACCAACGCGCTGGAGTTGGGCGTTGACATTGCCGGGCTCGACGCAGTACTGCTAGCCGGCTTTCCGGGGACGGTCGCCTCGTTTTGGCAGCAAGCCGGCCGGTCGGGCCGTCGGGGGCAGGGTGCGCTGGTGGTGCTGATTGCCCGGGACGATCCGCTGGACACGTACTTGGTCCACCATCCGGCTGCCTTGTTAGACAAGCCGGTTGAGCGCGTGGTGATAGATCCTGGCAACCCATATCTGCTTGGCCCGCAGCTACTCTGTGCCGCAACCGAACTACCGCTTGAGGACGCCGAAATACGCGAGTGGGGCGCTGTCGACGTGGCGGACAGCCTGGTCGACGACGGTTTGTTGCGCCGGCGGTCTGGCAAGTATTTCCCGGCGCCAGGAGTGGAACCGCATGCGGCAGTGGATATTCGGGGTTCCATTGGTGGTCAGATCGTCATCGTGGAGGCCGACACCGGTCGGTTGTTGGGCAGTGCTGGCGCTGGCCAGGCGCCCGCGTCGGTCCATCCGGGCGCGGTGTATCTGCATCAGGGGGAGAGCTACGTGGTCGACTCGCTGGATGTTCAGGAGGGGATCGCCTTTGTACACGCTGAGGATCCCGGCTATGCGACGTTCGCCCGTGAGATAACCGACATCGCGCTGGCCGGGACCGGCGAGCGTTTACGCTTCGGGCCCGTCACGCTGGGTGCGGTACCGGTGACCGTCACCAACCAGGTTGTCGGCTACCTGCGCCGTCGACTTTCCGGTGAGGTCATCGACTTTGTGGAATTGGAGATGCCCCAACACGTGTTGCCCACCACGGCGGTGATGTACACGGTCGATCAGGACGCTTTGGTCGACAGCGGCATTGATGTGCCTCGAATTCCCGGTTCGCTGCATGCCGCCGAACATGCCGCGATCGGCTTGCTCCCCTTGGTTGCCAGCTGCGACCGGGGCGATATCGGCGGCATGTCGACCGCGATCGGTCCGGAGGGGTTGCCCAGCGTCTTCGTCTACGACGGCTACCCGGGTGGGGCGGGCTTCGCCGAACGCGGGTTCCGCAAGGCGGCCATCTGGTTGGGTGCCACTGCCACCGCCATCGAGTCGTGCGAGTGCCCGAATGGGTGTCCGTCGTGCGTGCAATCCCCCAAATGCGGCAATGCCAATGATCCACTGGACAAGGCCGGCGCGGTGCGGGTGCTGCGACTGGTGATCAGGGAGTTGGCTGCGGATGACGCCGGGTAATCCGGAGCGCGACAGCAGCCGATAACAGGTCACTGGGCTCGCGCATCTCAAAATATCCGGCGGATGGCGACCGACCCCTCGACGGTCGACCTCCACCGACCTGCATCATGAGCGCCACTGAAGGACAACCTTCCGCGTGCCATAACACAGCGCAGTGAACGGTCGGACAAACACAATCCGTTCACATTCCCGTCAATGCGGGCGCAGGCAAAACTACCTGGATGTCACTCGGCTACGCAACTCACCCGAATCCGCCCAAACGCACGTCGATGGCCAGGTAGAAGCCACATCCGGCGACCTCAACGGGCACAGAAATCACAGGCGACTCACAGACGTGACGGGGAAATCGTCGACGTGTCGCGTCTCGAACACGCCGCCCGCCGGCGCCCTGCCTAAAAATCCAAGAATTTCTCGATCGAAATTCAACAACCCGCCGATACGGTGCGCGCACCGAAACCGGACCAGCGCGGTCCCGACGTAGCGGAGCGCGGCCGAATCGATCGAGAGGATGTTTTCGATGTCGCTTATTACTGCGGTGCCCGAGGCAATGTTGTCGGCCGCCTCCGATCTCGCCGGTATTGGTGCCACGCTCAACGCGGCCAATGCCGCCGCGGCGGCGCCCACCACCAATCTGTTGACCGCCGCCGAGGATGAGGTGTCGCGGGCCATCGCGGCGCTGTTCGGTGCACACGGCCAGGGCTATCAAGCGGTGAGCGCCCAATTGTCGGCTTTTCACCAACGGTTCGTGTTTGCGCTGACCTGGGGGGGCGGCTCCTATGCCGGCGCAGAGGCCGTCAACGCCGCACCCTTTCAACAGTTCCTCAATCTGGTCAACGCACCCTCCGAGGCGATGCTTGGACGCCCGATGATCGGCAACGGCGCTAACGGCGCGCCCGGGACCGGACAGACCGGGGGCGACGGTGGCTGGTTGATCGGCAATGGCGGCAACGGGGGGTCGGGCATGGCCGGATCATTCGGCTCGCCCGCAACCCCCGGCGGCAACGGGGGCAACGGCGGGTTGCTGTTCGGCAACGGTGGCACCGGCGGCGCGGGAGTGGGCGGCAGCGCGCTCGGCACCGCCGGCGGCAACGGCGGCAATGCCGGGCTTTTCGGCAACGGCGGCGCTGGCGGGGTCGGCGGGACCGCCACCACGGGATTGGCCGGCGCAGGCGGTAGCGGCGGAATGGGCGGAATGTTCGGCACCGGCGGCGCCGGCGGGACCGGCGGAATCAGCAACCACGCCGGCGGAAACGGCGGCAACGGTGGCGGGGCCGGCCTATTCGGTACCGGCGGCGACGGCGGTAGCGGCGGCTTTGCCGGGTCCGGCATCGGTGGCAGCAGTGCGACCGGCGGGACGGGCGGGGCCGGCGGGAGCGCCACCGGCTTCTTCGGCTCGGGCGGGCATGGCGGACTGGGTGGGGGCAGCACCGGTACTCCTGGCGCCGGCGGCGCGGGCGGCCATGCGGGCACCAGCTTCGGCAATGGTGGCGATGGCGGCATCGGCGGGCATGGCAACACCATTGGGGGTCACGGCGGCGCAGGCGGCGACGCGGGCACAAGATTCGGCCTGGGTGGCGCCGGTGGTGCCGGTGGCTCGGCATACGGCACCGGCGGGACCGGCGGTCAAGGTGGCATGTCCGGGCTCCTTGGCACCGGCGGCAACGGCGGCAACGGCGGATTCGGTCGAGTCATCGGGGCCGCTGGCGCCAACGGCTACGGCGGGCCCATGGCGGGCACATTCAGCCTGCTCAATCAGCCGGCCGAGGCGTTGTTCGGCCGTCCGCTGATCGGCAACGGCATCAACGGTGCACCGGGCACCGGCGCCGACGGCTCAGCCGGCGGCCTGCTGTTGGGCTCCGGCGGGGCGGGCGGTTCCGGCAGCGGATACATCACCGGCGGCTCCAGCACCATCGCCGGGCAGGCCGGCGGTGCCGGTGGAGCAGGAGGCCTGTTCGGTGCCGGCGGCGCCGGCGGGGCCGGCGGAATGGGCCTCAATGGCAACGGCGGAACCGGTGGAGATGGCGGCGCCGGTGGACTGCTCGGCGCCGGAGGGGCCGGCGGCAACGGCGGTACCAGCAACTTCACCGGCGGCGCCGGGGGCAACGGTGGCGCCGGCGGACTCCTGGGCAACGGGGGGGCCGGCGGCGACGGCGCGCAAGGCAATCACGGTGGCGCCGGTGGCGACGGCGGCACCGGTGGCAGGTACGCCTCGGGCGGCAACGGCGGCGGCGGCGGCTACAGCAGTACCGGCGCCGGCGGCTCGGGCGGCGCGGGCGGTGCCGGCGATTCCGTGATCGGCAACGGCGGGGCCGGCGGCATCGGCGGCGTGGGTTCCGCCGGTGGCGTCGGCGGCAATGGCGGCGACGCAGGCTCGCAGTTCGGGTTCGGCGGCAACGGCGGCGCCGGCGGATGGGGCGCCTCCGGCGGGAACGGCGGCCACGGCGGCAACGGCGGCACGTATGGAAACGGCGGCAACGGAGGCAACGGCGGTCCGGCCACCTTCGGCGGCTCAACGCCCACCCCGCTGCACTCCGGCAATGGCGGCGACGGCGGCAACGCCGGCATGTACGGCACCGGCGGCAACGGCGGCAACGCCGGCTATCACGTGGGCAAGAGCCTTTCCGGGACACCTGGGGTCGGCGGCACCGGCGGAACCCGGGACGGCGAGAACGGCCAGGATGGACTGGCAACCTAGGCCCGAGACACCCATTCCACCCGCTGGGTCGCCGGCACGATCCGGCACCGCCGGCTGAACTTCTGCAACATCGGTATGGCTGGCCCCAGCAAGCCATACGATTCATTCGCTGAAGTCAATGACGACTAGGGCCGTATCGGCCGCGGGAGGATGTCCAATGTCGTTTCTGATTGCCTCGCCCGACATGGTGGCTACCGCGGCATCGGATTTGGCCACCATCGGTTCGACCATCCAGACGGCCAATGCCACCGCGGCTTTCCCGACTATCAGCGTGCTCGCCGCTGCCGAGGATGAGGTGTCGGCCGCGATCGCGGCCGTGTTTGGTGCGCACGCCCGCGGCTACCAGACCCTCAGCGCCCAGGCTGAGGCTTTTCACCAGCGGTTCATCCGGTCCCTCAACGTGGGCGCGGCTTCCTATGCGAGCGGCGAGGCGGCCAACGCCTCACCTCTTCAGCAGCTACTCAATGCGATTAATGCGCCATTTGAGTCGCTGACCGGTCGCCCGCTGATCGGCAACGGCGCAAACGGCGCCCCGGGCACGGGCCAAAACGGCGGTGACGGCGGTTGGCTGATCGGCAACGGCGGGGCCGGCGGATCGGGTGACGTGGCCGCTACGGGTCTGCCCGGCGGCAACGGCGGGGCCGGCGGGTTGCTGTTGGGCGTCGGCGGGGCAGGCGGCGCGGGCGGGTTTTCACCGACCGGTACCGGAGGTGGCGGCGGCAACGGCGGTGCCGGTGGACCCGGTGGGCTGCTGTTCGGCACCGGTGGTGCCGGCGGCAGCGGCGGATTTGGCGCGGGCGCCGGCGGCGCCGGAGGGCAGGGCGGATTGCTGTTCGGCAACGGCGGTGCCGGCGGCGGCGGCGGCTTCGGCGACACAGGCGGCAACGGTGGAACCGGAGGTACCGCCGGACTGTTCGGCACCGGCGGTACCGGCGGTGCCGGCGGTGGCGGCCAAAACGCGGGCGCCGGGGGCGCCGGTGGCAGCGGCGGCTACTTCGGTAATGGCGGCGCCGGTGGCAGCGGCGGGAGCGGCGGGGCCAACGGCGGCGGCGGGAACGGCGGCGCGGGCGGCCACGCGGGCATCATCGCCGGCAATGGCGGGCAGGGCGGCCAAGGCGGCGCGGCCGACGGCGGCAACGGCGGCGCGGGCGGCGACGGCGGGGACGGCGGCGCGGTCTACGGCAGCGGCGGCAACGGTGGCGCCGGCGGCACCGGCGCTAACGGCAACGGCGGCGCAGGCGGCGACGGCGGCAACGGCGGGTGGACCGGCAGCGGCGGTAACGGCGGAGACGGCGGGGAGGGCACGAATATCGGTGGTGCTGGCGGCCGCGGCGGCAGCGCCAAGCTGATCGGCGACGGCGGCAACGGCGGCAACGGCGGCGCCGGTGTGCAGGGCGGCCAGAACGGCAATGGCGGCAATGGTGGGGCCGCAGGCCAATTGCTGGGCCAGGACGGGCGGCCCGGGACCGCATAGGTCCCGAGCCTACGGGTTGCTCGCACGCATGCGCTGTGCTGCAACGAGATTCCTCGGTAATGAGGTACCCACCCGGTCAACGCGATGACTCGTACTCAGTACACTGCGCGTATGACCCACGACTGGCTGCTCGTGGAGACGCTGGGGGACGAACCGGCCGTGGTTGCGCAAGGGCGTCAACTCAAGAATCTCGTCCCAATTACCTCGTTCCTGCGCCGCAGTCCCTACCTTTCGGCGGTGCGTACCGCGATCGCTCAAACGCTGCAAACCGGCCAAAGCCTGACCAGCATCACCCCCAAAAGTGACCGCGTCATCCGCACCGAACCGGTAGTGATGTCGGATGGCCGCATCCACGGTGTGCACGTGTGGAGTGGGCCCGCCGACGAGGAACCGCCCGAGCGGCCAACCCCGGGGCCACTGAAATGGGATCTGACGCTTGGCGTCGCTACCGACACGCGAGAGTCGTTGGCCAACAGCGGCAAGAACCCCGATATCGAGGTGACCTACGGCAGAGCGTTCGCCGAGGATCTACCATCGCGGCAACTAAGTCCGAACGAAACCAAGGTTCTGGCTATGGTCGTCAAGCCGGATCCAGGTCAGACTTTATGCAGCACATGGGAACTCACTGACTGGCAGGGAGCACCAATCCGGATAGGATTTGCGGCGCGCAGTGCCATCGAACCGGGAACGGATGGCCGCGACCATCTTGTCGCGCGGGCGATCAATTGGCGTAGCGAGTCCAAGGGCACGTCCGTGCCGATGGACGATCTGGCGCAGCGAATACTCAAGGGATTGGCCCAAGCCGGCGTTCATCGGGCACTGGTCGATCTGAACACCTGGACGTTGCTGAAGTGGCTCGATGAGCCTTGCGCCTTCTACGACTGGCGAAGCACCGAAGAGAACAAACCGCGGGTGCATCCCGACGATGCGCAGGTGATGGCGACCATGACAAAAGAATTCGCCGACGGGGCAACCAGCCGGGTGCTGCGCCTGCCGGGCAACGACACCGCGTGGGTGCCGGTGCACGTCACCGTCAACCGGGTGGAACTCGAACCGGAGGCCTACGCCGGTCTGATCTCGGTGCGGCTACCCACCGATGACGAACTTGCTGCCGCCGGTCTGCCGAAAGCCGCACCGGGCACGCGCTAGATCACCGGTCCGCAAAACGGGTTGTCGGAGTTGACGAACCCCGTGACACTTGCGAAACCGTGCCCTCGCGGTCGTAGCCACGCTACGGTGATTGTCTTGCCATCACGGTAGGTCCGCCGCAGTAGGACGGGGGTGCCGAGTGTCGATTGTCACCGTAGCGCCAGAATTGCTCGCGTCGACCGCGACGGACCTAACCCGTCTCGGGTCGGTTCTCAACGCGGCCAACGCAGCTGCCGCCGCACCGACCACCACACTGCTGGCCGCGGCGCAAGACGAGGTGTCGGCCGCCGTTGCGGCGTTGTTCGAGTCGTATGCCGCGACTTATCGCGCGGCGAGCACTTACGCCGCGACGTTCCATAGTCAATTTGTGCAGACCTTGATCGCGGGCGCCGCATCGTATGCGAGCGCCGAGTCCGGCGCGGTTCAGAGTCTGCTCGACGCCATCAACTCCCCCGCCCAGGAATTGTTGGGGCGGCCGCTGATTGGTAACGGAGCGAATGGCGTCGCAGGAAGCGGGCAAGACGGTGGGCCTGGGGGGCTGTTGATCGGCAACGGCGGGTCTGGTGGCTCCGGAGCGCCCGGTCAAAACGGCGGCAACGGAGGTCCCGCTGGACTATTCGGCACCGGCGGGGCCGGGGGCGTGGGCGGATTCGGTCTTCCGGGCCAGCCGGGCGCGGCCGGCGGGGCCGGTGGCAACGGCTGGCTTTTCGGCGCAGGCGGGAATGGGGGTGCAGGCGGTGGTTCGTTGGACGGCGACGGTGGGAGCGGTGGCGCCGGCGGCGCGGGCGGGTTCCTCGGCGGCGGGGGCAACGGTGGCGTCGGCGGGGTCAGCGCCCACCACCTCGCCGGCACCGGAGGCGCCGGCGGCAGCGGCGGGGTGTTCGGCTCCGGCGGCGCCGGAGGAAACGGCGGGCAAGCCGACGAAGCCATCGGAGGCGCGGGCGGCCCAGGCGGCCGCGGCGGATTGCTTTACGGCGCCGGCGGTTCCGGAGGCGACGGCGGAAATGGCGGCGGCGATGGCGGCATGGGCGGAGTCGGCGGGACAGCGGGGCTAATCGGCTCGGGTGGCGCGGGCGGTGAGGGTGGCACCGGCCTCGCGGCCAGGGGCGGCGACGGCGGAGCCGGCGGGGCGGCCGGACTGCTCGGTACCGGCGGCAACGGCGGTAACGGCGGGACCGGCGGTAACGATGGTGGAACCGGCGCCGCCGGCGGCCACGGAGGGATGCTGGTCGGCTCCGGCGGAGCGGGCGGCGACGGCGGCAACGGCCAACCCGCGACCGGCGGGGACGGTGGGTCGGGAGGCGCGGCCGGGTTGTTGGGCACCGGTGGAGCCGGCGGAGGTGGCGGGATCGGTCACAACAAGGGAGGTGTGGGCGGCTCCGGTGGGGCCGGCCTGCTCTGGGGTGATGGCGGTTCCGGCGGCGACGGCGGCGTCGCGGGCCTCGACGGCGGAATCGGCGGTTCCGGTGGCGCCGCCGGCATACTCGTCGGCGCCGGCGGGGCGGGCGGCTCGGGCGGGTGGGGCGGCTTCAGCATCGCCGGCAACGGCGGGCACGGCGGCACCGGCGGCAAGGCAGGGCTGATCGGCAACGGTGGCAACGGCGGTGCCGGCGGGATCACCGCAGCGATCGGCAGTACCGGTGGTGATGGTGGTAACGGCGGGGACGCCTGGCTGATCGGCAATGGCGGCAACGGCGGCAACGCCGGCCCGCCCCCCCACACCGGCCAGACGGGCGTGGGCGGCCTCGGCGGGCTGCTGATCGGCGCAAACGGGATGAACGGGTCCACGTAGTCCGAGCACGAGCTTCGTCAGCTGCCGTTGACCTGCCCAGAGCCGACGGGCCCCGCACGCGCCACGGCCCGCGCGGCACCCGCGAAGGCGACCGGCACCTCCACCGTGACCACCGCGTCGAGGTTCTGCACCACGCATTGGATCTGGCCGACTCGCATCTCGTGCGCCACTTCCGTCGCCCGGGCGCAGGCCGCGGCCACCCCACGCGGCAGTCGCGCGGCCGCGCCCAGCGCGGCCAGATCGGCCACCGCCTGCGCCCGGTGACGAGCCACCACGACCGAGCCCAAATAGGCACCGGCCGCCAAGACACACAGCAGCACACCGACCATGGCTACCGCAAGAACGGTGGCTGAGCCGTGGTCATTGCGGCTCTGCGGCCGCGACAGCGTCGGCAGCAATCTCCAAATGAGGCAAGATCTTCGAATGTGTAGTGACTGAGGCGACAAGAAATTCACCATCCCGGCGTAGCTGGATTTGGGCTCCAGGCGGCGCAATTCGGCGAGCGATCTCGACTGCCAACCGTTCGTCACCACGCCCGGCGAGCCGCGCGGCCTCTCTCGCGGCGTCGATGCAACGGAGTTGCATTGACAGCGCGGTGATTGCCGCAATGCACAGCCCCAGCACCACAACTAGCGTGGCAATCGCCAAAGCGGCCTCGACGGTGCTCGACCCGGCAACCGATGCTAGGCCTTGGTGCTCAGCGCCCGCCCAATGATGTGGTTTAACGCCGACACGACCGAATCGCCGGTGACGACGGTATAGAGGATCGCGCCGAACGCCGCCGCCGCGATAGTCCCTATTGCGTACTCGACGGTGGACATTCCCGACTCGTCGGTCACCAACAACGTCATCCGCGCCAGCAGGATTCGAAACGCCTTGGACATCACTACATTCCTTTCCTTGCGACTTCACAGCAGGCCCGAATCAAAGACTTTTCTGGCTAGCCCGGCCACCACCGGAACAATGCCCACGCAGACAAATGCGGGCAGAAAGCACAGCCCCAGCGGAGCGGCTATGAGCACTCCGGCACGTTCGGCGGCCGCCGCGGTTGCATGCGCGGCGTCGTGGCGAGACTGCGTGGCAAGCTCCGCCACACCGTCGGCCAGCGCGGCGCCCGAAGACGCAGATCGTCGCGCCAACCTCAGCAGCGCAGCGACGTGGTTGTCTACCGCGCCGAGGTGCGGATCCGGCAACGACCAGGCCACGGACGGGTCGGCGCCCAACGCCAGTAAGTCGGCGGCTCGTGACAACACCGCGGCCAGCGGCGGTGGCGCCGACCGCGCGGTCGCCGACGCGGCGGTGGATACCGCCATACCGGCGGACAAGCACACGGCCAGCACATCCATGCTCGACGCGGAGCCCAGCGGATCGCGGCCGCGTGTGGGCCGCGACACCCGCCGCCATCCGTGCGACGGCAAGCCCGCGCGAGCCCGGACCACCATCGGGCCGCTGCCAACCAGCAACGCCGTGGCCAGCAATGCTGCCGCGGCGCTCATGCCGCCACTCGATCGGTAATCCGGTCCGACCACAGCAGGCCGCCGCAGGCCAGACCTAGCCCAACTACCAGTAACCAGCCCCCCGCACGGCCGTTCAGCAACAGGCTCAAGGGACGGGCTCCGAGCAGTTGCCCGAGCAACACCCCAAGCACCGGCAGGGCCGCCAGGATGCCCGCGGTGGCGCGGGCACCGGCCAGGCCCGCTGCCACCTGCGCCGAAAAGCGCTGCCGCTCGGCGATATCTCGTTGCGCGGCGCGCATCAGCGTGGCGATCGCCAAACCGTGCTCGCTGGCGAGCTGCCAGTACACGGCAAGCCGCTCCCAGTGTTCGGGGAGGGCCGAGTTCGCGGCCGCGGCTCGCAGACCGCCCGTGACATCTGCACCCAACCGTGCCCGCGCCGATACCGCGCGCAGGGCCGCGGCGACAAAGCCCTTGGATTCGTCGGCAGCAATATCGAACGCTCGCACCGGATGGGTGCCCACCCGCAGCTCACCCACCAACACATCGAGCGCGGCCTCCAACGACCGGCATTCCTGGGTGCTGCGCCCGCTACGGCGGCGACGCCGGTACCGCAGGCTGGCGGTGGCTCCGGCCACCCCAATCGCGAGGATCGTCGTCAACGGCAACGCGACCGCGGCGCAACCGAGGATTCCGACAGCCACCCAGGGGATCCACGCTGCGTTGTACCCCCTCCTCTGGTGACCGGGGCGAGCGGTCGGGCTCAATCGCCGCCACGGCGATGCCGGCAGGACGACGAGCGCTCCGGCCAACATCAGGCCAACGGCCGCGGACCCGTTCATGTTGCGGTCCGATCGTGCATCAGGTGGCACAAATTGACTGCCTGGTCGGTCATTCCGCGGTCCGTATGCCACGCGGTCACCGCATTGACAAGGCCACTGTCGGTGCGGCGCAGCATGGCAATCTCCGTAAGCCGGCGCCGCCCGGCCCGATCACGCGCAACGTGCAACAGCACCTGCACCGCAGCGGCAAGCTGGCTGTGCAGCGCCGCGCGGTCCAAGCCGCCGAGCGCTCCCAGCGCTTCCAGCCGGGCGGGAACCTCATCGGGCCTGTTGGCGTGCACGGTGCCTGCGCCGCCCCCATGGCCGGTGTTCAATGCCGCCAACAGATCCACCACCTCCGCGCCCCTGACCTCCCCGACGACGATCCGGTCTGGCCGCATCCGCAATGCCTGCCGGACGAGTTGGCGCACCGTGATCTCACCGGCACCTTCGACGTTCGCGCACCGTGCCACGAGGTTCACAACGTGGGGGTGCTGAGGCGCCAGCTCAGCGGCGTCCTCGACACACACGATCCGCTCGGTGGCCGACACGGCGCCCAACATCGCCGCCAGCAGGGTCGTCTTCCCGGCTCCGGTGCCCCCACACACTAGAAATGCCAGGCGAGCGGCGACGATGTCGTCGATCAAGTCTGCGGCCGGGGGCTCGATGGCGCCCGTGGCGATCAGCGCCGGCAGGTCCTGAGTGGTGGGCCGCAATACCCGCAACGACAGGCACGTGCCCTGCACCGCCACGGGCGGCAACACCGCATGCAGGCGCACCGCGAAACCGCCAACACCGATCCCGCTCAGCAGTCCGTCCACCCAGGGTTGCGCGTCGTCGAGCCGCCGACCCGCGGCCAACGCCAGACGTTGCGCCAACCTGCGCACCGCCACTTCGTCGGGAAAGCGAACGTCGGTACGTCGCAACCCGTTCCCATCGTCGACCCACACCGCGTCGGGCGCGGTGACCAGGACGTCGCTGGTGTTGTTGGCGCACAGCAGCGGCTCGAGAATGCCGGCGCCTGTCAGCTCGGTCTGCAATACCCGAAGATTGGCCAGCACCTCGGTGTCACCGAGCATCCCACCAGACTCGGTACGTATCGCCGCGGCGACCACACTGGGTCGCAACGGGCCCGATTCGTTCGCCAGCCGCTCGCGAACGCGGTCGATCAGCGACCCCTTCACGCCGCCCTACCGTTCTGCCCGGCGCCGGCACGCGGTAGCACCCCAAGCACCCGGCGGGCCGCCCCGGCCAGCGCCGACCGCCGTTGCAGCCGTAGGCCACCGTGCTCCAGCTGCCCGGCAAGGCGTGGCTGGGCTCGCATCGACGCCAGCAGCGGAACCCCGGTGATCTTGGCGACCTCGGGAGGCCGCAGTCCGCCGGGCGAAGGTCCGCGGACGACAAGACCGAGGTTCGGATTGATCTTGACCAAGACCGGGGCGATCGTCGCGGTGGCCGCGGCCGCGCGGACGTCGCAGGGGCAGATCACGACGACGAGATCGGCGGTGTCCAGCGCGGCCAGGGCCGCTTCGGTGAGCCGACGCGGAAGGTCGCAGACCACGGTGGCACCGCCGCGTCGGCCCGCATCGATGACCGCGTTGACCGGGCCGGATTCCAGCTCGTAGCCGAGCCGGGTGCCCGAGAGCAGGGTGACCCCCCGACGTCGGGGTAGCGCCGCGCAGACGGCTGACCAATTCAGCCGGCCGCCCTGCAAAGCCAAGTCGGGCCAGCGCAAACCGGGCTCCGCTTCGCCGCCCACCAAGAGATCGATACCGCCGCCCCAGGGGTCGAGATCTACCAGCAACGCCTCAGCGGCCGTGTGGGCAAGCGCCGTCGCGAACAATGATGCCCCGGCGCCACCACAGCCCCCGATGACCGCGACGACCTCACCGCGTAGCCGTGCGTCGCGGGCCGATTCCGCAGCTTCGGCGAGCTCGCGGATCAACCGGTGTTCCTGATCAGGCATCCGGAGGACATGCTCGGCACCGACCGCGATGGCGGCCGCCCAGGTCGCCGTCACGACCTCGCTAGCGGCTAGCACGCTCACGTGATTGCGGCGCGGCAGGGCGCTCTGCGCGTAACGCTCCGCCTCCGCCTGGTCGAGCACCACCGCCGCGGCGGCTGACCAGGTCTTTCGGCTCACCGGATGGTGCCCGCCGCGATGAACAACGCGAACACCAACCGCAGCGGCGATGCGGTCCAGCTCGTCGCTCAGGTTCGGATCGCTCAGTATCGCCAATACGCCGATGTTCGCCGCGGCGGGGGGAAAAACATTGGGCACGCATCAACTCTGCAGGGCGGTTATTATTGGACGCTAGTACCAAAAGGAGATTTGTGGATAGAGACGCATCTGTGCACAACCACCCTGGGCACCGGCCGCGGCCGGCCTGGATACGAGAATTTTTGATGAGTTCCGCAACGGGAGGTTACCCCGGCTAAGCGCCCCTAGAAGTTCCTAACGAAACCCTGCTGGGAAGAATTTTCACCCCACAAAAGGGACGACCCCCGCCAGGGGGGGAGGAGGCGGAGGTCGTCGTGCTTCAGCCCCGGGGGGTCGGGCTGATGCACCCTCGGCTCATGGCCGAGTAATGCTTACTATACACATGCCCGACTGGATTCACGCAAGTACTGCTTGAAATCGAAAATACAGCCTGAGCCGTGAAAATAGCCTAATGAAGCCGACAACATTTGTTGTCATCGGCCATTTTCGGAGTGAGATCGCGACCCGTCCGACCGCAGACCTATGCTGGATTGGTGACCGTCCCCGACTCGGCCGGGCAACAGCAAACGTCACCGCTGGCACCCTACCCACACGCCCGTACCGCTGCCTTCTTTGACTTGGATAAGACCATCATCGCCAAGTCCAGCACGCTGGCGTTCAGCAAACCCTTCTTCGCGCAGGGACTCCTCAACCGCCGCGCGGTCCTGAAGTCTAGCTATGCACAGTTCATTTTCCTGCTTTCCGGCGCCGATCATGACCAAATGGACCGGATGCGCACCCATATGACCAACATGTGCACCGGCTGGGACGTTGCCCAGGTGAAGTCGATCGTCAATGAGACACTGCACGACATCGTGACGCCACTGGTGTTCGCCGAAGCGGCGGACCTCATCGCGGGCCACAAGCTGTGCGGCCGGGACGTGGTGGTGGTCTCCGCCTCCGGCGAGGAGATTGTGGGTCCTATCGCCCGCGCCCTGGGCGCCACCCACGCCATGGCAACCCGAATGGTCGTCGAGGACGGAAAGTACACCGGCGATGTCGCGTTCTATTGCTTCGGCGAAGGCAAGGTGCAAGCGATCCGGGAACTGGCCGCCCGTGAGGGCTACCCGCTGGAACACTGCTACGCCTACTCCGATTCGATCACCGATCTGCCGATGCTCGAAGCGGTGGGGCACCCTTCGGTGGTCAACCCCGACCGCGGGCTGCGAAGGGAAGCGGTCGAACGGGGATGGCCGGTGTTGTCATTCTCGCGACCGGTCTCCCTGCGAGACCGTATCCCGGCACCCTCGGGTGCCGCGATCGCTACCACCGCCGCGGTCGGAGTCAGCGCGCTCGCGGCGGGAGCGGTCAGCTACGCACTCCTGCGCCGCTTCGCTTTCTAGCACTGCCGCCCCAATGTCACCAATTGTCCCGGTAGCAAACGACGCACACGCGCAATCCCAAGCCTGTTACCGAATTTTCGCGAAATAGCCCTTGCTGTGCCCAGGGTCTAGTAGTACAAATGGAGTCACGGCAGCCCGGTGAGGCCAAGGTCGATCCGGAAGAGAAGGTTCGTTCTCCCGACCCGGGCACCCAGCACGGTTCCCCGGCACCCACGCGGAGTCATAGCCGCGATAATGGCAGAAGTGTTGCGGGCCTGCGTAATTGCGAAGTGCAGATGGCATCGACGGCCCTTTGGGTGGGGCTGCAGCCGAAAGTGTCGTAAAAGCGCCGAGGCCAACCCACGCAGCCCCAGAAATGCACGCATGGTAACCGAGGGCCGTGCTGGCGGGCGGCGATTCGAATCCTTTCGATCGCCGCCCGCTTTGCATTTCCGAAACAATTTGTTTTTCGGGTGCGCCAGCTATTTTCGTGGCAGGGATTCGGCAATCGCGAGCGCCTCTTGCGCCCCGGCCTCCATCGACCGGCAACACAGCAGCAACCAGGCCGCGACACCATCAGCCGTGCCCCCGGCGAACCTGTCCGCGGCGTCGCGATAGTCCGCGGGCTGACGCATCCAACTCAGCTCGGGCACGCCGAGCCCATGCGGATCCAGCCCGCTGGCGATCGCTATCAGCCGCGATACGGCCCGGGCCACAACGCCGTCGGCGCTGCCAAAGGGCTTCAGCGTCAACAGTTCGCCATGTGCAACCGCAGCAACCACCGGTGCCGAGGCCTGCGTCGGTCCGGTCACCAGGTCGGCCAGCAACTCCAAACGAGGGCCAACTCCGGAGTCGGCGCGTGGTCGCCCCAGCCGGTCGTCATCGACCCGATCCGCGGCCGCCAGCATGTGCAACCGAGCCAGCGCTTGTAGCGGCGCCTGCTGCCACACCCGAACCAACGGACCACCGCCGCCCTCGAGTGCCTGCGCCACCCGCAGGGCTCCCCCGAACACCGGATCACTAACCGCTGGCGCGCCCGAGGCGGGCACCACATCCTCCCATCGCCCCGGACCGCCGTCGAGCACCGACGAGGCCCGCGCCGCGCGCAGCGCAGCCTCAGCGGCGCTCGCCGGCCAGCCACGCAGATTGGCTCGGTGCCGGTGCGCTCGGCCCAGCGCGGCACGCGCCAGGTCGCTGGCTTCGGCCACGCCGCGCAGTTCCATCAACGGAGTCAGCGGATCAGCCGTCACAGGTTGCCAACCTAGCGGGGAGTCGCCCGGACGCCGGGAATGGCCTCCAGGAGTTGCCGGGTGTACTCCTCGCGGGGCGCGACAAATACCTGTTCAGTCGGGGCATGTTCCACCACTCGGCCGGCCCGCATTACCAACACGTCATCGGAGATCTCCCGGATGACGGCTAGATCGTGGCTGATGAACACGTAGGTCAACCCAAGGCCGGCCTGCAACCCGGAGAGCAGATCCAGAATCTGGGCCTGCACCAGCACGTCCAGCGCCGAGACGGCCTCGTCGCACACCAGCACCTCGGGCCGCAGCGCCAACGCGCGTGCAATCGCGACGCGTTGTCGTTGGCCACCCGAGAGCTCCCTGGGCAGCCGGTCCAGCACCGACGAGGGCAGCGCAACCTGGTCGACCAGCTCGCGTACCAGCTGTCGACGCTGTGTGCGGTCACCGACCCGATGGATGCGCAACGGTTCCTCGATGGCGCGAAACACCGAGTACATCGGATCCAAGCTGCTGTAGGGGTTCTGGAACACCGGTTGGATGCGCCGCCGAAACGCGAACGCCTGACCCCGATCCAGCGTCTCGATCGGCTGACCGTCGAATGACAGCGTGCCCGAGGTCGGTTTGAGCAGGCCTAACACCATGCGTGCCAGGGTGGACTTGCCCGATCCCGACTCGCCCACGATGGCAAGCGTGCTTGCCCGCCGCAACCGAAACGACACCGAATCGACGGCCCGAAACTCCCCCCTGCGCCAGGGCACGCCGCGTGCTTGCAAATAGGTCTTGGTCACCTCGGCGGCAACGAGGATGTCGTCGGAACCACCACTGCGTTGGGTGGCTTCGGCGGCGATTCGCGATCGGACTTGGCTCGAGCGCTTGTCTCGCACGGCTAACGATGGCGCAGCCGAAACCAGTCGCCGGGTGTAGTCGTGTTGTGGGTTGGTGAGAATCTGGCGCGCAGCACCCGACTCCACCACCGCGCCCCGGTTGACAACCACCACAGACTCGGCCCGTTCGGCCGCCAACGCCAGATCGTGAGTGATCAGCAGCAGCGCGGTGCCTAGCTCGTCGGTGAGTTGCTGAAGATGGTCGAGTACCTGACGCTGCACGGTGACATCAAGTGCGGACGTCGGCTCATCAGCGATCAACAACCGAGGCCTGCCGGCCAACCCGATGGCGATCAACGCGCGCTGACACATGCCACCGGACAGCTGATGTGGATAGCGTCCCGCTTGCACCACCGGATCCGGCATGCCGGCCTGCGCCAGCAAGTCCACCGCGCGCCGCCGGGAGTCACCACCATCGGTGTTGGCCCGCAGTGCTTCCCGAATCTGGAATCCGACCTTCCAGACCGGGTTCAGATTGGTCATCGGATCCTGCGGGACATAGCCGATCTCCCGGCCTCGGATCGTGCGCATCAGCCGCCGATCGGCCATGCGGTCGAACGCCGTGATGTCGCGCCCGTCAAAGACGATGCGGCCAGCGGTAATCCGTCCGCCAGGTGCCAGCAGCCCAAGAATCGCCGCGGCCGCAGTCGTTTTACCCGATCCCGAGCCACCGACCACAGCGACGGTTTGACCGCTACAGACCGTCAGATCCAGCCCGCGTACCACGGGTTCGTCCGAGCCGAACCTGACTTCCAGGCCCGCAACGGATAACAGTGGTGACCCCGCGGTACTCATGCCCGCCACGCCCGCGACGCCGGATCCAGGGCGTCGCGCAACGCGTCGCCCATCATCATGAAGGCCAACACCGTAATCCCCAATGCACCCGCGGGATAAAACAGGATGGGCGAGCCCGCCCGCAGCCGCACTTGTGCCACGTTGATGTCACCACCCCACGACACCACCGAGGTGGGCAGCCCAACCCCAAGGTAGGACAACGTCGCCTCAGTGACGATGAAGATACCCAGCGCGACGGTAGCAACCGCGATTACCGGACCCATCGCGTTGGGTAGCGCATGCCGCAGCAGTGTTTGAAACCTACTCATCCCCAGCGCTTTAGCCGCGAGCACATAATCGCTGGAGCGCACCTCCAGCACCGAACCGCGGGCGATTCTGGCTATTTGTGGCCAGCCAAACAACGCCAGGATGGCGATCACCGTCCACACCGTGCGGTGATGCATGACCTGCATCAGCACGATCGCGGCCAGCAGCAAGGGTAGTCCGAAAAACACATCGGTGATCCGCGAGACCGCCGCATCGAGCCAACCACCGTAGAAGCCGGCCAGCGCGCCCAAGATTCCACCCACGACAAACGAGGCAAATGTCGCGCCCAGGCCGACGGTCACCGAGGCACGAGCGCCATAGATGGTGCGTGCATAGATGTCGTGGCCTTGTAGGTCGGTGCCGAACCAGTGCGCCGCCGACGGGCCAAGCATGCTCTCGCTGGGATCGGCATAGGTTGGGTCGACCCCAGTGAATAGGGCCGGAAGCGCGGCGACGAGGAGAATGAGCAGGATCAGGGCAGCGGCAACAACGAATTTCGGCCGCCGCCGTAGCCCACGCCAGGTATCGTGCCAAAACCCGCTGAGCTCAGCCATATCTGATCCGCGGGTCCAGGGCGGCATAGAGCAAATCCACCAAAAGATTGGTGACCAGATAGATCACCACCAGCACCGTCACGATCGACACCACCGTGGGTGCCTCCTGCCGGGTGACCGCTTGGTACAGGACACCGCCAACGCCGTGAATGTTGAAAATGCCTTCGGTGACCACGGCTCCGCCCATCAGCCCACCCAAATCCGCGCCCAGGAATGTCACCACCGGGATCAGCGAGTTCCGCAGAATGTGCACAGTCACCACCCGGGGCCGCGACAGTCCCTTGGCGGTGGCGGTACACACATAGTCAGCATGGGCGTTAGCGGCCACTGCGGAACGCGTCAGCCGCACCACATACGCGAAGGACACCGCCCCCAACACAATTCCTGGTAGCAGCAGACGATCCAGGGTTGTCCGGGCTCCCACCGTAACCGGCGCCACCCCGAGCCATACGCCGAATACAAATTGCGCCAGAAAGCCGAGCACAAATATCGGCACCGCGATAATGATGAGCCCGCTCACCAGCACCGTGGCGTCAAAGATGCCACCTTGGCGCAGACCGGCGATCACACCGAAGCCGATACCCAGCACTGCCTCCATCGTCAAGGCAATCAATGCCAGCCTGATGGTAACCGGAAACGCATGTGCCAGTACGGCACTAACCGGCAAGCCGGAGTAGGCGCGCCCGAGGTCACCGTGGATGAGACCGCCCAGATACCGCAGGTACTGCACCAAGAACGGATCGTCCAGGTGGTATCGGGCGCGCAGCTGTGCGGCCACCGCGGGAGTCAGCGGACGGTCGCCCGCAATGGCGGCGACCGGGTCGCCGGGCAGCAGGAACACCATGCCGTAGATCAGCAAGGTCGCACCCAGGAAGACCGGCACCATCGCCATGATCCGTCGCGCTATGTACCAACCCATTTCAGGCCTTGACGATGTTCTCGTAGTCGGGCAGACCGTTCCAAGTGACGTGTACATTGCTGACTTCGGTCGACCACCCCGCCACCGCGATGTAGTCCCACAGCGGAATTGTCGGCATGTCGTGGAACAGGATTCGCTGCGCGGCGTTGGCCAACACGTCAGCTTCCCGTAGATTCGGCGCGGCTTCGGCATGAGCCAGCGCCGCGTCGAACTCCCGGCTGGAATATCCGACGTCGTTAGATCCTGCGCCGGTGGCATATAGCGGCGCGAGGAACTCGATCATCGAGGGGTAATCGCCCTGCCATCCGGCCCGGAATGCGGTGTCGATGGTGCGGTTGGTGATCTGGGTACGAAGTCCAGCGAAGGTGGGCTGCGGTGCCCCCACCGCGTCGATTCCGAGAACGTTCTTGATGCTGTTGGCCACCGCGTCGACCCATTCCTGATGGCCGCTGTCGGCGTTGTAGGCGATTGCGTATCTGCCGCTCCATGACGACATGGCATCGGCCTGTGCCCACAGTCGCTTGGCGCGATCAGGGTTAAAATCCAATGCGCTGTTACCCGGAAGGTTGGCGTCGAATCCCGGCAACGAGCGAGCGGTGAAATCACGTGCCGGACTTCGAGTCCCGTTGAAAATCTGCCGACAGATCTGGGGGCGGTTGATGGCAGCCGAAAGAGCTAATCGGCGCAGCCGACCCTCCTCGCCGCCGAAATGCCTCAGCCGCAAGGGCGTATCGAGGGCCTGATTTACCGCCGCCGGCCCGCTGGTGGCGTTGTCACCCAAGTCGCGCCGGTAAATCGTTAACGCGCTGGACGGAATCGTGTCCAAGACATCGAGATTGCCGGACAGCAGATCGGCGTAAGCGGTGTCGAGATTGGCATAGAACTCGAACCGCAGGCCTTTGTTGTGAGGTTTGCGGTTGCCGTGGTACTCGGGATTGGGCACCAAATCGATCTTGACGTTGTGTTCCCAAGCCGGCCCGTCCGGGCCGTTGTCCAACCGGTAGGGACCGTTGCCGATCGGGTTGTGTCCGAACTCGACCATGTCTCGAAACGCGACTTTGGGCAACGGATAGAACGCACTATGGCCCAGGCTCAGCAGGAAATCTATGGTCGGCGCCTTGAGCCGCACGGTGAACTCGAGATCGTTGACCACCCGCAGTCCGGACATGCTGGTTCGGGTAGCTGGTGCGGCGGCCAGCTCGTCGAACCCCTCGATCGGGCTGAAAAAGTGCTGCTGCAGTTGCGCATTGGCGCTCAGGGCTCCGTAGTTCCACGCGTCGACAAAGGAGTGCGCCGTTACCGGTGTGCCGTCGCTGAACTTCCACCCGGGTTTGAGGATGATTCGGTAGTTGACGTTGTCGCTGGTGTCAATCGACTTCGCGACCTCTAACGAAGCCCGACCAGCCGCGTCATACGACATCAGACCGGCGAACAGCCGATCAACGATGCGGCCACCATTGCTGTCGTTGGTACCGGTCGGGATCAGCGGGTTCGGCGGTTCTCCACCGTTGACCGTCACAACTTCGGGGCTCAAGATCCCGCCCCCGCACCCGGCCACCGGCGCGGCGGCCGCCAATGCGGCAGCGACGACTGCCAGCGTGGCCCACATCCGGCGCATGACAGCGACCATACTGCCCCCCCGATACCGACCCGGACGGGTCCGTGCGACCCACGCACGGCGGCGGTCACGCTTAAGGGCGTCTACCGCGCTGGTTCAGCTTTGCCTGACAGGGCGAAGCCGGGCCCCTCCGCGTATCCGGGCGCCCGTCGGCCGGCCACGGCGCTCTTGCCGGGCCGTCCTTACCATCCGCATCGCCGCGAGGTTAGGCTCACGCCAAGCTACTGAGCTTGATGAGGCACGACACAGGAGAGCAACCCGTGACCGCCACCAACACCGAAGACCCGTCGTCGTATCCGCCCCCGACCCATTTCACCGAGCAGGCCAACGCCCGCGCCGAGCTGTACCGCGAGGCCGAGGAAGACCGGCTTGGCTTTTGGGCCAAGCAGGCCAACCGGCTGTCCTGGGCGACGCCATTCACCGAGGTGCTGGACTGGTCCGACGCACCGTTCGCCCGATGGTTCGCCGACGGCAAACTCAACGTCGCTTACAACTGCGTGGATCGCCACGTGGAGGCCGGCCACGGCGACCGCGTCGCGATCCACTGGGAGGGCGAGCCGGTCGGTGACAGTCGCACGCTGACCTACTCCGATCTGCTGACCGAGGTATCCAAAGCGGCCAACGCATTCACCAACTTGGGGTTGGTGGCCGGCGACCGGGTCGCCATCTACCTGCCGCTGATCCCCGAGGCCGTGATTGCGATGCTGGCCTGCGCCCGGCTTGGGCTCATGCACAGCGTGGTGTTCGGCGGATTCACCGCGACCGCACTACACGCACGGATCGTCGACGCGGCGGCCAAGCTGCTGATCACCAGCGACGGACAGTTCCGCCGTGGCCATCCGGCGCCGCTGAAGGACGCCGCTGATGAAGCCGTCGGTCAACCGGACAGTCCCGTCGAACACGTTGTGGTGGTACGGCGTACGGGAATCGACGTGTCCTGGAATGATGAGCGTGATCTGTGGTGGCACGACGTCGTCGACTCGTCGTCACCGCAGCACACCCCGGAGCCGTTCGACGCCGAGCAACCACTCTTTCTGCTGTACACCTCGGGTACCACCGGCAAGCCCAAGGGCATCATGCACACCAGCGGCGGCTACCTCACGCAGTGCAGCTACACGGTGCACACCATTTTCGACGTCAAGCCGCCAAGCGACGTGTTCTGGTGCACCGCTGACATCGGCTGGGTCACCGGCCACACCTACGGTGTCTACGGTCCGCTGTCCAACGGCATCACCGAAGTTCTTTACGAGGGCACGCCCAACACACCCGACGAGCACCGTCATTTCCAGATCATCGAAAAGTACGGCGTCACAATCTATTACACCGCGCCCACGCTGATCCGTACGTTCATGAAGTGGGGACGCGCCATTCCCGACGCGCACGACCTGTCCAGTCTGCGGCTGTTGGGATCCGTCGGTGAACCGATTAACCCTGAAGCATGGCGCTGGTACCGCGACGTCATCGGCGCCGGACACACCCCGGTGGTGGACACCTGGTGGCAGACCGAGACCGGCTCGGCGATGATCTCACCGTTGCCCGGGGTCGCCGACGCCAAGCCCGGTTCGGCGATGACACCGTTGCCCGGAATCTCGGCCAAGATCGTTGACGACCATGGCGATCCGCTGCAACCGGAAACCGAAGGCGACACACATGTCACCGGCTATCTCGTCTTGGACCAACCTTGGCCGTCAATGCTGCGCGGCATCTGGGGTGACCCCGCGCGCTATCACCATGCCTACTGGTCGAAGTTCGCCGACAAAGGCTATTACTTCGCCGGGGACGGGGCTCGCATCGACTCCGACGGCGCCATCTGGGTTCTGGGCCGGATCGATGACGTAATGAACGTGTCCGGGCACCGGATTTCCACCGCCGAGGTGGAATCCGCGCTGGTCGGTCACCCCGGCGTGGCCGAGGCAGCGGTGGTCGGGGTGAGCGACGAGACCACCACCCAGGCCATCTGCGCGTTTGTGGTCCTGCGCGCCAATTACGAACCGCATGACGGAACCAGCGAGGAATTGCGCGGCGAGGTGGCCCGGATGATCTCGCCGATCGCGCGCCCACGTGAGGTTCACGTGGTGCCCGAACTACCCAAGACCCGCAGTGGCAAGATCATGCGCCGGCTGCTGCGCGACGTCGCCGAAAACCGCGAGCTTGGCGACACCTCGACGTTGCTGGATCCCAGCGTGTTCGACTCGATCCGAGACACGGCCAAGTAGCTCGCGCACGCGGCTCAGCCCTGTATCGGAACGAAACCCGAGCCTGGCCGATTCTTGGCTTCGATGTCGGCCAGGTCGGCATTGATCGACATCACCACCGCCGGGGTGTGCAGCGGAATGTATTTGGTGACGCAGGTGGGCAGGTTGTCGCTGAAGGCCCCGTGAATCATCCCGACCAGCAAATTGTCGACCGTCACTGGCGCACCCGAATCGCCGGGACCGCCGCAAACCTGCATCAGGATGGTGCCCGGATCCTGCCCCGGCCCCCAGGTGACCCCGCACGAATTGCCGGTGGTGCGACCCTGTTTGCAGGCGATCTGGCCGACGGTCGGGTCCGGGCCGATGCCGTTGATAGCAAAGTTGTTGAAGTTGGCCACCGGTGTCACCTTGGCCGGATCGAATTTGATCACCGCGTAGTCAAGACCGTCGTTTCCGGCAACCATGGTGCCGACCGCGCCCTTGCCTTCGGCACCCTCGGCGGCCACGGGCGCACCCGGTCCCCCGCAGTGCGCTGAGCTGAACCCGATCAGATCGCCGTTCTTGTCGTGGCCGATGGTGGTCAGGGTGCACAGTGTGCCCCCGTTTACCACGATGCCGGCACCGCCCCCCAACGGAACCTTGTCGTCGGCGGCCGCGGTGGTCGCGGGCGCACCGACAAGGGTCACCAGCGCGACCACGATCGCCGCGGAAAAGCAGCGGTAGGTCGCCTGCAAAGTGATACTCCCGTCGGTCGGACGTTGCAAGACAGATGCGCCAGTCTAGATGATCGTTGCACTAAGGCCGGCGCAGTTGGAATGGCCGCCGAGCGTCAATTTGTGGGCCCAATGGGGCCCGGTCCCACACGGTGTTGGCTGGCCTCGTCCGACACCGGAGCACATGGCAACATAAACCGCGACGACTGCCAAACCGCGGCCCGTCAAATCGAGAGGACCGTCTGTGAGCAAACCTGATCGCACGAACGGTGTGCCCAGCACGCTGACCACGATTCCGTTGGCCGACCCGCACGCGGGGCCGGCCGAACCGTCGATCGGTGACCTGATCAAAGACGCGACAGCTCAAATGTCAACGCTGGTGCGTGCTGAGGTCGAACTGGCCCGCGCCGAGATCACCCAGGATGTCAAGAAGGGTCTGACCGGCAGCGTCTTCTTCATCGCAGCGCTGGTGGTGCTGTTCTACTCGACGTTTTTCTTGTTCTTTTTCCTCGCCGAACTGCTCGACACCTGGCTGTGGAGGTGGGTGGCGTTCTTGATCGTGTTCGCGCTCATGGTGGTGACCACGGCCGTGCTTGCCCTGTTGGGCTTCCTGAAGGTCCGTCGGATTCGGGGGCCACGTCAGACCATCGAGTCGGTCAAGGAGACACGCACCGCACTCATTCCGGGTCACGACAAGGTTCCGGCCGTCGAACGCCAGGCGCCCGCGCCGGAGGGCAAGAAGCCCACCGATCCCTCAGGTTGGTAGATGCCAGCACCAGATCCATCGGTGACCCGCATCGACGGGCCATGGCGCCATCTCGACGTGCACGCCAACGGCATCCGATTTCACGTCGTCGAGGCCACCCCACCCGGCCCGGTCGACAGCCACGGCGGAGCCGCGCCGACCACCGCACGGCCACTGGTGATTCTGCTGCATGGTTTCGGTTCATTTTGGTGGTCGTGGCGGCATCAGCTGCGTGGCCTGAGGGGCGCGCGGGTGGTTGCGGTCGACCTGCGCGGCTACGGCGGTAGCGACAAACCGCCACGCGGCTACGACGGCTGGACACTCGCCGGCGACACCGCCGGTCTCATCCGTGCGTTGGGACATTCGTCGGCGACGTTGGTCGGCCACGCCGACGGAGGGCTGGCCTGCTGGACCACCGCGCTGCTGCATGCACGGCTGGTGCGCGCCATCGCGCTGATCAGCTCACCGCACCCCGCCGCATTGCGACGGTCCGCCTTGCTGCGGCGCGATCAGGGGCGTGCACTGTTACCGATGCTGTTGCGCTATCAGCTGCCGCTCTGGCCGGAGCGCCTTTTGACCAGGGGTGACGGTGCAGAGATCGAACGCCTCATCCGCAGCCGAGGTAGCGCCAAATGGCTGGCTTCCGAAGACTTTTCGCACAGCATCGGCTATCTGCGGCGGGCCATCCAGATCCCGGCGGCGGCGCACTGCGCCCTTGAGTACCAGCGGTGGGCGGCGCGCAGCCAACTGCGTGGCGAAGGGTTGCGATTCATGAGGTCGATGAGCCAGCAGCTCAGCGTGCCGTTGCTGCACCTACGCGGTGACGCCGATCCGTACGTGCTGGCCGCCCCGGTCGAAGGCACCCAGCGCTATGCACCGCATGGACGGTACCTAGCCATCGCCGGTGCGGGACATTACGGGCATGAAGAGGCACCCGAGGAAACCAATCGGCAGCTGATGCGGTTCTTCGAGCAAGTGCACGACGGCCGGCTCAGCTGACACACGCCCCGGTGGCGACGCGCTGGGTGGCGCCGATCCTGGCGAGTTGACCGGCCACCTCTCCGGCCGTCAGCACAAACCCGGTGTCCGGGTCGTCGACGGCGGCGCCGAAGACCACACCCAGCACCTGACCGTTGAGGTCGATCAATGGTCCGCCGGAATCACCTTGTTCCACGGTGGCCCTGATGGTGTACACGTCGCGAGTCACCGGTTGGGGGCTTCGATAGATGTCGGGACCACTGAGCCGGATGGCCTCACGAATCCGGGCCGGAGTCGCGGTGAAATTACCACCGCCCGGATACCCCAGCACCACCACGCTGGTTCCCGTTTTCGCTTCCTGCTCGGCGAAGATCAGCGGCGGCGGCGGCAGGTTGGGGACGGCCAAGATCGCAATGTCCACCGTGGGGTCATAGGACACCACGGTGGCGTCCAGGGGTTTGCCGCTCGCGTATACCTGCACGCTGTTGGAACCGGCTACCACATGGGCGTTGGTCATCACCCGGTCGGGGGCAATCACAAAACCGCTGCCCTCCAGCACCTTCTGACAGCTGGGCGCCAAGCTGCGGATCTTCAGCACGCTCGGCGCGACGGCGGTAACCACCGGGTTTTCGGCCAACGCCGGATCCGGTGAGGCAACCGGAATCACCGGAGTGCGGCTGAATGGCTCTAAAACCGCCGGCAGACCGGAGGTGTTCAGCAATGCAGACAGCCGCTTGGGCACCGTTTTGAGCCAGACGGGCGCCATCTCGTTGACCTCCGCGAGCACCCGCGAACCGCGAACTGCCGCGGCCAACTCCGGCTGATCCTTCGACTGGGTGAGGGGGGTCGCCAGTAGCCAGGCCGCAGTCAGCACGACAATCAGCTGCACTCCTACCCCGATGACGGAGTCGACCATTCGGATGGGCCGGTAGCGGATCGCGCCGCGCACCGCCCGCCCCAGCACCACCCCGGCGACTTCACCGACCACGACCAGCCCCAAGATCAGGAACAGCGCGGTAAACAGCTTGGCCCGCGGAGCGTTGATATGGCTAACGATGTGCGGGGCCAGCAACACGCCCGCTATCGCGCCCAGCAGCACACCGGCAAAAGACAGCACCGAACCCAGCGCACCAGACCGCCAACCAGAGACCGCGGCGATGAAAGCGACCGCCAATACGGCGATATCCAGCCATTGAGACGGGGTCATCGAATTCATCGCCGTCCCCCCTGCTCGCCGACGAGCGCCATGGCATCGTCGAGCTCACGCACATCGCTGCTGTCCCAGGGCTGGGCCCAACCCGCGACATCGAGCACCGCAGAAATCACCTGGCCAGTGAATCCCCACACCAACATTTGGTTCAGCAGAAATGCCGGTCCGGCCCAACGCCGACTCAGGGTGCGTCGGTACACCATCAGTCGGTTGGCCGGATTGATGAAGGCACGCACCGGGACGCGCGCGACGATGGCCGTTTCGGCCTCGTTGACGACGTTCACCGGTCCGGGATCCGGCGAATAGGCCAGCACCGGCACCACGTGGAATCGGGATGGCGCGATGAAAGTGCGTTCCATGGTGACCAGGGGATGAAGCCTGCCGACGTCGAGCCCCGTTTCTTCATGGGCTTCCCGCAGCGCGGTAGCGACCGGCCCGTCATCGCCAGGATCGGAGGCGCCCCCGGGAAATGCCGCCTGACCGGCGTGGTGGCGCAGGCTGGCGGCCCGCACCGTCAGCAGCAGGTCGGCGTCGTCGGGGACACCGCCGTCGAGCGGCCCGGCCTCGGGACCCGAAAACAGCACCAGAACAGCGGCATCACGCCCATCACGACGCAGCGACGCGGTCGCCCGGGCCGCCGTCACCATCGCCACTACCTCGCCCGGAAGCCGGCGCCGAACCGCGTCGGGTACCCGATCAATGTTGTCGATCAGCGGGCGCAGCCAAGACGGGCCGACATCAGGCGTCAGAGCGACCGTCGCACTCATCGGCGCCTCCTCGTCGGGCATGTCGGGTCAACCAGCCCCGTTTCATCTCGAACCGCTAAGCGGGCGCGCATCACGCCGCATTTCCGACCGCGGCCGCGATCTCGTCGGCGCTGCCGAAAGCTCGCGGCAGGGTCTGGGCCACGCTACCGTCCGGCCGCAGAACCACCGTCGCGGGCATCACGTTTGCGACCCCCAATGCCGCAGCCACCTTACGGCGGCCGTCTTGCAGCGTCGGCAACCGAACGCCGAGATCGGCAAGCCGCAATATCGCGGCGGCCTCATTCTCGTCCTGGTGAACCGTCACCACCATCACGTCGGCCCCGACCCGCCGTTGGTACTCGGCCATCGCGGGAAGTTCGGCTGTGCACGGCGCGCACCAATATGCCCATAAATTAAGCACCACCCGACGCCCGGCCAGCGCACGGGCGACATCGACCGCCGAACCATCCGCTGCACATTCGACCACCACCCCACGCAGCCTGACCGGGCCTGGCCCGGTGCCCGGGGTGGGGCATGCCGGCAGGTTGGCTCGCTGCCGCGGGCCGGCCAACGCGGCCGGCGTATCGGCATCACGATGGTCACGCGCGACGGCCGTTCGGGGGAGCGCCGCCGGTGTGGGGGTGTCGCGCAGCTGAGCAATCAGCGCGATGATGAGTGCGGCGACAACCGCCAGAACCGCGATGGTCCAGCGCGATCTCGCCGTCACGTCGGCATCCGGGCCTTCGGAGTCACATCCCGGCCAGGGCCAGCAAGTGCTCGGTCTCCGGGCCCTGCACAAGTGGTGCGGCCAGCAGCGGATCGGTGGGACCGACCCCGTAGGACGGGCAGTCTTTGGCCAGCACACACACGCCACACGCGGGCTTGCGGGCATGGCACACCCGACGACCGTGGAAGATCACCCGGTGGCTGAGCAGGGTCCACTCTTTACGCTCGATGAGTTCGCCGACCGCATGTTCCACCTTGACCGGGTCTTCTTCGGCGGTCCAACGCCACCGTCGCACCAGTCGCCCGAAATGGGTGTCGACGGTGATCCCGGGAATATCGAAGGCGTTGCCCAAGATGACGTTGGCGGTCTTGCGCCCCACTCCCGGCAGTGTAACCAGCTCGTCCATGGTGCCCGGCACTTCACCGTCGAACCGTTCCACAAGAGCTTGCCCGAGGCCGATGAGCGAGTTCGCCTTGTTCCGGTAGAAACCAGTGGGACGGATGAGGTTTTCCAGTTCCTCGCGGTCGGCCTTCGCGTAATCCAGCGCTGTCCGGTATTTCGCGAACAACGTCGGCGTCGTCAGGTTCACCCTTTTGTCGGTGCTCTGCGCCGACAAGATGGTGGCCACCGCCAGCTCCAGGGGTGAGGTGAAGTCCAGCTCGCAATATACATGCGGAAACGCTTGCGCGAGTTTGCGATTCATCCGCCGGGCGCGCCGCACCAAGCCGGTTCTGGTTTCCGCGGACCAACGCTTGGCAAGTTCAGGGTCGGGCGGAGTGGTGGTGGATTTGAGGCGCCCGGACGACTTTGCCGCTGTCACCTACGACAGAGTACTTATTTCGTGATCTGTCCGAGACCTCGTGTTGATGCAAAGCCATGTTTACTCTCCTTGTGTCATGGTTGCTGGTGGCGTGCATTCCGGCATTGCTCATGCTGGTGGCGCTCGGTCTCGGGCGCCTGGAGATGACGCTTACCGACGATTCGTTGACCGCGACTGATGTGGGCGAGTTCCTTGACCAGGCCGACGCTGTGGACGTCCACACCCTGGCCCGTGAGGGGATGCCTGAGGCATTGGACTATCTGCATCGACGCCAGGCGCTGGGGCTCGCCGAAGCACCGGCACCGAGAGCGCTGACCGGAAAGCACCATGCCGATCCGCAGTTCGCCACCCGTGTCGGCCTGCCAGCCGAGCCGGGACTACCGACCCGCATGCACAGCTACTCCCGGAGCAATCCGCAGTTTACGGCGACCCGACACGTCAATCGTGTGTAGCGTTGGCACCTTGTACTGATTGGCCTAACCTTTAGACTCGGCACCCGTCAAACAGTGCGGGCTGTCCGTATTACTTCGTTGGAAAGCTGAAGAGGCAACGTGGACGAGATCCTGGCAAGGGCAGGAATCTTCCAAGGGGTTGAACCCGGCGCGGTTGCGGCACTGACCAAGCAACTGCAACCCGTCGACTTCCCCCGCGGACACACAGTTTTCGCTGAAGGTGAGCCCGGCGACCGGCTGTACATCATCGTCGCGGGAAAAGTGAAGATTGGACGCCGCTCACCGGACGGTCGCGAGAACCTGTTGACCATCATGGGTCCGTCTGACATGTTCGGCGAGCTGTCCATCTTCGACCCGGGGCCGCGGACGTCCAGCGCAACGACAATCACCGAGGTCCGGGCGGTGTCGATGGACCGGGACGCGCTGCGGGCCTGGATCGCCGATCGCCCCGAAATCGCCGAACAGCTGCTCCGGGTGTTGGCCCGCCGGCTGCGCCGGACCAACAACAACCTGGCCGACCTCATCTTCACCGATGTGCCCGGCCGGGTGGCCAAGCAACTGCTGCAGCTAGCCCAGCGTTTCGGCACTCAGGAAGGTGGCGCGATGCGAGTCACCCACGACCTGACCCAGGAGGAGATTGCCCAGCTGGTCGGCGCGTCCCGCGAGACGGTCAACAAGGCTCTCGCTGATTTCGCACACCGGGGATGGATCCGCCTTGAGGGCAAGAGCGTGCTGATTTCCGACTCCGAACGGCTGGCCCGTCGCGCCCGTTAGGGATGGCTGGCGGCTGATGCCGGCCGGCTCACACCGAAATTGACGTTTTGCAGATAACTACTCGCACTTCTCCTGCAAAATGTCAATCTCGGCGCAGGTAGTCCAGCTGCACCTGCACCGACCATTCGGCCGCCTCCCAAAGCTTCTCATCGACGTCAACGTAGACGCGTTCGACGATCTGACGACTGGTCGCATCCTCACCGAGATCGCGCAGTGCCGAGCGCACCTGCTCCAGCCGCTCATACCGGTGTGCCAGGTATCCCTGTGCAACGGCGTCAATGTCGGCCAAATCCGGCCCATGGCCGGGCAGCACCGTCCGCCGGCGCAAACCCCGCAGCCGCCGCAGCGACTCCAGGTAATCGGACAAACTGCCATCGTCCTTGTCCAGGACGGTGGTGCCCCGGCCCAACACGGTGTCGGCGGTCAACACGGCGTCCTCGAGGACGAACGAAAACGAATCGGCGGTGTGCCCGGGGGTGGCGAGCGCCGTGATGCTCAGGCCAGCGGCGTCGATCACTTCACCGTCGCTCAACGCCACCTTGTCGCCGCGCAGGAACCGCGGATCCGCGGCACGCACCGGCGCCCCGGTCAGCTCGACCAGCTTGTCGATGCCCTCGGTGTGATCACCATGCCGATGGCTGATCAGCACTAGCGCAATCCGGCCCAGTGCGGCTATACGGGCGATATGCTCGTCATCTTTCGGCCCCGGGTCGACGATGACCAACTCGGCACTACCCGGACCGCAGAGCACCCAGGTGTTGGTGCCGTCCAACGTCAGCAGGCCCGGGTTGTCAGCGAGCAGCACCGAAGCGGTGTCAGTGACCGGCCGCAACCGGCCGTATGCGGGATGCATCAGCGGCTCGGCTGTTTCGGCTGCCTCGGACATGAGCCGCTAGCCGACCTCCACGATCAGCTCAACTTCCACCGGAGCGTCCAGCGGCAGCTCGGCCACACCGACGGCCGACCGCGCATGTACGCCGGCGTCGCCGAAAACCTCGGCAAGCAAGTCCGAAGCCCCGTTGATCACGTTCGGCTGTCCATGAAAGCCGGGGGCGGAGGCGACGAATCCGACGACCTTGACCACTTGACTGACAGAGTCCAGGCCCACCAATGCATCGATGGCCGCCAGCGCGTTGAGCGCGCAAATCCGGGCGAGGGCTTTGGCCTCATCCGGCGTGACCTCCGCGCCCACCTTGCCGGTGCCCGCCAGCTTTCCTTCCTGGAACGGCAGTTGACCCGAGGTATAGACGAGGTTGCCGGTACGCACCGCCGGAACGTAGGCCGCTAACGGCGCGGCGGTCTGGGGAAGCGCGATACCCAGCTGGGTGAGCCGACTCTTGGCGTTCATCCGCCCCGCCCTACTTCGGACGCTTCAGGTAGGCGACGTGCTGCTCACCGGTTGGCCCTGGCAGCACCGCCACCAGCTCCCAGCCATCGGCGCCCCATTGATCGAGGATCTGTTTGGTGGCGTGTGTGAGCAGCGGAACCGTTGCGTATTCCCATGCGGAGGGTTGGGTCATGACGCGAGCTTATCCGTCGAACTTGACGAGCTCCGGCCAGCCCGGTGGCCCAGCGGTGCCGGAGAGCTAGCATGCGATGGTGGCAAACACATCGAGCCGCGGTCATTCCGTCGGCTGGCCATCGCGCTTGTCGAAGGCCCGCTTGCACTTCGTGACCGGCAAAGGCGGTACCGGAAAGTCTACGATCGCAGCCGCGCTGGCGCTGACGCTAGCCGCGGGAGGCCGCAAGGTCCTTCTTGTCGAAGTTGAAGGGCGCCAAGGGATTGCGCAACTCTTCGATGTGCCACCGCTGCCGTATCGAGAGATCAAGATCGCGACCGCCGAACGCGGCGGGCAGGTCAACGCGCTGGCAATCGACATCGAAGCCGCCTTCCTGGAATACCTGGAGATGTTCTACAACCTGGGCATCGCGGGCCGGGCCATGCGCCGCATCGGTGCCATCGAGTTTGCGACAACGATCGCGCCTGGCCTACGCGACGTGCTGCTGACCGGAAAGATCAAAGAGACGGTGGTGCGTGTCGACAAGAACAAGCTGCCGGTCTATGACGCGATCGTCGTCGATTCGCCCCCGACCGGCCGGATCGCACGCTTCCTGGATGTCACCAAGGCGGTGTCCGATCTGGCCAAGGGCGGCCCGGTGCATTCGCAAAGCGAGGGTGTGGTCAAGTTGCTGCACTCCGACCAGACCGCGATCCATCTGGTGACGCTGTTAGAAGCGCTGCCGGTGCAGGAGACCCTGGAAGCAATCGAAGAACTCGCCGAAATGGACTTGCCGATCGGCAGTGTCATAGTCAACCGCAACATCCCCGCCTACCTAAATCCCGCGGACCTCGCAAAGGCCGCGGAGGGCGATGTCGATGCGGACTCGGTCCGGTCCGGGCTAGCGATGGCCGGAATCGAACTCGCGGATGCCGATTTCGCCGGCCTGCTAACCGAGACCATCCAACACGCCACCCGAATCACCGCACGCGCAGAGACCGCGCAGCAACTCGACGCGCTACAAGTGCCGCGGCTGGAACTACCGACGATCTCCGATGGTGTCGACTTGGGTAGCCTGTACGAACTATCGGAATCACTTGCACAGCAGGGGGTTCGATGAGTCACGCACCGAAAACTCTTGACATGGCCGCAATTCTGGCCGATACAGCCAACCGAGTGGTGGTATGTTGCGGCGCGGGCGGCGTTGGTAAGACCACCACTGCGGCAGCAATTGCATTGCGCGCTGCTGAATATGGTCGAACCGTAGTCGTTTTGACGATTGACCCAGCCAAGCGGTTGGCGCAAGCCTTGGGCGTCAATGACCTTGGCAACGTGCCGCAACGCGTCCCATTGGCGCCAGAGGTAACCGGCGAGCTGCACGCGATGATGCTCGACATGCGCCGCACGTTTGACGAAATGGTGATCCAATACTCCGGACCCGAACGGGCGCAATCGATTCTGGACAACCAGTTCTATCAGACCGTCGCCACATCTCTTGCCGGGACCCAGGAATACATGGCCATGGAGAAGCTGGGCCAGCTATTGGCCCAGGACCGCTGGGACCTGGTGGTGGTGGACACCCCCCCGTCGCGCAATGCGCTGGACTTTCTCGATGCGCCAAAACGCCTTGGCAGCTTCATGGACAGCCGGTTGTGGCGACTGCTGCTGGCTCCTGGCCGCGGTATCGGACGGATCGTAACCGGCGTGATGGGCTTGGCGATGAAGGCTATGTCCACGGTGCTCGGCTCCAAGATGCTGGGCGACGCTGCCGCATTCGTGCAATCGCTGGATGCCACCTTCGGCGGCTTCCGCGAGAAGGCCGACCGCACGTACGCGTTGTTGAAACGGCGCGGCACCCAGTTCGTGGTGGTGTCGGCCGCCGAACCGGATGCGCTGCGCGAGGCCTCCTTCTTCGTTGACCGGTTGTCCGAGGAAAGCATGCCGCTGGCCGGGTTGGTCCTGAACCGCACCCACCCGACGCTGTGCGCACTGCCGGTAGAACGAGCCATCGATGCTACCGAGACACTGGAGAAGGAGAACAGCGACTCGGAGGAGGCTACGCTAGCCGCTTCGGTGCTGCGCATTCACGCCGATCGAGGTCAAACCGCGAAGCGCGAGGTGCGACTGCTGTCCCGGTTCACCGGCGCCAATCCCCATGTTCCCGTCATCGGGGTTCCATCGCTGCCGTTCGATGTCTCTGACCTCGATGCGCTGCGCGCGCTCGCCGACCAGATCACTTCGGTCGGTGACGATGCGGGCCGCAACGCGGCCCGCTGAGGAACCGGCCCATCTAAACCCGGTCGGTGACGATGCGGGCCGCAACGCGGCCCGCTGAGGAACCGGCCCATCCAAACCCGGTCGGTGACGATGCGGGCCGCAACGCGGCCCGCTGAGGAACCGGCCCATCCAAACCCGGTCGGTGACGATGCGGGCCGCAACGCGGCCCGCTGAGGAACCGGCCCATCGCGTCTAACGCCGTCGCTTCACACTCGACTCAAAAGTGGCGTATTGGGCATACGCCAGTTCCTATTGGGCACAAGGCAATTAGTAATGAACCGCGACAGCTGTAACAAAAAAGTAATGAGGGGCAGGGCACCGACGGACCGGTTGACGCCCCCGATCGCGCGTCGATCAGCCGACGCTGCGCCGCTTGCGCTTGTCGAGGTAGTCCGACCACGAGACCACCTCCGGGTGTTGCTTGAGCAGTGCCCGGCGCTGGCGCTCGGTCATGCCACCCCACACGCCGAACTCGACTTTGTTGTCGAGCGCATCGGCCGCGCACTCCTGCATGACCGGACAGTGACGACAGATCACTGCGGCCTTACGTTGGGCGGCACCACGGACGAAGAGCTCGTCAGGGTCGGTTGCCCGGCACAGCGCCTTTGATACCCAGTTGATCCGTTCTTCCGCGTCGACGCTACGTAGGACGTTCTGCGCGGATGTAAGATTTGTCCTTCGCGCGGCCGGTCGTGTTCCTGACACGAGCTGATCCCTTCCTCCCGGCCGCGAATCGCGACCCCCTCCTCGGGCACCAGCTGATGTTGAGAGCTACGACACACTGTCCACACCGCTGTTACCTGAATCTCACTGCGTATATAAGTTAGGTGGTCAGCTGCCAATTGCGCAACAGTCCGATAACGGATTTTTTGGGACGAGCGTCCCGTCTTGTGCCAATCGGCCGGGGAAAACACACCCTGTCGGTCCCCCCTCGAGGGCCCTGACCTGTGACGCAGGTGCAAAATAACTCCCCGCTTGCCCCTGGTGCAACCAAGCACCCCGTGCTAAGAAATTTTTTTCCATCGCGCGGCGTGGAGGCGTGACAGGGGCCCAGTACTGTAGTACGCATGTCCGAGCGCCCCCCGGTCGCCCTCACTCTGCTCAAGCTCGCAGGGTGCTGTCTGCTAGCCAGCATCGTCGCCGCGGCCCTGATGTTTCCGTTCGCGGGCGGGCTCGGCCTGATGTCCAATCGCGCGTCCGAGGTCGTCGCCAACGGTTCGGCTCAGCTGCTGCAGGGGGACGTACCGGCCGTGTCAACGATGGTCGACGCCAAGGGGAACACAATCGCCTGGCTGTATTCGCAGCGCCGGTTCGAGGTGCCCTCCGACAAGATCGCCAACACGATGAAGTTGGCGATCGTCTCGATCGAGGACAAGCGCTTCGCCGAACACAACGGCGTCGACTGGAAGGGGACCCTGACTGGTCTGGCCGGCTATGCGTCCGGCGACCTCGACACTCGGGGCGGATCGACCATCGAGCAGCAATACGTAAAGAACTACCAACTGCTGGTCACCGCCCAAACCGATGCCGAAAAGCGCGCTGCTGTCGAAACCACCCCGGCGCGCAAGCTGCGCGAAATCCGGATGGCGTTGACCCTCGACAAAACCTTCACCAAGCCCGAGATCCTGACCCGCTATCTGAACCTGGTGTCGTTCGGCAACAACTCGTTCGGCGTGCAGGACGCGGCGCAGACGTACTTCGGCATCAACGCCTCCGAGCTGAACTGGCAACAGGCCGCGCTGTTGGCGGGCATGGTGCAGTCGACCAGCACGCTCAATCCCTACACCAACCCCGATGGGGCGCTGGCTCGGCGCAACGTCGTCTTGGACACCATGATCGAGAACATTCCCGGGGAGGCGAACGCGTTACGCGCCGCCAAAGCCCAACCGCTGGGGATACTGCCGCAGCCCAACGAGCTGCCCCGAGGCTGCATCGCGGCGGGCGACCGCGCCTTCTTCTGCGACTACGTCCAGGAGTACCTGTCGCGGGCCGGGATCAGCAAGGAGCAGCTTGCCCGGGGCGGCTATCTGATCCGCACCACCCTGGACCCCGATGTGCAAACACCGGTCAAGGCGGCCATCGACAAGTTCGCCAGCCCCAACCTCGCCGGCATCTCCAGCGTGATGAGCGTCATCAAACCGGGCAAGGATTCGCACCGGGTGCTGGCAATGGCCAGCAACCGCAAATACGGCTTGGACATCGACGCCGGCGAGACCATGCGGCCACAGCCGTTCTCTCTGGTCGGCGACGGCGCCGGGTCGATCTTCAAGATCTTCACCACCGCAGCCGCGCTGGACATGGGTATGGGCATCAACGCCCAACTCGATGTGCCGGGCCGGTTCCAGGGCAAAGGGCTGGGCAGCGGCGGCGCGAAGGGCTGCCCCAAGGACACCTGGTGCGTGATCAACGCCGGTAACTACCGCGGCTCGATGAGCGTGACAGACGCGTTGGCCACCTCCCCCAACACCGCGTTCGCCAAGCTGATCTCGCAGGTCGGGGTCGCCCGGACGGTGGATATGGCCATCAAACTCGGACTTCGGTCCTACGCCAATCCCGGTACGGCGCGCGACTACAACCCCGACAGCAACGAGAGCCTGGCCGATTTCGTCAAACGGCAGAACATCGGTTCGTTTACTCTCGGCCCCATCGAGGTCAACGCGCTGGAACTGTCCAACGTCGCGGCTACCCTGGCATCCGGTGGCGTGTGGTGCCCGCCCAACCCAATCGACAAGCTGATCGACCGCAACGGCAACGAAGTTGCCGTCACCACCGAGACTTGCGACCAGGTGGTGCCTGAAGGTCTGGCCAATACCCTTGCCAACGCGATGAGCAAGGACGCGGTGGGCGGTGGCACGGCGTCGGGTTCGGCCGGTGCGGTCGGCTGGGACCTGCCGGTGTCCGGGAAGACAGGCACCACCGAAGCCCACCGCTCCGCGGGATTCGTCGGCTTCACCAATCGGTACGCGGCGGCGAACTATATCTACGACGACTCCACCACGCCGACCGATCTGTGTTCCGGTCCGCTGCGCCATTGCGGCAACGGTGACTTGTATGGCGGAAACGAGCCGGCCCGAACCTGGTTCGCCGCGATGAAGCCCATTGCCAACAACTTTGGTGAGGTGCGGTTACCCCCGACCGATCCGCGCTACGTCGACGGAGCCCCGGGCTCGCGGGTACCGAGCGTGGCCGGCCTGGACGTGGACCAGGCTCGGCAGCGCCTGCGGGACGCGGGTTTCCAAGTCGCCGACCAAACCAACGCCGTCAACAGCAGCGCCAAGTACGGCGAGGTGGTCGGAACCTCACCGAGTGGTCAGACCATTCCGGGCTCAATCGTCACGATCCAAATCAGTAACGGCATACCTCCGGCACCGCCGCCGCCGCCGGAAGGCGAGCCGCCACCGCCGGTGGGATCGCAGGTCGTAGAGATCCCGGGCCTGCCACCGATCACGATCCCGTTGCTGGCTCCGCCGCCCCCTCCGTAGGTCCATCGCCCTAGACACGAGCGAGTAGGTGCCGCGCGGCAGTAGGCTGCGTGCATGGCTGATGTTCTGCCCGCTTTGTTACGCGCCGGTGCGGTGGCGCTCGGCTCAACCGTCGCCGGCATCGGATATGCCTCGCTCATCGAGCGCAATGCGTTCGTCCTGCGCGAGGTCACCATGCCGGTCCTGAGTCCGGGCTCCACACCACTGCGGGTGCTGCATATCAGCGATCTCCATATGCTGCCTAAACAGCACCGTAAACAGGCCTGGTTGCGCGAGCTAGCCAGCTGGGAGCCCGACCTGGTGGTCAACACAGGCGACAACCTGGCCCACCCCAAAGCGGTGCCGGCGGTCGTGCAGACCCTGGGTGATCTGCTGTCCCGGCCGGGGGTGTTCGTCTTCGGCAGCAACGACTACTTCGGCCCGCGGCTGAAAAACCCGGCGCATTACCTCGTCAATCCCGACCACCGGGTCCGCGGTGAACCCTTGCCCTGGCAGGATCTGCGGGCGGCATTCACCGAACGTGGCTGGCTCGACCTCACTCATACTCGCCGTGAGTTCGAGGTGGCCGGGCTGCACATCGCCGCCGCAGGGGTGGATGACCCGCACATCGACCGGGACCGCTACGAGACGATTGCCGGCCCGGCAAGCCCGGCCGCCAACCTGCGGCTGGGGTTGACGCATTCGCCGGAGCCGCGGGTGCTGGATCGCTTCGCCGCCGACGGCTATCAGCTGGTGATGGCCGGCCACACCCATGGTGGACAACTGTGCCTGCCGATTTATGGTGCCCTGGTCACCAATTGCGGGCTGGATCGCTCCCGGGCCAAGGGCGCATCCCGGTGGGGCGCAAACACGCAACTGCATGTCTCTGCCGGGATAGGCACTTCACCGTTTGCCCCGGCGCGATTCTGCTGCCGACCCGAGGCCACTCTGCTCACGTTGATCGCCACCCCAATGGGCGGCCGAGACTCGAGTAGCAACCTGGGCCGTTCCCAGCCGACCGCCTCCGTGCGTTGAGCGCGCGGACCCGTGTCGCGGGCCGCAGCCTGTCCCGAACCTGGACAGACAATGCGGTCCGCCTGATCGAGGCGGATGCGCGCCGCAGCGCCGACACCCACTTGCTGCGTTACCCCCTGCCATCGGCGTGGTGTAACGATGCCAAGGTCGACCTGTACCTCAAGGACGAGACGACGCACATCACCGGCAGCCTCAAACACCGGCTGGCGCGCTCGCTGTTCCTGTATGCGCTGTGTAACGGCTGGATCGGCGAGGGCACGACCGTGGTGGAGGCGTCATCGGGTTCCACCGCCGTGTCCGAGGCGTACTTTGCGGCCCTGCTGGGGCTGCCGTTCGTCGCGGTGATGCCGGCCGCCACCAGCACCTCCAAGATCGCGCTGATCGAGGCGCAAGGCGGGCGTTGCCATTTCGTGGAGAGCTCGAGTCAGGTCTACGCCGAAGCCGAACGGGTCGCGAACGAGACCGGCGGCCACTACCTGGATCAGTTCACCAATGCAGAACGGGCCACCGACTGGCGCGGCAACAACAACATCGCCGAGTCGATCTACGTCCAAATGCGCGAGGAGAAGCACCCCATTCCAGACTGGATCGTGGTGGGGGCGGGAACTGGCGGCACCAGCGCCACGATCGGGCGCTACATCCGCTACCGACGACACGCAACCCGGCTGTGCGTTGTCGACCCGGAGAATTCCGCGTTCTATCCCGCCTACGCCGACGCCAAATACGACATCGTCATGCCCAAATCGTCGCGGATCGAAGGCATCGGTCGGCCACGGGTCGAGCCGTCTTTTCTGCCCGGCGTGGTGGACCGCATGGTCTCGGTCCCCGACGCCGCCTCGATCGCCGCCGCCCGTCATGTCAGTACCGTTCTCGGACGGCGCGTGGGGCCGTCCACGGGCACCAACCTGTGGGGAGCTTTCGGTCTGCTGGCCGAGATGGTCGCAGAAGGCCGCAGCGGCTCGGTGGTCACCCTGCTCGCCGACAGTGGCGACCGCTACGCCGACACCTACTTCAACGACGACTGGGTGAGCGCCCAGGGGATCGATCCGACCGGTCCCGCCCAGGCGCTGGTTGAGTTCGAACGCTCCTGCACTTGGGACGATCCCCAACCTGCGGTTTGGCGAGCGGACCGACCGGTGCGATAGGCTGTCGTGGCTTCAAGCGGGGTGTGGCGCAGCTTGGTAGCGCGCTTCGTTCGGGACGAAGAGGCCGTGGGTTCAAATCCCGCCACCCCGACCAGTGGATGTCGCAGCTAGATGACATGCCAGTGGGTCAGCACGAATAGCACCGAAACCCAACCGGCGGAGATGACCAGGCCGGCGATCGCCTCGCCGCGGCCGTCATCGGATGTCCTGGATTGAGCCAGCGCGGCGATGGCGCAGATGACACTCAGGACCACCGCGCCGACCATGCCGAAGGCCAGCGCGGCCGCGGCATAGACGTTCGTGCAACGGGCCGGCGCTGCCTGCGCAGCGGCCCCGGGCTGGTACGAGGTGGCGGCCATATCGGCAGTTCCCTTCATGGTGGACGGTCCGGTCACTGCGATGAGGATCGGAGTAGGCCCTTTGAAGGTTCTAAAAGGATTCTTGAAGTCGGGGCCGAAACCGCACTCGGGTGCCGTGGCGGGGGGCCAGCATGATGGAACGCCGCACGATGCGTTCCGGACTTTCCTCGACGGCGCTGAACTCACCCTCGCGTAACAGCACGTGCAATACGGTGACCAGCTCCCGCATCGAAAAGGCCGCGCCCAGGCAACGTTTGACGCCCCCTCCGAACGGAACCCAGGCATAGGTTTGGGGGCGAGCGCCCAGGAACCGCTCGGGACGGAACGCATTGGGATGCTGGTAGATCGCCGGGTTGCGGTTAATGGCGATGATGTGGACGACGATTCGGGTTCCCGCGTCGACCAGGTAGCCGCCAATTGGGAACGGTTGCGCGGCGACACGGGCGGTAAATGGCGCGGGGGGCCGGACCCGCAACGTCTCGTTGATCACCGCCGTGGTGAAGGCTTCCGCCCCCACCGCGGCCTCCTGCTGCACCCGCCGCAGCGCATCGGGGTGATGCAGCAACAAGTCGAAGGCCCAGGCCAGCGTGGTTGCGGTGGTTTCATGCCCCGCCAGTATCAACGTGATCAGATCATCGCGAATCTCGTTATCCGACAACCGTTCACCGTTGTCGCCCCGCCCTTGCAGGAGCAACGCGAGAATGTCGCGTTGCTCGCCCAGGCACGGGTCGTTGCGCCGGAGCGCAATCAGCGGCATCACCACGTCGTTGATCGCCTTGTTGGCCCGCGCCCGTTGTGGCCATACCCGCAACGCGCCCGCCCGGCGCAACGCATACCGGACGGTCAATTGCTCGGAAACGCCGAGGTTCAGTAGACGTTCGAAAGGTCGACCCAGTTGCCGCACCTCGTCGGGATCTTCGACACCAAAGATGACCTTGACGATCACGTCCAACATCAGTGCCCGCGCCGCCTGCAGTAATTCGAACGGACGGTCCACGGGCCAACCGCGCATGGCCGCGCGGGTGGACTCCTCGATCACCGGCACATAACCGCTGAGTGCTGGGCCGTGCAAGGGCGGTGTGAGTAATTTGCGTCGCCGAAGATGCTCCGGCTCCTCTTGGACGAACATCGATCCGGATCCGTAGATCGCCGCCGCGGGTCCCACCCCCTCCCCACCGAGCAGTACGTCAACCGGTGCGGTGAAAACCTCCTTTGCCAGTGCGGGGTCGGAAACGATTGCGACATCACCCAAACTGAGGATCGGCATGGTCATGATCGGCCCATAACGTCGGATCAACCGCAGCATTCGCCGCTCGCCACCCACCAGATAGCCAAGCGCGTACGCCGCGGCAAAGGCCGTGCGGAGCCGGCGGGGGGCGGGTAGGCCGGGAGGTCGGCCCCCGCTGTGCCGTGCGCGTGCCGAAGGCTCGGATACAGCCACACCGACGACACAACACGGCCCTCCCGGTTAGGTCAAGGCCGCCACCGCGCCGCCGGCGGGTCACAGAGATCCGAACCAGTAGCGTGCTTACGCGCAGTCTGCGCAGACCAACCGCTTGCCATTGGCGTGGCGCAAACGGCTGCGATGCTGCACCAAAAAGCAACAAGAGCAGGTGAACTCATCGGCGCGCTGCGGAATCACGCTCGCCGACAGTTCTTCTCCGGATAGATCTGCGCCGGGCAGCTCGAAGTAGGAGGCATCGTTGGGATCGTCGTCGACGACCGTGGCAGATTTGGACATCGATGGGGCCAACTCGCGCAGGGGCGTCCCAGAAGAGTCGTCGGAAACACGGCGCGCGTCGTAGTCGCTGGCGGTGGACATGAGCACTTTCTCCTGACTGTGGTCCCCGGGCCCCACGACTCAACCGCGATCACCCGTGGGTCAGGCAGTACCCCGATCAGAGACCGGCCACACCCATTGCGGCCGCGGAACCGCTGCGGCCGGACTTCCGCACTGGGCCACGCGACTTCCAGACCAAGCCGATCCACGGCGAAATAACGGCAAGTACCAGGGCCGCGACGGCCACCGACGCATGGCCGGTGGCCAGTCCAACAAGCCCTATCAGCAGCCCGAGTGCCCAGGTAGCCGCCACTATCATGCCGGGAACACTGAAACTGTCTTCGGCCAGTTTGCCGGGGCCTGCGGGGCCGGCCGTTGCCCGGACGCGGTAAACCATGCGCACTCCCGATATCGATTGCGGACCGCCACGATCTGGCACTGGCCAGCCGACCTCACACGCGCGCATACCCGCACGTCCTTACCTCAAACCTGTATACATTCGCAACCGGCGTGGCGCCTACCAAGTTGCTGTGAAATCGCTACTGACCTGCGTCCTGCTGTCACTGCTCCCAACATCGCTTGCGGATCCGCGGTTGTCGGCCACCGGGTGGGGTATTACTCGTCAATGAGCGATACCGCGCTGCTGGTCATCGACATGTTCAATGACTATCGACACCCCGATGCTGAACAGCTTGCGACCAACGTCGCCGCCATCATCGATCCGCTGGTCTCCCTGATCGGCAACGCCGAACACCACGGAGGCGTGGATCTCATCTACGTCAACGACAACCGCGGCGACTTCACCGCCGATCATCATGCGATCATTTCAGCGGCGCTGGACGGCGAACGTCCCGACTTGGTCCGGCCGCTGATCCCTAAATCCGGCTGCCCGACAATCACCAAGGTCCGCCACAGCGTTTTCTATTCCACCGCACTGGAGTACCTGCTGCATCGCTTGAACACGCGGCGCGTCATACTGACCGGCCAAGTCACCGAGCAATGCATTCTGTACAGCGCACTCGACGGCTACATCCGCCACTATGACGTGATAGTTCCCCCCGATGCGGTTGCCCACATCGACAACGAATTGGGTGCCGCGGCACTAAAGATGATGCAGCGCAACATGCGCGCCGAGCTGTTGGCCGCGAATCGCTGTCTGCTGTGAGAGGACCGGTGCCGCTGCCGCGCTAGACGCGATCTAGGTCGACGACGAGCGCCCTGTGATCGGAGATCGGCTGCCGCTCGGCGACCGCAGCCTGGGCACAAAGACCGTCGTCGTCGGTCACGATGTGGTCGAGTTGCCGGTCGGGGATCGAGGCCGGAAATGTTGCCGCCGTCGCCAACGGCCGCATCCGTGTGTAGCGATGTACGGCACCCGGGGTGAGGTTGAGGTCCCCGGTGAGCAACCGCGGTCCGGGCAGGGCGCGCAGATCGTGAATCAGCCGCCGCAACTGCCACCGGTTCCATCCGGGCACAAACGATAGGTGGGTATTAGCCACCGTCATCCAACCCAACGGGGTGTCCAACCGCGCAATGACCGCCGCCCGTGGCTCCTCGTCGATCATCTTCACCTTGTTGGGCCCAGGCAAATACATCGGAAACCGAGCCCGGATTCGAGGCAACCGCACCACCTGCCAGCTGGCAGCCCAGTAGCGGGACAGCAGCGCAATGCCATAGGCCGCCGTCCCGGGTTGTTCCCGGCCGGTAACGGCCATCCAGGTCGCTCCCGGTGTCCCCGAAATCGCGGCGACGAACCGGTGGTCCACCGCGCTCATCGCCTCGGCAGCGGCAGCGGTGAGATCGGCATTGCCGGAACGAGGTTGGTCGACGTCGACTTCCTGCAGCGCCAGCACGTCGGGGTCGAGCCGTCGCACACTGTCGCGCAGCCGCCGCAGATCCACCCCGTCGTCGACGGTGCGGCCGTGCAGAATGTTGAACGTCGCCACCCGCACGGCTAGTCCTGCGCCCCGGGCACCCGCTCGCGGGCCGCCACGGACCGAGCGGCACCCGTGTCGAACACTTCCACGATCACGTCACTGTCGCGGTAGCGACCGAGCGATTTCAGGCCGGGTGTGGCGGCGATGATCGCGTGGGCCACATCCCCGGTCAGCGGATAGTCGGCCACCCGGTGGCGCCAGTGCGCGGCGAGGACGGCGGCACCGGCGGGCAGTCGAGCGCATTCCCGCCGCAGCACCATGGCCAGCGCGTCGGCCGTCAAGTAGTAGGCGATCTCACTGAGCACGAGCAGATCGAACGGACCGGCCGGCCAGGCATCGTCCAGCGACGCGCACAGCAGTGTCACCCGCTCCCGGCAGCTGGCGTGCCGAAGCCGCGCGTCGGCCGTTCGGAGGGCGGCGTCAGCCACGTCTATCGCGGTGACGTGATCGCAGCGCAGCGCCAGCAGCTCGGTCAATGCGCCGATGGAGCATCCGGGTTCGAACGCATGGCGATACCGCCGATCGGGCAGCAGGGCCAGGGTGATCGCGTACTTGCGTTGGTCATACCACCGTGACGAGAGCAACCACGGATCCTCAGCATGGGCATACATTCGATCAAAATACGCATCAGGCAGCCGCGTGGTCATCGAAAGACCATCTCCCCCACCGCGATCAGCCGATCCAGCACGAACGCCGGCAGCACCGGCCCGGCACCCTCCGCCGGTTCGAACTGGCTGCCGAAGCAGCGTGCGGCCTCCCGCTTGCGCGCAATCGCCCAGCGGGACAAAGCTATCGAGAAGCCATCGCTCCACGGAACCACCGGCTCCGCGGGAATCGCCCAGTGCCACATCCATACCGGATACTCCAGCAGCACGACACCCGTGCGTCGGCAGGCCCGGTCGGCGGCGCGTCCCACCGCTTCATGGTCGGGATGCCCGTCACCACGCCAGGTCGCCGCGCACCATGTCCCGGGTCCGACATTCTCGAGCAACCGCGTAAGCCGATCGGTAAGCCGATGCTCGTGCTCGGCCAGTTGCCCGTCGGGCAGACTCAACGAAATGATCGACGAGACTCCCAGGATAGCGGCGGCCCTGCGCAGTTCCCGTCGACGCACCGCTTCCAGACGGATTCGCGCCGGCGCGGGCGCGCCGGGGCGGGCGGCACCGCCGTCACTCGCCGAGACCAGCTGAACATCGATACCCGATGCGGACAGTTGCGCGATGGTGGCGCCCAGGCCCAGCGTCTCGTCGTCCGGGTGGGGTGCCACCACGACGAGCCTCGTGCACTCCCCCAGATCCAGCGTCGGCAGCGTCTCGGCCGACAGCCACTCCCGCATCGATGTTCCGCCGTCGACCAACGGCATGGCCGCGAGCCGAGCAGCATTAGTAGGCGGTGGGGGTCTCAACGTGTCCTCGTCCCGGCCGCCCGGCTAGACGTCCGAGTTCAGCTAGGTCCCGCTCGGCGTGGCTTTGCCGGATATAGATGGTGAGATCGGCCACCCGCTGGGCGTGGCGGCCATCTTGGCACAGTGGGCCCGGCCCCAGGGCCCGGCCAGTCCGGGTGATGGCCTCGTCGACGGCATGTTCGACGATGGCGCGGGTCCGCCGGGCCAACAACTGGGCGGTGCCGGCACGATCGAATGGATCGCAGTCGATTTGCTCTGCGGCTCTGGCCAGCATCGCGTCACCGGCGGCAAGCGCGGCATCCACGGCGCCCAGGTGGGCCAACGCATACGCGTCGGCGGACTGACTGCCGGCACACCGATAGAGCGGGTCGGCAACGCGACGCGCACCGCCCAGCCAGCATGCGGCCACCCCGATGGCGCCATGCCAGAACCCGGGTCGGTCCAGATAAGCGTCGGGCTCGCCCACTGCGACCGCGTGCACATTGGTGAACTGCACCGACCGTGTGTCGCTACCGGCCATCCCCGGGTTCCACCACGTGCTGGGCAAGGGTTTGACGGCGGGATCGGTGACCGTTACCGCGAACAAGCCCCGTTTGCCCTCCTCGACATGCGCGGTAACCAGCGCATTGGTGCAGAAGCCGGCGCCCGAGCACCACACCTTGGTGCCCGTGAGAAGGAACTCGTCCCCGGCGATATGACCCGCTGTCAGAGTCGTGTCCGCCGCTTCGGCGGCCCATACCCCCCACAATTGACCGGGCTGCGGCGGCTTTCCGCCCAGCTCGTTGAGTATTGCGCATGCATCGGCGTGGGCTTCGGCGATGCGGGCCGCCGCGATGTCCTCCTCGGCCAGGTGCACTAGCTGGTGCCAGCGATCCCCCGTGCGCCCCGATGCCGGCAGCGGCAACTCCAGCCGCCCCGATTCCAGCCAGTGCTGAACCAACCCGGCCGTCACGCGACGTCTCCCGATCTGCTGGCAAGTCGGCGCAGGTGATCGGCGAACCCGCGCGGCGCCCGGCCGCGAGCGCGAGCCGACGTGACGACCGACAGCCTCGGGTCGCGATGAATGCGGTAGCCGGCACGTTCGAATCGCGCAACCAAGTCGACGTCCTCGCCGGTGGGTAGCGCGCGAAAGCCTCCGACCCGCCAGTATGCATGGGCGCTGAAACCCATGTTGGCACCGTGAATATGGTCGTGCTCACCGTCGCCACGCGTGTCGTATGCCCGCAGGTAGCGGAGTACCACGTGCGGCGGGCGCCGCCGCCAATCGACCACCCGAACCACGCCCAGCGTCATGTCGGCGCCGGCGGCCAGTTGCCGGGCCAGCCAGTCGGGGTCCACCCGGCTGTCAGCATCGGTGGTGGCATACCAGATCTTGTCCACGCCCCCACACAACGAGCTGGCGTAGTTGAATCCGGCCGCACGCGCCGCGCCGACATTGCGCGCCTCGACGCAAACAAAGTGCACATCGGAGCCGTACCTCCCGGCCAACTGCGCACTGCCGTCCGCACTCGCGTCGAGCACCACCACGATGTGCACCGGAATCTGGACACACAGCGCGGCGGTGACGACGCAGCGCAGGCAGGACGGCAAGTGCGCCTGCTCGTTGTGGGCGGGAATCACCACGGCAGCCCGATGATAACTACGCGGCGCTGCTGCTGACATGGCTTGCTAATTGCCCGTTTTCGTCGCACTTGAAACGGCGTCCCTCGCTTGTGTCGAGGCAGCAGGTTGCCATCACCTGTCGCGGGGTATGCCTTAATCCACTATGACTGTGCTGATCCGCTATGACTGTGCCGCCAAACCCGAGTTTCAGCGTGGCCACGGGCACCGGCAATAGGGACGACGCCCACCGCCGACAACTGCGCGAAGCGCTGCGTTGTGCCGCCTCGGCTCTCAAGGAGCACGGTCCGCGTTTCGCCCTTGCCGGTAGCTACGCGTTGTGGGCGTACGGCGCCCCAGAACCTACCCATGACGTCGACATCGTGGTTGCCGAAGCGGACGCGCCGGCCGCCGCGACAACGCTCGCCAAGGCCGGATTCGGTATCGAACATCCACCAGAGGATTGGCTGTTTAAGGCACACAATGGCGCTGCCGTGGTCGATGTGCTGCACCGGCTCAACGGGGTGCCCGTAGCGCCGGATATTATGGACACCGCGAAAGATCTTGTCGTGTTGGCCATTACGATGCCAGTCCTGCGGCCTACCAACGTATTCATCCAGAAACTACGCGCCCTTGACGAACGCAACTGCAATTTCGCGACGCTGCTGCCCGCCGCCCGCGCCATCCGCGAGCAGTTGGATTGGGACCACATCGAGGCACAGACCTCCGGTAACGATTTTGCGGCCGCGTTTCTGACGCTGGCCAAGCGGCTACGCCTGCCCGCCTAGTTTGTCCCTACAGGCGACGTGACCAATCAGTGGTTGCGCAGCTTGTTGATCAGTTTGTCTTTGGTCAGGCTCGAATATCCCGACATACCCAGCTCTTTGGCACGCTGTTTGAGCTGTGGCACAGTCCAGTCGGCGTAGGAACCGGACCTGCCGCCCTTGCGGCCAATCTTGGACTTGCCCTGACCCGCCGCCGCATTGGAGATTCGCGCGGCCTTCTCCTTGGAATCACCTTGCTCGCGCAAATCCTGGTAAAGCTTCTCGTTCTTGATCGAGGTGTTGGGCACGAAGGCCACCTCCTTGGGTTGATGCAATGGCGAGTTTCGGATTGCCGGGCGCGACCTTCGCCAAACCCCATGAACGAAATCTCGGGTCCTCATCAGGTGCCGGTGCGGATGTCCTCACAACTACCCCAACACAGCCGGTTGCGCTGATCTCAAAATGGGTATCCGAGGAAGGACCCGGACACCAAGGTTTTCGCGGAATGGCCGAAACGCACGAAGCGAATGAAGGGGGTCGGCCTCATCGGGGGAAACCCGTGAGGATCGCCATTGTTAGCGGCGATGACATCGCCGCAGGTGACTGCGCCGACGTCGTTTGCGACGTCGGCGCTGTTGTGCTCCACGATCTACCCGCACTGCTGCGATCCGCCGACGTCGTCGCGTGCACACCCCGGCAGGCGCCGCGTGCGACCCCGGCACTGCAGGCCACGGCCAGCGGGGTGGCCGTGGTTGCGGTATCCACCGGAGCTCTCAAAGACACGGTGGTACACGCGGTTACCGGACTGCTGGTACCCCCCAAGAAGTCCCACGATCTGGCTCTCGCCCTGAAATGCCTCCAAAAACAGAGCTTTCAGTGCGCCGGCATGGGAGCGGCGGGGCGGATGCACGCGCAACCGCGCTTTTCCTGGGACCGCATCGCACTCGACACGAACAGTATCTACGCCCAAATCCACGGCCAAATAGGCGCGTTGAGCCGAACACAGACGGCGAGTGCTAGCTAGTGGCGCGACAAGTCGACTACGATCATTGGCAACCATGGCAAGTGTGACCGACGGCACGCGCCGCCACCTCAACCCGAAGTTGCCCCAGGCGGTCCGGACAGACGTCGACGTCACAAATTGCCAGGTCGAGACGCGGAACCAGGCAGTAATTCAAACCGCCCAGTTCCACACCGCCGATCCGGAAGCCGCCGCACGATTTTTTGCCAATGCCTATCTACCGAGCTGGCGAATAAGCGGACTCAGCAAAGGATCTACCGTGACGCACCGGCGTTGCACAACGGATTTGGTCACCATTGACGATGTCTTGATCGATGGCCAAGCCGACTGCGAGATCCGTACCGGAGACGAAGTCGTTGTCATCCAACCGCGCTCGGGCGCGTTGAAAGTAGCCGGTGACCCCTGCGCGCAAACGGAGGCTCCGCTGCTGACCGCGGACGGGGTGCCTCGCGTGCTGCAGTTGAACACGGCGCGATTTCACGTTGTGAGCGTCGAAGCGAAACTGCTGCATCAGGTCGCCTCAAACCGGCATGCCGCGCTGCCACAGCAAATCCAGTTTCTTGACTCGCGGCCGAATTCTCCTGCGGCTGCCGGCACCTGGCGCGACGCGTTGACTTACGTAACCACGAGTTTCGCTGCCGCAGACACCGTGCAACGCCCGTTGGTCATCGCCGGGGCGACCCAATTGTTGGCCGCCGCGATACTTGATTGCTTTGCCTCCACGGTGACCACTGGGCAGCACCTGCTCAACGACCCGGCGGTCCCCAAGACATTGCAAACGGCCGTGTCATTCATCCATCAACACGCCGGAAGCCATATCACCATTAACGATGTTGCAGCAGAAGTACATCTGACTCCCAGAGCGGTGCAATACCTGTTCCGCCAACAACTCAACACCACACCCACCGAGTATCTGCGTCGCCTCCGGCTGCACCGAGCCCACCAAGACCTGCTTGCGGGTGACGGATCCGAAACCACCGTTACCGAAATCGCACAGCGTTGGGGTTTCGCTCATACCGGCCGCTTCGCCGTGCTCTATCGGCAAACATACGGCGAAAGTCCGCACACCACACTCAAACACGACTCCGACCGCTAGGCGCGGCTATTTGCTCCCCTCCCGCGCGGTACGCAGCAGTTTGGCCACGGTGTCCGCCGCGTCGTTGAGCAGCGCATCACGTGCGCCCGGATCACCGGTAACGCGCTCCGCGAGCAGCCGCAACTTAGTATTGGATTCCTGAGACCATTTCGCCAGCAGTTGGAATGCGGAGTCGGCGTCTAGCCGGTACTCGTGCATCAGCACGCCGATGGCCTGATTGATCAAGGCACGTCGGGAATTGACCGCCGCCACGGATTCAGTCAGTCGCTTTTGTACGTCTGATTCGAATTGCTCGGTGATGTCGACGTAGAACCCGGCAGTGCCGGCCAGCGCACCTTTGCCATCGTAGAGCGGGTTTGCAACGACAACCACAACGTGCGTGTCGCCATGGGTATCGATGATTCGAAGCTGATTGCTGCACGCCATCCCGTAGCGGCAGACGCGCTCCACCATCTCGGCTACCACGGCCTTGTCGTCGGGATGCTTGTGCGCGATCAGTAGATCGGCGGTCGGCCGGACGCGACCCGGCTGATAGCCATAAATGCGGGCCAGCTCGTCCGACCATTCCCAGCGATCATCGCGCGAGATGTAGCGGAAGCGTCCCACCCGCGGCCACCGATTTCGTCGTAGCGACGAACCCTCAGGCACTAGCGCGGCCTGTTCGAGTGCACAGCACGGGCCCTCGCGTTGCTAAGGTTCTGGCGCCGACTTTGCCAGGGCCTATGACCCAGATAGTCTCTCCCCCTTCAACTAAGCCGCTCAACACGGCCTGCACTGCTCCCACGGTTTGGCGGCGCCGCGCGCCGCGGCACGATCCCCCCTCCTCGTCCCCCGCCGGTTCAACCGACAATTACCCACGCGGTGAGCCGCTCACACCGGCTCCATCGATTAGTAGTGTGGCAGCGCCACGTCGCGGGTGCGCAGCAACAGCGGAACCGCCACCCAGAAAACCGCAAAGATCGCCAGCGCGCAGGCCCCCGCGATGATGCCCGCAACATACCCGGACACCGCGTCGAAGATGATGACGGTTACCCCGGTCAACGCGAGGCCAAGCAGCACCAAACCGGCGTAGGCGCACCGGTGCGCCGCCGATACCAGCACCACCAGGCGATGCCGCCGGAACAGCAGCCGGTGCATGCCCACCGGCGCGATCAGCAGCACCGTCGCACCCACCGAACAGGCCACCGTCGCCAAGTACACCCAGTGCAGCGTCAAGACGTCGAAGCGCTGCTGAAACGGGAGGGTCAACAAGAACCCAGTGAGCAGCTGTACCCCGGTCTGCACCACCCGCAGCTCCTGCAACAGGCTGCTCCAATTGCGGTCGAGCCGTTCCAGTTCGGTTTCCCCACGACTTTCGTGGTTCCACCGCTGGTCGCGTTCGGGATGATCGACATCCATGCTGTGATCATCGCACTTGTGCACGACCCCGACGGGGTTTCCCCTGCATGCCGAACGGCCCGCCACAGCATCGTGGCGGGCCGTTGCGGATACAGGCCGGATTAGCCGGACATGAACTCGTGGTAGGCCGCTTCCAGATTCGGCGGCAGCGCGGTCACCTGGCACTGCCGTTCGGTGTCACCGATCGGCGCCAGGATCCCGCGCAGGTCGTAGTACTCCTGGGGATGCGCGGTGAAGTAACCGCGAATGTTCGCCGCGGCCTCTCCGCGCGGCTGGCCGTAGGCGGCCGAAACCACCTGGCCGGCGCCCGGGTGTGCGGCAAGGTACTGTTGTGCCGCGCCGGTCACCGCCGAAACGGTGGCGTCGATACCCGCTGGACTACAGTCGGGCGTCGCCGCCGCCGAGGGTGCTACGACGACGCCGAGAACGATCCCCCCGAGCAGAAGCCCGACGCTAGCGCCGCCGACTCCTCGGCGCATGCCAATACTGCTGATTTTCATAGTGATGTGTTCCTTCAAACGAGCGAACAATTTGGGTCCCCGAATCCCTGAAACCCAACGTAGCCATTCAAAAGCAACCTGCCCACAACGTTCGCGCATAACGAACATCCGCATCGCGGGCCAAACGGCGCGTACCCTACGCACCGTAGATCCGCTAGGAGCTAGCGGTTGAGTTCGCCGTCCCGCACGCCGGTCAACGCGTCATCGAGGGTGGGATACAGCGGAAACGTTTTGTCCAGACCGGTCAGGTGAATCGGGCGCCTAGTCGCCGGGCCACGCGCGACCACCCCAAACCCCGCGTTGCCGCCGAGCGTCTCGTAGGTCGAAGCGAGGATCTTGAGCCCCACCGAACCGAGAAACTCCACCCCCGACAAATCGATGACTAACGCCGCCGGATTCTCGGCGAGCACCTCGCCGATGGCTTCTTCGAGGGCCGGAGCTGTGACCAAATCAATTTCGCCGCCGACACTGAGCACGGCAACCCCGTCGTGGTCGGTGACCACAGCGGTGATCGAATCAGGAGCTGACACTGGTGGTCCTTTGTCTGAGCCTTCGGTGTGCTGCAAGCCTAGCCTGCCTCGCTAACCGCGAGAAGGAGAAGACCTCAAAGCGTCACACGACGTCCCCCACGCTAGTCTCGCCATATGATCAGCGCCCCGCGGAGCGCGACGCGGCACTTGGGAGGCCAGATGTCAGATTCGCCGTCCGACCTGAGCAGCTCCAGCGTCATCGCAGCACCGGTGGGGGCATCGAGCGACGGTTTGCTGCCGCAGCTGGTCCAACATCTCCGACAGAATCGAACCGGTTTACGCGAGAAGTGGGCGCGCAGCATCACCGAGGCGCGGCTGCTCACCTCCATGACGCCCGAGGAGATCTTCTCCGAAGCGACCGCGGTATATGACAACTACGTCGGTGTGCTCGAGACCGGAAGCGTCGAAGCGCTGCAGGCCTACGCGCAAGACCTGTCGGAACGCATCATTCCCCGGGGTGTGGAAACGGACGAGGTCGTCGGCATCGTCTTGTTGCTGCGCGACGTGCTGGCGCGCTCGCTGTTCGAGAAGTACCAGACCGACTTCAAGATGCTCAACCAGGTCCTCGATGCCTACGAGCCGGCGGCCAACCGCATCGCCAATACCGTGGCTGTCAGCTTCGTCCAGGAGCGTGAGCGCGTCATCCGCCAGCAGCAGGAGGCAATCCGCGAACTTTCCACGCCGGTGCTGCAGGTGCGCGAGCAGTTGCTGATTCTGCCGATCATCGGGGTGTTAGACAGTCAACGCGCCCGGCAGGTCACCGAGCAGCTGTTACGAGCAATTCGGGCCAACCGGGCAAAGCTAGTGGTTATCGACGTCACCGGGGTACCCACTATCGATTCCACGGTGGCAAACCATCTGGTCCAGACGGTGGACGCATCACGGTTGATGGGTGCCAGTGTGATCATCACCGGCCTGTCCTCCGACATTGCCTTGACACTGGTGACCATCGGCCTGGACCTGTCGAAGATGAATGCCGTCGGCGATTTGCAGGGCGGAATCGAGGAAGCCGAGCGTTTGCTGGGCTATGCCGTCACCCGCACCGGCGATTAGTCGGGTACGGACAACCATCGAGGGCTGCCGATGCCAGTACCGATCTTGAAACAGGGCCCGATCCTGATCGCGACAGTTCAGGCGGCGCTGACCGACTCCGACACCGAGCGGCTTAGGTACGACCTCATGGAGCAGGTCAGCCGGTTCCGGGCGCAGGGAATCGTCGTCGACGTCACCGCTATCGACGTAATGGATTCGTTTGCGGCCCGGTCATTTCGGACGATCGCTCACATGACCCGGTTGCGGGGTGCGACCACGGTAATCGTGGGGCTGCAGCCTGAAGTCGCGTTTTCGATGGTGCAACTGGGTCTGACCTTTGACGATATGGCCACTGCGCTGGACCTCGAAGAAGGGATAGCGCTGCTGAACAAGCAGCTGGGATTGCGACAGTCGACGATCGGGCGGCGCGACGGTGCTGGGTGAGACCGTGGTGAACATCAACGACTCCGACGACATCGTCGCCGCCCGCAAGGCGGGCCACCAACTCGCTCTCGACCTCGGATTCTCACTCACCGACGTGACCATGATCGCCACCGCGATTTCCGAAATTGCCCGCAATATCACCAGCTACGCCGGCCGCGGCGTGGTGCGGGTGACGGTACAGGACCGGGAGGGCCGCAAGGCCCTGCTGGTGCGCGCCGAAGACGACGGTCCCGGCATCGCCGACATCGAGCGCGCGATGGAGGACGGCTATTCCACCGGGCGCGGCCTCGGCATGGGCCTACCGGGTGCGCGCCGCCTGATGGATCGGTTGATCGTGAAATCGACCCCTGGCCGCGGAACAATCGTCGAGATGTGGAAATGGGTCCCGCCGCGTGCGTGACCACAGCAGATCGGGGGGCCGGTTCGGGCCAATCGAGTGGGCGACGACGGGTCGTCCACGGCCGGGCGAGCAGGCTTGCGGTGATCAGACGATCGCGGTGCAGATCGAACACGACGGCGCCCTATTCGGCGTGATGGACGGCCTCGGACACGGACCGGCCGCCGAAACGGCGGCACTCACCGCCCTGCACGTGCTCAGCGACGCCCGCGACGAGCGTCTTGAGGTCTTGATCCAGCTGTGTCATCGCGTGTTGGCCGGTACCAGAGGGGTCGCGATGACCCTGGCCAGGATTGATTTCCCGGCCAGCAAGCTGACCTGGACCGGGGTGGGTAACGTCACCGCCAACCTGGTCGCCAAGGCGATCGGCGGTGCCCAGATCCGGTCCAGTTTGCGCCTGACAGCCGGCATCGTCGGCTATCGGATTCCGGAGATCACGCCGGCCAAGCTTGTCACCACCCGTGCCGGTGATCTGCTGGTGATCGCCAGCGACGGGATTGCCGACGACCACCTGGATCACATCGATTTCTCCGCCTCCGCTGCCACCATCGCCGAGCAAATATTGGTCAAGCACGCCAAGAACACCGACGATGCCATGGTGCTTGCCGCACGTCACCGGGGCATCTCGACATGACACCCCCCCACGACTTCCACGACGACTATGCCGCCGCACTGGTTGCCTACCTGGAAACACGCGACGAGGAGAGCCTCGCCGTCGGGCATGAGCTCGGGCGCCGGGCGCTACAGGAACAGATCAGCATGCTCGACATTCTTGAGAATCATTTCGGGCTGCTCGACGAGCTTGCGCGCAGATCAGACGGGGACCGCCCGGACGCGCTGCAGTTTCTGCTACAGACACTGGCACCGCTGGATGTAGCGACACGCGGATTTCTAGACCGGACAAGGCTTTACGCACAGCAGCGAGCGCGTGCCGAAGATCTCGAACATCGTGACAAATTCCGTACCGCATTGGTGAACTCTTTGCAGGAAGGGTTCTTCGTCGCCGACCACGACGGTGCGGTGATCGATATGAACAACGCGTTTGCCGAGATCCTCGGCTATCCCCCAGAGGGTTTGCCGTACCGCTGGCCGCACCCGTGGCTGGTTGACCGGAATGCAGCCGCACAGCAACAAGAGCGGGTTCGAAGCGAGGGCTGCGCGGAGTACGAGACGCCAATCCGGCACCAAGACGGCCATCTGGCGTGGGTGACGGTGAGCATCAATGCGGTTCTCGGGTCCGGGACCGATCGCGATGTTTATGTTGGCACTGTCCGCGACATCACTGCGGAACGTGCGTTTGCCGCCCGGGAAAGCGCGGTGCTTCGGCTGGCCACTTCGGTGGGTGTGGCCAAGAGCCTGGACGACGTGCTCTCGTTCACCCTCGACGAGTGCCGGACGGCGGTTGACGTCCAACGCGTGGTCGCGGTCATGTGGCCACCCGGCGACGGCGAGCCCACCGTCCGGATGGCCGGAGAGCCGTCCGAATTATCTTGGCGTGCAATGGATCCTATGTTACGACAGACATTTCAGGATGCCCGCCAACAGTTGCCGCTGACGGCGAGGACAATCGAGTGGCCGGACTCACCGGGTAAAGCGCGGGGTCTGGTCGCGGTGCTCTCCGGTGCCGCGGACGTCGCGCTGTGGTTGGAGTTGGCAGCGCCCCGCTGGGTCACCGCCGAGGACCGGTTGCTGGTTACCGTGCTCGTCGGTCACCTGAGTCTGGCCATCCAGCATGTCCGGCAGTTCGAAACTGCCCGGGACACATCGCTGACTTTGCAGCGGGCCATGCTGCCGTCGGTGGAGCCACCGCCGGGGTTTGCCGTGCGCTACGAACCCGCGGTGCCACCACTTGAGATCGGCGGTGACTGGTATGACGTGCTGCCGATCGGCGAACACCGCATCGGCATTGTGGTCGGTGACTGCGTGGGCCGTGGCCTACCGGCCGCCGCCATCATGGGTCAGCTGCGCAGTTCGGCGCGCGCACTGCTGTTGACCGGGGCGCAGCCGGCGCTGTTGCTCGAACAACTGGACGCGGCGGCGGCGCTCATCCCGGACGCCTACTGCACAACGGTCTTCCTGGCGATCCTGGACACCGAATCCGGGATCCTCGACTACAGCAATGCCGGACACATGCCCGCCGCGCTTGCGGACCCGAAGTCGGGAACAACGATGTTGACCGATGCCCGGTCGGTGCCGCTCGCGGTCCGCCGAGTGGAGCCTCGCCCGGAGGCGTCCCAGATATTGCCGCCCGGGTCGACGCTGATGCTTTTCACCGACGGCCTGGTCGAGCGCAAACATGAGTCGATCGATGACGGTTTGGGACGCGTCGCCGACGTCCTGGCGGACTCGATGATGTTGCCGGTCGACGCCGTCGCTGATGCGGTGCTGCGCCAGTTAGCTCCGGAGACCGGGTACGACGATGACGTCGCGATGGTGATGTACCGCCACCAGCATGGCCCCCTTCGAATTGAAACCAGGGCTACCCCAGATCAATTGGCCGGTATCCGGCGTCAGCTGGCGTCGTGGCTACGGGCCGCCAACGTCGAAGACGACGAAGCCGGTGACATCGTGCTGGTAATCAGCGAGGCCTGCACCAACTGCATCGAGCATGCGTATCGCGGAAACGGCGTCGGAACGATGCTGGTGGACATAGAAGCCGTTGACGGGACGATACACGCCCGTGTGGTCGACTCCGGTTCGTGGAAGGAACCGACGACCGCTGTGGGCGGGGGTGGTCGTGGCCTGCTGCTCATCAGGGCCATCTGCGATTCGGTCGAAATCGACAACACCCCCGGCGGAACCGCGCTCGACATGACGTTTCGACTGCCGTCTGCGGCAGACTCAGACGAGCAGTCAAGCGGTGCAGTTTGAGCGATTGAGTACGGGGTATCCATCGATGTGACTCGTACATCGCTCCCACATCGGATAATCGGAGATCCTCGGATAAACGCAGATCTAGCCGACATTGAACCTTCCTTGCCGGCGGGTTGCGGCCCGCTATCGATCGCCGTGCGTCGTGCCCTGACCGGCCCTGCCCCACGCGACCCGTTCGCCCACGTCAGCGCCTCGGTGCGCGATGTCGATCCGGGCAGCCTTGATCTGCAACTGGCCTTGTACATGTGCTACGAGCTGCACTACCGGGGCTTTGCCGGGGTCGATCCGACCTGGGAGTGGAACCCCGCGCTGCTCCATTTGCGCGCGGAATTGGAGCGGGCTTTTTTGGCAGGCATTCGCCGCGACGTTGGCCGCGTCGAACCGGGCGACACGGCGTTGGTCGAAATGGAAAAGATATCAATTGAACCCGTCGACGGAACCGGGCCGTCGTACCACCTGCGCGACACAGGGACGTGGCAGCAAATGCGCGAATACTTCGTGCATCGGTCCCTTTACCACCTCAAAGAGGGGGATCCGCACGCCTGGGCCATCCCCCGCCTGACGGGCGGCGCCAAGGCGGCATTTGTCGCGATTGAGTTCGACGAGTACGGCGCTGGCCACGGGCCCCGCCTGCATCAGCAGCTATTCGCCGATCTGATGGAGGCGGCCGAGCTGGATTCGACGTATCTCGGCTACCTCGATGCGGTGCCCGCCGAATCCCTGGCGGCAGTCAACGTTATGTCGTTGTTCGGGCTGCACCGACGGCTGCGCGGGGCGGCGATCGGACACTTCGCGGCCACGGAGATCACCTCCCCGCCGGGATCTCGGCGAATGCTAGAGGCATTGTGCCGGATGGAGGCGCCCCAGGAATGCCGCACCTTCTATCGCGAACACGTGGAGGCCGACGCGGTGCACGAGCAAGTGGTCCGCATCAACGTCGTGGGTGATCTCATCGCTCGCGAACCCCAACTGGAACGTGATGTTGTATTCGGGATCCGTGCACATGCGCTCTTCGAAAACCGCTTGGCCAACTCCATCATGGAGCCGTGGCTGGCCCGTCAAACGTCACTGCGACGATCGGTGACATAACGTCGTCCGGGCGTCAAAACCACGGTCAAAACCCGGGTGGATGGTCGCTCACTTCGGGTCAGGCTTCGGCCGGCACCGCCGGTGGCTGGTATCACACAGCGGATATTGCTTGCTGCGCAGACAAGTGCAGATCGCGACCATGAATCGGTCGGATTCCACGACTCTGCCGCCGGGCGTCTCGATTCGTACGGGTCCGGACACCAATACCGGTCCCTTTGGTACCACCTGCACGCGGGTGGTGGTCATGATTTGTCGGCCCGGATCACCACGATTTCCTCCTCTTGGCAGCCATCCGGCAGCAGACCCTCCGCCCGTAGCCACGACGCTCGCGCGGACAGCACCGGACCCAGCGGAATCCGCTGCGAGGCAATAACTGAAGCCTCCATTCCGGTTTCCCGCAGAGTGACAAGCGACCGCTGTACGTCGGCCAGTGCTGATTGCACCAGCAGTAGGGATCCGCCGCGACACAACAGCTTTGACACCGATTCGCACAGCGGATCCAGCACTAGCCGTCCACCGACCCCGGCGTCCCATGCCCACGACGGACCGGCCGACCTCGGGATCATTTCGCATGCCGGCGGAGTCGGCACATACGGCGGATTGGACACCACCACCTCGAATGGTGCACAAGCGAATGCCCTTGTCCACGAACCATGTCGAATGTCGACATGCACCCCGGCATCCACGGCATTATCGCGAGTGCAGCGCACCGCATGCGGACAAATGTCAAAGGCAGTGACGCTGGCACAACCCATGACAGCGGCGGAGATTGCCACGAAACCGCTGCCCGTGCACAGGTCGAGCACCCTTCGCCGGGGAATCAGACCCGTCCGTCGCATGGCTTCGACAAGCAGATGTGAATCATGTTGCGGCTGGTAAACAGCAGCTCCGGGCAAGGTGGAATCCGGGGCGGTGATCGTCAACGCAAGCCTTTCGTGGCGCCGCCGCGGCGGTCACGGCTTGACATAACTAATGCCCGCGATGGACCGCTTCGAAACCGAAAGCGCCTAATTCGCCACATCGCTAACGACGGACACCTGTCCGAGTTGCTTGACGAGCGCCGCACAGAACGCGGGAAGGTCGGCCGGTGACCGACTGGTGATCAGATTGCGGTCCACCACCACCTCCTCGTCGACCACGTCGGCACCGGCGTTGCGCAAGTCGGTGCGAATACTCGGGTAAGAGGTCAACGTCCGCCCTTGGGCCACATCGGCCTCCACCAGCGTCCAGGGCCCGTGGCAGATGGCGGCGACCGGCTTTCCGGACTGGACAAAGTCGCGAACGAACGCGACCGCGGTGCTGTCCAAACGCAGCTTGTCCGGGTTCACGGTGCCACCGGGCAGTACCAGTCCATCGAACTCAGCCACCGATGCATCCGCAACCGCGCGATCCACCGAAAATCTCCCGGCCGGTTCGAGATCGTGTTCGCGCGCTTGGATTTCACCGGGGGACAGCGATATCACCTCGACCCGGGCCCCGGCCTGAAGCAGCACCGCCCGGGGTTGCTCCAGCTCGATCTTCTCCACTCCGTCAGCAGCCAGGATGGCGATCCTCCTGCCTTCCAAGTTGTTTGACATCACTATGCTCCTTTGGCAATTCCAGTTGTCACGCGATCCGGATAGGCCCGCCGGTGCGGATACCCAGGTGGCAAAACTCCAAACGTCATGGCCGCCAGCACTACTCGCAGGCCGTCCGAAGCGCCTGCAGCAGCGGTTCAGCGGCCTGTTCGAAGAAAGCGTCCTGGTGCTGACCACCGATCTGGACGAGGGCTATATGGGTGAACCCGGCCTGCCAATATGGCCTGACCGTCTCCACGATGGTGTCCAGATCCGGCCCGCACGGAATGCTCGCGGCGACATCTTCGGGACGCACGAACTGCGTCGCGGCGGCGAAACCGGCCGGCGTCGGCAAATCGGCATTGACCCCCCATCCGCCGGCGAACCACCGGAACTGGTCGTGGGCACGCTCGATGGCAGCGTCACGGTCGGGGTCCCAGCACACCGGTATCTGTCCGACCACCCGCCCCGCCCCGGCCCCAGTCGAGGCTTGGCGCGTTGCGTGCCAGGCGTCGACGAGTTCGGCGTTGGGCTCCACCGCGATTAGATGGTCGCCCAGTTTGGCGAATTTTTCGATGGCCTTCGAGCCCCCGACGGCGACTCCGATGCCAACCGGGACGTCGGGTAAGTCCCATAGTCGCGCCGAGTCCACTTGGAAGTAGTCGCCGCGCCAACTCACCAATCGGCCGCCGAAGAGTTCGCGGATCACCTTGATCGCCTCCCGCAGCATGTCTTGTCGCCGCTCAACCGCGGGCCAGCCCCTACCTACGACGTGCTCGTTGAGATTCTCGCCACTGCCCAACCCAAGCGTGAAGCGACCATCGGAAAGGATCTGCACGGTAGCGGCCTGCTGCGCCACGATCGCCGGGTGATAACGCATCGTCGGACACGTCACATAGGAGTAGAGGTCGACCCGCCGAGTCGCGTATGCCACCGCCCCCAGCACCGCCCAGGCATTGGGCGCATGCCCTTGCGCCGTCAGCCACGGGGAAAAGTGGTCGCTGCAGACCAGAAAGTCAAAACCCCGATCTTCGGCCGAAACAGCATGTCGAACAAGGTCTTTGGGCCCGCTTTGCTCGGTCATCAGCGTGTAGCCAAAATGCGTCACACCCATCGGGGTACCCGGCTGGGTCGGACACAAACGACCGGGTTGGCTACAGCCGCTCTTTGACCGCCGTGGACAACCGGGCACCGTCCGCCTTACCCTCGGCGATTACGGTGGCGGCCTTCATCACCAGCCCCATCTGCTTCATGCTGGGCCGTTGTCCTATTTGCTCAGCCACCTGAGCAATCGCGGTGTCGGCCACATCGGCCAACTCTGCGTCGGTGAGCGGAGTCGGCAAATACTCATCGATGACTCGAGCCTCTGCGTGCTCGTTAGCGGCCAGATCGCCACGCCCGTTCTGGGTGTAGATCTCGGCGGACTCGCCACGCTTGCGAGCCTCCCTGGCCAGCACCTTGAGCACCTCGTCATCGGAGAGTTCCCGGGACTGCTTGCCGGACACTTCCTCGGTCTGGATCGCGGCGAGCAGCATGCGCAGGGTCGCGGTGCGCAATTTATCCTGCGTCTTCATCGCCTCAGTCAGGTCCGACCGAAGCCGGGATTTGAGTTCCGCCATGACAGAGACGCTACGCGCCGGAACGCTTTGGAACCCAACACCAGACCAAGATGCTGCCTACATTGAGAAATACACCGACCGCCGACAGGATGGAGCCCATGACGAACGACGACAGTCGCTGCCCTCGATGAGCACGCTGCCGCCGGATTATCCGCCGTCAGGGGCCGACGATCCGCCACCAGGTTACGAAACACAGCCGGCGTACGGTCCGCCGCCGGCATACGGGAATCCGCCACCGGGCTACGGCGGTTTGCCACCCGGATACGGCCCCCCACCGGGCTGTGGCGCCCCACCGGGCTATGGTGCCCCGCCTGGCTATGGCGCCCCGAGCTACGGCCCACCACCCGGGTACGGCCCACCACCCGGGTACGGCCCACCACCCGGGTACGGCCCACCACCCGGGTACGGCCCGCCGCCCGGATACGGCCCCCCGCTGCCTCCCGCGGCCGTCAAGCCCGGGATCATCCCGCTGCGCCCGCTGACCTTGAGCGACATCTTCAACGGCGCGGTCGGCTACATCCGGGCCAATCCGAAGACAACGCTGGGAATGACCGCCATCGTGGTGGTGGTCATCCAAGTCATCACCTTGATCGCCACCATCGGACCGTTGGAGGCCATCAATCGGCTCAATACCCACCCCTCGGCCCACCTGGGTCTGGGTGTACTGGGCGCGTGGACCGGTTCGATCGCGGCCAGCGCGCTGATCAGCTGGCTCGGTGGCATGTTGCTCAGCGGAATACTGACCGTCGTCGTCGGGCGGGCGGTGTTCGGCGCCTCGATCACCATCGGCGAAGCATGGACCAGGGTCCGCGGGCGCCTACTGACGTTGATCGGCCTGGCGCTGCTGGAAGCCGCCGGTGTCACGGCGCTGCTCGGCTTGGTGGTCGTCATCCTGGTCGGGGTCGCGGCCGCCGCCAACGGAGCGGCGGCGGTCTTGCTGGGTTTCCCGCTGCTGCTGCTGGTCGCGTTGCTGCTGGGCTACCTGTACACCGTGTTGATGTTCGCACCCGTGCTGATCGTGCTAGAGAGGCTGCCCCTAGTCGATGCGATCACCCGATCTTTTGCGCTGGTCACCGGCGGGTTCTGGCGGGTGCTGGGCATCCGCTTGCTCGCGATGCTGGTGGTGGGCCTAGTCGGCGGCGCCATCTCGGCACCGTTCAGCATCGTCGGCCAGATATTGCTGGGCGCCACGGCCAGCAGCGACTCCATCACCATGTTGCTCGTCGGCGCGACGCTGTCCGCAATCGGTTCGGCGATCAGCCAGATCATCACCGCGCCCTTTACCGCCGGTGTTGTGGTGCTGCTGTATACCGACCGGCGCATGCGGGCCGAGGCCTTTGACCTAGTCCTGCAGACAGGGGCGGCCGGTGGGCCCACCGCCGTCGAGTCCACGGATAACCTGTGGCTCACCCGGGCGTTCTGAGGACAAGTGAGGACTGACTGACGGTGCCCTCTATCGACATTGATCGTGACGCTGCGCACGAACTCGCACAGCGCGAACTCGACAAGGCCATCTACCCCAGGGATTCCCTGTCGAAACAGCTCAACGATTGGGTCAACGAGCTGCTGTACCGGCTGTTGACGAAGGCCTCCACGGTATCGGGAGGGTGGTTCACCATCACCGTGCTGCTTATCCTGCTGGCAATAGCGGTGCTGGTCGCCGTCCACATCGCCCGCCGCACCATCCGCACCAAACGTGGTGGCGATTACCAACTTTTCGAGGCCGGCCAGCTCACCGCGGCGCAACATCGCAGCACGGCCGAACGCTTTGCCGCCGAAGCCAATTGGGCCGCTGCGATCCGGCATCGGCTGCGCGCGGTCGCGCGGCAACTGGAGGAGACCGGCGTGCTCAATCCCGCGCCCGGGCGTACCGCCAACGAGTTGGCGACCGACGCGGGTGCTGCGCTACCTCATCTATCCGGGGAATTGACGCAGGCGGCAACGGCGTTCAACGACGTCACCTACGGCGAGCGGCCCGGAACTCAGACCGCCTACCAGCTGGTCGCAGACCTTGACGACCACCTGCGATCACGTTCCACCTCCGCATCGACGGTGCACCAACAGCCCGCCGCGCTTGAGTCGTGGGCGCAGGTCCGGTGACGACGCAAAGCGCCGAATCGGCGCCCGGACCCACCCGACGGCGGCGGCCGTGGCGTGGGATATTGCTCACCCTGGTGGCCGTTGCCCTGGTCGCCTCGATCGGTACCTATCTGACAGCCCCGCGACCCGGGGGCACGATGGACCCCGACGGCACCAACCCATCGGGCGCTCACGCCCTAGTCACGTTGCTGCGCAATGGCGGAGTGGAGGTCGTGGTCGCCCACACCACTGCCGATGTTGAACGGGTCGCACGTGCCGATTCGCTGCTGCTGGTGGCACAGACGCAGTATCTGTCCGACTACGCGCTGCTGCATCGGCTGGCAGACACTCCCAGCGATCTCCTACTGGTCGAACCCACCGCCAGGACCCGCAGGGTGCTAACCCCCAAGCTGCGCATCGGGAGCGCCCACGATTTCGCCAACCAGCCGGATTGTCCACTGCGAGCGGCTAATCGCGCCGGCCGAGTCCACTTCGGACCCAGCGATGCGTATCTACCCAAGGGGGATCTCACGCCGATGAGTTGCTATGGCGGGGCATTGGTTCGCTATCGCGACGCCGGTCGAACCATCACGGTGGTGGGCAGTAGCCATTTCATGACCAACGACGGATTGTTAGAGGAGGGCAATGCCGCGCTGGCGATGAACCTCGCTGGTGACCGACCCCGCGTCGTCTGGTTCGCGCCTGACCGCGTCGAGGGTGAAACAACTTCTCCTGGATCGATTTTCGATCTGATCCCGGCCAACGTGACGTGGATCGTCTGGCAGCTGTGGCTGGTCGTGATCCTGGTGGCACTGTGGAAGGGCCGACGGACGGGCCCGCTGGTGGCCGAGGACATACCCGTCGTCGTCCGCGCATCGGAAACCGTCGAGGGCCGCGGGCGGCTGTACCGATCGCGCCGAGCCCGGGACCGCGCCGCGAACGCACTGCGCACCGCCACATTGCAGCGCCTGCTGCCCCGGCTCGGTATCGGCTCCAGCGCGGATCCGCAAGCGGTAGCGCTGACGGTGGCGCAGCGTAGCGGCGCCAATCCGGGATTCGTTTGGTATCACCTGTTCGGTCCACCCCCAACCACCGACCATGAGCTGGTACAACTTGCCCGTGCACTCGACGACATCGAAAGGCAGGTCACACACTCGTGACACATCCGGCTCCCACCCAGTCCCCGATCGCGGATTCGGCACGTGAGGCGTTGCTGGGATTACGCGCCGAGATCGCTAAAGCCGTTGTCGGCCAGGACGGAGTGATCAGCGGGTTGGTCATCGCGCTGCTATGTCGGGGCCACGTCCTTTTGGAAGGTGTTCCCGGAGTGGCCAAGACGCTGATGATCCGAGCCATGTCCGCCGCGCTGCAGCTGGAGTTCAAGCGGGTGCAGTTCACCCCCGACCTGATGCCCGGCGATGTCACCGGTTCGCTCGTCTACGACTCCCACACCGCTGAATTCGTATTCCGACCGGGCCCGGTGTTCACCAATCTATTGCTCGCCGACGAGATCAACCGAACCCCACCGAAAACGCAGGCCGCGCTGCTCGAAGCGATGGAGGAGCGGCAGGTCAGCGTGGAAGGCGAGGCAAAGCCGCTGCCGAATCCGTTCATCGTCGCGGCGACGCAGAACCCCATCGAATACGAGGGCACCTATCAGCTGCCCGAGGCCCAGCTCGACCGTTTTCTGCTCAAACTGAACGTGACGCTGCCCACACGCGACTCCGAGATCGCAATTCTCGGCCGGCATGCCCATGGCTTCGATCCCCGCGATCTGTCGGCGATCAAGCCGGTGGCCGGACCGGCCGACCTGGCCGCCGGTCGTGAGGCGGTGCGTCAGGTACTCATCGGCGACGAGGTGCTGGGCTACATCGTCGATATCGTTGGGGCCACTCGCGGCTCCCCGGCATTGCAGCTGGGTGTTTCGCCGCGCGGGGCGACCGCGCTGCTGGCAACCGCCCGGTCCTGGGCGTGGCTGTCCGGGCGCAACTACGTAACTCCCGACGATGTAAAGGCCATGGCCCGCCCCACCCTGCGGCACCGGATCATGCTGCGCCCGGAGGCCGAGCTGGAGGGCGCCACGCCCGACGGCGTACTGGACGGCATACTGGCCTCCGTCGCGGTGCCCCGCTAGTGGTCCTGACCGGACGAACCGGCCTGCTGGCGCTCGTCTGCGTCCTGCCGATCGCGGTGTCGCCCTGGCCGGCGAGAGCCTTCGCAATACTGCTGGCGGCGCTGGCGATCGCGGTGGCCACCGATATCGTGCTGGCGGCCAGCACGCGACGGATGCGTTTTACCCGTTCGCCGGACGGTTCGGCCCGGTTGGGCCAGCCGGTGGATGCCGGCCTGCTGATCCAAAACGACGGCCGGCGCCGCTTCCGGGGCCTGGTTCGCGACGCCTGGCCGCCCAGTGCACGCGCTGAACCACGCACCCACCGGGTCAACATCGCGGCCGGAGACCGCCAGCGCGTGGACACCCAGCTGCGGCCCGTCCGCCGCGGCGACCAACGCGCGGCCCTGGTCACGGCGCGATCGATCGGCCCCCTTGGCTTGGCTGGACGACAGAGTTCGCAGTCGGTGCCGGGACAGGTCCGGGTGCTGCCGCCATTCCTATCCCGCAAACACCTGCCGTCACGACTGGCCAAGCTGCGAGAAATCGACGGGCTATTGCCCACCCTGATACGAGGGCAGGGCACCGAATTCGACTCGCTTCGTGAGTACGTCGTCGGCGACGATGTCCGCTCGATCGACTGGCGCGCGAGCGCACGCCGGGCCGATGTGATGGTCCGCACGTGGCGCCCCGAGCGCGACCGGCGCGTTGTCATCGTGCTCGACACCGGGCGTATGGCGGCAGGACGGGTCGGTGTCGATCCCACCGCCGCCGATCCGGCCGGGTGGCCCCGGCTGGACTGGTCGATGGACGCCGCGCTGCTGCTGGCAGCGCTGGCGTCGCGGGCCGGCGATCACGTCGATTTCCTGGCCCACGACCGGGTGAGCCGAGCGGCGGTGTTCGGCGCGTCGCGCACCGAACTGCTGGCCCAGCTCGTGGCGGCGATGGCGCCGCTGCAGCCGGCGCTCGTTGAATCCGATTGGCGGACAATGGTTGCCACCATTACCCGGCGCACCCGCCGGCGCTCGCTGGTGGTTCTGCTGACGGACCTCAACGCCACCGCCCTCGACGAGGGACTCTTACCGGTACTGCCGCAGTTGTCGGCAAAACATCACGTAGTGGTCGCCGCGGTGGCAGACCCCCGCGTCGACCAGCTGGCCATCGCACGCTCCGACGCGGCGGCCGTGTACGACGCGGCGGCCGCAGAGCGCTCCCGCACTGAGCGCCGAACAATCGCGTCGCGCTTGCACCAGAAGGGAGTGGAGGTCGTCGATGCGCCCCCGACCGACATCGCACCCGCGCTCGCGGACCGGTACCTGGCGATGAAGGCGACGGGCCGGCTCTAGCCGTCGCCGGCGGCCGCGAGTGCGAACGACGCGACGCTCCCACGGCGTGTCGCGTCGTGGCATTCACACTCGTTGAGCGTCAGCCGGTGGGGACCACGTCGGGTGCGTCCTCGATGTCGCCGGTCTCACCGGCTTGGGCCGCGCGCCGTCCGAAGTAGACGATGTAGAACAAGAACGCCGCCTCAGCACTGGCGCCAATGGCGATCCTGACGAATGTCGGCACCGGCGATGGTGTCACCAACGCTTCGATCAACCCGGAAACTAGCAGCACCCCCACCAGACCCACGGCAACCGACACCACCCCGCGACCTTGTTCGGCCAGCACCTGTCCACGTGGCCGGTCGCCCGGCGAGATGACCGACCACCCCAGCCGCATTCCGGTTGCGGCCGCTAGGAAGACCGCTGTCAGCTCGAGCAGCCCATGTGGAATGAGCAGCCCGAGCAGCAGGCCGCCCTTGCCGGCGTGGAACATCAGCCCGGCGATCACTCCCACGTTTGCCGCGTTCTGGAAGAGCACCAGCGGTATCGGCAGCCCCAGCACCACCGACATCGCGATGCACTTGGCCGCAACCCAGGAATTGTTCACCCAGACCTGCAGTGCAAACGACGTTGCGGGGTGCGCGCTGTAATACGACTCGACGTCATGACTGACCAATTCGTCGATCTCAGTGGGGGTTCCGATGATGGATTGCACCTCGGCGCTGCCCGCTACCCAGAAAGCGATGAGTGCCGCGACAGCGAAGAAGGCCACCGCGGTTGCCAGCCACCAGCGCCAGGTGCGGTAGGCCACCACGGGGAAGGAAACCGTCCAGAAGCGAACGAACGTACTCGTCAGCGGGGCATGCGCACCGGTAACCGCGGCACGCGCGCGGGCGACCAGGCTCGAAAGTCGGCCGGTGACCGCCGAATCCGACGACACCGACCGCAGCATCGACAGATGGGTGGATACCCGCTGGTAGAGCTCGACGAGCTCGTCGATTTCGACACCGGTCAGCGAGCGACGCTTCTTGACCAACTGATCAAGCCGATCCCAGGTAGGGCGGTGGGTCAGCAAGAACGCGTCGACATCCACCTGCGCAGCCTACCCAACCGAGCCCGGCGGATAACCGTTCGCAAGCCTGTACCGTTCCCTGTTATGTCGGAGGTGGTAACCGGGGACGCCGTAGTGCTCGACGTCCAGGTCGCGCAGCTACCGGTGCGCGCGGTCGGCGCGATCATTGACATCGTTGTGATGCTCACCGGCTACATCCTCGGCATGACGTTGTGGGCGGCAACCCTGAGTGAGTTCGATGACGCGTTGACCGTCGCGTTTCTCATCATCTTCACGGTACTGGTGCTGGTCGGTTATCCAGTGGCCATAGAAACCGCCACCCGGGGCCGCTCGGTGGGCAAGCTTGCGATGGGTCTGCGCGTGGTGTCCGACGACGGCGGTCCAGAACGCTTCCGCCAAGCGCTGTTTCGCGCGCTGTCGTCGATCGTCGAGATCTGGATGCTGCTGGGCAGCCCTGCCGTGATCTGCAGCATGCTTTCGTCGAAGGCCAAACGCGTCGGCGACATATTCGCCGGCACCATCGTCGTGAGCGAGCGCGGTCCCCGGTTGGCGCCAACACCGGCGATGCCGCCGGCGCTGGCCTGGTGGGCGTCGTCGTTGCAACTCGCCGGGCTCACTCCCGGCCAGGCCGAGGTTGCACGCCAATTCCTTTCCCGTGCCACACAACTCGATCCCAGGTTGCGGGATCAGATGGCGTATCGGATCGCCGGCGATGTGCTGTCCCAGATCGCTCCACCACCCCCGCCGGGCACACCGCCGCAGCTGGTTCTCGCGGCCGTACTCGCCGAACGGCACCGCCGAGAACTGGCACGTCTGCGCCCCATGGGACCCCCCACGATGCCGCACACGGCACCGGCGCCCTGGACACCGACCGCCCCGCAATACCCGGGCTGGCCGCCCGCCCCGCGACAGCAGAATGCCGATCCCGGCGGCTTCTCGCCCCCGACCTAGCTACTGCGCCACGGCCACCGCAAGCAGCACCACGTCGGCAACCAACAGCGCGATCCCGATCAGCGGAACCGCAATGCCGCCACGGCGCTTGGCGGTGAACGCCGAGACGGCTATCGCCACCACGGCCACCACGGGTGCGCCATAGAACAAGAAGCCGAAGTCGATACCAACGCCCAGGTTGGAGCACCCGCTGGCACCGCAGGATGCGGTACTCATCACCGCGCCCAGCGCGAACAGCATCACGATCGTCGCACCCGGCACAGTGGCTACCGCCAGCACCCAGTTGACCCGCGACCGGGCCCTGCCGTCGCCCCGACCGCCGCGTCGACCATTGCTCGTCATCACTCACCTGCTACCCGACCCTTGCCAGGCACAAACGGGACGAAGCTGGCCAATCGTTGCATCGCGATCGTTAACGATATATCGTGATATTCACTTGATACATCGGAGGCACGACTGGTGCCCCGCAGACCTCTAGGAATATCGACATGAACAACCTCTTCACCCCTCCCGGCGGGCCGTTCGGTGCCCGTCCGGGATTCGGCTTCGGTCCCGGGCCGGCACAGCGGCGCGCGCTGCACAGCGCTCGACGGCATGCCCGGCGTGAATTCTTCGAACACCTCCGCGACCACGACGGCGGCCACGACGGACCCTTGGGGTTCGGCCCGGGCTTTGCTCCGGGCTTCGGCTTCGGCTTCGGCCCCGGCAGCCCACGAGGCGGCTGGCGCCGTGGTGGACCAGGCCGGGGACGACGCGGCGATGTCCGGGCGGCCATCCTGGTGCTGCTGAGCGAACAACCGATGCACGGCTACGAGATGATCCAGCAGATCGCCGAACGCAGCAACGGGTTGTGGCGGCCCAGCCCCGGTTCGGTCTATCCCACGCTGCAGCTACTCGATGACGAGGGACTGATCACCGCCAGCGCGCCCGACGGCAGCAAAAAGCTTTTCGAACTGACCGATGACGGCCGTGCGGCCGCCGATAAGGTGCAGACGCCACCGTGGGATGAGATCGCCGAAGGCGTCGACCCCGGTCACATCAACTTGCGGACGGCCATGCGCCAGCTGATCGGCGCGGTCATGCAATCGGCCCACACCGCAAGCGCCGAGCAACAGCAGCGCATTGTCGACATCATCAACAACGCCCGACGCGAGATCTACGGCATCCTGGGCGAGGACTGAACTCCGGTCGCCGGCCGGCACGTTCATTACGACACGTCAACCCAATCCAGGGTCCGCTGCACCGCCTTGCGCCAGCCCGCATACCCCGTGGCGCGTTCCTCGTCGGTCCACTGCGGCGTCCAGCGTTTGTCCTCTTGCCAATTGGCCCGCAGGTCAGACGGGTCCGCCCAGAAGCCGACGGCCAAACCCGCGGCATAGGCCGCACCCAGGGCGGTGGTTTCGGCAACCACCGGCCGCACCACGTCCACACCCAGCACGTCGGCCTGGATTTGCATGCACAGGTCATTGGTGGTGATGCCGCCGTCGACCTTCAACACCTCAAGGCGCACTCCGGAATCGGCTTCCATGGCGTCCACCACATCGCGGCTTTGGTAGCAGATGGCTTCCAGCGTCGCCCGGGCCAGATGTGCGTTGGTGTTGAATCGGGACAGTCCCACGATCGCGCCGCGCGCATCGGAGCGCCAATACGGGGCGAACAACCCCGAAAACGCTGGCACGAAATACACCCCACCGTTGTCGGCGACCTGCCGTGCCAGAGCCTCGCTTTGCGAGGCACCACTGATGATGCCCAGCTGGTCACGCAACCACTGCACGGCCGAACCGGTCACCGCGATCGAACCCTCAAGGGCGTATACGGGTTTGGCATCCCCGAACTGGTAGCACACGGTGGTCAGCAAGCCGTTGTTCGATCGCACGATCGTCTCACCGGTGTTCAGCAACAGAAAGTTGCCGGTGCCATAGGTATTCTTTGCTTCCCCAGCGCTCAGACACACCTGGCCAACCATCGCCGCGTGCTGATCGCCGACCACTCCGGTGACTGGCACCTCGCCCCCGAGCGGCCCGGAATCCAGCGTGACACCGTAGGGCTGCAGCGGTGAGGACGGCTCGATCGTGGGCAGCATCGCGCGGGGGATGGCGAAGAACGACAGCAGCTCGTCGTCCCAGTCCAGCGTTTCCAAATCCATCAGCATGGTCCGGCTGGCGTTGGTCACGTCGGTCGCGTGTACGCCACCACGCGGCCCGCCGGTCAGATTCCACAACACCCAGGTGTCCGGCGTCCCGAACAGCGCATCGCCGCGTTCGGCGGCGGCACGTACCCCGTCGACGTTCTCCAGGATCCACTGCAACTTCCCACCGGAGAAGTAGGTGGCCGGGGGCAACCCCGCCTTGCGTCGGATCACGTCCCCGCGGCCATCGCGGTCCAGGGCCGACGCGATACGGTCGGTGCGAGTGTCCTGCCAGACGATCGCGTTGTAGTAGGGCCGGCCGGTCTTCTTGTTCCATACCAGGGTGGTCTCGCGCTGGTTGGTAATGCCTAGCGCAGCAAGGTCTTTCGGCGACAAATCGGTCGCGTTGAGCACCGACATCAATACGGACGCGGTACGCTCCCAGATCTCCACCGGATTGTGTTCGACCCAGCCGGCGCGGGGCAGGATCTGTTCATGCTCGAGCTGGTGGCGGGCCACCTCGGCGCCTTGGTGATCGAAGATCATGCAGCGGGTGCTGGTGGTGCCCTGATCGATGGAGGCTACGAAGTCGGCCAACTGCTCTCCTCGGGTGACATCGAAGACTGGATGTAATCGTCCATGATGGTCTATGCGGGTCGGCGCTTGGGCGGTACCGGGGTGATACTTGCGCACCGGCCGGCAAACCGGTTGCATCGGCGTTGTGGGCGAAGAGGTCGAGCGCACTACGTATGACCGCGCACACCGGCGGGAATACCGGCGCAAAGTCCAACTTTGTGTGGACGTCTTCGAAACGATGCTGCATCGGTGCCGCTTCGATTCCGACCGCCCGCTCACCGGCATGGAGATCGAATGCAACCTGGTCGACGGCCAGTACCAGCCCGCCATGTCGAATCGCTCCGTGTTGGACGCGATCGCGGATCCGGCCTACCAGACCGAATTGGGCGCGTTCAACATCGAACTCAACGTCCCGCCCCGCCCGCTCCCCGGCCACACCGGCCTGGACCTGGAAAAAGAGGTGCGAGCCAGCCTCAACGATGCCGAGCAGAAGGCCAGCTCCGGTGGCGCCCACATCGTCATGATCGGCATCCTGCCCACCCTGATGCCCGAACACCTAGCCGATGGCTGGATGAGCGAATCGACGCGCTACAGCGCGCTGAATGACTCGATCTTCGACGCCCGCGGCGAGGACATCCCGATCAACATTTCAGGTCCGGAGCCATTGCGCTGGCAAGCCGCCTCCATTGCACCCGAATCAGCTTGCACCAGTATGCAATTGCATCTGCAAGTCGCACCGGCAGATTTTGCCGCCAACTGGAACGCGGCCCAGATGCTGGCCGGCCCACAGCTCGCGTTGGGCGCCAATTCGCCCTACTTCTTTGGCCACCGACTCTGGCCGGAGACTCGGATCGAACTGTTCACCCAATCCACCGACACCCGCCCCGAAGAGCTGAAGACCCAGGGGGTGCGACCCCGGGTGTGGTTCGGTGAGCAGTGGATCACCTCCATCCTCGACCTGTTCAAGGAGAACATCCGCTACTTTCCGTCGCTGCTTCCCGAAGTGTCCGAGGAGGACCCGGTCGCCGAGCTTGCCGCTGGGAAAATCCCCGAACTCGCCGAACTGCGGTTGCACAACGGCACGGTGTACCGGTGGAACCGGCCGGTGTACGACATCGTGGACGTGGACGGGGTCCGGCGGCCGCATCTCCGGTTGGAGAACCGCGTGCTGCCTGCCGGACCCACCGTCATCGACATGTTGGCGAATTCCGCCTTCTACTACGGCACGCTCCGGAGTCTGTCCGAAGCGGATCGGCCGCTGTGGTCGACGATGGCATTCTCTGCGGCACAATCGAATTTCCTCGCAGCGGCCCGACAAGGCCTCGACGCCCGGCTGCACTGGCCGGGCCTGGGCGAGGTGACCGCACCGGAGTTGGTGTTGGATACCTTGCTGCCGATGGCCCACGAGGGCCTGCGACGGTGGGGTGTCGACGCTGTCGTGCGTGAGCGGTTCCTGGGTGTTATCGAGGGCCGTGCCAAGACCGGCCGCAACGGCGCTAGCTGGCAGGTGACGACCGTTGACGCGTTGCAGGGCCAGGGGATGAGTCGCCGCGAGGCATTGGCCGAGATGCTGCGCCGATACTGCAAACACATGCACGCCAACGAGCCGGTCCATACCTGGCCTCAGTAACCACGCGTAGGTTGGAAGCCATGACTTCAGGCTTGATCGACTGGGAGGGCGCCTACCGCGAGCAGGGAGCGTTCGACGGCCCACCGCCCTGGAATATCGGTGAGCCGCAGCCGGAGCTGGCGGCGTTGATCGCGTCCGGAAAGGTGCGCAGCGACGTGCTCGACGCCGGATGCGGGTATGCCGAACTATCGTTGACGCTGGCCGCCGAGGGTTACACGGTGGTCGGCATCGATATCACACAGGCGGCCATCGAGGCCGCCACCAAGGCGGCCCAGGAACGCGAGTTGACCACGGCGAGCTTCCAACAAGCCGACATCACGTCGTTCACCGGCTATGACGGCCGCTTTTCGACGGTGATCGACAGCACGCTATTTCACTCGTTGCCAGTAGAGGGCCGCGACGGCTACCTAAGCGCGATACACCGTGCGGCGGCCCCGGGAGCCGACTACTACGTGTTGGTATTCGCCAGGGGCGCCTTTCCGGCCGAATTGGAGACCAAGCCCAACGAAGTCGACGAGGGTGAGTTGCGGGCCGCGGTCAGCAAGTACTGGGAGATCGACGAGATCCGGCCCGCGTACATCCATGCCAATGTCCCCCCGATGCCGCAGCTGCCCGCACCACCGATCGAGTTTCCGCCGCATGACCGCGACGAGAAGGGCCGGGTAAAGTTCCCCGCCTACCTACTCACCGCGCACAAGGCCTAGCGGCACTCGGCGTTGATGTCAGCTCGCGGCGGTCGCGGCGATCAGCGCCTCGGCGAATACCTCCAACTCTTCGGCGGTGGTATCGACGTGCGGTGAAATCCGCAGCACCGGCGCCGCCAACTCGTGCGGAGCACGCTCCACACTGGCGTAGGTCGTTACGATTCGACGCTCCGTGAGCAACCAGGCCCGCACCGCCGCGGCGTCGACGCCGTCGGCCGCGACCAGCGTCGTGATGGCGCTGGGCTCGTCTACCTCTTCGGCGACGAACCAGCCATCGACATCGGCCAGCAGGGTCCGGGTGATGCCGCCCAACTCCGCCAGGCGGGCCCGGATCAGTTTCGGCCCACACGCCAAATGCTCCCCCACGGCCAGTGAAAAACCCACGCGCGCAGCAATATTGGCCTCCCCGAACTGTAGCCGTTCAGCCACCGACAGCGTCGGCGCCCAGCCCGGCGGCGGCAGCCGCGGTGTCAGCCGTTCCATCAGCTCGGGCCGCACGGCCAACACCCCGACACCGCGTGGTCCCGCGATCCATTTGCGCGACGACGAATAGGTGACGTCGGCAGCTACGGCGCAGTCCACCTGCCCAAGCGCCTGAGCGGCATCAACAACCAGCGGCAGCCCCAGCTCAGCGCACAGCTTCGCCATCATTGGCAGCGGCTGCACGGTGCCCCGGTGGCTGGCCACGGGAGTCAGGTGAACCAAGTCGGGCGGGTCCTCCTCCAGCTGGAACGCCGCATCGTCCAGCGCCAGCCTGCCGTCATCCAGAGTCGGCAGCAGACGCACGTCGAATCCATGCGCGGCCATCACAGCCAGATTCGGGCCGTACTCACCGGGCAGGCAGGCCAGCCTCCGACGCTCGCCCGGCCAACTGCCCAACAGCAAATCCAAGGCGTGCAGGGAACCGGTAGTGAACACCACCTCGGCGTCAGGCGAGCCGCACAATGTCGCGACGGCGGCGCGACCCGCATCAAGCACCGGCGCGGCGGCTTCGGCCGCAACGTAGCCGCCGACCTCAGCCTCGTGTAGCGCGTGCTGGGCGGCGGCCTGAAGCACCGCGAAACTTTGGCGTGAGCAGGCCGCATTGTCCAAATGCAGTCCGGCAACCGGGGGGCGGGCCGCCCGCCACCGGTCGGCCAGAGGAGTCGCTTCGCTCACTTGTGGGCCAGTGACATGCCGAAGTCATTGGCGTGGTCGGTCCACCACTGGGTGCGACGCAAGCCCACCGCGGCCAGTTCAGCGCGGACCCCATCTGGCCGAAACTTGCACGATACTTCGGTGAGCATCTCCTCACCGGGACTGAAGTCGACGGTCAACTCCAAGGCACCCACTCGCACTCGCTGCCGGCGATCGGACCGCAACCACATCTCGATCCGTTCCTCCGCACTGTTCCACCGGGCGACGTGCTGGTAGGCCTCCACCTCGAAATCCGCGTCGAGTTCGCGGTTGATCACCGCGAGCACGTTTCGGTTGAACCGTGCGGTTACCCCTGAGGCATCGTCGTAGGCGCGAATCAAGCGATCAGTGTCTTTGACCAGGTCGGTGCCCAGCAGGAGGCTGTCGCCCCGCCTCATCACCCCGGCCAACGCGGCGAGGAATTCCGCCCGCGGCTCCGGTGTGAGGTTGCCGATCGTCGATCCCAGAAACACGAACAGCCGTCGGCCTCCGCCAGGGATTTCGGACAGGTGCTCCTCGAAATCGCCACAGACCGCTTGGATCTCGATTCCCTGATATTCACCTCGGATGGCGTTCGCCGCCGCAGATAGCACGCTGGCGTCAACGTCGAACGGCACGAATCTGCGCAGCAGTCCGCGGTCCCGCAACGCGTTCAACAGCAGCCGCGTTTTCTCCGAAGTCCCGCTGCCCAGTTCGACCAGGGTGTCGGCCCTGCTGTCGGCCGCGATTTCGGCCGCGCGGCGGCGCAGGATGCCCGCCTCAGCACGGGTCGGGTAATACTCCGGCAACCGAGTGATCTGATCAAACAGCTCACTACCGATCGAATCATAGAACCACTTGGGCGGCAACGATTTCGGCGACCTCTGCAAGCCGTCGAAAACGTCTCGGCGCAATGCAAGGTAGGCCGAGTCCTCGGCTAGATGGTTCGACAGCGACAGTGTCATCAAGGCCCCTCCGTTGCATCCAATGCTGTCAACGTGACCCGATCCGCGGTGACCTCCACCAGGTGATGATCTGGCACGTCTTCCCAATCGGAGTCGTTGTCATAAGGTTCGCTGGCCAGCACCACCCCATCGGGCCGGCGCAGAATGGACAGAGTGTCGTGCCAGGTCGTGGCCAGCAAACGAGACCCGTTGGCGGCTAATATATTCAGCCGGGCCTTCGGGTCAGCCGCGCCGATCTCTTGGATTGTGTCACCAAGTGCGTCCAGCCCGCGTTCGAAAATCATCGCCGCGAGTATGGCGCTGTCACAGACCGATTCGGCCTTCGCGCTGAGAGGCAACACGGCTCGGTCAACGATCCCGTTGTGCGACAACAGCCACCGGCCGTCGGTGAACGGTGCTGTCGCGCTGACGTCAATCGGCATGCCCACGGTTGCCGAGCGCACCGCGGCAACCACACAATTGCTGCGCAGCGCGGGTGCGACCGAATCGAACGAGGTGTCCCCCCACAGCGGGGCCGGACTACGCCAGCGCCGGGGGGTACCGTCCTGCGAAGCGCTATCGAAAAAGCCAACGCCCCAACCATCGGCGTTCAGCAGGCAATGCTTTTGCCGGCGCGGCGCATAGGACTGCACCCGCAGCCCGTACGGCGGATCCAACACCAACGAGGACAACGTGACCTGCCCGCCGAGCCAACCCAGATGACGACACATCAGGCCGGATCCTCGATCGACCACGCCAGCCGAACCCCACTGAAGATCTGGCGACGGTACGGGTGATCCCAGTTGCGGAAACTGGGCCGCAGGATCGCCGGATCGACCGCCCACGAGCCACCGCGCAGCACCCGATAGTCGCCGTCGAAAAACGGCTGGGAGTAGCGCTCATAGATCATCGGAACGAAACCCGGCCAGGGATGCAGGGCAGAGGAGGTCCACTCCCAGACATCACCGAGCAGCTGCTCGGCCCCGTACGCCGAAGCGCCAGCCGGGTAGGCACCGGCGGGAGCTGGGCGCAGCGCCGCCGCCCCCAGGTTGGCGTGCCCATCCGACGGCTCCTCGTTACCCCACGGGAATCGGCGGCGCGAGTTCGTCGCCGGATCCCACGCGCAGGCCTTCTCCCACTCGATTTCGGTGGGGAGGCGGGCGCCGGCCCATGCCGCGTACGCCTCCGCTTCGAAGTAGGAGACATGTTGCACCGGCTCATCGGCCCGAATGTCTTCCACGTAGCCGAATCTGGTGTGCGCGGTATCGGAATTCCAGAAGCGTGGCGCGGTCAGATCGGCGCGCTGCCGATGCTGCCAGCCACGGGCGGACCAGAACCGAGGTTCCGCATAGCCACCATCGTCGATGAAGTGTTGCCATTCACCGTTGGTCACCGGAACCCGCCCGATCCGAAACGCCGGCACGTCGACGACGTGCGCCGGGCGCTCGTTGTCCAACGAGTAAGGCTCGCTGGCGCCGTCCACCCCCAGCACAAAGGGGCCGCCCGGGACAAGCACCGACGTTCCTGCCACCCCCGGCCGACCCGGAGGCAGCCGGGCAGGCTCGCCCAGAAGGGGCGCGCCGGTGCGCAGATTCAACGCCTGCAGCATGGTTTCGGTGTGCTGATACTCGTGGCTGAGCACCAGCCCGAACGCGAAACTGGCCGGGTCGTCGGGACGATCGTCGGGCAGCGCATCGAGGGCATCCAGCGCGGCCGACCGAACCGTGCGGCAAAACGATCGCGCCTGCTGCGGGGACAATAGCGGGAGATCGACACGGCTGGCGCGCGAGTGCTCGAATGCGTCGTAGAGTCTCTCGATGGCCGCCGGCAACATCCCGGGCCGATCCGGGTTACCGCCGCGCAGCAGCCACAACTCCTCCTGCTGACCGATATGTGCCAAATCCCACACCAGCGGGCTCATCAACGGGTCGTACTGCCGACACAGCTCGGCGTCATCGAAATCGACCAGCCGCAGCGTACGCGTCCGGGCCCGTTCCAGGTCGCCGGCCAGTCTTTCCCGTGAGGTCACAATTCCCCTCGTGCCAACCGCGCCACCGTCGGCGCGATACCGTGCTCGATCACCAGGTCGCCGAAGTCGTCGCCGGGACAGCGACCCCGCTCCACGTTGGACATCAATGCCTGCATCGTGGGAACCAAATCGGCCGGTGCTCGTTCGGCAGCGACGGCCAGACATCGGTTGGCCGCCGCATGCAGCCTGGGATCGGCGAGACCGTCGCGCGCGGCCGCGTCCCACTCGGTGGCGACCGGCTCGACGATCTCGGCCGCCATATCCGCCGCGGCCGGGTCATCGAGCAACGTCACCAGCGTGAACACCACGGCGGGCCAGAATGCATCGGGGACGCTGTCCAGGTACCGAATTTCCAGCCACTGCCGGGGGCGCACCGGCGGGAACAGCGTGGTGAGGTGGTAATCGAGATCGGCGATGGTCGGGCGCCGATCGCCCAGCAGGACCCGACCGTCCGCCCAATCCATGAAAGGCACGTGGTGGGTAACCGCCACCGCGTCCGGATTGTGCACCAGCATTACCGGGGCTTTCAGCGCGTAGCGCGCCCAATCGGTGACGGGGTCCTCAGCACTGGCCCCCAGGATTGGCCCACACCGAGCGTCATCCATCTGTCCCCAGACCCGCTGCCGGGTGCACCGCCACCCGGAGAAGCTGCCCTCCAACATTGGGGAATTGGCGGCGATGGCAATCATCGTGGGCCCCAGGGCGTGCGCCAGTCGTACCCGGGCCACCCAGCCCGCCTGCGGCCCGGCGTCGACATTGACCTGTATCGAGGCGGTCGACGTCATCATCGCCGCGCCGGCCATCCCGTTCTGGCTGGCGGTGAAGAACTGTTCCATGGCTCGATAACGCGCGCCCGGGTTGATCCGCATGGTCGGTCGTATCGGGTCGGCGCCGAGAAAGACCAAGCCCAGCTCGGCGTCGGCGAACGTGGACCGCAGCACGGTCTGATCGCGGGCCATCGCGTCGATGGCGGCCGCGATCCCATCGCACGGCGGGCCGGACAGTTCCACCGCGCCACCAGGCTCCACACTGACCGCGCTCCCGCCGGGCAGCGGGCCCAGCAACTGCAGAACACCGCTGATCTCGTCCCAACTCGGCCGGCGAAGAGGATCCGACGGGTCGTAGCAATGCGCTTCGATCTCCAGACCAACCCGGCCCAACGGTCCGTCGGTGAGGCAGCCGTCTGCGATATATCCGGCGGCAACCTCCGAGCCGGCGATCTCGATGGCTGCCGTGCGGGCGTTATTCAGCTGCGACGCCGCCGCAGTACTGGGGGCGAACGTCATATCACGATCCCTCCGGGGCCGGACCTTGCGCAGCTACCGGCAACGATAGCCGCCACATGTCATCTTCCAGGTCATCTACCAGACCGTCCCGACATATTCCCGCCAGTCTTGGTTGCACAGGTCAGACAAGTACCCACATTTCTGAGCGTTACTGGCCGAGCGTGTTCTCCATCGCGCCAACCAGCACATTAACGGCGGGGCCGCCGTTGCCAGACTGGCAGACCTTGGCCTGCAGCAACACATTTTCACGCAGCCGGGTTTGATTGAAACACCGCCGATCGGTGCCCGCTTCCTGCTTGGTCCACGCAGCATCACGTGCGCCGGGTGGACCGCCGTCGAATGACCATACCTGCGTGGTTCCGTTTTCCAAATGCATCGCGGTGGTCTGTCCCGAGCAACCCACGGTGCGGTCAACCAATCGATGGAAGGCCCGATCCGCGGCGTCGTTGGTCGCGAACACCCCGACCGCCTGCTTGACGTAGTGCGTTTGGTCGGTGGCAGAGGTCTGCGTGGTGGCGCCGTTGAACGAGGCCAGATCGGGGTCGTCGTACACCTCGGGTAGCCCGATGTCGGCCCAGTTGTTGCAGGCCGGAAGGTCGACCGAGTATGCCTGGAACGGCTGGGTGAACACCGACTCCCAACCCATCGGCGCGCCGACGATATTTCCGACCGACCCCTTGCCGAGGACCGCGTAGGACACCACCCCCGGCTCCGACGGATGCGCCTCCGCAGCGGGGGCCGCCAACGGACCGGCGATGCCCAGCCCGAGGCTCACCGCCGCAACGGCGACCCGCATGCCGGCTAGACCTTGGCCGATACGTCGACGTCGATATCGCCGCGGGTGGCCTTGGAGTACGGGCACACCTGGTGCGCCTGCTGCACCAAACCGTCGGCGATGCCTTGCTCCACACCCGGCAGGTAGCTAACGATCTTGGCGGTGAGCCCGAATCCGCCCGCCGAGTCCTTGCCGAAACCGATCCGGGCCCTCAGCGTGGTTACGTCGTCGAGGACGACCTCTGACTTACCCCCCACCAGCCGCAGAGCACCCAGGAAGCAGGCGGCGTAGCCGGCCGCGAACAGCTGCTCGGGGTTGGTCCCCCCACCATTGCCGCCCATCGCCGTGGGTGGGCTGGTTTCCAGGTCGACCCGGCCATCGTCGGATTTCACATGCCCGTCGCGTCCACCACCGGTTGCCGTGGACTCCGCGGTGCAAACGACTTCAATGGTCATGGTGCCGATCATGCCAGGCCCGGCCAACGTCGAGGTGTCGGGCCGAAACGGGAGAAAAACCCGACACCTCGACGTCGGATGCCTAGCTAGCGTTGGCGCGCACGCCCTCTTCCACGGCCTTGCCGAGATCGGGGTCCACGTTGCGCCAGTAATCGAACACCCGCGACAACACTGGCTCCCGCACACCCTTGCTGACATGGCCAATGATGTTGTGGGCCAGCCGTTCCCGAGCGGCATCGTCGAGAACATCGCGGACCATGGTGCCGGCCTGACCCCAGTCGTCATCCTCCGGGTGCAGGGTGTAGGCCGCGCGGATCATCTGCCCGTCGGCGTGCCAGCGCACTTCGGCGGCGCGTGCCGGATCGGCCCGGGGCCCGCCGTAGGAATTGGGCGCATACACCGGATCCGATGCGTTCTGCACGCGCATCGCGCCATCCTTGGAGTAGCTATTGACGTCAACTTTCGGTGAATTGACGGGAATCTGCCGGTAGTTGGTGCCCAACCGGGCACGGTGCGCATCGGCGTAGGAGAACCCGCGGGCCAACAGCATTTTGTCCGGGCTCAACCCGGTGCCGGGCACGATGTTGTTTGGCTCGAAAGCGGCCTGCTCGATCTCGGTGTGGTAGTCGGTGACGTTGCGGTCCAGCGTCATCGTGCCGACGTCGATCAACGGGTAGTCCCCGTGCGGCCACACCTTGGTCAGGTCGAACGGGTTGAACCGATAGGTCTTGGCGTCCTCGAACGGCATGATCTGCATCTTCAGCGTCCAGCTGGGGTACTCGCCGCGCTCGATCGCCTCGTACAGATCGCGCTGGTGGTAGTCGCCGTCTTCACCAGCCAGCCGGTCGGCGTCCTCCTGGGTGAGGAAATCGATGCCCTGGTCGGTGACAAAGTGGTACTTCACCCAAAAGATCTCGCCGGCGGCGTTGATCCAGCTGTAGGTGTGGCTGCTGTAGCCGTTCATCTGCCGCCAGCTCTTGGGAATCCCGCGATCGCCCATCAGCCAGGTCACTTGATGCGCCGACTCCGGCGAGAGACTCCAGAAGTCCCACTGCATGTTGTGATCGCGCACGTTGCTGGCCTGCAGCCGCTTTTGCGATCGGATGAAGTGCTGGAACTTCAGCGGGTCACGCATGAAGAAGATCGGCGTGTTGTTGCCGACCATGTCAAAGTTGCCCTCGGTCGTGTAGAACTTCAGCGCGAACCCGCGCGGATCACGCCAGGTGTCTGGGCTGCCACGCTCGCCGGCGACGGTGGAGAACCGGGCCAGCATGTCGGTCTTGGTCCCGGGCTGGAACACCGCCGCCCTGGTGTACTCGCTGACATCATTAGTCACCTCGAAATGACCGAAGGCGCCGCCCCCCTTGGCGTGTGGCTGGCGTTCCGGGATACGTTCGCGGTTAAACATCGCCATTTGTTCGATCAGATAGTGATCCTGCAGCAGGATCGGGCCGTCGGGTCCGACGGTCAACGACTGCTCGTCACTGGGCGCGGGATTGCCGGCGTCGGTGGTGGTGTAGCGCTTTGTCATTTCGCTATCTCCTCGCTAACTGGGCTGACTCTTTCGAAAACCCCTGTACCACAGGGTAATTCGGCCTCATCACGTGCCGCCGCAGAATGGCCGAGGCTCGAGCTTGGCCGCCGAAAGATAGTGGACGCAAAGGACTTTCATCCTGCCGCGGCTCAGCCTGACGTCCCGCGACGAGATGTCAGGCTGGTAGGCACGCGACACAGCGACCACGAATCCCAGTATGCGCTTTTCCGCGAGACGGGTTAATGCGACAAAAGGTGGATTCGGCCGACCGCTAGGGCCGCGCCGGCGCAGTACCGGGAGACGGAGCGCTCGGTGTCTGCGACGGGCCGGCACCAGGCGGACCACCCATCGGGCCGCCGGGCACTCCGGGACCCACACCGGGTGGAGGCGCCCCGGGGAACCTGAACTGCCAACCCGGCCCGGGACCGGCGGGCCCACCCGGGCCGGGCATGAACACGCCGTGGTGGTGATGTCGATGGTGATGGCACCTGCCGTGCCCCAAAACCAGGGCACCGGCAAAGAAGATGGTCGACGCGATGAAAATGACTCCGGCGACGATCACCACCCACGCCGCCGCCCGGTACAGCTTCGGCGTCTTGTCCTGCGGCGGGGGCGGCGGTAGCGGCGCGGTCGCGACGACGGGCGGCGGGGTTGCGGGTTCGGGTGTTTCGCTCATGCTTCGAATATTGCTCGGAGCTGCAGCAACCGTAAAGAGTTGCGGCCACAAACTTGTAATGAATTGACGTAGCCCGGCGCTCGGGTAAGCGCCGGGCTGACTGGAGTGGGCGTGTTATCGGCCGGGTGTCGTGCTGGGAGCGACCGAGCTGGGTACCTGGCTGGGCCCGCCGGGGCCGGTGCCCGGGCTCACCGCCGGGGCGCCGCCGTTGGGCATGGCCGGACGGATCATCATCGCGGGGTGTTTATGGTGATGACGGTGGTGGTAGCCGCCGTGACCACTGTGCATACCTAGGCGGAACCCGGTGAAGAAAATGACCGAGACGATGAACACAATGCCGGCGACGATGGCCACCCATGCCGCGGCCTTGAAGACCTTGGGGGTCTGGTGTGGCGGTGGGGGCGGCGGTGCCACTGCGGTAGCAGTCGGCGCTGTTGGGGTTGCAGACGTTTCACTCATGAGACGAATAATGCCTAAGGAAACAGTAGTGCCGGCTATGCGCCACTTATGTAGCAGCTATGAGCCGCCCTCAGGGCTTGAACGGGTTCACCGCGAACTGGATCACCCGGTACGGCGCGCTCGTCCGTGCGCGAGTATCCCACTGGCTGACAAAGATCCGCAGCTCATCCAGGGTGGACCCGGGCGAGATATAGCCGCCATAGGGTTGCGCCAGCCGATTGTCGAACGGCGGGGGCAGACTTTCCGCCGGCTCGGGCCATTCGTCGTGTCGCACCACGGTGGTCACCGGGGCGTCGCCCAGCGAGGTCGGGTCGGCCGCCACCCGCACTTCCATGTCGCCGGTGCTGGCGTTGAAATAGGACAACACGGTCATGCCATCGATCTGCCTGATGCTCAACTCGCCTACCTGGTCGGGCCACAGCGGCGTCGGCGGCTTGTTCCAGCCCCCGCCGGGTCCGGATGCCCAGCCCTGCCACCGCGACCGGTCAGTGAACGCCTCTGGAGCGGCCCGATACAACACCACCGGTAGCCGCCGAGTGAAGCTGTTGGCCACGATGTACACCCACCCGGTCGGCGAGTCGGGGGCGGGGATGGGGTCGTAGTACCCGCTAATCTGCGTCTGCCAGCCGGTTTGAAAGGAAGCATCCCGCCGAGATCCCGGAACGGTTTGCCAGTTCCCGCGCGCCGGCTCGGCTTTGACCAGCCGCGAGGTCTGTGGCTCCAGATCTTTGGTGGTGGCCACCATCAAATAGTTGCGCCGGTTGATCTGCACCACCCCGGCCGGCAGCTGCGACATCCCCGGCGGCGTCGGATCGGCCAGCAGTGGTTTGCCGACACCGGTGACGCCGGTGTAGCGCACCCCCGCGGGATCGTCCACCGACGCCGTGTCGACGTGCAGTGCGATCGGCGAGTACCAGCCACCGAACCCGACGCCCTGACCGGCGAAACTATCCCCGCAAACCTGCAACAACTGGGTGGGGAACTCCACAAATTCACAAAGGTCGGTGGCCCCGATCCCGTAATCCCCGGTAGGTGTTCCGGTGCCGGCCGTCGGACCTACACGCAGCACTTGACCCGGCGCCAGCGGCGGCAGGATCGGCCTGGGCAGCGGTGCCGGCGGATCGGCGTGCGCGTTCCAAACCAGTTGCGGGACAACTAAACCCAACACCAACGCGATCAACAGCGAGCACCGCGCCACCCGTGCGGCGCGCACCGCCGGGTTCACAACCCAGACGACAATTCAGCGGCCAGCAGTTCGGCGATCTGGATGGTGTTCAGCGCCGCCCCCTTGCGCAGGTTGTCGCCGGCGACAAACAGCGCCAGACCTCGCCCGTCCGGCACACCAGGATCTTGCCGGATGCGGCCCACCAGCGACTCGTCCACACCGGCAGCCGCCAACGGCGTAGGCACGTCGACCAGCTTCACGCCCGGTGCTCCGTCCAGCAGCTCGCGAGCCCGCTGCGGCCCGAGCGGGCGGGCGAACTCGGCGTTGATCGACAAGCAGTGACCGGTAAACACCGGCACCCGCACACACGTGCCGCTAACCAGCAAGTCGGGTATGCCCAGGATCTTGCGGCTCTCGAAGCGCAGCTTCTGGTCCTCGTCGGTCTCCCCGGAACCGTCGTCCACCAACGATCCGGCCAACGGCACCACGTTGAAGGCGATCGGCGCGACATATTTCACCGGCGCCGGGAAGTCCAGGGCGGCCCCGTCATGCACCAATCGCTCGGCATCGTCGATGACCGCGCGCGCCTGAGTGGCCAGTTCGGCAACGCCGGCCAGGCCGCTGCCGGAGACCGCCTGATAGCTGGAGACGACCAGCCGAACCAGCTGGGCTTCCTCGTGCAGCACCGTGAGCACCGGCATCGCGGCCATGGTCGTGCAGTTCGGGTTGGCGATAATGCCCTTGGAACGCTGGGCGGCGTCACGAGCGAAGTTCACCTCGGACACCACCAACGGCACCTCGGGGTCTTTGCGCCAGGCCGACGAGTTGTCGATCACGGTCACTCCGGCGGCGGCAAACCGTGGTGCCTGCACCTTGGACATGGCCCCACCGGCGGAGAACAGCGCGATGTCCAGCCCGCTGGGGTCGGCGGTCTCGGCGTCTTCGACCTCGATCTCTTGCCCGCGGAAGGGTAGCTTGCGGCCCTGCGACCGAGCGGATGCGAAGAACCGCACGGAGGTCGCCGGAAAGTCACGCTCCTCGAGCAGCGCGCGCATGACCTGGCCCACCTGGCCGGTAGCTCCCACTATCCCGATCGACAAGCCGGCGGCCCCCATCTCAGCGCCCCGTCCCCGCGTACACCGTCGCCGTCTCCTCCCCGCCGAGACCGAACGCCTCATGCAGGGCGACAACCGCCTTGTCCAGCTCGGTGTCCCGGCACAGCACCGAGATCCGGATCTCGGAGGTGGAGATCAGTTCGATGTTGACCCCGACCGCCGCCAGCGCTTCACAGAACGTCGCGGTGACACCGGGATGGCTGCGCATTCCCGCACCGATCAGCGACAGCTTGCCGATGTGGTCGTCGTAGAGCAGCTGAGTGAAGCCGACTTCGTCTTTGAGCAAGTCCAGCTTGGCCACCGCCGTGGGGCCACTGTCTCGCGAACAGGTGAAGGTGATGTCCGTCCTGCCGTCCTCGACCTTGGACACGTTCTGCAACACCATGTCGATGTTCACGTCGGCCTCGGCGACGGCCCGGAAGACCTTGGCCGCATAGCCCGGGATGTCGGGTATCCCGACGATGGTCACCTTGGCCTCGCTGCGGTCGTGCGCGACGCCGGTCAGGATGGGGTCTTCCATAGCTATGTCCTTGATCGATCCGACAACGAGGGTGCCCGGTTTGTCCGAATAAGAAGAGCGGACGTGCACCGGAATGTTGTGCCGGCGCGCGTATTCCACACAGCGCAGCATCAACACCTTGGCGCCGCAGGCCGCCATCTCGAGCATTTCCTCGAACGTGACGGTGTCCAGCTTGCGGGCGTTGTGCACGATGCGCGGGTCCGCGCTGAAGATGCCGTCCACGTCGGTGTAGATCTCACAGACGTCAGCGCCCAGCGCGGCGGCCAGCGCGACCGCGGTGGTGTCCGATCCGCCGCGGCCCAGGGTGGTGACGTCCTTGCTGTCTTGGCTCACCCCCTGGAAGCCGGCAACCAGCACGATCCGGCCTTCGTCGAGCGCGGCCTGCAGCCGTCCCGGCGTGACCTCGATAATCTTCGCGTTGCCGTGCGTACCGGTGGTGATCACGCCGGCTTGTGAACCCGTGAAGGACCGTGCATGCGCACCCAGTGATTCGATCGCCATCGCCACGAGTGCGTTGGAGATGCGCTCACCCGCGGTCAGCAGCATGTCGAGCTCACGCGGCGGCGGTACCGGACACACCTGCAGCGCCAGGTCCATCAGGTCGTCGGTGGTGTCGCCCATCGCAGAGACCACAACGACGACATCGTTGCCCTGCTTCTTGGTTTCGACAATGCGTTCGGCGACGCGGCGAATCCGTTCGGCATTGCCCACCGAGGATCCGCCGTACTTCTGCACGACGAGCGCCACGTCTTCCCTTCCCCGTTCCCTTTCCCCGCTGGGTATAAGTCCACAACAGGATACGTGCCGGCGCATCTCGATTAATTTCGATGCCAGGAGCGCACTGAACAGAATCGATGTCCGTGGATGTCCCCGGAATCGAGTGCATGTCCGACGACCCAGAACCGGGCCGCCGGGGCGCTGGCCCCCGATGACCAAGGGCCGGTTTGGCCGCCCAGGCGGACAAGATCGTGGCCAGCGCCGATCGTGATGCGCTGCGTCGCCGCGCGACCGACGTTTTGGCGGCTTTTTGTTCGAAGCGCCGATCGCGGTAGAGTTCAAGACGTGCAGCGGGTGCTCCTCCTCGGACGCCGCGACGGGGTCTGATCCAGACCGGCTTCCCGTCGCGGGATGTTCGTGAGCCGCCGGTCTGAGGTTCCTTCTCGCATCCCCGGAGCAACTACCGTGACTACTCCTGATTCACCAGACGCCTACAAGTCGGCCCGCACCATCGTCAAGCCCGCCGGCCAACCCGAGCCCGGCCAGCCCTCGTGGAATCCCCAGCGAGGCTCGTCGATGCCGGTCCACCGGTACCGATCCTTCGCGAACGAGGTCGAACCCATCAGGGTCGCCGATCGCACCTGGCCCGACCACGTCATCGATCGCGCTCCACTGTGGTGCGCGGTGGACCTGCGAGACGGCAACCAGGCGCTGATCGACCCGATGAGTCCGGCCCGCAAACGCCGGATGTTCGATCTGCTGGTTCGCATGGGCTACAAGGAGATCGAGGTCGGGTTCCCGTCGGCGAGCCAGACCGACTTCGACTTCGTCCGGGAAATCATCACCGAAGGCGCCATCCCCGACGACGTCACCATCCAGGTACTGACGCAATGCCGACCGGAGCTCATCGAGCGCACCTTCGAGGCATGCCAGGGCGCTCGGAAAGCCATCGTGCACTTCTACAACTCGACGTCGATCCTGCAGCGCCGCGTGGTCTTTCGCGCCGATCGCGCCGCGGTCCAGGCAATCGCGACCGACGGCGCCCGAAAATGTGTCGAAGAGGCCGCCAAATACCCGGGGACCCAGTGGCGCTTCGAGTACTCACCGGAGTCTTACACCGGAACCGAGCTGGAATACGCCAAACAGGTGTGTGACGCCGTTGCCGAAATCGTCCAACCGACCCCCGACAACCCGATCATCTTCAACCTGCCCGCCACCGTCGAAATGGCCACCCCGAACGTCTACGCCGACTCGATCGAGTGGATGAGCCGCAATCTGGCCAACCGGGAATCGATCATCCTGAGCCTGCATCCGCACAACGACCGCGGCACCGCCGTCGCCGCAGCCGAACTGGGCTACCAAGCCGGTGCCGACCGGATCGAGGGCTGTCTGTTCGGCAACGGCGAGCGCACCGGCAACGTGTGCCTGGTGACGTTGGGGCTCAACTTGTTCTCCCGCGGCGTGGACCCGCAGATCGACTTCTCCAACATCGACGAGATCCGCCGCACGGTGGAGTACTGCAACCAGCTGCCGGTGTCCGAGCGTCACCCCTACGGTGGGGACCTGGTCTACACCGCATTCTCCGGCAGCCACCAGGACGCCATCAACAAGGGCCTCGACCAGATGAAGGTGGACGCGGATGCCGCAGACTCCGACGTCGAGGACATACTCTGGCAGGTCCCGTATCTGCCGATCGACCCCAAGGATGTCGGGCGCACCTACGAGGCGGTGATCCGGGTCAACTCGCAATCCGGCAAGGGCGGCGTGGCCTACATCATGAAGGCCGACCACGGCCTGTCCCTGCCACGGCGGCTACAAATCGAGTTCTCCCAGGCGGTCCAGAAGGTCGCCGAGGGCACGGCGGGCGAGGGCGGAGAGGTCTCGCCCAAAGAGATGTGGGACGTGTTCGCCGAGGAATACCTGGCCCCGGTCCGGCCTTTGGAACGGATCAAGCAACACATCGATGTCGTGGAGGAAGACAGCGGAACGACGACCATCACCGCCACCGTCAAGATCAACGGGGTGGAGACCGAGATCACCGGCACCGGTACCGGCCCCTTGGCCGCGTTCGTCCACGCACTGGGCGACGTCGGGTTCGACGTGGCGGTGCTGGACTACTCGGAACACGCGATGAGCGCCGGCGACGACGCTCAGGCCGCCGCCTATGTCGAGGCCTCGATGGGTGGGCGCACCGTGTGGGGCGTCGGCATCGCGCCATCAATCACCACCGCGTCGTTGCGGGCCGTGGTGTCGGCGGTCAATCGCGCATCGCGCTAAGCCTCGAAGAACGCGCGCAGCAGTCGGTCGACGACTCCGGCCGGATTCCCGGCGCCGGGTATGGTGAGCGTGCTGAACGCGTAGCCGTTGAGTAGCCGGCTCAGTTCGTCCATGTGTTGGACCGTTGGATACAACCCCGCCGCCTCGAAGATCACCGTGGCGGACTTCACGGCGGCGGCCTGCAGCTGCGTGAGGAATGGCCGCAGCTCCGGCCGCCGGGTGCCCTCCATGAATAGCTCGAATCTGGCCAGGGTGTAGCGGTGGAACTGTTCGTCGGAGTCGGTGAGCATCTGGGTCATCAGCGCCCTAACACCGTCGCGGGTGAGTGACCCGAGAGCGGCCCGCAGGGCCTCCACCCGCTGCCAATGTAGATCGGCGGTGCGTGCGGCCGTCGCTTCGAGCAGGGCCTGCCGGGTGCGGAAGTAGTTGGAGGTGGTGCCGGCGGGCAGACCCGCTCGGTCGTCGACCTGGCGATGGGTCAGGCCTCCGATGCCGACGTCGGCGAGGATGCCGATGGCGGCATCGAGGATCTGAGTGCGGCGCTCCGGGTTTGGTGGCATCAGCTTTGGTAGCGCAGCCGCCAGAACATCGTCAGAAACGCCGGATATATCACGATCAGCAACAGGTAGCTGAACCACATCGGAAACCAGGTGATGACCGCAGACAGGTCCATGACCAGGTACGACAGGTAAATGTGGAGCGGCACGCTGGCGGCGATGTAGACGACCGATGCGGTGAACAGGACCCGGTGCCGCGTGTTGGCGAAACGTACGCGATGCCAGACCAGGATGCCGGTAATGGCCGAATACGTCATGGGAACGAGCAGGATCCGGTCCGTGGTCACGGTCGCGACGTAATGCAGGGTCAGGTCGTCGCCGAAGATCACCCGGTACAGGTGCAAGAGGACGCCGAGTGCAATGGTGAGCATGGCAGCCGGCCGGAAATAGTAGCCGTGCCGGCGGTAGGCATTCCACCAAATGGTGCGGTGTACTACATCCGTAGTGGTACTCATGCCGACGAGGCTACCACTACGGACGTAGTGGTACAAGGTGGCCGACTAGAAGAGCGCGAACTGCTCGTTTACCGCGGTGTAGTCGGCGAATTCCTCCATGCTGGTGCCGCCGATGACGGAATCAACGCCGCGCATGAACTGCGCGTCGGAGATCACCGGGACCCCTAACTGCTGGGCGTGGTAGCCCTTGCCCTGCTGGGGAACCGATTCATTGCAGACCACCAACGACGTCTCCCGATCCACGTCGTCGCTGTAGGCCAACCCGGCATGCAGTATGCGCTCGACCAGCTCCTCGTGGGTCCGTCCGACCTCGGCCGCCAACGCCACCCGCATGCCCTGGATCATCGGCCGACCGGTGACGTAACGACCCGGATTGAGATACGGGCAGGGCATCCGGGAGGCCAACGCCTTAAGCGGTCGTAGCTCATCGTGAGTCACCCGGCCGTTGGGCCAGCGGCGCCGGGTCACCGGATGGACCGGTAGCCAGACGTCTCGTTCACGCGCCCGGCCCAGTGCGGCGGCCAACACGCCGGTTAACACCCGGGCATCGTCGAAAGCGTCGTGCGGCCGTTCCTGGATCACCCCCCAGTGCGCGGCGAGCGTCTCCAACCGAAGATTGTCGATGCCAAGATCCAGGCGCCGGGCCAGCTCCACCGTGCACATCACGGTGTCGACGGGAAGCTCCACCGCAGCCATCTCGGCCTCGGCGGCCAGGAAGGCATAGTCGAACGCGACATTATGCGCTACCAGCGTGCGGCCTCGCAGCACCTGCACCACGTCACCGATAATGTCCGCAAATTGCGGCTGGTCTTCGAGCATCGCGGCAGTCAGCCCGTGGATGTGGGTGGGTCCCGGGTCCACTCCGGGATTGAGCAGGCTGACCACAGATTGCTCCAACGTGCCGGTGGCGTCGACGCCGAGCGCAGCGATGCTGATGATCCGGGCCAGCCCCGGACGAAAGCCTGAGGTCTCGACGTCGATGACGGCCCAGCCCCCAATCGGGTGGCTGGCCGGCCGTCCCCAGGTGTGGCTCACACGTTGAGGATGGCACGTTAGACCGACATCGCCGGGCGACTGGGAGTCGTGTCGGCACTGAAAAGCAACCGGAAAGCAATCAACCTTAAACTGCCCGGGTGGTCACTACCCGGGCACGCCTAGCCCTCGCCGCCGGCGCGAGCGCGCGGTGGGCGTCGCGGGTGACCGGACGCGGGGCCGGTGCGATGATCGGCGGCCTGGTGGCGATGACCCTGGACCGCTCGGTGCTGCGACAGCTCGCCGTGGGTCGGCGCACAGTCGTCATCACCGGTACCAATGGCAAATCGACGACCACCCGGATGACCGCGGCCGCGCTGGGCACCCTCGGTGTGGTCGCCACCAATGCCGAGGGCGCCAACATGGACGCCGGCTTGGTGGCCGCCCTGGCCGCGGACCGCCATGCCGGACTGGCGGCGCTCGAGGTCGACGAGATGCACGTGCCGCACGTGTCCGACGCCGTCGAGCCGGCCGTTATCGTCCTGCTCAACCTCTCGCGCGATCAGCTGGACCGCGTCGGGGAGATCAACGTGATCGAGCGCACGCTACGGGCCGGCCTGGCGCGACACCCCAATGCCGTCGTGGTCGCAAACTGTGACGACGTGCTGATGACCTCGGCCGCCTATGACAGCAGAAACGTCGTGTGGGTGGCCGCAGGCGGCTCCTGGTCGAACGACTCGGTCAGCTGCCCTCGTAGCGGGGAGATCATCGTCCGCGAACAGGGGCACTGGTACTCCACCGGCGCCGAATTCAAGCGCCCCACCCCACACTGGTGGTTCGACGACAATTCCCTGTTCAGCACCCTCTACGGGCCGGACCGGCTGACGCTGCCGATGCAACTGGCGCTGCCCGGCGCGGTGAACCGCGGCAACGCCGCCCAGGCCGTCGCCGCCGCCGCCGCGTTGGGCGCCGACCCGGCGTTGGCCGTTGCCGCCGTGTCCGGGGTCGATGAGGTCGCCGGACGTTACCGGACCATCGATGTCGGCCGCCACCAAGCTCGGATCCTGCTGGCCAAGAACCCGGCCGGCTGGCAGGAAGCGCTGTCAATGGTGGATAAGCACGCGGCCGGCGTGGTCATCTCGGTCAACGGACAGGTGCCCGACGGTGAAGACCTGTCTTGGCTATGGGACGTGCGCTTCGAGCACTTCGAGTGCACCCCGGTAGTAGCGGCCGGCGAACGCGGCACCGACCTGGCGGTGCGCCTGGGATACGCGGGCGTGCCGCATAGCCTGGTGCACGACACCGTCGCGGCGATCGCGTCATGCCCACCCGGGCGGGTAGAGGTCGTCGCCAACTACACCGCGTTCCTTGCGTTGCAGCGAGCATTGGCACGTCATGGCTGATACGGCATCGGCTTCAACAGTGCGGATCGGTCTGGTGCTGCCCGACGTGATGGGTACCTACGGTGACGGCGGCAACGCCGTGGTCTTGCGGCAGCGGTTGCTGTTGCGGGGCATCGCCGCCGAAATCGTCGAGATCACGCTGGCAGATCCGGTGCCGGAGTCCTTGGACCTATACACGCTGGGCGGGGCCGAAGACTACGCGCAGCGACTGGCCACCAGGCACCTGCTGCGGTACCCGGGTCTGCAACGCGCGGCCGATCGGGGCGCACCCGTGTTGGCGATCTGCGCCGCCGTTCAGGTGTTGGGGCATTGGTATGAAACCTCGTCGGGGGAACGAGTCGACGGTGTCGGCCTGCTGGATGCGACCACCTCGCCGCAACCTAGCCGCACCATCGGCGAGCTGGTAACCAAGCCCTCGTTGGCCGGGTTGACCCAGCGGCTCACCGGTTTCGAAAACCACCGTGGCGGCACCCTGCTGGGACCCGCGGCGTCGCCGTTGGGTGCGGTCGTCAAGGGCGCCGGCAACCGGGTCGGCGACGGTCGTGACGGCGCGGTTCAGGGCAGCGTGATTGCCACCTACATGCACGGGCCGTGTCTGGCCCGCAACCCCGAGCTGGCCGACCTGCTGTTGAGCAAGGTGGTCGGCGAGCTGGCGCCGTTGGAACTGCCCGAGGTAGACCTGCTCCGTCGCGAGCGTCTAGCGGCCCGCTAGGGTCGCCATCCCCGGGCGCACAACGCATCCCGCACGCGGGCCAGCACTTCGTCGGGCCGATCCTCGGAGATCACCCGAATGACGATCCAGCCCAGGTCCGCGAGCCGGCGAAGCCGCCACTGATCCCGTACATACTGGCCGCGATTGCTGCGATGGTGATCACCGTCGTACTCGACAGCCACCTGATACGTTTCCCAGCCCATGTCGAGCACGGCCAGGGTGCGCCACCGGTGGACCACCGGGATCTGCGTGGTGGGCGCCGGCAACCCCGCGTCCACCAGTTGCAGCCGCAGCCAGCTCTCCTTGGGCGACGCCGCGCCGGCATCGACCAGGGGCAACACCTCCCGCAGGCGCCGTAGGCCGCGCGCACCCGCGTACCGCTTTGCGAGCAGCAGCACCTCCTCGGTGGAGAAAGGGTTTGCCCGCATCAGCGCGTCCAGGCGCATCACGGCGTGCCCGCGCGGTAGTCGCCGAGCCAGGTCATACGCGGTGCGGGCCGTCGTGGTCACCGGCAGACCTGCGACGCGGGTGATCTCGTCATCGCCCAAGGTTTCATGACGCACGACAAGCCCGCGCTGCGGCCGGCCGGCGGGTGAAATCAGCTCGACCACCGCGTCGTCGTCCACCCACTGCGCACCATGCAGCGCAGCGGCGGCAACACCAGCTATGACCGCCTGACGACGCGAGGCCAGCCACGCGCCGACCGTGCGATCACGCAGTGTCGGTGGCGCACCCTTCGGCAGGTACACACCTCGATAGATCGGCCGATACCAACGGCGCAGCTCGTGTCTGGTCAGCCGACCGGCGGCCACCGCCGCACTACCGACGAAGACGTCCGCCATGCCCGACATGCTGACACCGGCCACCGACATCCGCGAGATCAACGTTTTGCAGAAAAAGTACGAGAGGCGACCTGCAAAACGTCGATCTCGGTGAATCAGACCATTGCGCGACGGCCGGTGAGCGCGCGGCCGAGGGTCAGCTCGTCGGCGAACTCCAGATCCCCACCCATCGGCAACCCCGACGCGATTCGGGTCACCGTCAGACCAGGGATGTCGCGCAACATCCGCACCAGGTAAGTGGCCGTCGCCTCGCCTTCGGTGTTGGGGTCGGTGGCGATGATCACCTCGGTGATATCGACGTCATCAACCCGCTCACCGATGCGGGTCAGCAGCTCACGGATCCGCAACTGTTCAGGACCGATCCCAGAAAGCGGGTCCAACGCACCGCCCAGAACGTGGTAGCGGCCGCGGAATTCCCGGGTACGTTCCACGGCTTGGATGTCCTTGGGCTCCTCAACGACACACACCAGCGAGCCATCCCGACGGGGGTCGGAACAGATCCGGCAGCGCTCCTCATCGGAGACGTTGCCGCAGACGGCACAAAACCGCACGCCGTCCCGGACCCTGGCCAGCACCGCAGTCAGCCGGTCGATATCCGGCGGCTCGACTGACAAGAGGTGAAACGCAATGCGTTGCGCGCTCTTGGGGCCGATGCCCGGCAACCTGCCGAGCTCGTCGATCAGATCCTGGACGGGTCCTTCAAACATGTCCGTGCAGGGTCAGACCCCTGGCGCACCCGGTGCGCCCGGCATACCGGGTGCTCCTGGCGCTCCCGGCATACCCGGCGCTCCTGGCATACCCGGTGCTCCGGGTGCTCCTGGCGGGGCCGGCGGGCGCATCGCACCGGCCAACGCTCCCAGCCGCTCCTGCGCCATCTTGGTCACCTGCTGGGACGCGTCACGCATGGCGCCGACGATCAAGTCCTGCAAGGTTTCGACGTCACCGGGGTCAACAACCTTGGGGTCGATCGTCACTCCGATCACCTCGCCGCTGCCCTTGACGCGAACCTTGACCAAGCCCCCACCGGCCTGACCGTGCACCTCAGAGTTGGCCAGCTGCTGTTGGGCCTCCAGTAGCTTCTGCTGCATCTGCTGCGCCTGGGCGAGCAGTGCCGACATATCGCCTCCGGGTCCGGGTTGCATGACAGTCCCCTCGCATCTTGGTCTCGAGTTGGTTTCGCCTGCGGTTGTCCGGCGATTCGAAATACCCAGCGTAGACCGCGCCGCGTTACCTTGGCGCAGTGGACGTACGAGTTGGCCTGCGTGTCGGGATCACCGTGGTCATCGGGGCGCTCGTCGCTACCTCTGCGCCGCTGATCCCGACCGCGACCGCAACCCCGTCCAATATCGCGGGCATGGTCGTATTCATCGACCCTGGCCACAACGGGGCCAACGACTCGTCCATCGGACGCCAGGTGCCCACCGGTCGCGGCGGCACCAAGAACTGCCAAGCCAGCGGAACCTCGAGCAACAGCGGCTACCCGGAACACACCTTCACTTGGGACACCGCGCTGCGGCTGCGCGCAGCGCTCAACGCGCTGGGAGTGCGAACCGCGCTGTCCCGCGGCAACGACAACGCGCTGGGACCGTGCATCGATGAACGCGCCAACATGGCCAACGCGTTGCACCCCAACGCGGTGGTCAGCCTGCACGCGGACGGCGGACCAGCCACCGGCCGCGGCTTTCATGTCAACTACTCCTCGCCACCGCTCAACGCGGCCCAGGCCGGCCCGTCGGTGCAGTTCGCGCGCGTCATGCGGGACCAACTACGGGCGTCGGGCATTCCGCCGGCCAACTACATCGGCCAGGACGGCCTGTACGGGCGTTCGGATCTCGCGGGCCTCAACCTGGCGCAGTATCCGTCGATCCTGGTCGAGCTGGGCAACATGAAAAATCCCGCGGACTGCTCGCTGATCGAGTCCGCGGAGGGCAGGCAGAAATACGCCAACGCACTGGTACGTGGCGTCGCCGGCTTCCTGGCCACCCAGGGCCAGGTTAGGTAGCGCTTTCCAGCTCGTTTTTGAGGTTGGCCAACACCTCACCCTGAATCCTCTTCAGGCCCAGCGGCGCAAACGTCTTCTCGAAGAACCCTTTGACACCACCGGCGCCGTTCCACGTGGTCTTGACGGTGACGCTGCAACCGGGTCCGGCGGGAGCGACCGTCCAGTTGACGATCATGGACGAATTGGCGTCCTTCTCGATCACCGTGTGGCCGGCGACATCCACGGTGACCTCCAACTGGCGCACCCGTGACTTGGTCGCCTGCAACCGCCATTTGGCCACGGTGCCCTGCCCCTGGCCGCCCTCGAGCACCTGGTATTCGCTGTATTGAGGGGAAAGGATCTTCGGACGGATGTTCTGGTAGTCGGCCACCGCATCGAATGCGGTCGCGGGGTCGACATTGATCAAGATCGTGCTGGCTGCGCTCACCTGTGCCATCAGGCGCAACTCCTCCATTGTGATTGCGGTGCAGCCCGCACGCGGATGCAGGGGCTGTGGTCGGTGACTACGATATAGGTGATGTCCGTCTCCGGATCTGCACTATCAACCCACACAGCGGGCGTCGAGCGCTTGCTGGCCAGCTACCGATCCATTCCCGCGACCGCAACCGTGCGGTTAGCCAAGCCCACCTCAAACTTGTTCCGCGCACGGACCAAACGCGATGCTCCGGGTTTGGACACATCCGGGCTGACCGGAGTCATCAGCGTCGATCCCGACGCCCGCACCGCCGACGTTGCCGGCATGTGCACCTACGAGGAGCTGGTAGCAACCACATTGCGTTACGGCCTGTCGCCACTGGTGGTTCCGCAACTGAAGACCATCACCCTCGGCGGCGCGGTCACCGGCTTGGGCATCGAATCGGCGTCGTTTCGTAACGGCCTGCCACACGAGTCGGTGCTGGAGATGGACATTCTCACCGGCTCCGGCGAATTGCTCACCGCGACGCCAGAGCAGCATGCCGACCTTTACCGAGCCTTCCCGAATTCATATGGGACGTTGGGATATTCGACTAGACTGCGAATTCAGCTTGAGCCGGTACACCCGTTTGTAGCGTTGCGGCACATCAGATTTCACTCGTTGAGCGAGATGATCGCGGCGATGGAACGCATCATCGACACCGCGGGACTGGACGGGGCCGCGGTGGATTACCTCGACGGAGTGGTGTTCAGCGCCGAAGAGAGTTATCTGTGCGTGGGCACCAGAACCACAACTCCGGGGCCCGTCAGCGACTACACCGGAAACGACATCTACTACCGGTCCATCCAACATGAGAGCGGCATCAAGGACGACCGCTTGACCATCCACGACTACTTCTGGCGCTGGGACACCGACTGGTTCTGGTGTTCGCGCGCCTTTGGCGCGCAGAACCCGCGGCTGCGGCGCTGGTGGCCGCGGCGCTACCGACGTAGCAGTTTCTACTGGAAGCTGGTGGGGCTCGATCAGCGCTTTGGCGTTGCCGATCGGATCGAAAAGCACAATGGGCGTCCGGCTCGCGAACGCGTGGTCCAGGATGTCGAGCTGCCCATCGAGCGGACCCGCGAGTTTTTGGAGTGGTTTCTGGACAATGTACCCATTTCCCCAATTTGGTTGTGCCCGTTAAGATTACGTGACCACCACGGCTGGCCACTCTACCCGATCCGGCCGGATCGCAGCTACGTCAACATCGGGTTCTGGTCGTCGGTGCCTGCGGGCCACACCGAGGGCGCAACCAACCGGGCGATCGAGGCTAAGGTGAGCGCGCTCTTTGGTCACAAGTCGCTGTATTCGGACAGCTATTACGGCCGCGAGGAGTTTGACGGGCTCTACGGTGGGGAGTCTTACAACACGGTGAAGAAGATCTATGATCCCGACTCGCGTCTGCTAGATCTCTACGCAAAGGCGGTACAACGACGATGACAGCGACCAAGGAAACCAACCCGCCCACCCGCCTACCAGCGGGCAAACTGAGCATGGCCGAAATCCTGGCCATTTTTGCGGCAAGCGGGCGGCAGCCGTTGAAGTTCATTGCCTACGACGGCAGCACTGCCGGCAGTGACGACGCGGAAATGGGCTTGGAACTCACCTCACCACGCGGCGCGACCTACCTGGCCACGGCTCCTGGCGAATTGGGTCTGGCTCGCGCGTACGTCTCGGGTGACCTGCAGACCCACGGCGTACATCCCGGCGATCCATACGAGCTGCTCATCACGCTAACCGACCGGGTCAAGTTCAAACGGCCGTCCGCGCGGGTGCTGGCCAATGTGGTGCGCTCGATCGGCGTGGAGAATCTGCTACCCGTCGCACCGCCCCCGCAGGAAACGCCACCCCGCTGGCGCCGCATCGCCGAGGGCCTCATGCACAGCAAAGCCCGCGATGCCGAGGCCATCCACCACCACTACGACGTTTCCAACACCTTCTACGAATGGGTGCTGGGGCCGTCGATGACCTACACCTGCGCGGTCTATCCGAACGCCGATGCGACTCTGGAAGAAGCTCAGGAAAACAAGTACCGGCTCATCTTCGAGAAGCTGCGGCTACAACCGGGCGATCGCCTGCTCGACGTCGGCTGCGGCTGGGGCGGCATGGTGCGTTACGCCGCCCGACATGGGGTCCGGGTCATCGGCGCAACGCTGTCAGCCGAACAAGCCAGCTGGGCGCAACGGGCGATCGCGGACGAAGGGCTGGCTGACCTGGCCGAGGTGCGCCACTCCGACTACCGCGATGTGACCGAGACGGGGTTCGACGCGGTCTCCTCGATCGGTCTCACCGAGCACATCGGCGTCAAGAATTACCCCGCTTACTTCGGGTTCCTCAAATCCAAGTTGCGGACCGGTGGACTGCTGCTCAATCACTGCATTACCCGACACGACAACCGGTCGACATCCTTTGCGGGCGGATTCACCGATCGCTACGTCTTCCCGGACGGTGAGCTGACCGGCTCGGGGCGCATCATCACCGAGATGCAAGAGGTCGGTCTCGAGGTGTTGCACGAGGAAAATCTCCGACACCACTACGCGATGACCCTGCGCGACTGGTGCCGCAACCTGGTCGACCATTGGGATGAAGCGGTCGAAGAGGTCGGACTGCCCGTCGCCAAAGTGTGGGGGCTATACATGGCCGCATCCCGAGTGGCCTTCGAACGCAACAACATCCAGTTACATCACGTGCTGGCCGCCAACGTCGACACCTGGGGAGACGACGACCTGCCGCTGCGGCCGTGGTGGGCGGGCTAAAAGCCGGATCCACCCCACTTCAACGCCTCACGCGTTGTCGATGCGCCGGGCCCCCAGCTCGCTGCGCAGCAGCTCCAGCGCGACCTCCTCGGGGTCGCGTCGCGGAGCCGACGGGTCGGTGCGGCCGGCTTCGGCCAGCATGCTTTCCTCTTCCTCACGCTGAGCGGAATCCACCACGACGGGGTCGGCCGCCGGGGCGGGCGTTTTAGCTACCGCCGCATTGCTTCTGGCAGGTTCCACAGCGCCAACCTCGCACCGCACCCGCCAGTTGACCCCCAACGCGTCTTTGAGCGCCTCGGCGATGACATCGGCGTTGCGTTGCTCGCACAACCGCCGGGCCAGTGGCGCCGAATCGTGGGTAAGGATCAGCGTGTTGTCTTCCAACCCGCGAACGGTGGCGCCCGCCAGCATCACCTCGGTGGTCCGGCTGCGCTGGCGTACCTTGTCGCGCACGGTCGGCCACATGGTGCGAACCGCCGCCGCATTGAGTTCACCCGGAGGCGAGCCGGGTTCGGATGCGGGGACCGATTCGGGTACCGAGGCCGATTCGGGGACCGGGGCGGGCTCGGGTGCCGGAGCGGGCTCGGGTGCCGACGCCGGCTTGTCCGCCGGCCGAGTTTCCGACCGCACGGGAGTCACCCGCGGCGGTGCCTCACCCGCCGGCGCCTGCCCGGCAGTGGGGATCGACATGGCCAGGCGGGTCTCGATTCGCTCGACACGTTGCAGCAACGCCGATTCGGCGTCACTGGCCGAGGGCAACAGCAGCCGGGCACACACCACTTCCAGCAGCAAGCGGGGCGCCGTTGCACCGCGCATCTCGCCCAGCCCGGCCTGAACGACCTCGGCGTAGCGGGTCAGGGTCCCCGACCCCAGATGCGCCGCTTGCTCACGCATCCGCTCCAGCACGTCCTCGGGGCCATCCACCACTCCACGAGACACCGCGTCCGGAACCGCCTGCAAGACGATGAGATCGCGGAATCGTTCCAGCAGATCGGTCGCGAAACGCCGTGGATCGTGCCCTGCGTCGATCACCGATTCGACCGCCCCGAACAAAGCCGCGGCATCCCCAGCACCGAGCGCGTCGACTGCGTCATCGATCAATGCCACGTCGGTGGCGCCCAGCAGACCCAGCGCGCGCTGGTAGGTCACGTGATTGCCTTCGGCTCCAGCGACCAGCTGGTCCAGCACCGATAGTGTGTCGCGGGGCGAACCGCCGCCAGCGCGGATCACCAATGGATACACCGCGTCGTCAACGACGACGCCCTCCTGCTCACAGATCCGCCCGATCAACCCTCGCATGGTGCGCGGCGGCAACAGCCGAAATGGGTAGTGATGGGTGCGCGACCGAATCGTGGGCAGCACCTTTTCCGGTTCGGTGGTGGCAAAGATAAAGATGAGATGTTCGGGCGGTTCTTCGACGATCTTGAGCAACGCGTTGAAGCCGGCGGTGGTCACCATGTGCGCCTCGTCGATGATGAACACCCGGTAGCGTGATTGCGCGGGCGCGTAGAACGCGCGATCCCGCAGTTCGCGGGTATCGTCCACGCCACCGTGGCTGGCGGCATCCAGCTCCACCACGTCGATGCTGCCGGGCGCATTGGGCGCCAGCGCCGTGCACGATTCACATTCCCCACACGGCGCGGCCGTGGGGCCCTGCACGCAGTTCAACGACCGCGCCAAAATGCGCGCCGACGACGTCTTCCCGCAGCCGCGGGGCCCGGAGAACAGGTACGCATGGTTGATCCGGCCCGATTCCAGGGCGACGGACAGCGGCTCGGTGACGTGCTCCTGTCCCACCACCTCCGCGAAGGTTGCCGGACGATATTTGCGGTAGAGGGCCACGGTCAGCAGGCTACTCAGGCTGGCGGACTAGTGCGGAACCCAGTGCTCCGCGAACCACCGAAGCCACTAAGCCCCACCCAGCAGTGCCTCGGTACCCGCCAGCAGGGCACAGGTCGAAAGGCCGTCGACGGCGTCGCGCAGGTCCGGTATCGACGGAAACGAGGGGGCGATCCGGATGTTTTTGTCCTCCGGATCCTTTCGATAAGGGAACGACGCACCCGCATCGGTAACCGCAATACCGGCGTCCTTGGCAAGGGCCACCGTGCGCCGAGCCGTCCCCGGCATCACATCGAGGCTGATGAAGTAACCCCCCTTTGGCTCCGTCCAGGAGGCGATCTTGGAATCGCTGAGCCGCCGATCCAGAATCTCGAGCGCCAACGCGAATTTGGGCGCCAGTATCTGCTGGTGACGCTGCATATGCAGGCGTACACCGTCGGCATCGCCGAAGAACCGCACGTGCCGTAGTTGGTTGACCTTGTCCGGACCGATCGACTTCTTGCCCGCGTATTGCAGATACCACGCGATGTTGCCCAGCGATCCGCCCAGAAAGCTGACGCCCGCGCCGGCGAAACTGATCTTCGAGGTGGAAGCGAAGACGTACGGCCGGTTCGGGTTGCCGGCCTTGGCAGCCAACCCCAGCACGTCGACCTGGCGCATGAAGTCATGGGTCAGCGTGTGCACCATGTAGGCGTTGTCCCAGAACAACCGGAAGTCGGGCGCCGCCGTCTTCATCAGCACCAGCCGGCGCACCGTCTCCCACGAATAGGTGACCCCGGTCGGGTTGCCGAACACCGGGACGGTCCACATCCCTTTGATCGCCGGGTCGGCGGCGACCAGTTCTTCGATCAAATCGACGTCGGGACCGTCGGCAAGCATCGGGATCGAAATCATCTCGACGCCCATCGTTTCGGTGATAGCGAAGTGACGGTCATAGCCCGGGACCGGACAGAGGAACTTGACGCTGGGTTCGTCCTTCCACGGCCGCACCGAATCCACACCGCCATACAGCATCGAGAAGGCCACCACGTCGTGCATCAACTCCAGGCTGGAGTTGTTTCCCGCGATCAGATTCGGCACCGGAATACCGAGCAGCTCCCCGAAGATGGCGCGCAGTGCCGGCAGGCCGTGCAAGCCCCCGTAGTTTCGGGTATCAACACCCTCCGAGTCTCGGTAGTCGTCTCCGGGCAAACTCAGCAGCCCGTTGGACAGATCGAGCTGCTCTGGGGACGGCTTGCCACGGGTGAGGTCCAGGGCCAGCTTCTTTGCGGTGAGCTCTGCGTAATCCCGCTGGTGGCGAGCGTGCAGAGCAGCTAGCTCTTCAGGGCTGAGGGAATCGAACGACACCGGGCGGCCCTTTCACCGTCGAACACCAATGGATCACGCGTATGGGGCTCGAGCGGTTGCGCTGCCCCTGACCGAAGGGGACCCCGCGCACCCGACAGAGCCCATTGACCCTTGCTGCCTTCCGGCCCTGGGGGAGTTCACAGGATAGACGCCGCGCGGGGTCCTTCGGGCGAGTCTAATACCTGAGCTGAAACGTTCGACCGCGACCGCGGGACACACGGCCCCAATCAGCGGCTACCATAGCGGCGGAGGATTCGCCTAGTGGCCTATGGCGCTCGCCTGGAACGCGGGTTGGGTTAATAGCCCTCGCGGGTTCAAATCCCGCATCCTCCGCAATTGGACGCACCATTCGAGGCGCGGCCACACCGGGTTGTGACTTCGATCACCTAGGCTGGCAGGACGGCTGGCAGGACGGCTGGCAGGACGGCTGGCAGGACGGCTCGGGGCTGACTCGAACCCACCAGCATGAGGAGGGGTATGGGACGCAAAGTCGCCATGCTGTGGCACCTGTTGTTCTCGGTTGGCGCCGGCGTCCTCTACTTCTATTTTGTATTGCCCCGCTGGCACGAGCTGATGGGCGATGTCCCACACTCCTGGGGCACCGCGTTGCGCATCGTGACCGGCACACTGATCGGCCTGACCGCGCTGCCGGTGGTATTCACCCTGTTACGCAGCCGCAAGCCGGAACTCGGCACCCCACAACTCGCGTTGTCGCTACGGATCTGGTCGATCGTGGCACACGTGCTGGCCGGGGTGCTCATCGTCGGCACCGCGATCAGCGAGATCTGGCTTAGCCTGGACTCCGTCGGACCGTGGTTGTTCGCGATCTACGGCGCCGCGGCAGCCATCGCGGTGCTCGGCTTCTTCGCGTTCTATCTGTCATTCATCGCAGAATTGCCGCCACCACCGCCGAAACCGCTCAAGTCGAAAGAGCCCAAACAGCGACGTCGTAAGCGCAAGAAAGGCACCGACGCCGACACCCACGACACCGAAGACGCCCAAGACGCCCAAGACGCCCAGGACGCCGAAGACACCGAAGCTGAGGACGGCGACCCTGTGCCCGCCGACGAGGCGGACGAAGCCCAAGAAGAAACCCACGAAGACGCCGAACCGGACGTGCAAGCGGAAGCGGAATCGGTCGAGGCCCCCGCAGAGAGCCCCGAGACCGAACCTGAACCAACGGACGACGAGGAAGCTCCCGTCCGAACTCCCGGCGCGACCAACGGCACCACCGGGGACGAGCAAGCTCGGGGCGGACTACGAAATCGCCGGCCGACCGGCAAGACCTCACATCGCCGCAGACGGACGCGGCGCGGGGTTGCGGTCGAAGAATAGCCAGACCCTGCAGCCGAAGCAGCGCAGCAACATCAGCGCCGCCGAAGACGCTCCACATAGGCAGCGATGCGTCGCTGAGTTTGGTCCGCGCCCCACATCTCGCGGACTTCGTGATCGACATCACCGGCCTCGCGGATTCGCGCCAGCGTCGGAGCACGCAACTGAGCTTTGGTGTGGCGATAGGCCTCGGCCGGGATGCCACCAAGCTCTGACGCCTCCGCAACGGCCGCCCCCATCAGATCCTCGGCGACGACGCGGTGCGCCAGTCCGTTGGCGATAGCCTCCTCCCCCCTGTGCGTGCGGCCACCGAGCACCACGTCCTCGGCCCGGTCTGCGCATGCGTAGCGCATGACCTCCAGCGCGGCAGCCGGAAACGGAACCCCGACATGCACCTCGGTCGCACCTATCCCCGCGTCGGGACTGACAAGCCGCCGGTCGCAGGCGCACGCCAACACACACCCACCGGCAATGGCGGCGCCGTTGACCGCCGCCACCGTCGGCCCCGGGTAGCTGAACAGCGCGACAAACGCATCGGACAAGGCGGGGATCAGCCGATCGGTGTAGCCGGTCGAGCCCTGCACAACGCGGTTGAGGTCCACCCCGGCGCAAAACACCCGACCGGCGCCGGTGACCACCAGCGCACCCACGCCCGACCGCTGCAACTCGCGCAGCGCGTCGGACAGCTCATTCAGCAACTCGACGTCGAGGGCGTTCACCCGACCCGACGACAGAGTCAGCACTCGCACCGCATCGATGGTCTCAATCTCGATCACAGTGACACAGTCCACCACCAAACGACCGGACGCCACCACCGGCGGCGCGCAGGCCCCGCGACGATGGTTGCGAATAGTTGGGATCGGTAGCGACTCGGACGTTCTGTACTTGCTCGCATGACGACGCCAGCGGGGCGGCGCATGAGGGAAGGAAATCCAGTGAAACGTGTCATCGCGGCTGCGATCGGAACCATGGGCTGCGCCTCAGTGCTGGTCGGTTGCTCCAGCAGCGGCCACACGGCCAGCCCGGCGTCAAGCGTCTCCGTCGGTGGTGGCGGCCCCCAGGTCAAAGTGGCCGGCACTGACCTTCCGGGCCTAAACCCGGAGTCGGTGACGTGCGTCAGGCAGGCCGGCAAGATCGACATCGGTAGTGGCTCCACGGGCGGACAGCAGCAGGCGCTGGCCGTGGTGATGACCGACGAGGCCACTCCGCGAGTCGAGTCCCTCGCACTGGTGGTCGACGGCAACGCGTTGTCGGTTAGCGACAACATGGGCGCCAAGGTCGGCTCGGCCAAGGTCGCAGTGGAGGGCAAGACCTACACCATCACCGGTCAGGCGCAAGGAGCCGACCTGAAGAACCCGATGGCCGGCATGATCACCAAGGACTTCAGCATCACGGTGACGTGCGGCTAGTGCAAGGGATCCCACCCGGCGGGCATGCGATGCATGTCCGCCGGTCAGGGATATCCGGCACCCCAGCGGACTTATGATGCAGCCGTGTCGATCTCACACGAACTCGAACGCGCGCGCGGGCTGGCCTTCGCGGCCGACGAGGACGGAGCCCGAGATCTGCTGATCTCCCTCGTACCGCACATCGAGCGGGCCGATCGCGACGACTTGCTCCTCGAAGTGTTCGCTCAACTCGGCGAGGTTTATCTTGCCCGCGGAGCCAGCGACGGGGTGCGGGAGTGCATGCGGCGCATTCGTGACTGCTTGGCGATCTATTCGGCAATTCTTGGCGGCAAGAACCCGAAGGCAGCCGGTCAAGTACAGCTCTCCGATGCCCAGATTGCGCACATGATCAGCCGCTATTCGCGTCGCGCCCAGCTTCTGCAAACCGGTCTGGCCGCAGCGCAGGGTAACCATGAGCTTGCCCAGATCGCGCTTGATGAATTGGCTCGTTCGGACACAAGCCTTCCCGATCACGTCGACGAGCACGCCAACTTGGTCACCCACGCGCAAATCATCTGTGCGAGCGCGTTATGCGATGACGACCTGCATGCTCGAGCCCTACCGTTATGGGAACGCGTAATCGATGCCCTGAACCGACTGCTTGGTTCCAACACCGAATACGGTGACTACCTTTTGACTTTCGGCGCCACTGCCTACGGCAGATTCTGCGTCGAGACCGGCCGGCTGACGGAAGCAGAACCCTGGCTGCGTCGCGCCGGCGCCCGGGCACAGTCAAATAGCTGGGAATTAGCATTTGCCAGAACGCAATTGGAACGCGCCGCGGCGAGCTGGCTAGTCGGCGACCAAAGTGCCACCGAGCAACTGGTGTCGGATGCCTACCCAGTAGTCGCCCGACATGCGCGGGCCCACGACGTCTCGCGCTGTTGGCTCTACCTCGGCCTCACCAGGCTGGCCGCCGGCGCGTTAGCAGCCGCCGACGAATGCTGGGAGCATGCCGAGCGCCATTGGCGTGAGCTGGGAAAGCCATTGCACCTTCATCGCATTTTGTTGCAACGCAGCTGGATAGCAATATTCCGGAGCCGATTCGCTGAAGCCGTCGAGATGATCGCTCAGGCGCGGGATCTGCTCGACTCCTCACCGCGCAGCAGCTGGCTGCAGTATGCCCTGCTTGACAATCAACTAGGAACCGTGTGGCGTGCGGATGCGCTGGCGGACTTGGGGTTCGACGGTTCCGGTGATCCGGACGAAACCGTGCGGGAAACCGAGGCGCGGCAGGTCGAGTCATTGGGCGTGCTACGCGGGGAGGTTGGTACTGGGCAATACTTGCGCGCGATGGCCAAGCTTGAACAGTCAGCCGATCTCAAAATCCCAGCGGCGCTAGCCGTCGACTCGGTGCGCTATTCGATCGCCGACGCGGATGCGAGATCACGCTGGGCGAATCATGTTTCGGCACCTATTCTGGCAGGCGCCTTCGCTGTCGCGTGGGAATGGGAGAACACCGAGTTGGTCAGCGAGCTGATCGAATATCACAGTGCTCGCGGAACTTTCAACGCGGTACCGCAACGGAGGGCAATCGACGAGTGGGCTTCCACCGCAACGACACCAGCGATCGCCCCTCCCGATGAGGACCTGGCGCCGCAGCCGGCCCAGGCGGCATCGGGGCCGTCATCGCCGATACGGAATTCGCTGACCCGGCTGGGCCCGCTGCCACCTCTGCAGATGCACCCTGACGGCGGGGCGATCCTGAGCCACTATCGGGCCCTGGCGTTGCAACGCTACGGTCGCGCCGTCACTGCGGCCGAAGCCACCTGGTCTACCTGGCCATGAACCATTCGGACCGACCGACACTGGTCCTGCGATACGCCGATGTCGGCATCGCTACGTACGCCAGTTTGCGAATAGTCGGCCAACCATCGAGAACTGCCAACTGGGTAGTGGACGAACCGATCCTGCTGGCGGCCTTGCAAGAACTCATCGACGCATTGCCCGAGCCGTATGGCTCGGAGAGCCGGCGCGATGCCATTGAGCGTGCGCTGACCCGAGGGCCGTTCGCGGCCCCGGATACTGAGCTAACGGTCGCGTTCATCCTAGGGGTCCTGCTGATCGGTCCACCCGGATGGCGGCTGTTGGCCGACTGCGTGGCATCACCGCGCCCCGTTCTGTTCATCTCGCCCAGCGCCCGCCTTGCGCGTGTTCCCTGGGGCTTGCTCGCGGTGCCGAAATCGGGACCGAGCCGGGAAGAATTGGTGCGTGCCCGCCAGCCGGCCATTACCGGAAGCGGACGGACCGCGGCGCAAATCCCTTGGCAGCTAGCCGATATCGCAGAGCACACCGACGGTTTTCGACTGATGGAGTTGGTTGACGTGCTGATCGCGGTACCGCAGAACATCGTGCACGCACCACGCACACCGGCGAGCTGGGCCAGCAGGCAAGATGATCCTCCCCTACTTGTCTTGGATCCTCGGGTGCCGGGGCAGCGGCCCGATTCACCGCTTGGTTCGGTGTTGGGCAGGCCATCCGACCGTACCCCGGTAGCGAGGCATTTCGCGGAACTGATGCAACGCCGCGCCGTGCTCCCCCCGGTGGATAACGTGGCAGAGCTGTTCCGCCGTCAAGACGCCGACCGCCGGTGGCTATCGAAGCAGTTGACGCAGAACCCGAGTCGAATATTGTACGTCGGCCACGCGAGTTCGGCGGATGGCGATCTGGGTCACGCCGACCGCGCGTCGCTGCACCTGGCCTGTGCGGCAGCGATCACCGGAGACGGCTCCGCCATTGGCGACCACCGGCCGCTTACCGCGTCGGATCTGATCAAGCTGCGGCCGCCGATGCCGCCACGAGTGGCGCTGCTGGCGTGTGCGTCCGGAGGTGACTACCAATTCGACGAAGCCACCGGTCTGGTTTCTGCGATGATTCTGTGCGGCGCTCAACTGGTGACCGCCACGCTGTGGTCACTTCCTACCACGGCAGCCTATCGACAATTCACCGACGGCGATGCCGATCTGATCGATCCGATGGCCGAGGTGGTCACCGCGGTTGACCTCGCTCACCAATCCGCGGATTCCGGATGCGCGGTAAATCGCTGGCAGCGTGCACAAATGCGGCGCTGGCGAGACGGAAACGTTGACGCCAACCCGCTGTATTGGGGCGCCTTGGTCACGTTCGCCGTTGACGGGGCGCGCTAGTGGTCCAGCACCAGCAGACCGCGGGCGTGCGCGACAAACTTGTCGTCGGGAGGTTAAAGATGTTCGGGGCCAGCGGAATCAAACGAGAACGGCGGGACAAGGCTAAGGCGCAACATGGGTACGCCCCGACCTTGATCATCGCGCACCAACCCGCCAGCAGTCCCACAACCGGCTACCGAACCCAACTATTGGGATATCGATATCGCCGACGGTGCCTCTATCCTGTTGACATGCATGCGGATCCGCAGCCGACAGCGGCCGCAGCGGTGAGTCATCCTCGCCGGGCGGTGATCGAACACGCATGGCGCGAGATCGGCACCGGCGTAGAAGTCCTCAGTGGCGACGACGGGGCGCCACTGAGTCGCACCATCAAACGCATCATCGATCCACTGGTGCTGCGGTTGCGCTCCAACCCCCAATATTCCGCACCGGTGGTTGCCGCCGAAATCGCCGCGGCAATGCATGACCTGATCGTTGATAGCGGTCCGCAATTGCGGTTCACGGCAGCCTGGTTCGAGATGCTCAAGATTGAGCGGCGCCGGCAACGGATTCGTAGCGGCAATGCCCAGGAGTTGTACTTCCCGGTCTGTTTCGAGCTGGCGGTGACGAAAGGTCCACCCGCGCCGGATGACCACGCCACTGCGGCGACGGTGCTCCGCGAGGTCCATCAGGGTCGGGACCGCACCGCGATCGAGGTGCTGCGACACTACGTGGCAGATTCCGAGGTCATCGCCGAACTTTCCGCCCAACTCGAGCGCAGCTGGCGTGATGTCCCAGCCCCGAAAATCGACGCGGCCAGCGCGATTGGTCCATTCCGGACCAAGCTCGGCACCGTATTGGGACCGGCCAACCGGCAGCCCGACAACCATGGGGCCGCAGCGGCTCGCCGGCGTGGGTGGGCCGTCCTGATAGCCGAAACGACGCCGCACGATCTGGGTGCGCTGATCCGGGTGGCCGCCGCGGAGCTGCCGTGGTCGATTGTCGAACTGGGATTGAGTTCGGTTGCGCCACAAAGGCCGCCAAAAGTTCAGGGTGACTCCGACGGTGACCGCCCGCTGGATCGGACCGTGGTAGACCGGGTGCGCGCTACCCTGCGCCGCGCCCTCGACCGGGACGCATTGCCCGATGTCCCGCTGTTGTGCGCCGAGGAGGTCGACCGGGCGTGCGCGCCGTGGGGACTGCTGGGCGAGGACAAGCAGACAACCTTGGTGGCCGGCATTGAGGTGGCGGTCGAGCTGGCACCCCTGGACCGATCCGCGACCGGCCGTTATGCACTGGCCGCGCAGATTCAGGCTCGGCTGCGCAAGGAGGCATACGTCCTGCATGCCAGGCGCTACCTGGCCGAGGGTGGCCCGATCCATCCGCGCCAACAACAGGTGGTCGACGAGCTCGCTGGATTCGCACAGCCGTACCTCAGCAGGCTGTGGGCACGGCTGCACGGACGCGACGTCTGGCAGGAGCCGTGCAACGACCCCGACGACGTCCGAACGCTGCTCGACGGTGTCGCCCGATCGGTGAGCCTCGACCACCGGCAACGGATCAAGGCCATGCTGGAACTGCAGCTGGAAATGCAGGTGGCCAGATGAGATTGGTTGCCGAGTCGGGCTTATGGACCACCGCTACTTCCCTTCCAGCACAGCCGACGTCACCGCTGGCGGCGGTGCTCGAGGTGAGTGGCGCGGTGTTTTCCTGGACCATCGACGACCCGGCTGCCGACGCCGCGACCCAAATAACCTTCACCGATGTGTCCCGCGCGGACTGGCTTTGGCGTGTGGTCGGTGAGTCAGGGCACGTGGCTCTCGCATCCGCGTTGGCCGAACGCACCGCCGGCGACTTCGAACTCAGTGAGGTCGACATTGCGCCGAGGTCAGTGGCCGGGTTGCGGCGACTGGCCCTGGGCCATTGGATGCGGCGCTGGTGGCCGACCAGTCAGCGGGACGGCATCGCCGAACTTGATCGGGCCCTGCTCGACGTCGAGGTCGCGCTGCTCACACTCGAGGCGCAAGGCTTTTTCACCGACGAGACCCTGGATTCGGATGTTGCCGGGCTGTTGGCGCCACATGCCGCCGATCTGTTGCCGCACGCGCGGACCGACGATCCCCGTATCCGCGACATGGTGCAAACCGGCACTCGGCTCGCCGAAGAGGTGGGCCTCGACGGCGCCCGATGGGTCGATCTGTCGGCTGCGGTGGACGGCTCCCCGGTGATCCTGACCATGCCGAGCCGACGTCGCGATGATTACGCACTGGCGGCCGGTCCTGGTACCGGTCCGGGGCCCGCGTCCCCGATTGGCGGGGGCATTGCATCGATCATCTGGAGCGCGGTGCCGCCCGGGATATTCGACGCGGCCGAGGACACCGTCGAATGGAGCGTCGAGCAGACCGGCCCGGCGGTGGTTGCCATAGTGCATGCAGCGGTCATCGGGCCGCGCCCGGCCACCGACATCCCGGTGCAAGTTCGGTCCGGCGACGTGCACGGCACCGGCGCCCTCGATGCCGGCGGCCGCGCGACGGTCCCCTTGCTTGACGCGCAGCGGCGCGCGCTGGCCGAACATGTCGCCTGGAACCACCCTTGGCCGACGACGTCAGTGGTCATCGGAGCGCGCATCTCAAGTACGGCGGAATCTCGCCAAACCCGGGAACGGGTCCGGCGTTGGGTCCGGTCGCGGTTGGACCAACCCCCCGAGGACGCCTTCCTGGCCGAGATCCTGGCCAGTGAGTCCGCGTACTAATCCACGGTCGCTAGCGCCGTCGACCTGGTCAAGCGGGTCTTTATCCCAACACGCCGATGCCGGCGGGCGCAGCGACCCACTCGTCAGGAATCAACAACGGCGCACCGGCGAGCGCTAGACCTGGACGGGGCCTAGCGAACCACGCCCGACGAGCGCACCCGGCGCCGATTCCCAGGGGCCGTGCGTTCGATATGCGACTGCCCGAAAACGCGGACATATCTGCCGGCGGTGAATAAACTCCGCATTCACCACTGCGTAAATTATTTGCTGCAGCAATTGTATGAGTGCGGCAGCGGTGAGGAGCCAGCCGATGTCGTTCGTGTCGATATCGCCGGAACTTGTAACGGCAGCTGCGGGAGATTTGGCGCGAGTGGGCTCGTCCATCAACGCAGCCAACGCGGCGGCGACGGCCTCGACGACCGAGATGCTGGCCGCAGGCGCCGACGAGGTTTCGACCCGGATTGCGGCGTTATTCAGCGGATACGGTCAGGAATACCAGGCCATCAGTGCGCAGGTGACGGCCTATCACGACCAGTTCGTACAGATGCTGCGGGTGGGGACATCCTCATACGCATCGGCCGAAGCCACCAGCGTCGAGCAGCTTTTGCTGAACCTGATCAACGCGCCTACCCAGACGCTGCTGGGGCGGCCGTTGGTCGGCGACGGCGCCAACGGTGGAACGGTCGGTGGTGTGGGCCAACCCGGTGGAGCCGGTGGGCTGCTGTTCGGCAATGGCGGTAGCGGTGGGGCCAGCACCACCCCCGGTGCGGCCGGCGGCGCCGGCGGGTCCGCGGGCCTGATCGGTAACGGCGGGGCCGGCGGAGCTGGCGGGCTCGGGGCGACCGGCGGAGCCGGTGGCTCCGGTGGCTGGCTAACCGGTGCGGGCGGGACCGGCGGCGTCGGCGGCAGTGGTGGCGGGACTGGTGGGGCCGGTGGGCCTGGTGGGTTGTTGTTTGGCGGGGGCGGGGCCGGTGGCACCGGGGGTTATGGCGGCGGCGCCGGCGGGGCCGGCGGCCAGGCGTCGATGCTGCTTGGTTCTGGCGGTGTCGGCGGGGCCGGCGGGGCGGGGACCGATGGCGGTCCCGCCGGTATGGGCGGCACCGGCGGCCGAGGCGGCGCCGGCGGCGGAGGCGGATGGTTGGCCGGCGGTGGTGCCGGTGGCGCCGGTGGTGCCGGGGGTGCCGGCGGCGTGGGCAGCGACGGCGGCGCTATCGGAGGTACCGGCGGGAACGGCGGTGTCGGCGGCGACGGCGGGGTCGGCGGCCGCGGGGCACTGCTGTTCGGCACCGGCGGCGTCGGTGGCGCCGGTGGATCCGGTGGCGTGGGCGGTGTGGGCGGGACCGGCGGCGATGGCGCCGCGGTCGGCATGGGCGGCATCGGGGGCACCGGCGGCAACGGCGGTATCGGCGGCGGCGCCGGCCAGGGCGGGGCCGGCGGTGAAGCCGGCCTGCTCTTTAGCGCTGGCGGCGCGGCGGGTAGCGCGGGCGTCGGCGGCACCGGCGGGCAAGGAGGCATGGGCGGTACGGGCGCTGCGGGTGCTAACGCGGCGAGCGGCAGCGCTGCGATGGGTGGTTCCGGGTTCGCCGGCGGCGCCGGCGGTAGCGGCGGTCAGGGCGGCAATGCTGTTGCCGGTGGCATCAACGGTTCCGGCGGCGCTGGCGGCACCGGCGGACAAGGCGGCATAGGCGGCACCGGCGGCTCCGGCGCCGACAACCCCAACGGCATCGGCCAAGACGGCGGCCAAGGCGGCGCCGGTGGCGACGCGGGCGCCGGCGGAGCCGGTGGAGCGGCCGGCACCGGAGGCACCGGCGGGACGGTCGGCACCACCGGAAACGCCGGCATCGGCGGCACCGGAGGCCAGGGCGGAGCAGGCGGGCTCGGCGGCAACGGCCAAGACGCGGCCGCCGGCAGCGGCGCCACCGGAACCGCCGGGTTCGCCGGAGGTCAGGGCGGCGCCGGCGGCACCGGCGGCAACAGCGGCACCGGTGGCACCAACGGTTCCGGCGGCGCTGGCGGCACCGGCGGACAAGGCGGCATAGGCGGCACCGGCGGCTCCGGCGCCGACAACCCCAACGGCATCGGCCAAGACGGCGGCCAAGGCGGCGCCGGTGGCGACGCGGGCGCCGGCGGAGCCGGTGGAGCGGCCGGCACCGGAGGCACCGGCGGGACGGTCGGCACCACCGGAAACGCCGGCATCGGCGGCACCGGAGGCCAGGGCGGAGCAGGCGGGCTCGGCGGCAACGGCCAAGACGCGGCCGCCGGCAGCGGCGCCACCGGAACCGCCGGGTTCGCCGGAGGTCAGGGCGGCGCCGGCGGCACCGGCGGCAACAGCGGCACCGGTGGCACCAACGGTTCCGGCGGCGCTGGCGGCACCGGCGGACAAGGCGGCATAGGCGGCACCGGCGGCTCCGGCGCCGACAACCCCAACGGCATCGGCCAAGACGGCGGCCAAGGCGGCGCCGGTGGCGACGCGGGCGCCGGCGGAGCCGGTGGAGCGGCCGGCACCGGAGGCACCGGCGGGACGGTCGGCACCACCGGAAACGCCGGCATCGGCGGCACCGGAGGCCAGGGCGGAGCAGGCGGGCTCGGCGGCAACGGCCAAGACGCGGCCGCCGGCAGCGGCGCCACCGGAACCGCCGGGTTCGCCGGAGGTCAGGGCGGCGCCGGCGGCACCGGCGGCAACAGCGGCACCGGTGGCACCAACGGTTCCGGCGGCGCTGGCGGCACCGGCGGACAAGGCGGCATAGGCGGCACCGGCGGCTCCGGCGCCGACAACCCCAACGGCATAGGCCAAGACGGCGGCCAAGGCGGCGCCGGTGGCGACGCGGGCGCCGGCGGAGCCGGTGGAGCGGCCGGCACCGGAGGCACCGGCGGGACGGTCGGCACCACCGGAAACGCCGGCATCGGCGGTGATGGCGGTCGCGGCGGCGATGGCGGCACCGGCAGTGACGGTCTGTCGGCGATCTTTCCCGGTGACGGCGATGGCGGCATCGGGTATGACGGCGGTGACGGCGGGGCCGGCGGCGCCGGCGGCAACGCCGGCCTGGGCGGCACCAACGGCAGCGGCGGCGCCGGGGGCACCGGCGGCCAAGGTGGCAACGGCGGCAACGGCGCCCAAGGCCTGGCCGATATCGGCGGGGCCGGCGGCAACGGTGGAGCCGGCGGACTCGGCGGCAACGGCGGCAACGCCGGCATCGGCGCAGGCGCCGACGGCGACGGCGGTGCGGCCGGCGCCGGCGGCACCGGCGGCCAAGGCGGCACCGGCGGTACCGGTGGCACCAACCTCGCCGGCGGTCAGGGCGGCGCCGGCGGCGAAGGCGGCCAGGGCGGCTTCGGCGGGGCCAGCACCGCCGGCATCAACGCCGACGGCGGCCAAGGCGGCAACGGCGGCACCGGCGGCCAAGGCGGTGACGGCGGCGCCAGCCTGGGCGCTACCGCCGGAATGGGCGGTACCGGCGGCGACGGCGGCGACGCCGGGGCCGGCGGCGGCGGCGGCAACGGCGGCACCACCGGCAACGCCGGCATCGCCGGTGATGGCGGTCGCGGCGGCGATGGCGGCACCGGCAGTGACGGTCTGTCGGCGATCTTTCCCGGTGACGGCGATGGCGGCATCGGGTATGACGGCGGTGACGGCGGGGCCGGCGGCGCCGGCGGCAACGCCGGCCTGGGCGGCACCAACGGCTCCGGCGGCGCCGGCGGCACCGGCGGCCAAGGTGGCAACGGCGGCAACGGCGCCCAAGGCCTGGCCGATATCGGTGGGACCGGCGGCAACGGCGGGGCCGGCGGACTCGGCGGCAACGGCGGCAACGCCGGCATCGGCGCAGGCGCCGACGGCGACGGCGGTGCGGCCGGCGCCGGCGGCACCGGCGGCCAAGGCGGCACCGGCGGCAAGGGTGACACCAACCTCGCCGGCGGTCAGGGCGGCGCCGGCGGCGAAGGCGGCCAGGGCGGCTTCGGAGGGGCCAGCACCGCCGGCATCAACGCCGACGGCGGCCAAGGCGGCAACGGCGGCACCGGCGGCCAAGGCGGTGACGGCGGCTTAGGCCTCGGTGCCTCCGCCGGAATGGGCGGTACCGGCGGCGACGGCGGCGACGCCGGGGCCGGCGGCGGCGGCGGCAACGGCGGCGCCACCGGCAACGCCGGCATCGGCGGTGACGGTGGCCAAGGCGGTGGCGGCGGCATCGGTGGCGGCGGAATTTCCCCAATCTTTCCCGGTGACGGCGACGGCGGCATCGGGTATGCCGGCGGGACCGGCGGCTCCGGCGGCGACGGCGGCAACGCCGGCCTCGGCGGCACCAACGGCAGCGGCGGCGCCGGCGGTAACGGCGGACAAGGCGGTGGCGGCGGCAACGGCGCCCAAGGCCTGGCCGATATCGGCGGCAACGGCGGCAACGGCGGAGCCGGCGGACTCGGCGGCAACGGCGGCAACGCCGGCATCGGCGCAGGCGCCGACGGCACCGGCGGCGCGGCGGGCACCGGCGGCACCGGCGGCCAAGGCGGCACCGGCGGCAAGGGTGACACCAACCTCGCCGGCGGTCAGGGCGGCGCCGGCGGCGAAGGCGGCCAGGGCGGCTTCGGCGGCGCCAGCACCGCCGGCATCAACGCCGACGGCGGCCAAGGCGGCAACGGCGGCACCGGCGGCCAAGGCGGTGACGGCGGCGCCAGCCTGGGCGCTACCGCCGGAATGGGCGGCGACGGCGGCGACGGCGGCGACGCCGGAGCCGGCGGCGGCGGCGGCAACGGCGGCACCACCGGCAACGCCGGCATCGCCGGTGATGGCGGTCGCGGCGGCGATGGCGGCACCGGCAGTGACGGTCTGTCGGCGATCTTTCCCGGTGACGGCGATGGCGGCATCGGGTATGACGGCGGTGACGGCGGCTCCGGCGGCGCCGGCGGCAACGCCGGCCTGGGCGGCGCCAACGGCTCCGGCGGCGCCGGGGGCACCGGCGGCCAAGGTGGCAACGGCGGCAACGGCGCCCAAGGCCTGGCCGATATCGGCGGGGCCGGCGGCAACGGTGGAGCCGGCGGACTCGGCGGCAACGGCGGCAACGCCGGCATCGGCGCAGGCGCCGACGGCGACGGCGGTGCGGCCGGCGCCGGCGGCACCGGCGGCCAAGGCGGCACCGGCGGTACCGGTGGCACCAACCTCGCCGGCGGTCAGGGCGGCGCCGGCGGCGAAGGCGGCCAGGGCGGCTTCGGCGGGGCCAGCACCGCCGGCATCAACGCCGACGGCGGCCAAGGCGGCAACGGCGGCACCGGCGGCCAAGGCGGTGACGGCGGCGCCAGCCTGGGCGCTACCGCCGGAATGGGCGGTACCGGCGGCGACGGCGGCGACGCCGGGGCCGGCGGCGGCGGCGGCAACGGCGGCACCACCGGCAACGCCGGCATCGCCGGTGATGGCGGTCGCGGCGGCGATGGCGGCACCGGCAGTGACGGTCTGTCGGCGATCTTTCCCGGTGACGGCGATGGCGGCATCGGGTATGACGGCGGTGACGGCGGGGCCGGCGGCGCCGGCGGCAATGCCGGCCTGGGCGGCACCAACGGCTCCGGCGGCGCCGGGGGCACCGGCGGCCAAGGTGGCAACGGCGGCAACGGCGCCCAAGGCCTGGCCGATATCGGTGGGACCGGCGGCAACGGTGGAGCCGGCGGGCTCGGCGGCAACGGCGGCAACGCCGGCATCGGCGCAGGCGCCGACGGCGACGGCGGTGCGGCCGGCGCCGGCGGCACCGGCGGCCAAGGCGGCACCGGCGGCAAGGGTGACACCAACCTCGCCGGCGGTCAGGGCGGCGCCGGCGGCGAAGGCGGCCAGGGCGGCTTCGGAGGGGCCAGCACCGCCGGCATCAACGCCGACGGCGGCCAAGGCGGCAACGGCGGCACCGGCGGCCAAGGCGGTGACGGCGGCTTAGGCCTCGGTGCCTCCGCCGGAATGGGCGGTACCGGCGGCGACGGCGGCGACGCCGGGGCCGGCGGCGGCGGCGGCAACGGCGGCGCCACCGGCAACGCCGGCATCGGCGGTGACGGTGGCCAAGGCGGTGGCGGCGGCATCGGTGGCGGCGGAATTTCCCCAATCTTTCCCGGTGACGGCGACGGCGGCATCGGGTATGCCGGCGGGACCGGCGGCTCCGGCGGCGACGGCGGCAACGCCGGCCTCGGCGGCACCAACGGCAGCGGCGGCGCCGGCGGTAACGGCGGACAAGGCGGTGGCGGCGGCAACGGCGCCAACGCCACCAACGGTCTGGCCGACACCGGCGGAAACGGCGGCAACGGCGGAGCCGGCGGACTCGGCGGCAACGGCGGCAACGCCGGCATCGGCGCAGGCGCCGACGGCACCGGCGGCGCGGCGGGCACCGGCGGCAACGGCGGCCAAGGCGGCACCGGCGGCACCGGTGGCACTGGCTTCAGCGCGTCCGGTACCGGCGGTCAGGGCGGCGCCGGCGGCCAAGGCGGCCAGGGCGGCTTCGGCGGCGCCAGCACCGCCGGCATCAACGCCGACGGCGGCCAAGGCGGCAACGGCGGTACCGGCGGCCAAGGTGGCCAAGGCGCCGACACCCTGGGCGCTACCGCCGGAATGGGCGGCTCCGGCGGCGACGGCGGCGACGCCGGAGCCGGCGGCGGCGGCGGCAACGGCGGCACCAACGGCAACGCCGGCATCGCTGGCGACGGCGGCCGCGGCGGCGATGGCGGCGCCGGTAAGGACGGCGTGTCGGCGGTCGTGCCCGGTGACGGCGATGGCGGCATCGGGTACGACGGCGGTGACGGCGGCTCCGGCGGCGCTGGCGGCAACGCCGGCCTGGGCGGCACCAACGGCAGCGGCGGCGCCGGCGGAAACGGCGGCAACGGCGGAAACGGCGGCATCGGAGCCCCAGGCGTGGCCGACACCGGCGGCAACGGCGGCAACGGCGCCGCCGGCGGAAACGGCGGCAACGGCGGCAATGCCGGCATCGGCGCTGGGGCCGATGGCGACGGCGGCGCGGCGGGCACCGGTGGCAACGGCGGCAACGGCGGCACCGGCGGCAACGGCGGCAACGACATGGCCGGCGGCCAGGGCGGCGCCGGCGGCCAGGGCGGACAGGGCGGCCTAGGCGGCGCCAGCACCGCCGGCATCAACGCCGACGGCGGCCAAGGCGGCAACGGCGGCACCGGCGGCCAAGGCGGCACCGGCGGGGCCGTTGACTTCAGCGACGGCGGAAGCGGCGGCAACGGCGGCAACGGCGGCGACGCCGGAGCCGGCGGGGCCGGCGGCAACGGCGGCACCACCGGCGACGCCGGCATCGCCGGTGACGGTGGCCGCGGCGGCGATGGCGGCACCGGCGGCGACGGTATCGCCGCTGGATTCTCGGGCTTTACCGGCGGGGCCGGCGGGGACGGTGGCGCCGGCGGCAACGCCGGCCTGGGCGGCACCAACGGCAGCGGCGGCGCTGGAGGCAGCGGCGGGACCGGTGGGACGGGCGGCGTCGGCACCTCCGGCGCCGGTCAATTCGCCGCTGGCGGGAACGGCGGGAACGGCGGCAGCGGCGGGACCGGGGGCAACGGCGGCAACGCCGGTATCGGCTTAGGCGCCGACGGCGACGGCGGCGCGGCCGGCACCGGCGGCAACGGCGGCAACGGCGGCAATGGGGGCAACGGCGACGGCGGCTTCAGCGGTGGCCACGGCGGTTCCGGTGGTGAGGGCGGTCAAGGCGGCTTCGGCGGCGCCAGCACCGCCGGCATCAACGCCGATGGCGGTACCGGCGGGGACGGCGGCCAAGGCGGCCAGGGCGGCGACGGCGGAGCCGGGACCGGCTTCGACGCCGGCTCCGGTGGTCGGGGCGGCGACGGCGGCGCCGCGGGCGCGGGCGGTGGCGGCGGCAACGGCGGCAACACCGGTAGCGCCGGCATCGGCGGCGACGGCGGCCGTGGCGGCGACGGCGGCAACGGCGGGAGCGGCCTCAATACCGGTGACGCCGGGTTTGCCGGCGGCCTCGGTGGCGACGGCGGCACCGGCGGCGATGCAGGTGCCGGGGGCACCAACGGCGCCGGCGGTGCCGGTGGCAGCGGCGGCGACGGCGGCGACGGGCGCTCCGGCGCCGCGGGCCAGGGCTCTGACGGCGACACCGGCGGCGACGGCGGAGCCGGCGGCGACGGCGGAAACGGCGGCAACGCCGGGATCGGTTTGGGCGCCGATGGCGACGGCGGTGCCGCGGGCACCGGCGGCAATGGCGGAGCCGGCGGCGACGGCGGCACCGGCAGCGACGACTTCAACGGCGGCCAGGGCGGCAAGGGCGGCCAGGGCGGCCAGGGCGGCCTCGGCGGCGCCAGTAGCTCTGGCATCAACGCCGACGGCGGCCAAGGCGGCAATGGCGGGCAAGGCGGCAAGGGCGGCACCGGCGGTGACAGCACCGTGGGCACCGGAGGCAACGGCGGTGTCGGCGGTGCTGGTGGCGATGCCGGTGAGGGCGGTGCGGCCGGCAACGGCGGGATGGCGGGCAACGCCGGCGTCGGCGGCGACGGTGGTCAAGGCGGCCACGGGGGCGACGGCAAACCCGGCGAACCGTTCGGGGGCGCCCTCGGCCGTGACGGAGGCATGGGCGGCACCGGCGGCGACGGCGGCGACGGCGGCAACGCGGGCGCCGGCGGCACCAATGGCAACGGCGGGGCCGGTGGCATCGGCGGGAACGGCGGCGACGGCGATTTGGGATCCTCCATTACTGCCGCCGGCACCGGCGGTGCAGGCGGGACGGGCGGCAACGGCGGTAACGCGGGCACCGGCATCGGGGCCGACGGAAGCGGCGGCGCCGCCGGTACCGGTGGCAATGGCGGCAACGGCGGTCCAGGCGCATTCGGGGGCCTCGGTGCCAACGAAAAGGGTGGCACCGGTGGGGCCGGGGGCCAGGGCGGCCAAGGCGGCCTCGGCGGGCTGAGCAGCAACGGTATCAGCGCAGACGGTGGCACCGGCGGCAACGGCGGCACCGGCGGAGACGGCGGCAGAGGCAGTCACGGCAGCGGCCTTGTCATTGCTGGTGATGGTGGCGACGGCGGTGCTGGCGGGGCCGCGGGCGCCGGCGGCGGCGGGGGCAATGGGGGTGCCGTCGGCGACGCCGGCATCGGCGGTGACGGCGGCACCGGTGGCGGCGGCGGCACCGGCAGCGCCAGCCCCAGCACCTTGCTACCAGGACTTTCCGGCGGCGACGGCGGGATCGGCGGAAACGGCGGCGACGCAGGCATCGGTGGAACCAACGGCAACGGAGGCCAAGGCGGCGAAGGCGGACGCGGCGGGCAGGGTCGCTTCGGTGCCGCCGGCGTCGGCGGCGATGGCCAAGACGCCGGTGTCGGGGGTGTTGGCGGAAAGGGCGGTGACGGTGGGAACGCAGGTTCTGGCCTCGGCGCGGCCGGCGCCGGCGGGGAGGGCGGTACCGGCGGTACCGGCGGCAACGGCGGCACCGGGGGGGCCGGCGATACCGACTTCGACGGCGGCAACGGCGGCAACGGCGGCAACGGCGGGCAAGGCGGCCAAGGCGGGGTCAGCAGCGACGGAATCGGCGCCGATGGCGGCGTTGGCGGCACCGGCGGCAGGGGCGGTTTGGGTGGCAATGGCGGCGGCAGCGGCGCCGGCGGTGATGGCGGCGGAGGCGGCAACGGGGGGACCGGCGGCACCGGCGGCACCAGCACGGCCCCCGGCGAGCCCGGCGGCACCGGCGGCGACGGCGGCACCGGCGGCGACGGCGGCACCGGCGGCGAAGGCGCACCTCCGGGCGCCGGCGGCGGCTTCGGCAGCGGGGGTAGCGGCGGCGCCGGCGGCACCCCCGACGGCGACGCCGGAAACGACGGCAGCGATGGCAGCGACGGCGACCCGGGGAACCCGGTCATCCTCCCCTGAATCCCGCAACGCCCCACCGGCGGCGCGTCGTCAAATTCACTGTCGGCGGAGGCCAGCCGTAGCGTGCTGTGATCCCGGATATCTCCGCCGGGCATCCGATGCGCGAGGTTGTCGCCAAATCTTTGTCGCGTCGACCTCGGCTCGTCACAATGGAATTCTCTAAGCAGGCCGCCGCGGCGGAAGCCCGGACAATAAAGACAGTCGGCTAACTTTGTGCCGCTGTCGCGAGTCCCAGAACTTAGTGAATGTGTAGTGACCCGGCGGGTAATTGGCGAAGGGGAATATCCGATCAAGGAGTGTTTAAATACCATCCCCCAACCGAAGACCTAAACGGGCCGCACCCGAAGGGGACGCCCGTACCGGCTCGACGAACGTTCGGCGAACCAGCCCCACGCGCGCGGGGTCGATAGCCGGCTAGCCGCCAGTACCGCGAAACGTGGTGATCAATGGCAATGTAACCGTTGGGTTTTCGTGATAATCCTCAATAGAGTCGCCGATGCTCGCGGCCGATGCAGCCCTGCGGAACGGCTAAGCCGGCGGCAATGTGACCGATACCGCGTGGGCCCCCTGGGTATCAGCACGGTCGATGTTTTTACGCCGACATGGCGACGGGACAGTCAAGCCTTTTGCGCCGGTGCACTTTGACCCAAACTCGGCGACCGACTTACCGTAGCGGCCCGTCGGATTACATCGGCCAGAGAAGGTGAATTGTCGAGGTGCTGGATTACGGATTACTGCCGCCAGAAATCAACTCGGCCCGGATATATTCCGGCCCTGGACCCGGGTCGATGCTGGCGGCCGCCACAGCCTGGGATCTACTCGCCACGGGGTTGGAGTCTTTCTCTCGCGGCTACCGCTCACTGCTCTCTCGGCTGCACGGCGAGGGTTGGTCGGGTAGCGCGGCAGAAGCCATGGCTGGCGCGGTAGCTCCGTATGCGGCCTGGGCGACAACGGCAAGGGCCCAAGCCGAGGATGCCGGTAGGCGGATTCGGGCCGCTGTGGCGGCGTACGAGGCGGCGCTCGGTGCAATGGTGCCGCCATCGTTGGTCACGGCCAATCGGACTCGATTGGCAACTTTGGTCGAGACCAACATATTCGGGCAGAACACGACCATGATCGGGGTTACCGAGGCTGCATATCAGGAGATGTGGGCTCAGGACGTCGCAGCGATGTATCAATATGCCGCGTCCTCGGCGGCCGCGGCTACTCTGACTCCGTTCAGCGACCCGCCACAGACCACAAGCGCCGCCGGGCAATCCGCCGCGGTCTGCGCCGCAGTGAGCAGTTCGACCGCCGGCTTCACTCAGTCAACCCTGGCTCAGCTGACCGCAAGCGCACCCCAGCAGCTACAAGCGCTTGCCGGTGCGGGAATTTCGAGCACTTCCGCCCCTTGGCAGGAGTTGGAATCGCTGTTGCTCAAACTATTCAGCGATTTCAACACATTTGTCGGACCAATCAACCTCGCCGACGGACTCAGTCGTACATACACGTCAGCAGGAAGCTACGTGTCCGCACTTCTTCGATCCAGCGCCCAGTCGGCCGGGACCGCGGCTGCGGCTGCGCAAGGCGCCGCAAAAGCGGCCAGCACTGCGGCCGCTTCAGCTAGCACGCCCGGTGCTGCGCTTCTCACCACCGGTAGCGCGACTAGCGTTGGGGCGTTGTCTGTCCCGCAGAGTTGGGCAGTGACAGCATCAGCGGCCAGCTCTGCGACCCAGCCGAACTGGCTGTCCGAGGCAGCCGGCGAGGCTGGCCCGTCCTGGCACGAAGTCTCGGATCCCAACGTGTGGCACGGTGTGCCGTCAACCGGAGTCGGGAGCTCGCCGGGCTCGTCACTGCGTCCCACGGTCAGCAACGCACTGCGTGTGGCGCCACGCAAGTTCCAAATCCCGCGCCCCGCCTTCGGCGGCTAGTGGCCGTCTCGGCACACAACGTCAAGTCCTACATCGTTACGAGCGAAGGTTGCTCAGATTGAGAAAGGCCGCCCGATGGACGATTTCGGGTTACTACCGCCTGAGATAAATTCGGCCAGAATGTATTACGGCCCCGGCTCAGCGCCCATGTTGGCTGCGGCGACGGCATGGGATGAGCTTGCCGCGCAACTTGAGCGGTATGTCGCGGGGTGCTATTCCGTGCTGTCGGCGTTACAGGGACAGACGTGGAGCGGAGCAGCGTCCATAGCTATGTCCAACGCCATGACACCGCAAGCCACCTGGGCAACTGCGACCGCCATGCAGGCCGAGCAATCTGCAAGTCAGGCGAGGGCGGCCGCAGCCGCCTATGAGACGGCCTACGCTGCCACCGTTCCACCGACGGCAATTGCGGACAACCGCTTGCTATTGTCAATACTGTTGGCCACCAACTACTTCGGGCAAAATTTGCCGGCAATCGCGGCCACCGACACTGCGTACGCAGAGATGTGGGCCCAAGACGCCGCCGCCATGTACAGTTACGCCACCGCCTCGGCGGCGGCGACCACATTGTCGCCGTTCACCTGGCCGCCACCGTTCACAAACGGTAGCGACCAGCCTGCTCAGTCGGCCGCTGCAACCCGAGCCGCCAGCGCCTCGAAGATCGAGATCCAGTTAGCCCAGTCACAGCTGATGTCTGTCGTTCCTCATCGCTTACCCACCATTGCGGTCGGGCCGATTGCAAATTCCGGCGCGTCGTCCCGCTTTCCGGCCGATGCCTTCTCCGCGATGCTTAGGGTCTTCAAGGACATCGATACCCTCATCGTCGGACCGCTGCAGCCGCTATGGTCGACAACCTATGCAGTGTTTTCAACGGCACAGTTCGTGATCGGGGCTCAGCAGGCCCAACTCCAAGCGGCTAAAGCTGCGGTTCAGGCGACTACTTCCGGGGTTGCCGCCTCACCGTCGGCAACAGTTCGCGGCCTGGCACTTGCCCGGATGGGCGATGCCGGATCGCGGGGAGGACTGTCGGTCCCCGCAAGTTGGCCGGCAACAAGTCCGCTCACGGGCAACGCGTCCGGTTCACCATCGTTATCGCACACCGGTTTTCGAGATATTCCCGCCACGTCTGGTTCCCCGACGATCAACACGACCGGCGCAATGCCTATGGCAGGCAACGGACGACGACCCCCGGGCCGCCTCGTGTTGCGCAGCGGCCGGCACACGTTCAAGATGCCTCGCCCCGTCGTCGGCGGATAGACGGCGCTCACGTCGCGGAACACGGCCTCGGCAGTCGGCCCGGTGCGGGACTGCGTCAACAGACGTCGACCATCGCGGAGCGCTGTTAGTTGAACTTGCCGGCGAGGGCATGGTTCCCCGAACGCGAAAAGGGACAATCGGATTGCACGTTGGCGACGCTACCCAAGCGCGACCGGAACTTCTGCGTCTTCACCAGATGTGCGGTCCAGCAGCGGTTGCGCCAGGCCGAGGCAAGCCGCCATCGCGTCTCCGGCCGCGCCGACCTCGCCCGCGCTGATAGCTATGTAGACGTCTTGATGGCGAGCGATCGACGCGGCTTCATGCTCAGCGTCGCCCGCGTTCATAACCGCCTCGATAGCAGGCTTCAGGGTCGTCGTGAACGACCGGAACAGGTCAATCAGAATCGGATTGCGACTTGCCACAGCGATAGCAAGATGGAACTCCAAGTCGGCCTCGGCGGCGATTCGGGTGTTTTCGAACTCCAACGCCGACCGTCGACGATCTAGAGCCTGCTGCATTCGCTGCAGATCCTCTGCGCTGCGATTCCGAGCGGCCATTTTCGCCAACTGAACCTCGAGCACGTTCCTAGCGTCATAGATCTCGGTCATGGTGGCGCGTCGGAGCCGATCGTTCCAGGCGTCCGAAATCGGCGTACCCACGACGTAGGTGCCCGAGCCTTGCCGCTTGTCCAGCACGCCCGCGTGGGCAAGCACTCGTACCGCTTCGCGAAGCGTCGAGCGGCCAACACCGAGCATGTCCATCAGCTGGGGTTCGGCAGGCAACTTCGACCCCACAGCAAACACTCCCGTAGAGACCCGCCGCTGTATTTCCTTGACCACCCGGTCAACCAGCCGAGATTCCGATCGAGAACCCCTACCTGACATGCCTGCGATTGTATGCCCATGCACGCGCACGGTTAGCAATGGCGGATGACGGCCGCCGGTCTGCGCTGGCGCCACGACGGTCGCCCGGAGCGAACATTCCCACTCGCTGTCTCGATGGACTCGACTCCACCCGGCGATCCAGGGTCCGTTACCAAGTCATCTGCTGATTATTGACATTCATCAGATGACTTGGTTCACTCATGGGAACGAAACTGAAAGGAGGGCCACCATGCCCGGGGTGACCAACAGAGTGATCGTTGTTGGAGCGGGAAACGCAGCGTTGGTCGCGGCAATCGCTGCCCGAGAAGGCGGGGCCGAGGTGCATGTCCTCGAAAAGGCGTCCGAGGAGGAGATGGGCGGCAACACCCGCTATACACCCGGGCTCGTCAGATTTGCATTTGCCGACCCGGCAATAGTGCTCGATCTTCTGCCCGACATTGCGCCGGAGGAGCGCGAAACCATCAGCATCGAGCCGTACCCCGCGGAAGCCTACGCCGCGACGATCCACCGCCTCGGGCAGGACGAAGGCGACCCGGAGCTCGTCGGGTGGCTTGTTTCCGAAAGCTACGACATGATCCGGTGGTTGACCGAGCGGGGCGTGCAGTGGGAGCTGGCGGATATGCTCAGCTCCGCCTCGCCGGAACGACGCAGCTACTACGGAGGTCTGGTCATTCAGGCCAAGAACGGCGGCGAAGGCCTGATCCGGAGCGAACTGGCGAAGGCACACGAACTAGGCGTCGAAATTCATTACGGCACAGCAGGAGTTCGGCTGCTCACCGATGACAGCGGGGTAATAGGCGTCGTCGCGCGAGGACCCGACGGCCACTACCGGGACTGGCTGGGCAAGGTCATACTCGGATCCGGCGGCTTTGAGGCGAGTCCGAGGTTGCGGACAAAATACCTCGGCGAGAAGTGGGGGCGAATCAAGGTTCGCGGCACCCGCCACAACACTGGCAAGCTGCTGACGGCCGCACTCGATGTCGGTGCGCAACCATACGGGCAACTGTCCGGCTGCCATGTCGCTCCGGTCGACATCGCGGCACCAGATCAACAGCCACTGGACGTGCCGGACCGCACACTCGCCACTCTCATCAACTTCCGGGTCGGGATCTGTGTCAACAGTCAGGGCAGGCGCTACTTCGATGAGGGCCAAGGTGTTCCGTCGGAGGTGTATGTCATCGCCGGACGCTCCACCCTCGAGCAACCTGGAGCAATTGGGTGGCAGATCTTCGACGCCAACGGCGTGAAATATCTTGACGAGAAATACGATGCGGCTACGCGCATCGAAGCAAACACGCTCGCTGAACTCGCCGATCTGGCCGGCATCGACGTCGACGGTTTTGTCCGCACAGTTGCGCAGTACAACGCGTCGATTCGTGACGATCGTGAGTTCGACCTGTCCTGCCGCGACGGGAAGGCCACAGTCGGTATCACTCCGCCCAAGTCGAATTGGGCGGCACCGATCGAGAGCGGTCCGTTCGTAGCGTTTCCGACCACCGGGGGAATTACCTTCACCTTTGGCGGCATCAAGGTGGACACCTCGTCGCGCGCGCTCGACGCCGCTAACCAACCGATCCCGGGGCTGTACGCGATTGGCGAGCTAACCGGTGGGTTCTTCTACCACCACTACCCCGCTGGTACCGGGCTCATCCGAGGCGCCATCACTGGCCGAGCCGCCGGCTACCACGCCGCACTACCATGAATCCCCACGTCGCGTCGCCGTGGCGATAGCTGAATTCCCTTTTCCTACATAGCATTCAGAATTCGCGATGCTGGGTAAGATCCGCCCCGCACACGGAGTCTGTGCGGTGTCCACATCACCGGTGGCGGGCAACGGAGCTAGCCACCGGTGATGTGGACGCATAGTCAGCCCGCTCACACCCAACGATCGGCATAGCTGTCTGAGCTCATTTCAACTACCAGAAATTCAACTACCAGAAAGGATTCGCCATGACACACGCCATGTCGTCATCCGATCTCCATTTTCATGCATCATCGCCTGCTCCTTACTCCGAACAACTAGCGACCATCTCGGCCCAGGCGAGGTACTTCTACATCTTTATGCCCGTGCCGGGTCTTAGCTCCCGCTCGCGGACGATTTGCCTGCGGCTATCCGCGAAGCCAGCCGCGTTGCACCCGGGCGCTCGATACGGGCGATTTCGCCCGCTTCGACTACTTCCCAAACACCGCGATCCTGACCTTTTGAACACTGCCAGGCACGGCCGACGCAAGTTCCACCGATCGGTCGGCGGGCGCAGGCGAACCACCCACTATCGACTGGTCGTGCGGCAGCTGACACACCAAGGAGAAAAACATGCCCCGGCCCCCTAATCCGCGGGCTCGCACTAAGCTCCTTGTCGCCGGTCTGCAGCTCTTCCGACTGCACGGGGTCAAGGCCACCGGTGTCAAGGAGATTGCTGAGCGCGCAGAAGTCCCCAAAGGCTCCTTCTACAGCTATTACTCCAGTAAGGACGAGTTCGTGGTGGGCGTACTCGAATACTGCTGGACCGAGCTGGAGCACGAGGTGGGTCCGCTGCTGCGAACCAAACAGCCGCCGTTGGAACGCCTTACAACATACTTTCGCGCCCTGGCCGACGATTACGAACGTCACGCGTACCTGTTGGGTGGCTTGCTAGGCAATGTCGGATTGGAGTTGGCGGCATCCAGCACCGTCGTCGCCGATCGCATGCGCACAATCATGACCATGTGGGAAAAGCGGCTTGCCGCCGTTTTTACCCACGACGACGAGAGCAAACGCCGCGAAGTGGCGGCGCTGATCATCGAGGCGTGGGAAGGCGCGGTGTTCCGCGCGAAGATCGATGGCTCCGACAAGCCCTATGCACGATTCGAGGCGGTCACCCTGCCCCTTCTTACCGACCTATGTGAGGGCGAGACCTAGCCGGCGCCATCGGTTACGTCCGCGGAGTCTGTTACGGGTCGCGGCTGGCCGTGTCTCGGGGCGGTCATCGCGTGTGTCAACCACATCCTCCCGCCTGTCCCAGACGTGTCCCTGGCACACCCGGCGGTCGACCTTGACACAACCGTGAACCCGGCGAAGCACCAAGCGTCCGCCATTGTCGACCAACGATCCGGGACTCCGCAGACGCATGTCAAACAATAGTTAATCCAGCGTGTGCGAGTTACCCAATTAATAGTTAGTCGGTCACTTTGATATTTTCACGTGCTTTTCTACAGATCGACGCAAACTCGCCTTCCACGCGATCGCATGAATGTAATGTCGCTCACAATTCCAGGAATGTAGACCCTACAGTCGATCGGAGGCGAGGATGTTCCCGTTTGTTATCGCCGCGCCGGAGGCATTGGTGGCAGCGTCGCAGGATTTGTCCGGGATCGGTTCGACTATCGAAGCCGCTAATGCCGCGGCCGCGGGTTCGACAACGCAGGTGGTGTCGGCGGCTCAGGACGAAGTCTCGACGGCAATCGTGCGGTTGTTTAGCGGCTATGCCCGGGAGTACCAGGCGATCAGCGCGCAAATGGGCTTGTTTCATACCCAGTTTGTGCAGGCGTTGACTCGCGGTGGGAATTCGTATGGCCTCGCCGAGGCGGCCAACGTAGCGCCGTTACAGATTCTTGAGCAAGAGGTACTACGCGTGATCAACGCCCCCACCAACGCGTTGCTGGGGCGCCCGCTGATCGGCGATGGAGCAAACGGGCCTGCTGGGACCGGGGCCAGTGGCGGGGCCGGCGGGATCTTGTACGGCAACGGCGGCAACGGCGGAAGCGGTGCAGCCGGACAAGCCGGCGGGAATGGCGGCGCCGCCGGACTGTTCGGCAACGGCGGCAACGGCGGAAGCGGCGGCACCGGCGCCGCCGGCGGAAACGGCGGGAATGGCGGCTGGCTCTTTGGTAGCGGTGGGGCCGGTGGCAACGGCGGGACCGGCGCATCCAGTGTCCCGGGTGGAAGCGGTGGCGCCGGTGGCGCCGCCGGACTGTGGGGTAACGGCGGCGCCGGCGGACAAGGCGGACAGGGGGCGGACACGCCCGGTGACGGCGGCAGCGCGGGCGCCGGCGGTTCCGGCGGTGTCGGCGGCGTGATTCACGGCCGCGGCGGGGACGGCGGCGCCGGCGGAGACGGCGGACTTGGCCAGGGCGCCAACTCCACAGGCGGCACCGGCGGCGACGGCGGGATCGGTGGCGCCGGCCGTGGGCTGTGGGGCCATGGCGGCGCCGGCGGACAAGGCGGGCACGGCGGGGAAGGCGGCGACGTCGGCGGCGCTGGCGGAGCTGGCGGAGCTGGCGGCGGCAGCCACGGGCTGTGGGGCAATGGCGGTGCCGGCGGGCAAGGCGGGCAAGGGGGTGACGGCACCGTCACCCACGGGGCCAGCGGCGCGGGCGGGGCCGGCGGCGATGTCTGGCTGATCGGCCAAGGCGGAGCCGGCGGGGATGGTGGGCCATTTGGCGGTGGCGGCGGTCCAGGTGGCGCGGGTGGTTCCGTCGGTCTGATCGGCAGCGGCGGGGCCGGCGGAAATGGTGGGCTCCTTGCGGCCGGTGGTACCGGAGGCACCGCCGGGCTGATCGGCAACGGAGGCGCCGGCGGGCAAGGCGGGATCGGCGGTGGCAACGGCGGGACCGGCGGCGACGCCAGGTTGCTTGGCAACGGCGGCGCCGGCGGAGGCGGCGGGGACGGCGGCTCCGGTCGCGACGGTGGCCTGGGCGGTGCTGGCGGTGCGGGCGGCCAATTCCTGGGCGATGGCGGATCCGGCGGCGACGGTGGAGACGTCGCCTTCACATTCGGCACTGGTGGGGCCGGCGGGGCTGGCGGGGCCGCCAAGCTTATCGGCCACGGCGGGTCGGGTGGCGCCGGCGGGCACAGCGGCTTGGCGACGGCCCTCACAGGCGCGCCCGGCGCCGGCGGGGGCGCCGGAGGCGCCGGCGGGCAATTGTTCGGCAACGGCGGCAACGGCGGAGCCGGCGGTGACGGCGGAGCGGCCAACGCGACCGGCGGGAACGGAGGCGCTGGCGGTAACGGCGGTTCGGCCGGCCTCATCGGCAACGCCGGTTCGGGTGGGAACGGCGGAGACGGCGGAAACGACACAAACCCCAGCACCGGTGGGGATGGCGGGCGCGGGGGTGATGGCGGTAAGGCGAGCCTGATCGGTAACGGCGGCGACGGCGGCGAGGGCGGCAACGGTGGAGTCGCCGGCGGCGCAGGTGGAGGCGGCGGAACCGGCGGCGTCGGCGGGACACTGCTAGGCCAGCCGGGTCAGCCGGGTTCCACTGGCACGCCTGGCTGAGCAGCACGTCGCGGCGCTGTCATGCGGTTCGATCGGCAGGTGCCACGGCTTCCGGCTGGGCTGACATGGGTCGCGCGATATCAGGTGGTGGCTCCTCACGTTGGAATTGCATTGCACATCTGCAGCTATCGACGGAGCTGCCCTTGTGCGTGACCCAAACTGGGCCCATTGCGTGAGACCGCTCCAGATGACGGGAATTTTTGCCTTGAGTTGATCAAGGCTCAACACGGAGTCCGGCAGCGGCAACACCGGGCGATACGTGTTGGCAACGCTGGTCTGAGCTGAGCGGACGAGCAAGGTTAGTCACTGGCAGAAGCGACCGTCTGTCGTTCCCGGCGTTGTTCGCGTTTCCGTCGGCGACGACACATTCGGTGTCCGCCCGTACTGTGCGTCTTCTTTCTGGCTAGTGGGGCACGTCGCGAGGTGAAATAGCTAGTAGGTCCTCTGCGCAGCGCTGGTTTACCCGCACGCTCATGTCGTCGTTTTGCTGAAACCGGATAGCGGCACCTGCCACGCAGACCACGCGAAATACACGTAAGGGGGACCACTCGGCGGATATAGCTGGCGTGTCAGATTGGGGCGAGGCGGAACATGTCGTCGTCGGAGACCGGTTTGATGTTGGCGGTGACGACACGTCTGCCGGTGTTGTCCATGCGTTGGGTTAGCACGAGTTCCATGCGTACTAGATCGCCGTCGCGGTGGCGGGCTTCGATCAGTAGCCAGGTACCCATGACTTTCGCTTCGCCTGATTCCGACCATCGTTTGAGGCCGCGCCGGTGAGCTTCACGGTATTTGTAGGGAACGATGATCTCGACCTTCTTGCCAATCAGCTCTTCGGATGTGTAGCCGAGCAGCTCGGGCTCGGTTACCGCCAGGATCGACCCTTTGTCGTCGGCGTAGATTTCCACTGATCCTCCCAATGTTTCCCTAGTGTTGCGACGGCGATCTGCCGTTGGATGTATGCCTGCGTTGAGCGTCCGTTGTGGATATGTCCCAGCAGATCTGTGGATCAGGAGAATGCGGGACGGGTATGCGGCTGTGGCTCGCACCCCCATCGCGATACCAGCAGGGTTGGGACACGGCTAGTCCAGGGGGAGATTGTCACGGGCGTTATCGTGCAGAGCCATGCAGTTCTTGACCGCGGATTTCAGTGCGCCTTCGACCCAGCGACGGCTGCGCCGGTCGTAAGTTTCACCGGCAAACCACACCCGGCCCAGGGGTTCAATCAGGTCGCGGTAGTGATCCCCCGACATCTCGGTAGGCCGGAACAATCCACCCACGCCCCCGGCCCAGCGATCCGAGCCCCAGTCATGCGCGACCCCGCCCTCAAAGCTGCCAACGGCCTCGGGATACATCAACTCAACGTCGGACAACACCCGCTCGATACGTTCTTCAACGGGCAAGTTAGCAAACACCATGCTGTCGGACTCCCACGTATAGGACCCAATGATCGCGCCCCGGCTGGGGTCGTCGCCCTGGCCGGCCACGGTGAACAACACATTGCGCACCGGCAGATCGGTCACCGCCAACCCCCCCTTGTCGCCGACGATGTCGTCCCACCAGCGCCGGTTGAACCGCAGAAAAACCTTCGCCGCCCGCCCGCAATAGGTCCGCCGTAACGCCGCGTCTTTGGCAGTCGACATCCCCTCAATGGGAATGTGACGCAGCACAATTGGCGGCACCGCCAAAATCACCTCGTCGGCACGGATCGAACCCTCGCGCCCGCCGGCACGCCAATGCACGGTGGCCGTGCTTAGACTCTGCTCAATCCGAGTGGCCTGCACCCCGAAACGGACCAGATGAGCTATCGGCTCAACAAGACGGCGCATCAGTTCCGTGGTGCCTTCCTCCACGTAAAGTAGGTTGGGCCCAAACGCATCAACCCGCACATATTCAGCCCACTCCGAAAATGAGAAATTCAGCCGACCCTCGATGTTATTGACAAGACTTAAACAATTGACCGCTCCCGGCGACAAACCGCGCTCGGTTAACCAGGTCTGAATCGAATATCTATCGAAACGATCCAAGCACTCAAAAAATGCCTCTTCCTCATCGTTGTCCTGACGCTCATAGATCGCATTGACAGGAGCCATCACCCGATCGAGCAACTCAGTCAACGGGCGGTCATCCTCGGGCGGAATATCAAAACCCGCACTCGACGGCAGAAAACCGTCTGGGTGAAAATGGCGACCACCAAAGAAAAACGACTTGTGCTGCAACGGAAACGGCGACACCGTCACGCCGGCCTGCCGAAACACCTCCATCGCCAGCTGGTTGCTCTCCGAAAAACGCATCCCACCAAGCTCGTAATACTGTCCACCAACGCCATCAACGGCCCACAACCTCCCCCCGGCGCGGTCACGGGCCTCCAACACCTGCACCTCATACCCCGCATCGTGCAGCAACCGAGCACACACCACACCGCTAATCCCCGCCCCCACCACCACCACCGAACGATGCCGACCCGGCCGCGGAATCAACCCATCGCGCAATACCTCAAAGCGCCTATCAACCATGAGTGCAACTCCCCTTTCGCCCTCCAAAAAAATTACACCCGATTGCCACGCTGCAAAAGCAATAGACAAACCCACTAATTAACATTGGATTAATAGCCAGACGGTCGTCTATATACATACTTACAACGCTTCCACCTGCCCAAAAAATGCGGCCACGGAGTGGCCAATGACCTTGCACGTAAATGGCGGCCGCGCAGGCATAAGGCTGAGCTAGCGAGCTAACGCTGTGCAGTCACAGCGCAAACTGTTGCTAAGGATTCGGGCTTAGCGGCTTTTCACTGACCGGCAGCCGAAAGGTCAGCACGCGACCTCGACCTCGAACCCACACGCGGGTACATCGGCGGCAGCACGCCCGCACTTCGGTAGCCATCGGCATCGCCGCCACTACTACCGTGGCCACCGTCAGCAAAGACCCACCACCACGTCGGCAATCCCTCCACCGGAGGCGTGGGAAGCTATCGCCCGTGACAACCACCCGGAAACGCTTCAGCGGAGTGGTCCGTGGTCCGTGGCCCGCATGACGGCGCGGGCAGATGGTAGTCGTAGACAGGTTGGCGGCAGCAGCGAGCAACACGCGGTAGCGCCGCTCTTTTGCACAGCACGCGATGAGCCCATCGGTGGCCAGCTCCGGGCGGTGATGCGTGGCCGCGCCCGGCATATCGCTAGGGTGTGCCGTCGGTTCCGTTTTTGCCGGCCAATTTGCCGCCGGGCCCGCCGCTGCCGCCGGGCCCGCCCCCGGTGCCGTTGCCGCCGTTGCCGCCGTTGCCGATCCACTCGGCGCTGCCACCATTGCCACCAGTGCCGCTACCCGAACCGGATGAGGTGCCGGCGTCGCCACCCCGGCCGCCGTCGCCGAATACCAGCCCGCCGGCGCCACCGGTACCGCCGGTGCCTCCGCTGCCACCGAACACACCCGTGCCGCCGGTGCCCCCGGCGCCTCCGGTACCGAATAGGCCAGCATCGCCACCGTTTCCTCCGGCAGCACCGGTGCCGACACCGAAGCCGGCCGCTTCATAGCCAATGCCCCCGGTCCCACCGGTTCCGCCCGCGCCAAAGAGCATCCCACCCCTGCCACCAGTACCGCCAACGCCGCCAGCTCCACCGCTTGCGCCGAACCCGCCGGACCCACCGGTGCCGCCAATTCCCCACAGCCCGGCGTTGCCGCCATTGCCTCCCGCGAAGCCATCGCCGTCCGACAAGCCCCTAGCAGCGCCGCCGGCTCCGCCGTTGCCGAATATGAGGCCGCCGGCACCGCCGTCGGCACCCGCTTGGGGTAAACCATCGCCGCCGGCTCCGCCGTTGCCGAATAGGCCGGCGTTGCCTCCCACCCCCGGGGTTCGGAAGCTGCTGAGGCTCCCACCGCCGTCGCCGCCGTTGCCCCACAGCAGTCCGCCGTTGGCTCCGGGCTGTGACGACCCGCCGTTACCGCCGTCGCCGATGAGCAGCCCGGCCCGACCGGCGACACCACCGACCCCACCGCCGCCGCCGTTACCGCCATCGCCGAACAGGTAGGCGTCGCCCCCGTCCCCACCCAAGGCGGAGCCGCTACGGTCATTCCCGCCGTTGCCGCCGTTGCCGTAGAGCCATCCGCCGTCGCCGCCGGCACCACCGGCACCACTCTGGGCACCGAAGCTGCCAGAGGAAAAGCCGCCGTTGGCGCCGGTTCCGCCGTTGCCGATCAATCCCGCCGAGCCGCCCGCGCCACCGTTACCACCGCTGCCCGGGCCAGGAAATGCAGCGTTACCGCCGACACCGCCGGCCCCGCCATTGCCCCACACCAGCCCCCCGGCCCCACCAGCACCACCGGCCCCAGCATTGCCCGCGCCGTTATCACCACCGGCCCCGCCGCTGCCGCCATGGCCGAACAACCCGGCAGCACCCCCAGCCCCCCCGTCTTGCCCGACACCACCCGAACCACCGTTGCCGCCATTGCCGACCAAGATCCCGCCCGCACCGCCGGCTTGCCCGGTGCCATCGGCCCCGTTAACACCGTCACCGATCAACGGCCGACCCAACAACGCCTCAGTGGGCCCATTGATCACCCCCAATAGCACCTGTTCAACGTTGGCCGCCTCAGCGGCGGCATACGCATCCGCGCCAGCGCGCAACGCCTCAATGAACTGGGCATGAAACGCCGCGGCCTGAGCGCTCAGCGCTTGATAAGCCTGCCCATGCGCACTCAACAGCGCCGCAATGGCCGCCGAAACCTCATCGGCACCGGCGGCCACCACCACAGTGGTCGACGACGCCGCGGCCACATTAGCCGCACTGATCGACGAGCCGATACCAGCCAAATCGGTGGCCGCAGACACCACCACCTGCGGCGCGGCAATCACAAACGACATCACTGTCCCCTCCCACCTCTACAGCGACCGGCCCAACCCAGGTGGTCCCCAATGGCCACGAGCCGAACCATAAAGGTATGTAACACATCCGGATTAGCAATTCGATGAGTTTGGCCGAATCCCTAGGTAAACGTAAGCGATACTGCGCCACGAAGGGTAAACGAGTAATAGATAACCAGTTGGTTATCTATTACTTCCCGGAAGCGTCCCACCAAACCGCTGGCACGTGAGATGGAATGCATCTCAGTTGCCGAAACCGGCCGATATCGGCTCGCGATGACTCAAGCACCGATGCACGTTAGCCAGAAACCGTTCACACGGCGGCTAGCGCCTGCCGCCATGGGCGGCATACGAGCATCGGAACCAGTCCAGTACCAGTCCAGTCGAATCGTTTTACACAAGGCTCGCTTTACCTTGGACCGGGCGCACGGCATGTGTTCACCCGTCCCGCCCCTGAGTTGGCGGCGACGTTGCGGAGTGTGGCCGGAATGGAATCGGCTATCAGCGCGGCGAATACGGCCGCGCAGGGTCGGAGGTGGCAACACGGAAGCGGGCCGTAACCGCAATGGCGCCAACGGCGGCACTGGAGGCACGGGCTGGCTCGGCTGGGGCGGAATCGCGGGTTCCCACCTACGCGCTAAGGCTGCGGCGGCCCTAGGAGCGTTGGCGGACATGGCAGTGCCCCAAGCCACCGCGGCACCTTCGGCGGTAGCGGGCGCGCAAGGTTTCCCGCCACTCCCAGTGGCCCGCAACACGCGACACCAGGCCAATAAGTCGATATTGGTTAATAGCCAGACGGTCAGCTGCATACTGACTCTTCTATTTACGCAATATCGCTTACGTTTACTTAGGGATTCGGCCAAACTCATCGAATTGCTAGTCCGGATGTGTTACATACCTTTATGGTTCGGCTCGTGGCCATTGGGGACCACCTGGGTTGGGCCGGTCGCTGTAGAGGTGGGAGGGGACAGTGATGTCGTTTGTGATTGCCGCGCCGCAGGTGGTGGTGTCTGCGGCCACCGATTTGGCTGGTATCGGCTCGTCGATCAGTGCGGCTAATGTGGCCGCGGCGTCGTCGACCACTGTGGTGGTGGCCGCCGGTGCCGATTTCGGCGGCCATTGCGGCGCTGTTGAGTGCGCATGGGCAGGCTTATCAAGCGCTGAGCGCTCAGGCCGCGGCGTTTCATGCCCAGTTCATTGAGGCGTTGCGCGCTGGCGCGGATGCGTATGCCGCCGCTGAGGCGGCCAACGTTGAACAGGTGCTATTGGGGGTGATCAATGGGCCCACTGAGGCGTTGTTGGGTCGGCCGTTGATCGGTGACGGTGTTAACGGGGCCGATGGCACCGGGCAAGCCGGCGGTGCGGGCGGGATCTTGGTCGGCAATGGCGGCAACGGTGGTTCGGGTGGTGTCGGGCAAGACGGGGGGGCTGGGGGTGCTGCCGGGTTGTTCGGCCATGGCGGCAGCGGCGGGGCCGGTGGTGATAACGGCGCGGGCAATGCTGGGGCCGGTGGTGCTGGTGGGGCCGGGGGGCTGGTGTGGGGCAATGGCGGGGCCGGCGGTGTCGGCGGTAACGCTGCATTTCCTGGCCCGGGCAGCGGTGGTAACGGTGGCGCGGGCGGCTCGGCGGGATTGATCGGCAACGGCGGAACCGGCGCCAACGGCGGCTTTTCCTCTGGCAGCTTCGGTGCCCAGAGTGGTGCCGGTGGTGCCGGCGGCGACGGCGGATGGCTCTACGGCAACGGCGGCAACGGCGGGAATGACCGTAGCGGCTCCGCCTTGGGTGGGGACGGGGGCGACGCCTACCTGTTCGGCGATGGCGGTAACGGCGGCGGCGGTGGGGTCGGTGGTGTCGCCGGTCGGGCCGGGCTGCTCATCGGCGACGGCGGTAACGGCGGGTCGTCACAGCCCGGAGCCAACGGCGGACTGCTGTGGGGCAACGGCGGCGACGGCGGTGGGAGCCTCAGCAGCTTCCGAACCCCGGGGGTGGGAGGCAACGCCGGCCTATTCGGCAACGGCGGAGCCGGCGGCGATGGTTTACCCCAAGCGGGTGCCGACGGCGGTGCCGGCGGCCTCATATTCGGCAACGGCGGAGCCGGCGGCAATGGCGGTAGTAGCGCCGACGGCGGTGCCGGCGGGACCGCCGGGCTGTTGGGCAGCGGCGGCGCCGGAGGCACCGGCGGTAACGCCAGTCCAATAGCCGTCGCTGGAAACGGCGGGGCGGGTGGCAATGGCGGGGCATTGTTCGGCAACGGTGGAGCCGGCGGCGCTGGTGGTGCCGGCCTCGTCACCAACCCCAACGGCGGCACCGGCGGTGACGGCGGTATGGGCGGCCTGATCGGCAATGGCGGTCGCGGTGGCAACGCCGGGATTTCTACCGGTCTTGGCAGCGGAATCGGCGGCAACGGCGGCAACGCCCGGCTGATTGGCAATGGCGGCGACGGTGGCAGCGGCACCGGCGGCGGGCCGGGCGGGGTCGGCGGGACCGGCGGGCAGCTGCTCGGCGCAAAGGGGACCAACGGGGCACCCTAGACGGCTATGGCGCATTGCGGGAGGACCGATGGCAGACCCGGAGCTGTGCAGCCGATCCCATTAGCGCAGAGACGATGATCGAAGCGAATGCAGCGACGGAGGGCTCAACGACCCGGCTGGTGGCGACCCGCTCCGACCATGTGCCAGCGGAGATTGCGCGGTTATTCGGCACGCAGCAGGACTTGAGGGTGGTACGACGTGCAACAAATCCGACCGGGCTGACTGGCAGCTGGGATCGGCGAGCATGCCGGCGCCGTAGAACCGCTATCCGCGTATGGCCTGGCAACGATACTGCAATGCTCGCCGATACCTCATCAGCAGGCCGCGACCAACGCCGCGGTGTTCGACGACGCCGCGGCCGCGCTGGCCACGCTGATCGACGAACTGGTGCCAGCCGATCGGTAGCCGTCGGCCACTAGCACCAGCACCACGCAGCAATCGCCAACGACATCGCTGGTCCCCCTACCTCTGACATTGCAAGCACCCGGTTCACGTTGAATCGTGTTGCGACTCGACGGCCGATAATAGCCGGATCACGTGTCGGACAATGCAGCTTTTATTGAACTTGAGGAAGTCCATTAGGCGGGCGTCCGCGGTTCAGCATCGCATGGCCGGCGTTCCTCGAATCTAAGCGCGTAACGCCCAATAATAAATAGTTGACCAGCTGACTATTAATAGTCTCTCCAAAAGGCTCGAACATCGCATCGTCAGATTGGCAGTCAAACCTATACGAATAACTATACTCGCTGGTCAATAGCACTTTATTAGCTCAGCTGACGGCCACCGGGCATAGCGCGTCAGGAACACCGCAGCGTTCGTCTGAAAAAACTCCGCAATATTCGTTTTGCCTTTGGCGGAACGCATGTAATGTCCTTCACACTTCCTTGCTTTGAAAGCACACATACCCTGCTGGTGATTTGGAGTGTGGAGATGTCGTCTTTTGTTGTTGTTTCGCCTGAGGTGTTGGTGTCGGCGTCGGGGAGTTTGGCCGGGATTGGATCGGCGATTAGTGAGGCGAATGCGGCGGCGGCGCGGGCGACTACGCAGGTGTTGGCCGCTGGTGGTGATGAGGTGTCGGTGGCGATCGCGCAGTTGTTCGGCGGTTATGCCCAGCAGTATCAGCTCCTTAGTGTGCGGGCGGGTCAGTTTCATGCGCGGTTCGTGGAGTCGTTGATCGGCAGTGGGCAAGGTTATGGGCTGGCCGAGGCGGCCGGTGTGGGGCCGTTGCAGGCCTTTGAGCAGCAGGTGCTGGGTGTGGTCAATGCGCCGGCGTATGCGTTGTGGGGGCGCGGGTTAATCGGGGATGGCGCTAACGGTGCACCCGGTAGTGGCCAGCCCGGCGGGGCCGGGGGGTTGTTGATCGGCAACGGCGGGGCTGGGGGGTCAGGGGCGCCGGGGCAAGCCGGTGGGGCTGGTGGGGCCGCGGGGTTGATCGGCAACGGCGGGGTCGGCGGGGCTGGGGGCGCTGGCGAGGTTGGGGGGGCCGGGGGCCGGGGCGGTTGGTGGGTCGGCAATGGCGGGGCCGGCGGGGTCGGGGGTGTTGGTGCTCAGGGTGGGGTTGGTGGGGCCGCGGGGTTGATCGGCAATGGTGGGGTCGGCGGAGCGGGCGGGACGGGCGCGGGCGGGGGTGTTGGTGGCGCTGGGGGCTGGTTGTGGGGTGATGGCGGGGCTGGTGGTGGCGGTGGGGCCGGGGGTTTGGGTCAGGCCGGTGGTACCGGTGGTGGTGGTGGGGCCGGAGGCCTTATGGGTGGGTTTGGTGGTGCCGGCGGGGCCGGTGGTGAGGGCGGGGCCGGCGCGGCGGGTCAGGCCGGCGGTGACGGCGGGGCCGGCGGGGCCGGGGGCCTGACCCGTGCGCTATTCGGCTGGGCCGGCGGTGACGGCGGGGCCGGGGGTCAGGGCGGGGCCGGAGCCATCGGTGAGGCCGGGTTGGGGGGCGGGTCCGGCGGGGCGGGCAGTACCGGCGGTCATGGCGGAGTCGGTGGCGCGGGTGGGGCCGCTACGGGCTGGCTGGGTATGGGCGGGTTGTTCAGCGCGGGTGGGGCCGGTGGCGGTGGCGGGGCCGGTGGGGCCGGTGGTGGCGGCGGCGCCGGCGGCAGCGGGATCGGTCTGGGAATGGCCGGCGGTGCCGGCGGTGAGGGCGCCGCTGGTGGGGCTGGCGGGTCCGGCGGAGCCGGCGGGTCCGCCGGACTGTTGGGGCTTAGCGGGGTTAACGGCAGCGGCGGTATCGGTGGCGGGGGTGGTGCCGGGGGCACCGGCGGGCACGGCGACACCGGCGCTCTCTCCGGAGGCGCCGGTGGGCAGGGCGGCGCGGGCGGGGCCGCCGGTGTCGCGGGAACCGGAGGCCGCGCCGGCGCCAACGGGGTCGGCGGACTCGGCGGACACGGCGGACACGGCGGACAGGGTGGGGCCGGGCAGGCCGGCCTCACCGACCCCAACACCCCCACCGCCGGCGACACCGGCGGCACCGGCGGCGCCGGCGGCCAAGGCGGGGCCGGTGGAGCCGGTATCGGCGGTGTCGGCGGCGGGGCCGGCGGCACCGGCGGTACGGGGGGCACCGGCGGTATCGGTGGCAGTGGGGGCACCAACACCGGCGACAGCGGCGGCACCGGAGCCGCCGGCGGCCAAGGCGGCACCGGCGGAGCGGCTGGAGCCGCGGGCCAAGGCACCGACGGCGCCACCAACGGCGCCAACGGCACCGGCGGCCACGGCGGCACCGGCGGCACCGGCGGGGCCGGCGGTTTCGGTGCGGTCGGCGCCAGCACCCCCACCCCCACCGCCGGCGGTCAAGGCGGTCACGGCGGGGCCGGCGGCGCCGGTGGGACCGGTGGGGCCGGTATCGGCGGTGTCGGCGGCGGGGCCGGCGGGGCCGGCGGGGTCGGCGGGGCTGGCGGGGTCGGCGGTTACGGCGGCGATAACACCGGCACCGCCGGTGGGGCCGGTGCTGCTGGTGGCGTCGGGGGCACCGGCGGCACGGCCGGGGCCGGCGGGGTCGGCACCGACGGCGCCACCAACGGCACCCACGGCACCGGAGGGGTCGGCGGCCAAGGCGGGATCGGCGGCAACGGCGCCACCGGCACCATCGGCACCAGCAGCTCCACCCCCACCGCCGGCGGCCAAGGCGGCCACGGCGGCGCCGGCGGCCAAGGCGGCACTGGTGGAGCCGGTATCGACGGCATCGGCGGCGGGGCCGGCGGGGCCGGCGGGATCGGCGGCACCGGAGGAACCGGAGGAACCGGAGGAACCAACAACGCCACCAGCGGCGGCGGTGACGGCGCCGCCGGCGGCCAGGGCGGCACCGGCGGCACGGCCGGAGCCGGCGGGGTCGGCACCGACGGCGCCACCAACGGCACCCACGGCACCGGAGGCGCCGGCGGCCAAGGCGGCAACGGCGGCACCGGCGCCACCGGCACCACTGGCACCAGCAGCTCCACCCCCACCGCCGGCGGCACCGGCGGCCACGGCGGCAACGGCGGCCAAGGCGGTAACGGCGGAGCCGGCATCGACGGCATCGGCGGCGGGGCCGGCGGGGCCGGCGGCACCGGCGGCACCGGCGGCCAAGGCGGGGTCGGCGGCACCAACACCAACACCAGCGGCGGCACCGGAGCCGCCGGCGGACAAGGCGGCACCGGCGGCACGGCCGGAGCCGGCGGGGCCGGCACCGACGGCGCCACCAACGGCACCCACGGCACCGGAGGCATCGGCGGCCGAGGCGGCACCGGCGGCAATGGCGGCGCAGGCATGGACGGGTCCAACGATCCCCTAGCCCCCGTCGCGGGCGCCCAAGGCGGCCAAGGCGGCACCGGCGGCCAAGGCGGTAACGGCGGAGCCGGCATCGACGGCATCGGCGGCGGGGCCGGCGGGGCCGGCGGTACGGGAGGCACCGGCGGTACCGGCGGCACCGGCGGTTCAAACACTGGCGCCAACGGCGGCACCGGAGCCGCCGGCGGACAAGGCGGCACCGGCGGCACGGCCGGAGCGGCCGGGCTCGGCACCGACGGCGCCACCAACGGCACCCACGGCACCGGCGGCCAAGGCGGCACCGGCGGCAACGGCGGCCACGGCGCCACCGGCACCACCGGCACCGACGGCACCCCCACCGCCCCACCCACCCCCGGCGGCACCGGCGGCCACGGCGGCACCGGAGGCACCGGAGGCAACGGCGGAGCCGGCATCAACGGCATCGGCGGCGGGGCCGGCGGCCAAGGCGGCAACGGCGGCAACGGTGGCACCGGCGGCACCGGCGGAACCGCCGCCAACGGCGGAGACGGCGCCAACGGCGGACAAGGCGGCACCGGCGGCACGGCCGGAGCCGGCGGGGCCGGCACCGACGGCGCCACCAACGGCACCCACGGCACCGGAGGCGTCGGCGGACAAGGCGGCACCGGCGGCCACGGCGCCACCGGCACCACCGGCACCGACGGCACCCCCACCGCCCCACCCACCCCCGGCGGCACCGGCGGACACGGCGGCGGCGGCGGCCAAGGCGGTAACGGCGGAGCCGGCATCAACGGCATCGGCGGCGGGGCCGGCGGCCAAGGCGGCACCGGCGGCACCGGCGGCGACGGAGGAACCGGCGGCACCGGAACCTCCGCAAACAACGGCGCCAATGGCGGCGACGGCGCCAACGGCGGACAAGGCGGACAAGGCGGCACCGCCGGAACACCCGGATCCGGCACCGACGGCGGCGCCAACGGCACCAACGGCACCGGCGGACAAGGAGGCAACGGCGGCACCGGCGGCACCGGCGGCCAAGGCGGAACCGGCACTGGCACTGGAAATACTGGCGGAACAGGCGGCCGAGGCGGCCAAGGTGGAGCCGGTGGAGCAGGTGGAGCCGGTAGCGCCCTTCTCGTCGGCGGCGGCGCCGGCGGCAACGGCGGCACCGGCGGTGACGGCGGCACCGGAGGCACGGGAAGCCTTGTCACCGGCGCTGGAGGCGCGGGCGGCATGGGCGGCGCCGGCGGCACTGCCGGAACCGGAACCGACGGCGGCGCAAACGGCACCGGCGGTGACGGAGGGACAGGCGGCAGCGGCGGGACGGGCGGCACCGGCGGCATCGGCTCCAACGATCCGAATTCACCCCAGACCGGGAGCCAAGGCGGCCAAGGAGGCGCCGGCGGGGCCGGTGGCACCGGCGGGTCCGGCTTCGGCGGCATCGGCGGGGGTAACGGCGGCAGCGGTGGCACCGGCGGCCAGGGCGGCCAAGGCGGCTTTGGTGGAGACAACACCGGCACCACCGGCGGCAACGGAGCCGACGGCGGCCAGGGAGGAGCCGGTGGCGCCGCAGGAGTCGCCGGAACCGGCACTGACGGCGGGACCAGCGGCGCCAACGGCACTGGCGGAGAGGGTGGCCAAGGCGGCACTGGCGGTAGCGGAGGCACCGGGACTACTGGCTCCGATGGTGTTACACCCACTACCGGCGGCCAGGGCGGCCAAGGCGGCGCCGGCGGCGCCGGAGGGGCCGGCGGCGCCGGCATCGGCGGTATCGGCGGCGGCGCCGGCGGCACCGGCGGCACCGGCGGCAGCGGAGGCACCGGAGGCACCGGAGGCACCAACAACGGCATCAGCGGCGGCGCCGGCGCTGACGGGGGTCAAGGCGGTACCGGCGGCACCGCGGGAGCAGGCGGTGCCGGGACCGACGGCGGCGTCTCCGGCAGCAACGGCACCGGAGGCTCCGGAGGCACGGGCGGTACCGGCGGCACCGGCGGCACCGGTACAACTGGCACTGCCTCCCACTCGAGCCTCCCCGGCGGCAACGGCGGAATCGGCGGTCAAGGAGGCGCCGGCGGCCAAGGCGGCAATGGCGGCGCCGGCCTCGACGGCATCGGTGGTGGCCAAGGAGGCACCGGCGGCACCGGCGGCACCGGCGGCACCGGCGGCACCGGCGGCGCCAATATCGGAGCCAACGCCGGCAACGGGGGAGCTGGCGGCCAAGGCGGCGCCGGAGGGACCGCAGGAGTCAGCGGCACCGGCACCGACGGCGGTGCCAATGGCAGCCACGGTAGCGGCGGGTCCGGAGGCTCTGGCGGCGCCGGTGGCCAGGGCGGTAGAGGTCTGGACGGCTCGACGTTCGTTACACCCGCTCCTGGTACACAGGGCGGTCAGGGCGGTGCCGGCGGCCAAGGAGGCAGCGGCGGCGCGGGTTTCGGCGGGGTCGGCGGCGGCGCTGGCGGCCAAGGCGGAACCGGTGGCCAAGGGGGCACCGGCGGCAACGGCACAACCGGCGCCGACGGAGATGGCACCGCGGGCGGTCAGGGCGGCACCGGCGGTGCTGCAGGAACGGGCGGCACCGGCACCGACGGGGGTGCCAATGGAGGTAACGGCTCCGGCGGCGTAGGCGGTATCGGCGGTATCGGCGGTACGGGCGGCACCGGCGCTGCGGGCAGCGCCGGCAACAACCCGACCCCCGGCGGCAGCGGTGGTGCAGGCGGCACTGGCGGCACCGGCGGCCTCGGCGGCTCCGGCATCGGCGGCGTCGGCGGCGGCGCTGGCGGCACAGGCGGCACAGGAGGCACCGGCGGCACCGGCGGCCTTGGCGGCACCGGCGTCTCCAACGATGGCGCAGCAGGCGGTGAGGGCGGTGTCGGCGGCCAAGGTGGCGATGGCGGTAGCGGCACCGATGGCGGAGCCGGCGGCACCGGCGGCCAGGGTGGCAGCGCCGGCGGCGGCGGCGCGGGCGGCAACGGCAACGGCGCCAATCACACCGGCGGCAGCGGCGGCAAAGGCGGCACCGGGGGAACTGGCGGCACCGGCGGAACAGGTACCGGCGGCGGCGTTGGCGGCCAAGGCGGTGCCGGTGGCACCGGGGGCACCGGGGGCACCGGCAGCCTGGGCAACCCAGGGCAGTCCGGTACCCCTGGCGACGTCGGCGATCCAGGCGGAGCTCCGATCGGTAACGACGGCGGTACCGGAGGCCCGGGCGGCAACGGCGGCGACGGGGGCACCGGTGGACCTTGAGCCACGACCGACGGGTCCGCTGACAGCCTCACACGGCGCCAAGTCTCATTCGCGAGCCTCCTACGACTCCCGACCTATCTGCCGACCCGATCTGTCGTTGGTGATGCATCGCCTGCGGCGCCGTGACCAGCATCTGACTTCGCCGCCCGGTTGATTTGGAGTGTGGAGATGTCGTCTTTTGTTGTTGTTTCGCCTGAGGTGTTGGTGTCGGCGTCGGGGAGTTTGGCCGGGATTGGATCGGCGATTAGTGAGGCGAATGCGGCGGCGGCGCGGGCGACTACGCAGGTGTTGGCCGCTGGTGGTGATGAGGTGTCGGTGGCGATCGCGCAGTTGTTCGGCGGTTATGCCCAGCAGTATCAGCTCCTTAGTGTGCGGGCGGGTCAGTTTCATGCGCGGTTCGTGGAGTCGTTGATCGGCAGTGGGCAAGGTTATGGGCTGGCCGAGGCGGCCGGTGTGGGGCCGTTGCAGGCCTTTGAGCAGCAGGTGCTGGGTGTGGTCAATGCGCCGGCGTATGCGTTGTGGGGGCGCGGGTTAATCGGGGATGGCGCTAACGGTGCACCCGGTAGTGGCCAGCCCGGCGGGGCCGGGGGGTTGTTGATCGGCAACGGCGGGGCTGGGGGGTCAGGGGCGCCGGGGCAAGCCGGTGGGGCTGGTGGGGCCGCGGGGTTGATCGGCAACGGCGGGGTCGGCGGGGCTGGGGGCGCTGGCGAGGTTGGGGGGGCCGGGGGCCGGGGCGGTTGGTGGGTCGGCAATGGCGGGGCCGGCGGGGTCGGGGGTGTTGGTGCTCAGGGTGGGGTTGGTGGGGCCGCGGGGTTGATCGGCAATGGTGGGGTCGGCGGAGCGGGCGGGACGGGCGCGGGCGGGGGTGTTGGTGGCGCTGGGGGCTGGTTGTGGGGTGATGGCGGGGCTGGTGGTGGCGGTGGGGCCGGGGGTTTGGGTCAGGCCGGTGGTACCGGTGGTGGTGGTGGGGCCGGAGGCCTTATGGGTGGGTTTGGTGGTGCCGGCGGGGCCGGTGGTGAGGGCGGGGCCGGCGCGGCGGGTCAGGCCGGCGGTGACGGCGGGGCCGGCGGGGCCGGGGGCCTGACCCGTGCGCTATTCGGCTGGGCCGGCGGTGACGGCGGGGCCGGGGGTCAGGGCGGGGCCGGAGCCATCGGTGAGGCCGGGTTGGGGGGCGGGTCCGGCGGGGCGGGCAGTACCGGCGGTCATGGCGGAGTCGGTGGCGCGGGTGGGGCCGCTACGGGCTGGCTGGGTATGGGCGGGTTGTTCAGCGCGGGTGGGGCCGGTGGCGGTGGCGGGGCCGGTGGGGCCGGTGGTGGCGGCGGCGCCGGCGGCAGCGGGATCGGTCTGGGAATGGCCGGCGGTGCCGGCGGTGAGGGCGCCGCTGGTGGGGCTGGCGGGTCCGGCGGAGCCGGCGGGTCCGCCGGACTGTTGGGGCTTAGCGGGGTTAACGGCAGCGGCGGTATCGGTGGCGGGGGTGGTGCCGGGGGCACCGGCGGGCACGGCGACACCGGCGCTCTCTCCGGAGGCGCCGGTGGGCAGGGCGGCGCGGGCGGGGCCGCCGGTGTCGCGGGAACCGGAGGCCGCGCCGGCGCCAACGGGGTCGGCGGACTCGGCGGACACGGCGGACACGGCGGACAGGGTGGGGCCGGGCAGGCCGGCCTCACCGACCCCAACACCCCCACCGCCGGCGACACCGGCGGCACCGGCGGCGCCGGCGGCCAAGGCGGGGCCGGTGGAGCCGGTATCGGCGGTGTCGGCGGCGGGGCCGGCGGCACCGGCGGTACGGGGGGCACCGGCGGTATCGGTGGCAGTGGGGGCACCAACACCGGCGACAGCGGCGGCACCGGAGCCGCCGGCGGCCAAGGCGGCACCGGCGGAGCGGCTGGAGCCGCGGGCCAAGGCACCGACGGCGCCACCAACGGCGCCAACGGCACCGGCGGCCACGGCGGCACCGGCGGCACCGGCGGGGCCGGCGGTTTCGGTGCGGTCGGCGCCAGCACCCCCACCCCCACCGCCGGCGGTCAAGGCGGTCACGGCGGGGCCGGCGGCGCCGGTGGGACCGGTGGGGCCGGTATCGGCGGTGTCGGCGGCGGGGCCGGCGGGGCCGGCGGGGTCGGCGGGGCTGGCGGGGTCGGCGGTTACGGCGGCGATAACACCGGCACCGCCGGTGGGGCCGGTGCTGCTGGTGGCGTCGGGGGCACCGGCGGCACGGCCGGGGCCGGCGGGGTCGGCACCGACGGCGCCACCAACGGCACCCACGGCACCGGAGGGGTCGGCGGCCAAGGCGGGATCGGCGGCAACGGCGCCACCGGCACCATCGGCACCAGCAGCTCCACCCCCACCGCCGGCGGCCAAGGCGGCCACGGCGGCGCCGGCGGCCAAGGCGGCACTGGTGGAGCCGGTATCGACGGCATCGGCGGCGGGGCCGGCGGGGCCGGCGGGATCGGCGGCACCGGAGGAACCGGAGGAACCGGAGGAACCAACAACGCCACCAGCGGCGGCGGTGACGGCGCCGCCGGCGGCCAGGGCGGCACCGGCGGCACGGCCGGAGCCGGCGGGGTCGGCACCGACGGCGCCACCAACGGCACCCACGGCACCGGAGGCGCCGGCGGCCAAGGCGGCAACGGCGGCACCGGCGCCACCGGCACCACTGGCACCAGCAGCTCCACCCCCACCGCCGGCGGCACCGGCGGCCACGGCGGCAACGGCGGCGCCGGCGGGACCGGTGGAGCCGGCATCGACGGCATCGGCGGCGGGGCCGGCGGCCAAGGCGGCACCGGCGGCACCGGCGGCCAAGGCGGGGTCGGCGGCACCAACACCAACACCAGCGGCGGCACCGGAGCCGCCGGCGGACAAGGCGGCACCGGCGGCACGGCCGGAGCCGGCGGGGCCGGCACCGACGGCGCCACCAACGGCACCCACGGCACCGGAGGCATCGGCGGCCGAGGCGGCACCGGCGGCAATGGCGGCGCAGGCATGGACGGGTCCAACGATCCCCTAGCCCCCGTCGCGGGCGCCCAAGGCGGCCAAGGCGGCACCGGCGGCCAAGGCGGTAACGGCGGAGCCGGCATCGACGGCATCGGCGGCGGGGCCGGCGGGGCCGGCGGTACGGGAGGCACCGGCGGTACCGGCGGCACCGGCGGTTCAAACACTGGCGCCAACGGCGGCACCGGAGCCGCCGGCGGACAAGGCGGCACCGGCGGCACGGCCGGAGCGGCCGGGCTCGGCACCGACGGCGCCACCAACGGCACCCACGGCACCGGCGGCCAAGGCGGCACCGGCGGCAACGGCGGCCACGGCGCCACCGGCACCACCGGCACCAGCGGCTCCACCCCCACCCCCGGCGGCACCGGCGGCCAAGGCGGCACCGGCGGCACCGGAGGCAACGGCGGAGCCGGCATCAACGGCATCGGCGGCGGGGCCGGCGGGGCCGGCGGTACGGGAGGCACCGGCGGCACCGGCGGCACCGGCGGAACCGCCGCCAACGGCGGAGACGGCGCCAACGGCGGACAAGGCGGCACCGGCGGCACGGCCGGAGCCGGCGGGGCCGGCACCGACGGCGCCACCAACGGCACCCACGGCACCGGCGGCCAAGGCGGCACCGGCGGCAACGGCGGCCACGGCGCCACCGGCACCACCGGCACCAGCGGCTCCACCCCCACCCCCGGCGGCACCGGCGGACACGGCGGCGGCGGCGGCCAAGGCGGTAACGGCGGAGCCGGCATCAACGGCATCGGCGGCGGGGCCGGCGGCCAAGGCGGCAACGGCGGCACCGGCGGCACCGGAGGAACCGGCGGCACCGGAACCTCCGCAAACAACGGCGCCAATGGCGGAGACGGCGCCAACGGCGGACAAGGCGGCACCGGCGGCACGGCCGGAGCCGGCGGGGCCGGCACCGACGGCGCCACCAACGGCACCCACGGCACCGGAGGCGTCGGCGGACAAGGCGGCACCGGCGGCCACGGCGCCACCGGCACCACCGGCACCGACGGCACCCCCACCGCCCCACCCACCCCCGGCGGCACCGGCGGACACGGCGGCGGCGGCGGCCAAGGCGGTAACGGCGGAGCCGGCATCAACGGCATCGGCGGCGGGGCCGGCGGCCAAGGCGGCACCGGCGGCACCGGCGGCGACGGAGGAACCGGCGGCACCGGAACCTCCGCAAACAACGGCGCCAATGGCGGCGACGGCGCCAACGGCGGACAAGGCGGACAAGGCGGCACCGCCGGAACACCCGGATCCGGCACCGACGGCGGCGCCAACGGCACCAACGGCACCGGCGGACAAGGAGGCAACGGCGGCACCGGCGGCACCGGCGGCCAAGGCGGAACCGGCATCGATGATCCCAACTCACCCACCTCAGGCACTCAAGGTGGTCAAGGCGGCACCGGGGGGGCCGGTGGAGCCGGTGGAGCCGGTATCGGCGGTGTTGGCGGCGGCGCCGGAGGCAACGGCGGCACCGGCGGTGACGGCGGCACCGGAGGGACCGGAGGCACAAATACCGGCACCACCGGCGGTGCGGGCGCTGACGGTGGCGCAGGCGGCACCGGGGGTACCGCTGGAGCTGCCGGCCACGGCACCGACGGCGGTGTCATCGGGCTCATCGGCAACGGCGGCACCGGCGGCAATGGCGGCCAAGGCGGCAACGGCGGCGTCGGCACCACCGGCACCGACGACCCCAGCGTTCCCGCCCCAGCACACCTAGGCGGCCAAGGCGGCAACGGCGGCCAAGGCGGCACCGGCGGCACCGGCGGAGCTGGCATCGACGGGATCAACGGAGGCCAGGGCGGCAACGGCGGCCAAGGCGGCAACGGCGGCCAAGGCGGCAACGGCGGCACCGGCGGCGACGGCGGCCACGGATCCTCCGGTGGCACGGGTGCGGGCGGAGGTCAAGGCGGCGCCGGAGGCACCGGGGGCTCAGCTGGCCATGGCACCGATGGTGGCGCGCACGGCACCGGCGGCGGCGGCGGAGACGGAGGTACCGGAGGCACTGGAGGCACCGGCGGCACCGGGACGAGTTCCAGCTCGCCAACCGCCGGCGGCACCGGCGGCACCGGCGGCACCGGCGGCGCCGGCGGGGCCGGCATTGCCGCCTCCGGTGGGGGCGCCGGCGGCCAAGGCGGTAGCGGCGGCACCGGCGGTCACGGCGGCACCGGCGGCCAAGGCCAATTCGCCGCAGACGGCGCCGTTGGAGGCGCTGGCGGACAAGGCGGAGCCGCTGGCACCGGCGGCACCGGCACCGACGGCAACCACAACGGCACCAACGGCACCGGCGGGCAAGGCGGCACGGGCGGTTCCGGTGGCGATGGCGGCCACGGCGCCGATGGCGCCGATGACCCCAACTCACCCACCTCGGGAACTCAAGGTGGCCAAGGCGGGACCGGCGGCGCAGGCGGCGCAGGCGGCACCGGCATCGACGCCACCGGAGGCGGCGACGGCGGCCAAGGCGGCACTGGCGGCAATGGCGGGGACGGCGGAGCGGGCGGCAGCAACACCGGCACCACCGGCGGTAAAGGCGCTGACGGTGGTCACGGTGGCACCGGCGGTGCTGCAGGAGCGGCCGGTAGCGGCACCGACGGCGGCGCTGGCGGCGCCAACGGCGCCGGCGGCAACGGCGGCAACGGCGGCAACGGCGGCAACGGCGGCAACGGCACCCCCGGCGACAGCGGCATCTCACCTGAAACGGGTGGCCAAGGCGGGCAAGGCGGCATCGGCGGCGCAGGCGGTGCTGGCGGCGCAGGAATCAACGGCATCGGCGGCGGCAACGGCGGCCAAGGCGGCGCCGGCGGCAACGGCGGGATTGCGGGACCTGGCGGTACCAACACCGGCTCCACTGGCGGCAACGGCGGTGACGGAGGCGATGGCGGCGCGGGCGGTACCGGCGGCACCGCAGGCAGCGGTACGGACGGCGGCACCCATGGCAACGGCGGCCAAGGAGGCAACGGCGGCACCGGCGGCACGGGCGGCGCCGGCCCCGCTGGCGCCGACGGCCTCACACCCGGCGTCGGCGGCACCGGCGGCAACGGCGGCACGGGCGGACAAGGCGGGCAAGGCGGCACCGGAATCAACGGCATCGCCGGCGGCGCCGGCGGCAACGGCGGCACTGGCGGCACCGCCGGCAATGGCGGCACCGGCGGCAACAACACCGGCAGCACCGGCAGCACCGGCGCCAACGGCGGTGCCGGCGGCACCGGCGGCAACGGCGGCACTCTCGGCACCGGCACCGATGGCGGTACCAACGGAACCGGCGGCACCGGAGGAACTGGAGGAACCGGAGGCCACGGCGGTACCGGCCCCCTCGGCGCCAACGGCCTCACACCGGGCAACGGCGGTACCGGCGGCAACGGCGGCCCAGGCGGACAAGGCGGACAGGGCGGCACCGGAATCAACGGCATCGGCGGCGGTAACGGCGGACAAGGCGGCAACGGCGGCACTGGCGGCACCGGCGGCCACGGCGGCAACAACACTGGCGGCGACGGCGAAGACGGTGCCACCGGAGGCGACGGTGGTACCGGCGGCAACGCAGGTCTTGGCGGCAGCGGAACCGACGGCGGCACCAACGGAAACAACGGCACCGGAGGGACCGGCGGCCAAGGCGGCACCGGCGGCGATGGCGCCTTCGGCGAGTCCGGCAGTATTTCTCAACCCGCCCAAAGTGGCGGCAACGGCGGTAACGGCGGACAAGGCGGAGCCGGCGGCGCAGGTATCGCCGGCAACGGCGGCGGTACCGGCGGCCAAGGCGGCGCAGGCGGACAGGGTGGCCAAGGTGGCGCCGCTGGCGATGCCCCACTGGGTTCAGGTACTGGCGGTGTCGGCGGTACTGGCGGAGCGGGCGGCAACGGCACCGATGGCGGCTCAGGTGGCGATGGCGGCACCGGTGGCGCTGCAGGCACCGGCGGGATCGCAACCGACGTCAGTGACGGCGGAAATGGCGGCCAAGGCGGCGAGGGCGGCACCGGCGGACAAGGTAGCGGTATCGGTATCGGCGGAAATGGCGGTCAAGGCGGCGCCGGCGGCAGCGGCAGCGACGCTGGAACGAAGGTCGGCTACGCAGGCAGCGGCGGCAACGGCGGACAAGGCGGTAGCGGCGGCAATTCGGAAACGGGCGACGCCGGTAACGGTGGAAATGGCGGCCAAGGCGGCGAGGGCGGAACCGGCGGCAACCGCGACGAAAACCCAACACCGGGCGGCCCAGGTGGCGACGGCGGCAACGGCGGAACTGGCGGCACCAGCGGCGGCAACGGAACCGCCGGCCAAGGGGGCCAAGGCGGTCTGGGCGGCAACGGCGGACAGGGCGGTCTCGGCGTACCCGGCCTGACTGGCGGCGCCGGCGGGAGCGGGGGCGTGGGTGGCAACGGCGGCCAGGGCGGCGCCAGCAGCGGCCAGGGTCCTGCCGGTGACGGCGGCGCGGGCGGGCAAGGTGGCGCGGGCGGCATCGGCGGCAACGGTGGCAGCAATTTGGGCAACGGCAACGGAGGAGATGGCGGCCAAGGCGGTAATGGTGGCGACGGTGGACAGGGCGGTGCAGGCAAAGGCGCTATCGGGGGTGGCAACGGCGGGCTGGCCGGCACAGGCGGCGCAGGCGGCTCCGGCGGGAACGGCGTAGGCAGTGGTACAGGCGGCTCCGGCGGCTCGGGTGGCACCGGAGGCATTGGAGGCACCGGAGGCAACGGCCCCGGTGGCCAAGGACTACCCGGAGCCCCTGGCGACGGCGGCAGCCAAGGCAGCCCCCCTAGCGGCCAAGCCGGCGGCGCCGGCGCGCCGGGCGGACAAGGCGGCAGCGGAGGCAACGGAGGCCCCGGTACGGCATCCGGAAGCTTGTTCAGCCCACCACCTATGTTGCCGGTTGCGGCGACAGTACCGCCGAGTGAAACGGACCAGTTTGAAGGGTTAGCAACCGGGGCCGGCGGCCTGGGAACACTAACCTCAATTTTTCGCCGAGGGTGATGTCGGTCGAACTCGGCGATGGGTACGTGTGATGCGGGTTTGTGTGGTCTAGCACGTGTTGGGACGCCCCGTGTCCCCGGAGTGGCGGGCTTGCCCGGGGCCGGTGCTTTCGTGCTTGGTCGGCCAGATGGGCTGTTAGTCAACCGAAGGCGGTGCGGGCGCGTTGCCATGCGGTAGCGATGGCTACGGCCGATCGCCAGGTGGCGTCGATGTGTAGTCGGGTGCGGCGGGCGCCGCGGGTGATGTGGGCTGGGACGTGCAGGACTCCATAAGCTGGCGACCTCGGCGCGGGTCGGGTCGGGGTGGCTGCTGAATCTGATGAGCCGGCACCAGGTGACCAGATCGGCTCGCAGCAACCCGGCAGGCTTCCCCGCACCGATCTCGGGGCGGTCAAGCGAAGGCCCGCAGCGGCGGGCGCGTAAATGAGCTGTGACCGCTCGCCCCCAACCCGCGTAATTTTGCGCACGAGCGTTACCGCATCGTTCGGTAGATTTCAGGCACTAACAGCCGGAATGTTATTAGCCAACAATCTGTCTAAGATGCCCGATTGTGGATGCACCTATTACTACCATCGGCGGATCAGCGATTCAACCGCCGCACATCGACGCGTGGAAATCCGATCCGACACCGGACCACTCGCGTTGTCGTCGGGCCGTACGGCGAAACTGAGCCGGTTCGGGACCAGAATTCTCTTCGAGCGTCGGGCAGCTACGCCGCGCGAAACGGCCGCCCTCAGCTGCTGCATCTGCGGGTCCAACGCGGTGGCGGCACCGCGAGAGGCCTGCGAATCGGCAGCTTCCAACGCATCGCCGGGTCGACTAGATAGCCAACCGGTCACCTAATGATGCCCGTGATACCGGCGCGTTCCAGGAGGTCCCAATAGCGCGAACTATTGAAACAATAAATAGTCAGTCGGTCAGTTATTAATTTGATCGATTTGGTTAATATTTTCTCAACAAATTTCGCCGAATCTGAGTAACGACACTTGTAATATTCCCCGCAGTTCCTGCTTCGTTGTAGCGCTGGATAGGGGTCGGAAAATGGCGTCTTTTGTTGTTGTCATGCCGGAGGCGCTGCTGGCAGCGTCGGAGAGTTTAACCGGACTCGGGTCGACGATCGAGGCGGCGAATGCAGCGGCGGCGGCTTCGACGATCCAGCTGGTGGCCGCCGGCCAGGACGAGGTCTCCGCGGCGATTGCTCGGTTGTTCGGCAGCTATGCCCAGGAGTATCAGGCGCTGAGCACACAGATGGGGCAGTTTCATGCCCAGTTCGTGCAGGCATTGGCCGGCAGCCAGAACGTATACGGCGCCGCCGAAGCGGCCAACGCCTCGCCGCTGCAAATCCTTGAACGCCACCTGTTAGCGATCATCAACGCCCCCACAAACGCATTGCTGGCACGGCCACTGATCGGCAACGGGGCCAACGGGGTCGACGGCACCGGCGCTAACGGCGGAGCCGGGGGGATCTTGTACGGCAACGGCGGTAACGGTGGCTCGGGGGCGCCCGGTCAGGCCGGTGGGGCCGGTGGAGCGGCCGGACTGATCGGCAACGGCGGCCACGGCGGCGCCGGCGGCATCGGAGCCCCCGGTCAGTCCGGCGGCAATGGCGGGCCCGGCGGCGCCGGCGGGTTGCTTAGCGGGTCGGGTGGGGCCGGCGGGGCCGGTGGGGCCGGTGGGGCCGGGGCGGTAGGACAAGTCGGCGGGTCGGGCGGCACCGGAGGCGCGGGCGGGCCGGGGCTAATCGGCGGGGCCGGCGGGGCGGGCGGGGCCGGTGGGGCGGGCGGCGCAGGCGCTCCAGGTGCTCCCGCCGGAGGCGCCGGCGCCACCGGCATGGCCGGCGGCAACGGTGGGGCCGGCGGGTCCGGCGGGGCCGCCTCAGGACTTCCCGGGCTGTTCAGTGTGGGCGGAGCCGGCGGTGACGGCGGAGCCGGCGGACTCGGCGGCGATGGCGGGGCCGGCGGTAGTGGAGTGGGCTACCAGACCACAGGCGGTACCGGCGGGGCGGGGGGCACCGGCGGCAACGCGGGAGCCGGCGGGGCCGGCGGCGCCGGGTCGCCTTTCGGACTAAGCGGTGTGAACGGCAGCGGCGGCACCGGTGGCGGCGGCGGCACCGGCGGGGACGGAGGCATCGGCGACACCGGCGCCTTCATGGGCGGCAGCGGCGGACAAGGCGGTACCGGAGGCGCCGCCGGTGCCGCAGGAAGCGGTGGCCGCGGCGGCAGCATCGGCGCCGGCGGGATCGGCGGGGGCGGCGGCGCTGGCGGGACGGGCGGTACCGGCACCACCGGCGGCAGTTCGCAGTCCCCCACTATCGGCGGCCAAGGCGGCCAAGGCGGCTCCGGCGGCCAAGGGGGTACCGGCGGATCCGGTATCGGCGGTGTCGGCGGCGGCACCGGCGGCACCGGCGGCGTCGGCGGCACCGGCGGGGACGGCGGCACCGGCGGCACCAACACCGGTACCTCTGGCGGCGCTGGTGCCGACGGCGGGGCTGGCGGCACCGGAGGCACTGCAGGAGCCGCCGGCCACGGCACCGACGGCGGCGCCATCGGACTCATCGGCCACGGCGGCAACGGCGGTAACGGCGGTAACGGCGGCATCGGAGGCACCGGCACCCCGGGAACCGACGCAACCACACCCAGCCAAGGCAGCCAAGGCGGCCAAGGCGGTGGCGGCGGGGCCGGCGGCGCAGGCGGGGCCGGCATCGATGGCCTCAACGGCGGCAACGGCGGCCACGGCGGCACCGGCGGTGCCGGCGGCACTGGCGGCCACGGCGGTGCCAACACCGGCACCGGCGGTGGTGACGGTGCTGCCGGCGGCCAAGGCGGCACCGGAGGCGGCGCGGGAGCCGCCGGCAGCGGCACCGACGGCGGCTCCAACGGCCAGCACGGCACCGGCGGCACCGGAGGCACCGGCGGGGACGGCGGCACCGGCGGCGACGGCGCCGCTGGTGTCGACGATCCCGACTCACCCACCGCAGGCACTCAAGGAGGTCAAGGCGGTGCTGGAGGCGCCGGCGGCACTGGAGGAGCCGGCATCGGTGGCTTCGGCGGCGGCACCGGCGGCACCGGCGGCACCGGCGGCGCCGGCGGCACCGGAGGCGTCGGCGGTACTAACACCGGCACTACCGGCGGCGCCGGCGCCAATGGCGGCCAGGGCGGTACCGGCGGCACCGCAGGAGCCGCCGGTCACGGCACCGACGGCGGCGCCATCGGGCTCATCGGCCACGGCGGCCACGGCGGTGACGGCGGCAGCGGCGGCACCGGAGCCACCGGCACCGAGGGCACCAACTCCACCAGCCCCACCGCCGGCGGCACCGGCGGCCAAGGCGGCACCGGAGGCACCGGAGGCGACGGCGGCGCCGGTATCGACGGCCTCAACGGTGGCAACGGTGGCACCGGCGGCACCGGCGGCCAAGGCGGCACCGGTGGCCAAGGCGGCACCGTGCTCGGCGGGATCGGCGGCGGCAACGGTGCTGACGGCGGCCAAGGCGGCATCGGCGGCACCGCCGGCTCGGCAGGCAGCGGGACCGACGGCGGCGCCAACGGCGCCAACGGCACCGGCGGGCAGGGCGGCACCGGCGGTGCCGGCGGCGCCGGCCAAATCGGCACTCAAGGTGTCTCGGATCCCACCCCCACCCCCGGCGGCACTGGAGGCTCCGGCGGCGCCGGTGGTGCGGGCGGTTCGGGAGGTGCAGGTATCAACGGCCAAGGCGGCGGCGCCGGCGGCGCCGGCGGCAACGGCGGCACCGGCGGTGTCGGAGGCACCGGTGGCACCAACACTGGTAGCAGCGGCGACGGTGCCGCCGGCGGTCAAGGCGGCGCTGGAGGCGCGGCGGGCGCGGCCGGTAGCGGCACCGACGGCGGCGCGGTCGGAAACATAGGCACCGGCGGCACCGGCGGCGCCGGCGGCACCGGCGGCACCGGCAGCACCGGCGCCATCGGCACGAGCTCAGATACACCCACCCCGGGAAGCCAGGGCGGCCAGGGCGGCGCCGGGGGCACAGGTGGCGCCGGCGGCATCGGTATCGGCGGCGTCGGCGGCGGCCAAGGCGGAAACGGCGGAAACGGCGGCACGGGCGGCACCGGCGGCACCGGCGGCACCAACACCGACACCACGGGAGGCGCTGGCGCTTCCGGCGGTCAAGGCGGCGCGGGAGGCGCAGCAGGCGCGGCCGGCAGCGGCACCGACGGCGCCGCTGACGGGATCAACGGCACGGGCGGCACCGGAGGCACCGGCGGACGCGGCGGACAGGGCGGCACCGGCTCCGCCGGTGGTCTCTCAGCCCCGGGCCCCGGCGGAATGGGCGGCGAAGGCGGCGCCGGCGGAGTGGGCGGCGCCGGCATAGACGGCCTTGGCGGCGGCGACGGCGGAACCGGTGGCATCGGCGGCACCGGGGGAACGGGCGGCGCCAGCGGCACCGCGAACGATGGCGTCGGCGGAGCTGGTGGCGAGGCCGGCGCCGGTGGCACCGGCGGCAGCGGAACCGACGGCGGTTCGGGCGGAGCCGGCGGAGCCGGCGGAGCCGGCGGCGTCGGCGCTACCGGCAAGGACGACGACGCTGCCCAGGGTGGTGCCGGTGGCATCGGCGGACAAGGCGGCGCCGGGGGGACCGGTGGCAATGCCGGCGGCGGCAACGGCACCGGCGGAGTCGGCGGGCAAGGCGGTATGGGCGGGCAGGGCGGCGGTGGCGGTGCGGGCAAGGGTCTGGGCGGCGGCGACGGTGGCCAAGGCGGCATGGGCGGACACGGCGGCACAGGCGGCACCGGAAGCGGCTCCGGGCTCGGCGGCTTCGGCGGCGACGGCGGCGACGGCGGCACCGGTGGTCATGGCGGCACTGGTCTCCATGGGCCGGGGCAGCCGGGTGCCGCCGGTCAAGATGGCGGCCCGGGCGGCGGCCCTAGCGGCAACGACGGTGGCGCTGGCGGTGGCGGCAGCATCGGCGGCGGCGGCGGGCCAGGTGGCCCGGGTAACACCTGACGACGAATCCCGATCATCGCGCGTTCAGCCCTGGCAGGCGACGTGCGTCGATACAACGCGGTCGAACCGTGGGATTAGCCTGGTCATGCGGCGTTTATCGGCGTTGCGCCGGCGGCGGAAGCCAGGCCCGGTTTCGCCGAGTTGTGGCCATTGGGTCGGCGATGGTCGGCAACCGAGTCGGCAAGATCACCGTCATCGAGGCGGCCGACACCAGGTCCTACGAGGTTCTACGAGTCCCCGTCGACGAGCGACCAGTGGGCTTCGACTAGCCCATCGACCACCCCGAGCTGCCGGCGAAGGCAGACCAGGGAACAGCGACCTTCGGAGAAACGGTCCGGTTGATCGCCGATGTACTCGGCGTCGAACTCGCCGACGTGAGCTGCGCAGCCAGCCGGCACAAACCACCGCCGACCCCGGCCTCGGGTCGTGCAGGATCCCCCGCGGGCCTGGCGGGCCATACCGGTCAAGTTTGTCAGATGTCAACAAAGCCCTGCGGGCAGAGCCGGCGAGCATTAGCATCCAGATCAATCACCACATCAACTATGTGCTAGGTCAGCAATGGGAGTGCTGGCTGGGCCATGTTCATTTCGGTACGGAGGCTCGATGTCGTTCATGTTGATCTCGCCGCAGGTCGTGGCTGCGGCGGCCGAGGATTTGACGGCCGTGGGATCGGCAGTTGGCGCTGCCAATGAGGCGGTGGTGGGCTCGACGACGGAGATGTTGGCTGCGGGCGCCGACGAGGTCTCGGCACGGATTGCCGCGCTGTTCAATGGGTTCGGGTTGGAGTATCAGGCGGTCAGCGCGCAGACGGCGGCTTTTCATGAGCAGTTTGTGCAGACGTTGCGGGTGGGTGCGGAGTCGTATGCGTCGGCCGAGGCCGCCAGCGTTGACCAGTTGTTGTTCGGTCTGATTAATGGGCCTACTCAGGCCGTGCTGGGGCGACCGCTGATCGGTGACGGCGTCAACGCGACGATCCCGGGTGAAGCTGGCGGGCCGGGTGGGTTGTTGTTCGGCAGCGGCGGGAATGGTGCCGCTGGGGCGCCGGGGCAGGCCGGTGGCGCCGGCGGTGCCGCCGGTTTGTGGGGCAACGGCGGCACCGGGGGGGCCGGGGGAACCGGCGGGGCCACGGGTGGGGCCGGGGGGCCGGGGGGTGGCTCTTCGGTGTGGGTGGTGCTGGCGGCACCGGTGGGTTCGGTGGGGGGACCGGGGGTGCTGGTGGGGCCGGCGGGTTGCTGTGGGGTGGCGGTGGGGACGGCGGCGCCGGCGGTTACGGCGGGGGCGCCGGCGGGGCCGGGGGCCGGGCCCAGTTGTTGTTCGGCGCTGGCGGTGCCGGTGGGGCCGGCGGCGCCGGTTTGGACGCGGGCGCCGACGGCGCAACCGGGGGCACCGGAGGTACTGGCGGCGCCGGCGGTGACGGCGGCTGGCTCGCGCCCGGAGGGGCCGGTGGCGCCGGCGGGGCCGGTGGCGCGGGTGGGGCGGGCAGCGCGGGTGCGGCGCTCGGCGATACCGGCGGCACCGGAGGCACCGGCGGTAACGGCGGCGTCGGTGGCCGCGGCGCGCTGCTACTTGGATCCGGCGGCCAAGGCGGGTTCGGCGGCGCCGGCGGAGTCGGTGGGATCGGCGGTGCAGGCGCAGACGGAGCGGCCGCCGGGCTCGGCGGAGTCGGTGGCACGGGAGGCGACGGTGGCACCGGTGGCCAAGCTGGCGCCGGAGGCGCGGGCGGTGCTGGCCAACTGCTTAGCTCCAGCGGCGCCGCCGGTGTGGCAGGTACCGGCGGCACCGGCGGCCAAGGTGGTGCCGGTGGGGCCGGATCGGCTGGTATGGACGCGGCCGACGGCCGCGGCGCTACCGGTGGTGTCGGATTCGCCGGCGGCGCCGGCGGGACCGGCGGGCAGGGCGGTAACGCCGCGGCCGGCGGCACCAACGGTTCCGGGGGTAGCGGCGGAGTCGGCGGTCGGGGCGGTACCGGCGGCACCGGCGGGACCGGCGAAGACAGCGCCACCGGCATCGGCGGCACCGGCGGCACCGGCGGCACCGGCGGCCAAGCAGGCGCCGGCGGAGCAGGCGGCGCCGCCGGCACCGGCGGCACCGGCGGCAGCACGGGCGCCGTCGGCGATGCGGGTACCGGCGGCACCGGCGGCACCGGCGGTCAGGGAGGCCAGGGCGGTCAGGGCGCGGCCGGAGCCGACGGCACGGGCGGCACCGGCGAAATCGGGTTCACCGGCGGCCAAGGCGGCCAGGGCGGCCAAGGCGGAGACACCGGCGCCGGCGGCACCAACGGCTCCGGCGGCGCGGGCGGGACCGGCGGCACCGGCGGCACCGGCGGCACCGGCGGCACCGGCGAAGACAGCGCCACTGGCATCGGCGGCACCGGCGGCACCGGCGGCACCGGCGGCCAAGCAGGCGCCGGCGGAGCAGGCGGCGCCGCCGGCACCGGCGGCACCGGCGGCAGCACGGGCGCCGTCGGCGATGCGGGTACCGGCGGCACCGGCGGCACCGGCGGTCAGGGAGGCCAGGGCGGTCAGGGCGCGGCCGGAGCCGACGGCACGGGCGGCACCGGCGAAATCGGGTTCACCGGCGGCCAAGGCGGCCAGGGCGGCCAAGGCGGAGACACCGGCGCCGGCGGCACCAACGGCTCCGGCGGCGCGGGCGGGACCGGCGGCACCGGCGGCACCGGCGGCACCGGCGGCACCGGCAAAGACAGCGCCGCCGGCATCGGCGGCACCGGCGGCACCGGCGGCACCGGCGGCCAAGCAGGCGCCGGCGGAGCAGGCGGCGCCGCCGGCACCGGCGGCACCGGCGGCAGCACGGGCGCCGTCGGCGATGCGGGTACCGGCGGCACCGGCGGCACCGGCGGTCAGGGAGGCCAGGGCGGTCAGGGCGCGGCCGGAGCCGACGGCACGGGCGGCACCGGCGAAATCGGGTTCACCGGCGGCCAAGGCGGCCAGGGCGGCCAAGGCGGAGACACCGGCGCCGGCGGCACCAACGGCTCCGGCGGCGCGGGCGGGACCGGCGGCACCGGCGGCACCGGCGGCACCGGCGGCACCGGCAAAGACAGCGCCACCGACATCGGCGGCACCGGCGGCACCGGCGGCACCGGCGGCCAAGCAGGCGCCGGCGGAGCAGGCGGCGCCGCCGGCACCGGCGGCACCGGCGGCAGCACGGGCGCCGTCGGCGATGCGGGTACCGGCGGCACCGGCGGCACCGGCGGCCAGGGCGGAACCGGCGGCGATGGACTCAGCGCGGGACTGGCCGGGTTTGCCGGCGGACAAGGCGGCCAGGGCGGCGCCGGCGGCAGCGCAGCCGCCAGCGGCATCAACGGCGCCGGCGGCGCCGGCGGTATCGGCGGAACCGGCGGCCAGGGCGCCGCGGCGGCGGACGGCTTCGGAGCCAACGGCGGCACCGGCGGTAACGGCGGCCAAGGTGGGACCGGCGGCGACGCGGGAGCCGGAGCCGGCGCAGACGGCGCCGGTGGCGCGGCGGGCACCGGCGGTACCGGCGGCGCTGGCGGTACCGGTGGCTCCGGTCAAGTCACCCGTACCGGCGGCCAAGGCGGCGCGGGAGGAGCCGGCGGCACTGGCGGTCAAGGAGGCTTGAGTAGTAGCGGGGTCAGGGCCGACGGAGGCACCGGCGGCACCGGGGGCACCGGCGGTCGAGGCGGCGCCGGTGGTGCGGGGTTCGATAGCGCCGGCGGTGACGGCGGCACCGGCGGCGCTGGGGGCCAGGCCGGAGCCGGAGGCAGCGGTGGAAACGGCGGTATCGCCGGCAACGCCGGCACCGGAGGTACCGGTGGCCAGGGAGGTACTGGTGGAGTCGGCAGCGCGGGATCGCCCGCGGGTCCCGGCGGGACCGGCGGCGACGGCACCGGCGGCGGCAACGGCGGGGCCGGCGGGGCCGGCGGCGACGCTGGCTTCGGTGGCACTAACGGCAGCGGCGGAGCCGGCGGTCAAGGAGGGGCCGGCGGGGCCGGCGCTCCCGGCGCAGACAGTGTCGGGGCCACCGGCGGCGGCGGCGGTAACGGCGGCACCGGTGGCACCGGCGGTGCTGGCGGCAACGCCGGCACCGGCCTAGGCGCCAACGGCAGCGGCGGTGCGGCCGGCACGGGCGGCACCGGCGGCAACGGCGGCACCGGCGGCGACGGCGGCGGCCAGGGCGGGGATGGCGGTCAGGGCGGCCAAGGCGGTCTGGGCGGGATGAGCAGCGACGGCATCAACGCGGACGGCGGCATCGGCGGCAACGGCGGCCAGGGCGGCGAGGGCGGCGACGGAAATTCGGGCCTGGGCAGCGACGGCACCGACGGCGGCGCCGGCGGTAACGGAGGCGCGGCCGGCGATGGCGGCGGTGGGGGCAATGGCGGTATTGCTGGCGACGCCGGTATCGGCGGCGACGGCGGAGCGGGCGGACACGGCGGCAGCGGCAGCTTCGGCCACGGTGGCAATGACGGCTTCGACGGAGGCGACGGCGGAGCGGGCGGACACGGCGGTGACGCCGGCGCCGGCGGAACCAATGGCACCGGCGGGGCCGGCGGTCGCGGCGGCCAGGGCGGCGGTGGCGGCAGTGCGGCTGGCTTCGCCAAGAGCGGCGGCGACGGCGGCATGGGCGGAACTGGCGGGGCCGGCGGGAACGCTGGTAACGGAGCCGGAGCGGCTGCCAGCGGCGGAGCCGGCGGGAACGGCGGGAACGCCTTTGAAGGCGGGGATGGCGGCGACAACTTCGACGGTGGTAATGGCGGCGTCGGCGGCCAAGGTGGCAACGGTGGGGCGAGCACCGTCGGAAGCAACCTTGCCGGCGGCGCCGGCGGTAACGGCGGGATCGGCGGTGCCGGGGGTAGCGGCGGTGCGGGCACCACGGGTCCGGCCGGCGACGGCGGCACCGGCGGTGCCGGTGGTCACGCCGGGGCCGGCGGATCCGGCGCTACTCCAGGCAACGCGGGCAACGGCGGCGACGGGGGCCGCGGCGGTCATGGCGGCGACGGCAGCGGTAGCGGCATGACGAACGCTGGCTTCGCCGGCGGCCAGGGCGGCGAAGGCGGCAATGGCGGTAACGCGGACGTTGGCGGCATCAATGGCGCCGGCGGCGCCGGCGGTGACGGCGGAAATGGCGCCACCGGCCCGGCCGGACTGGACGGCAAAGCCTCCTCCGACGGCGGCACCGGCGGCACCGGCGGCACCGGCGGAGACGGCGGCAACGGCGGCAACGCCGGTTTCGGCGCCGGCGAACTCAGCAACGGCGGCGCAGCCGGTAACGGTGGATCCGGCGGGGCCGGAGGTACCGGCGGCGCCGCCGGCCTCGGCGACAGCACGGGCTGGACCGGCGGCCAAGGCGGCACCGGCGGCCAAGGCGGCCACGGCGGCCTCGGCGGGCTGGACAGCAGCGGCATCAGCGCCGACGGTGGCACCGGCGGCGACGGCGGCACCGGCGGCCAAGGCGGCCACGGCGGCACCGGCACCTACGACGACGGCGGCACCGGCGGCGCTGGCGGTACCGGGGGCGACGCGGGCGTCGGTGGGGCCGGCGGCAACGGCGGCAACGCCGGCAATGCGGGCGTTGCCGGCGACGGCGGCGCTGGCGGCACCGGCGGCGCTGGCGGCACCGGCGTAGGCACCGGATTTGCCGGCGGAGCCGGCGGCGACGGCGGTAACGGCGGCGATGCGGGCGCCGGCGGCACCAACGGCACCGGCGGCACCGGCGGTACCGGCGGTACCGGCGGCAACGGCGGTGCCGGTGTCGACGGCATCCGTCAAAGTCCCGACGGCGGAACCGGCGGCAACGGCGGCAACGGCGGTATCGGCGGCAACGGCGGCAACGCCGGCAGCGGCGCTGGCGGAGTCGGCGACGGCGGCGCCGCGGGCACCGGTGGCATCGGTGGCACCGGCGGTACCGGCGGGGCCGGCGTCGAGAATTTCAACGGCGGCAGGGGCGGCAACGGCGGCCAAGGCGGCCAGGGCGGCCTCGGCGGGACGAGCAGCGACGGCATCAGCGCAGACGGCGGCACCGGCGGAGACGGCGGCATCGGCGGCAACGGCGGCGCGGGCGGAGACGGGATCGTCTCAGACGGCGGTGATGGCGGCAACGGCGGCAACGGGGGTGACGCTGGCTCGGGCGGCGCCGGCGGCGTGGGCGGAAACACCGGCAACGCCGGCACCGGCGGCCGCGGCGGCAACGGAGGCAACGGGGGCGCCGGCGAGTACGGCGCCCAACTCGGCGATGCGGGCTTTGCCGGCGGCGCTGGCGGTAACGGCGGCAACGGCGGCAACGCGGGCACCGGCGGCACCAATGGCGCCGGCGGCGCCGGCGGGACAGGCGGCAACGGCGGGTACGGCCAGGCCGGTGAGAACGGCTTCGGCGCCGATGGCGCGGTGGGCGGCGACGGCGGCGACGGCGGGAACGGCGGCAACGGCGGGAACGCCGGCACCGGCATCGGCGCAACCGGTGCAGCGGGCGCAGCGGGCAGCGGCGGCCATGGCGGGGCCGGCGGGAACGGCGGTGCCGCCGGTAACGACTCCATCGGCGGTCAAGGCGGCAAAGGCGGCGATGGTGGCACCGGCGGACTCGGCGGCACCGATAGCACCGGCGCAGGCACCAGCGGCGGCCAAGGTGGCGACGGTGGAGTCGGCGGTCGTGGCGGTAACGGTGGGACCGGCACGGTGGCGACCGGCGGCTCCGGAGGGACCGGTGGAGCCGGTGGTGATGCCGGCGACGGCGGTGCGGCCAGCAATGGCGGAGTCGTGGGCAACGCCGGCAACGCCGGCGACGGCGGCCGAGGCGGCAACGGCGGCACCGGTAGAGCCGGCGGCCCTTTCGCGGCCGACGCGGGCGATGACGGCGGCCGCGGCGGCGACGGCGGCGACGGCGGTAACGCGGGCCTCGGCGGTACCAACGGCGACGGCGGAGCCGGTGGCACCGGCGGAACCGGCGGATACGCGGCTAGCGGAACCCTGGAAGGTGTCGGCGGTACCGGCGGCAACGGCGGCACAGGCGGCAACGGCGGCAACGCGGGCACCGGGCTCGGCGACGCCGGCACCGGCGGCGCCGCGGGCACCGGCGGTAATGGCGGCACGGGCGGCAACGGCGGATTCGGTGAACCGCAGACCAGCAACGCCGGTGGCGCCGGCGGAGTCGGCGGCAAGGGTGGCCAAGGCGGCCAAGGCGGCCTAAGCAGCGACGGCATCAGCGCCGACGGCGGCACCGGTGGCAACGGCGGCAAAGGCGGCTACGGCGGCGTAGGCGCCAATGCGAGCGGCATCGCCCGTAGTGGTGGTGATGGCGGCGCCGGTGGAGCCGGCGGCGCTGCGGGTGCCGGCGGCAGCGGCGGCAACGGCGGCGCCGTCGGTAATGCCGGCATCGGCGGCGAGGGTGGCGTCGGCGGTCAAGGCGGCCGCGGCAGCTACAGCTTTGAAATCTTTCAAGGCGGCACCGGCGGCAATGGCGGCGCAGGTGGAGCTGGTGGCGACGCAGGTGTCGGCGGAACCAACGGCAACGGGGGCCAAGGCGGCAACGGCGGTGCCGGCGGCTACGGCCTAACGGGCGTGAACGGTGACGGCGGCGATGGCGGCACCGGCGGCACCGGCGGCACCGGCGGGAAAGGCGGCGCGGGCGGCGACGCTGGTTCCGGCCTCGGAGCGCCTGGCAGCGGAGGTAAAGGTGGTGGCGGCGGCACCGGCGGCGCCGGTGGAGCCGGTGGGTTCGGCGACGTCAACTTCAACGGCGGCATAGGCGGCCAGGGCGGCACCGGCGGCCAGGGCGGGCAAGGCGGGATCGGCAGCAACGGGGTCGGCGCCGACGGTGGTTACGGCGGCTCCGGCGGCGCCGGCGGGGCCGGCGGTCATGGCAAAGGCAGCGGCGACGGCGGCACCGGCGGCGACGGCGGATTCGGCGGCACCGGCGGGACCGGCGGCACTAGCACCGCCCCCGGGGTCCCTGGCGGTACCGGCGGCGACGGCGGATTCGGCGGCAACGGCGGAACCGGCGGCGATGGTGCACCCCCCGGCTATGGCGGCAGTGCCGGCAGCGGGGGTAGCGGCGGGGCCGGCGGCAACCCCGACGGCACCGCCGGCAGCGGCGGCAGGGACGGCAACGATGGAGAACTCGGAAATTACGTCGTACAACCGTTTCCGTGAGCCACAGTAGGCGGATCGGCGGCATGCACAGCGTCTTTGAGTTAACGGGCCAGACCACCGGAACCGAGCTGCCGCCGATAGCCGGCCAGGGACGGCGATCGTCCTCAGGGGCCAGGGCGGCAACGGCAGCCTCGGCGGGACGAGTAGCGACAGCATCACCGCCCACCGGCCTCGGCAGCCGCCCATGCCGAAGAGTTGATGGGCGCCGAGATTGGCCGACCAAGCGATCCCCTCGCACGCCGGTTCGGCAAAGACGCACTGTCGGCGGGGCCGGCACTGTACCTATGCTGAGCGAGTGCCAAACAACTATCGGGTGGTGCAATGGACCACCGGAAACGTCGGCAAAAGCTCACTGCAAGCCATCGCCGCCCACCCCGCGCTGCAACTGGTCGGCTGCTATGCCTGGTCGCCGCAGAAGGTCGGCCGTGACGCCGGCGATCTCTGCGGCATCGCCCCGTTAGGGGTGACCGCCAGCAACGACACCGACGCGCTGCTGGCCCTGAAACCGGACTGCGTGGTCTACAACCCGATGTGGATCGACGTCGACGAGCTGGTCCGCATCCTCTCCGCGGGCGTCAACGTGGTGACCACGGCCGCCTTCATCACCGGACACAACCTGGGCCCCGGTCGCGATCGCATTCTGGATGCCTGCCACCAGGGCGGGTCGACGATCTTCGGGTCCGGCGTCAGTCCCGGCTTCGCCGAGCTGTTGGCCATCGTGTCGACGATGGTCTGCAACCGTGTCGACAAGGTCACCGTCAACGAGGCCGCCGACACCACGTTCTACGACTCCCCCGCGACCGAGCGGCCGGTCGGCTTCGGCCAGCCGATCGACCACCCCGAGCTGCAGGCCATGACCGCCGTGGGCACGGCCATCTTCGGCGAAGCGGTCCGGTTGATCGCCGACGCGCTCGGCCTCGAGCTCGACGACGTGCACTGCGAGGCCGAATACGCGCAAACCACCGCCGAACTCAACCTCGGGTCGTGGAGCATTCCCGCGGGCTGCGTGGCCGGCGTGGCGGCGAGCTGGCAGGGAGTGCTAGGCCACCGAACCCTCGTCGAGCTCAACGTCCGGTGGCGTAAGGGGCAAACGCTTGAGCCAGACTGGAGGATCGACCAAGACGGCTGGGTCATCAAGGTCGACGGACGGCCGACGGTGACCACCACGGTGAGCTTTCTGCCGCCGCCCTATTTCGAGGCGGAGACGATTGCCGACTTTATGATGCTTGGGCACATCATGACCGCCATGCCCACCATCAACTCGATCCCCGCGGTCGTTGCCGCCCAGCCTGGCATCGTCACCTACAACGACCTACCGCTGACAGTTCCCCGGGGCGTGGTTCCACGGCGCTAGCCGTCCCCGACGGCGGCATGCTCGGAAACCACCTGTTGGCGAGCGGGTTTGGGGTAGTTCGCGCCAAACTCGGGCACTTCGAAGAAGCCGTGGCGGCGGGCGGCCCGGATAGCGTTGCGCAACGGACGCACCAGGCCCGCGAACGACCCCATGTCGAACAACAGCGGCGTCAGCAACCGATTGTGCACGTAACCGAATGAGCTTGCGGTCTCCGGGTCTGCCCAGCCCAACGTGCCACCCAATCCGACATGGCCAAAGCCGTTGAGTAAACCGGGAACTGGTGATTCGTGGTAGCCGAGATGGCCGTCGTTGGCCAGTGCGGCATACATTTTGGCCAGGCCGCGCCCGGTCACCACGCCGTTGGCGCCTGGGACTTCGCCGTCCTGGAACGAAGTATCGCCTTGCACAAGGGACTTCACGCCAGGGAAGTACATCGCGCCAAAGCCGCCGGAGAACGCCAGACCGGCGACCCGCGGCGCGATGACATTGAAAATCGGGTTGGCCAGCTTGGACTGCGGCATCAGAACCTGCGCGGGCGCTCCCCCACCGAATCGCCGCCCGGGGAAAGTCGGGCAAAGATCGTGAGGGCGCTGAAAAAGTGCGGATCGGCAGCACCGGATACACCGCGTGGCAAACCATCGCCGGTAACCAGAAGGGCGGTCTTTGTCACGGTTTCGGACCCGATGCTTCCGGGGCCATCACAAAATCGACATTATCAGCACAGAGTCCGGCGGGCCGAGGCCTCAAATGTAGAGGTTTCACGCTCCCTCGCTATCGGGTATTCGCTGCAGCAACGATTACCGCTCAGTAATGAGGAGCCCAAAACGCATGAGCGCTGAAGATAAGGTCAAGAACAAGATCGAGGACTTGGGTGGACGGGCCAAAGAAGCCATCGGGCACGCCACCGGAGACAAGAACACTAAGGATGAAGGTCGCCTCGACCAGGCCAAGGCGAGCCTGAAAGACGCTGGTGAGAAGGTTAAGGATGCTCTCCGAAAGTAGTCCAGACACGTCACGACGACGGCGAGTCCACCGCCGCGGGATGGCCGTTAGCGCTGTGGTGGCGATGCTGGTGAGTGTGTCGGCGATGCTGGGCATGCCCGCCCCGCCGGCGGCCGCCGAACCCTGCCCCGACGTCGAGGTGTTGTTCGCCCGCGGTACCGGAGAACCACCGGGCGTCGGTGGCATCGGCGGGTCGTTTGTGGAGGCGCTGCGTTCGCAGATCGGCTCCAGATCGCTTGCCGTATACCCGATCAATTACCCGGCCAGCACCGACTTCTCCAACCCTGACTTCCCCCAAACGGTCATTGCGGGGATTCGCGACGCCAGCTCTCATATCGAAGCGACGGCGGCGAACTGCCCCAACACCAAGGAAGTGCTGGGTGGGTACTCGCAGGGTGCGGCCGTGGCCGGCTACGTCACCTCGGCCGCCGTGCCGCCGGGTGTTCCCGCCGCTGCGGTACCCGAGCCGATGCCGCCGGAAATCGCCAGCCACGTTGCGGCGGTCACGCTGTTCGGGACGCCGTCGGATGACTTCCTCAACCAATACGGAGCGCCGCCAATCGTCATCGGGCCCCTCTACCAGCCCAAGACGATCGAGTTGTGCGCGGATGGCGACGGCATCTGCGGAGCGGGGAACAACCCCGCCGCCCATGCGGCCTACGTGGTGAACGGAATGACGTCCCAAGGCGCAGATTTCGCGGCCAGCCACCTCTAACGCGACCGCGGCGCCCCCGGGGATACCACCGGGGGCGCGCCGGGCAGAATCACAGTATGCGCGTACTGGTAACCGGGGGCACCGGATTTGTCGGCGGCTGGACCGCCAGGGCCATCGCGGACGAGGGCCATTCGGTCCGCTTCCTGGTCCGCAATCCCGCGAAGCTGGACACGTCGGTGGCCGAACTCGGCGTCGACGTTTCCGACTTCGTCGTCGGCGATATCAAGGATCGCGACTCGGTGCGTGAGGCGTTGACCGGATGCGACGCCGTCGTCCACAGTGCCGCCCTGGTCGCAACCGACCCACGCCAGACCCCGCGGATGCAGAGCACCAACATGGAGGGTGCCCGCAACGTCCTTGGCCAGGCCGTGCAACTCGGACTCGATCCGATCGTGCATGTGTCGAGCTTCACCGCGTTGTTCCATCCGGATTTGGAAAGGCTGACGGCGGACCTGCCGGTTGTCGGTGGCACCGACGGCTACGGCACGTCCAAGGCGCAAGTCGAAATCTATGCTCGCGGTTTGCAGGACGCCGGCGCACCGGTGAATATCACCTATCCGGGCATGGTGCTTGGTCCGCCCGTGGGCAACCAGTTCGGTGAGGCCGGCGAAGGGGTCAAGGCGGCGCTACAGATTCACACGATTCCCGGCCGGCGGGCCGCGTGGTTGGTTATCGACGTCCGTGATGTGGCGGCGGTGCACGCGGCCCTGCTGGAGCCCGGGATGGGGCCGCGGCGATACATGGTCGGCGGGCACCGGATTCCGGTGGCCGAGCTGGCCAAGATGCTCGAACAGGTCGCCAACACCCCCATGCTGACCTTCCCGGTCCCGGACACCGTGCTGCGAGTTGCCGGTTCGTTGCTCGACCTCGCCGGCCCCTATCTACCCTTCGAGAATCCGTTCACCGCAGCCGGAATGCAGTACTACACCCAGATGCCGGAATCCGATGATTCACCGAGCGAAAAAGAACTCGGCATCATCTATCGGGACCCGCGCGTCACTCTCTCCGATACCGTCGCGGCCCTGCGCCGCTAGCCGCGCGCGGTTCGGTTCACGTCGGCTCATCGGGAGGCTCGGCGTCGTCCCCCTCGGCGGGCGAATTCTTCAGCCACCTTCGTAACCGAAGAAGTTCGTTGGTCACAATGCCGATCCCCAACAGCGCCAGCGTCGCCACAATCGCGGAGGTCACACGATCCATCGTGACAGGTGCCCGAGCTGGGCGGCCGTCAGGCGGACTTGACCTCAAGACCGATGTGGACCTTGTCGATTCCGCCGCGCACGAGCGAGTGTGGATAGAACCACCAGGCGTGATACCAGTAGCGCTTCAGCACCGCGTTGTAGACCCGCTTGGTCTCCGACTTGGGTAACACCCGGGCGACGGCCTCGACCGGCTCGCCCTTGGGCTTGCCCAACGCCCCGCTCTTGGCGAGCGTCACTCGCGGCGTGTTGCGGATCCGCTTGACTTTCCACGATCCGTCATCGGTGATCACCAGCAGCCGGTCGCCGTCGGGCACCCCCCATATGGCGGTGGGTTTGGGCCGGCCGTCTTTGGTGAAAGTGGTCAACAGCAGGTACTTGGACTTGATGACGTCTCGAAAATTGGCAGCCACGCGACTCTTCCGCTCTGTGGGTGAATGTCACAAAAGACAATATCCAAATGCGCCCACGTTAATCGTGACGATCGCAACTTCAGCGCACGCGCGCAGCGAGTTAGGGTCGACCTGCATTGGTCGAGGAGAGGAACTCTGCGATGAGGGCGGTGACCTGTACCAACGCAAAGCTCGAGGTAGTCGATCAACCAACCCCGACGCCGGCCAAGGGACAGTTGTTGGTCGAGGTGCTCCGGTGCGGCATCTGCGGTTCGGATCTGCATGCCCGCAAGCACTGCGACGAGCTTGCCGATGTCATGGCCGAATCGGGGTACGACGCCTTCATGCGGTCGGGTCAACAGGTCGTGTTCGGACACGAATTCTGCGGCGAGGTGGTTGACCACGGCCCACGCACCCGCAAGACGCCCCGGCCCGGTACCCCTGTGGTTGCCCTGCCGCTGTTGCGACGCGGTGACGAGGTGCACGGAATCGGGCTGTCCACGCTGGCACCGGGCGCCTACGCCGAACAGCTGCTCGTCGAGCAGGCGCTGGCCTTCCCCGTGCCGAATGGATTGGCCCCCGAGATCGCCGCGCTGACCGAGCCGATGGCCGTCGGGTGGCACGCCGTGCGGCGTGGCGAGGTGGGTAAAGGTGACGTTGCCATCGTGATCGGCTGCGGGCCAATCGGACTGGCTGTGATCTGCATGCTGAAGACGCACGGAGTACGGATGGTGATCGCGAGCGACTTTTCAGCGGGCCGGCGCGCGCTGGCAACCGCCTGCGGCGCCGACGTCGTCGTCGACCCCACTCGGGACTCGCCCTACGAACACGGGAAGGGACACGTGCACAGCATCATCGACGCGTTCGACCTCGCGCTCGGCACGGTCGAAAAGCTGCATAGGTTGCGGCTGCCCTGGTGGCACGTGTGGCGCGCCGCCGAAGCGGTCGGGGCTGCGGCTCCCAAGCACCCCATCATCTTCGAGTGTGTCGGCGTCCCAGGAGTCATCGATACCATCATGGCCAGCGCACCGCTGTTCTCGCGGGTCGTCGTCGTCGGAGTTTGCATGGGCGCAGACCACATCCGCCCAGCGATGGCGATCAACAAAGAAATCGATCTGCGGTTTGTGCTCGGCTACACCCCCATCGAATTCCGCGACACGCTGCACATGCTGGCCGACGGGAAGATCAATGCCACGCCGCTCATCACCGGCAGGGTGGGACTGCCCGGCGTGGAGGCCGCGTTTGAGGCCCTCGGCGACCCGGAGGCGCACGCGAAGATCCTCATCGACCCCAAGAGTGAAGTCAAGGCCCCATAGCCGGGTAGCCGGCCGCCGACTCCATCCGCTGAGCCATACCGCCCTGCTCACCAATCGCGGTGTATCCCAAAGCGGCGGAACCGATTTCGCCGGCAACCACCTGGCCGGAATTGCGGCCGACCCGAAGTTGCAGGGCGACGCCGTCGCGGTGCTCGATTTCACCGGCCAGCCGCCGCGTCTCATCCTGAATGGCCAGTGCGGCCAACCATGCGCGGATCGCATGGTCCGCAAGGTCGGTCGGCGCGCCGAACATCGCCATGATGTCGTCGCCGGACCCAGAGTGTCCGTCTTCCCGGGTTAGGACCCGGGCGCCTACGGATCGCCTAGGTCGGCGGACGCTCGATCCGCCACGGCCCGTCGTCGCCGTCGCGCTGCAGCTTGATCTCGTCGGTCCCGTCGTCGCGCTTGCCATCCACATCGATCTCGACGGCAATGCGAATGGTCGCCTTGCGACTGCCCCGCAACCGAACGGACCGCACCTCAAGCCTGCGAAAGGTCCAGCTGCGCAAGGTCTCGAGCTTGCGCACCATGACATTGTCGTCAGGTGTGAGCAGGTAGCCGGTCACGTCATCGTTTCGCATCAGTGCGGCGTAGAACCCGATGACCGCCAACGCCGGATCACCGCAGCCTGGCGACACGTCGGCGGCCGCCGCTGGCGTCAGCACGATGGGGGCCGTGTAGTCGGCCCAGCCCTCTAAGTCGCGCTGCGTGGTCGGCGGAACGGTCAGCGCCATGGGGCCGATGCTAGCCCCCCTTGAGGTCGGTGTCCCGGCTCGGCTGCACCCTTTTAGGTTCGCCCGGCATCTTCGGATAGTTCGGCGGATACGGCAGGTCACCAAGCCCGCGCTCCGCGTCGGCCTCCACCATCTCTAGCAGCGGAACAAGCGACTGCGCGACGTCGTCCATCCCGGCCCAGGGGTCGTCGCTGCGCGCCGTTACCAGATCGGGCACCGTGGCAAGGGTGTAGTCATCCGGGTCGGCATCGGCAAGTGCGTCCCACGTCAAAGGCATCGACACGGTCGCAATCGGGGTGGGCCGCACCGAGTATGCCGATGCCATGGTGCGGTCGCGCGCATTCTGGTTGAAGTCGACGAAAATCCGCTGGCCGCGTTCTTCCTTCCACCACGACGTGGTGACCGCCTCGGGGGCGCGGCGTTCGATCTCGCGGGCCAGCGCGATGCCGGCACGGCGCACTTGGATGAAGTCCCAGTCGGTGGCGATCCGGAAGTACACGTGCACACCGCGGCCCCCGGAGGTCTTGGGGTAGCCGACCAGGCCGAGTTCGTCGAGCAGCGGACGCAGCACGTCGACGGCAACCGAGCGCGCCTCGACAAAGCCGGTGCCGGGCTGCGGATCCAGGTCGATGCGCAACTCGTCGGGATGCTCAGTGTCGGGGCAGCGCACCTGCCAGGGATGCAGCGTGATGGTGCCCATCTGCGCGGCCCACACGATCGCGGCCGGGTGGGTCACCCGCAGCGCATCGGCGGTGCGACCGGACGGGAACGTCACCCGGCAGGTCTGCAGGTAGTCGGGATGGTGCTGGGGCACCCGCTTCTGGTAGATCTCCTCGCCATCGATGCCGTCGGGAAAGCGCTGCAGATGCGTCGGCCGGTCCCGCAGTGCGGTCAGCATCGGGCCGGTCGCTACGGCCAGGTAATACTCGATCAGCCGACGCTTGGTGCCCTTCGACCCCAGCCGCGGGAAATACACCTTGTCCGGGTTGGTCACCCGGACCGCGACACCGTCAACGTCGAGTTCTTCCGCTGCAGCAGCCATATCTGGATTCCAGCATGCCGCAGGCAACAATGGGGCAATGGACCTACCAGTCACGCCGCCGATCTCGCCGATGCTGGCCAAGTCGGTCAAGACCATTCCGCCGGATGCGTCATACGAGCCAAAATGGGATGGCTTCCGGTCCATCTGTTTTCGCGACCATGATCAGGTGGAGCTGGGCAGCCGCAACGAGCGGCCGATGACCCGCTACTTCCCCGAGTTGGTCGCCGCGGTCCAGGCCGAACTGCCGCAGCGCTGCGTCATCGACGGCGAGATCGTTATCGCCACCGATCACGGCCTGGATTTCGAGGCGCTGCAACAGCGCATCCATCCGGCTGACTCGCGGGTGCGGATGCTCTCCGAACACACGCCGGCTTCGTTCATCGCCTTCGACCTACTAGCCCTCGGCGACGAGGACTTCACCGGGCGGCCGTTCAGCGAGCGGCGCGCGACGCTGGTCGACGCGGTCGGCTCGGGCCCGTCGATCCATGTCACGCCGGCCACCACCGATCTGGTGACGGCACAGCGCTGGTTCGACGAGTTCGAGGGCGCCGGCCTCGACGGGGTGGTCGCCAAGCCGCTGACCATCACCTATCAGCCGGATAAGCGCGTCATGTTCAAGATCAAGCACGAGCGGACCGCCGACTGCGTGGTCGCCGGGTATCGGGTGCACAAGTCCGGTCCGGACGCGATCGGCTCACTGCTGTTGGGCCTCTACCAGCCGGATGGGCAACTCGCCTCGGTCGGTGTGATCGGCGCTTTCCCGATGGCGCGGCGTCGGCAGTTGTTCACCGAGATGCAGGCGCTAGTCACCGACTTCGACAACCATCCGTGGAACTGGGCCGCCCACGAAGCCGGCGAGCGCACTCCCCGCAAGAACGAGTTCTCTCGCTGGAACGCCGGCAAAGACCTTTCCTTCGTGCCGCTGCGACCAGAGCGCGTGGTGGAGGTGCGCTACGACCATATGGAGGGCGCGCGGTTTCGCCACACCGCACAGTTCAACCGGTGGCGCCCCGACCGCGATCCGCGCTCTTGCACCTACGCCCAGCTCGAACAGCCGGTGACGTTCAGCCTGGGCGACATCGTGCCCGGCCTCGGCGCCCGCACGGCGCCCTAGCTGGCGAAGTTGCCGACGCCGGCTTCGGCGGGGATGGTGGTTCGTGGCTGTGTCGGATACGTGGAGTGTGATGTGCAGAAACGACGAGAAGTGTTCTCAGCGCTGGGGTTGGGGTTGGCCGGATTCACGGTCGGCTCCGGCTTGATGGCCGCGACGGCGTGTGGGCGCGGGGAGCAGGATTCGGGCCCGGCAAGAGCCCGAATCGAGATCATTCCCGGTGTCGTAGATGTCAGCGATATGCGGATAGCCACCCGCGAGGCGCGCGGCGGTGACGAGCTGGTGCTGATTCACCCAAGTTTGGCCCGCGGCGCCCTGGATTACGACATCGTGCTGCCCACGCTGGCCCGTGCGGGCTACCGCGTGGTGAGCTTTGACCCACGTGGGATCGGGGCCACCAGGAACTCCGATGAGCGGCTGCGGGACATCACCCTGCACGATCTGGCCGACGATGTGCGTGCGTTGGTTGCCGCGCTGGGCGCCACGTCGGCGCACCTGATCGGCCACGACTATGGCAACCGGGTGATGCGCACGGTCGCGGTCGATCATCCGCAGTTGGTGCGATCGCTGACCCTGTGGGCAGCCGGCGCCGGAACACCCGAGCCGGAGGCGCTGCAGATCCTCAACACCGTGATCGACGACAACGCACCGGTCGACCGCTTCCAGGCCGCGGTCAAGAAGGGATTTTTTGCACCCGGTAACGATCCCCGAGTCTGGTACACCGGCTGGTACACCCGAGGTGGCGTCAGCGAGTGGGCCGCCTCAACCACAACACCAGTCGCCGATTACCAGCTGGGCGGCACCGCGAGAATTCTCATCGTGCAGGGCCTGCAGGACTTCATCGCGCCACCACAGAAATCCCGAGACCTGCAGGCCCGGATGGGGGCCCGCGCCAGTCGGGTGGAAATCGACCACGCTGGCCACTGCATGGTCGCCGAGCAACCGACCCAGCTGTCGAAAGTGACGATCGAATTCCTGCACAGCATCCGCTAGCAGCAGCGCGGCGCGCCAAGAATTCCAACGTACGGATTCAAGTATTGGCCGCAATTTAAGATGACTTGATGTTGCACGTATCCACATTGTTCGTTGCCGGTACGGCGGCGCTGGACGAACACGGTGCGATCAATGCCACCCGCATACCGATGACCTGGTTTCAGGTCGATCAGATTCCGTTGTGGGCCAAGGTTCCCATCGTCTTGGTGGTGCATGCGCCCGTGGGCGGCGACTACGACCCGGAACTGCACGTGGTGTGCAAAGACCCGGCAGGAGTGCCGCGCGGATACCTTCGAGCCAGTTGGCACTGGCCGGACGAAGCCAATCGAGCATCCAAATACCGGTGTTTCACCCAGGAACTCTCATTCCCGATCGAGACCGAGGGCGAATACACAATCGGCGCCTACTACGACGAAGAAGGTAAATTCGAGATCACAACCCCGATACCGATTTCCATCATCTTGGCCGCGCCCGCGACGCCTCCCGCCGAGGAGGACGGCGACGACAGCGAAAACCCCGAAAGCCCCGATAACATCTAGTCGCCACCCCGCGATTCGCGCTTAGATCGCGACCGACAGCGCCTGCAGACCGCGGAGCGTGACGTTCGATTTGTAGGCCGGTTCATCTGTTAGCCGCGCGTCGGGAAAGCGAGCCGTGATCGCCGACAGGGCGACACCGGCTTCCAGCCGCGCCAACGGAGCGCCCAGGCAGTAGTGCGCGCCGTGGCCAAATCCCAGGTGCCGCAGCGATCCCCGAAGCGGATCGAAAACATCGGGCCGGTCATACTCCGCGGGATCACGGTGCGCGGCCGCCAGCAGCAAGATCATCACGTCACCCCGGATCACCTCCACCCGCCCAATCGTCATGTCGTCGGCGGCGATTCGGCCGACCAGTTGCACAGGGGGGTCGTAGCGCAAGGTTTCCTCGATGACCGCCGACGCCAGTCCGGGGTTGGTGCCCAATGCGCCCCACTGCCGACGGTCGCGCAGCAGGGCCAAGACGGCGTTTCCGATCAGGTTCACGGTGGTCTCGTGTCCGGCCACCAGCAGCAGAATACAGGTGGAGATGATCTCTTCCTCGGTCAGCTGATCGCCGGACTCCTCCACTGCGATCAGAGCCGACATCAAGTCGTCGCCGGGTCCCGACCGTCGCAGCTCGATCAGGTCACGCAGGTATTGGCGCAGCCACATACCCGCCTCCAGTGATTCGTTCAAGGTGGCCGCATACTCGCCGGTGAACGCCAGGAACGGGTCCAGTGACTGCGCCAACAGCGCCGAGGCATCGCTGAACTGGGACTCGTCCTCGATGGGCACGCCGAGCAGCCGGCAGATCACCGCCACCGGCAGCGGGTAGGCAAAGTCGTCGACCACGTCGAAAACCTGCTTTTCGGCGATCCGGTCCAGCAATCCATCCACCAACGCGCTGATCTCGGGCCGTAGCGCGTTCACCACTTTGGGTGCAAACGCCTTACTGACCAGCTTGCGCAACCGGCTGTGGTCCGGCGGATCGAGAAACAGAAAAGCTGGCGGCAACTCATCCCGCAGCGTCGGTTGCTCCCGCATCATGCGCTGGGCCACCGTCGACTTGGCCCGATCGCTGCTCGATGCGGGGTGCCGAAGCGCCTCGTCGCAGTCCTGAAAGCTAGAGAAGAGCATCAGATTGGCCTCTGGCAGGTGCAACGGTCCGTATTCGCGCAGCTGCGCGCACACCGGATACGGGTCGGCCCGGATTGCCGGGTCCAGCAACCGCAGCAGCAATGTCTGCGGTTCGGTTTGCTCGGTGTGCTCCAGATGCCCAGTCGTCATGTTGACATTGTGCCTGCGCGTTCATGGGAGCTGCGTTTGAAAGGGGTGGCGGGCGTCGCAGCCCCGCGTAGCATCGGCGGCATGGCCGTGCTAGGGGTGTGCCGGTTGGGGCTTGTCATCGTTCTCATGGCCACTGCGGCCATGGCCACGTTGCTGGCCGCGCCCGGGCGGGCATGCGCGTGCGGTGCGGCGATCGCTCCCGGCGGTGTCCAGGCCACTATGAATCGTGAAGTTGCACTAGCGCATTGGGACGGGTCGACGGAGAACATCGTCATGCAGCTGACGATGGACACCACGACGGACAACATCGCCTTGGTGGTCCCCACACCCAACCCGGCGATCGTCGCCGCGGGCGACCAGGCCACCTTCCTGGAATTGGACACTTTGACCGAACCTCAGATCCGGCACCAACGCCGATGGAACGTGGGGATCGGGTTCGGCGGGGCCAAGCAGCGCGAGGCGACGCATGCCGGGCGGGATCCCGTGGTGGTCAATCAGGTACACCTGGGCCCGCTGGAGGCCACCACGCTGGCCGGTGGCGACCTGACCGGCCTGCGGCAGTGGCTGGCCGACAACGGGTACGCCATCCGGCCGGAAGTGGCAGCGGCATTGGATCCCTATGTGCGCGACGGATGGGCGTTCGTTGCGATGCGGTTGACCAGCACCACCCCCATCGTGGGCGGGCTCAGCCCGGTGCGGCTGACATTTCGTTCGTCACAGTTGGTCTATCCCATGCGGCTCTCGGTCGCCGCGCAGGACCCACAACATGTGGTCATCTTTACCTTGTCCGACCACCGTCAGCAACGCATCGATGCCGACCAGACCACACAGAACACCGAGGTCCAATTTGCCGGCGATGTTGGCAATCTCGTCCATGACCCTTTGCTGCGGGAATTGGCCGCGAACCGTGGCTCCTATCTGACCAAGACCGCGGTGGACGTCTACCAGACCTCGCGGATCTCGTCGGATTTCGCCTTCGGCAATGCGCCGACCGACGACGCCTACCGGCAAACGATTGTCGTCTACGACCACGTCACCATTCCGGTGGTGGCACTGCTGTTGGCGGGATTGTTGCTGGCCATCCCGGTCGCCGGCGCGGTCATATTGCTGATCGTGCGGCATCGTGGGCCGGGCGCGGTGATCGGCGGCCCACCGCGCCCGGGTTAGCGACGCAGGAATTCCACGATGTAGTTGGCCAGCTCTTCGCCGGCGTCCTCTTGCAAAAAGTGGCCGGCGCCGCGCACCACCGGGTGATCGATGCCCTGCGCACCGCGCATCGCATGCTGGAAGATCTCAGCCATGGGCCCGGTGATGGGGTCGCTGTCACTGAAGGCCACCAGCATGGGCGTCGGGCTCACGCTCAGTTTCGTCCAGGCGGTCTTGTTGGCCGTCGCCGCCGGGTCGTCGGGTGATGTCGGAACCAGGCCAGGCATGGCGCGTGGCCCGGCGCAGTAATCGTCGTCGGGAAACGGCGCGTCATAACCCGCACGCGCGGCGTCGCTCAGCTGCGTGCGGCAACCACCTTGCACAAACCAGCCGATGTCCAGGTCGGGTGCGTTCTGGATCGCCTCGCGGAAGCGCCACCATACCTTTGCCATCGGCTGGTCTCCGTTGGGCAGCCCGGTGTTGGCCACGACCAATCGAGCAAAACGTTCGGGGTGTTCGGCGGCCAAGCGCAACCCGATCAGCCCGCCCCAATCCTGGGCGACCAGTGTCACGTTGGTCAGGTCCAGCACGTCGAAGGCAAGGGCGCGCATCCATTCCACATGACGCGCATAGGTGTGATCGGCGCGCCGGGTGGGCTTGTCGGAGCGACCGAAACCCACCAGGTCGGGGCAGATGACCCGATGGCCCGCGGAGGCCAGTATCGGAATCATCTTGCGGTACAGATAGGACCAGGACGGCTCGCCATGCAACATGAGCACCGGGTCGGCACCGTCGGGACCGTCGTGCACCCACGCCACCCGCAACTGTCCACCCTCACCATCTGGCAACTCGCAATACATTGGCGGGTAAGGGAATTCCACTAGATTGGCGAATCTTTCCTCGGGTGTCCGCAATGTCTGCATACCCGAGAACATACGCCCTAGGAACCCTCGTCCAGGCCCGTCACCGAGGGATCGGCCATCAATCGGTCCAGGAATTCGCGCTGTCCCATGAGCAGCTTGGCTCGTGCCTGCGCCACCGGAAACCACCCGACCCGATCAACCTCAGGAAACTCCTGCCACGTGCCCGATCCCTTGGGCCATTCCAGCTCGAAGGTGTTGCTGCACACCTCGGCAATGTCGAGTTCGCATCCCACGGCGAAGACGGTCACCACCTTGCCGCCGGGTTGCTTGACTTGACCCAAATCGATTCGTGGTCCGTCCGGGACGGGCACACCGATCTCCTCGCAGAACTCGCGCTGGGCCGCCGGCCATGGATCTTCGTCGGTGTATTCACCCTTCGGGATCGACCAGGCTCCGGCATCTTTTCGGGCCCAGAACGGGCCCCCAGGATGGGCGATGAAGACCTCGACGACGCCGCGGCGGGCCCGGTGTAACAGCACACCCGCGCTGAGCCTGGGCAAGCTAGACCCCGACGGCCTGCTCCAGATCCTTCAGCGACGCCTCCAGGTGCAGCAGGAGACGCTGCAAGCTAGGCACGCTGCGTCGGCAGCCGACCAACCCGAAATCGAGATTGCCCGCGTTGTTCACCACCGTGATGTTCAACGCCTGGCCGTCGGGGATGTTGGACAGCGGGTAGCTGCCGTCCAGCCGGGCTCCCCCGTAATACAGCGGCTCGCCACCGCCCGGCACGTTGGAAATCACGATGTTGAAGGGCGGCGGCATGGTCGACAGAAAGCCCGGTACCCCCGCCAGAGTGAGTGGCACCATGTTCACCGCCGACAACGCCAACACCTGTAGCCGCGGCAATTCGGAGAGCACCTTCTTGTTGCCGCTCATGGAGGCGCTGATGGTCTTGACCCGCTCCGCGGGATCCTCGACGTTGGTGGCGAGGTTGCATAGGATGCTGCCGACCTGGTTGCCGCCGCTGTCGGCCTGGTCCTTCGAGCGCAGGCTTACCGGGACCATCGCGATCAACGGCGCGTCCGGCAGCGCATTCTGTTCGAGCAGGTAGTAGCGCAGCGCACCCGCGCACATCGCCAGCACGGCGTCGTTGACGGTGACTCCGACCGCCTGTTTGACGGCCTTGATGCGCTCCATCGACCAGGATTGCGCGGCACACCGGCGCGCTCCGCCGATCTTGACGTTGAACATGGTGCGCGGCGCGGCGAACGGGAGCGTCAGCTGCTGTTCGAACAGCGCGGCACGAGCCAGCTTCAACGTCGAAGGGGCAAGTCCCGCAACCGATCCGGCCAGTTTGACCACGGAATTCAGCGGTGAGGAAGCGGCCGCCGGTGGGCGCGGCGGCCGAGGCAGGTTCCACATCGCGCGCACCTCGGCGTCGTCCGGGTCGACCGAAAGCGTGCGCTGCATCAACTTCATCGCCGAGACGCCGTCGATCATGGCGTGGTGCATCTTGGTGTACATGGCGAACCGGCCGTCACTGAGCCCCTCCACCACGTACAGTTCCCACAGCGGGCGATGGCGATCCAGCAGGCTGGTATGCAACCTCGAGGTCAGCTCGAGCAAGTCACGAACCCGGCCAGGCGAGGGCAACGCCGAGCGCCGCACGTGGTAGTCCATGTCGACCTCGTCGTCGTAGGCCCACGCCACCCGGGCGATTCCGCCGCCGATCGTCGCGGGATGTTTACGAAACGTCGGCTGGAATTCTTCGTTGGCGACCAACGCGTCGTAGAAGTTCCGGACGAAGTCCGGACCGGCACCCTCCGGCGGCTCGAACAACGACAGGCCACCCACGTGCATGGGATGCTCCCGTGATTCGGCAAATAGAAACATCGAGTCGGTGGGCATCATCAATTCCATCCCCTCATTAGACACCCGCCTGCTCGGCGTCGGCGCGCCCGTCCGGCTAAACCACACACGGCGCATTGGAAGCATGGCGCCCGCCTATCCCAGCGGTGTTTACGCCGGCGCCGGTTTCCCGACTGCGCTGGTCACCACCTGAAGCGCTTGACACACCGACGCAATGTGCCCAGGGTCAACGGCATGTCCGTGGTGCGCGGGACCGGGCTGTCCAACTACCCACGTCTGGTTGCCGAGTTGGGCGGTGACCCGACCAGCCTGCTGCGCGCGGCCGGCATCCGGGACCAAGACGTCGGCAACTACGATGCCTTCATCCCGTTCCGTGCGGCCATCCGAGCGATGGAATCGGCCGCAGAGTCCACGGCCACAGCGGATTTCGGCCGGCGATTGGCCCGGCGGCAAGGCATCGAGATACTGGGTCCGGTGGGCGTGGCGGCGCGGACCGCCGCGACCGTGGCCGACGCCCTAGCGATCTTCGACACCTTCATGGCGGCCTACAGTCCGGTGATCTCCATCCAGATCACACCGGGTGACCATCCACACAGGTCATTCGTCGCCATCGAGTACCTGCTCGACGAGGCGATCCCGTGCCCCCAAACGATCGAACTGGCCCTGGGCGTTTCGCTCGGTGTTTTCCGCCTGCTGCTGGGCAGTGACTACGCCCCTCTGGCGGTGCACCTGCCCCACGACCCGCTGACTCCCCCGGCCGCCTACGTGCGGTACTTCGGGTGTACACCGCACTTTGCCCAACCCAGGAGCGGATTCACCGTTCGTACCACCGACCTGAGCCGGCCGTTGAATCGCGACGACATCGCCCACCGCGCCGTGGTCGACTACCTGAGCAGCGTCACCCCGCTCGGCGCCGGCATCGTCGAATCGGTGCGCACCATCGTTCGCCAGCTACTGCCCACCGGGGCGGCGACGGTCGATGTGGTCGCCGAGCAATTCCATCTGCATCCAAAAACATTGCAACGCAGGCTTGCCGACGAAGGCACTACCTTTGCCGCACTCGTCGACGAGGTCCGCAAAGGGGCCGCCGATCGCTACCTTAGGACCACTGCAATCAGCCTGTCGCATCTGGCCCGTGAGCTGGGCTACGCCGAGCAAAGCGTGCTGACTCGTTCGTGCAAACGCTGGTTCGGAGCGGGCCCGGCGGCCTACCGCAGGGGTCTTCGATCCAAATCGCCGCGGAAATTCGATGCGTCATAGACCGACTGCGCGCTCGAGTTCCTTCAGCGACGTCTCCAGGTGACCAAGCACCCGCTGCAAGTGCGGGACGCTGCGGCGGCAGCCGACGAGCCCAAAGTCGAGCGAGTCGGCAGTGCCGGTCAAGGTGATGTTGAGCGCCTGACCATTAAGCGTCAGCGACATCGGATAGTTGCCGACTAGCCGGGCGCCGTTGAAGTATCGCGGCTCGCGCACACCGGGAACGTTGGAGATGCACACATTGAACGGCGGCGGCGTCGCCTGGGCCAACCCGGGCAGGGCGTTGAGCGCGGCCGGACTCAGCAACAGCAAGGACAGCGCCAACGCCTGGGCCCGAGGTAGTTGCGACAGCACCTTCTTGTTGGCACGCATCGAAGTGTGGATGGCGGCAAGTCGGTCCGCCGGATCATCGAGATGGGTGGCCAAGTTGCACAGCACGCTACCGACCATGTTGCCGCCAACCGCGTCTCGGTCGTTGCGCAGACTCACCGGAACCATCGCCACCAGCGGTGTGTCCGGCAATGCCTCGTTGTCATCAAGGTAGGCGCGCAGCGCACCCGCACACATCGCCAATACGACGTCGTTAAGACTCACCCCTGCAGCGTCTTTGACCGTGATGATCCGATCGAGGTCCCATGACTGCGCCGCGCAGCGCCGGGCTCCCCCGACGGGAACGTTGAGCATGGTGCGCGGGGTCCCGAAGGGCAAGGTCAGCTGCTGTTCGAGCAGCGCAGACCGCGCCAACCGCAGCGTCGACGGGGCCAGCCCGGCAACGGATCCCAGCATGCCCCCAACTCGTTGCAGACGTCCGCGAAGGTCTTGACCGCGCGGCTCGCGCGCGGGTCCCGGCGTCCAGGCCGTGCGGAAGTCGGTGTCGGCGGGATCCGCCGGGAGCGACTGGCGCATCAACGCAAGCCCCGACACGCCGTCGATCAGCGCGTGATGCATCTTCGAGTAGATGGCAAATCGCCCATCCGTGAGGCCCTCGATCACATGCGTTTCCCATAGCGGACGATGCCGATCGAGCAGATTGGCGTGCAACCTCGAGGTCAGCTCCAGCAGTTCGCGCACCCGCCCCGGCGCCGGCAGCGCAGAGCGCCTGACGTGATAGCCGAGGTCGACGTCGTCATCGATGGACCAGCCGATGTTGGTCAGTGCGCCGTGAAAAGAGGTGGGGCGCTTGCGGAACAGCGGGGCCACGTCGCGGCACTCGAGCATCGCCTGGTGGGTGTCGCGCACAAAGGAGTGTCCGGCACCGGCGGGCGGCTCGAACAGCTGTAACGAGCCGACGTGCAGCGGATGCTCGCGCGATTCCGCTGACAAGAACAGCGCGTCGACCGGTGACATCAGTTCCATCGTGTGCTCCTCATCAGTGCTCGGGCCGTCGCCGCCTCTCAGCCCGTCAATGCCAGCTCTCGGGTGCTGGTGGTGGCCGACGTTGCGAATTGCAGGTGGTCATCGTCGACCGGGCCGTCGCGCAACATCTTTCGATCCGCGCGGTAGTCCATGCAGGTACGCCATACTCCTTCGGCGCCCTGGTGGGGGAACAGTCCGGCCGCTCGTTGGACATAGCCGGAAGTAACTTCCAACAGCGGCCGGGTCGGCATCTCGGCGGGCAGCTGCGGGTAGCAGATGGTGTGACCGTTCCTGTCCATATGGGCCAGCAACCGGCAGAAGTGTTCGCATACCAGCCCGACCTTCAGCGTCCATGACGAGTTGGTGTAGCCGAACATGTAGGCGAAGTTGGGGACGTCATTGAGCAGGAAGCCCTTGAATGCCACCTTTTCCGCAACGTTGACCGCCACGCCGTCCACCGAGAGCTTGATGCCGCCGAAGGCCAGCAGGTTCAGACCGGTGGCGGTGATGATGATGTCGGCTTCCAACTCGCGCCCGGATTGCAGCCGGATGCCCCGCTCGGTGAAGGTGTCGATGGCGTCGGTGACCACCGACGCTCGACCGGCACGGATGGCCTTGAACATGTCGGCGTCGGGCACCGCGCACAGCCGCTGATCCCAGGGGTTGTAGGAGGGCCGGAAGTGCTCGTCGACCGGATAGCCCTTCGGTAGCTGCTTGGCGTTGAGGTAACGAATCAGGCGCCGGGCAGCCCGAGGGTACTGCTGGCAGAGCCGCCAGACCAGCCGCTGTTTGGCGACGTTCTTCGTCCGGGTGACGGCGTAGGCTCGATCGCGGCCGACCAGCTTGGGCAGAGTGTTGGCGATGCGGTCCTCCGACGGCACCGGCAGGATGTACGTCGGTGAACGTTGCAGCATGGTCACGTGCCCGGCGGTCTCGGCCATGGCCGGTACCAAGGTGACAGCCGTCGCGCCACTGCCGATGACCACCACTCGCTTGCCGCGGTAGTCCAGGTCCTGCGGCCAATGCTGCGGATGCACGATCTGTCCGGTAAACCGCTCCCGCCCGGGGAATTCCGGCGTATAGCCTTCGTCGTAGCGGTAGTAGCCGCTGGCGCAAAAGAACCATCGGCAGCTCATGGTCACGTGTTCGCCGGTTGCCACCCGCTCGACCTGCACCAGCCAGCGGGCATCCGCAGAGGACCAGGAAGCGTCGATAACTTTGTGCCCGAATCGGATTGACTTGGCGATGTCGTTCTCGACCACGGTTTCTCGCAGGTAGGACATGATGGCGCCGGCACTGGCGATCGCCTTCTCGTTTTCCCACGGCTTGAACTCGTAGCTGAACGTGTGCAGATCGGAGTCCGAGCGGATCCCCGGATACCGGAACAGGTCCCACGTGCCGCCAATGTCTGCGCGGGCCTCCACGATCGCGAACGTCGTGCCCGCCCGCATGCTCTGCAGGTAGTAGGCAGCGCCGATGCCTGAGATGCCGGCGCCAACGATCAACACGTCGACGTGTTCGATGCTGGAGTTCATTTCGTGTCCTGTTCGGGTTGGGTTGCCCTGGGGACCTCGGTGTCCGAAGAGCGGTGGGATTAACCACTGAGAACACTTTGCGGCGGCACAGGGGCCCAGGTCTTGACAATAGAAGACAGGTTTTTAACATTTCAGGACACGCTCGGCGGGTCCAGCGGAACAGCAACGCTCCTAGCCGGCCACAAACTCGGGACGCAACACCGAACTGAGGGCAGAAAGCGGGATGTGCGCTTGAACGGTCCCGCCGTCCAGGTACCACTGCATCACTCCCGGGGTGAAGTTGACCGGTTCGTCATGACCCACCGGGTAGTCCGGCATGTAGAGAATCAATTCCCCGGGCGCTAGCGCCCACGCCCGGTAGGCACCGGAATAGACCTTGTCCGGAGTCCAGCGATCGATGACGAATGGGTACGTTCCCGGGTCATGCAGTGGCGGAGCCTGATCGAGCGCAGTCTCGACGAACGGCCGTGCCAGCGGTGGGATAGCGGTGAGCGGATCCGACGTGGTCAGATCAGCAAGCTGCACTCGCCTGCCGGCGGCCAGGTCGAACGCGAAGGTGCGGTAGGCGTTGTTGGGCTTGGGCCCGTCGGCGTGGTAGACCTCGTGGAACACCACGCTCAGTAGGCCGGCGTGTTCAAAAACCTGGTAGTTCTCCTCACCGAAGCTGTCCGCGACCATGCGAGCGTTGGCGGTCCGCCAGTTGTTGACCAGGGTGCGTAGGTAGTCCCGAACCACTGGGCCCGCGGTCGGGTTGTCGACCAGCTCGCCGGGTACGGCGACTTTGATGTCGCGGACGGCGTTGCGTTCGGAGACCGCCGTGGTGTGGCAGTACTGGCCGTCCCATTCGCCGGCCAACTCGCCACAAAACGACGCGGCCGATGCATGCGCGGTGAACGCATTGGACAGGGTCGCCGCTGCAAACGCCGCCACCAAGGACACCGTCGCGACGAGGCGCTGGATCACCATGGGCTGGTTCCGACCGGTCGGTTCAGAGCAGCTGGACTTTGCTTGCCCGCCAGCGGCCATCGATCTTCTCCATCGTCATCTTGATCCTGCTGCGGTCGATCCGCGGATCTGGCACCGCCAGGTTGGTCACCGTCTGGTCGACAAAGACCAGCACGACAACCTTGTCCATCGATTCCGAGGCGATGGCCGAGTCCACCACCACTCCGTGTGCGGTCGCCCTGTTGTCGATCAGCAGCTGCCGCAGCTGCACGCTGGACTGCGTGTACATGTCCTTGAACTCGCCCGTCGCACCGTCGAGCACCTGCCGGAAGTTTTCGTCGACATTGTTGGAATCGATGCTGGTGAGCACCTGCGCGTAGTTGATGGCCGCTTGTTGAGCTTGCTCGCCGGCGAGTTTGATTTGGTGGGCTTGCCACTGCCGCCAGCCCAGGAACCCGGAAACCGACAGTGAAGCAACGAGTAACACCGGAAGCGCGCTTCGGCGCACACGCCGCCCCCACCGCCGCAGGCCATGCCTGTCCGGGTCGCTGTCGCCGCGCTTGGTGGTGAAGAGCTCGCCGTCGTTCTCCGACTCCGGGCCATTGGGATCATCGGCGTCATTGGAATCATCGGGGTCGCCCGGCGTTTCGGCGTCCTCGGCATGTCCGCCAGTGTCGGTGTCGGTCAACGCGACATCATCGCTTACCGCTTCGGCATTTTCCTCCCCGTCGGCTTCCGGATCGGCTTCGGTATTGAGGTGTTTTCCGGTCGTCGCAGCCACACTCTGCTCCTTCTCTTTGGAAGTGGGCCAATTGTCAATGAGGTGGTTCGATCGGCAGCACGGGTCCGCCATAGGGAGTTGGAATTGTGTAGCGTCCCTTCGGTGTTGGATCGGTCCGTCTGCCTAAGTCGGCACCGGGTGGCGGGCCGGCGGTGTCGTCTCCACCGGGCCGTGGCGCATTCTTGGCTCCCCGGATCAGCACCGCCGGGTCGGTATCGCGGCAGTAGGTGTACATAAAGGGCTCGGGGTAGTCAGCCGATGAAGGCACGTGCGCCGGTGTGCCGTAGTCGCATGCGTAGCGGGGATAGAGATCGGCCGTCCCCCATGCGCCGTGGTCATGAATGATGCTGGCGAGTGCATCCAGCGCCGATCCACGATAGTTGGGGAATAGCGCGTCGAGTGCGGGCACCCGCAGGTATAGCAGCTGCGCGGCGGTGACCATGCTGCCCAGCAGCGCGACCATGGTCTCGGAGTTGTCCGCGAACATGCTGTCGACCGCCGACAGGGTGTGCGGTGTCTGCTCGGTCAGGCGCCGATAGCCGCCCTGCATCCCAGCCAGGCCGGCCAGGGTCCGGTTGAGATCGACTGTGGCCGCAGCCAATCCGGCGTTCTTATCTGCGGCCATGGTCAGTACCACACGACTGGTCCTGAGCATGCTGGTGGTTTCGGGCAGCACCGAATCGAGGGTGGAGAGCAGCAAGGACCCCCCGTCGACAAGAGCGGCCAGCTTTCGCGGTCCCTCGCTGCTCAGGCTCAATTCCTGCTTGATCAGCTCGATTTTGCCGGGATCGACCTGCGCCAGCATCCCGTCGGCATCACCGAGCAACTGGGCCAAACTGAGCGGGACGGTGGACCGCCCCAACTCGATGACGCTGCCGTCGTGCAAATATGGTCCCGCATCGGATTGCGCTTCGAAGTTGAGGTATTGCTCGCCGGCCGGCGACAGCGCTGACACGTGAACGCCGCTGGAAGCCGGGATTTTTACCCGCGACGTGACGGTGGCGACGGCGTTAACGCCGCTGTCGGTGATCTGCAGTGACTGCACGCGGCCGACGCGCACGCCGCGCAGCGTAACGTCCTGATTCGGTAGCAGGCCACCGGATTCCGGCAGCTTTACCGTGACACGGTAGGTGGAGTCGAAGGGGCTCGCACGTAGGGTTCCGACCAGCAGGTAGGCGGTTGCCACGACCAAGGTCGCCACCAGTCCCGCCACCGACAGCCAGGTCCGCCGACGATGAGCGGCCCGTACGAACGCGACGACGGCATTGGCGGCGGTCGTGATCATCGCTGCGGTCCTGTCGGCTGCGGGCCGGGTGATCGACCGGTGGGCGGCGGGGCGAACTCAACACCCGCCGGTACGTTCGGGTCGGGTACCACGGGCAGCTGCGGCGAGTTCGGTCCGCGTCCGACCACCCTTTCCTGCAGACGCCACAAGGTGTACTTCAACGAACCAATGAACTGCGCCCAGTTATAGCGGCGTGGCCCCTGTCGCCCGATGTCACCGCCGTACCCGATGTCGGGTATTGATCCGAGCACCAACCGGTCGACGCTGACTCGCACCGAAATTGCTTCGCCTGACGTGGATTTGATCAGTGCAGGAATCATCCGATTCAGGGTGAGCCAGCTTGTCTCCGGGCTTACTGCGACATCGTTCGCGGCGCGGGCGATCGTATTCAAGTCGCCTATTATGCTTCGGCCGCTGGGGTCGGTTCCCCCTATTGAGGGAAACCTGGCCAACAGATGGGAGGTATCCCCCACTTGCCGGACCAGGTCGGCAAGTTCGGTCGTGTTCGCGGCCAGGGCTTTGGTGGCCGGACCTGCCACGGCCATCAATTCGGCGATGGTGCGGTCCTTTGCGTCGATTTCTTCTGCCAAGCGCGCCAATTCGGCCAACGCTGTGGAAATCTGCTCAGATCGTGAACTGAGGGTGCCAAGCAGCTGATTTGCCTTACGTATCAGGTCCCCGAGCGCCTGGCCCTGGTCGCCCGTAGCCCGGCCGAAGCCATTGATGATGTTGGTGAAGTTGCGTACCGCGCCACCATTGACCAGGATCGCCGCCGAGCTCAGCACCGCCTCGACGGTCGCGGCCGCCGCCGTCGAACCCAAATCGATGGTGTCGCCGCCCCGCAACAACGGCGCGTTAACATCGGCGGGGGTTGGTGGCTGCAATGCCACGAACACATCGCCCAGCGGTGTCGCCGTACGCAACTCGGCGGTGGTGCCCCGCGGCAGTCGAACACCGTTGGCGATGCGCAATGTAGTGACAGCCGTGTAGTCGCGCGCAACCATCGAGGTGACCTGGCCGATGTCGGCGCCGGCAAGTTTGACCTTGGCCTTCATCGGCAGGTTCAGCGCGTTGCCGAATACCGCGGTCAGCTCATAGCCGCCGGAGCCCAGTCCGGGAGCCGGAAGTGGCAGGCTGCCAAGGCCGTTGGTGGCGCATCCCGCGGTGAAGACCACGGTGGTCGTCGCTATCGCGAGGGCGGCGATCTTGCTTGTGATCATCATCGCTGTCCCATCGCCGCCATGCCGTCTAGCACATAGGTCAGCCCGAAATCAGGTCCAAAGTCCTGCAGGGTTCCGGTGCTGCATCCCAGTTGCCGCAAACCCATCAAGTTGCATACTTCCTTGGTGAGCTGGCCGTCGAATATCAAGCGATCGGCGAGGAACCGCGCACGGATCGAGCCGTTGGCCCGATCGATGGCGTTGTAAACATTGTCGGTGACCATTGGAGCCAGATCAACCGTCTCGGCGATATCGCGTTGCTGATCGGCGACCGTTGTCGACAGGGTATTGCCGTTGAGTAGCGCGCGTCTGATGGTGTCACGGTTGGCCTCGAGAACGTCGCCTGCCCGCTGGATGAGTTGGTTGAGTCTCTTCCCGGTATCGCCGCTCCCGATGTCCTCGTCCGCCAGAATCCGGCTGACCTGATGGATCGTTGACGCAAAATCGCGAAGCTGCGTGTCGTTGGCGGCGGCGGCTTCGAAGAGCGCGCTGAGATTCTTGATGATCGTCGTGATCTGCTCGCGGGTCTGGGCGCCACCGTCGCTGCTCAATTTCAGCGCCCTGGACAGAGCATCGAGTGCCCTCTTGATCTTTGCCCCATTCCCGTCGACGACATCGGCGCCACCATTGAGCACATCGGCAATGGGTCCACCACCGTGGCCGTCGCCCTGAAGCGACTTGGTCAGCTTGTCGAGCACACCCAGCACCCGGCCGAATTCGACGGGTGTCTTGGTCCGGGTCAGGCCGATGGTGTCGTGGTCGGCCAGCATCGGGCCGCCGCGGTAGGGCGGGGTCAGCTCGATCTGCCGGTCGGTGAGAATAGACGTCGACACCGTGACGGCTTGGGCGGCTGCGGGGATCTTGACTCTTCTGTCGACGGTGAAGACGACTTCGACGTAGCCGCCCTTGGGGACGATCTTGGTGACCTTGCCGACGGGCATTCCCAACACCGCCACCACGTTTCCTTCGTACAAGCCGGCCGCGCTGTCGAATTGTGCTGTCAGCGTGATCGGTTCGCTCTTGGCCGCCAGGTACCACCACCCGGCGCCGATCGCGGCAATGACCGCCGCCACCATGGCCACGATTGCCGAAGACTTGACCCGGCGCCCGTTCATTTACAGTCCTTGAAGTACGGGATCATCCCGAACTGTTGGGCGCGACCGCTGATTGCGCACATCCAGGAGTCGACGAGCAGGCTATTAGCAGGGTTGAAATCGAGCGCGTTGCCCGTGCCCGTGGCGTTGGCAACGCCCCGCAACACGATCGGAGTGACTTGCAGCGTGTTGCGCAGCAGATCGTCGTGTTGAGCTAGCAGGTCAGTGAAATCGCGCATGTCTCTGAGCAGGGCATCCAGGCCGGCACGGTCGTTGATGACGAGCTTGCTCAGGGTGTTGACCAAACCGTTCAGCGAGTGCATCATCGCGTGGAACGTCGCCCGGCGCGCGACGAATTCGCGCAGTAGGTCTTGCCCCTGATTGATCAAGTTGCCGACGTTGGCTTGCTGATTGCGCAACGTGTTGGTGACCTGTTCGGTGCTTGCCAGCAGTTGTCCCAATTGGTCACGCCGCGCGGCGATGATCGATGACAGGGTGTCGATGTTCGCGACGGCTTGCGGCACCTCCGCGGGCAACCGCTCCAGTTGCTTGCCAAGGATTCCCAGCGATTGTGCAAATCTGTCCGAGTCGACCTGTTCGAAAGTCGTTGTCGCGTCCCGAAGCGCGGTTTGCAGATCGTAGGGAACCTCGGTGTGCGCCAAATCGAACGTGTTATCCGAAAGGGAAGCCGGGCCGTCGGGCTCGAGTGCGAGATAACGCGAACCCAGGACGGTGGCAACCTTGATGACCGCTTTGGAATCCTTGCCCAGCACGACGTCGTTGCGAACCTTCAGTCCCGCCTCGACGTGATCACCGACCAGCTTCATGCTGGTGACCGCACCAACCGGTATGCCGGCGATCACGATCGGGTTTCCCGCTCGCAGCGCGGCGGCCTGAAGGAACTCTGCCGTGTAGTGCCGGTACCCCACGCCGAGGGTACGGATTAACAGCATGACTCCGATCAGTACCGCAATAACCGCGACCGCGGTAAACCCAAGCCACGTCGTGTTATAACGCTCCAGCGGACGCTTTCTGCAACGCCGCGACGCCCTCGAGTCAGCCATCAGCCATGTTCCTGCATCGGGGGGTGTGCCACGCCTTGTTTCCGGGCGTGGCGGCATTGACGATGATCGGTACGACATCGTTGAGACCCGGGAAGAATCCGAACTGATTCACATCGCACACGTAGGCCTTGCCGTAGGCGCCCTGGCCGGTGACCCGAGCCAAGCCCTTCAACAGCAGCGGAATGTTGTCACCAAAGAACGCCACCTGAGGTTCGACATCGAGGATGTGCCTGGTGACTCCGGGCTGCCGAGATATCAACTCGCTCAGCGAGGGGTACACGTCGTCTGCGGCCACCGACAACCGGCCCATCACCCGTGCGAGGGACCCCACCGAGGAGACCAGCTCGGGGCGTCGACGGTCCAGCGCGGACACCACCTGGTGCGTTTGCGAGATGACGTTGTCGAGGTTGTCGTTCTGTACGGCAAGGTTGTGAATAACCTGGGCGAGACTGGTGATCACATCGGCGAGCGCCTCATCCCTGCCGGCGAATGCCTCAGTGAGCGTGGATGTCTGGCTAATCAGGGTGGCCACCGACGAGGTGTCGCCCTGTAGCGACGCGATGATGCCCTTGGTGAGGTTGTCGGCGGCGCGCGGGTCGAACAGACTAAACAGCGGTTCGTAGCCGTTGAGCAGGGCTCCGACATCGAACGACGGTTCGGTGCGTTGCAGCGGAATGACACTACCCGGCGGCAGCGGTTCGACACTGCCGGCCTTGCCCAACGACAGCCCGAGGTAACGCTGTCCAACGATATTTTGATACGTCACCGAGGCGACGGTGTTCCCGAACAGCCGCTGGTCTTGCTGCACGACGAAGGTGACTTTCGCGAATTTCCGTTCGAGATCTATCTTTTCGACGCGGCCAACGCGAACTCCGGCGATCCGAACGTCGTCGGCGACTCGAAGACCGTACACATCGGTGAATACCGCGGAATACGGCACCGCCTTGCCGGCCACATCGCGTCGCAGGCTTACGTACACCAACCAGCTCAGGGTCATGGCGACGGTCATGAACAGGGAGAGACCGATGAGCGGGCCGCGAAACTTCATTTGGGTCCCTCCTCCGGGTGTGAACCGGCCAGCGACACCGTCGTTCCGCGCGCCAGTGGACCCAGCAGCAGCTGGGTGGCGACGTTGGGCCGCCGGCCGGTAATGAGGGCCAGCACGTTGCGCTCGTGCTGGCTGCCGACGGGACCGACATTGCCGCCAAAGGATGCTGGTGCCGCCGATCCGGCCGGCCCGGGCGTGGGTACGGGTGCCGGCGCGTCGTCGGGGTCGGCCGTTCCCGGCACCCGCGGCGCGGGAGTAACCCACGACGGTAGGGGCGGGTTGGGATCGGTCAAGTCCGGGTTCGGATTGATCAACGGGGGACCGACTGCGACCAGGTTGCCGTCCGGGCCGACAACGGTTCCCGGCGGCGGCGCGAGATCCTGAGGTGGCTGATAGTTCTGTGGCAGTAGCACTTCCGGCAGATCCGGTCGAACCACGACCAGGGGCGCGGTGAAACAGCTCGGCCCCTTGAGATCACGGTATCGCGGGCAGTCGGCGCGGGTGTACGAGTAGCTGGGGGTGAAGGAGAGGTTGACTCGCATGTTGCCGACGCCGGCTTCTGGAATCCAGACCTCGTCCATAAACTTGTCGGCCAGGTTATCCAGTTTGATGACCGCAGGCAGGAAGTTGTCCGACTTTTGCGCCAGGACCCCCAGCACGGGCGTGAGATCGGTGGTGATGCTGATCAACTGGTCAAGGTGATTGTCGAGGGATTGGCGCGTGGTTGCGACCGTGTGATTGGCTCCGGTCAACAATCCGGCCAATTGACTGCGGCGATCGGCGATGGTCTGCATGGGTTCCACCGCCTGGTGCAGGGCGTCGAGCAGATCGGGCGCGGTGGCGGCCAGCCCGTGGGCCGCGTCGATCAGCGCGGAGACCGTCGAGGGACCGGGGTCGGCGCTGACAATCGAATTAAGCTGCTCGATAAGGTGATTGAGATGAGCCCCGTCGTTGAGCAGGGTAACCCGACGGTGATCGGTCGCCGCGGCCAACGCGGCGATGATGCCAGCGGACTTGTCCTCCCGGCCGCGCCCGGCCGCGGCGAGCAGGCTGCGCAGCTTGGTGATCGTGGTTTGAAAAAGCACGGTCGGCAGCCGGGTGTCTTCGGGAATGTGCACTCCGGCACGAATACTCGGTCCGGGACCGTTGTCCACCAGCTGTACCGATGAGACGGCGAAGACATTGCTGGGGACGACGCGAGCGGTCACCACACCGGGGATCGACTTGGCGTATTCGGGTTTGAGGTTGATGTGGACTTGGTTGGGTCGCCCGTTGGTTGCGGGGACCACACTGTCGACCATTCCGACCAGCACGCCGTGATATTTGACGTCGGATTTTTTTGGAAGGCCGTCCCCGACGTTGACCAGATCGGCCACGACACGCACGTAATCGTTGAGCCGGCCGGTCGATTTGGCCGCCAGCGCCACGGTGAGCAGGGCCGCGATAACCACAACCGTCACTCCGCCGGCGAACAGCTGCCGGTCCGAGGGTCCGCGGCCGTCCAGCTCAAAGGAACTTGGCTTACCCCTCAACCCGGCCATGTCCTAGCCACCAAACCTGGCACCGGAATCAACGCCCCACAGCGCCATGGTGAGCAGCATATTGACGATGATCACGACCGTGACACTGGCCCGCATGCCGTGCCCGGCGGCTACCCCTACCCCCTCAGGACCGCCGCTGGCGTAGAAGCCGTAGTAGCACTGGATTGTGGCGGCGATCCACACGAAGACGACCACCTTGACCAACGAATAGGCCATGTCCTGGCCGGATAGCATCAACGTGAAGTAGTGCAGGTAGGAGCCGGTCGAGCCGCCGCTGGCGATGCCCACCACCACCTGGGTGGTCAGGTATCCGATCGCCAGGCATGCGACGTAGAGGGGGATCATAGCGACCACCGAGGCGATTAGTCGGGTGCTCACCAGGTAGGGAATCGGTCGGATCGCAATCGATTCCATCGCGTCGATCTCTTCCGAGATGCGCATCGACCCGAGTTGGGCGGTGAATCGACAGCCACCCTGCATCGCAAATGCCAACGAGGCCATCAGTGGAACCAACTCGCGGGTGTTCACCAGGGATGACACGAAGCCGGTCGCGGGTCCTAGTCCCAGCAGGTTGAGAAAGTTGTAGCCCTCGATGCCGACGAGCGCGCCCACGGTGATACCGAGGACAAGGGCGACCCCGGCGGTACCACCGCCCACCACGATCGAGCCATTCCCCCAGGTGATGTTCGACAACAGTCGCAGAAATTCGCCTCGGTATTGGCGCATCGCGATGGGCACGGCAATCAGCGCCCGGCAGAAAAAGACCAGCATGTGCCCGAGTCGAAGGATCGGCCTGGTGGCCCTGCCGCAGAGCCGAGCAACCGACGTTTGCGGCGGGCCGAAGGTGGAGACCGCCATGCTAGAGCCCCGTCCTGGGCGACAAGATGATATGCAGCTGGCTGATCGCAACGTTGACGATCATCAGCAACAGCACCGCTTCGACGACCGCGGCGTTCACCGAGTTCGCCACTCCCGTCGGCCCGCCCGTGGTGGACAGGCCTTTCTGACTGGACACCACGGCGACTATGGCACCAAAGACGACGGCCTTCACCAGTGCCAGAATCATGTCCCCGGTGGTCGCGAAAGACGCGAACGTCGTCACGAAGCTACCCGGCGCTCCGTTCTGGATGTACACGTTGAACAGATAGCTGGCAAAGAATCCGACGAAGCAAACGAGTCCGGTGAGCCCGACCCCGATCACGATCGCGGCGGCAAAGCGCGGCACCACCAAGCGCCGGATCACCGATACGCCCATCACCTCCATGGCATCGGTCTCTTCGCGTATTGTTCGCGAACCCAAGTCTGCGGTGATGGCTGACCCGACGGCCGACGCCATGAGGACCGCGGCCACCAACGACGCGCCCTGACGAATGATCGCCAGGCCGCTGGCCGCCCCCGCCAGCGAGGTGGCGCCGACCTGTCCCGCCAGCAGAGCGAATTGTATCGACAACGTCACGCCGATTGGCAATGCCACCAAAATGGTTGGCAACACGGCTGTCCCGGCCATGAACGCACCCTGACGGACGAATTCTTGCCACGGAAAGCGCCCGGTGAACAGGTCGCAGAAGAGGTGCTCAACGGTACGCACTCCGAGTACGAACTGTTCGCCGACGGTGGTGAGCGACGCCAGCGGGTGTCGTTTGATATACCCGACGGCCCAGTCGCCGATGGCGTCAACACCATCGGATGGGCCCTCGTGAGCTAACGCCGATTCATGTTGAGTCGTCACCGCGGCCGGACCGCCAGCTCATCAAGTAAATCCCAGCAAACGGCCATCAGCACCAACAAACGACTTTCATCGGCGCTCTTCCCGTCCCCAATTTCACAAAGTCTCACACAGAAAATCGGGCGCCGCGGGCTGGATCTTGCGCTTGGATTGAAGTTCAGCATCCCCGACACACTGCAGCTCAATCGAGCAAGCAACCACAGGCTAACCTAAGTCGATAGGGCTTTCAATAGCGCGTCAAAGCGGTTCTCAGGCTGGATCGCTGCGCAGCCAGGTCAGCGAATTGGCCCGAATCAATCGGATTATCGGCGCGCCGGCCGCAAACACGGATTCGTCAGGGTGGGTGGTTTCGCGCGGCGCATTGACACGGCCCCGGGTCGCGTACCTCCTGGGCGCGGTCTGCCATTCGGGCTCGGCTTCGGCTCCGGGGATCGCCGATAGGGGTGAGCGCGCGCAGCCGGTGACGGTGGCAACCCTCCGTGTTGTTGTTGACAGTTACTGCCATATAGCCATAGTCTGCCACGCTAGGCGTTGGGTAATGATGCAGGTGCCGATGTCGCGCACCCGCCCATTCGAGAGGTCGCCGATGAATAATCCAGCCAAACTTCGGGTCATCCAATGGGCGACCGGAGGCGTCGGCAAGGCGGCCATCGAGTGCGTGCTGAATCACCCGGACCTTGAGCCGGTCGGCTGCTGGGTGCACAGCGCGGACAAGAACGGCGTCGACGTGGGCGAGCTCGTCGGGGTGGGCCCGCTGGGCGTGACGGCCACCACCAGCGTCGACGAGGTTCTGGCCCTGGATGCCGACTGCGTCGTGTACAGCCCGCTGATCCCACACGACGACGAGGTCGAGGCGATCTTGCGGTCCGGCAAGAATGTGGTCACCCCGGTCGGTTGGGTATACCCCGACCCAAGCAATCCGCGCCACCAAGCCATCGCGGACGCCGCGCGGGAGGCCGGCGTCACCCTGCACGGGTCGGGCATCCATCCCGGCGGCATCACCGAACGATTTCCCCTGATGATCTCGTCGCTCTCGTCGGCGATCACCCATGTGCGCGCCGAGGAGTTTTCCGATATCCGCACCTATAACGCCCCCGAGGTGGTGCGGCACATCATGGGCTTCGGCGGTACCCCCGAGGAAGCGATGCAAGGACCCATGGCCGGCCTGCTCGCATCGGGCTTCAAGATGTCGGTGCGAATGATCGCCGACCACATGGGTTTTCGTATCGATCCCAACATCCGTACCCTCCAGGAAATTGCCGTCGCGACCCGCGATATCGACTACGGCCCATTTCCCCTTCCCCCGGGAACGGTGGCCGCACGCCGGTTCCGCTGGCAGGCACTGGCCGATGGCGAGCCGGTGATCACGGCGGCGGTGAACTGGCTGATGGGCGAGGCCGACCTGGATCCGGCCTGGGATTTCGGCGGTCACGGCGAACGCTTCGAAGTCGAGATCACCGGTGATCCCACGGTGCACCTCACCTTCAAGGGGCTACAACCGCCGTCGATCGCCGAAGGACTGGAACGAAACCCCGGCGTGGTGGCCACCGCCAACCACTGCGTCAACGCCATCCCCGTGGTGTGCGCCGCCGAGCCCGGCATCAAGACGTACCGGGACCTACCGCTGTTCGCCGGACGCCCGACGCCAAGTCTCACAGTCGGCCACCGGTCATTGGCAGGAGACACCGTGACAAACCCCGGCCTGTTGCCCGACGTATCGTTCTGTCACCTCGTCATCGGGGTCACCGACATGGATCGCGCGCTTCGGTTCTACCGCGACGTAATCGGCATGGATATCGTCTTCGAAACCCTGATCTCCGGAGAGCCGTTCGACGCGGTCCTGCACGCGAGCCGCAACCAAGAAGGCCGGGTGGCCGGCGGCTTGCTTGGTGGTTTGATGGTCGAGCTGCTCTCGCTAGGGGCCAATCCGCCGACAAACACGCCCGCACGCCGCGCCATCACCGGCATTCACAACCTCTCGCTGTCGGTCCCCGATCTGGACGACGCCCACCACCGCATCAGTGCGGCCGGTTACCGGCCCGACCAAGAGCCGTTCGAAATAGGCGGAGTGCGAATGTTTTTCGTTAAGGACCCGGACGGTACCCCGATCGAGTTCATCGAGTTGCCCGGCGGGGTACGCAGCACCTACGAGATGCACCGCGGCGTGGCCCTGCAGATGGGGCCGGACAAGGCCCAGCAATGAGCTACACCCACCCCGAATCGATGCGCGGACACGTCGCGATCATCACCGGTGCCGCTCAGGGCGTGGGCAAGGGCATAGCCGCCGCACTGCTCGAGCGGGGTGCGGCGGTCCTGCTGGTCGACATCCAAGACGCCGCCCTGAGCGCAACAGTCGCCGAACTCGACGCAGCCGGTCGGGTCGAACGGCTGGTCGCCGATCTGCGCGACCCGGACAGCGCACCGCGGATCGTCGCCGCCGCGCTCGAGGCCTTCGGTACCGTGCACGGCTTGGTCAACAATGCCGTGGCGACCAACGAGCCCAAGCCATTCGTCGACATCACCACCGAGGACTTCGCGCTGGGCCACGACGTCGGCCCGCGAGCAACGTTTCTGCTCATGCAGGCCGTGCATCCGGTGATGGTGCGAGCGGGCGGCGGATCGATCGTGAACCTCGGCTCCGGAACCGGCACCGGCGGCGAGCCCAGATGGGGCGGCTATGCCGCGGCCAAGGAAGCCATCCGCGGGCTGTCCAAGGTCGCCGCCCTGGAATGGGGACGCGACAACATCCGCGTCAACGTGATCTGCCCGTTCGCCGAATCCGACGGCGTCCAGCTCTGGAAGCAGTTCGCACCGGACGATTACGCGAAGGCGGTGCGGCGTGTTCCGATGAAGCGGATCGGCGATGTTCGCACCGATGTGGGGGCATTGGTGGCGTTCCTGCTGAGCACCGATGCGTCGTTCATCACCGCCCAGACCATTCAGGTCGACGGCGGGATCGGGTGCTTCCGATGAACGTGCACAGCGAGTCGCTGCGAGACCGCCAGCGAGCGCAGGTCAGAGCCGACATCAGGCGGGCGGCCTGCCAGCTATTCATCGAACGCGGCTACGACGCGGTGACCACCGAGGAGATCGCCGCCGCCGCGGGCGTCTCCTCACGCACTTTCTTCCGGCATGTGCCCACCAAGGAGGACCTGCTGCTGGCGCCCGTTCGTCATGGCGGGGCGGCGATCGTCAACCTACTCGAACAACGGCCGGCCGACGAGTCGCCGGACGTCGCGCTGGCGAACGCGATCATTACCCGGGTCCGCTCGTTCGACGAGGCCGACTGCGAAGATTGGCGGGAAGCCTTGCTGGTGTCGCACGGGCTGCTCGGCAAGGTCACCATGCACACCTCCGCCGACAAGGATCGGGCGACGAAGCTGATCGCCGAACGGATGGGGGTCCACCCCGACGCCGACATCCGGCCCGGCCTGCTGGTCCAACTCGCCTTTGCTGCAGCAGATTTCGGCTTCCAGCGGTGGGTTCGACAACACACCAAAAAGCCTCGCCCACTCGAGCGCTTGATCAGCGAAGCCCTCATGGCGGTGCGCAGTCCGCATTGGGATCCGCATTGGGAGCGGAACGCCAGGTCATGACGGGCACATACAAGGTCGCCGTGGGGACTGCGTGGTCTACGCCGCACCGTCGCCGCCAAGAAATATGGTACGCGATCGCCCTGCCAGCAACCGGCATGCGTGCGGTCAGCGCCATGCGCTTGATCCGCGGCGCAGAACCCGGAATCGTTGACACACTGCCCATTCCATTCACCGCACCGATAGGGGCACGGCATCCGCAGCGCGACGGGGAGCCCGCCTGCTAAGAACGCAGCGCCTCCGGATTGGCGATTCGAACGGGTGTCCCGTCCAGCCAGGCCACCACGGCTTCGATGGTGTCGGCGTAAAAAGCACCCAACATTTCGCGGGTGACGTAGCCCAAGTGGGGCGACAACGTCACCGTGGGCAGCCGCCGTAACGGATGATCGGGCGGGAGCGGTTCGATGTCATAGACGTCGAGCCCGGCTCCGGCGATCCGGCCGGACTCGAGCGCGGCGATCATGGCGGCCTCGTCCACGATCGGTCCCCTGGACGTGTTGATCAAGTAGGCGTGTGGCTTCATCAGGGCAAGCTCGTGCGCACCGACCAGACCACGCGTGCGTTCCGACAGCACCACATGCAGGGAAACCACATCCGATTCGGCAAACAACGCCGCCTTGTCGACCCGTCGCACACCGACGTCCGCCGCGGTTTGCTCGGACAGATTTTGACTCCACGCAATAGCCTGCATGCCAAAGACGTTGGCGTAGGCGGCCATCCGGCTGCCGACCCGCCCCAGGCCCACAAGTCCGAGCGTCTTGCCGGAAAGCGTCGCGCCGACGGTGGACTGCCACGAGCCGTCCCGCATGCGTCGATGCTCCTCAGCCAGATTGCGCACCGTCGCAATCATCAATCCCCAGGCCAGTTCCGGCGTGGCGTCAACGAGGGCGCGCAATCGCGGGTGGGTGAAATCGGTGTGGACCACCAGCACGCCCCGCGCGGTGGCCGCGCCCATGTCCAGATTGGGCAGACTGCGTCCGACGATGGTGATCAATTTCAGGTTCGGCAGTCGCTCGAGCAGGGTGCGCGGGAATGCCATGCGCTCACGTAGGGTGCACACCACGTCGAACGCGCGCAGCGCATCGGCGGCTTGGTCCTCGGTAAGGTGCCGGTCGAACACGCTGACCTCGGATCGCGACATCACCGGCGCCCAGTCGGCGAGCCGCAGCGCTACGCCCGCGTAATCGTCGAGTATCGCCACCCGAGGCGTCCGGTCCCCCCGCGCCGCTCGCGCACCTGTCATCCCTGGATTGTGACGGAGGGCCCACACGGCGCCACCGCCACTCACCGAGCGGCGCCTACTCTTGGTAACGAACGCAGCCGTCGCAACAATTTGGAAACCGAGACTTGAGTAGGGTTCGTAGGGTGGCGATCCCTGCTCACTATTTGTTGTCGACCGAGGCACCCGATCCACGCACCCTAATCGACATCATCTACGAGACCGCCGCGCGCTACCCGGACGCCGCAGCGATCGACGACGGCTCGGTACAGCTCACCTACAGCGAGCTGATCGAAGACATGCAGTCCAGTGTCGGGTGGCTGGCCGCCCGGGGCATCGGCCGGGGCGATCGGATCGGAATCCGGATGCCCTCGGGCAGCTATTCGTTGTACGTGGCGATCCTGGCGGTCCTCGCTGCCGGTGCGGCCTACGTGCCGGTGGACGCCGACGATCCCGACGAACGGGCCGAATTGGTGTTCGGCGAGGCCAACGTGGTCGCCGTCATCACCGAGAAGGGCATCGAGCGAACCCTCGGCGCATCCCGGGGCTGGCGGGCGGAGGCGCCGCTGTTACGCGACGACGCGTGGATCATCTTCACCTCCGGATCCACGGGTACGCCCAAGGGGGTGGCGGTCACCCACCGCAGCGCCGCCGCCTTCGTCGATGCCGAGGCGCAGATATTCTTGCAGGACAATCCGATTAGGCCCGGTGATCGGGTGCTGGCCGGGTTGTCGGTGGCGTTCGACGCATCATGTGAAGAGATGTGGCTGGCGTGGCGACACGGCGCGTGCCTGGTGCCCGCACCCCGGTCGCTGGTGCGCAGCGGGATGGACCTGGGCCCATGGCTGGTGACGCGCGATGTGACCGTGGTGTCGACGGTGCCGTCATTGGCCGCGCTATGGCCCGCCGAAGCACTGGAAGCGGTGCGGCTGTTGATCTTTGGCGGGGAGGCCTGCCCCCCTGAGCTGGCCGAGCGGCTTGCGGTGGACGGGCGCGAGGTGTGGAACACCTACGGCCCCACGGAGGCCACCGTGGTCGCGTGCGCCGCCAAGCTGGACGGCTCCGGGCCGATCAGCATAGGACTGCCCCTGCCGGGCTGGGATCTGGCCGTCGTCAACACCGACGGCCATCAGGTGGGCTACGGCGAGGTCGGCGAACTGGTGATCGGCGGGGTGGGGTTGGCCCGGTATCTGGACGGCAACAAGGACGCCGAAAAATACGCCCCGCTACCCACCCTGGACTGGCCGCGCGCCTACCGCAGTGGCGACCTGGTACGCCTCGAGCGCGACGGGCTCTATTTCTGCGGGCGCGGTGATGACCAGGTCAAGGTCGGCGGCCGGCGTATCGAACTGGGCGAGGTCGACTCGGCCTTGGTGCACCTGCCGGGGGTCAGTGGTGGGGCGGCCGCGGTGCGCCGCACCGCCACCGGCACGGCCGTACTGGTCGGCTACGTGGTCAGCACCGACCCGTCGTTCGACCTCGCCGCCGCCCGCAACCAGCTGGCCGAACACCTGCCCGCAGCGCTGGTACCGCGGCTCGTGCGAATCGACGAGCTGCCCACGCGCACATCGGGCAAGGTGGATCGCGATGCGCTGCCGTGGCCGCCGCCCGGGAGTTCGGTCGACGACGAAATCCCCGATCTGGCGGGCACAGCGGGTTGGTTGGCCGGGTTGTGGCGCGATCTGCTCGGCGCCACCATCTCCGGTCCCGAAGCTGACTTCTTCGCTCTGGGCGGCGGATCGTTAGCGGCCGCGCAATTGGTCGCCACGCTGCGCCACCAATATCCGCAGATCACCGTCGCCGACCTTTACGACCATCCGCGGCTTGGCTCGCTGGCGGGATTTCTCGACGAGCTCGGCCCACCCCCACAAGTCGCCGAACGTGTGGTACCGCCGACGCCCCGGACCACCCAACTGGCCCAGACCGTGCTGGCCGTACCGCTGGCGACGCTGTCGGCGCTGCAGTGGGTGACCTGGCTGGCACTGCTCAACAATGTCGCCGGCGCCCTCCACGTGGTGCCCTGGACCGTCGCGGTGAACTGGTGGCTGATCGCCGTCGCCTTCGTCGTGTTCGTCACCCCGATAGGTCGGATGGGCATCGCGGTCCTGTTCGCACGCATCTTGCTGCGAAAGATCAGACCGGGCAGCTACCCCCGCGGCGGATCGGTGCATCTGCGCATCTGGTTTACCGAGCGGCTGGCCGAGGCCAGCGGCGCCGAGAATCTCGGCGGAGCACCGTGGTTGGTTTACTACGCCCGCGCGCTGGGCGCCGACATCGGTAAGGGTGTGGATCTGCATTCGATGCCACCGGTGACGGGGCTGCTGACCGTGGGGCACCGCAGTGCCATCGAACCCGAGGTCGACCTGTGCGGACACTGGATCGACGGCGATGTGTTTCACGTCGGGACGATCACTATCGGCAACGACGCGACGATCGGCGCGCGAACAACGCTGTTGCCCGGTGCCGTGGTCGGCAAGAACGCCGACGTGGCGCCCGGCTCGGGCGTGACCGACAAGATCAAAAACGGCCAATACTGGAAGGGTTCTCCAGCGGCCAAGTCCGGTCGGGTCAACCACCCGTGGCCCGACGAGCGGCCGGCGCGCCGACCGCAGTGGGTCGCGGTGTATGGGTTGACGTCGCTATCGCTGGCCGGACTGCCATTGCTGGCCGCCGCGGCGGGCTTGGCGGTGATCGCGGTGGCCGTCCATCACACCCGCTTCCTCGCGGAGGCGGTGTTGCCCGCGCTGGTCTGGACTCCGGTAGCCACGCTGGCCGCAGTTGCGGTGTACGCCTTGGTCACGGTGGTGGTGGTGCGGACGCTGTCGATCGGGTTGCGCGAGGGCTACCACCCGGTGCGTAGTCGCGTGGGCTGGCAGCTATGGACCACCGAGCGGCTCATGGACGCCGCGCGCAACTACCTGTTCCCGCTGTATGCAAGCCTGCTGACACCGCTGTGGCTACGAGTCCTGGGCACCAAAGTTGGCCGCGGCACCGAGATCTCCACGGTGCTACTGATTCCGAAGTTCACCACGATCGAGGACGGGGCTTTCCTGGCCGACGACACCATGGTGGCCTCATACGAGCTCGGTGGCGGCTGGATCTACGCGGCTCATACCACCGTCGGCAGGCGGGCGTTCCTCGGAAACTCCGGCATCACCCAACCGGGCCGCCGCGTCCCCGACGATGGGCTGGTGGCGGTGCTGTCGGCGACACCGCCCAAGGCCAAACGAGGTTCGTCCTGGTTGGGCAGCCCACCGATGCGGCTGCGGCGGCGCCCCGCCGAAGCCGACGCCGAAACCACCTACGAACCGTCCACGCGGCTAAAGGTGATGCGGGCCGCGGTAGAAACCTGCCGGTTGCTGCCCATGATGGTGACCCTCGCGATCGCGCTCGCGGTGCTGGGCTGCCTGCAGGCCCTGACGCTGAGGTTCGGACCCTCCGGCATTTGGTGGGCGGCGCTCTGCGGTGGACTGGTGCTGCTGCTCGCGGGAGCGGTGGCCGGCGCCGTCGCGGTCGCGGCGAAATGGCTTGTGGTCGGCCGCATCAAGGCCAGCGAGTTTCCCCTGTGGTCCTCCTTCGTGTGGCGCAACGAGCTGGCCGACACGTTCGTCGAAACCGTCGCGGCACCGTGGTTCGCCCGCGCGGCCAGCGGAACGCCGGTGATGAACCTGTGGCTGCGCGGCTTGGGCGCGCACGTGGGCCGCGGCGTATGGTGTGACACGTATTGGCTGCCGGAGGCGGATCTGGTCACCCTTGGCGAGGGCTGCACGGTCAACCGCGGCTGTGTGGTGCAGACGCATCTGTTCCATGACCGAATCATGCGGATGGACACCGTCATACTCGAACCCGGCGCAACGCTTGGCCCACACTGTGTAGCGCTGCCCGCAGCCCGCCTGGGTGCCGGGGCGGCCGTCGGTCCCGCGTCGCTGGTGGTGCGCGGTGACGAGGTGCCTGCATCGACGCGCTGGCAGGGCAATCCGATCAGACCGTGGCAGGTGCGGCGCAAGAAGTCAGGCGGCAAAAAGCAATCCGAGGGCGGCGTCGAGGACACGGCGGCGTGAAAGCTTTCGCCAAGACCGCCAAGAAGGTTGCCCGGATCGTCGACCCCTACCTGCCGCAAATCGGCAACTTCGGCTACCAGGTATCGCGCTACGAGCTGGATCTGGAGTACAAGGTCGCAATCAATCGCCTGTCCGGAACGGCGACGATCACCGCGGTGACGGTGACCGAGCTGCAGGAGTTCACCCTCGATCTATCCGACGCCCTGACGGTGTCGAAGGTGTCGGTGAACGGCAAACGCGCCGCACGCTTTGCCTGCCGAAACGGCAAGTTACGAATCGCGATGACGTCGAAGTTGGCGACCGGGGCCGCGTTTTCGGTGGTGGTGCGCTACAGCGGCTCACCACGACCGCTCCAGACGCTTTGGGGGGAAGTCGGTTTCGAGGAGCTTACCGAAGGCGCCCTGGTCGCCGGTCAACCCAACGGCGCCGCGTCCTGGTTTCCCTGCAACGACCACCCGAGTGCGAAGGCGGCCTTCCGCATTCAACTCTCTACCGAAAGTCCGTACCAAGTTGTTGCCAGCGGCAAGCTGGTGTCGCGTCGGGCCCGGGCATCGCAGACCGTGTGGACCTTCGAACAGCCCGAACCCACCTCCACCTACCTGATCACGTTGCAGATCGGCGTTTACGTGACGACTCGGCTGGCCAGCACCCCGGTGCCGATACTGGCCGCACTGCCCCAACGGCTGCGGTCGGCTTTCGACCATGATTTCGCGCGTCAGCCCGACATGATGGAGTTGTTTGTGGAGCTGTTCGGGCCTTATCCGCTGGCGAACGGCTACACGGTTGTCGTCACCGACGATCCCTTGGAAATACCGCTTGAGGCGCAGGGTATTTCGATCTTTGGCGCCAATCACTGTGATGGAGCACGGACCAGCGAACGGCTCATCGCGCACGAACTGGCACACCAATGGTTCGGCAACTGTGTGACCGCGCGACAGTGGCGTGACATCTGGTTGCACGAAGGATTTGCTTGCTACGCCGAGTGGTTGTGGTCGGAGCACAGCGGGGGCCCCAGCGCCGAGGAGCTTGCCACCTACCATCACCAACAACTGCGGATGAAGCCGCAAGACCTGCTGCTCACCGATCCCGGACCGAGCCGCATGTTCGACGATCGGGTGTACAAGCGAGGCGCGTTGACCCTGCACGCCCTGCGCCGGCAACTAGGTGATGAGAAGTTCTTTGCCCTGCTCAAGAATTGGACGGTGCGATACCGCCATGGCACTGCCGTCACCGACGACTTCACCGGACTGGCGGCCAACTACTCCGGCGATTCCTTGCGGCCGCTCTGGGATGTATGGCTGTATTCGACCGAAGTGCCGTGACCGGGTTTTGGCCTACAGACTGGTCAGATCGTCGGGCACGTCGACCGCGTACTCTTGCAGCGTCTCGAGCGGCACCACCTCGAGGGTGCTTGCGTGGGTGCACGCCAACACCACCGGGGCCGCACAGCCGTCCTGGTGGGCCCGCAGCCAGTTCACCGCGGTCACGCACCAGCGGTCGCCCGGCAGCAGGCCGGGGAAACGGTACACCGGCACGGGTGTCGATAGGTCGTTGCCGATCGAGCGCTGGTGCTCCAGGAACTCGGCGGTCACGACCGCACAGATGGTATGCCGACCAAGGTCTTCGGGTCCGGTGCTGCAGCAGCCGTCTCGATAGAAGCCAGTGACTGGGTCTGTTCCGCACGGTTCCAACGGGCCACCCAGCACATTGCACTCAGGCTGGCGATCAGGCATCTGCCCAGTATCTCGCTTTCTGGGCGAAAATCCGGCGAAGCTACCGCATGTCTCCGGTCAGGCTCCGGGCCGCGCTGAGATCGGCGTCGAGGTACATCCGCGCGACGACGCCGAACGCCTCTCCCGCGCGCCTGAGCTCTTCTTGGGCCGCCTGGTTGAGTGCGAGTAGTTCGGCGGCGTCCGTGCTAAACGCCGTCACCGCTTGCGCCGAGACCTCGTCGGCACCGGCCGGTGTCAGGGAAGTCAGCGAGGCGGACGCGGTCGCGCCCGCCCGCAGTCCCTGCAGGGCACTACCGGATACCTGCGAACCGATGTCCGCAACCGACGGATCGACAGACAAGGACTGCATGCGGTTCTCCTACGTTCCGCGGGCTGAACCCACACGGCCCCTACGAAGTTCCCAACAGTGTCGGGAACGACAGTAGTAATAGCCGGTGAGTACTTTCGAGCGAAATATGTTGTGAATCCGCTGATAAGCCGGCCGGCAAGGCGACAATGCCGCAATGTTCGCGGTGTCGAGCACCCGGCCGGCCGCGCCGCCGACGCGCCGCGTCGAGTCGGCGCAATCCCCCTCGGGTTTGCTGGCAAATGTCCGTCGCGGTAGGTTCAGCCGCGTGATACTTACGGGTGCCTTTCTGGCGGACGCTGCTGCCGCCGTGGATAACAAACTCAATGTGTCGGGCGGCGTCCTGTCCCGATTCGCGGTCGGGCCCGACCGTTTGGCCCGGTTTGTGCTTGTGGTGCTGACTCAGTCGGATCCAGGCAATCCGGACCGGAAGATCGAAGTCGAGGCCAGGCCGCCGGCGGAGGCGGAGCCGGTGCGACTGGAGTTTGAAGTGCCAGAGGCGGCCGTTGCGGAGTTTCCCGGATTCGCCTTTTTCGAGCTGCAGCTACGCTTTCCGATCGACGGCCGTTGGGTGCTGGTGGTGAGCGCGGGCACCGGAGCGATCTCGCTACCTGTGCTGGTCAGTGAGATGCCACCGTCGCTGGGCTTCTAGCCCCACCAAGCTTTGGCTTGCCGCGGCCTCAGCGCAGCGCGGGCAGCACGGTATCGGTGAGCAGCTGCACCGACTTCCACGCCTCTTCGACCGGCATGCCACCCACCAGCGGGTGCATGACGATCGGTCCGTACTGATCGGAGCCGCGAATTTCACTGATCAGCTGATCGGGCGTCACAAACCGGTACCGGCCCGATGCTCTGACTTCGTCCAGCGACCGAACTCCGGGCAGGTGCATCAGCGACCGCGACTCCGTCGACCAACCGCCGTAGGTGACCGCCTCCCAGAGAATGTGGTTGCCTAATTCCGCCCAGGCCCGGTCCGGATCGTCGTGCAGAAATATCATTCCGCGATTGACAGCCCCGGGCATGATGACAAGCGGTCGCCGGCCCTCGGCCGCGCACAGCTCCCGATAGTGGTCGGCGATGTCGGGCAGGTGATCGGCCAGGCTGAGTGGCAACCCGAAGCGCGCCGCGCGCCGCGCCGTGGCCCGGGCGCCGCCGCCGATATACAACGGGGGATGGGGCTGGGTCCACGTCCCGGCACAGATTCCCCGCTCTGTATCGGCACCGGCCCATAGTGACAGCATTCGCTCGATCAGGGCGTCCATCAGCTTGCCGCGCTGACTGAAATCGACTCCCAACGAGTCGTATTCGACAGTTCGATACCCCAGACCCACCGTGGTGTGCAGCCGGCCGCGACTCATGTTGTCCACCAGCGAGATATCCTCGGCCAGCCGCACCGGGTTCCACAGCGGCCCGAGCGCACAGTCCACACTCGCTATCAGCCGCGACGTGCGCGCCAGGAACATGGCCGCAGCCATGATGGGATTGCAACTCCACCCATGCCCAGTCACGTGATGCTCATCGACGCTGACCGAGGTGATTCCCCGTGCCTCACCCCACTGCGCCAGTTCGAGCGCGGCGCGGATCAGCTCACCCTGCGCATGGGGTTCGCCCTCCGGGGAACCGAAGTTGAAGCGCAGCACTGTCAGTAGCATGTTCGGCTACCCGCCGGTCGTCTGTGATCGCAGGAATGCCGGCCAGTCGGGAAACAGGGCACGGTCGACGATTTCAATGCGGGTGCCGAATTCGTCGATGTAGTAGGCGAACAACGCGAGGCCCGGCCCGGACACGTCGGCGGTGGCTTCCAGGGTGTAGCCATTTTCCTGCAGCATCCGCGAGGCGGTAGCCAGGTCGTCGGTGAAGTAGCCGAGGTGGTGAATGGAATTTCCGGGCACCGCCGCCCATGGGGTGCCCGCAGTCTCGCCGATCAGTTCGACATGCGGACTTTGCAGGGAGTAGACGAACGTGGTGGTGAGCTCCCTGGTACCGGTGGCGGTGCGCATTGGCAACGTATACGTCTGCGGGGTGATCCACCGGTAGCCACCCAGCGCGCTAAACCGGGCCATCGCAACGTCGAGGTCGGGCACCACGATGCCGGTGTGGTAAAAGTCCTCGGGCCGCAGCACCGATGCCATGTCGACCTCCTCAAGGTTCAGACGCAGTCGGACGCGCCGTCCACCACAAAAACCGCACCGCTGGTATAGCCGCTCTGCTCGGTACACAAGAAGGCCACCGTGGGCGCAATCTCCGCGGCGGACCCAAAGCGGCGCAACGGGATATGACCTAACTCCGAATCGACCAGCTCCGTCGCCAGATGCATGGGGGCCGTCATCGGGGTGTCGATCGTGCCCGGCGCCACCGCATTCACCCGGATGCCTTTGGTTGCCCATTTCACAGCGAGATTCCTGGTAACACAGATGATCCCGGCTTTGGCGGCGCCATAGCCGGGCACCAGCGTGATCGCGCGCAGCGCCGACATCGACGCCAGATTGACCACGCTGGCGCCTGCCACGGCGGTGGATGCCTTGAGTGCGCGGTACAGTCCGACGGTCAACCGGTACGGTCCGGTCAGATTCAGCTCCACCGAGGCATCGAATCCATCGGGATTCGACTCATCAAGTCCGCCAGGAAAGTTCGCACCGGCATTGTTGATCAGCACATCCAGTTGGGAGAAGCGCCCAGCCAGCAGGTCCACCGATTCCGGGTCGGTCAGCCGCAGTTGGCGGTAGGCCATGCCGGACAGGTCGCAGTCGTAGGCCGCGGCGTCCGGCTTGGTTCCGGTGACGATCACCTGCGCCCCGGCATCGCGGAACAACGCCGCGATGGCGTAGCCAATCCCGCTGGTACCGCCGGTGATCAGCGCTGTGGTCCCGGTGAAGTCGAAACTGACCCGCGCCGTCACGAGTTGCTCGCTATCCGATGGTTGAGCCATGCGCTTTCCCAGAAGTTCGTGCTGTCGGCGAGTAGCTGCTGGTGGGCCTGCCTGAGCACGTCACCCGCCTCTGGCTGGTCGGATACCAGCTCGGCGAGATGGATTGCGTGTAGTGGACGGCCCGCACCCAGGTGCGCTTGCGCTCGCTCCAGCAGCGCCTGGGCACCTGCGAGCTCCACGACGTCGGGTGCCACGGCGTCGAATCCCACCGGATAGAGTTCGGTGGTGGACCGGTGGTGAAACCAGCCCGAGTAGTTTTCCCAGATCGCCCGCACGTCCCACGCCACCTTCCCGTAGCCTTCGCCCACTTCGCACTCCGCGGGCAGGGAGATCTCACGCATCAGAGTTTGGACGTCCTTGCCCGCATTCATCCCGGCGACGGTCTGGTCGTGGAGGTATTGGATCGCGTCGCGCAGTCGGGTCAGCTCGGCGTTGATGCGGTCCGTGCCCGCGATCGGCGCGAAGTGACCGGTCACCAATAGCTCGGGTTGCAGTCCACGCACCCGCTCGACCGAGGCAATGGTCATCAAAGCGTCGCGGTATCGGTCCCCGCGGATGGTGACCAGATTGGGAATGTGTCCAAAGATCGGGCCAAAGGTATTTCCACATAGACATATTCGCTCTTCCGGCAACCACACCACCAGCGAGTCGGTGGTTTCTCCCCCGGGAACCGCCAGCAGCTCGAGCCGACGACCGCCCACGTCGAGGATGAGACTGTCCTCGAAGTCGAGGTCGACGACGGGGACGCTTTGGCCGGGCAAGTGGCTGGTACCGAGGCGCCGTTGAATCGCTTGGATACCCTCTGCCAGGGTGTGCTTGAAGGCGAAGGCGCTGCGGCTAGCCCGATACGGGATGAGCCGCGCGTTGTCGTCCCGCCAGGCCGTCCAATTTGCTTGTGCGACAACCGTTGTATCGGGGTCACGCAGGCTGTCCAACCCTCCGACGTGATCCACATGCCCCTGGGTGAAGATGATGTGGCTCACCGGCGAGGAGTCGACGGCGTCGAAGTTGGCGCGGTGCACCGGCCCCTCAAAGCCCATCCCGGTGTTGACCACCACCCGTCCGGCGGCCGTGGTCAGCAGGTAGGAGTTCGACAGGCCCGGCGAGCACCACAGGCCCGGGGCGATCTCCTCGGCCTGGTCGGCGGCGGCGGGGCGCATCGCGTCGGCGCCGGGCCGGCCGCGATAGACCGGATCGAACATCGCAGGTTTCTCCTTCATTCGGCGCGGACATCGAATCTGTCGAAGTAGAAGTCGAACCGCTTGCGCAGCGTGTTGGCCGAGACGCCGAAATGGCGTTGTAGGTCGTAGCGGATGCGGCCGTGCTTGCCACGCGGGTTGCCGTCGAGGTACTGCTGGAAATGTCGGCACGCCTGCGGGGTCAGTTCGACGCCGCCACGCCGGTAAAGCTCTTCCAACACCGGCATTTCGTTGCCATTGAGCTGGTGGAAGTCGATGTCGATACTGCGTTCGGCGGGCACCATGTCACGGTCGCGCACCAACGCGCGCAGCAGGCGGTGCACCCGGTCGCTCCAATAGTCCACGAGCCATTCCGGGTCGATGCTGGTCCGGCGTAGCCGATCGGAGTAAGCCATCATCGTGATCGCCGACTGGATCACCGCTGCGGGGTCGCGGTGCGTGAACGCCACCGTCGCATCGGGGAAGGTGGCCATCAGCGCGCCGAGCTGCTCACAGTGCTGGGGGCTCTTGAGCACCCATGTGCGCGGACCACGCAGAAAGGTCAACGCCTGCAACACCTTTCTTAGATAGGCGTAGTGCCGGCGCTGGTCCAGACCCAGGTAATAGTCGCGCCAGTCGGGCACCCGCGCATGCCATTCCAGAACGTAGGAAGCCATGTCCAGGTCGAGCAGCTCGATTTCCTCTTCGATGGCCTCGGGGAACCGATCATGCATGGCGGCCACCGCCGGCGCGGTGTTCATCAACGCGTCGTGCTCGGCCCTTGTCCTGAGGTAGCGGGGGTCCATTCCGGCCCCGTCCGGACCCTGGCCGCGGGCCGGCAGCGGCTCTTGACTCTCCCAGTAGGGCAGCGCACGCCGACGCGGGTCCGTGGCGATGAGATTCACCAGATGCGTGGTGCCCGATCGCGGCATCCCAACCACGACGAAAGGCTGCTCGATCGGAATCGATTCGATCTCGGGATAGCGCTTGACGAGGTCGCTCAACGACAGCCGGTTTCGCAGCAGACGCACCACTCGTTGCCGCAGCGAGGAGCGCGCGAGCTGGGTCAGGCCACCGTCGCCTTCGATGGCCGTGACATGGGCGGCCAACCGCTGGCCGAAGCCGTCGGCGTCGTCCAGGCCCTCGGTCACCCCGGCCTGATCGAAGGCTTCGGCGAGCATCCGATCAACATCGAATTCGACATGTTTGGATTCGGTGAACTTCAACACCTGACGCTGGACATCGGTCAGCGTGGGTGAGGTCAGATCGTCGAAGTCGATATCACCGATGGGTTGAGCGCCCTGGCCTGCAAAGTCCACCGGATCCCCAGTTCGACGTCGAGATATCACACTGACGGTAGACGCAGTCGCGGGCAATAAGTCAAGCCGCATCCACCCACCGGACAAACTCGTCGGACCGCTCGCCGAGGTAGCGTGTGGGCGAAAGCGAGAGCAGGAGGGGCACTCACGCAATGGCCACACCCAACCCGTCGGGAGACCGATCCGGCCAGCCACCTTGGGGCGGTCAACCACCTGGCTATCCACCACGGCAGCCGCCGCAGATTCCACCGCCGTGGGGTTATCCGCACCAACCGCACCCCGGGTACCCGTCGCCCCCTGGCTATCCCCCGGCGGGTTTCTCCCTGGATCCGCAGGCGCCCTTTGGGCGCGATCCGAAATCGGGGGCACCGCTGTCCGACAAATCCGCGGTGACCGCCGGCTGCCTGCAACTTTTCTTTGGCTTCCTGGGCATCGGCCGCTTCTACATCGGATCGAATTCGATTGGCGCTGCACAGTTGTGTGTCGGTCTTTTCGGCATGGTCTTTACCCTGTTCTGCCTTATCGGTGTCCCGGTTTTGCTCGGCGCCCTGATCTGGGGGATCGTTGATGCGGTCCTGATGTTCACCGGCGGTGTCGCCGACGAGTACGGCCGGAAGCTGCGCTAGCGCGCCCTGACGGTAGCCTGCACGAAATGATCTCGGCAGGAAGGTTCTCCGGTGCTCGTTGTGACAACCAATGACATTCCCGGTTGGGAGATCCAACGCGTGTGCGGCGAAGTCTTCGGACTGACCGTCCGATCGCGAAATGCATTCTCACAGATAGGCGCTGGCTTCAAATCGATGTTTGGCGGTGAGCTGCAGGGGATGACCAGAAACCTGGCCGAGAGTCGCAACGAGGCCATGGCACGGTTGATGGGCGAGGCGCGCAGCAAGGGCGGCAACGCGATCATCGGAATGCGCTTTGACACCACCGAACTCGGTGACGTGTGGACCGAGATCTGCGCCTACGGCACCGCGGTGCAGGCCGTGCCGGTCACCGATGCCGCCCGCTACACCGCTTCCCAGCTCGGCTACGGTGGCGCGCCGCAGACGCAACCGTGACGACAGTGGCAGCCGCACGCCGTGGCCTGGCCCCCGCCGGCGTTCGCGGCGACCAACATGACGGTAGGTTCAGGAAGTGATTGTCGGGGCTTTCCTGGCCGAAGCCGCTACGGCCGTCGATAACAAACTCAATGTTTCCGGTGGCGTGCTGTACCGGTTTTGGGTCGAACCGGACCGATCGGCGCGGTTTTTGCTGGTCGTGCTGACCCAACGGGAGACCGGAATCCTCGATCGCCGCATCGACGTGGAGATCGTGCCGCCAACCGGTGACGACCCCGAACACATGACCTTCGAACTGCCAGAAGCCGCAACCACCGCCGAGGTCGGATTCGCCATCTTCAACATCGAGGTGACTCTGCCCGTCGATGGCCGGTGGGCGATTGTGGTGACCGGCGGCGCCGGGACCATTTCGCTGCCGCTGGTGGTCAGCAGCTGACGCAATACCGATGTTTGCGCCGTCGATCATGGGATGCGCCCAGCATTCGGTCGATCCACGCCCCCCTAAAAAATAAAGAAGTCGGTGGCGGAGGTGTATGAGTTCACGACATAGGTCACAGATGAGTCGCGTCATAGGTGACACCTGTGTCGACGCCCGATGAGTCGTGTCGTAAGTGACAGATCTGGGGGATGTCCAAAGCACGCGTGGTCATCCTCGAAGTCGTCAGTGGCCACTGGTCGGTGACCGGGGCCTCCCGATATACCTACAAGATCTCCCGGCAACACACCTACCGCCTGCTCGACCGGGTCCATCGACCGCACTCCCGATGCGCCGCTAGCAACCCCGGAGCCACTCCCGACGAGGTCATCGTCGCCTTGGCTGCAATCCGCGAACAGTTCAGCGCCGACGGACTCGACGCCGGCCCTGTGACCCTGCAAGGGCAGGCCACCACATCCTGAGCAGCCACACCATCAACCCCGAACCAGGCCGGAGTACTGCGGAACCCAGCGATTCACTAGGACGGGCAGAGACAGCAGCATGGGTGCGGCGTCAGTGGTGCCGGCGCCCAACAGGGAGCTGTTGAACTCGGTGCCTGTCTTGAATTTCCGCAGCGCCGCCCAGCCGCGCGGGTCGACCACGATGTGACTCGGCGTTGATCCTTCGGCCTCGAGCTCGGCCAACAGGTCGATGAGCGCGTCGAGGTCGTCGACGATTTCACCGCCTTCGACTACGTCGTCTATGTGCAGCAGACCGGCCGGCGGGTGTACTGCGGGGGTGTGGGTGCGACCTGGCTGATGTAGGCCTCGTCGGCGCGCTTGATGATGGCCCGCGACACCGACTGTGAGAGCTGGCCGGCGGTGCCGTCCTGGTTGAACTGTTCGGAGGACAGCTTGATCAGTTGGGAGATCTTGCCGGTGTGCACGAGCACTTCGGCCAAATCGGGTTCCGATTCGTCGATCTCGGCGGCCTCGGCGACGAACTCGGCGTCGGCGTCGTCGACGTACGCCACGTGAAGCGAGGGCTTGTCCCCTTCGATGGTGCCGGCGACGGTAGAGGTCTGCATGATCAGCGCTTCGGGTACGACATCGGCGGCTGCGAAGGTGGTTTCGTCTGGCCGCCACGCGTACGCCGTACGCCGACCTGTTCGATGCCGATCTGGATGCTGTTGCGGTCACTCTCCACAAGTCCTATTCACTCGAAGGTGTGGGCAAAGTGTGGGCACAGAATGGGCAGGACACCGGCCAGCAAACATGAAAATACCCTCTGAGCTGCGTTGGCAGTCAGAGGGATTTGGCGGTGGCGGAGGGATTTGAACCCTCGGACGGTTTTAGCCGTCACACGCTTTCGAGGCGTGCTCCTTAGGCCGCTCGGACACGCCACCGCCAAGCACCTTACCGAATCGACCGCCGGTCACCCCAATCGCTGACGGGCGAAGAACTCCTCCAGCGGCGCGGCGCATTGCTGGGCCAGCACGCCGCCGCGAACTTGGGGCCGATGATTGAGCCGGCGGTCACGCACCACATCCCACAACGAGCCGACCGCCCCGGTCTTGGGTTCCCAGGCGCCGAACACCAGGCGAGCCACCCGTGCCAACACCAGGGCGCCGGCGCACATGGTGCACGGCTCGACGGTGACCGCCAGCGTGGCGCCCGCCAGCCGCCACCCGTCGCCGAGCACCCCGGCCGCGGTTCGCAACGCCAGGATCTCCGCGTGTGCGGTCGGATCGCCCAGCGCTTCGCGGGCGTTGGCCGCGCGGGCCAGTTCGGTTCCGTCGGCGCCGACTATCACCGCTCCGATGGGCACGTCGCGCGGGCCGGCCGTCGCGGCCACCGCCAAGGCGGCTTGGATCAGCTCTTCGTCCGTAGTCACCGACCGAGACGGTCGATCACCGCCGACAGTTGGTCGGCGAAGCCCATTTCCCGGGCGATGCGGCCCAATTGCTCGTCGGCGTAGAGGTCGCTCTCATCGAGGATGACCCCCAGTACCGCTTCGGGCAGGCCGATGTCGGACAGCAGGCCCAGGTCACCCTCCTCGAACGGATCGGCGTCCTCGAGGTCTTCGGGATCGATGTCAGCGTCCAGGTTGTCCAGTACCTCGGCCGCGATGTCGTAGTCCAGCGCTGCGGTGGCGTCGGACAGCAGCAGACGCGTCCGAGAGGGCGCCGGACGCACGATGATGAAGAATTCGTCGTCGATGTCGAGGAGCCCAAAAACCGCTCCCGAGCTGCGCATTTCACGCAGCTCGGTTTCGGCGGCCGACAGGCTGGTCAGCGCATTCGAGCGCATCTCAGTGCAGCGCCATTTGCCCTCTTCCCGGACGACGGCAACGCCGAAACCGTCCGGCGTTTCCGCGGACGGGCCCTTGGCCGAGGCCCGTTGTGCTCCCATGGGCGCTTACGGTAGTCGTTGGCCAGGCGCGTGACCAGACGACTCCCCACCAGCACAGTTCGCCAACTGCGCCGGCAAGCTCCCGCCGGGTGTACAAGTGTGCCAACCTTGGGACTGTGCAGACGACACCCGTGTGCGTATTGGGTCTTGGCCTTATTGGCGGCTCCATCATGCGCGCCACCGCGGCAGCGGGCCGTGAGGTATTCGGCTACAACCGATCGGTAGAAGGGGCTCACGGGGCACAAGCTGACGGTTTCGACGCCAGCACCGACCTAGCCGCAACGTTGACCCGGGCCGCCGACACCGAAGCGCTGATTGTGCTGGCCGTTCCGATGCCGGCGCTGCCGAACATGCTGGCCCACATCCATGAATCGGCCCCGCATTGTCCGCTGACCGACGTCACCAGCGTCAAGCGCGCGGTGCTAGATGAGGTCGGCGCGGCCGGTCTGCGGGCTCGTTTCGTCGGTGGTCATCCGATGACGGGCACCGCGCACTCCGGCTGGTCGGCCGGCCACGGTGGCCTGTTCACCCGAGCCCCCTGGGTGGTCAGCGTGGACGCCCATGTCGATCCCGACGTGTGGTCGATGGTGATGACGTTGGCGTTGGACTGCGGGGCCGTGGTGGTACCCGCCAAGTCCGATGAGCACGATGCCGCCGCGGCCGCTATCTCGCATCTCCCGCACCTGCTCGCCGAGGCGTTGGCGGTCAGCGCCGCCGAGGTCCCACTCGCTTTCGCCTTAGCGGCCGGATCCTTCCGCGACGCCACCAGGGTCGCCGGCACCGCCCCGGATCTGGTGCGGGCGATGTGCGAAGCCAACGCCGGGCAACTGGTGCCGGCCGCGGACCGAATCATCGAGTTGCTCGGTCACGCCCGTGAGTCGCTGGCCAACCACGGTTCGGTGGCGGACCTGGTTGACGCCGGAAACTCCGCGCGTACCCGCTACGAAAGCTTTCCACGCTCGGACATTGTCGAGGTGGTGATCGGCTCGGAGCGCTGGCGCGAACGACTTGCCGCCGCGGGCCGAGCGGGCGGAGTGATCAGATCCGCTCTGCCAAGCCTGGATAGTCCAGGATGAATCCCTCGGGGTCGACGGTCACGGTGGTATCGGCCACCGGTGAACGCAACTTGATCCCGTCCAGACGTCCCTCGCTGGCGTAGTTCACGGTGGCCGCGTCGACCGTCATATCGGGCACATTCACGTAAACCATCGGCAGGGCGAGCATCTCCGCGCGTTCGTGGATGCCAAGGCGCCGGATCGGTAACGCGTTGAAGAACGGGCTGAACACCAAGTCGATGTCCAGGGCCCCGTTGTATCCCGCGCGCCGCTCCCCTTGATGGTCGGTGACCAACCACATGTTTTCTTCGTCACGCGCAATGGCCAGCTGACGTTCTCGTTCCGCCAACGTAACGGTCAGGCCGAAGCGCTTGGTGGCGCCGGCCTCGTCGGTCTGCAGGTCGTAATAGGCGCCGAAGGCCGGATTGGTTGCGGTGGCCGCCGCCACGATACGGCCGTTGGCCCTGATTCGCTTGCCCGACACCTGGATTCGCACCGACTCCATGCGCGAGACGTCCTGCGCACGCCAGGTGAGCATCGCCGACCAGAGGCGCCGAGCCGGATCAGAGGAAGCTGGAGTCACCCCCCTACCGTAGGACGTGTCCGCCTTGCCCTGCACGACTGTCGGCAACTGCGGCAGCACGTGCCCGTTTGGGCCGCCCGCCGGGCCCGCGCAGACGACCGGTACCTGGCACCGATATCCACACCGCCAACGCCAGCATCCCGTCCAGGATCAGCGCCAGCGCGGCCACCATCAGGGCACCGACCAGGGCGATGTGGAATTGCCGTTCCTTGATCCCGTCGATCAGATAGCGGCCCAGCCCACCCAGGCTGGCGTAGGCGGCCACCGTTGCGGTGGCGACCACCTGCAGCGTCGCACTGCGCAGCCCGCCGAGCATCAGCGGCAACGCGTTGGGCATTTCAACGCGCAACAGCACCCGGGATTCGGTCATGCCCATGGCGCGGGCGGCATCCACGATCAGCGGGTCGACACCGGCGATACCCGCATAGGTGCCGGCCAGCAGCGACGGGATGCCCAGCAGCATCAGCGCTGCAATCGGGGGCGCCAAACCCAGCCCGAACAACAGCGCACCCAGCAACAACACCCCCAGCGTCGGCAACGCGCGCAATCCATTGATCGCGCTGACCACCAACACTTGGCCGCGGCCGGTGTGGCCGATGACCAGTCCGATCGGGATGGCGACCAGGGCCGAAGCCGTGACCGCCAGGGCGGTGTACTCCAGATGCTCGCCGGTGCGGGCCGCCAGGCCGGCGGGCCCGGTCCAGTTGTCGACGGTGGATAGGTAGGACAGCACATGCTGCAGGAAATTCACCGGGCACCGCCCACGATCGGGGATCGGATTCGACGACGGGACCGGGACGCCTCCCATGGTGTGATCAGCCGGCCGGTCAGGTTCAGCAGCATGTCGATGAGGATGGCTAGCGTGAACATCGCGATGATGCCGGCCATGATCTGGTCGGTCTTGTTCGTCTGATAGCCCATGGTGAACCAGGTGCCCAGGCCGCCGATGCCGATTACCGCACCCACCGAAACCATCGCGATATTGGTCACCACCACCACTCGCAGCCCGGCCACCAGGACCGGGATCGACAACGGTAGCTCGATTTTCAGCATCCGGGCCAGGGGCGAGTAGCCGACCGCGACGGCCGCATCGCGCACCTGCGTCGGCACCGCGTCCAGCGCCTCCAGCACGGCCCTCACCAACAGTGCGGTTGTGTAGGCGCTCAGCGCAATGATGACGTTGGCTTCGTCGAGGATCCGGGTCCTGATGAGCAGCGGCAGCACCACGAACAGCGCCAGCGACGGGATGGTAAATACGATGCTGGCGGTCGCCGTGGTCACCCGGCGGAGCAACGGCGCGTGCTGCACCAGCAGCCCCAGCGGCACCGCGATCGCCAAACCGATCAGCACCGGAATCAGCGACAACCGCAGATGCACCACGGTCAGCGCCCAGGCGTTGCTCAGATGGGTCAGCAGGTAGTGCACGGCTCACTCCCGCCTTCGGCGGTTTACCGCGGCCAGCACGTCGGCGGCCAGGACCGCGCCGATGACCTTGCCACCGCCATCGACAGCGACGCCCATCGCCGACGGCGAAGACAGCGTGGCATCCAGCGCCTGGCTGAGGTTGCCGTTCGGCCGGAACAGCGAGCCCACCACGGTCATGGTGTCCGACAAAGGGGCGCCGCCCCGGTGGTGCCGCACTCCGACGGCATCGATCCAGCCCAATGGGGCGTTCTCGGTGTCGACCACCAGCGCCCAGCCGTCGGGTAGCTGGGTCTCCCCCAGGCGGTCCACGGAAATCCGCTCGATGTCGTGCACGGGCAGATCCGCGCCGTCGTAGAGCTGCAACAGTCGGTAGCCGCGACCCAGACCGATGAACTTCGACACGAATTCGTTGGCCGGGCGCGATAGCAGCCGGGTGGGTTGGGCACACTGTTGCAGGCGCCCGCCCGGCGCGAACACCGCTACCACGTCGCCCAGCTTGAACGCTTCGTCGATGTCGTGTGTGACAAACACGATGGTCTTGTGCAATTGGTCCTGCAGACGCAGGATTTCGTTCTGCAGGTCGTGGCGTACGACCGGGTCGACCGCGGAGAACGGCTCGTCCATCAACAGGATCGGCGGGTCGGCCGCCAATGCTCGTGCGACCCCGACCCGTTGTTGCTCGCCGCCGGAGAGCTGAGCGGGATAGCGGGTGGCAACCTTGGGATCCAGCCCGACGCGCTCGAGCACCTCATAGGCGGCCTTACGGGCGGCCCGGCGGGACTGGCCGCGCAACACCGGCACGGTCGCCACGTTGTCGATGACCCGTTGGTGCGGCATCAGCCCCGCGTTTTGGATGACATAGCCGATCCCGAGGCGCAACTGGACCGGGTTAACGGTGGACACGTCCGTCCCGTTGACGGTAATGGCGCCCGAGGATGGCTCCACCATCCGGTTGATCATGCGCAACGCCGTCGTCTTGCCGCAGCCGGAGGGGCCGACGAATACCGTTAGCATGCCGTTGTCGACGTCGAGGCTTAATTGGTCCACGGCGGTGGTGCCGTCGGCGTACACCTTCTGAACTTTGTCAAAGCTGATCAAGTTGTTCCCAGTCTCTACGGCTTGATCGGGCGGTCAAAACCGTTGTCGCGCACCCATTTTTGGGCAGCCTCGTCGGGATCGACGCCACCGTTACCCGATACCGCGGCATTGAGTTCGGCGACGCCGTCGGTGGTCAACTTCGCCGACACCGCGTCCAGCACATCTTTGAGCCGATCCGACTTCTTCTGCGAATTGACCAGCGGCACAATGTTGCCGGCCAGGAAGTTGTGTTCCGGATCCGCGAGGACCACCAGCTGGTGCTGACGGATTGCCGGCGAGGTGCTGAAAATGTCGGCGGCGGTGACCGTTCCATCCAGCAGCGCCCGCACGGTTACCGCACCGCCGCCATCGTTGATCGACACGAAATTGCCCGACGCGATGTCGAGTCCGTACTTTCGGAGTAGCCCAGACAACCCAGAGGGCCTGGTTTGAAACGCCGACGGCGCCGCGAACTTCACCTCGGCTGAATGTGCGGCCAGGTCCGCGATCGTCCTCAGCTGCCACCTACCCGCGGTTGCGCTGGTAACGGTGACCGTGTCGGTATCGGAGGCCGGTGACGGTGTCAGAATCGACAGGTCACCGGGTAAGCGCCGGTAGAGCTCCAATTCGACGGCATCGAGCAGGGTCGCGGTGGCCTGGGGCTCGAAGTACAGCAACAGGTTTCCGATGTATTCGGGCACCAGGTCGATGGAATGGTCCTTCAGCGCCGGAACGTACGTCTCGCGGCTACCGATTCCCATCCGCCGCCCGATGTCGAATCCGTTGGCCTGCAATGCCTGTGCGTAGATTTCGGCGACGATCTGCGATTCCGGAAAGTCGGCGGACCCGACCACGATCGAGTTGATGTTGCCCGACGAGGTGCCAAACGGGTCGGAACTGCCACAACCAGCGATCGGGCACACGCCCGCGAAGCACACCGCAACGGCGAGTGTCGCGCGCCGCACGTGCCGCAGCATCCGCATGCTGTTGACACTATCGTCAGAGTCGGCGTGGCGCCGCCGCGACATGGGCGTGCAGCTAACTTAGCAGCTGCGATTTAGTTACCTTCGGTGCGGAAAAAGGGTAAACATGAAGGTATGAGCAGCAACCATTCTGGGTCAGCTGGTTCGTCCCCCCAATCCCATGCCAAGGCGCCGTCGTCGGCTCCAGCTCCCCGGGCGGGAAGGTCATCCGGGGAACCGCCGGTCAAGTTCACCCGCGCGGCCGCGCTGTGGTCGTCGTTGATTGCCGGTTTTCTGATCTTGATCATCTTGCTGATCTTCATTGCGCAGAACACCGAATCCACGGCTTTCGCGTTCTTCGGTTGGCACTGGAGCCTGCCGCTGGGGGTGGCGATACTGCTGGCGGCCGTCGGGGGTGGACTGCTGACGGTGGCGGTGGGTACCGCGCGGATTCTTCAGCTGCGACGTGAGGCCAAGAAGAGTCACGCACAGGCATTGCGCGCAACTAACCCGGGGCGTTGACCGCCGGCTAGGCGGTCGGCTTGGCGATCTCGGCCAATCCGCGTGAGATCAGCGGCGCCACGACTTCGGGCGCCGTGTCATACGATTCGTCTTTCCCGCCGGCCCGTTCCGACATGCGCCGGCGAAAGTCGATGCCGGCGGCGATGATGGCCAGCTTGAAGTAGGCCAGCGCCATATAGAACTCCCAATGCCCCAACGGCATCCCCGAAACCAGCGAGTATCGGTCGGCCAGCTCGTCGGCGGTCGGCAGCAGCGGTGATGTCCAGGCCGCCTGTGCGTTCACGATCAGGTCCAGCGCCGGGTCGCGGTAGACACACATCAGGGCCGCGTCGCTAAGCGGATCACCCAGCGTCGAAAGCTCCCAGTCCACCACGGCGCGGACCCGCGTCGGGTCGTCGACGTCCAGGATGGTGTTGTCGATTCGGTAGTCCCCATGCACAATCGAGGTGCGGCTCTGGTTCGGAATGGCTTGCTGCAGAGCCGAATGCAGCCGCGCAACATCGTCGTCGCGGCGGTCGTCAGGCAGCCGCACCAAGCCCCACTGCGAGCCCCACCTACGCACCTGGCGTTCCAGGTAGCCGTCGGGTTTGCCGAAGTCGCCCAGCCCAACGGAGCTGGGCTCGACGCTGTGCAGATCGACGAGCACCCGGATCAACGAGTCGACGCAGCCGTCGATGGCCCTGCTGCCCAGCGCTTCGAGTTGCGCGCGCCGGCGTACCACCTGCCCGGCGACGAACTCCACGATCTGGAACGGAGCACCCAGCACCTTCTCGTCCGCGCACAGCGAGATCGTGCGCGCGACCGGAACCGGGGTGTCCTGCAGCGCGGCCACCACCCGGTATTCGCGAGCCATGTCGTGCGCCGAGGGTGTCAGCCCGTGTAGCGGCGGGCGCCGTACCAACCAGCCGGTCGCATCGTCGTAGACACGAAAAGTCAGATTGGAGCGACCACCCGAGATCAGCTCGCCGCGTAGCTCGCCCTCTCGGCCCAGGCCGAGGGAGCGCAAGTACCCATCCAGCGCAGCCAGGTCAAGGCCGTCGAGTCGGTCAACGGAAGTCACCGATCTTGTTTACCATCGCGGCTTGTCCCGATCCTCCTCAGGCGGGTGCGCACCCCGGAATTCGTTGCCCACGTCAACCCGGCGACGGGGTATGCCGCCGAGGCGGGCTACCACCGCTGGTTGCGCGGTAACAGATCCCACACGTGTTCGGTCGTGTTGACCGCCGCGACGGTCGCCTGGCCGGTCCGGGAGAACAGCAGCCGGGTCACCGAGGCGTAGTCGATCGGAAACGACAACAGGCGTGCGGTCCCCAAAATGTCATGCAGCACCACGTTGATGACACCGCCGTGGCTAAACGCCGCCACGGTGTCCTCCGGGCCGGCGGCGCCGACCACGTCTTCGATGGCCGCGCGCACCCGCGCCCGAAAGCCGTCTTCATCGACGGCGCTGGGCAGCTGCCCCTGGGCCATGCGCGCCCATTCCTGGGGGTTTTCCTCGCGGATCTGCTCGACGGGGATGTACACCGGCAGATCGCGGTCATACTCGGCGAAGCGATCATCGATCTCGACGGGCAACTCACGCGCCGCCGCGACCGGTTCGGCGGTCTGGATCGCGCGGCGCTGCGGGCTGCTCACCACCCGGGAGATCGGAAACCGGACCAGCGCCTCGGGCAGGCGCGCTACCTGCGCCAAACCGGCTTCCGATAGCTGCGGGTCAGCTCCCTGGCCATGTTCGCTGCGCAGGGGCAACGCGTGCCGGACCAGAAGCAGTTGCATGTTTGTTCCCGTCTTGTCGTTGATCTCCCCCGCCCTCGGGTCGCTCGGCACAGCCTCGCACGAGGAGCCGGCGACTCCCTCGACCCCTAGGAGAATGGTATTCTCTCTTGCGAGAGCGGGGTGTGCGGGCCATGGCGGCTGCGGGCGGAATAGCACTGGATGCCGATGTCATCGGCCGATTTCTCGATGCCCAGCCCGCCGTCCCGGCCACCCCGGATAGCGGCGGGGAGCTGGTGCTCGAGCAACTGAGCGGCGGATCGCAGAACACCCTGTACCTGATTCGCCGCGGCGGCCAGCGCATGGTGCTGCGGATGCCCGGCCCCCGCGCCGACACCGCCCGGATCGACGGGTTGTTGCGAGAGATCCGTTTGGTGCGGGCTCTGTCGGGCACCGATGTGCCGCACGCGGAGCTCATCGCCGCCGACGAAGCCGGCTCGGTGCTCGGTTTGCCGTTCTATGTGATGCGGGCCATCGACGGCTGGAGCCCGATGGACGGCGGGTGGCCAGCGCCGTTCGACACCGACCTGCCGGCCCGGCGCGGGCTAGCGTTCCAGCTCGTCGAAGGCGCCGCCAGATTGGGCCGGGTGGATTGGCGCGCCCAAGGCCTGGAAGGCTTCGGCCGTCCGGAGGGCTTCCACGACCGGCAGGTCGATCGCTGGCTGAGTTTCCTCGCGGCGTACCGCGTGCGCGAACTTCCCGGCCTGGACGAAGCGTCGGACTGGCTACGCGACAACCGCCCGCGGCACTACACCCCCGGCATCATGCACGGCGACTACCAGTTCGCCAACGTGATGTTCGGCCACGGGGCGCCGGCCCAACTGGCCGCGATCGTGGATTGGGAGATGACCACGGTCGGTGATCCGCTGCTGGATTTGGCCTGGGCGCTGCTGGGCTATGACGGCGAGGCGCCCCGCGCCGACGGGTTCTACCTGGACATGCGCGGGATGCCACGGCGCAGCGAATTGCTGGAGCATTATGAGAAGGTCAGCGGGTTGTCCACCGAAAACATCGACTACTACCTGGTGCTGGCCAATTGGAAGCTCGGGATCGTGCTGGAGAAGACCTACGCCGCCGCGGTGCGTACCGGAAAGGTTGATCCCAAGGTCAGCGCGGCGTTCGAGTCGATGATTCCGCGGCTGATCGCCACGGCCGCCGAACTGGCCCGGTCGCTGCCGAGCAGGAGACGCTGAAATGAGTTACGCTGAGCGGCTTTTCGACCTCACCGACCGGGTGATGCTGATTACCGGCGGCAGCCGCGGCCTGGGCCGGGAGATGGCCTTTGCGGCCGCCCACTGTGGCGCCGACGTGGTGATAGCCAGCCGTAACATGGACAACTGCGTGGCCACCGCCAGGGCGATCGAGTCCGAAACCGGCAGGGCCGCAATGCCTTATCAGGTACACGTGGGTCGTTGGGAGCAGCTCGACGGATTGGTCGAGGCCAGCTACGACCGGTTCGGCAGGGTCGACACCTTGATCAACAACGCGGGCATGTCACCGCTGTACGACAAGTTGACCGATGTCACCGAGAAGCTGTTCGATGCGGTGGTCAACCTCAACCTCAAGGGCCCGTTTCGGCTCTCGGCGTTGGTCGGTGAGCGGATGGTGGCCGCCGGGCGCGGGTCCATCATCAACGTCAGTTCGGCGGGCTCGCTGCGGCCAAGTCCCGACATCATTCCCTACGCCGCGGCCAAGGCCGGGCTCAACGCCATGACGGAAGGCCTTGCGCGCGCGTTCGGGCCGACCGTTCGGGTCAACACCTTGATGGCCGGCCCATTCTTGACCGACGTCAGCAAGGCCTGGAACCTCGAGCGGGCCACCACGAACCCGTTTGGGCACCTCGCGCTGCGGCGTGCCGGCAATCCACCCGAAATTATCGGCGCGGCACTGTTTTTAGCTTCCGATGCCGCAAGTTTCACCACCGGCTCGATCCTGCGCGCCGACGGCGGAATTCCCTAACAGACAGGAGTATCGCAAATGGCCTGGGACTTCTGCACCGAACCCGAGTTCGAGAAGAAACTCGAGTGGATCCGGGAGTTTGTGCGCGACGAGGTGGAGCCACTTGAAGTGCTGTTCCCGGGCTGTGAGTTCCTGCCGCTCAACGACGAACGCCGACGCATCGTCGATCCGCTCAAACAGCGGGTCCGCGACGAGGGGTTGTGGGCTCCACATTTGAGCCCCGAGCTGGGCGGTCAGGGTTTCGGCGCGGTGAAGCTGACGTTGATCAACGAGATTCTGGGCCGCAGTCCCTGGGCACCGATCGTGTTCGGCACCCAAGCACCCGACACCGGGAATGCGGAGATCATCGCGCGGTTTGGCACCCGGGAGCAAAAGGAGCGGTATCTGGACGGATTGCTCTCCGGCGAGATCTTCTCCTGCTTTTCGATGACCGAGCCGCAGGGCGGTGCCGACCCGCGTGTCTTCACGACCCGCGCCGTACGAGACGGCTCGGACAATGGGGACTGGGTAATCACCGGGCGCAAGTACTTCTCGTCCAACGCTTCGGTCGCGTCGTTCTTCATCGTCGTCGCAATCACCGACCCCGCAGTGCCGGTTCATCGCGGTGCATCGACCTTCCTGGTCCCTGCCGGGACGAAAGGCCTGACCATCGCGGCCAACCACCATCTGGTGGGTGCACTTCCGCATGAACCGGGACATTCCCTGGTGCACTACGACGAGGTTCGAGTGGGCTCCGACGCGCTGTTGGGGGAGCCCGGTCAGGGCTTTCTGATCCTGCAAACCCGGCTGGCCGGTGGCCGGCTGCATCACGCGATGCGGTCTATCGGAATGGCGCAGCGCGCGGTCGAGATGATGTCGCGACGCGCGAAAAGCCGTTTCACCCAGGGCAGCTCGCTGGCCGACAAACAGTTGGTACAGGCGTTCATCGCCGACTCGTATACCGAGCTGATGCCGTTCCGGCTGGCGGTGCTGCACGCGGCCTGGCTGATCGACACCGCCGGTGAGCACGCCGCGCGCACCGAGATCGGCGCCTGCAAGATCCTGGCGTCGCAAGTGCTCAAGTCGATTGGCTTGCGCGCCATTCAGGTGCACGGTGCGTTGGGCACCACCGATCAGCTGCCGTTGGTCAACGTGCTGCTCGGCGGCGTCGCGCTGGGCTTGGCCGACGGACCCACCGAAGCACATAAGGTGAACCTGGCCCGGATGCTGCTGAAGAACTACGAACCCGAAGACCCGGAGTGGCCCAGCGAATCGTTGGCCATCCGCCGCGAGGCCGCCCGCGTCAAATACGGCGATCTCGTCGATCGCGTTCCCGCCCTGCCCGATTCGCCATGAACAATCGGGTCACTGCGGCGGTCGAGCGCGCGCTCGACGACCGCCAGCGCGAAGCCACCGAGGAGGTCGAACGAATCCTGGCGGCCACGGTTCGGGTAATGGAGCGGGTCGCACCAGAACCTCCCCGCGTCAGCGACATCGTCGCCGAGGCCGGCACCTCGAACAAGGCGTTTTACCGCTACTTCGCCGGCAAGGACGACCTCATCCTGGCCGTCATGGAGCGCGGCGTGGCGATCGTGGTGTCCTACCTCCAGCATCAGATGGCCAAGGAGACCCGTCCGCAAGACAAGATCGCGCGGTGGATCGAGGGCGCCCTGGCCCAAGTCGCCGACCCGCATCTGATCAGCATGAGTCGTGCCGCCGCCGGACAGCTGACCGCGGCAACCAATTGGCGCGGCGCCGACCAGGACATGATGCGGCCGTTGCGTGAGTTGCTGGTTGCCCCCGTCACGGCGCTGGGCAGCAGCGACGTCGAGCGCGACGTGAACACCGTATTCGGCTGTACGGTAGCCACCATGCGCCGCTACGTGGGTTCCACCGAGCGGCCCGGCCCCACCGACATTGCGCATCTGGTGCGGTTCTGCCTGCTCGGGTTGGGGGTCGGCTGATGCGCGCGGTCATCTGCCGCGCCTACGGCCCCCCGGAGGGCCTGCAGATCGTCGACGTCACCGATCCGGTCCCCGGTCCCGGTCAACTGCTGGTGCGCGTCTCGGTTGCGGCGGTGAACTTTCCCGACGTGCTGCTGATCGCCGGTAAGTATCAGATCCGGATTCCGGTGCCGTTCACCCCCGGCAGCGAGCTGGCCGGCGAGGTGCTGGCCGCCGGCGACGGCGCGCCCTTTAGTCCGGGCCAACGGGTCTACGGGGCCACCGCCATCGGGGCGTTCGCCGAGCTGGCACTACTGGATGCGGCCTCGGCAACGCTCGTTCCCGACGAAGTCGACCTGGCCTCTGCCGCCGCGTTCGGCGTGACCTACCGGACCGCGTATCATGCGCTGCGCTCAATTGCCCAGGTCTCGGCGGGCGATTGGGTGGTGGTATTGGGTGCCGCCGGCGGCGTGGGCCTGGCCGCGGTCGATCTTGCGGTGGCCATGGGTGCCCGCGTACTGGCCGCCGCGTCCAACCCGGAGAAGCTGGAGTTGTGTGCGCAACGCGGGGCGCTAGCCGTCGTCGACTACAACCGGGAGGAGCTCAAGTCCCGCATCCGCGAGCTCACCGGGGACAGCACGCGGGTGGTCATCGACCCCGTCGGCGGCCAGTATTCGGAGCCGGCCCTACGCGGCCTTGCCCGCGGCGGCACGTTTGTCACTCTCGGTTACGCCGCCGGCACAATACCGGCCATCCCCCTCAATCTGGTGCTGCTCAAGGGCATCACCGTGCGCGGCATGGAGATCCGTACCTTCATGACCGATCGTCCGGCCGAAGCCACCCGTGACCTGGCTGAACTGTCCCAGATGTTCGCCGACGGGACCATCCGACCCCACATCGGTGCGCGATTCCCCCTGGCCGACGCCCCTGCCGCGCTGCGCTACGTGGCCGAGCGCAAGGTGCTGGGCAAGGTGGTTATCGACGTGCCGTGACCTCGCTGTCGCTCAGGAACGATGTCGCTAAGGGACGATGATGTTGAAACTTGGGTTGGGTTCGTCGAGCACGCCGGCCAGGGCCTGCAACACCGCCTGGTCACCGGAGACCTCGATCCCGGGTGAACTGAAATCACCCATGGCCACCGCCAGCAGCCGAGACTTGCTGTGCAGCTTGACGGTAACTGACGCCGTCGCTTCGTCGGCAGCGATCTTGCGATGAATCAGCACACCGTTACGCAGTGCGAGGCGGTAGTTGGCGTTGAGGTCCTCGAACGTCACGTCGATGGTGATGTCGAGATCCCAGCTGCGCGGGCCGTTGATGCGGATGGCAAGGCTGTCGAAGATCTGCTCCGGCGTGAGCTGGGTGAGCAGCGCAGGCGAGGTCGCCTGAACGGCGGTGCCCATGACGCCGTCGCGCAATTCGGCTGCCCCACACATGAAAAAGTTGCGCCAGGTCGCGTTCTCGGCACCGTACCCCATCTGTTCGAGGGTGTCGGCATAGAGGGCGCGGGCGGCGGGGTGCTCACTGTCAGCGAATACCGCGTGATCGAGTAGCGTAGCCGCCCAACGGAAGTCGCCGGAGTCGAACGCATCCTGGGCGAGTTCTACCACACGGTCAATCCCACCCATTGCCTCGACGTAACGTGGTGCGAGCGCTTCGGGAGGATGGGGCCACAGCCGCCCGGGGTTGCCGTCGAACCAGCCCATGTAGCGCTGGTAAACCGCCTTTACATTGTGACTGACCGACCCGTAATACCCATGGGTGTGCCAGGCCTGCTCCAATGCCGGTGGCATCTGGAACATTTCGGCGATCTCCACACCTGTGTAACCGTGGTTGAGCAGCCGCAATGTCTGGTCGTGCAAATAGGCGTACAAATCCCTTTGCAGCGAGAGGAATTCGACGATGCGGTCGCGCCCCCAGGTGGGCCAATGGTGGGAGGCGAACACCACATCGGTGCGTTGCGCGAAGGTGTCAATCGCCTCGGTGAGGTAGCCCGACCAGCCATGCGGGTCGCGCACCAGCGCGCCGCGCAGCGTCAGCAGATTGTGCAGGTTATGGGTGGCGTTCTCGGCCATGCACAACGCGCGGAATTTCGGGAAATAGAAGTGCATCTCGGCGGGGGCCTCGGTGCCCGGTGCCATCTGGAATTCGATCTCAACCCCGTCGATGGTGTGCCGCTCACCCGTCGTCCGGATGTCGACTGTCGGGTTAATGATGGCGACCTCACCCGTCGACGGGGTTTGACCAAGCCCACAGCCCACCTGCTCTTGCGGACCGCGGGCCAGCAGGGTCCCGTACATATAGGTCGCGCGGCGAGTCATGGCCGGGCCGGCGTAGACGTTCTCCTGGACGGCGTGCTCGGTGAACCCTTCCGGAGCCAGGATCTGGACTCTTCCCGCGTCCACATCGTGCTGTGAGGTAACGCCCAGCACGCCACCAAAATGGTCGACGTGGCTGTGCGTGTAGATCACCGCCACGACGGGACGGTCACCACCGCGGTGGGTCCGATACAAGCTCAACGCGGCGGCGGCCACCTCGGTGGACACCAATGGATCGATGACGATAATTCCGGTGTCGCCCTCAATGAAGCTGATGTTGGACAGGTCGAATCCGCGGACCTGGTAGATGCCCGGCACCACTTCGTAGAGCCCTTGTTTGGCAGCCAGCGTCGATTGTCGCCACAGGCTGGGATGCACCGATGTGGGCGCGGGGCCTCCGAGAAACGAATAGACGTCGTTGTCCCATACCACTCGACCATCGGCCGCCTTGATGACACAGGGGCTCAGAGCGGCAATGAATCCGCGGTCGGCGTCGTCAAAATCTCGCGTGTCCTGGAATGGCAGGGAGTGTTGGCCGTGAGCCGATTCGATCGCCGCGGTAGGAGGTTTGTGGTCCACTGGCACTACCTTGCCATTAGCCTCGCGGCCTCCGGTAGGCCCCATCGCATCGCCAGCTGGCAGCTGGCTAACCGGAAAATAATTTGCACGGTCCCTAGACCTCGGGTCCAGTTAACCCGCATACTGCCGGGGCGGTCCTCAATGCCGAGAACCGCTACAACGGGCAAAGGAGCACAGGTGAAGCGTGGACTGACGGTCGCAGTAGCCGGAGCGGCGATTTTGGTCGCGGGTCTTTCCGGATGTTCGAGCAACAAGTCGACCACGAGCAGTAGCGGGACCTCAAGCACAGGCGCGACATCGGCAAGCACGGGAGGTGGCAGCGGCGCCTCCGGAACAAAGGTCACCATCGACGGCCAGGACCAACACGTAACCGGCTCAGTTGTCTGCACGACGGCCGCCGGCAATGTCAACATCGCAATCGGTGGGGCGGCCACCGGCATCGCCGCGGTGCTCACCGACGCCAACCCGCCCGAGGTGAAGTCCGTCGGGCTGGGCAATGTCAACGGTGTGACGCTTGGCTACACATCCGGCACCGGCCAGGGCAAAGCCGAGGCAAGCAAGGACGGCAGCACCTACAAGATCACCGGCACGGCCACCGGGGTGGACATGGCCAACCCGATGTCTCCGGTGAATAAGCCGTTCGAAATCGACGTCACCTGCCCCTGACTCGCGGGGGCGAGCCGGACACGCTAACCGACCGAGGATGCGGGCGGTTGCCACCCATTGAGCGGCAACCGCACCGCAAACTCGGTATGACCGGGCGCGCTATTGAGCGTGATAGTCCCGTGATGGGCCCTGACCACAGCGGAGACGATCGCCAAGCCCAACCCGGTGCTGCCGCCTCTGCGCGAACGGGACGAATCCCCACGGGCGAACCGCTCGAACACCTCCGATTGCAGCTCTGCCGGAATGCCAGGCCCGTTGTCGATCACCTGTAACACGGTGTGCGCCGGTTCGGTGCTTAGCCGCGTGGTCACGACGGTGCCGGCGCCGGTGTGGATCCGGGCGTTGGCAAGCAGATTGGCTACCACCTGATGTAGCCGTGCCGCATCACCGGGGACCACCACCGGCTCGGCCGGCAGGTCGAGTTCCCACTGGTGATCTGGACCGGCGATGTGTGCATCGCTGACCGCGTCGACCGCCAGCCGGGATAGGTCCACGGGTTCGCGTTCCAGCGGACGGCCCGAGTCCAGCCGGGCAAGCAACAAAAGGTCCTCGACGAGGCGAGTCATCCGCTCGGTTTCCGATGCGACCCGGCTCATGGCCTGCGCCACCGCCTCACGGTCGTCACCCATGCGCTGTGTGAGTTCGGTGTAGCCACGGATCGCGGCCAGCGGGGTGCGCAATTCGTGGCTCGCATCGGCAACGAACTGGCGCACTCGAGTTTCACTTGCCTGCCGGGTCGACAGTGCGGTTGCGATGTGGTCGAGCATCCGATTCACCGCCGAACCGAGTTGGCCCACTTCCGTATACGGGTTTGCTTCCGGTTCGGGCACCCGGACCGGAAGTTCGACCTCGCCGCGGTCCAACGGCAGATCAGCGACTTCCCTTGCGGTTTGCGCAACGCGCCGCAGCGGCGCCAGCGCACGCTTGATGATGACGACACCGGCCGTTGTTGCGGCGGCCAATGCAATCGCGGTGACGATGCCGAAGATGATCAAGATCCGAAACATGGTGGTGTCCACGTTCGACATCGACAGACCGGTGACAATCACTTCGTCTCCGTGCCGGCTCGGCGCGGCCACAACGCGGTATCGGCCCAAGCCGTCGAGGTCCAGAGTCCTCGGCGTGCGGCTGTCGGCGATGGCCGCCAGCTGTGCCTGCGCGGCTGCACTCACCTCGGCCCGGGCTCCACTGCCGGTCAGGTAGCCGGCCTCGGCCGTCTTGCCATCGTCGACGACCGCGCCAACCATACCGGCCGGCTGTCCCGGGGCATCCAGGAATCTTGGTCCAGGGCCTGACATGTGGCGAGGCTTGATGTGCCGCCACCACCACCGGTGTCCCTCCGGGTTCATCAGCGAGGAGCGGTACGACGTTCCGGCCAACTGATTGTCGAGCTGTGCCACCAAGTGATGGCGCAGCGCCAGTTCGGTTGCCACGGTGATGCCGACACACACGACGGCGAGGACCACCACCTGGCCGATCAACAACCGCAGCCGAAGCGACCAAAATCGCGGACTGCTAGCGGGCCGGCTTGAGGACATAGCCTGCGCCACGCAGCGTGTGAATCATGGGTTCGCGGCCGTTGTCGATCTTCTTGCGCAGGTAGGAAATGTAGAGCTCAACGATGTTGGACCGGCCGCCGAAGTCATAGCTCCATACCCGATCCAGGATCTGCGCCTTGCTCAGCACTCGTTTGGAGTTGCGCATCATGAACCGCAGCAGTTCGAATTCGGTGGAGGTCAACGCGATAAGTTCGCCCGCGCGGGTCACCTCATGACTGTCCTCGTCGAGAACCAGATCTCCGACCACGAGCTGCGCGCCGCTGTCCACCGTTGTTACCCCGGTGCGCCGCAATAGCGCTCGCAGCCGCAGCACTACCTCCTCGATGCTGAAAGGCTTGGTGACGTAGTCATCGCCGCCGGCCGTCAACCCGGCGATCCGGTCTTCGACGGCATCCTTGGCAGTCAGCAGCAACACCGGCAGGTGAGGATTCTCTTTGCGTAACTTGTGCAGTACGTCCAAACCGCTCATATCGGGCAACATCACGTCCAACACCACGACATCGGGCCGCTCAGTACGGGCGGCGGCGATAGCCGACGAGCCATCCGCGGCGGTCGTGATATTCCAGCCCTCATAGCGCAGGGCCATCGATACCATCTCGGCCAGCACGGGTTCGTCGTCCACAACCAGCACGCTGACCGGTTGGCCGTCGGCTCGGCACATGACAACTCGCTCAACCGAGGTTCGGGGCGCCGTCACGATTTCCAGTATCCCCACCGGACTAGGCCGACGCTATGCCCTTCCTATGCGCGAGCTGTGAAAACCCAGATGACCTGCACAGCTCCGGGCGTTAGTACCAGTAGCGCCGGCCGGCGACCGGGCGCCCCATGGATCCCATGATCCACAGCACCGCGCCGATCACCAGCAAGATGACTCCGAGCACGGTCAGCAAATGGATGCCAAAGACAAATCCGAGGATAAGCAAGACAGCACCGACGACAACCATGACAACTTCCTTCTAGATTACGGAGGCGTGATCAATTGACGACATTGAGCTGGGCTGCGGCAAATGACAATCCCTTACTTTCGGATTGACGCCGAAGTAATTAAGCGGCCCAGCGAGCACCGTCACCGCAACGGTTCCCACTGAGGCACAACTTGTTTGCTGGCCTTTGAAGTAGCCTCGCTGCCACGTTGCGAAGACTCCAATAAGCAACCACACGAGCACAATAGCCCCGACAACTCCGCGACCACGCATGGCGACCTCCAATGTGTCCGAGAAAAAATCTCGCAAATCCGTACATACCCGTTGTACTCGTGTCCAAACATCTTCGGGCCGATACGGAGCGCCCGAATAGACGCGCACAATGTGCGAGCGCCCGCGGCTACGGTTTCTGGGTGTCAAGCCATGCCGCTCCCCGCTTCTTGGAAGCGCGGGACAGCCAGGCATCCTGAATCAGCTCAGCCAATTCCGTCGTACCGATCTCAGCCAATCGACTGGCCCGCACCAGAACCGACGGATGGCCATCGAAGTGGGCCGTGGTGAAAAATGGCGAGGCAGGGTCTTGGGTCAGCGCCAGTTTGTCGCTCTCTGACTCCACCCACAACATGATCACGTCGGCGTATCGTTGGCCGGTGACCGGATCGGCGGCATCGGGCTGCGGCGTACGAAAGAACACGAACGACTTGCCACCCACCTGGTAGACGGGATTCCCCTTCGGTCCTTCCAATCGCTTGACGTGCGGCATCGACGCAGCAATCCGATGCACATCGGCGACCCGGGCGGGTCTGTCAGCCATAGCGGCAACAATACCGACTAGATTGGCACCAGGGCGGGCCGCTACCCTGCACGACAAGTATTGCGGTGAACGAGGATTGGGGAAACATGCCTGATACATTGTTCGCCGACGTATCAGAATATCAAGTGCCGGTGGATAACTCGTATCCCTACCGGGTTCTGTCGATTCGTGTCTGCGACGGCACCTATCGGGACCACAACTTTGCGCGCAACTATGCCTGGATGCGTGCCGCATTGGACAGCGGGCGCTTGACTTTCGGCATCGTCTACACCTATGTACGGCCCAATTGGCTGGCCAATGCGAATACCGTGCGTTCGATGATCGATGCCGAGGGCGGCTTGCACCAACGGATCGCATTGATGCTCGACGTCGAGTCGGGCGGAAACCCGCCGGGCGATGGGTCGGCTTGGATCAATCAGCTGTACTGGAACCTGGCCGCATTTGCCGGCTCACCCGCGCGAATCATTGGTTATGCCAATGCCTATGACTTTTTCAATATGTGGCGCGTGCGCCCGCCGGGCCTGCGGGTGATCGCCGCGGGGTATGGGTCCAATCCGAATCTTCCCGGCCAGGTCGCCCACCAATACACCGACGGCAACGGCTACAGCCCCAACCTGCCACAGGGGTGCCCACCGTTCGGTCGCTAAGACATGAACTCCGCCGACGGACTGACACCGCACCAGTTTGCCGCCGAATGCGGCATCAGCACGAACAGAGGACCCCTGATGGCACTTTCCGACGAAGAGCAAGCCGAGCTGTTGACCAAGGTGCGCGAGATCTGGGATCAGCTGCGTGGGCCCAACGGTGCCGGGTGGCCTCAGCTCGGTCAGAACGCGGCCGGACAGAACCTCACCCCCGTCGACGCGATCGCGGCGATCAAGGACGACGTGGAGAACATGGTCGCCGGAGACACCTGAGGGCTCGGCCCGCCAACCCGAAAACCGTTGGCAGGATGTATTTATCGCCCAACGAGCCGGAAACGAAGCACATTTTCACCGGCCGCTGTGGTGCGCCGCGCTAGCCGCCAAGCAGCAGTCCGCCGGCACCGGTGACGCCGTCCAGCCCATCATTACCCGGATTGGCTGCGGGAGGACCGACCACACCGGCTCCACCGGCTCCGCCGGACCCGCCAACGCCGCCTGCGCCGATCAGCGCACCAGCGGCCCCGCCGCCACCGCCATTGCCGCCATTGCCGCCGGAGGCAGCAAATCCGTAGCTGGCACCGCCGGCACCGCCACCGCCGCCGACGCCTCCGTTAGCGAACCATCCGCGCGCGCCGCCACCGGCACCGCCGTTGCCGCCGGTGCCGCCATCACCGTCGGTCACGCCGTTCACCGGGTCGCTCACCCCGTTGCCGGCGGCGCCACCGTGACCGCCGGCCCCGCCGTCGCCAGCCAGCCACCCACCAGCACCGCCGCCACCGCCGTTTCCGCCGCTGCCGCCGACGCCATAGCCGCTGAGGCCGCCAGCACCACCGGCGCCGCCGACGGCGCCGGCACCGAACAGACCGGCAGCACCGCCGACGCCGCCATTACCGCCGGCGCCGCCACCACGGCCCCCGTCGAACGCGGGGTTGCCGTTGGAGGTGTACGTCCAGTAGGCGTCCCCGCCGGCGCCACCCCGCCCGCCGACGCCAGCATCGCCCAACAGCGTTCCGCCGGCGCCGCCATTACCGCCGTCGCCCCCAGCGCCGGCGCCATAACCGCCGACCCCGGCGGCCCCGCCCGCGCCACCGGCGCCGCCCGCGCCGAACAGCCCCGCAGCTCCGCCGTGCCCGCCAGCGCCACCGGTGCCACCCATATCAGACCGGTACGAATACGTATCCGGCGGGAACGAAGTATTCAAGGCAAAGCCGTTGCCACCAACGCCGCCCTGCCCGCCGTCGCCGGCACTGCCAAAAAGCCACCCGCCGTGGCCACCATCGCCTCCCCGGCCACCGCTACCAGCACTGAGCCAGGCGTCGAGCCCACCGCCGCCGCCGGCCCCGCCGGCGCCACCGACTCCAATCAGCCCGGCGCCACCGCCATTGCCGCCGGCCCCGCCGTCACCCGCTCGCTGAGAGTCGATGAAGTTGCCCATACCGTCGGTCTGCGCGCTGTCCGCACCCAGGCCACCTTGGCCGCCGGCACCGCCGTTGCCGTAGAGCCACCCACCTTGACCGCCGTGGCCACCCTGACCGCCACTTCCCGCTAGCGCGGCGTTTCCGCCGCTACCGAACGTCCCGCCGGCTCCACCGGCCGCTCCGGCCCCACCAGATCCGAACATGCCGGCGGCACCACCGGCGCCGCCCGCGCCGCCAGCACCGCCGTAGGAACCATTGCCCGCATAGTTGCCGTCCCCGCCGGCCCCGCCCTGCCCGCCGGCTCCGGCGTCGCCGAACAGCCACCCGCCACGACCGCCCATGCCGCCGACGCCGCCGTCGCCCGCGGTGGTGCCGTAGATGTTGTTCACGTTGTCGTAGCCGCCGGCCATCCCGCCGGTTCCACCCTGCCCGCCGACGCCCCCGGCGCCCCACCAGCCGGCCGCGCCGCCGGCGCCACCGGCGCCACCGCTAACCCCGTTGAAACCCACCGCGCCCGCGGTGCCCGCGCCCCCGGCTCCCCCGGCGCCGCCGTTGCCTAACCACCAGCCGCCCATTCCGCCGGCCCCGCCCGCCGCACCGGCCCCGCCGGCACCGCCCATCCCGCCGTTGCCGATCAGACCCGCAGAGCCACCGGCTCCCCCGGCGACCCCGGCGGTCGTCTGCGAATAGCCGTTGCCGCCGTTGCCGTACAACAACCCACCGGCACCGCCGTTTGGGTTGGCCGCCGTCCCATCGGCGCCGTTGCCGACCAGTGGGCGTCCGAGTAGGGCCTGGGTCGGCGCGTTGACCACACCGAACACCGCGTCTTCCAGGGCTTGCAATGGCGAGGCGCTGGCCGCCTCGGCGGTGGCATATGCGCCGCTCGCGCCACTGATTGCCTGGACAAATTGGGCATGGAACGCGGCCGCCTGTGTGCTCATCGATTGGTAGGCCTGCCCGTAGCCGGCAAACAACGACGCCACGGCTTGGGAGACCTCATCAGCGCCGGCGGCCAGCAGCCCGGTGGTCGGGACCGCAGCGGCCAGGTTGGCCGCGCCCAACGCTGACGCGATTCCTTCCAAATCCGTCGCCGCCGAGGTCAATATCTCTGGGACCACCAACAGGTACGACATCGCCGTCCTCCGCCACTTTTGGGTGAATAATTAGCGGCAGCGTAATCCCGTCGGGATAAGAAATTTCAGGAATTTGGCAAACCCAAATCGCACAAATGTCAACCAGCTCCCAAACGATGGGCGGCTGGCCCAGGATCAGGTCACGGGCCGCCGCGCTGATACGAACAGGGTCGGCGGGATCGGGCCTTCAGAGTCGTTGGGCACCGGGCGCCCGTGGTGGGCAAGCAACTCGGCCGAGGTTGTCACCGACGCCTCCCAGCCGCGGTCAGCCAGCCAGTCGGCGAGCACGGTGCGCTCTTCGGCGTACCAGAGCTCTTCCACGTCCGGCATCTGGATTTCCACCAGCTTGCCGGCCGCCGCCCGCATTCGCCGCATGTCCTCGTGTTGGCGTCGCACCAGATCGGGATCCAGGAAGCCCTCTTCTGGCACGTTGGCAGCCAGCCAACTGCCGGCAGGACTCAGCGCGTCGATGCGCTCGAACAAGAGGTCCTGCGCCCGCGCCGGCAGGTAACGCACCAGCCCTTCGGCCGACCAGGCACTAGCTTTCGACGCGTCAAAACCGCTGTCCCGCAAGGCCGCCGGCCAGTCTTGGCGCAGGTCTATCGGAATGTTCACCAGTTTGGCTGTCGGTCGCGCGCCGTGCCGGCTCAATGTGGCGGATTTGAACTCCAGCACCCTGGGCTGATCGAGTTCGTAGACGACGGTGCCGTTCGGCCACGGCAACCGCCAGGCACGCGAATCCAGTCCCGAGGCCAGGATCACGACCTGTCTGACATCGGCGTCGGCCGCACCGAGGAAGAACTCGTCGAAGAATGCCGTGCGCGCCGCCATGAAGTCGATCATCTGCCGCACCCGTGTCCGCACCAAGGGCTCGATGTCGGACGCCGCGGCCAGCAGCGCGGGGTTGGCGAACAAGGTCCACATCCCATCGCCGGCGGCATCGACAAAGATGCGCGCAAACGGGTCGTGGATGAGCGGATCATCGCTCTCGGTTTCGGCCGCTCGCGCGGCCGCCACACCGAGCGCGGTGGCTCCCACGCTCTCGGTGATGTTCCAGGTATCGCTATCGGTTCGCGGCATTGGCACCTTCCCAGGAAGAAAAGCCATCCTTGGGAACCAGTCTTGCAGTCGTCGAGGGCCGCGGCCGCTCGTCGCCGGTGTCCTAGGCTTTTTCCCAGAGAATCGACAGGTTGCAAAGGAGCACCATGACGCGTACACCCCAGGAGGTATTCGTCCACCACGGACGAGCGCTTGCCACCGGCGACCTTGACGAGATCGTTGCCGATTACGCCGACGACTCCGTGCTGCCGACATCGGCGGGCGTCGCACGCGGCAAGGACGCCATCCGAAAAGTGTTCGCCACGTTGCTCGATGATCTGCCCAACGCCGCCTGGGACTTGAAGTCTCAAGTTTTTGAGGGCGACCTGCTGTTTCTCGAGTGGGCCGCCGAGTCGGCGGATAACCGGGTCGATGACGGCGTCGACACGTTTGTGTTTCGCGACGGGATGATCCGAGCCCAGACCGTGCGCTACACCCCCCGCACCAAGGGGTGACCTCGGTGAACCCGGTGGACCTCGATGCGGTAGCGGCATGGATGTCGGGACAGGGACTGGGCGAGGGCCCGTTGTCCGACGTTTCGACGGTCACCGGCGGAACGCAGAACGTCATGCTGCGTTTCACCAGGTCCGGACGTACCTATGTACTGCGTCGCGGACCACGCCACCTGCGTGCGCGCAGCAACAGTGTGATCCTGCGTGAAACCAAAGTGCTTGCGGCGCTAGCGGATACCGATGTTCCCCACCCATCGTTGATCGCCACCTGCGACGACCCCTCGGTGCTTGGTGACGCCGTCTTCTACCTGATGGAGCCGATCGACGGATTCAACGCCGGCGAAGGACTGCCGCCGCTGCACGCCGGTGATGCACGCATCCGCTTCGGCATGGGACTTTCGATGGCCGACGCGCTGGCCAAACTCGGCGCCATCGACCATGTTGCGGTGGGCCTGGCAGATTTCGGCAAACCGGAAGGATTCCTGGAACGCCAAGTGCCGCGCTGGCTTTCCGAGCTGGACTCCTATCAACAGTACGAGGGCTACCCGGGGCCGCAGATCCCCGGCATCGAGGAGGTGTCGGCCTGGTTGCAGAGCCACCGACCCGCACGCTGGACACCGGGCATCATGCACGGCGACTATCACGCGGCCAACGTCGTGTTCTCCCTGACCGGGCCGCAGGTGGTCGCCATCGTCGATTGGGAGATGTGCACCATCGGTGACCCGCTGCTCGATTTGGGCTGGCTGCTGGCCACCTGGCGCCAGCCGGATGGATCCAGCGTGTTCAGCCATGCGCTCGGCGGGCAGGACGGGTTGGCCAGCACCGAGGACCTACTGCGGCAGTACGCCGCCAACACCACCCGCGACCTGTCCCACATCACCTGGTACACCGTGCTGGCCTGTTTCAAGCTCGGCATCGTGATCGAGGGAACGCTGGCTCGCGCCTGCGCGGGCCAGGCCGAGAAAGAAGTCGGCGACCAGCTGCACGCCGCCACGGTGCACTTGTTCGAACGTGCGCTCAACCTGATCGGAAGGCCCTGAGCGGAGTTTCTCAGCCGGGCATTCCATTGGCGCCAGTAGCGCCCTGCGCCCCGGTGTGACCGGTTGCACCGGATAACCCTTGGCCACCAAATGGGCCGTAACCCCCGGCGCCGCCCGCACCACCCGCGCCACCCGCACCACCGTTACCGCCCACGCCGCCGACTCCAGCGGCACCCGCGTGACCCAGCAGTCCGCCGGCCCCGCCCGCCCCGCCGTTGCCGCCGGTACCGCCCGCCCCGCCGGACGCACCGGCACCGCCGTCCCCGCCCGTGCCGCCGAGATAATCGCTGGTGTTGACGCCATTGCCGCCGGCGCCGCCCGGACCGCCCGCAGCGCCGGCACCGCCGATGCCGCCCAGACCGCCGGCGCCACCAGCCCCGCCATCGCCCATCAACCACCCGCCACGACCGCCGGCGCCACCGTGGCCACCGGCGCTACCGTTGCCGCCGGCGCTCAGCGGACCGGTGGCATCCCCGCCATGGCCACCGGTGCCCCCACGGCCTTGAAGATAGGAGGTGCTGCTGTTGCCCCCACCATTGCCGCCCCTTCCGCCGGCCGCACCGGCGCCGCCATCGCCGCCATCGCCGCCGTTGCCGCCCAGGGAAAATGGGGCGTTGGTGACATCGCCGCCGGCACCGCCGTTACCGCCCGGGGCTCCCGCACCGCCGGCGCCCCCCTGGCCGCCGATACCACCCTGGGGTTGGCCAGCGCCCCCGCCACCACCGTTACCGCCAGGTGCACCAAGGCCGCCGTCGCCGCCGTTGCCGCCGTTGCCACCGGGATCCCCGGCACCGCCAGTCCCGCCGCTTCCCCCGTTGCCCCCGGCCTGATGGTCGCCGCCGGGGGCGCCGGACGTTCCGTTTCCGCCCCGTTCGCCGATGCCGCCGTTGGCGCCGTTGTGACCATTGGCCGCCGCCGGATCCGCATAGTCGGGCCCCGGATTGACTCCCTGCGAACCGGTGCTGCCGGCCCCGCCGACGCCTCCAGCTCCACCGGCTCCCCATAGCCCGGCGTTGCCCCCGGCCCCGCCGTTGCCGCCGGACGGGCCGCCGGCGCCGCCTTGGCCGCCGCTACCGTAAAGCCAGCCTCCGGCCCCACCGCTACCGCCGCTGCCGCCGACCCCGCCTTGCCCGCCGGCTCCGCCTTGGCCGATTAGTCCAGCGGCGCCCCCGTTGCCTCCCGCTTGACCGGGTCCGCCGGATCCGCCGTTGCCCCCGTTGCCATACAACAACCCGCCGGCCCCGCCGGCTTGCCCGCTGCCCGCCGCGCCATCGCCACCATTGCCGATCAGCGGGCGACCCAACAGCGCCTGCGTGGGCGCATTGACCATGTTCAGCGCTTGCTGCGCCGCGTTGACGGCCTCAGCACCGCCGTAGGCTTCCCCAGCCGAGGTCAGCGCCCGCACGAATTGCTGGTGAAACTGCAGCGCCTGGGCGCTCAGCGATTGGTAATTCTGGGCGTGCGCACCGAACAGGGCGACCACGGCTGCCGACACCTCGTCCGCACCCGCGGCCAGTATGCCCGTGGTCGGCATTGCCGCCGCCACCGTTGCCTGGCTGATCGTCGAACCAATGCCGGCCAAATCCGCTGCCGCCGCCACTAGCATATCCGGCTGTGTAAATAAAAACGACATGACAGTTCCTTTGGCCCTTGTGAAATGCGGAGATCCTGGTGATAGTGCACTACACAGGCCTGCAGATATAGAACAGAATTTCAACCGTTATATAACTGTGATAAGTGATCTTGGCGTTGTAAACTGTCTAGACAAAAGCCTTGCTATTTATTGTCAATTCCTTGGACAAGCGCCGTGTCGCTGGGTCGGCAATGGGTTTCCTGTCGATGTCGGGCCCGTTTGTCCCATCCTCAGGCGGGCGACACAACCAGCATCACCCGGGGACGCCGCCGCGGGCCATATGTCGCTGCACCGCACGGGCATGGGAGGCGTCACCGTCGTCAACGGCTCGCTGATCGAGGTCGGCGATCGCGTCGGCGTGGCCGTAGAGCACCAGCACGTCGCCGCACGAAACCCGGCTATCCGGGCCCGGATGCGCCTCGTAGTCGCCGTCATCTCGATTGATCCCGAGCACCAGCAAACCCTCCTCCGGCAACCGGAGCTCCCGCAGCGTGCTTCCGGACACCCAGTCGTCCGCCTCGATCGCCAACTCACTGACCACGTAGCCGTCCCCCAGGTCGGCCAACACCGCGGAGTCCCGGCCCGCCATGTCGGTCCAGCGGCGCAATGCCCGACCGATCAGCGCCGTCAGCCAGCGGTTCACCCAGGGACTGCGAGACAGATACACCAGCAGCAGCAGTCCCGCCGCCAGCACGAAGACCCGCATCCACGACGCCCCGACGGCGTCGCCTCGGAAACCGAGAATCAGCGAACTCGCGACCGCAACGAAGCCGATGTTACCCACCAGCATGAGCAGCATCACCACTCGGCGGCGCACCGGATGCGACACCACAACCTCGGACTCTGTGGTGGTGAAGCCGGCACCGGTGAACGCCGACCGGGCTTGGAACCGCGCCGCCTCCCCGGACATCCCCGAGGCGGCCAGCACCACGGTTGCAACCCTGGTGACGAGCAGCGAGACGGCCAGCACGGCGAGCAGTGAAGCGATTGCGTACATGCCCCGAGCTTGCCCCGAGGACAAATTGGGTAAACCCCCCGTGCGCCCGGGCAGGGCCGCACGTCTCGCCAGCTAAAAGCGCGCCCGAAGAGATTCGAACTCCCAACCTTCTGATCCGTAGTCAGATGCTCTATCCGTTGAGCTACGGGCGCCGTTGTTCAGTTGTGTCCTCGCAGGTGCTGCGCGGAGGCGAGAGGATTTGAACCTCCGGTCCCCTTTGAGGGGGACAACTCATTAGCAGTGAGCCCCATTCGGCCGCTCTGGCACGCCTCCATCGAACTTCATGAGGGTACCCGACCGCGGAATCCCGCAGCCGCCGGAGGCTCAGCGTACACAGGCGCCACATATGCTGTCGACGTGACTGCCCGCCTGAGGCCCGAGTTGGCCGGGCTGCCGGTTTACGTTCCCGGTAAGACCGTGCCGGGCGCCATCAAACTGGCCAGCAACGAGACGGTGTTCGGCCCGCTACCCGGCGTCAGGGCGGCCATCGAGCACGCCGCCGCGTCGATCAACCGCTATCCCGACAACGGCTGTCTGGAGCTCAAGGCGGCGCTGGCCAAGCACGTCACCGCGCAGAGCGCCTCGGATTTCGGTCCCGAACACATCGCCGTGGGTTGCGGTTCGGTGAGCCTGTGCCAGCAGCTCGTCCAGATCACCGCATCGGTGGGCGACGAGGTGATCTACGGGTGGCGCAGCTTCGAGCTGTACCCGCCCCAGGTAGAGGTGGCCGGCGCAACCGCCGTCGGGGTGCCGTTGACCAACCACACCCACGACCTCTACGCCATGCTCGCCGCGGTCACCGAGCGCACCCGCCTGATTTTGGTGTGCAACCCCAACAATCCGACCTCCACCGTGGTCGAGCCGGACGCGCTGACACGCTTCGTCGAGACCGTTCCGCCGCACATCCTGATTGCCATCGACGAGGCCTACGTCGAGTACATCCGCGACGGCATGGCTCCCGCCAGCCTCGAGCTGGTCGGCTCCCATAGCAACGTCGTGGTGTTGCGAACGTTCTCCAAGGCCTACGGGCTGGCAGGTCTGCGGGTCGGCTACGCGATCGGTCAACCCGATGTGATCACCGCTCTGGACAAGGTCTACGTCCCGTTCACGGTCTCGAGCATCGCGCAAGCCGGCGCCATCGCGTCGCTGGATGCCGCCGACGAGCTGCTGGCCCGCACGGACGCCGTCGTCGCCGAGCGGGCACGGGTCAGCGCTGCGTTGCGCGATGCCGGATTCACGCTGCCGCCGTCGCAGTCCAATTTCGTCTGGCTGCCGCTGGGCCCCCGCACCCGAGACTTCGTCGAGCAGGCCGCCGACGCCCGCATCGTGGTCCGCCCGCACGGTACCGACGGTGTCCGGGTGACCGTGGGCGCGCCGGAAGAAAATGACGCCTTGCTGCGATTCGCCCGCAGCTGGCACGGGCACCGGGGAGACCTGCAATGAGCGCATGGACAGCCCGCCAGCAGTTCACCGACTTCAAGAACTGCGCCCACCCCATCCCGGACGCAGAACTCGACGATTTCTGGCAGACGCTTGCGCCCGCAACCATCGACGGCATGATCGGCCAGTGGAAGGGCGGCGAATTTCACACCGGCCACAAGATGAACGGCCGACTGCAGGAGGCCAACTGGTTCGGCAAGACATTCAACTCGCCCACCGATGTTCAGCCACTGGTGTGTCTGGACGCCGACGGAAACAGGTTCTCCAACGTGGCGATGGGCAAGGGCGAGGCCAGCTTGTGGCTGGAGCAATTCCGCGGCGAGATCACCGCGACCATGGTCTATGACGGCCAACCCGTACACGACCACTTCAAGCGAATCGACGACGACGCGGTGATGGGCATCATGAACGGCAAGGGCGTTCTCGACAACGGCCGGTACTACTACTTTTATCTCGAGCGGGTGTAGCCCTACCCGGATGTCGGGCGCCTACCGGGTCGGATTGCGGCCGGTGAAAGCCACCAGCCGATGCAGCCCGCTGGCATGCTCGGGCACTTCCACCGGTTCGTCGAATCCGGCGGCACTGCGTTCCTGTGGCTTGATCAGCGTGCGCGCCAACCCCAGCACGTAGTCGGTCAACGAATCCGGCGCCTGCATGTCGTGGCCCACGGCCGTGGCGTAATCCCACGCGTGGACCAGGAATTCGATCGAAAACACCGAAACCGCCACCCTGGCGGGCATCGAGCCCGGGCCCAGGGATACATCGCCGTCTATGCCCCTACGATGCCAGGCGTCCAGGGCCGGCCGGGCGGCACCGATCACTTGTCCCTCGACGGAGGCGGTGTCGTCGTTCGCTGAGGGGCCGGCGAAGTCGGCGCCGGCCATTCCGCCCAGGACCGTGATCGAGTTCAGCAGATGCCCGGTCAGCCCCGACACGTCGTACTCGCGGCACGGTGTCGGTCGCGACATATCGTCGCCGGCAATGGTGTGCAGGACTTGCTGCAGTACCGAAAGTGCGGCTTCGGCACTCGCCAGCTCATTGGTCGGCGGGGAATCTGGTCCGGGTCGCAAATCAGAGGCCATATCGGCCACGCTACGGTCTGGAGATGGGTGAAACATACGAATCCGTCACCGTCGAAATCAAGGACCAGGTCGCGCAGGTGACCTTGATTGGACCGGGCAAGGGCAATGCGATGGGGCCCGCCTTCTGGTCGGAGCTGCCAGAGGTATTCGCGGCGCTGGACGCCGACCGCCAGGTGCGGGCCATCGTCATTACCGGGTCGGGCAGGAATTTCAGTTACGGACTGGACGTCCCGGCGATGGGCGGAACCTTTGCCCCGCTGATGGCCGAAGGTGCATTGGCGCGTCCGCGGACCGACTTCCACGCCGAGGTGCTGAGAATGCAGAAAGCCACCAACGCCGTCGCGGATTGCCGCACCCCCACCATCGCCTCGGTGCACGGCTGGTGCATCGGCGGCGGCGTCGATCTGGTCTCCGCGGTGGACATCCGCTACGCCAGCGCCGATGCCAAGTTCTCGGTGCGGGAAGTCAAGCTGGCAATCGTCGCCGACATGGGCAGTCTGGCCCGGCTGCCGCTGATCCTGAACGACGGCCACCTACGGGAGCTGGCATTGACCGGCCGCGACATCGATGCGGCTCGGGCTGAAAAGATCGGCCTGGTCAACAGCGTCTACCAGGACGCCGAGGCAACCCTGGCCGCGGCTCACGCCACCGCCGCCGAGATCGCGGCCAACCCGCCGTTGGCGGTCTACGGTGTCAAGGACGTCCTTGATCAGCAGCGCACGTCCAGAATCTCGGAGAATCTGCGCTATGTGGCCGCCTGGAATGCGGCGTTTCTACCGTCCAAGGACCTGACCGAAGGTATTTCGGCGACATTCGCCAAGCGTCCCCCGCAGTTCACCGGCGAGTAGAACGGCCTGACGCGACTCGCCGAGAATGCGGTGGGGGTTGTGGTGGCCGGCCCGACCACGACCATGGCGGCAGTCTCGCCGTTGCGCACGTACTCTCGCTGGGAGTGGCGCCGATGACTCCCGCCGGCGACGATGCAGAGCGCAGCGATGAGGAGGAGTGGCGCCGATGACTCCCGCCGGCGACGATGCAGAGCGCAGCGATGAGGAGGAGTGGCGCCGATGACTCCCGCCGGCGACGATGCAGAGCGCAGCGATGAGGAGGAGTGGCGCCGATGACTCCCGACGGCACGATCCGTGTCCCGGCCGACCTCGACGCCGTGACGGCGATCGGTGACGAGGACCACTCCGAGATCGAGACCGCCACCATCGAACGAATCTGGGGGGCGGCCCGCTACTGGTACCAGGCCGGGATGCACCCTGCGATCCAGCTCTGTATCCGCCACAACGGCCGCGTGGTGCTCAACCGTGCGATCGGCCACGGCTGGGGTAACGCCCCGACCGATTCCCCCGACGCCGAAAAAATCCCCGCCATGACGGACACCCCATTTTGCGTCTACTCCTCGGCTAAGGCCATCACTGCCACCGTCATCCACATGCTGGTCGAACGCGGGTACTTTTCCCTCGACGACCGCGTCTGCGAATATCTGCCCAGCTACACCAGTCACGGCAAGGACCGCACCACCATCCGCCACGTGCTGACCCACAGCGCCGGCGTGCCGTTCGCCACCGGGCCCAGGCCCGACGTCACCCGAGCGGACGACCACGAATACGCCCTGGAAAAACTTGGCGAACTCAAACCGCTCTACCGACCCGGGCTGCTGCACATGTATCACGCACTGACGTGGGGCCCGCTGATGCGTGAGATCGTCTGGGCCACCACCGGCAAGGAGATTCGCGACGTTTTGGCCACCGAGATCCTCGACCCGCTGGGCTTTCGGTGGACCAACTTCGGCGTCGCCAAGAAAGACCTTCCGCTGATCGCGCCGAGCCACGCCACCGGGCGGCCGTTGCCGCCGGTGGTCGCGGCGGTATTCCGCAAGGCGATCGGCGGAACCGTGCATGAGGTGATTCCCTACACCAACCAGCCGCTCTACCTCAGCACCATCATCCCGTCGTCAAACACCGTGTCGACGGCCAACGAACTGTCCCGATTCATGGAGATCCTGCGCCGCGGCGGGGAACTCGACGGCGTGCGAATCATGCAGCCGGAAACGCTGCGCAATGCGGTGCGGGAATGCCGGCGGCTGCGACCCGATGTTGCGGTCGGCCTGATGCCGCTGCGCTGGGGTACCGGCTACATGCTGGGCTCGAGGCGATTCGGCCCGTTCGGGCGCAACGCGCCGGCAGCGTTCGGTCATCTGGGGCTGATCAACATCGCCTTGTGGGCCGACCCAGAGCGTCGGCTGTCGGCCGCGGTAGTCAGTAGTGGGAAGCCCGGTAAAGATCCCGAATCCGGCCGCTACGGCGCGCTACTGAACACCATCACGGCCGCCATACCGCGTTGATCATCGACGGGGTTGCCCCACGATCATCGCGGCACCCCAACGGCGGTGGCGGAGGGATTTGAACCCCCGGACGGTTTTAGCCGTCTCTCGCTTTCAAGGCGAGTGCATTAGGCCGCTCTGCCACGCCACCGCTGCTAAGGGTAACGGGGTCGGAATCGGCGGGTAGTAGCGTGGCGGTCGTGCACGCCATCGTCGCCGCCTCCGCGGACCAACTGGTTTGGCAGCAGGTCCCCGATCCGGCCGTCGGACCCGACGAAATCCTCATCAAAGTCGCCGCGGCCGGGGTGAACCGTGCCGACGTGCTGCAGGCGGCCGGTAAGTATCCGCCCCCGCCGGGAGCCAGCGAGATTATCGGCATGGAGGTCAGTGGCACCGTTGCCGAAGTCGGCTCCGATGTCACGGAATGGTCTGCGGGACAGGAAGTTTGCGCATTGCTGGCTGGCGGCGGATACGCCGAGTACGTCGCCGTTCCGGCCGGTCAGGTGATGCCGATACCCGAACCGATCGAGCTCGTCGACGCCGCGGCGTTGCCTGAAGTCGCCTGCACGGTGTGGTCCAACCTGGTGATGGCCGCCCGCCTGGGCCCCGGGCAGCTGGTGCTCATTCACGGCGGCGCCAGCGGCATCGGCACCCACGCGATCCAGGTGGCACACACCTTGGGCGCCCGGGTGGCGGCCACCGCGGGATCACCGGAAAAGCTGGACCTCTGTCGCGACCTGGGAGCAGAGATCACCATCAACTACCGCGACGAGGACTTCGTCGCGCGGCTGCATGAAGAGACCGGTGGCGCCGGCGCCAACGTGATTCTCGACATCATGGGGGCGGCCTACCTCGACCGCAATATCAACGCGCTGGCCACCGACGGACAACTGATCGTCATCGGCATGCAAGGCGGGGTGAAAGCCGAGCTCAACCTGGGCAAGCTGCTCACCAAGCGAGCCCGGATTATCGGGACCACGTTACGGGCCCGGCCGGTGAGCGGCGCGAACGGTAAGAGCGCTATTGCGCAAGCGGTCACCACCTCGGTCTGGCCGATGATCGCCAGCGGCCGGGTTCGACCGGTTATCGGCAGCCGCCTACGGATTCAACAGGCCGCAGAGGCTCATCAATTGATGCTGTCGGGCAAGACCTACGGAAAGATCCTGCTGACCGTCGACGACTAGCCGCGAGGGCACCTCAACCCAGGGATGCCAGCGCACGCACCAGTTGGTCGACTTCGGCCATCGTTGAGTAGTGCGCCAGCCCGACGGTTACCGCGCCGCCGACGTCGCTGACACCGAGCACGTCGAGCACACGGGAGTGGGCGTTGGCGATCGCCAGAATTCCGTTGTCGGCCAACCGCTGCACCACCCGGTCGGCCGGCACCTGGTGGACCGCAAAACTGATGACCGGGATCCGCGCTTCCGGACGACCGATCAGGATCACCAACGGCAGCGACCTGAGTGACGCCATCAGGTAGTCGAAGATCCGGTTCAGGTAGGCCGAGGCGGATTGCATCGAAACGGACAGACGTTCGCGGCGGCTGCCGCGTGCCGACTCGTCGAGGGATGCGAGGTACTCGATGCTGGCGACCGCCCCGGCCAGCAGACCGAACTGGTGCGCGCCGATCTCGAGCCGGGCGGCGCCGGTGGCGTTCGTATTGGTCGACACCGAGCCGAAGGTGTTGATCAACGCCGGATCGCGGAAAACGATCGCCCCGACCGGCGGGCCACCCCACCCGACCGCGTTGAGCGCCACCACGTCGGCGTCGGTTTCCCTGATGTCGAACAGCCGGTAGGGGGCGGCGGCGGAGTGATCGACCACCACCAGACCGCCGATGTCGTGAACCAATTTGGTCATGGCCCGCAGATCGGTGACCGCACCCAGCGTTCCCGACGCGGACGCGACCGCGACCAGTCGGGTCGACTTGCAGATCAGGCTTTCCCACTGCCACGTCGGCAGCTCGCCGGTCTCGATGTCGACCTCGGCCCATTTCACCTTGGCACCGTAGCGATGCGCCGCCCGTAGCCACGGCGCGATATTGGCCTCGTCGTCGAGGCGGCTGACGATCACCTCGTAGCCCAGGCCGGCCCGCGAGGAGGACGCTTCTGCCAGCGCTGATAACAACACCGCACGGTCAGCGCCCAGCACGACGCCGCTCGGGTCGGCGTTGACCAGATCGGCCACGGCCTCGCGCGCGGCGTCCAGCACTGCGGCGCTGCGCTGCGCCGATGGGTGGGCACCTTGGGTACTGGCGGCGGACCTGCGGAAGGCCGTCGACACGGTGGTCGCGACGGAATCGGGAATCAGCATGCCGGCCGGCGCATCGAAATGCACCCATCCGTCGCCCAGCGACGGGTGCAGTCCGCGCACCCGGGCAACGTCGTATGCCATGCCAGCCACCTTAGAGCTCCAGCTATTCACGCAACTCGGTGACGTTAGCGGGTGGCCCGAATACTTCCAGCAGTTCCAGACGTTCCAGCCCTTGCGGCCTCCCGAGCCAGGTCACCCGGCCACGCCATACTAGTCGAGTGAGCTTGTGGTTCGGAACGCTGATCGCATTGGTCTTGCTGATCGCGCCAGGGACGCTCATCGCACGTATCGCGCAGCTAAGGTGGCCGGTCGCTATCGCGGTCGGTCCCCCGCTGACCTACGGGGTGGTCGCGTTGGCGATCGTTCCCTACGGCGCCCTGGGCATCCCATGGAACGGCTGGACGGCGATGATCGCCCTGGCCATCGTGTCGGCGGTGGTGACGGGTTTTGCGCTGGCGCTCGAGCGCTTTCGTGACAAGGCCGCTGAAGCCCGCGCGGTCAGGCGCGGGCCGGCGCTGACGGTTGCCGCCGGAGTGGTGCTGGGCGCGTCGTTCATTGCCTGGGCCGCCTTCCGCGGCATCCCGCACTGGCAGTCCATCCCCAGCACCTGGGACGCCGTGTGGCACGCCAACACCGTGCGTTTCATCCTCGACACCGGGCAGGCCTCCCCCACCCACATGGGCGAGCTGCGTAACGTCGAGACGCACGCCCTGCTGTACTACCCGTCGGTGTTCCATGGCCTGGTGGCGGTGTTTTGTCAGCTCACCGGGGCGGCGGCGACCACCGGCTACACGCTGAGTTCGCTGGCGGCCGCGATCTGGCTGTTTCCGGTGAGCGCCGCCGTCCTCACCTGGTGCGTGATGCGCTCGCGCAGCTGGTCACTGTGGTCGGCCTCCGGCGCTTCGGGAGCCGAGCGGTCGGCCCCCGGCCAGTGGCTCGCTGCGGGGGCGGCGGCCACCGCGGCAGCACTGTCGGCGTCGTTCACGGCGATTCCCTACGTCGAGTTCGATACCGCCGCGATGCCCAACCTGGCGTCCTACGGAGTCGCGGTGCCGACCATGGCGTTGATCGCCTCGACGCTGCGACACCGCGACCGCATCCCGATTGCGGTGCTGGCCCTGGTGGGGGTGTTGTCCGTACACATCACCGGCGGCATGGTGGTCGTCCTGCTGGTGTCGGCCTGGTGGTTGTTCGAGGCGTTGTGGCGCCCGGTACGAAGCCGGCTGGCCGACCTGGTGACGCTCGCTGGGGTGGCGGCGATTTCCGGACTGATCATGTTGCCGCAATTCCTCAGCGTGGAACAGCAGGAAGACATCATCGCCGGGCATTCATTCCTTACCTATCTGAGCAAGAAGCGCGGCGTGTTCGACGCGATTTTCCAGCACTCGCGCCACCTCAACGATTTCCCGGTGCAGTACGCCCTGATCGTGGTAGCCGCGATCGGCGGGTTCATCTTGCTGGTCAAGAAGATTTGGTGGCCGCTGGCGGTGTGGCTGCTGCTGGTCTTCATGAATGTCAATGCCGGAACGCCGTTGGGCGGCCCGCCGGAAGCCGTGGCCGGGGCATTCGGCGAATTCTTCTACAACGACCCGCGCCGCATTGCCGCGGCCACAACACTGCTGCTGATGCCGATGGCCGGCGTCGCGCTGTTTGCCCTGGTCATGCTGGCGGTGGCGGGGACCAGACGACTCTGCGATCGGTTCAAGACGCTGCCGCAGCCATTCTGGTCGACGGTCACCGTGGCGCTGTTGGTGGCAACCTGCCTGGTCAGCACGTGGCACTATTTTCCGCGCCACCGGTTCCTGTTCGGCGACAAGTACGACTCGGTGATGGTCAACCAGCAGGACCTCGACGCCATGGCCTATCTGGCAACACTGCCCGGCGCGCGCGACACCCTGATCGGCAACGCCAATACCGACGGTACGGCGTGGATGTACGCGGTGGCCGGCCTGCACCCGCTATGGACGCACTACGACTACCCCGTGCAGCAGGGCCCGGGATATCACCGGTTCATTTTTTGGGCTTATGCCCGCAACGGCGCCGCGGACCCGCGTGTACTGGAGTCCATTAAGGTCCTCAATATCCGCTATATCCTCACCAGCAGCCCGACGGTGAGGGGGTTTGCCGTTCCCGACGGACTAGTCTCTCTGGAGAATTCGCCGTGGTGGCAGAAGATCTACGACAACGGCGGAGCTCGAATTTTCGAGTGGCGCGGCAAGACCGCAGGGACGCACTCCCCGTAGGTAGTTAAAGAGGATGGTGACTGGATTGAGTACCGGCAACGATGGCCCAGATATCGATGGCGTCGAGGTCATTGGTGGCGTGGACCCGAGGCTCATGGCGGTACCCGAGGACGACGATTCCGACGAACCCTCGCTGACCGACCTGGTCGAGCAGCCCGCCAAAGTGATGCGGATTGGCACGATGATCAAGCAATTGCTCGAAGAAGTGCGCGCCGCACCGTTGGACGATGCAAGCCGCAACCGGTTACGCGACATCCACGCCACCAGTATCCGTGAGCTCGAAGACGGCCTGGCCCCGGAGCTGCGCGAGGAGCTGGAACGACTGACCCTGCCGTTCAGCGAGGATTCCGCACCCACGGACGCCGAGTTGCGTATCGCGCAGGCACAGCTGGTCGGCTGGTTGGAAGGCCTCTTCCACGGCATCCAGACCGCGCTATTCGCTCAGCAGATGGCGGCGCGCGCGCAGCTGGAACAGATGCGCCAGGGCGCGCTGCCGCCTGGTCTCGGCAAGGCGGGCCAGCACGGTCACGGCACCGGACAGTACCTGTAGACCGTGTCCGAAGGTCCACGGATCGAGACCCGCAACGCGTGGGTCGAATTCCCCATCTTCGACGCCAAGTCGCGCTCCCTGAAGAAGGCGTTCCTGGGCAAGGCCGGCGGCGCGATCGGCCGCAACAGCTCCAACGTGGTGGTCATCGAGGCACTGCGGGACATCACCATGTCCCTGGAACTGGGTGACCGGGTGGGCTTGGTCGGCCACAACGGGGCGGGCAAATCGACACTGCTGCGTCTACTTTCGGGTATCTACGAGCCGACCCGGGGCTCGGCCACGGTCACCGGGCGGGTAGCGCCGGTGTTCGATCTGGGCATCGGCATGGACCCCGAGATCTCCGGCTACGAGAACATCATCATCCGCGGCCTTTTTTTGGGACAGACCCGTAAGCAGATGCTGGCCAAGGTGGACGAGATCGCCGAATTCACCGAGTTGGGTGATTACCTGTCGATGCCGCTGCGCACCTACTCCACCGGCATGCGAGTACGGCTGGCCATGGGCGTGGTCACCAGCATCGATCCGGAGATCCTTCTACTGGACGAGGGCATCGGCGCCGTGGACGCCGACTTCCTCAAGAAGGCACAGTCACGGTTGCAGAGGTTGGTTGAGCGATCCGGAATCCTGGTATTCGCAAGCCATTCCAACGAATTTCTGGCGCGGCTATGCAAGACCGCGATGTGGATCGACCACGGTGTCGTCCGACTCAGCGGCGGAATCGAGGACGTCGTGCGCGCCTACGAGGGAGAAGACGCCGCCCGACACGTCCACGACGTGCTCGCCGAGACTCAGCGCGCAGGCACTACCCGAGAGCCACTGGCGCACAAAGTTTCCGGGGATGAGTGACACCGTCATTGCCGTCGTGGTCACTCACCGGCGCCCCGACCAGCTGGCTAAGTCGTTAAATGCGCTGACCACCCAGACCAGGTTGCCTGACCACTTGATCGTGGTCGACAACGATACTGCGGAGGGGTCTGACGCCGGCCGGGTCGGTGATCTCGTTGCCGGACAACCAATCCCCACTACGTATCTGAAGTCGCGCCGAAACCTTGGCGGTGCGGGCGGCTTCGCACTCGGTATGTTGCATGCGCTCGCACAGGGCGCCGACTGGGTTTGGCTGGCCGACGATGACGGGCACGCACAGGACACACGCGTACTGGCGACGCTGTTGGCGTGCGCCGAGAAGTACGGCCTGGCGGAAGTGTCGCCGATGGTCTGCAATATGGATGACCCGCAGCGGTTGGCATTTCCGCTGCGACGTGGTCTGGTATGGCGCAGGCGAGCAAGCGAATTGCGTACCGAGGCCGGCCAGGATCTGCTGCCGGGGATCGCTTCGCTTTTCAACGGCGCGCTAATCCAGGCGTCCGCCGTGGACATGATCGGTGTCCCGGACCTGCGATTGTTCATCCGCGGCGACGAGGTGGAGATGCATCGGCGGCTGGTCCGGTCGGGCCTGCCGTTTGGCACCTGCCTGGATGCTGTTTACCTGCACCCTTGCGGCTCCGACGAGTTCAAGCCGATCCTCGGTGGCCGCATGCACACCCAGTATCCCGACGATCCGGGCAAGCGATTCTTCACCTACCGCAACCGCGGCTACGTGTTGTCTCAACCCGGCTTACGTAAGCTACTGCCGCAGGAGTGGCTGCGGTTCGGCTGGTTCTTCCTGGTGACCCGCCGCGACCCCAAAGGCCTGCGGGAGTGGATTAGGTTGCGTCGCTTGGGGCGTCGCGAGAGGTTCGGCAAGCCCGATCTTGGAGGTGGCTCATGACGTTCATCGACGCGGCGTCACAGTCCAGGACGTTTGCCCGCGCCCGTTCAGACCTGGCCGAAGGATTCAGGCGTCATGAACTGTGGCTGCACCTGGGCTGGCAGGACATCAAACAGCGGTACCGCAGATCGGTCCTGGGCCCGTTCTGGATCACGATCGCGACCGGCACCACCGCCATCGCGATGGGCGGGCTGTATTCCAAGCTGTTCCACCTTGAGCTATCCGAGCATTTACCGTATGTCACGCTCGGTTTGATCGTCTGGAATCTCATCAATGCCTCCATCCTGGACGGAGCCGATGTCTTCGTTTCCAATGAGGGCCTGATCAAGCAATTGCCGGCTCCGTTGAGCGTGCACGTCTATCGGCTGGTGTGGCGGCAGCTGATCTTTTTCGGCCACAACATCGTGATCTACTTCGTCATCGCGATCATCTTCCCCAAGCCGTGGTCGTGGGCCGATCTCACGGTGTTTCCGGCGTTGGCACTGATCGTGCTCAATTGCGTGTGGGTGTCCCTATGCTTCGGCATACTCGCGACCCGCTACCGCGACATCGGGCCGCTGCTGAATTCCGTTGTGCAGCTGCTGTTCTTCATGACGCCGATTATCTGGAACGACGAAACCCTGCACCGCCAGGGAGCCGGGCGATGGTCGAGCATCATCGAGCTCAACCCCCTGCTGCACTACCTCGACATCGTGCGAGCGCCGCTGCTGGGCGCGCACCAGGAACTGCGGCACTGGGTAGTGGTTCTGGCGCTGACGGTCGTGGGCTGGGCGTTGGCGGCGTTCGCGATGCGCCAATACCGCGCGCGAGTGCCCTACTGGGTGTAAGGCACAGGCGCGGCACGGTTCGGCAAACACCGCGCTTCGGCCCATCAAGCACACACGTTTTGAAGCTTTCCGGAAATTGGCCTCTTCATGCGCTGATAACGGCCCGATCACGCGCGGCAACTCGGTAATCGCGCGTCGCGATCAAGAACAATCCGTTATAAGGAGCCCTCAGAGCAACCGGGATCGAAAGCACTTTTACCGGGATATGGCGTTGCGGGGTCGGAGATGAACCGATCAAGGGCCGCGATTACTCCGGTGCTGGCGCTGCGAACCACAAACGAAAACGGTTCGTCGACCTCTGAACCGTCGGCGAGCATGTTGCAATGCGGCCAGGTGACCGCAAGACCGCCAAGTTGTGCTGCCAGATGCTGCACACTGCCGAGCCCACCGGCGTAGGCGAACGATTGGCCATCCAGCACCTCGCGCGCGGCGTCGACCTCATTGAACGTGGTCAAAATGGTTGTTGTGGTGATTCCGGCCCGCGCCAACCTGTGTTGGATGTCGCTGTCGGCCGTCGCGTTGCCGGTCACAATGACCGTCCTGTCGCGGAGATCCGCAATGGAGTTGAGACCATGCGCGTCCTGCGAGCGCACCAGAAACGCGCGCAGCACCCGGTAGTAGTGCTGCGACCATGCGGCCCGTGCACCGGATTCCGCGCGCCGATCCTGGGTGTCCGAGATTCCGGCCGCGGCCACGTCGCACACGTCACCTGCGGGCAGGGTCCATATTCCATCGAAGCGCGTCACCTCCACCGGCTGAAAACGCAGTCGCTCGCTGGCGGCAAAGTGATCTAGATAACTGACATCCCACCCGGTCCATTCGCCCTTGCCGTCTTTGCTGGTAAACGGGGCAAAACCTGGGTACAAACAGACTTGGAGAACACCAGGATTCAACGTGCGCAGACGAGAGTCGCCTCGGCTGTCAGCTGGAGCAACCAATAGCAGAGCCGACGCCAACACGAGCGACATTTTGAACATTTTGAACATTCGGGATGGCCACTTGATCACCGCCACACTTTAGGTCGGCGCTGCCGAAAATGGTCGACCTTAAATCACGGCAAATAGAACCCCTCGGATGGCGCGGCCCGCAAGCCCTTGCGCGACCATAAATTGCGATTCTCGCCGTCTTTACAGCTGGTGTGGCGGACTGCAGGCTAGGGGACTCCTCGATGCCATCGCGGACCAAAATTGCAAATTGACGGCAGCGGCGGGCACCGCGCAGCCCGATCAGGACACCGCGGTGCGCAAGCCAACGACTAATTCATCGGTCCGACGCTTCGGGCTACGCAGAAGGCAGGACCGGCGGCACGGGGGGCCATGGCGGTGATCCCAGCACGCCCGGCGGATCGGTCACGACAGTCGGGTTCCCGATCAGAAATCCCGGCGTGGGTGGCACGATTGGCGCGAACCGCACGGCGCAGGACAACCGCACCGGCGGCGCTCCCGCATTACGCTTGCACTCGCTAATTGGGTGTGACTCAGTCGAATCCAGCCAGCCGGTTAGAACACCACACCTAATGTCCTTCGCGGCTATAGTATCCGCCTATTCCCTTTGGCTCGGCGATGCGCCGAACGAGCAACCTGCTGGGTCCGCCTAGCGCGAGGAGGTTATTCATGTCGTATGTGATCGCAGCCCCGGAGGCCATGTCGGCGACAACGGCCGACGTTGCCGAAATTGGACTGGCGATCCGCGACGCGAATGCCGCGGCCGCGCTGCCCACCACAAACGTGTTGACCGCGGCCGCCGATGAGGTGTCCGCCCAGATCGCCGCGCTATTTGCCGCGCACGGCCGCACCTATCAGGCGCTGAGCAATCAGGCCGCCGAGTTTCACGCTCAGTTCACCCAAACGTTGAGCGACGCCGCTGGGGTCTATGCCGGCGGTGAGGCCGCGAACGTGACGCTTCTGCAGTCGCTACAGACCTTGCAACAACAATTCCTCGGTGCGGTGAATACACCCACCCAGCAGCTGTTGGGACGCCCGCTGATCGGCGACGGCACCGACGGATCCGCGCCCGGACAAGCGGGCGGCGCCGGCGGGTTGCTATTCGGTAACGGCGGTGACGGCGCGGCGGGCGCGGCGGGTCAGGCCGGCGGCGCCGGCGGTAGCGCGGGGCTGATCGGCCACGGTGGGGCCGGCGGGCAGGGCGGTGGCGGCGCCGCCGGCGGCACCGGCGGCAGCGGCGGGCTGCTGTACGGCAACGGTGGAGCCGGGGGAATCGGTGGGTCCGCCCTGGCCGGTATCAACGGCGGCAACCCCGGCCAGGGCGGCGACGGCGGCCGGGCCGTGTTGTTCGGCTCTGGAGGTAACGGCGGGCAGGGCGGCACCGGTCTCACCGGGGCGGACGGGGTCAACGCCACCCCCACCGGCGCCCAGGCGCCGAGCGGAACCGACGGGACCGGCAACACCAGCACCGGCAGCAACGCGCAAGCCAGCGGGGTCCCAGGCGGCGCCGGCCATACCGGCGGCACCGGGGTGGCCGGCGGCACCGGCGGGAAGGGCGGCGCAGGCTCGGCGGTGGCCACCGGCACCGGCACCAACCACATCTTGGCCGCCGGCGGCAACGGCGGAGACGGCGGCGCGGCGGGTGCCGGCGCTACCGGCGGCGCCGGCGGCACTGGAGGCAGCGCAACCGCGCAGGATAACGTCGGCGACTCCTTTTCCAGCACCTTCGCGCGCGGTGGCACCGGAGGTACCGGGGCGCCGGGCGGGGAATTGGGCGGAGACGGCGGCGCCGGCGGCGCCGGCGGCTCCGCCGACGCCGGGACGCTTATGCATGGCGCCTCGGCTATCGGTGGTACCGGTGGGGCCGGTGGCGCCGGCGCCACGGGTGCGGTCGGCAACGACGGCGGCGCCGGCGGCGCCGGCGGGAACGGCGGTCGAGGTGGGCTGCTGATCGGCAACGGAGGTCATGGGGGCGCCGGTGGGATCGGTGGCGCCGGCGGCGGCGCCGACAGCGGCGGCGCGGGTGGTGGCGGCGGAAACGGCGGCAACGCCCAAGCAGTCGACATGGCGACGAGCTTCGGCGGTAACGGCGGCGACGGCGGCGACGGCGGCGAGGGCGGCGCCGGCGGCAGTGGTGGCGCCGGCGGCACCGGCGGCAGCGGTGGCGCCGGAGGTCTGCTGCTGGGCACCGGCGGTGATGGCGGTGTCGGCGGCACCGGCGGAGACGGCGGTATGGGAGGAAGCGGCGGAAACGGCGGCGGCGCGGGCCAGGGTGGATCCGCAGACAACCCAGTCAACGATGGCGAGGCCGGGAACGCGGGTACCGGCGGCACCGGCGGTAGCGGTGGCGCCGCGGGCGCGGCCGGTAGCGGCGGTGCCGGCGGCACCAGCGGCGCTCTTGGCACGGCCGGCGCGGGGGGCGAGGTTGGCGCAACCGGCTCGCAAGGAGCCAACGGCTCCGACGGTGCCGGCGGGTAACCTGATCCGTCCTCTTCCAATTGCCCCGCGGCGGTGGGGGTTACCCGCGGTCGAGCCTTCTCAGGCGGAGATCGGGATTACCACCTGCAGAGTGGTGCCAGCACCCGGGGGGCTTAGTACCCGCAGGTGACCGCCGATCGCTTCAACTCGGTCGATCAAGCCGAGAAGGCCGGACCCTTGGCTACTGTCCGCACCGCCGGCACCGTCGTCGCGTATGGAAAGCACCAGATCCGAACCCTGGGCTTTGGCGTCGATGTCCACCCCGGAAGCGTGTGCATGTCGTGCGGCGTTGGTGAGCGCCTCGGCGACAACGTAATACGCCGCGATCTCCGTCGACTCCGACAGGCGTTCTTCAATTGCCAGGTTAAGGGTGACCGGGATGGGGCAGCGTCGCGCGAGCGACTTAAGCGCCGGACCAAGGCCGCCGCTGGAGACGATCGCCGGATGAATGCCCCGGGCAATCTCCTGGAGATCTGCTGACGCTGCGGCCAGCTCGGCGACGACCCTGGCTATTCGCCCTTTGACCGAGCCGAGTTCGGGCGGCACCTCGGCTTCGATCAAGCGAAGTTGCACAGCAAGCGACACCAGCCGTTGTTGCGCGCCGTCGTGCAGATCGCGCTCCAATCGCCGGCGAGCGTCGTCGGCGGCGGTGACAATGCGCGCGCGTGAGGCCTTCAGGGCGGAGTGCGCCTCGGCATTTGCGATGGCGGTCGCCACAAGCTCGGTGAACTCGGCGACCCGTTCTTCGGTGTCCGGTGGCAGCGACATGACTTGCCGAGATCCGACCACGGCCGCACCCCACAGCCGGCGTTCAACGATGATCGGCGTTCCCACCCCGGCGCGTAGCCCCAGCCCACGAACGAGCGCGGGTATATCCCCAGTCGCCGTTTGGTCATCATCCAATCGTGCAGGACCGCCGGTGCGAGCGACCTTGGCGACGATGTTGTCGCCGCGCACGGGCCAGCGAGTGCCGACGGGTTTCCGCTCAGCGTGACCCGTACCTTCATACGCGGCGACAAGTGTTGCGGTGTCATCGGATTCGTACCGCCACAGCGAGGTGTCGGTAACACCGAGACAGTGCGCCAGCTCCTCGGCCACCGCGGGAAAGATCTCGGAGGCCGGAGCTCCGCGCGCGACCAGCGTCGCGATTCGTCGAAGCGCGGCTTGTCGGCCAGCCAGGTCGCCGAGCGCTGCGCCGCTAGCCTCGGATTCTTGCCGACGTTTCGCCGCGTCCGCAGCACGCTTTCGTGCGGTACCGGCCAACGCGTGTGCCACCAGCGCAACGACGACGTAGACGACCAAGACGACCCAATCCTGAAGTTGGCTCATCACCACGCCATGTTCTGGCCAGTTACGGAAACCCGAATAGGCGATCGCGCTCAGCGCCGCCATCGCGAGGGTCAAGCCCGGGCCCCAGCCCGTCGCGATGACCAAGACACCAATCAGATACACGGCCCCGAAAGCATTGTCCGACGCGAGTTTCTTAAGTAACAGCAGCACTGCCGTCTGCACCGCGATAAGTCCGGCCGCTACCGCAACACCCAGGGACCTCGGTGGCGGCGTCCGAGACAACCAGGGTCCCCACCCGACCCGCAAGAGTGGACTCGCCTTCGTCACGGTGGATTCCAGTCAGCGGGTTTCCAGGAAGGTGACGACCGCACGCACGCGGCGGTGATCGTCCGGGGTCTCATGCAGCTCCAGTTTGGTCATGATGCTGCGGATGTGCTTTTCGACGGTGCCTTCGGCTACCCACAGCTGCCGGGCGATCCCGGCGTTGGAGCGGCCCTCTGCCATCAATGCCAGTACTTCCATTTCGCGCGGGCTAAGCACGGCAAGCGGATCAGCGCGCTTGCGTGCGCAGACCAATTCCTGAACCAGGGCCGGATCGATCACCGATGACCCGCCGGCGATCCGCTGAAGCGAGTCGAGAAATTCGGCGACGTCGGAAACGCGGGTCTTCAACAGGTAGCCGACACCGTATCCGCTGGCCAGTAACTGGGTCGCGTGCTCAACTTCCACATGCGCCGATAGCACGAGCAGCGCGATTTCGGGCATCTCTTCCCGGATAGCTAACGCGGCATCGAGTCCGTCGGAGCTGTTGGTAGGAGGCATCCGGATATCGACAACCACCAGCTGCGGACGCTTGGCGCGAACCACATCGACCAGAGTCGTCGCGTCGCCCACGGTGTCTAGGACGTCATGGCCCGATCGGGTCAGCAAGCTGGCCAGTCCTTCTCGCAGCAACACATCGTCGTCGGCGAGCACGACCCGCAGACCCGTTTGCCCCGGCTGCTCCGCCATGTCGTCCCCTCACTTGCGACACCACCCGATAGCGTCGAGCGTAATTGCAGCTCGTGGGTGGGCCGGCAGCAGGCAGGCGGCGTGTTCTCAGCGGACGCCGCCAGGACCGTCCCGCCCCGCATTGGCAGGGCAAGCTGCGTCCGCGCCGGCAAACGTTGCGGCGACGAGGCTCAGTTCGCCGAAGACGGCCGCAGTATCATCGTCGGGAAACTCAAATCCGTTGTGGGCGTATAGCTCCTTAATCGTACGGGCCGTCAGTTGCCAACCGTGCATCGTCAGATACTCAATGACGGTGTGGCGGTCACCGGAGTAGACCAACTCCGACATGTCGAGATCGAGTCCCATCCGACTCCAGCGCGCCGAAAGTTGCTGCGCGTGCTCGCCGGTCAATCCCACGGGGTCCGGGAAGTGCTCGGTAGCAAGTTGGCTGGTTGGTACGCTGAGCGAGGCGATGCTGTCGAACAGTCGATCCTGCGCGTCCGGCGGCAGATAAATCAGCAGGCCCTCGACGATCCACGCCGTTGGTTTGTTCGCGTCAAATCCGTGCTGGTGCAACGCTGCGGGCCAGTCGTCGCGCAGATCGATGCCGATCGGCCGCCGGTCGGCGGTCGGGTCGGCGCCGAGTTCGGCCAGCGTCCACGTCTTGAAGTCGATGACGAGTGGCTGATCGATCTCGTAAACCACCATCTCGTCGGGCCAGGGCAAACGGTAGGCCCTAGTGTCCAAACCGGAGGCCAGGATCACCGCCTGGCGGACTCCGGCGTCGGTGGCGGTCAGGCAGAAGTTGTCAAAAAACCTGGTACGCACGGCGATTTGCCGATTCGCCTCCGCACGGCGCAGCAGCGGGTCGTCCTCGAAGGCGATTTCACCGTCCAACAACCGGACGAATTGCTCTAGCCCCACCGCGCGTACCAGCGGATCGGCCAGCCGATCGTTCAGCAGCGCGTCGGGGCCCTGTGAGGCTAGCGCCCGGTAGGTCGCGATCATGGTGGCCGTCGCTCCCACGTTGCACGCCGGATCCCAGCTGTCGCCCTCATATCTGCCCGAGCGGCCAGTCATACAAATTGCTCCTGTCTTCGGGGACACTGGTTGGTGCGCGCCGCGACGACGGACTATTCGCTGGCATCGAACCCATCGAGCAGTCCGGCAGCCGCGTCGCCAAGCGCACTCAATCGGTCATGTTGGTCGAAAAGAATCCGGGAAAGCCGTACACGGCTTCATCTTCGGTGAACAAAAGTTCGTGGGACATGGTGGACACCTCCTCTCCTGTGCGGCGTTACTCGAAGAGTAGGCAATAAGAATGGGTGTCGAATCCCTGGCAGCGGGTAACCACGTCGTCCCCCGATCAGCGGACAGCGGTGGTCAGGCAGGTTTCGCGAGTAGCCACATTGCCAACCTGTCGGTCTCAACCAAGCCAGGCAGTGTTGAGGATTCGGTTGAAGTTTCGGTGGCCGATCGACGTTTCGTCACGGCTCGACCGTGACCCGAAGTTGGCAAGGCTCTGGCACCGGACGCCATCCCAGCGACACCGTCGCCCGGCCAGGTTGGCGTTTCTCAGCGACCGGACGCACCTGGTAACTGCCGAACAGCGCGCCCAACACGATCCTCATCTCGTGTTGCCCGAACGCCGCGCCCAAACAACGGCGAACACCGCCACCGAACGGAATCCACGTGTAGGCCCCGGCCCGCTGTTCCAAAAATCTCTCAGGCCGAAACCGCTCCGGGTCGGGATAAACATCCGGTCGCCGATGCATCAGATAGATCGATGGCACCACGGTGACGCCTGCCGGCAACAGCCTGCCGCCGATCTCCATCGACGCCGTCAACCGCCGCGGAACCAGTGAGAAGACGGGCAGCAAGCGCAGCGTCTCCTTTACGATCGCATCGAGGAAATCGTGGCTGCCACAGCGCAATTCCTCGACGAGCCGGTCCTGCACCGCGGGGTGAGCGACGATGCACTCCACCGCCCACGCGAGCGCGGTGGCCGTGGTTTCGTGACCGGCCAGCAGCAGCGTCATCACCTCATCACGGACCTCGACATCGCTCAACGGCCGGCCATCCCCCTGCGTTGCCCGCAACAGCATCGAGGTGATGTCATTGCGCTCGTCTAGGCTATCCGCACCGCGCCGATCCTGAATCTCGGCGATCAACAGCCGGTCGACGCGGCTGAACAACCTACGTGTCAGCTCCGCCCTCACACGCTGCGGGCTGAGGACCAGCAACAAAAGCCGGCCCGGGCTGCCGGCCGCCGTGCTCAACACCCGCACCAGTTCTGCGCGTAGCTGACCAAGGCGCCCGGTGTCCGATGCCCCCAACACCGCACGCAGGATGACCTCCAGCGTCAACGCCTGCATACGGGAATGCAATGGCACCGGCTCACCCCGCGGCCAGTCCGCGATTTCACTATGGGCGATGTCGGCCATCGCATTGACATGGCACTTCAATCGATCGCCACGAAAGGGCGGCACGAGCAGACGACGCTGTTCCCGATGCGCGTCATCGTCGCGAAGGAGCACCGAGTTGGCACCGACCACCGGCAGCAGAATGCGATTTGCCGCCCCCGCCCGCAACAACTTCGGGGGCGCCGTGAAAACCTCTCTCACGGAGTCCGGATGCGACATCATCACCCAGGTGCCCTCACCCGCCAACCGCATCGTGAAAGTGTCGCCGTACCGAGCCGCCGCCCGCTCCATGAATGCCCACGGGTTGGCGATCCACGCGGCGGTCTGAACGCCAACCGGGAGTCGAGGACCAGCCGGCAACGCACCGATTACCAAGCGAATACCTCCAATTCGGAACAGCGGCAAACAACGTTCCTGCCACGCTCGCCGGATATCGGAGCCCCAGCAACCCGGCTAGCCCCCAATTCCGACCCAGTGGCCCACCCCGACTGGGCGCTAGCGGTACCCGCACAATGCCGGGTAGCAGGGGGGACAATGCGCCTCCCGCCCGACTACCGTGGCGATCGCCAAGGGTTGGCATGGCCGCTCAGTTGTACGGCCATGCCAACCCATCCACTACCCAGGAAATCAATGAAAGAAGACGAACATGAATTCTGCTACCAGCGACCGCATCGACAGCATCCTCCTCCCCGCCTATTCCGATGAAGCCTTGGAAGGCGCCGGCGGCATGGGCGTGGCAGCGATAACGATCTTGAATCCAACGGCTAAGTAACACAACACTTCCGATTCGGAAGACGATTTGGCGGTCGCTGATCTTTACTAGCGGCCGCCGAAATCGACTGCGACGAGCAACGTTCTCCGTTGCGGTCCTCGCGGGCCGAGTCGGAAGAATGAAATGGAAGAGTTTTACCAGCGGCTCATATACCGGGCCGCAACCATCGACGAGTTACTGTCTGACGCATTCGAACCCTTGCCCGGCCAAAAGGCTGACAGCGAGTTGGCCGCGCGTCGCCTCGCCTCCTGGTGCCAGGCGTCGGCCAGCGGCGACTGGTCGCTGTTCACGCACCGGCTAGCAGCCGATGGGCTAGCGCTCGAGGGTGTGTTGGCAAAATTCGCCACCGCCCGCCGCGACGCGGCCCGGCCGGCACCGCCATGGTTCGGCGACGCCGTATGGATCGGCGAAGCGTTGCACAGTTCCACCACCATTGCTTCGGACATTGCTTCGGACATTGCTTCGGAACCCCTTGCTTCGGAACCCCTTGCTTCCGAGGTGGATTCCTGCGCGTTCGAAGACCTGCTGGAACCGGTGATCCGCGGCGCGGAGTCACGCCTTTGGCGCCATGTCGGCAGTCGTGTGGCGGCCGACGTCGGCGAGCAGGCCCGCGCATGCCTGCGTCGCTCACTGGTGGCTGAGCTGTCGAACCTGACGGCTCCGGCGATCTACGAGCAATTCACCAAGGCCCGCGACGATAGCCGCTCGACCGTCCGCTACCCAGAGTTCGTTGCGGATATGCGGGCGTATGGATTTCGTCGCTTGTTCGACGACAAGCCTGTCCTACTACGGCTAATGGCCTCGCTCACCCGGCAGTGGATCGATACCTCGGGTGAGCTGATCGCGCGGCTGGGCGCGGACCTGCCCGCGATTCGTCACGGCTTGCTTGGAGCCGACACCTGCTGCGAAGTGACGAGCATCGACGGTGGCCTCTCCGATCCACACAACTTTGGGCGTACCGTCCACATCATCGGCTTTGCCGACGGTTCACGTGTCGTGTACAAGCCGAAAGATCTCGAGGTCGACGTCGCATGGCATGCGTTGATTGAGCGACTGAACCGCGACGCCCCGATCGAGCTCCGCGCGGCACGGGTGTTAGCACGCACCGGCTATGGCTGGACAGAATTCGTCGATCATACGAGCTGCCCAGACCCGCAAGGCTTTCAGGCCTACTTCCAGCGCGCGGGGGCATGGCTCGCGCTCTTCCACTGCTTTGCCGGTAGTGACATGCACCAGGAAAACATCATCGCCGCCGGCGACCATCCGATGCCGATCGACCTGGAGATGGTTCTCCAGTTCGCCGAGCCACCTGGCGCGGACGCCGACTCGGGCGCGGGGCGCGCCTATCACACCGCGATGGAAAAGCTTCGCGACTCGGTCCTGTCGGTCGGCCTGCTTCCGACCTATGGCAAGCATTCTCACAGCGCGTTCTCGATCGGCGGAATGATTTCGCATTCCACTCCACGCATCGGACTGACCTGGATCGACGTCAATTCCGACACCATGCGGCCAGCGAAAATCGCTGAAATCGAGGCGATCTCCAATCTGCCGCAAGCGCGCGGCCAGCACGCCCGATTCGGAGACCACATCGACGACTTCCGGTCCGGTTTCACCGAGTACGCGACCTTCCTACAACGGCAGCGCCCAAACGACCTTTTCGAAGGCTTCGCCGGATTGACGGTTCGCAAGGTCGCCCGGCCGACGAGGTTTTATCACATGTTGGTGCAGCGCCTCAAAGATCACCGCACGATGGAAGACGGTGTCACGTGGTCCGCTCAGGCGGACTTCATCGCCAGGCTGGCGGACTGGCAGCAGGACAACGACCCGTTGTGGCCGCTGCAGCGTCTCGAGCGCGCGGCGGTGGTGCAGTTGAACGTGCCGCATTTTGTGATGACCAGCGACGGCCACGAGATCCGCGACGCGACCGGAGCCTCGATCCCGGTAAAGGGGATGTCTGGCCTCGACCGGGCGCGCGCCCGGCTGGGCGACCTCGACGAGATGGAAGTCGCATGGCAGGCAGAGATCATTCGGCTGAGCACGAGCACCGGGATCTCGCCGCATGGCTCGGCGACCACGCCCGTTCGACGCGTTGACGTGTCGAACGCGGCTAGCCGCGAGATTTTCATGGCCGAAGCCGACCGCGCCGCTCGATCGCTCTTCGAGCACGCTTACCTCGAAAGTTCGGCGGCGGCCTGGATCGGTCTCGACTGGCTCGGTGACTCCGAGGTGTCCCATCTGGTTCCACTCGGCGACGACCTCTACAACGGCAGTTGCGGCATCGCGCTGTTCCTCGCCGCACACACCGCCGTTACCACCGCCGATTCCTCGACGAGCCTTGCCTATGCGGCGATGTCCCGGCTCCGGGAAACCCTACGGGGCCGCAATGCCCCCAAAATGGCTCGCTTGCTCGGGCTGGGAGCGGGGTTCGGCGTGGGATCGATCGTCTACGGCCTCGCGGTGATTGCGGCGCTGCTGGAAGACGACGATGTGCTGTCGGACGCGCAGCGGGCGGCGCAGCTGATCACTCCGGACGTCATTTCGGCGGATCGGCAGCTTGACGTTCTGGGTGGCAGCGCCGGCGCCATCCTGGGACTGCTTCGGCTGTACCGTCAAACGGGTTGTGGCGATGCACTCGAGCGCGCGATCAAGTGCGGGCAACACCTGCTGGCCCAACAGCGCGTTGGCACCGTGGGCCGGCGCAGCTGGCCGGCACCCGGTTCTGGCAGCGCCCTTGGCGGGATGTCGCATGGCGCCGCCGGCTTCGCCTATGCGTTGGCCGCACTGGCCGCGGCCACCGGGAGCGCGGAGTTCGCCAGCGCGTCCCAGGAATGCATCGCTTTTGAAAACGCGACATTCGAAGCCGAACATAGCAGTTGGCGCGACACCGAGGGCGCCGGCGCGCGCGGCGAGTGGTGCCACGGACTTCCCGGCATCGGCCTAGCCCGCGCGGCGATGATCAAACATACAGCGGCGGGTGGCCGCCTCGTCCGAGCCGATATCCGCCGCGCACTAGCGGGAGTAGAGCACCGTGGGCTGGACCCGACCGACACGCTGTGCTGCGGGACCCTCGGCACCATCGAATTCATCTGGGAAGCCGGTGACTTGCTGGACCGCGACGATCTCCGCGAAAACGCGGTCCGGCGGCTGCTGACCGTCGCCCAGGCCGCCCGGTCGCGGGGTGATTATCGGTGGGACAACGGAACCCGACGCTTTAATCTTGGTCTCTTCCGCGGAATCGCGGGCGTCGCCTATACGATGTTGCGGCGGGTCGACCCCGCGCTTCCCAACGCCCTAATCTGGGAGTAAAACGCTTGGGAAACCGCGCTTCTCGATCCTCGGACGTGGGCACCGCCGCGACTGGCGCCGTGACCAACCCTCACCAGCCGCGGGCCGCGCTTGGTCTGCGGGTGCTACGCGGGACAGGTGGTGGGGAATTCCACCGGCTGACCGAGTTTTTTCATACCCTTCTTGTACTGCGTGCTGCCTGGCAAGTCGGGAGTCGCGGCCGACCATATCGTCGAAGTGCAGGTGTCGGTGTCGCACCCGCCGCCGAAAGTCCGCGACTCACCAGTCTTCACCGTGATGCATTGGCACCTTGCCCGGGCGGGGTTGGTGGGATCGATCTCGCACTCCACGTCCAGGCAATTGGCCCATGGCACTCCGGAGGGACAGCTCAGTACGCCGAACTCGGTGTTGACATTCACCGTCGAAAATGCCGACCGCACAGAGGTGCCCGACTGAGCACGCTCGGGGCAAGTCTTGAATCCGATCGAGTAGCCATTCACAACGACGCAGTCACAAACCGAGATAGTGGGATCGGTTGCCGATGGCACACACGGCGCAGTGGTGCACAGCGCAAAGGTTTGATCGCACAACCAGGCGCCGTCAACCTCCAATGCCTTGGTATCCAGAGACGCGGTGCCGTTGTGACCGGTATCGCAGGCAGCCAGGGCCGGTAGTACACCGGCGGACGCCAAGCCGACCGAGGCGTGCCGCAGCAGTCCCCGCCGCGTGAACCTGGACTCCGCGGCGACCTGCACGGCTCGCTGCACGAGGTCCTTGATGGCGGGCGCTCCGCTGGCCGAGGACAACCGTCGGCCGTTGTCGATAAGCACCGCGCTGGGCGTGGCGGTGATGCCGTAGGAGGCGAATGACAGTCTTTGCTCATCGATAAGTTCGAACGGCACAACGTGATTAGTGGGGGCGGTGCTGACCAAAGCCACTGTGACGCGCTCACCCAGATCACGTTGCCATTGGTCCACCTCAGGTAGCAGTGCCGCACATGCGCCGCAACCGGGCTGACTGAAGATGAACACAACCGGTCGGTGATCCGCCGAGAGTCTGTCCAGCGTCCATACTTGTCCGGTCCGGTCCGGCAGCGCCGGGCCGTTCACGCTGGTGCCCGCGCGCGTCGTCCACCGGCGGTATGCAACGGGTCCGATCCACAACGCGAACATCACGAGCGCCAACATCGCTAACGACCAACTGAAACGGCCGTCAAGCGCGACGAATGCAGCGATCGTCGCCAGGCATCCGTTCCTGGCCAGGGTGGGCCATCCCAGCGTCCCCGCCGATAACCGCCCGAAGCAGTGGCAGTCCAGACTTCGGCCCCGGGCGAGGTTCACCAGGATCGCCGCGCTGAATCCCGTCAGCGCAAGGAGCGCGAGCACCGCACCCCGATAAGCCCAGCCCCCCACCAGCAGAAGCACGACACCGAGCTCCATGGCGACCAGCACCGACCCGACAACTGCGGCCGCCGCTTTCGGTACCCCAAATGCCACCACCGCGCGACGAACGCCCGCCCAATCCGACAACTTCGCCAGTGCCGCGATTGCGAACACCCCGGCCAGCAGAATCCTCGCTGCCAACATCGTCATCTGGCGCCCACCTCCAGTTCTGCCGAGGACAACACAGATGCGCTGTCCGCCACGCTCGGCCCGACGTAGGCCGGGCGAGTACCCACCGATAGTCCTTTTCCAGTCACAAGGTAGATCGTGTGGGTGAAATTCGAATTCCTGGCAGCAGGGATCGCGACTGTCCCCCGATCGGGGGACTACGTGATCGCTTCTCGGGCATCCCACACGGCGACGAACGTCGCGACCAGGGCCCCTGCAGACGTTTGCACTTGCCTTCGGCCGGTGAACGTATCCATACGCTGCGGGCGCCGATCCGATGCGCCCGACCGAGGGCCCGGTCCAAAGCAGCCATTGAGAATCCGCCAAGAATCCTTTGAGAATTCGCCAAGGTATCGCCCCGAGGCTGGCGCCGTGCATCACATTCGAGCGCTCCATGGCACCGGATATCCCCGTGCCGACGCATCCCAGCCGCCCTCGTCCATCACTACCGGCGCCGCTACGCGAGCCCTCGGCGATGCCGAACTGGTGGTGGTTCGGCCGGTACCGTTCCGGTCGCTGTGCGCCGATCACTTACTTCCGTTCCAAGGTGTCGTGCATATCGGGCACATCGACAGCGAAAACCATTTGAGCACACCTGAATTAACTCGCATCGTGGCGGCGTGTACGCGCAGCATTCAAACGCAGCAGCCGATGACGATCAGGATTGGCCTGTGGCTGCACCATCAGCTGGTCCCACGAGGGGTAGGAGTGCTGGTCAAGGCGAACTACGCCTGTGCGGCGGCGGCGCGCGGCGACGCGCACCTAGGCCGGCCGGCGACCACAATGGCGTTCTGCGGCTCGATGCGGCACAGCGCAGACGAGCGACAGGAATTCGTGGCACTCGCCCGCCGGGAGCGGCACAAAGGGGCGGCCGGCCAATGAACGACATCACAATCAGCGACCGGGTGCGCGCCGTCACCGTCCACCGGGCGGACGCACCCATCGGCCGCACCGCAAGATTCCACCTAAACAAGCGGTTTAGCGATCTACCCTGCTGTCATCGCTCGTGGTCCAGGCACGACAAGCGGGTGTTTCTGCACGGGTACGAACTGACCTTCGAGATCGAGTTCGCCTGCACGGAAACCGAAACCCGCACCGGCCTGGTGGTCAACAACCGTTGCCTCAACGAGGTCCGCGCAGCGCTACAACACCAGTTCGATCACACTACATTGATCGCCGCTGACGACCCACAGCGAAACCTGTTCGAACAGCTGGCCGGCGAAGGCGTCATCGACCTGCGAATCATGAACGCCACCAGCATGGAGGGGGCCGCAGCCTGGGTGTTCGACACTGTCGAACACATCGTGGCGCCGGCCACCGACGGCCGGGTCTGGGTCTCTCGCATAGCGGCTCGGGAGAGCCGCAACAACGTGGTCACCCTGACCGCCGAACCGGAAGATCGCTTCGATTGATCATCCAACTGGAAATGCGGCTAAACCATTGCAGCTCAAGGGTTCCGGGATGAACAAACGAGTCGCGCACGCCGGCGCAAGCAGTGATTGAGGGGTCCCTGCTTGCCAGCGAGATAGGAGGTACACCGACAATACGGGCGCGTGGGGCGGCCGCGGTCAAGGCATCCCACCGCAACCACCAGCGTCGTGGGTGCCCCAACACCGCCGGGACCCGGCTATCGTCGTCGATGCGTACCAGGGAACCTTGCCGAAGCCCGACGCCCACACAAGGCCACCAACTGGACACTCTGGGCTCGCCGAAGGAGGAGTATGCGATCGTGAGCGACGCCTCGATGATTGGGTGCGTCGGGACGTTGATCGTGGCGACCCGCGGCGCGCACGGCCCCGGCGAGGTCGTGCTCTCCGTGCGGGGGTCCAAGGAGACATTTCTGGCCCGCTCCCACGAGCCATTGCCGAAGGGCACCCCCGTGCTGGTGGTTGGGGTTCGAGGTAGCAGAACGGTGCTTGTCGAACCTTGGACCGAGATGGCGGCAACCGAATTGCTCTGAAGAAACCGCGAACAAACCAAGGAGTCCAACAATGCTCGGTTATAAGGTGCCCGATCCCGATGAGGCGATGCTGATATCCGGAGGCCGCACCAAAAGCAATGCCCCGTTCCGCGTCGTGACTGGCCACGGCTCCTTCATCATGCCGTTCTTCCGCAAGGTGCGGTTCCTTACGCTGGCCATGTGTGAAGCGGAGGTCGCCGAGAAGTGCGTGACCCAGCAGGGCATCACCCTCAACGTGCGTGCGGTGATCGCCTTCAAGGTCGGCAACGACACCGAGAGCATCATCGCCGCAGCGCAGCGGTTCCTATCCGAGCAAGACCAGATGTCGGTGTTGACCGGGCGCATCTTCGCCGGCCACCTACGCTCCATCATCGGCTCGATGACCGTCGAAGAGATCATCCGGGAGCGACAGAAGCTGGCGACCGAGGTCCTCGACGGTTCCAAGGAAGAGATGGCGCGGATTGGCCTGGCCGTCGACGCCCTGCAGATCCAGTCCATCGACGACGACGGGCTTGGCTACATCGACGCGATGTCGGCACCACACAACGCCGCTATCCAGCAGCAAGCGCAGATCGCCCAGGCACAAGCGAACCAGGCAGCCGCAGAGGCCGAGCAAGAATCGCAGCGCAAGCAAGCCGAGTTCGCCCGTGAAACCGCGGTGGTCAAGGCGCAATACAAGGCCGAGGTCGACAAGGCTCAAGCCCAGGCCAACCAGGCCGGCCCGCTGGCCGACGCGCAATCGCAGCGCGAGGTGCTAGAGATGCGCACCGAATTGGCGCAACGCGCAGCTGAACTACGCCAGCAGGAATTGGTCGCCGAGGTGGTCAAACCTGCGGAGGCCGAAGCCGAACGAGTTCGGATCTTGGCCGTCGCAGACGCCGAGAAGATGAAGATCCAGGCCGAAGCCGCAGCGTCACACAATCGAGTGGCGTTGGACCGGATGCTCATCGACCAGCTACCCGAGATCGTCGAGAAGGCCGCCCAGGGGCTCTCCGGCGCGAACTTGACCGTGCTCAACGGCGCCGAGGGACTTAGCCAGGTCGCCGCCGGCCTGGTCTCCCAGGGACTTGCTCTCTTCGACACGCTGCGCGGCGGGACACTCGACTATGACGACGAGGCCTCGGAGAACATCGTGTCCCCGATCGGCGGCGGCGCGAAAGATGGCTCGTGACAATTCGACTCGTGCAGCGGCCGCGTCGACGCGGCCGACCCAAGCGGATTCGGAACGATACCGGGCAATAAATCCGTTTGCTGAATATCTGTGACGGCGGCCGCACGGTGGTATAACACTGAAACGCCAGGAACGGCGATCGGTAACCGGCAACTGGCGCCAACAGGTAACCGGGCGAAAGGTCGGCCGACGTGACCAAGAAAGTCCAATCAACCGGGCTAGCGGATGCAGCGCGCGATCATCTAGCAGCCGAATTGGCCCGGCTCCGGCAACGACATGATCGCCTGGAAACCGAGGTCAAAAATGACCGCGGCATGGTCGGGGACCACGGTGACGCGGCCGAGGCGATCCAGCGCGCCGACGAGCTGGCCGTCCTTGCGGACCGCATCCACGAACTCGACCGACGGCTCAAGGCCGGGCCTGCGCAGGCGTCCGATTCCGAAACGCTGCCCGGAGGCACCGAGGTGACCCTGCGTTTTGCCGACGGTGAAGTCGTCACGATGCACGTGATCTCCATCGTCGAAGAGAACGCGGTTGGCCACGAAGCCGAAACGCTGACCGCGCACAGCCCACTGGGACAAGCCCTGGCCGGGCACAAGGCGGGCGACACGGTGACCTACTCCACCCCGCGGGGGCCAAGTCAAGTCGAGATCATCGCGCTGAAGTTGCCCGCCTGAGACGCCCGTGCGACGGCAAGCCGGCAGAGACGCGCGCCAACCCCGTTAGACTTCCCCCGATGATCCCGCCTGAGCCTGGTGCCACTCCGACTCATCAGCACCAGCGACAACACCTGCATTTGACGACTCAGGTGATGCGCTTCGTCGTCACCGGGATTTTCGCAGCGATCGTCGACTTCAGCGTCTATGTGACGCTCTACAAAGCGGTGGGTCTACAGGTTGACCTGGCGAAACTCATCAGTGTCGTGGTTGGCACCATCACCGCCTACCTGATCAACCGCAGGTGGACCTTCCAGGCCGCTCCCAGCGGAGCACGGTTTGCCGCGGTCATGGCCCTCTACGCGGTGACCTTCGCCGCCCAGGTCGGAATCAATCACCTCTGCCTTGCCCTGATGCACTACCAGGCGTGGGCGATACCCGTCGCCTTTGTGATCGCGCAGGGCGTTGCCACGGTGATCAACTTCGTCGTTCAGCGAGCCGTGATCTTCCGGATGCGCTGAACGGGCCGGCGCCGACTGGGGTTTGTCCGACTGTCCAGCGGGCTTGCGCACCCATCCGCGCCCGGGCAGGCGGTACCCTCTTTGACGATGTCGACCACCTCCGAACCCAGCGCGGTTTCCACCACGGCCACCCGGCTGACCGGGTGGGGCCGCACGGCACCGTCAGTGGCCGAGGTACTTCGCACGCCAGACCCAGAGGTGATCGCCCGGGCGGTCGCGCGGGCGGCCGACTCCGGCGGGCGCGGCGTGATCGCGCGCGGTCTGGGCAGGTCCTACGGCGACAACGCCCAAAACGGGGGCGGCCTGGTGATCGACATGAGTTCGCTGCGCACGATTCACTGCCTCAACGCCGACACCAAGCTCGCTGACGTCGACGCCGGGGTCAATCTCGACCAGCTGATGAAAGCGGCCCTGCCGTTCGGGCTGTGGGTACCGGTGCTGCCCGGCACCCGCCAGGTCACCATCGGCGGCGCGATCGCATGCGACATCCACGGCAAGAACCACCACAGCGCGGGCAGCTTCGGCAACCACGTACGCAGCATGGAGCTGCTCACCGCCGACGGCCAGATCCGCCACCTCACCCCGACCGGCGACGACTGCGAACTGTTTTGGGCCACCGTCGGCGGCAACGGCCTGACCGGCATCATCCTGCGGGCGACCATCGAGATGACTCCCACCGAAACGGCGTACTTCATCGCCGACGGTGACGTCACCGCCAGCCTGGACGAAACGATCGCCCTGCACAGCGACGGCAGCGAGGGCAATTACACCTACTCCAGCGCCTGGTTCGACGCGATCAGCGCGCCCCCGAAGCTGGGCCGCGCGGCCGTCTCACGCGGCCGTTTGGCCACCGTCGAGCAGCTGCCCCCGAAGCTTCGCCGCAACCCGCTGAAATTCGATGCGCCACAACTACTTACGCTGCCCGACCTATTTCCCAACGGGCTGGCCAACAAGTACACGTTCGGCCCGATCGGCGAATTGTGGTATCGCAAATCCGGCAGCTATCGCGGCAAGATTCAGAATCTGACGCAGTTCTACCACCCGCTGGACATGTTCGGTGAATGGAACCGCGCCTATGGCCAAGCCGGCTTTCTGCAATACCAGTTCGTGGTTCCCACCGAGGCGGTTGACGAGTTCAAAAGCATCATCCGTGACATCCAAACCAGTGGCCACTACTCCTTCCTCAACGTGTTCAAGTTGTTCGGCCCCGGCAATCGGGCGCCGCTGAGCTTCCCCATCCCGGGCTGGAACATCTGCGTCGACTTCCCGATCAAGGCCGGCCTCAACGAATTCGTGGGCGAACTCGATCGCCGGGTGCTGGAATTCGGCGGTCGCCTCTACACCGCCAAGGACTCACGGACCACCGCTGAAACCTTCCACGCCATGTATCCGCGCATTGACGAGTGGATTGCCGTGCGCCGCAAGGTTGATCCCTTGCACGTGTTCGCCTCCGACATGGCCCGACGTTTGGAGCTGCTCTAAATGGTGCTCGATGCTGTAGGAAACCCCCAGTCGGTGCTGCTGCTCGGCGGCACTTCGGAGATCGGGCTGGCCATCTGCGAGCGCTACCTGCGCAATGCGCCGGCCCGGATTGTGTTGGCCTGCCTGCCCGACGACCCGGGCCGGGAGGACGCCGTCGCTGAGGTGCGCGCCGCCGGCGCGCGATCGGTGGAGCTGATCGACTTCGATGCCGTGGACACCGACAGTCATCCGAAGGTGATTGAGCAGGCGTTCACCGGCGGCGATATCGATGTGGCGATCGTCGCGTTCGGCTTACTAGGCGATGCCGAGGAGCTGTGGCAGAACCAACGCAAGGCCGTGCAGATCGCCGAAATCAACTACACCGCAGCGGTTTCGGTCGGCGTTCTGCTGGCCGAAAAGATGCGCGCCCAGGGATTCGGCCAGATCATCGCCATGAGCTCGGCTGCGGGCGAGCGGGTGCGGCGCGCCAATTTCGTCTACGGCTCCACCAAGGCCGGTCTGGACGGCTTCTACCTGGGGCTGTCCGAAGCGCTGCGCGAGCATGGCGTCCGCGTGCTGGTAATCCGGCCTGGCCAGGTACGCACCCGAATGAGTTCGCATCTCAAGGAAGCTCCGCTGACCGTCGACAAGGAGTACGTCGCCAACCTCGCGGTGACCGCTTCCGCAAAAGGTAAGGAATTGGTTTGGGCGCCAGCAACATTCCGTTACGTGATGATGGTGTTGCGTCATATCCCGCGGAGCATCTTCCGCAAGCTCCCAATTTGAGCATGCGTAATGCGCTGGCCACGCTCGGCCAGATGGCCGCGGCGGCGGCAGTGGCCATGCTGGTGGCGGTGATCTCGCTGGCCGCCATCTCCCGCGTCCAGTGGCCGGCGTTCCCGTCATCAAACCAGCTACATGCGCTGACCACCGTCGGCCAGGTTGGTTGTCTGACCGGGTTGCTGGCCGCCGGCTGGGCGTGGCGACGCGGCCGGTCGCGGTGGCTGGCTCGCCTCGGCGGGCTGGTGTTCGTCTCCGCATTCGCTGTGGTGACGCTGGGCATGCCGCTGGGAGCCACCCGGCTCTACCTGTTCGGCATCTCCGTCGATCAACAATTTCGCACCGAATACCTGACCCGACTCACCGACAGCCCTGCCCTGCACGACATGACCTACCTCGGCCTACCGCCGTTTTATCCGCCGGGCTGGTTCTGGATCGGCGGACGCGCCGCCGCGTTGACCGGGACACCCGCGTGGGAGGTGTTCAAGCCCTGGGCGATCACCTCGATCACCGTCGCGGTGGCGATCGCGTTGGTGCTGTGGTGGCGGATGATCCGCTTCGAGTACGCGCTGCTGGTCACCATCGCCACCGCGGCCGTGACCCTCGCCTACAGCTCGCCGGAGCCCTACGCCGCGATGATCACGGTGCTGCTGCCGCCGATGCTGGTGCTGACCTGGTCGGGACTGCGCGCCGGCGCTACCGCGCGCGGCGGCTGGGCGGCAGTGGTCGGCGCCGGAGTCTTCCTCGGCTTTGCCGCCACCTGGTACACCCTGCTCGTCGCCTACAGCGCGTTCACGGTCACGCTGATGGCGCTGCTGCTGGCCGCATCGCGCTGGCAACGCGGCGGGCTCAGGGCCGGTTTCCGCGCTGCCCTCGACCCGCTGCGCCGGCTGGCCGTCATCGCCGCCATCGCGGCGGTGATCGCCGCCACGACCTGGCTGCCCTTCCTGCTGCGGGCAGCCCATAGCCCGGTCAGCAACACCGGCAGCGCGCAGCACTATCTGCCGGCCGACGGCGCCGAACTGACCTTTCCGATGCTGCAGTTCTCGCTGCTGGGCGCGCTATGCATGCTGGGCGCCCTGTGGCTGGTGGTGCGAGCGCGATCGTCGACACGGGCCGGCGCCCTTGCCATCGGCGTGCTGGCCGTCTACCTGTGGTCGCTGCTATCGATGCTGACCACGCTGGCGCGCACCACGCTGCTGTCGTTCCGGCTGCAACCCACTTTGACCGTGCTGTTGGCCGCCGCCGGGGTATTTGGCTTCGTCGAAACGACGCTGGCGCTGGCTCCCAAGGCGCGCGCAGTCATCCCGGCGGCCGGCGCCATCGGCCTGGCTGGGGCGATCGCGTTCAGCCAGGACATTCCCGACGTACTGCGACCCGACCTCACCATCGCATACACCGACACCGACGGCCTCGGTCAGCGCGGCGACCGCCGACCGCCCGGTGCCGAGAAGTACTATCCGACAATCGACGCCGCCATCCGAAGGGTCACCGGCAAGCCGCGTGACCAGCTCGTCGTGCTGACCGCCGACTACAGCTTCCTGTCGTATTACCCCTATTGGGGCTTTCAGGGTTTGACCTCGCACTACGCCAACCCGCTGGCACAGTTCGACAAGCGAGCCGCACACATCGAGAGCTGGGCCAAGCTCAAGACGGCCGACGAACTCGTTCAGGCTCTGGACAAACTACCGTGGTCGGCGCCGACGGTCTTTTTGATGCGCCGCGGCGCACACGACACCTATACGCTGCGGCTGGCCCAGGACGTCTACCCCAACCAACCCAATGTCCGTCGCTACCCGGTGAACCTCAAAGCGGCGCTGTTCGACGACCCGCGTTTCGCCGTCGACACCATCGGGCCGTTCGTGCTTGCCATCCGCAAGCCGGAGGCTAGCGCCTGATGGCCACCGAAACCGAACCGGGCACATTGAAACAATTACCATCTACCTCCGTGAGCGACGCGGGAGCAAAATACCGGATTGCTCGACTTGTCGCAGTCGTCGCAGGTCTGCTCGGCACGGTTCTGGCGCTGGCCACCCCGGTGTTGCCGGTGGACCAGACCACCGCGCAGTTGAACTGGCCGCAGGACAACACGTTCAGCAGCGTGGAGGCGCCGCTGATAGGGTATGTGGCCACCGAACTCAACGTCAGCGTGCCCTGTCAGGCCGCCGCCGGGCTCGCCGGACCGCAAAACAACGGCAAGACCGTGCTGTTGTCGACGGTCCCCAAGCAAGCCCCGAACGCCGTCGACCGCGGCCTGCTCATCCAGCGCGCCAACGACGATCTGGTGCTGGTGGTGCGCAACGTTCCGGTCGTCACCGCGCCGCTGAGCGAAGTCCTCGGCCCAGCCTGCCAGCGATTGACCTTCACCGCGCATGCCGACCAGGTCACCGCCGAATTCGTGGGGCTCAAGCAGGGGCCCCGCGCCGAGCGTCCCGGCGAACCGCTGCGCGGCGAACGGGGCGGCTACGACTTCCGGCCGCAGATCGTCGGGGTTTTCACCGATCTTTCCGGGCCCACCCCACCGGGTTTGACCTTCTCCGCGACCGTCGACACCCGCTACAGCAGCAGCCCCACGCCGCTGAAGATGGCGGCGATGATCCTGGGCCTGTTGACCACCGCCGCCGCACTGGTCGCGTTGCACATCCTGGACACCGCAGACGGCACCCGCCACCGGCGGATACTCCCGCCGCGCTGGTGGTCGATCGGCGGGTTGGACACGTTGGTCATCGCCGTACTGGTGTGGTGGCACTTCGTCGGGGCCAACACCTCCGACGACGGGTACATCCTGACCATGGCCCGGGTCTCCGAGCATGCCGGCTACATGGCGAATTACTACCGCTGGTTCGGCACACCCGAGGCGCCGTTCGGCTGGTACTACGACCTACTTGCGTTGTGGGCGCACGTCAGCACCAGCAGCATCTGGATGCGGCTGCCCACCCTGGCGATGGCGCTGACCTGCTGGTGGGTGATCAGCCGTGAGGTGATCCCGCGGTTGGGGCACGCGGTAAAGCAGAGCCGCGCCGCCGCCTGGACCGCGGCGGGCATGTTCCTGGCAGTGTGGTTGCCGCTCGACAACGGGCTGCGGCCGGAGCCGATCATCGCCCTGGGCATCCTGCTGACCTGGTGTTCGGTGGAGCGCGCGGTGGCCACCAGCCGGCTGCTGCCGGTCGCCATCGCCTGCATCATCGGTGCGCTGACGCTGTTCTCCGGGCCCACCGGCATCGCCTCCATCGGCGCGCTGCTGGTCGCGATCGGCCCGCTCCTGACCATCCTGCACCGACGCTACAAACAGTTCGGTGCACTGCCGCTGCTGGCGCCGCTGCTGGCCGCGGCCACCGTCACCGCGATCCTCATCTTCCGCGACCAAACCTTCGCGGGCGAGGCCCAGGCCAGCATGCTCAAACGTGCGGTCGGGCCTAGCCTCAAGTGGTTTGACGAACATATCCGCTACGAGCGGCTGTTCATGGCCAGCCCGGACGGCTCGGTGGCCCGCCGCTTCGCGGTGCTAGCCCTGGTCCTTGCGCTCGCCGTAGTGGTAGCAATGTCGTTGCGTAAAGGGCGAATTCCGGGCACCGCGGCAGGGCCGAGCCGGCGCATCATGGGGATCACCATCATCTCATTTCTGGCGATGATGTTCACGCCCACCAAATGGACACACCACTTCGGGGTGTTCGCCGGATTGGCCGGTTCTTTGGGGGCGCTGGCCGCGGTCGCGGTGACGGCGGCAGCGCTACGCTCGCGACGCAATCGCACCGTGTTCGCCGCCGTGGTGCTCTTCGTGATGGCGCTGTCATTCGCCAGTGTCAATGGCTGGTGGTATGTCTCCAACTTTGGTGTGCCGTGGTCGAATTCGTTTCCGAAGTGGCGGTGGTCGCTGACCACCGCGCTGCTGGAGCTCTCCGTCGTGGTGCTGCTGGTGGCGGCGTGGTTTCACTTCGTCGCTACCGACAACGGGTCGCCCCGGACCCGGCTAGGGGCACGACTGGCCGGAATTGTCCAGTCCCCGTTGGCGATTGCGACGTGGTTGCTGGTCATCATGGAGGTCGTCTCACTGACCCAGGGAATGATTTCCCAATACCCGGCATGGTCGGTGGGCCGGTCCAATCTGCAAGCGCTCACCGGGAAGAGCTGCGGGCTGGCCGAAGACGTGTTGGTGGAGTTGGATCCCGACGCGGGAATGCTGGCTCCGGTACGCGCTCCGGTGGCCGACGCGCTGGGCGCCGCCCTGTCAGAAGCATTCACGCCCAACGGAGTTCCCGCCAACGTCTCCGCCGACCCGGTGATGGAACGCCCAGGTGATCGCAGCTTCCTCGACGACGACGGACTGGTGACCGGTACCGAAGCGGGCACCGAGGGCGGCACCACGGCCGCACCGGGAATCAACGGGTCTCGTGCCCGCCTGCCGTTCAACCTCAATCCGGCCCGAACTCCGGTGCTGGGCAGCTGGCGTGCCGGCATCCAGGTACCCGCCATGTTGCGCTCGGGCTGGTATCGATTGCCCTCCCCGGAGCAGATGGAGAAAGCGCCGCTGATCGTGGTGACGGCGGCCGGCCGGTTCGACCCGCGTGAGGTTCAGCTGCAGTGGGCCACCGATGCGCAAGCGGCCAGCGGGCATGCCGGCGGGTCGATGGAGTTTGGCGATGTCGGGGCGGCCCCGGCCTGGCGCAACCTGCGGGCGCCGTTGTCGGCGATCCCGAAAACCGCTACCCAGGTTCGTCTGGTCGCCGACGACCAGGACTTGGCCCCACAGCACTGGATCGCGCTGACCCCGCCCCGGATTCCACAGGTGCAAACGCTGCAGCAAGTGGTGGGATCGACTGATCCGGTGTTCCTGGACTGGCTGGTGGGGCTGGCATTCCCCTGTCAGCGGCCGTTCGGCCACCAAAACGGCGTCGATGAAACGCCGAAATGGCGGATCCTGCCGGACCGGTTCGGCGCGGAGGCAAACTCGCCCGTCATGGACAAGAACGGCGGTGGCCCGCTGGGCATCACCGAATTGCTGTCGCGCGCCACGACAGTGGCCAGTTACCTCAAGGACGACTGGTTCCGCGATTGGGGCTCGCTGCAGCGGTTGACCCCCTACTACCCCGACGCGACGCCCGCACAACTACGGCTGGGCACGGTGACTCGCAGCGGTTTGTGGAATCCCGGACCACTGCGGCGCGGCTAGCCTCCAATGCGGCACGGTCCACTCGGGGCCCCCAACAAACAGCGTCGCGTTGCCTACGATGGGCAGATGGCAGCCGGGCCAGCGGATACCTGTGCGCGACCTCCGCCGTGGTGGCGACGGACCACCATCACGGTCCCGGCCGCCCTGCTGACGATCGCCGCCGTGATCGCGGTCATCGTGGTCTTGGTCCCGCGACCGGACAGTGCGCCAACCGGCCGGGGGTACGGCTCGCAGATCATCCTGCCGTTTCCTGGCCTGCAGGAGCCCGGCGAGGTAGCCGTCGACGCCGCCGGCGCCGTCTATGTCGCCGACCGTCGCAACGACCGGGTGCTGGTGTTGGCTGCGGGCAGCGACGCACCCACCGAGCTGCCCTTTCACGACCTCGACCTACCAATGGCGCTGGCCGTGGACACCGTGGGCGCTGTCTACGTAGCCGACCTTGGCACCGATGGCGTCGCGGGCCGCGACGATCGAGTGCAGAAGCTGCCCGCCGGGGCGACCGCGCCCACGGAGCTGCCGTTCCCCGATCTTTCGGTGCCGTCCGCCATCGCCGTCGACACGGCCGGCGCCGTGTACGTGGCGGAGCAGGGGAACAACCGGGTGCGCAAGCTGCCCCACGGGGCGGCGACACCGATCCAACTGCCGTTCACCGAAATCGCCGTTCCTTCCGGCTTGGCCGTCGATGCGGCTGGCAACGTCTATCTGGCGACCTCCGCTGCCAACACCCACCGCCTCGGCCCCCACGATCCGGTGCGCAAGCTGGCCCCGGGAGCGGCCAAGCCCGCAAAACTATCTCTCACCGGCCAGCGGGTGGCGGTCGACGCGAGCGGCGCCATCTATGTCACCGACCCGGACCGACGGGGTTACGCTCACGTGCTGAAATACGACGCCGGGGCCGGCGCACCCACCGAACTGCCGCTTGATGGCGTCCGCACGACAGACGGACTGGCGGTGGATTCCGATGGCACGGTCTACGTCGTGGACGTAAGCAACGCCCGGGTGCTCAAGTTGCCGATCGAATGAGTCAGCGGCAACTGCTCCGCGGGCACATGCGGTTTTCGCTTCCCACTTGCTTTCCGGCCAGCAGTGACATGGTCGCGGGCGCGTCGCACAAACGGTGACCGCACTTCCGGCGACGAGACCCTATCTCCCCCGACTGGCCCCGGCGCGGCCCGGGGTCCGAAATGCGCTCAGGCGCGTCGCCTACCATCGACCCTCGTGCCCCTCGACGGTAATGAGCGATCCCACCGGATCGCCCGATTAGCAGCCGTCGTCCTGGGGATCGCCGGACTGCTCTTGTGCGCCTTGGTGCCCTTGCTGCCGGTCAAGCAGACGACGGCGACGATCCTGTGGCCTCAGGGCAATCCGGCGGAGGGCAATAACACCCAGATCACCCAGATCACCGCGCCGCTGGTGTCCGGGGCCCCGCGGGCATTGGATATCTCCATCCCGTGCTCGGCGATCGCCACCCTGCCCGCCGACGGCGGCCTGGTGCTGTCCACCCTGCCGGCCGGCGGCGTGGACACCGGCAAGCACGGACTGTTCGTGCGCGCCAACAAGGATGCGGTTGTGGTCGCCTTCCGGGACACGGTGGCCACGGCCGCACCGCGGTCGGCGATTGCCGACGGCCGCTGCGACGTGCTGCACATCTGGGCCGACGCCACCGGCGCAGGCGCAGACTTCGTCGGAATTCCCGGCGCCGCGGGGACGCTGCCCCCCGAGAAGAAGCCTCAGATCGGTGGAATCTTCACCGACCTGAAGGTCCCCGCTCAGCCCGGCCTATCCGCGCGCATCGACATCGACACCCGATTCATCACGACGCCGACGGCGACCAAGACGATCGTGATGGTGCTGGGCACGCTGGCCGTCCTGGGCGCCATCCTCGCCCTCACGGCCCTGGATCGCCTTAGCCGGGGCGGCGAGGCGCTGCGCAGCTGGCGCTCGCCGATCGCCTGGCTGGCCCGCTATCGCCCGCGGGTGCACCGGGCCACCTGCTGGCGCGTCGGCGCCGCGACCTGGCTCGCCGATGCCGGCGTCATCGCCACCCTGCTGCTCTGGCATGTCATCGGCGCCATCTCCTCCGACGACGGCTACAACCTGACCATCGCGCGGATCGCGCCGAATGCCGGCTACGTCGCCAACTACTACCGTTACTTCGGCACAACCGAGGCACCCTTCGACTGGTATCCGAGCCTGCTGGCCAAGCTGGCGTCCGAGAGCACGGCCGGCGTGTGGATGCGCCTGCCAGCCACGCTGGCCGGGATCGCCTGCTGGCTGATCATCAGCCGATGCGCGCTGCGGCGCCTGGGACCCGGGCGAGGAGGCCTGGCCGGCAACCCGGTGGCGGTATTCACCGCCGGGGCGGTATTCCTGGCCGCCTGGCTACCGTTCAACAACGGACTGCGGCCGGAGCCGCTGATCGCGCTGGGCGTGCTGGTGACCTGGATGTTGGTGGAACGCGCGATCGGGCTGGGCCGACTGGCTCCCGCTGCGGTTGCCATCTTCGTGGCCATGCTGACCGCGACACTGGCGCCGCAAGGACTGATCGCCGTCGCCGCACTGCTTACCGGCGCCAAGGCCATCGCCCAGGCGATTCAGCGTCGCCGGGCCGCGGACGGGCTGCTGGCGCCATTGGCGACACTGGCCGCGTCGTTGTCGCTGATCGCGGTGGTGGTGTTCCGCGACCAGACGCTGGCCACGGTCGCCGAGTCGGCACGTATCAAGTACAAGGTCGGTCCGACGATCGCCTGGTATCAGGACTTCCTGCGGTACTACTTCCTGACCGTGGAGAGCAACGCCGAAGGGTCGATGGCGAGGCGGTTCGCGGTGCTGGTGCTGCTGCTCTGCATGTTCGGGATGCTGTTCGTGTTGCTGCGCCGCGGCCGGGTGTCGGGGGTGGCCAGCGGCCCCGCCTGGCGGCTGATCGGGAGCACCGCCATTGGGCTGCTGCTGCTGACGTTCACCCCCACAAAATGGGCCATCCAGTTCGGCGCGTTCGCCGGATTGGCCGGCGCCCTGGGGGCGCTGACCGCGTTCACCGTGTCCCGAATCGGCCTGCACAGTCGACGCAACCTGGCGCTGTACGTCACCGCCCTGCTGTTCGTGCTGGCGTGGGCCACATCCGGCATCAACGGGTGGTTCTACGTGGGCAACTATGGGGTGCCGTGGTACGACATTCAGCCCGTCATCGCCAGTCACCCGGTGACGTCGATGTTCCTGACGTTGTCGATCCTGACCGGGCTGCTGTCCGCTTGGTACCACTTCCGGATGGACTACGCCGGGCACACCGAGGTCAAAGACAATCGGCGCAACCGAGTGCTGGCCTCCACCCCACTGCTGGTGGTGGCCGTCATCATGGTGCTGGGCGAAGTCGGTTCGCTGGCCAAGGGCGCGGTGTTTCGCTACCCGCTGTACACCACCGCGAAGGCCAACCTGGCCGCGCTGACGTCCGAGCTGTCACCGACCAGCTGCGCCATGGCCGACGATGTGCTGGCCGAGCCGGATCCCAATGCCGGCATGCTGCAGCCACTTCCGGGCCAGACATTCGGGCCGGACGGCCCGCTCGGGGGCATCAATCCCGTCGGCTTCAAACCCGGGGGCGTGGGCGAGGATCTCAAGTCCGACCCGGTGGTCAGCAAGCCCGGCGTGGTCAATTCCGACGCCTCCCCCAACAAACCCAATGCCGCCATCACCGACTCGGCGGGTACCGCTGGCGGACGGGGCCCGGCCGGTGTGAACGGGTCGCACGCGGCGCTGCCCTTCGGCCTGGATCCGGCGCGCACGCCCGTGATGGGCAGCTATGGCGAGAACTCGTTAGCCGCAACCGCGACGTCGGCCTGGTATCAGCTGCCCACCGATTGGCAAGCCGACACCGCAGATCGGCCGCTGGTGGTGGTTACCGCGGCGGGCGCGATCTGGTCCTACAAAGAAGACGGTGACTTCGTGTACGGCCAGTCGCTGAAGCTGCAGTGGGGCGTGACCCGACCCGACGGCACCACCCAGCCACTCGGCCAGGTGTTCCCGATCGATATCGGGCCCCAGCCGGCGTGGCGCAACCTGCGGTTCCCGTTGGCCTGGGCGCCGCCCGAGGCCAACGTCGCACGCATCGTCGCCTACGACCCAAACCTGAGCCCCGAACAATGGTTCGCGTTCACGCCACCGCGGGTTCCGGTGCTGGAGACCTTGCAACAGCTGGTCGGGTCGCAAACCCCGGTGCTGATGGACATCGCTACCGCGTCCAGCTTCCCGTGTCAGCGACCGTTCGCCGAACACCTCGGTGTCGCCGAACTTCCGCAGTATCGGATCCTGCCCGATCACAAGCAGACCGCGGTGTCGTCGAACCTGTGGCAGTCCGCCCAAAACGGTGGGCCGTTCCTGTTCACCCAGGGTCTGCTGCGAACGTCGACCATCGCGACGTATTTGCGGGGCGACTGGCATCGCGACTGGGGATCGGTCGAACAGTATTACCGGCTGGTGCCGGCCGACCAGGCGCCCAACGCCGTCATCGAAGAGGGTGTGATTACGGTGCCCGGCTGGAGTCGACAAGGACCGATTAGGGCCCTGCCATGAGCGTCATGAACGAAAACGAGCAGGTCACTTCCGCGGTACCGACGCGGGGCCGCAACGACGTGCGGGTGACGCGGTGGATGGCGACGATCGCGGGCCTGATCGGCTTCTTGCTGTCGATAGCGACACCGCTGCTACCCGTCGTGCAGACCACCGCGATGCTCAACTGGCCGCAAAACGGGCAGCTGGGCAGCGTGACGGCGCCGTTGATCTCGCTGACGCCGGTCGATCTGACGGCCACGGTGCCGTGCAGCGTGATCCGCGACATGCCCGCCAAGGGCGGGGTGGTGCTGGGCACCGCGCCCAAGCAAGGCAAAGACGCCAACCTACAGGCGTTGTTCGTCGTGGTCAGCAGCCAACGGGTGGATGTGACCGATCGCAACGTGGTGATCTTGTCGGTACCACGCGACCAGGTGGTCGGCGGCGCGAATGCGCCGGGATGTTCAACCATCGAGATCAGCTCCACCCATGCCGGCACCTTCGCCACCTTCGTCGGCCTCAAGGACCCATCCGGCGCCCCGCTGCGCAGTGGCTATCCGGATCCGAACCTGCGTCCGCAGATTGTCGGGGTGTTCACCGACCTGTCCGGGCCGGCACCGGACGGATTGCGGCTCTCGGCGACCATCGATACCCGGTTCTCCACCACCCCGACGACGCTGAAGTTGTTGGCGATCATCGGCGCGATCGTGGCCACCACCGTCTCGCTGATCGCGCTGTGGCGCCTCGACCAGCTCGATGGCCGCGGCTCGATGACGCAGCACCTCCTCAGGCCGTTCCGGTCTGCATCGTCGCCGGCCCGCCGCATGCGCCGCCTGATCCCGGCCAACTGGCGCACCTTCACCCTGGTCGACGCCGTGGTGATCTTCGCCTTCCTGCTCTGGCATGTCATTGGGGCCAACTCCTCCGACGACGGCTACATCCTGGGCATGGCGCGCGTGGCCGACCACGCGGGCTACATGTCCAACTACTTCCGCTGGTTCGGCAGCCCCGAGGACCCGTTCGGCTGGTATTACAACCTGCTGGCGCTGATGACTCACGTCAGCGACGCCAGCATCTGGATGCGGCTGCCGGACCTGTTCGCCGCGCTGGTGTGCTGGTTGCTGTTGTCCCGTGAGGTGCTGCCCAGGCTGGGGCCGGCCGTGACGGCCAGCAAACCCGCGAACTGGGCCGCGGCGATGGTCCTGCTGACCGCGTGGATGCCGTTCAACAACGGCCTGCGCCCGGAGGGCATCATCGCGCTGGGCTCGCTGGTTACCTACGTACTCATCGAGCGGTCGATGCGTTACGGGCGGTTGACGCCGGCGGCGCTGGCGATCATCGCCGCCGCGTTTACGTTGGGCGTCCAACCCACCGGCCTGATCGCGGTGGCCGCGCTGGTCGCCGGCGGCCGTCCCATCCTGCGGATCCTGGTCAAACGCCGACGCCAGGTCGGCACGTTGCCGTTGCTGTCCCCGATGCTGGCCGCCGGCACCATCATCCTGACCGTGGTGTTCGCCGACCAAACACTGTCCACCGTGTTCGAAGCGACCCGGGTTCGGGGCAAGATCGGCCCCAGCCAGGCCTGGTACACCGAGAACCTGCGCTACTACTACCTCATCCTGCCCACCGTCGACGGCTCGCTTTCCCGTAGGTTCGGCTTCCTGATCACCGCCCTGTGCTTGTTCACCGCGGTGTTCATCATGTTGCGGCGCAAGCGGATTCCCGGCGTGGCCCGGGGGCCGGCGTGGCGGCTGATGGGCGTCATCTTCGGCACCATGTTCTTCCTGATGTTCACCCCCACCAAATGGGTGCACCATTTCGGGCTGTTCGCCGCCGTGGGCGCGGCGATGGCCGCGCTGACGACGGTGCTGGTATCGCCAGCCGTGCTGCGCTGGTCGCGCAATCGGATGGCGTTTTTGGCGGCGCTGTTCTTCTTGCTGGCGTTGTGCTGGGCCACCACCAATGGCTGGTGGTACGTGTCCAGTTACGGAGTCCCGTTCAACAGCACCATGCCGAAGATCGCCGGCATTACAGTCAGCACAATATTTTTCGCTCTGTTCGCGATCTCCCTGCTGTATGCGTCGTGGTTGCACTTCGCCCCGCGCGGCAGCGGGGAGGGGCGCGTGACCACAGCGCTGACCACGGCGCCGGTAGCAATTGCCGCCGGCTTCATGGCGCTGGTGTTCGTCGCGTCGATGGGTATCGGGATCGTCAGGCAATACCCCACCTATTCCAATGGCTGGTCCAACCTGCGGGCATTCGTGGGCGGCTGCGGTCTGGCCGACGACGTGCTGGTCGAGCCGGACACCAATGCGGGCTTCATGACACCGCTGCCCGGCCACTACAGTCCGCTGGGTCCCTTGGGCGGGGTCAGCCCGGTCGGCTTCACATCCAACGGCGTGCCGGAGCACACCGTCGCGGAGGCGATCGTGATGAAGCCGAATCAGCCTGGCACCGACTACGACTGGGATCAGCCCACCAAGCTGACGACCCCGGGTATCAACGGGTCCACCGTGCCGTTGCCGTACCAGTTGGATCCGGCGAGGGTTCCGCTGGCCGGCACGTACACCACCGGGGCGCAGCAGCAGAGCACGCTCACGTCGGCGTGGTATCAACTGCCCAAGCCGGACGACGGGCATCCGTTGGTGGTGATCACCGCCGCCGGCAAGATCGCCGGAAACAGCGTCCTGCACGGCTATACCCCGGGGCAAACCGTGGTCCTCGAGTACGCCAGACCGGGCCCCGGCCCGCTGGTGCCCGCAGGACGGATGGTGCCCGATGATCTGTTCGGGGAGCAGCCCAAAGCGTGGCGCAATCTGCGCTTTGCCCGTGACAAGATGCCCGCCGACGCGGTCGCGGTCCGGGTGGTGGCCGAAGACTTGTCGTTGACGCCGGAAGACTGGATCGCCATCACCCCGCCACGGGTGCCGGACCTGCGCTCGTTGCAGGAATACGTCGGGTCGACACAACCGGTGCTGCTGGACTGGGCGGTCGGGCTGGCGTTCCCGTGCCAGCAACCGATGTTGCACGTCAACGGCGTGACCGAGATCCCGAAGTTCCGCATTACGCCGGACTACAACGCCAAGAAGTTGGACACCGACACCTGGGAAGACGGCGTCAACGGCGGCCTGCTGGGCATCACCGATCTGCTGCTGCGGGCCCACGTCATGGCGACCTATCTGTCCCGCGACTGGGCCCGCGACTGGGGGTCACTGCGTCAGTTCGACACTCTGGTCGACGCCCCGCCTGCGCGACTCGATTTGGGTACCGCGACCCACAGCGGATTGTGGTCACCGGGCAAGATCCGGATCGGACCGTAGTTAGTCGAGGCTGCGCCTAGCGCGCCCAAGTCGCCGCTAGCGGCGCCCTGGTCGCAGACTCGCCGCCACGATCGCAGACTGGGTGGATCAACCCCGCGCGGCTTAGCGGATGACCGGCGCTGACTGGTTGAGCACAGCGCCGTCAACGTCGAGTGCCTGCAGCTGGTAGTAGCCGTCGGAGTCACCGGTGAGGGTGATTGCGGTGTCGTACCCGGCCCAGGCCACCGTGCTCAGCGGCGTCATCGCGTTGCTCTGCGGCCCGCGCAGCAATCGCCACTGGGCCACCTTGGTGGCACCGTTCCAGACGGCGTGCGCGGTGTTGGCGGTGAAGGTCAGCTGCGGCGGTTCGATGGGATCGCCAGTCCATTCCTCCAGGAACGCGCGATAGGTGCCGCCGGTCAGGGTGGCGTCGTACACCATGTCACCGGCCGCGGTGAACTCGGCGATGTGTTCGGCGGTACCCCATCCGGAGAAGGTGTTGCCGCCCGGCAGTTGTTGCAGGTTGCCCATGGCACCGGCGCTGAGATTTGCCGGATGCCGCTGCGCGCGGATCAAACTGGCCCGGCCGGCCTTGGTGTCCAAGCGGATCCATTTCAAACTGCTCGGCACGCTACCGCCACTCTTTTGTCCCTGGTTACCTTCGAAATGGTTGTCAAACAGCGTGAGCGTGTTGGCCTCAGGCATCTCGGCATCGTGCTGGTAGGCAAATTCGACGCCGTCGGACATGGCGAAGGTGGAGTGCTTGCCGCCCAGCCGCCAATTGATGGCACCGGTGCGGTAGTCGATGTTGAAGACCGTGGATAGCGACCGCATGCTGATCACCAGGTTTCCGACCGGATCCAGCGCGATCGAATTCAGGTGATACGGGTCGAAGACCTGTCCGGGGGTGTAGGTAGCCGGCGAGTCCGCGATCGGCACGTGACTCATCGCGTCCCACTGGAACAGCGTCTGCCGAGACGCTACGTCGATCACCGAGGCGACACAGTTGTAGGCCTTGCCGTCTTTTGGCCCGCCGACGGCGGTCAGGTCGGCGCTGACCTGCTGGTATGAGCTGATCAGGGCGCGGCCATCGGCGGTGAGCCGGAATTCGTGGATGTCTGACGAGAGGTCGCCGCCGGGGGTCAGCGTGGCGATCACCTTGTAGTGCTCGTCGGCGATGTAGCTGACCCCGAGCCCGTGGCCACCCTGTTTGAGACCCTGCCACCAGGTGAGCACCGGCTTTCCCCGGTAGTGCTGGACCCGCAGGTTGCCCGCGGTTTGGCCGGCCGGCAGTTCGCGTTGCCACACCAAATTGCCGGCCCGGTCGGAAATGACCAGCACGCTGGGGCGCGAGTCGATCCCGGGATTGGCCGCCGTGGTGCCGTAGACGAAGAACACATGGCCGGGCGCACCCCTGGGGCCGTTGACGTTGACCGTATAGCCCAGCGATTGCGCCGAGACGCCGGCGATCGGCGATGAGGTCGCCGAGGTGCTCTCATGTGAACCGCACGCGGCGGCCAACCCGCCGACGAGAACGCCACCGGCCGCGGCTCCGAACTGTCGCCGGGAGATCCGCAATCCTGACCTCCTTCGCGGGGGCGCACCTAGTGCCGTCGGTCGATTGTGGTTATACCAGCCGCGCCTTTGAGTCCGGGACAACAACCACAGGCGACGTTTGCGCCTCGGCGATGCGGTCAATAGCTACAGCGGGCGGGCAAACCAATGAGCAGAGACGGTGGGGCAATGCGCAGGCCGATACGAGCATTGACGTTGGTGGCAGCAACCACAGCGGGGATCGGCACCGCGACATTGGCCGGAAGTGGTCTCGCCGCTGGGTCTCCAAGTTCCGCCGGCACCAGGGTCGCACTACGCGCGAATTTGCGGCACTGCGATTTCAGCCCAACCGCGTTTGCGCCCGTGGTGCCGCAGGCCCCACTGGGTACCGGTACGGCCGTCGTCCACCAGGCGGGGTCGACGGTCGCCGTGGAGGTCAACCTGGTCAACGCCGCCTTGCCGGGAATGCACTACGACGTCGGCCTGATCCAGGCACCCCGGTCCGCTGCGGCTCCGTGCGGTCCGGGCGATCCAAACACCGTATTCGCGGGCATGGATCTCGATGCCGCCGGCCGGGGCGCAGTCACCATCGGTGACGCCGTTCGATCCGGCACGACCGCTGTCTGGGTGATCGTCGAGCGCCCTAGCGACCATTCCCAAAATCCCGCTGAGGTCTACACGTCCGAATTCTTGGTGCCGGTATAGCACGCGGCCTGACGAAATCCCTGAACAGACGGGACTTCAGTCCCTACCGCGGCAGTCCGGTGAGTGGTCCGATGGAAGGTGATTCGGCAATGGCGTCGAATGGAGGTATGGCCATGAACGTTTCACCAGAGTCGCAAGCCCGGACCCGCATGTATGCCCGGGTGCTCGGCCCCTTCCTTGTGATCATCGATGCGATGGCTGTGGTGCGCGCCTCGGATATGCGGAGCTTGCTGTCTCAGTTTGAGGCGAACTCCCTGTGGACCTGGGTGACTGGCGCCTTCATTTTGGGAATTGGCCTTGTCATCGTCGCGGGCCACCAGTATTGGCGCGGCGCAGCGGCGATCATCGTGTCGTTGCTGGGCTGGCTTGTCACGCTGCGCGGCCTGTTCTTGCTGGCGTTCCCCAAGGCATTCATATCGCTGGCCAACACCATGGTTGGTGCGACAGCCCTATGGGTCGGGCTGTGCATCGCTTTCGCACTGGTCGGGATCTACTTGACCTATGTTGGCTGGGCCCCGAGCCCCAGCCGGCCGACGCAGCACACGGCAACGGCGACGCCGAATCTTCCGCGGGCCGCGTAACCGGGCATCGACATCGAGGTGGCGCCCTGCCACCAACCCTCACCCGGGCCGCCGCGACCGATCAGCGGGGTGTGTGGCGGCCGGGGTGTGCGGCTGGCCAGCGTCGTCTTGGCGGCGCCGGCGATTGCCTGCGGGCACAGCGTGGTGGCCGCGGGTGCGCGCCCCTGGGTCCCGGCCAACCCTGCGCCGGAGCCGATTACGCGAAAACCCAGCGGGGTTGACCGACACCATCGTATGTTGATGGCTGTCAATAAATGAGGGACACAGTGTCTCGGTAGGTCGATTCCCGGGCCAGTTGGAGGGTTCGCTTTGTCGTATGTTGCCGCAATCCCGGAGATAATGACCAGGGCAGCAACGGATCTAGGCACTATCGGCACCGCCGTGAGCCAGGCCAGCGCGGCCGCAGCGGCCCCGACCACCAGCGTGCTCGCCGCCGGCGCCGACGAGATATCGCAGGCGATCGCCGCGCTATTCGGCATGCACGGACAGGCCTATCAACAACTCAGCACTCAAGCCGCGGCGTTTCACACCCAGTTCGTCGAGACCTTGAGCGGCACCGCGACGTCGTATGCGATCGCCGAGGCGGCCAACGCGACACCGCTGCAGGCTGGACTCGACCTGCTCAACGCACCCACCCAGGCGCTGCTGGGGCGCCCGCTGATCGGCGATGGCGCCAACGGGGCACCCGGACAAGCCGGCGGCGCCGGCGGACTACTCTACGGCAACGGCGGCAACGGCGGCACCAGCACCACCGCCGGGGTGGCCGGCGGCGCCGGTGGCGATGCCGGGCTGATCGGCAACGGCGGGGCCGGCGGCGGTGGCGGCGCCGGCGCGATCGGCGGTGCCGGCGGGCGCGGCGGCTGGCTGATCGGCAACGGCGGGGCCGGCGGCGCCGGCGGTACCGCGACCGCGGTCGGCTTCCCGGGCGCTGTCGGCGGCGCGGGCGGCGCCGGTGGCAGCGCCGGACTGTGGGGCAACGGTGGCTCCGGCGGCGACGGCGGCGGTGGCGGCATGGGTGCGGCCGGCTCCGGCGACGGCGGCCTCGGCGGAGCCGGCGGCCAAGCAGGCAACGGCGGGCTGCTATTCGGTAACGGCGGGACCGGCGGGCAAGGCGGCGCCGGCGGGACCGGCGGCGGCGAGGCCGTCGAAGGTATCGCCGGCGCCGGCGGTAACGGCGGCCATGGCGGCGGTGGCGGTACCGGGGGCCTGCTCTTCGGCAGCGGTGGCGCCGCGGGCGACGGCGGCACCGGCGGCGACGGCGGCGCCGGCGACTTCTTCACCACCGCGCGCGGCGGCGCGGGCGGCGACGGCGGGGCCGGCGGCACTGCCGGCAATGCCGGGTTGTGGGGCTCCGGCGGGGCCGCCGGGGCGGGCGGCCACGGCGGCTCCGGCGGCGACGGCGGGTACAACGCTTTAGATCCGACCAGCGGTGGCGACGGCGGGTCTGGCGGTGTCGCCGGTGTGGCCGGTAGCGGTGGGCTGCTGTTCGGCAACGGCGGAGCGGGCGGCCAAGGCGGTGCCGGCGGAAACGGCGGCGACAGTGGCGGCTCAGAACGCGGTGAGAACGGCGGGGCCGGTGGCGGTGGCGCCGCTGGCGGAAACGCCGGCCGGGCGGGGCTGCTTGGGGGTGACGGCGGGGCCGGCGGCGCAGGCGGTGCCGGCGGGGCCGGCGGGGCGGGTTCTGGCGCGCCCGGCGTCGGCGGTGACGGCGGAGCGGCCAGCAAGGCAGGACTGCTGTGGGGTGACGGCGGGGCCGGCGGTGCCGGCGGCGCCGGCGGCAACAGCGGCGGCACCGCGCAGAACCACGAATCCGTCATCGGTGGGGCCGGCGGCACCGGCGGCACCGCCGGCAATGCGGGCCTGCTGTTCGGCAATGGCGGAGCCGGAGGGGCCGGCGGCGACGGCGGCGCCGGCAGCAACGCCCGCATCTCCGGCACCGCTCCCTCCGGTGACGGCGGGCTCGGCGGCGCGGGCGGGGCCGGCGCCACCGGCGGCACGGCCGGGCTGCTGTTCGGCGACGGCGGGGCCGGCGGCGACGGCGGTGACGGCGGTGGGGGCGGTTCCGCCAACGGCGGCGGCGGCGACGGCCTGGGTGGCAACGGCGGTGGCGGCGGTGTGGCTGGGTCGGGCGGCAACGCCGGCTGGCTGTTCGGCACCGGCGGCGCCGGCGGACACGGTGGCGGTGGGGGCGGCGGCGGCGACGCCGGTGGCTACGGCGGCAACGGCGGCATCGGCCGCACCGGCGGAGACGGTGGCACCGGCGGCAACGGCGGCGGCGGCGGAACGGGCGGGCTGTTGTTCGGCGATGGCGGACTCGGAGGACAGGGAGGCGACGGCGGCGGCGGCGCCCAAGGCGGTCAAGGAAACACGGCTGGTGGCGTCGGCGGCGACGGCGGCGACGGCGGCGACGCCGGGAGCGCCGGTGCCGGCGGGCTGCTGTTCGGCAACGGCGGGGCCGGCGGTCAAGCCGGTGGCGGCGGCAACGGCGGGGCCGGCGGCTACGGTGGGGCCGGCGGCAAGGGCGGCGACGCCGGTAACGGCGGGGCCGGCGGCTCCGGTGGGGCCGGCGGAGAGCTGTTCGGCGACGGCGGGCTCGGCGGCCGGGGCGGTACCGGCGGTACCGGCGGTCCCGGCGGCACCGCCAGCCTGGGAATTCCCAGCAGCGGCGGGAATGGCGGGGCCGGCGGCGCCGCCGGCGACGGTGGCACGGCCGCCTCGTTCGGCAACGGCGGCAACGGCGGGCACGGCGGTGACAGCGGCAACGGCGGCAGCGGCGCGCACGGTGGGCCAAGCGGCGCCGTGGGCGCCGGCGGCGACGGCGGCAACGGCGGCGATGCTCGGCAGCTCGGCAGGGGCGGCAGCGGCGGGGACGGCGGGATCGGCGTACCCAGCGGGACCGACGGCGCCAACGGCGCCGGGGTGCTGCTGCCCGGCCAGGCCGCCGCCACCTGGACATAGCCCGCGGCAGCGTGTGGCGGCCGGGGTGTGCGGCTGGCCAGCGTCGTCTTGGCGGCGCCGGCGATTGCCTGCGGGCACAGCGTGGTGGCCGCGGGTGCGCTCCCCTGGGTCCCGGCCAGCCCTGCGCCGGAGCCGATTACGCGAAAACCCAGCGAACGTGGCCAACGTCGCCATACGTTGGTAGTCGTCAATGACCACTGGACACAGTGTCTCGGTAGGTCGATTCCCGGGCCAGTTGGAGGGTTCGCTTTGTCGTATGTTGCCGCAATCCCGGAGATAATGACCAGGGCAGCAACGGATCTAGGCACTATCGGCACCGCCGTGAGCCAGGCCAGCGCGGCCGCAGCGGCCCCGACCACCAGCGTGCTCGCCGCCGGCGCCGACGAGATATCGCAGGCGATCGCCGCGCTATTCGGCATGCACGGACAGGCCTATCAACAACTCAGCACTCAAGCCGCGGCGTTTCACACCCAGTTCGTCGAGACCTTGAGCGGCACCGCGACGTCGTATGCGATCGCCGAGGCGGCCAACGCGACACCGCTGCAGGCTGGACTCGACCTGATCAACGCACCCACCCAGGCGCTGCTGGGGCGCCCGCTGATCGGCGATGGCGCCAACGGGGCACCCGGACAAGCCGGCGGCGCCGGCGGACTGCTCTACGGCAACGGCGGCAACGGCGGCACCAGCACCACCGCCGGGGTGGCCGGCGGCGCCGGTGGCGATGCCGGGCTGATCGGCAACGGCGGGGCCGGCGGCGGTGGCGGCGCCGGCGCGATCGGCGGTGCCGGCGGGCGCGGCGGCTGGCTGATCGGCAACGGCGGCGCCGGCGGCGCCGGCGGTACCGCGACCGCGGTCGGCTTCCCGGGCGCTGTCGGCGGCGCGGGCGGCGCCGGTGGCAGCGCCGGACTGTGGGGCAACGGTGGCTCCGGCGGCGACGGCGGCGGTGGCGGCATGGGTGCGGCCGGCTCCGGCGACGGCGGCCTCGGCGGAGCCGGCGGCCAAGCAGGCAACGGCGGGCTGCTATTCGGTAACGGCGGGACCGGCGGGCAAGGCGGTGACGGCGGCGCCGGTGGGGCCGGAGATGCCGGCACAAACGGCGACGGCGGGGCGGGCGGTAAAGGCGGCGACGGGGGCAGCGGCGGCTCCGCTGGCGTGTTGTTGGGTAGCGGCGGATCCGGCGGAACCGGCGGAGCGGGTGGCGACGGCGGCACCGCTGCGAGTGTCGCCGCCGGTACCGTCGGCGGGGCCGGTGGCGCCGGGGGGACCGGCGGCAATGCGGGCAACTCGTGGTTGTGGGGCAACGGCGGTGTCGCGGGCGCGGGCGGTGCCGGCGGCGACGGCGGAGCCGGCGGAAATCCCGCCTCGGCCGACAGCCAGGGCGGCGCAGGCGGAGCTGGAGGTGGCGCCGGGTCAGCCGGCCGCGCCGGTGTGCTGTTCGGTAATGGAGGCGACGGCGGAGCCGGCGGCAACGGCGGCGACGGCGGCGATAACGGCAACCGCCGTCTGGGCGACAGCACGGGCGGCGATGGCGGCAGTGGTGCCGCGGGCGGGCACGCCGGCGCGGCGGGATTGTTATTCGGCCACGGCGGCGCTGGAGGTGACGGCGGTGACGGCGGCAACGGCGGAGCCGGTATCGGAGTCGGTGCCAGCGGCGGAGATGGCGGGGCAGCCAGCAAGGCGGGACTGCTCTGGGGCAACGGCGGGTCCGGAGGTAGCGGCGGCAACGCCGGTAGTAGCGGGTCTACCTGGGCAAACCGTGGCAACGCGAGCGGCGGCACGGGCGGGGCCGGCGGCGCCGCTGGTGACGCGGGATTGTTCTTCGGCAATGGCGGAGCCGGCGGTGGCGGCGGAGACGGTGCCGCCGGCAGCGATTCGGAATTGGCCGGCAGCGTCCCGGTCGGAGACGCCGGCGCCGGTGGTGCCGGAGGCGATGGCGCCGCGGGCGGCAAGGCCGGGCTACTGATCGGAAGCGGTGGTAACGGCGGCGGTGGCGGCGACGGTGGCGGCGGCGGTTCAGCCATCCTCACCAGCGACGGCCTCGGGGGAATCGGTGGTGATGGCGGCGTCGGCGGAGCGGCCGGCAGTGCGGGCTGGCTGTTCGGCGCCGGCGGGTCCGGCGGACAGGGCGGTGGCGGTGGTGATGGCGGCGCCGGCGGCGTGGGTCTCGGCGGGGTCGGGATCGGGCGCCTCGGCGGGGACGGCGGCGTCGGCGGCAGCGGCGGCAGCGGCGGAGCCGGCGGGCAGCTGTTCGGCGAGGGCGGACAAGGCGGACACGGAGGCAGCGGCGGTCAAGGCGGGCAAGGCGGGCAAGGCAACATCGGTGGCGGACAAGGCGGGCAGGGGGGCGACGGCGGCGACGCCGGCAACGGCGGGACCGGCGGACAGCTGCTCGGCGACGGCGGGGCCGGTGGGCATGCCGGCAGTGGCGGAGACGGCGGCGCCGGCGGCGCCGGTATCACCACAGGAGGTGCCGGTGGGACGGCTGGTGGCGGCGGGACCGGCGGCACCGGTGGAAGCGGAGGGACGGTATTCGGGGCCGGCGGAGCCGGCGGGCAGGGCGGCACCGGCGGCACGGGCGGCGATCCGGGCCTGGACGGTATCGGCAATCCCGCCGATGGCGGGGACGGCGGCAGCGGTGGCAACGCCGGCGGGGGCGGGCACGCCGCACTGGTCGGCGATGGCGGACTCGGCGGCCGCGGAGGTGACGGCGGCCAAAGCGGCGGGATTGGCGGCGTCGTCGGCGGTGGCGGCAACGGCGGCAATGGCGGCGACGCGCGGCTGATCGGCAACGGCGGTAACGGCGGCAACGGCGGCGTCGGTGCGCCGAACGGGACCGGCGGAGCCGGTGGCACCTGGGGGCTGCTGTTCGGTCAACCCGGAACGCCGGGGACGTAGCCACAACGTCCTTGGGTTGTCCCGGCTGCCGCACGGCGGCGCCCCGCAGGCTGCCGAATTGTCGGCCCCGACGTTGGCGTGGCACCTCCCGGCCAAGGCCAATCGGCACCGCGGGTCTAGGCAATCGCGGCGCTTGTACTCCTGCGGCGTGAACTCGCGGGCTGGCCCGTTCTCGCGGTGGCCGCGCACCGCAGCGAGTTCCTTGGCGACGGTCACGCCCAACCTGCGACCGGGCGGATTGCCCGAGTCACCGAAAACATCGTATGTTGATACTTGTCAATAAATGATGGACGCAATGTCTCAATAGGCCGATTCCCGGGCCAGTTGGAGGGTTCGCTTTGTCGTATGTTGCCGCAATCCCGGAGATAATGACCAGGGCAGCAACGGATCTAGGCACTATCGGCACCGCCGTGAGCCAGGCCAGCGCGGCCGCAGCGGCCCCGACCACCAGCGTGCTCGCCGCCGGCGCCGACGAGATATCGCAGGCGATCGCCGCGCTATTCGGCATGCACGGACAGGCCTATCAACAACTCAGCACTCAAGCCGCGGCGTTTCACACCCAGTTCGTCGAGACCTTGAGCGGCACCGCGACGTCGTATGCGATCGCCGAGGCGGCCAACGCGACACCGCTGCAGGCTGGACTCGACCTGCTCAACGCACCCACCCAGGCGCTGCTGAACCGCCCGCTGATCGGCGATGGCGCCAACGGGGCACCCGGACAAGCCGGCGGCGCCGGCGGACTGCTCTACGGCAACGGCGGCAACGGCGGCAACGGTGCGGCCGGCCAGGCAGGTGGTGCCGGCGGCAACGCGGGGCTGATCGGCAACGGCGGCAACGGCGGGGTCGGCGGGCCCGGGGCAGCGACCGGCTTCGCCGGCGGCACCGGCGGCACCGGCGGGTGGCTGTTCGGCAACGGCGGCAACGGCGGAACCGGTGGCGCCACCGATTTCCAGAGCGTCAGTGGCGTCGGCGGGACCGGAGGCACCGCGGTGGGCCTGTTCGGACACGGCGGCAATGGCGGCGACGGCGGCATCCCCCGCAGCGGGACTGGCGGTACCGGCGGTGCCGGCGGCGCCGGCGCGCTGTTGTATGGCAACGGGGGCAACGGCGGCAACAACTACGCCGGCCTCGGTGACGCCGGCGCTGGGGGGGATGCTCGCCTGTTCGGACACGGCGGCACCGGCGGCTGGACTGCCGGCGGCAGCCTCGATTCGGTGGGCGGCGCCGGCGGAAACGGCGGGCTGCTGTACGGCAACGGCGGCAACGGCGGCTACAACCTGTCCGGAGGCGCCGGCGGCGCCGGCGGTAGCAGCGGCGTGTTCGGCAACGGTGGCGATGGCGGCGACGTGATCCATGGCACGACCGGAACGATCGCGGGCGCCGGCGGTCACGCAGGAGGGTTCGGCAACGGCGGCGACGGTGGCTCCATCGGGGGAGCCGGCACCGGCGGCAACGGCGGCAACGGCGGCATGCTTATCGGCAACGGCGGCGATGGCGGGACCGGTGACGGCATCATTTCAGGCGGCACCCCGACCACTGGTGGCAACGGCGGCCACGCCGTCGGCATGATCGGCAACGGTGGCGACGGCGGCACCGGTGGCGCCAGCAGCACGTTGTCCGGTTTCGACAGTAGTGCCGGTGGCCGCGGTGGCAACGGCGGCAACGGCGCCTGGTTGTTCGGCGACGGTGGGTCCGGCGGCGGCGGAGGTGTCGGTGGTCTGGGCTACGCCGGTACCGACGCCTACGCTGGCGGCGCCGGCGGCAACGGCGGCACCGGCGCACTACTCGGCAACGGTGGTTCCGGTGGCGCCGCCGGCGCCAGCCTGAGCCCCAACACCGCCCCAAGTGCCGGCGGCAACGGCGGGGATGCCCAGTTGATCGGCACCGGCGGCACCGGCGGGTTGGGCGACTCAGGCGGCCCCGGCGGGGCAAACGGTACCGATGGCCCACTGTTCGGCAATCCGCTAGACCCGATCAACGCCCCCACCCGGGCGCTGTTCGGGCGCCCGCTGTTCGGCGACGGCGCCGATGGGGCCCCAGGGCAAGCCGGTGAGGCCGGCGGGTTGCTCTACGGCGACGGCGGCGATGGTGGCAACGGATTGCCCGGTGCGCCCGGAGGTGCCGGCGGGGCCGCCGGGTTGATCGGCAACGGCGGCAACGGGGGAATCGGCGGGCCTGGCACCAGCGGCCAACCCGGGGGCGCGGGTGGGGCCGGCGGCTGGCTCATCGGCGACGGCGGCAATGGCGGGATCGGCGGGGGCGGCACGACCGGAGTTGGCGGAGTCGGTGGCGCCGGCGGCAACGCCGTCGGGCTGTTCGGCGACGGCGGTGACGGCGGCGACGGCGGGTTGCGTGGGCCCAGATTCAACACGGGCGGCAACGGCGGTGACGGCGGCACCGGCGGCTGGCTGTACGGCAACGGCGGCAACGGCGGCAACACCGGAGTGGGCAACGCCCCCGCCGGTGCCACCGCTGGGGCTGGCGGCGCTGCACGGCTGATTGGCTACGGCGGTGACGGCGGCCACGCTGGCACCGGCGCCAACGGCGCCGGTGGTGCCGGCGGCAAGGGCGGCTGGCTCATCGGCGACGGCGGGGACGGTGGCCATGCGCACAGCGGGGCGAATGCCACCGGTGGAGTTGGCGGCAACGGCGGAGTCTTCGGCAGCGGCGGCGACGGCGGTGATGTGCCCGGTGGCGGTTCCGGTAGCGCCGCTGGCGCCGGCGGCAACGCCGGGTGGTTCGGCCATGGTGGTGACGGCGGCGGTAACGGCGAAAATGGTGTCGGCGGTTCCGGAGGCAATGGCGGGCTAATGGTCGGCGACGGGGGCGACGGCGGCAATGCCGCAGTCGCCGGGGCCCTCGCCACGGGTGGAGCCGGCGGCCACGCCGTGGGGCTGTTCGGCGACGGCGGCGACGGCGGCACCGGCGGAACCGCCCGCTTCGACTCGGCCGGCGGTACTGGCGGTGACGGTGGAAACGGCGCCAGGATATTTGGTCGCGGCGGCGTCGGCGGCTCCGGCGGAACCGGCGGCCTCGACTCTCCGAGCAACGGCTACGCGGGCGGCAACGGCGGCAACGGGGGCCGGTCCGGACTAATCGGCGACGGCGGAACCGGCGGGGCCGCGGGCAGCAGCCGAAGTTCCGTCACCGTTCCCAGCGCCGGCGGCAACGGCGGCAACGCGCAGTTGGTCGGCAATGGTGGCGACGGTGGACCCGGCGACTCCGGTGGCCCCGGCGGCGCCGGCGGTACCGCCGGGTCGCTTCTCGGCCAGAACGGTTCCGCTGGACGGTAACCGCGGAGTGGCGCGAGCGCTAACTACTAGACCGGGATCAGGCCATGCTTTCGGGCTAACCGAGCCCACTGCTGCTTGTCCCGCAACAAATGCATCGACTTGCGGATGAGCAGCCGGGTCTCATGCGGGTCGACGACCGCGTCGATAAACCCGCGCTCCGCGGCGATCCACGGGATCGCCATGTTGAGGTTGTAGCCCTCGATGAAGTCTCGCTTGATGGCCTGAGCCTCAGGCGTAGTCGGGTCGGGGAAGCGTTTCATCAACAACTGCGCGGCACCGTCGGCACCGATCACCGCGATGCGCGCGGTGGGCCAGGCGAAGTTGAAGTCGGCGGTCAGCTGCTTGGAGCCCATCACGGCATACGCGCCGCCGTAGGACTTGCGAATAGTGATGGTCACCTTCGGCACGTCTGCTTCCACCACGGCGTACAGGAACCGCCCGCCGCGCTTGATGATGCCGTTCTTCTCCTGCTCCGCCCCGGGCAGGAACCCCGGCGTATCCACCACGAAAACCAACGGAATCTTGAACGAGTCACAGAACCGGACGAAACGCGCGGCCTTGTCGGAGGCCTCATTGTCAATGGCCCCGGACATGTGCATGGGCTGGTTGGCGACCACACCCACGGCGCGTCCGTCGACGCGCGCGTAGCCGGTGATCATAGCCTGCCCGCCTTGGGCGGCGACATCGAGAAAATCGCCGTCGTCGAAGATCCGCAACAGGATCTCGTGCATGTCGTAGGCCATGTTGTCGGAGTCCGGCACGATCGAGTCGAGTTCCAGATCGCTCGGGGTGAGTTCGGGCTCCAGCCCGGGGTTTACGATCGGCGGCTCACCGAAGCAGTTGGACGGCAGAAACGACAAGAAGTCGCGCACGTACTGGAAGGCGGCTTCCTCCGACTCCACCACCTGGTGGATATTGCCGTAGCGAGCCTGCGCGTCGGCGCCGCCCAACTCGTCGAGGGTGACCTCCTCGCCGGTGACGTCCTTGATCACGTCGGGCCCGGTGACGAACATGTAGCCCTGGTCGCGCACCGCCACCACCAGATCCGTCTGGATCGGCGAATACACCGCTCCCCCGGCGCATTTGCCCAGGATGATGGAGATCTGCGGCACCACTCCGGACAACAGCTCGTGTCGACGGCCCAGTTCGGCGTACCACGCCAGCGAGGTCGCTGTGTCCTGGATGCGAGCGCCGGCCGAGTCGTTGATGCCGATGATCGGGCAACCAACCATCGCGCACCACTCCATCAACCGGGACACCTTGCGGCCGAACATCTCGCCAACGGAACCTTGAAACACGGTCTGGTCGTGGGAGAACACCCCGACCGGGCGGCCGTCGATCATGGCGTGGCCGGTGACCACGCCATCGCCGTAGAGCGCGTTGGGGTCGCCCGGTGTCTTGCACAAGGCGCCGATCTCGAAGAACGTGCCCGGGTCGACCAGCGCGTGCACGCGGGCGCGGGCGCTCGGGATGCCCTTCTTATCGCGCTTGGCGGCGGCCTTCTCACCGCCCGGCTCCTTGGCCAACTCCAGCCGAGCGCGCAGCTCGGCCAGCTTCTCGGCTGTGGTGTGCAGAGTTGGCTCGGTCACCGTCACTACTTGCCTACCTCACTCGTCGGTTCAGCCTGGATGGCGTCCAGCGCGCGACTCATGTGTTCGCCCACTTTGGCGATGATCGGCTCGTCGATGGCCTGGATGTGTTCGCCACCGATCGGCACGACCTCGAGGTCGGAGACGTACTCGCCCCAGCCACCGTCGGGCTGGCGAACGGCATAGCGCGGCTCGAACATGATCGCGTCGTCATGGTAACGATCGGCCATGTAGAGGGTGACATGCCCGTCGAATGGCTGGATCTGTGCGGTGTCGATCGCCCGGTTGTCCAGGTACGACGTCCGCTGGTGTTCGATGATCCCGGCCGGGATCTGCACACCACTTTGGCTGACCGCATCCAGCACAAACCGGACCTGGCCCTCGTCGTCGAGCTCTTCAAGCTGCTCGTACGGGATCTCCGGGACGGTGACGTTAAAAGTCTTCTCGGCGAAGCGGGCGTAGCGGTCCCAACGCTTGCGGATCTCCTCCTTGGTTTGCGGGATCTCCTCACCGGCACGCACCGCGTCGATCAGACCCACGAACCGGACGTCTTTGCCCGCCCGTTTGAGCCCGATTGCGCAGGCATAGGCCAGCACGCCACCCAACGACCAGCCGACCAGGATGTAGGGGCCGTCGCCCTGCATCTCGATCAGCTTCGGCACATAGGCCTCCGCACGTTCTTCGATCGACCCCTCGACCCGTTCGAATCCGTACATCGGTGTATCCGCCGGTAGCCGGTTGAGCAGCGGTTCGTACACCACCGTCGATCCGCCGGCCGGATGGAACACGAATACCGGTGGCTTCGTGCTGCCCTCCGGCCGTGCCCGCAGGGTGCGCACGAACCCATCGATTGTGCCCGCCTCGAGGTAGCCGCGCACCTTCTCGGCCAGCGCCTCGATGTTTTGCGACGTCAGCACGTCCTCGGCGCTGATCGGTCCTTCGGCGCGCTCGGAGAGCCGCTGAGCCATCTTGGCGGCTTGGTCGGCGTCCAGTTTGGGCAGCGGATTGAAGATGCCGCCCGGGGACTTGCCGGTCACGATCGCCCAGGTCGCGAAGGTGACCCGCTCGGCCGCATCACGCGGGGGCACGTCGGAGTTCAGTGCCTTGGCAACGGTTTCCTGGCTGAGCGCCTCGGCCACCCCGGCGAGGTTCGGTTGCCCGTTGCCCGCCGGGCCGGACGGGTCCGTTGGCGGCGGCGGAATGGGCGCGTCCGAGGCCGGTGACGACGGGGGTGGGGTCGGGGCAGGCTCCTCCGGCGCCGCTGGCGTGTGAGAGCCGGCCGTGCCGTGCATCAGCTCCGCCTGCGCCCGAGCGATTTCCTCGGCCGTCTGCGTCTTCTGGTGCTCGTGTAGCTGTTCGACTTCGTCGCGATGCTCGACCGCGTACTCGATCAGCTTTTCGACGTTGTACAGGTTCGCGTCGCGGACTGCGGTCAGCTGAATGGGCGGTAGATCGAAGTCGTATTCGACACGGTTTTTGATCCGCACCGCCATCAGTGAGTCCAGACCCAGCTCGATCAGCGGCACTTCCCAAGGCAGGTCCTCGGGCTCGTAGCCCATGGCGGAACCGACGATCAGACCCAGTCGGTCCGCGATGGTTTCCCCCGAGTCCGGCGACCACCTGCCCACGTCAGAGGGCAGGTAGCGGTTGGTCAGGCTGTCCGACAGCGTTTCGGCGTCCGGCGCTTCGGCGGGGGCCTCCGGCGCGCCGGTCCCCTCAGCGGGGGCCACCACCGCCATGCCCGCACCGACGGCCGCCGGCAAGACCGAGTCTTGACCGGCGCGGGCGACCAGTGCGTCGTAGACCAGCGTGAAGGATTCGTCGATGCGGGCGTGCACCTGGACGGCGGCGCCGCCGGGATGCCGGGTCATGGTGGTCACCAACCGCGCACCGTCGCCGGGCACCGCGCGCTGTTCCGCGGCCGTCAGTTGGGCGTCCGAAAGCACTTGGACCGCCGCGGCGCGCACCAATGCGGCCAGGTCCGTGTTGCCGTCCCGTGGCGAGTACTCCCAGACATGACGACCATCCGGCAACGCCACATGGTTACCCGGCATGATGACCGATGCGTCGCCGGAGAAGTGGGCGGGCAGCCAGTGCTCTTTGCGCTTGAACCTGGTCGGCGGGACGTTCGCATAATCGTCGGGCCCCGAAGCGCGGCTGAACAGCGTCCAGATATCCAGGTCGTGGCCATGCACGTAGAGCTGCGCCAGGGTGGAGGTGATCGATTCCACCTCGTCTTGCTTTCGGGCCAACGTCGGGATCAGCTGGGCATCATGGAGGCCGGCGGCGGCCGTCGTCAGACCCACCTGCATCAGCGCGACCGGGTTGGGCGCCAGCTCTAGGAACGTGGTGTGCCCGCTGTCGACCGCGTTGCGGATCCCGTGGGTGAAGTAGACGCTGTGCCGCAGCCCCTTCTTCCAGTAGTCGACGTCGTGAATGGGTTCACTGCCGGGCTTGATATAGGTGCCCTCGTGCACGGTCGAATAGATCCCGGCCGTCGGACTCATCGGCTTGATGCCCTGCAGTTCCGCCGAAAGCTCGCCGAGCAGCGGATCCATCTGCTGGGTGTGGCTGGCGCCCTTGGTCTGGAACTTACGGGCGAACTTGCCCTCGGATTCCGCGCGCGCGATGATCGCATCCACCTGCTCGGGCGGGCCGCCGATGACCGTCTGGCTCGGCGCGGCGTAGACGCAGACCTCCAGATCGGGGAAGTCGGAGAACACCGTCTTGATCTCGTCGGCGGAGTACTCCACCAGCGCCATCAACCGGATGTACTCGCCGAACAGCATCGCCTCACCCTCGCCCATCAGGTGCGAACGCGAGCAGATCGTGCGGGTGGCGTCGCGCAGCGACAGGCCGCCGGCGAAGTAGGCGCACGCGGCCTCGCCCAGCGACTGACCGACCACCGCGGCGGGCTTGGCACCGTGATGCTTGAGCAGCTCACCAAGCGCGATCTGGATCGCGAAGATGGTGACCTGGGTGGTCTCGATGCCGTAGTCCTGCGAGTCGTCCAGGATCAGTTCCAGCACCGAGTACCCCAGCTCATCCTGGACCAGCGCGTCTACCCTCTCGATCCACTCGGCAAACACCGGGTTGCGCAGGTAGAGGCTCTTGCCCATCTTGCGGTGCTGGGCGCCGAACCCGGCCAGCACCCAGACCGGACCGTTGGTCACCGGCCCGTCGACGCTAAACACGTTCGGTCGCTGCTTGCCCTCGGCGACCGCCCGCAGGCCTTTGATGGCTTCTTCGTGATCATGGGCCAGCACCACCGCACGGGAGCGGCCGTGGTTGCGGCGCGACAGCGACCGCCCGATCGACTCCAGCGACGCGGCCTGGCCTTCCGGCGTCTCCATCCAGTCCGCCAGCTCGGCGGCCGCGGCCTTCTTGCGCGAGGTCAAAAACGCCGACACCGCCAGCGGAATCAACGCGGGCTTGACACCCTCTTCAGCCTCTTGGGCCGCAAGCTCTTGCAGCGCAGCTTCCTTGAGCCGCAGCGCTTCGTCGGTCACGCCCGGCAGTTCGGGCTCGGCCTCTTCGATGCCGGGTGCGTCGGTGATGATTTCGCCGTACTCGTCGAACCGCAGCGCGTGGCTTTCCAGCGCGACGGTCTCGGCCGCGTCGGCGTCCGCCGCCGCAGCGGGCTGGGACTGCGGCTCACGCGCTTCCTTTTCCACCACGTCACGGGGTAGGACCTCGCGCACCACTAGGTGCGCGTTGGCGCCGCCAAAACCGAAGCTGGAAACACCGGCCAGGGCGTAGCCGCCGTAGCGCGGCCAGTCCGTGGCGGTGTCGACCACCTTCAGGCGCATCGCGTCGAAGTCGATGTAGGGGCTCGGCCCAGCGAAGTTGATCGACGGTGGCAGCTTGTTGTGCTGCAGCGCCAAAACCACCTTGGCCATGCTGGCCGCGCCGGCGGCGGACTCCAGGTGGCCGACGTTGGTCTTGACCGCGCCCAGCAACGCCGGCCGGTCGGCGGGACGTCCCCGGCCGACGACGCGGCCCAGCGCCTCGGCCTCGATCGGGTCGCCGAGGATGGTGCCGGTGCCGTGCGCCTCGACGTAGTCGACGTTGCGCGGATCGATGCCGGCGTCCTTGTAGGCCCTGCGCAGCACGTCCGCTTGTGCGTCCTGGTTGGGCGCGATCAGACCGTTGGACCGCCCGTCATGGTTGACCGCGCTGCCGGCGATCACCGCCAGGATCTGGTCACCGTCGCGGCGGGCGTCGTCGACACGCTTGAGCACCAGCATGCCGCCGCCTTCGGAGCGGGTATAGCCGTCGGCGTCCGACGAGAACGACTTGATCCGGCCATCGGGAGCCAGAACCGCGCCAATCTCGTCGAAACCGAGCGTCACCATCGGCGTGATCAGCGCGTTCACCCCGCCGGCGAGGACGACGTCGGCCTCCCCGTTGCGCAGCGCCTGCACGCCCTGGTGCATGGCGACTAGCGAACTCGAGCATGCGGTGTCGACGGTGACCGAGGGCCCCCGGAAGTCATAGAAGTACGACACCCGGTTGGCGATGATCGAGCTGCTGGTACCGGTGATGGCGTACGGGTGCGCGACCGTCGGATCGGAAACGGCCAGGAAACTGTAGTCGTTGGTGGAGCTGCCGACGTACACACCGACCGACTGACCCCGCAGGCTCGAGGCCGGGATACGGGCGTGCTCGAGCGCCTCCCAGGTCAGTTCCAGCGCCATCCGCTGCTGCGGGTCGATGTTGTCGGCTTCGGTCTTGGCGACCGCGAAGAACTCGGAGTCAAAGCCCTTGATGTCCTTCAGGTAGCCGCCGCGGGTCCGGGCGCTCGCGACCCGCGCGGCCAGCCGTGGCTCTTCGAGGAATTCCGACCAGCGGCCCTCGGGCAGATCGGTGATGGCGTCGCGGCCTTCCAGCAGCGCCTGCCAAGTCTGGTCGGGAGTCTCCATGTCGCCCGGGAAACGGGTGGACAGGCCCACGATTGCGATGTCGACGCGCTCGGCAGGGCCGGTGCGCGACCAGTCCATGTCGTCGACGCCCGCAGTGTCGATCTCCGGCTCACCCTCGATGATCCGAGTGGCCAGCGACTCGATGGTTGGATGCTGGAAGGCCACCGCGACCGACAAGGTGACACCGGTCATGTCCTCGATGTCGGCGGCCATCGCCACGGCATCGCGCGACGACAGGCCCAACTCCACCATCGGCACCGACTCATCGATCGAGTCCGGTGACTTTCCGACGGCATTGCCCACCCAGTTGCGCAGCCACTGCCGCATCTCGGGGACCGTCATGTCGCTCTTGTTGGCGGGCGGGGTGCCGGGCTGGTCGGTTCGCGGGTCCTCGTTCGATTGGGGTGCGTCTAAATCAGACATGGGTACCTTTAGCTCTGGTCTTAGGAGTCGGTGGCGAAGACCGTTGGGGAACCCACGCCGCTGCGCAGGCTGCCATCGAGGTAGGCGGCGCGGCAGGCGCGGCGGCCGATCTTTCCACTGGAGGTCCGGGGAATGGTTCCGGCCTGCACCAGCAGCACGTCACGCACGGTGACCCCGTGCCCGACGGCAACCGCGGCCCGGATGTCGTCGGCGATCGGTTGATATTCCAGCTTGTGCGCACCGGCGGCGCGCTCCCCGACGATCACCAGCTGTTCGGACGTGTCCTCCTCGTCGAACTTCAGACCGGTGTGCGGGTCGTCGAACACGTTCTTGGGCAGCTGGTTGGCCGGCACCGAGAAGGCGGCCACGTAGCCCACCCGCAACGCCTTGGTCGCCTCCTGCGCCGTGTACTCGAGGTCCTGCGGGTAGTGGTTGCGGCCGTCGATGATGACCAGGTCCTTGATCCGACCCGCAATATAGAGGTGCCCCTTGAAGTAGGTGCCGTAGTCGCCGGTGCGCACCCACATGCCATCGTCCGGCGCTCCCTCGGCGTGTGACTCGGCGATGCGCGACTTGAGGATGTTCTTGAACGTCTCGGTGGTTTCGTCTTCCTTGCCCCAGTAGCCGATGCCCAAGTTGTTGCCGTGCAGCCAGATCTCGCCGATCTGACCGTCCGGCAGCTCGCTGGCGGTCTCGTTGTCGACGATCACCGCCCATTCGTCAACGCCGATCTTGCCGGCGGAGACCTGGGCGACGGCGTTCGGTGCGTCGGCCGACACCTCGACGAAGCGTTGCTTGTTCAGCTCGTCGCGGTCCACGTGGATGACCGTCGGTGTCTCGTCCATCGGGGTGGTCGAGACGAACAGCGTCGCCTCGGCCAGGCCGTAGGACGGCTTGATGGCGGTCTCCTTCAGGCCATAGGGCGCGAAAGCCTCGTAAAACTTGCGCATCGACGCCGGGCTCACCGGCTCGCTGCCGTTGAGGATCCCCTTGACGTTGCTCAGGTCCAGTGGTGGCTCGTCGTCGCGAGGCAGGCCGCGCACCGCGGCGTGCTCGAACGCAAAGTTCGGTGCGGCGGAGAAAACACCGCCCGTCTCGCCGGGCTTGCGCGCGAGTTCGCGGATCCAGCGACCGGGCCGGCGCACGAACGCGGCCGGCGTCATGAAGGTGAAGCTGTGTCCGAGCACCGGCGACAGCAGTGCCGTGATCAGGCCCATGTCGTGGAAGAACGGCAGCCACATGCAGCCGCGGTCGCCTTCTTGGCCTTCCAGCGCGTTCAACACCTGCAGCACGTTGGTGGGCAAGCTCAGATGCGTGATCTGCACGCCGCTGGGGACGCGGGTCGAGCCGGACGTGTACTGCAAGTAGGCGGTGCTGTCCTCGCTGGCCTCCGGCTCCTCCCAGGTGGAGGCGACCTCGGTGGGCACCGCGTCAACCGCGATGACGCGGGGCCGTTCCTTGGCCGAACGGCTGCGAATGAACTTGCGCACACCCTCGGCGGAGTCACTGGTGGTCAAGATGGTCGACGGGGTGCAGTCGTCAAGCACGGCGTGCAGCCGGCCGACATGGCCCGGCTCGGCCGGGTCGAACAACGGCACCGCGATCCGGCCGGAGTACAGCGCGCCGAAGAAGGAGATGAGGTAGTCCAGGTTCTGGGGGCACAGGATGGCAATGCGGTCACCCGGCTTGGTGACCTGCTGCAGGCGGGCGCCCACGGCGCGATTGCGGGCGCTGAAGTCGGACCACAGAATGTCGCGTTCGACGCCGTCCCGTTCGGTGGAGAAGTCCAAGAACCGGTAGGCCAGCTTGTCGCCACGAACCCTCGCCCATTTTTCGACGTGACGCACCAGGTTGGTGTTGTCCGGGAACCGGATCTTTCCATTCACGATGAACGGGTTGTGGTATGCCATGCCGCCCTCTCCTGTCACAACACTGCTCGGTCGGCTACGCCGACAGGGTTCAATTTCGGTCGGCTTTGCCGACGGCTACATCTGTTACACCTGTGCGCGGACCAGCCCCCGAGCGGCGCACGCGAGCGAAGGCGCACCGCTCGTAGCCAGCTTCGACCCGACGGGGCCATCCACATGCTCTTAAATTTCTCTTAATGTTAAGGGCCCGGGCGCGACAGACCAAATCACAAGGTACCGCTGATCGTGCCCACTATCGGGGCACTCGCGGCTGTGTCCCGCGGCTGACTGGGTGAACCGTCATCCATGCTTGGGGTGCGGCGCCTTATCAATGAGGCCGCGGACCCAGTTCAGGGTCCAATCGGTCGCCGGTTCCCCGTCCGAACTCCAGAAATCCGGCGTGGCATACATCGCATGGACGGGCTGGCCGGCGCCGCCGGCCAGGGTGTTCAGCGTGGTCGGCAGGTTGGCGGGGCTGAACGCCTCTTTCGGGGCCGCGCAGATCAAGTCGCCCTCGGCGCAGATCTCGTTGGTCCGGGCATCGAGCGCACCGAACCCGCCCGGTCGCGGGCCCGTCATCGTCAAGCCCAGCCCGGAGAGCACCGGTACCTCATGCAGGGTGATCTCGGCGCCCTCTCCCGGTGGGCTGGGCGGGATGTCGTTGCCCACTCCCGGCTGGCGGCGACCATCGGCAATCAACGTCACGCCCAGCACCAGGTCGTCGTCGACGGGCCCACGCCCATTGCCGATGTCGCTCGCCACATCTCCGGCGATCACCGCCCCCTGCGAGAACCCGACCACGACGTAGCTCGTCAACGGGCACTTGTTGTTCATGTCCGTCATCGCCTGGACCATCGCGCGGGTGCCTTCCGCGCGGCTGTCGTTGTAGGACATCTGACCGTCGGCGCTCAGCGGATTATGAAACTGCGCGGTGTAGGGCACCGTGAACGTCTGCACCCGCGATTCGGGGAACTGCTGGGCGATGGGGCCGGTCACTTTGAGCAGCAACGCCTTCGGAAACTGCACCGGGTTCAGCGGGTCGTCCTGCGGTGACGATTCCCAGGTGCCGGGAACGGCAATCAACTGCACGTCCGGGCACGACGCGTCCTGGAAGGCCGGTCGCGGCTTGCGTGGATGTGACGTGGTGGGACCCGAAGGCAGAATGCCGGGCGGCACCGCGCTGGGCGGGCTATCGGAGTGGCGCAACAGAATCACCCCGGCCACGATGACCAAAGCCACGACGGCCGCCATCGCGCCGGCCGCCGTCCAGGCAAGGATTCGGTGGCGCCGTCTGCGCCGGGAATTCGAGGCCATGTCTCCTGCTAGAGAGTCGGTACGTGTCAGTGGGTGTGCGGGCGGCGGCGTCGCGCACGCTCACCACCCGAGCCACCCGAACTCACCCGCGCCGTGTAGTGACGCGGTGGTACCGCCCTTAGCTGCACCCCATACACGGTACCGGCTCGCCCCAGCGTCCGATCCCGCCCGCGGCGCCTCAGCATCCGTCGCGCGCGGCCACTACGCCGACCGCACCGTCACCCGGTTACCGAATGGCGCCGACGATATCGCCCGACATCGCGCCCAGTTGCGCCGACCACGAACCCCATCCGTTGTCACCGCCACCGGGAAAATCAAAGTGGCCATTGTGCCCACCGACGTTGCGATATTGCTGGTAGAACGACCGGCTGCTGCCCATCGCCTCGCCGGCCTGACCGATCATCGCGGCCGGATTGCTGGCCCCGGTGTTGGTCGGACTCCAAACCCACACTCGGGTGTTGTTCTGCGCCAGCAAGGCCGCATGCACCCACGGGTCGTGCCACTTCCACCGGCCCAACTGTGGGGCGCCCCACATTCCGTTGCCGTCCACGCCACCGAATTGCTGCAGGCCGGCCAGGATCGCCCCGTTCGACGAGGTACTCGACGGATACAGGAAGCCCGAGAGCGAACCGGCGAAACCGAACCGGTCGGGGTGGAAGGCGGCCAGCGCCATCGCGGCATAGCCGCCCTGCGCCGCACCTACCGCACCATGGCCACCCGGTGCCAAGCCCTTGTTGGCCGCCAGCCAGTCGGGTAGCTCGCGGGACAGGAAGGTGTCCCACTGCTTGCTGCCGTCCTGCTCCCAGTCGGTGTACATGCTGTAGGCGCCACCGGCCGGCGCCACCACCGAAATTCCCTTACCGGCCAGGGTGCCCATCGCATTGCCCGCGGTCACCCAGTTGCTGACCTCGGGGGCAGCGTCGAAAGCATCCAGCAGATACACGGCGTGCGGCCCGCCGCCCAGGAAGGCCACCGGGATGTCACGGCCCATGGCGCCCGACGGCACCATCAGCGTCTCGTACGGGGCCGCGTTGGCCTTACCGAGGGACCCCGCCGCTACCGTGACACCACCCGACGCGATTGACAGCACGGCAATGCAGAGCAGCCGTAGCAGCACCGACAGACCCCTCATGTCCACCTCCATCGTGTATCGCTGCGTGCTCACAGCAAGGCCCGGCCCGCAGGTAGCTAACCACACCGGATACGACGGGATAAAGAGGAGATAACGCCGGAAACGATTGACGGCGGCGACCCCGAAGGGCCGCCGCCGTCAATCGCGTGCTTTGGTGACGCCTAGCTATCGTCTAGGCGCCCTGGGTGGAGCCGGTGTTCGGCGTAGCACCCAGGGTGCGCTGCAGGTCAGGCTTCATAGCGTTGAGCTGCGCGCCCCAGTACTCCCAGCTGTGGGTACCGTTGTCGTCGAAATTCCACACCGCGTTGTGACCACCAGCGGCGTTGTAGGCGGTCTGGAACTTCAAGTTGCTGGTCCGCACGAAGCCCTCTAGGAACTTCGCCGGCAGGTTGTCGCCACCCAGGTCGGACGGCTTGCCGTTACCGCAGTACACCCAGATACGGGTGTTGTTGGCGACCAGCTTGCCGACCTGCAGCGTCGGGTCGTTGCGCGCCCACGCCGGGTCATCCTTGGGTCCCCACATGTCGGAGGCCTTGTAGCCGCCCGCGTCGCCCATGGCCAAGCCGATCAGCGACGGGCCCATCGCCTGCGACGGGTCCAGCAGCGCCGACAGCGAGCCGGCGTAGACGAACTGGTTGGGGTGGTAAGCCGCCAGGATCAACGCCGACGATCCGGCCATCGACAGACCGACTGCGGCGCTACCGGTGGGCTTGACGCTCTTGTTGGCCGACAGGTACTGCGGCAACTCGCTCGTCAGGAAGGTCTCCCACTTGTAGGTGGTGCAGCCCGCCTTACCGCAGGCCGGGTTGTACCAGTCGGAGTAGAAGCTCGACTGCCCACCGACCGGCATGACCACCGAAAGGCCGGACTGGTAGTACCACTCGAACGCCGGGGTGTTGATGTCCCAGCCATTGAAGTCGTCCTGGGCGCGCATACCGTCGAGCAGGTACAGCGCCGGCGAGTTGGCCCCGCCGCTTTGGAACTGGACCTTGATGTCGCGGCCCATCGCCGCCGACGGCACCTGCAGGTACTCCACCGGCAGTCCCGGCCGCGAGAACGCACTCGCGGTCGCCGAGCCGCCAGTGACGTCCAGGACACCGACCAGACCCGACAGCAGGGCCGCACCAACGGCTCCCACCATGAGTCGGCGCGGCATACCCGTCAAGGCGCCACGAAACCTGTCAACAAGCTTCATCCTTAGCTTCCTCACCTCATCATTTTTCTGCGCATCCGGTGGATTGGGCGCATCATCAACTAGGTCGGACTGCGTGCGCTGGACGCCGCAGTGCCCGTGTAGTCAACCACAACTTCGACACGGATCTCTCATCGAGCGGCGCGCCAAAAGCGTTACAGAGGGCCGATTCGGCGTGATTGCTCGTTCCCGCAGGACGGCCTGAAGAGGCGTTTCCGCATGTGCCCGCGGTGCGGTGCCCGCTGGTGAGGACTCAAATGTGATGTTGCTGTCAGTATGCGGCTGGGCGGGGGGCGGTGCCGGCGCGCGCGGCGATGAGATTCGTGAAAATTGGCTGCCGCAGGGCCCGCCTGGGGCACCGAATCCGGCTGAAATTCACCCCAAATCACTCCCGGGGCGGCGCCGGTGGCACGTCGGGCACGTCCAGCCCGCACCTGATCAGCTCGAAGAGCGGAACCCGGTTGATCCGGTACCGGGTGAACTCGAAGGAGTGCAGCACGTTGGAGACAAACCGATGCAAAGTCATCGGCGCCCGTACCGAGTTCAACACCGCCTCGGTGGCGGGGCACCGTAGCGCGGCCTCGGCTTGCGCCACCCATTGCGGATCGAGGTAGGCCGGCACACCGGGATACCACTTCACCCAGGGTCCGTCGGCAATCACCCAGTCCGGGAAGAGGTTCTTGTCGTGACCGATCCGCCCGTGCTTCAGCCGCTCGGTGTGCGCGGCCAGCGGGTTGGCCAGCCCGATCTGGTCCAACACCCTGACGTCTAGCCCGACGTTCATGCCAACCATGCCCAAGTTCGTAAAAAACACCGTGTGCTGCGGCTTTTGGCTGGCGGGGATGCCCGGTGCCGTTCCCGGCCGGATCATCGGCACCAGGTCCCACTGCGTGTAATTGCCAGAGGGCAGCAGCAACGCGCCCTCGGGGGTGTTGTCTATTGCCGTCAGGATGGCCGCCATTCGCGGGTAGTCCAGGTAGTCGGCGGCGGTCACGGGGTGCGCGTGTCCGGTGGCCTGAGCGTAGAAACGGCGCTCGTCGACGATTCCTGAGTAGGTGACGTGAGTGGCATCATCGCCCATCCCCGGCGAGTTCGCCGCCCACACTGACCACCCCGCTACGCCCAGCCACAGCAGGCTGACCGCACCGGCCAGCCAGTACCCGGTCTCCCGCGAGTAGTCCTTGCCGTCGGGTATGACCACGGGGATCACCGCCACCGGAGCCAGCAAACAAAATAGCGGCGCCAGCAGCACTCTGCCGTGCATGAAATCGCCGCCTTGTCGAATCCAGTACAGCGCTTGGAGTAGGCCGCTGACGACCATGAACGCCACCACCGCGGCGGGGCTTTGCACCGCTTTCGCCAGCCGGCCATAGTCCGGCGCCAACACCGGACGCAGGAACGACGGCCGGCGGCGCGCCAGCATCAGCACCAATCCCAACGGCACCAACAGCACCACCGGGATCCATAAGGCGTACGGTCGGTTGAAGTTCGAGAGGTAGATCATGCCTTGTGACCACTTGTCGCCGGCGGCGTCCTTGGCCAGAGCGGTGCCGGGCACCAGCAATGCGTAGTAGCCCATCCGGAAGATCTGGTAGGCGACGGGCAGCAAGCCGCCGGCCACAACGATCAGCGCCCGGCGACGCCAATTGCGGGCGGCGATCATCATCATGATCAGCGCCAGCCCGCCGATCAGCGCCAGTTCCGGGCGGACCAGAACGCTGAATCCTGCGACGAACGCCAGCGCACCGATGAATGCACGGCCGTGCGGGCGAGCCCGCAGCGGTTGGGACCAGCAGACCATCATCCACCACAGCAACCCGAGATATGCCAGGACCAGACCGCTCTCGAGGCCGGACGTGGCGAAGTCACGTGCTGGCGGCACCGCGATGTAGACCAACGCCCCGGCGGGCAACATGATGGCGCGGCGACCGCGCAGGCTCGGTGCGTACAGCCGGCCCGTTCCCAGCATCAGCAGCGCCACGCCCAGCACCGACAGCGTCAAGGCGACGGCCAGCGCCACGTACTCCAGCCGCATTGGCCCACCCACCCAGCTGGCGGCATACAGCAGGAAGGTCCACGCCGTCGAGGTGTTCGCCTCCACCCGCTCGCCCATGTTGAACACCGGCCCATTGCCGGCCAGCAGATTGCGCACCGTGCGCAGCACGATCAGGCCGTCATCGGCGATCCAGCGGCGTTGCCAAGCGCCCCAGCCGAAGAGCGCGGCGACCACCGCCACGCTGATCCACAGGCTGACCCGGACCACCGTGTCGTAAGGAAACAGCGGCCACCTGGCCGGTCGTGGTGCCGGCCGGCGGGCCAGCGCACTGGCCTGCAACACCTTGAGTTTGGAGCTAGCTGAAGGCAACAGCGGCCCCAACTGTTCCTATCCATGCCAGTGCCAGCAGCTGCAGGACGCGGTCCCGCAGCGCAATCTCTTCGGGCTCTCCGGCGAGCCCGCCGTCGACGTCGACCGCGTAACGCAGGATCGCGATGGTGAACGGCACCATCGACACCGCAAACCACGACCCCGAGTAGCGGTCCCGCTCGAACGCCCACAGCCCGTAGCACACCACCACCGCCGTGGCCGATAGCGTCCAGACAAACCGCAGGTAGGTGCTGGTATAGCTTTCCAGCGACTTGCGGATCGCGGCGCCGGTGCGCTCGGCCAGTTGCAGCTCCGCATAGCGCTTACCGGCCACCATGAACAACGACCCGAAAGCCGCCGTCAACAAGAACCACTGCGACAGCGGAATATCGGTGGCCGCGCCGCCGGCGATGGCGCGGATCAGATACGCCGACGACACGATGCAGATGTCGATTACCGCTTGATGCTTGAGGCCGAAGCAGTACCCCAGTTGCATGACCAGGTAGACGGCCATCACCAACGCCAGATTCGGGGTCAGCCACCACGCAATGCCCAGCGAGGCCACAGCCAACACCGCCGACAATGCATAGGCCAGCCATTCGGGCACCACTCCAGCTGCGATCGGGCGAAACCTCTTGGTGGGATGCTCGCGATCGGCCTCAACGTCGCGCACGTCGTTGATCAGGTACACCGCCGAGGCCGCCAGGCTGAACACCGCGAAGGCCACCGAAACCTTGGTCAGCACCTCGAAGTAGTCGTAGCGGACGCCGCGGCCCGCCGCGGCCACCGGCGCCGCCAGCACGAGCACGTTTTTCACCCACTGCCGCGGGCGCATGGCTTTGATCACGCCGGCGACCAGGTTCGTCGGAGGGCCGATCACCACGTCTTCACTCATACCGACATACCTCTTGTCGAGCCCCTCTTATCCAGCCTTTTTGTCCAGCCCGCGTCGAGTCGGGCCGCAGCGGCCGCGACACCGGCACCGAGCACCGCACCGGTGGCAACGTCGCTGGGATAGTGCACGCCGAGCAGGATTCGCGACAGCGCCATCGGGGCCACCAGCGCCGCGGCGCCCATTCCGGTGGGCAGCCCGGACGCCCTGCTCATCAGAATGGCCGCAGCCGTGGTTGAGGTGGCGTGCGCCGACGGGAAGCTCAATTGACTGGGCGTGCCGACGTTGACCTCGACGGCCGGATGATGCGGCCGCTTTCGTCGCACCAGCCGTTTGACCAGTACGGCGGCCGCATGCGCGGCGAAGGCACCCAGCCCGGTGACCACCCATTCGCGGCGCCGCCGCGGCGAGAAGATCGCACCAAGCGCGGCCACCGCCACCCAGCCGATGCTGTGCTCGCCAAAGTGGGAAAGCCCTTGTGCCGTGGCCAGTACCCCCGGGCGGTCGGCCAGCGCCGACTGAACGGCCACTATCGCGGCAACCTCGCCGCGCGGCGGCGCTGCCGGGTCAGGCATGTTCTGACTCTTGGTTCGCGGCCGGGAGCAGCGCCGTTTCCCACTTCTCCTTGCTGGACAGCGCGGGCAACGCCTCGCGGTAGGCCCGCCGCATCTCATCGAACCGGCGCGCGAGCTGGCGTTGACGGCGCAGCGATTGCCAGAGCAACGCGAACATCTTGGCTCGATCGCGCTGCCGGTAGACCACACCACACCCGTCGGCGGTGGTGACGGTAACGCCGTCGACCGTGCACAACCGAAACCAACGCGCGTCCTGGGTCGGCACGTTGAACTCGGGGCGCACATGATGGGCGGTGTCGGCGATCTTGAGGTTGTGCCAGATGCCGCGAGCCAGTCGATAACCGATCGTCACCGGGTTAGTCGGCGGCTTGTTCACGATGTTCTTGTGCCGCGGTGCCGGCAGCTCGCTGGCGGCGGGCAGCACCACCGCATCGGGATAGCCCTTACGGATGCGATGCACTTCCGGCAGCGCCGATTCCAGGATGGAGAAGATGTGCTCCGGCCCAGCTAGGAAGTCGTCAATGGCCTTGTTCTGAATTTCCACCGTCGAATATTCCAGGCAGGCAAGGTGTTTCAGGGTCGCCTTGAGGTGACTGCGGACCAGGCCGGCAATGTCACCGTCCCAGTGCATCGCCGCGACCACCAGCCGGTTGCGCAGATGGAAATAGGCCTGCCAGTCGATGGCATCGTCCTTGTCGCTCCAGGCCATATGCCAGACCGCGGCGCCGGGCAGCGTGACGGTGGGATATCCGTGCTCGGCGGCCCGCAGACCGTAGTCGGCGTCGTCCCATTTGATGAACAACGGCAGTGGCTGTCCCAGTTCCTCGGCGACCTGCCGCGGGATCATGCAGGTCCACCAACCGTTGTAGTCGACATCGATGCGCCGGTGCAGCAGCTTGCTCTTGTCCTCGTTGTCGTTCAACGGGTATTCGGCGAAATCGTGGTCGTATTCGGCGTGCGACGCCGCGGTCCACATGAAGTTCGCCCGGTTCACCACTTCGCCCATGATGTGCAGGTGCGAGGGCTCCTGCAGGTTGAGCATCTGCCCACCCACCAGCATCGGCGCCTTGGCGAAGCGATGCATCGCCAGCACCCGCAGGATCGAGTCCGGTTCGATGCGGATGTCGTCGTCCATGAACAGGATCTGCTGGCAGTCGGTGTTTTTCAACGCCTCATACATCACCCGGCTGTAACCTCCGGACCCGCCCAGGTTGGGCTGGTCATGGATAGAGAGCCGGACACCTAATCGCGCGGCCGCGTCCGGGAAGTCCGGATGGTCCCGCACTTTGCGGGTGCCTTGGTCAGGCACGATCACCGCGCCGACCACCTCATCGACTCGCGGGTCCGCGGTGAGTTCGCGCAACGCGTTGACACAGTCCCCGGGGCGATTGAAGGTCGGGATACCCACGGCGATGTTGGCCGTGCCCGGAGCGGGGATGGTCGCATACCAACCGCCGCTGAGCAGGGTGACCGCGGTGTCGGTGGTGATGTCGAACCAGATCCACCCGCCGTCCTCGAACGGCTGCAGTGCCACCTCGATTTCCAGCACCGCCGGATTGTCTTCGGCACCGGCGAAGGCGCGACCCTCGACGAAGATGCGCGCTCCGGTGGCCTTGGTTCGATAGACGTCGACGCGTCCGGCCCCGGCCAGTTCGACGCGCAACACCACGGATGTGCAGATCGACCAGCGTCGCCAATAGCTGGCCGGGAACGCATTGAAGTAGGTGGCGAACGACACTTCGGACTCCGGGCCCACCTGCAGCGAGGTGCGGCTGGTCGCGTGGGCGCGTTTGGCGTTGGTGGTCGATTCCTCCAGATACAGCTTGCGCACGTCGAGGGGCTCGCCTGGACGCGGCAGGATAATTCGGGACAGCAGGCTCACAGCACTCATGAGCGGGCACTCTCCTCTGCCGGCGGTTCGGCCAGCGGTCTACCGTCGCGCAGGTGTGGCGCGAGGACGTTTTCGTACATGTTCAGGGCGCTGGCAATGGCCATGTGCATATCCAGATATTGATAGGTGCCCAAGCGCCCGCCGAAAAGTACCTTCGATGACGCGGTCTCGGACTTCGCCCTGGCCCGATAGGCGGCCAACAGGGCGCGGTCGGCCTCGGTGTTGATCGGATAGTAGGGCTCGTCGTCATCCTCGGCGAACCGGGAGTACTCCCGCATGATCACCGTCTTGTCCGTGGGATAGTCGCGCTCGGGGTGAAAGTGCCGGAACTCGTGGATGCGGGTGTAGGGGACGTCGAGATCGTTGTAGTTCATCACCGGTGTGCCCTGAAAGTCACCGGTCGGCAGAACTTCTACCTCAAAGTCAAGGGTGCGCCAACCCAGCCGACCGTCGACGTAGTCGAAATAGCGGTCCAGCGGCCCGGTGTACACCACCGGGGCGTCTGGATTGGCCGCGCGCAGTTCGTCGCGCACGTCGAACCAGTCGGTGTCCAGCCGGACCTCGATGCGGTCGTCGGCGGCCATCTTGGTCAGCCAGGCGGTGTAGCCATCGACCGGCAAACCTTCATAGGCGTCGTTGAAGTACCGGTTGTCAAACGTGTAGCGCACCGGAAGGCGACTGATGACCGAAGCCGGCAACTTGACGGGGTCGGTCTGCCACTGCTTGGCGGTGTAACCCTTGACGAACGCCTCGTAGAGCGGTCGGCCGATCAGCGAGATCGCCTTCTCTTCAAGGTTCTGCGCGTCGCCGGTATCGATCTCAGCGGCTTGTTCGGTGATCAGCTGGCGAGCTTGATCGGGAGTGAAATACTTGCCGAAGAACTGCGAGACCAGGCCAAGACCCATCGGGAACTGGTAGGCCTGTCCGCGGTACATGGCGAACACCCGGTGCTGGTAGTCGGTGAATTCGGTGAACTGCCGCACGTAGTCCCACACCTTCTTATTGGAGGTGTGAAACAGATGCGCACCGTATTTGTGGACTTCGATCCCGGTCTGCGGCTCGGGTTCGGAATACGCATTGCCGCCGACATGCGGGCGCCGCTCGACTACCAGGACGCGCTTGTCGAGTTGGCTAGCCACGCGCTCGGCAATCGTCAGGCCGAAAAATCCGGAGCCGACGACAAAGAGGTCGAAACGTGCGGTCATCGGTTGCCTAGGGTATCCGACCTTGCTAGCAAAACCCGATTTGGCGGCGCCCAGCAGCCGCGCAGCAACAGGGTTACCTCGAGTTTCGGCCACGCGGGCGACAGCGGCGAGGGCCGTTGTTCGAATGTCGCACCTTTGGTAGCGATTGCCTCACGATTCGATATAACCACGCTAGTCACACAAGCCTCACTCGTACCATCGAGCGTGTGGGTTTATTGCCGTCGACGACGGACGCAACGAACCGACGCAACGCGCAGTCCTTTTGAGTAGTCCAGATTGAGGAGACTTCCGTGCCGAATCGACGCCGACGCAAGCTCTCTACAGCCATGAGCGCGGTCGCCGCCCTGGCAGTTGCGAGTCCATGTGCATACTTTCTTGTCTACGAATCGACCGAAGACGCCAAACCGACCGAGCACCACGACTTTGTGCGTGCGGCCAGTGTGGCCGACCTGCCCACCGAGCTGATGACGGCCCTATCGCAGGGATTGTCGTCCTTTGGGATCAACCTGCCGCCGGTGCCGAGCCTGACCGGCAGTGGCGCCACGGGCATGACCAGCCCGGGACTGACCGGTCCGGGACTCTATGACCCCGGCCTCGCCGGTCCGGGTCTGACCAGTCCGGGTCTGACCAGTCCGGGTCTGACCAGTCCGGGTCTGACCAGTCCGGGCCTGACCAGTCCGGGCCTGACCAGTCCGGGCCTGACTACACCCGGACTGACACCCTCGACGCCAGGATCGCTGGCCCTGCCTGGCACCACAATCTCGCCGACGCCGGGAGCCGGAGTCAACCCGGCACTGACCAGCCCGACCGGGCTGGCGCCGGGCCTGACCAGTCCGACGGGCCTGGATCCCGCACTCGGGGGCGCCAACGAGATTCCCATCACGACCCCGGCCGCACTGGACCCGGGAGCCGACGGCACCTATCCGATTCTGGGTGATCCGACCCTTGGCTACGGGCCCGCGACCAGCCCGATCGGCTCCGGCGCCGGCACCGGCCTGGGGAGCACCGGCGGTGGGGGCGGACTCCTCAACGACGTGATGCAGGCCGCGAATCAGTTGGGCGCCGGCCAGGCGATCGACTTGCTCAAGGGCGTGCTGATGCCCTCGATCATGCAAGCCGTGCAGAGCGGCGGCGCGGCCGCACCGGCAGCCGCCACCCCCGAGTTGCCTGCGGTGCCCGCGGTGCCCGCGGTACCGGCCGCACCGGCGGCGGCGGCCCCAGTGGCTGCCGCACCGGCGGCCGCCGCACCGGCCGCCGCGGCAGCGGTGCCGCCGGTCTAAGGCACCCGGCGGCCCAAGGACCTGTCACCCGACGGCACCGCAGAGATGCGCTGGACTCGAATCCCCGAAACCCCGCCCAGCCAATCAACCTCTGCGGTGTCGTCGACAAGTTTTCCTGGCAAATACCGTGTCGCCTCATCAGAAACATTAGACACACAAGTAACATCGGCTGGTGCCGTCCCGCAGCCGCGCACCGACGATGTTGCTCACCGCTATCGCGGCGACGGTGGTCATCGTCTCGTGGGTGCTGACCCGTCCTCCCAACAGCACCCATGAGCGACCGCCGGCTCAGGACACCCGCCTCGTCGAGCAGCCGCTGGTCGGCCTGGGCGGGGGCGTCACGGTGCGCGAACTCAGCCAGGACACACCATTTTCCCTGGTCGCGCTGACCGGCGACCTCGCCGGCACCTCGACGCGGGTGCGCGCCAAACGTCCCGACGGATCGTGGGGCCCTTGGTATCAGACCGAGTATGAGACCGCCGCACCCGACCAGGACATGCCAAACCCGACCGGACCCGCCGAGCAGCCGCGCAGCACCGTCCCAACGTTTGTCGGCAGCACCACCACGATCCAGATCGCGGTCACCCGCCCGATCGATGCGCCGCTGACCCAGCCACCGCCTGCGGCCCAGTCCGACCCCGCCGACCTCGGGTACCGCCCGGCCACCAAGGAACAACCATTCGGGCAGAACATCTCGGCGATCCTGATCTCGCCGCCGCAGGCACCCGCCGGAACACATTGGACACCGCCGACGGGGGTCACCATGCCCGGCCAGGCACCGCCCATCATTAGCCGTGCGGAGTGGGGAGCCGACGAGTCACTGCGCTGCGAAAGCCCCCAATACGACCGGGCCGTCCGCGCCGCGGTGATCCACCACACCGCCGGCAGCAATGACTACTCTCCGCTGGAATCAGCAGGAATTGTCAAGGCGATCTACACCTATCACAGCAAGACATTGGGTTGGTGCGACATCGCATACAACGCTCTGGTTGACAAGTACGGCCAGGTGTTCGAGGGCGGCGCCGGCGGGCTCACCAAACCGGTGGAAGGGTTTCACACCGGCGGTTTCAACCGCGACACATGGGGCGTGGCGATGATCGGCAATTTCGATGACGTCGCGCCCACCCCGATCCAGATCCGGACCGTCGGCCGCCTGCTCGGCTGGCGACTAGGCCTAGCCGATGTAGACCCAAGGGGCATGGTGGAACTCGAGTCGACGGGCAGTTCATACACCACCTATCCGGGTGGCGCAATTGCGAAACTGCCGGCCATCTTCACCCACCGCGATGTGGGCAACACCGACTGCCCCGGCAACGCCGCCTACGCCTTGATGGACGAAATTCGAGACATTGCAGCGCATTTCAATGATCCCCCAGAGGAGCTGCTTAAGTCACTGGAAGGTGGCGCAATCTACGAGCGTTGGCTAGCGCTGGGCGGGATGAACAGCGTGCTGGGCGCACCAACCTCGCCCGAGGCCGAAGCCGCTGGCACAGCACGCTATTCAACCTTCGCCAAAGGTGCCATGTACTGGTCTTCCGACACCGGCGCCCAGCCCGTCACCGGCGCGATCTACGACGCGTGGGCCGCGCTGAGCTATGAACGCGGCCCGCTTGGGCTGCCGACCAGCGCGGAAATCCAAGAGCCCCTGCGGATCACCCAGAATTTCCAGCATGGTGTGCTCAACTTTGAACGGCTCACCGGCAACATAACCGAAGTCGTCGATGGAATCACAACTCCATTGGCGACCAAACCCCCGAGCGGCCCCATGATTCCGCCCGAACACTTCTCGCTGCCGAAACACCCGATCCCCTGAGCAACCGAGGTCAGGCGAATTGGCCTGGGCCGGTGAAGGACTCGTCTCTGGCCGCCATACGGTTGGCGAAATGGTCGGCCTTTCGCGCGGCGGTTCGGCCCACACGGTGGAAATCCATGGCTTGACGTCTGTGCACTATTCACAGCAACCTGTGCACTGTTCACAGTCCACAGTTCGCGGCGTCGAATCTTCGGCGCAATCGGGCCGCGTAACACTACGCTCCATTCCCATTGCTGATCGCGAGGTCTCGGGATCTGCACGGAAAGGAACCAACGTGTCATTTGTGGTCACGGCGCCGGAGATGGTCACGGCTGCCGCCGGGAACCTGGCGCAAATCGGCTCGACGATCGAGAACGCGGTCGCAGCGGCAGTGGGCCCCACGACCCAAGTCGCAACGGCCGCCGCGGACGAAGTTTCGATTGCAATCTCGCAGCTGTTCGGCACGTTCGGGCAGGAGTTTCAAGCCATCAGTTCCCAGGCGGCGGCATTTCATGCCGACTTTGTGGACCTGTTGAATGGCGGGGCGACGGCATACCTCAACGCCGAGATCGCCAACGCCGAACAGAATCTGGCGTCCGGGCCGGCCAGCGGGCTGATGTCCGGTCAGATCGGGGCAGAGATTCAAGCCGCCTCCGGGGCCATTGCGGGCGCACCGGCATTGCGACGATTCGGGGCGGCGCTGGTAAGCGGGTTGTCAGCGTCCAGCGCGGCCGCCGCTCCGCTTCCCGGCGGCGCATACCAACAGCTCTTTGCCAACACTGCCGCGAACCTGCAATCGCTCGGCAGTGCCTGGGCGGCACGCCCGTTCCCGCTGCTCAGCCAGATCATCGCCAACCAGCAAGTCTACGGTCAGCAACTGGCAGTGGCGCTGGCCAATGCCATTGCGAATTTCCCTGCCGCGCTGGCGAATTTGCCGGCCACCATTCAAGCCGCCATCCAGCAACTCTTGAACTTCGATGTGGCGTATTACTTGCAGCAGTTCATCGCCACACAGCTCGGCTTCGCCCAGACGGCCGGTTCCGAGCTCAGCGCGGCGATTAACGAGGTCATGGCCGGGTTACCCGCCTATTCGTCGGGACTCGAGCTCGCCTTCCACACGCTGCTAGCCGGCGATTTCAGCGGCGCAGCAGTCGAGTTGGCGAAGGCCCACGCGAATCTTCTCGTCACAGGGGTCGATACCAGCAACGTGGTGTTTGACATACCCAATCTCCGCGTGACCGAGAACGTCAAGCTGCTTGGCCCGCTGGGACACCTCTTCACGCTCGCCGGGATCCCGGGCCAAGAGGCGCAGTACTTGACCAACCAGCTGCCTGCCGGATCGATCCCGCGACAGATGTCGCAGAACTTCGCCAACATGATCAAAACGCTGACCGACCCCACCATCTCGGCGACCGCCACGTTACGGGTGTCGCCTCTGGGCGTTGACGTCAGCGCGCTGTTCGGCACACCGTTGGTGCTCACCTACGCGGCGGCGGGTGCGCCGGTCTCCGCCATGTACGCAGCGGCAAGCAGCGCGACGGCGATTCAACAGGCCTTGGCGACCGGGAACGGATTCGCAGCGCTCGGCAGCCTCGTCGATGCACCGGCCGTCATCGCCAACGGCTTCCTCAACAACCACTCCGTCCTGGATCTGACGGTGCCGGTCCCACTTCCCCAGCCATTCACCCAGACCCTAGCGGTCGTGTTGCACATGCCCATCGACGGGATTCTCGTTCCTCCCCATGCCGTTACGGCAACGGTAGATCTGCGGTCGATCGGCGGCGGCACCATTGACGTACCCATCGGCGGCACACCGTTCTCCGGAATGGTGCCGCTGGTGATCAACTACGTGCCCCAGCAGCTCGCCAGCGCGATCACCCCGGCGGCGTAGCCGGCGTCATCGGCGGCCAGGTCAACGCCACCAGCGCTCCAACACTCTGGCGACGCCGTCCTCGGTGTTGGGCGCGGTGACTTCGTTAGCGGCGGCGACGGCTTCGGGATGAGCATTACCCATCGCCACGCCCATCCCGGCGTGCAGCAGCATCGGCACGTCGTTGGGCATGTCGCCGAAAGCCAGCACCGCAGCCTCACCGATTCCTAACGGCCGGGTGATCTCTTCCACGCCGGTGGCCTTGCTCACGCCCAACGGGACGATCTCCACCAGCCCGTTGTTGGTCGAATAAGTGATATCACCCTCAATGCCAACATGTTTGGCTAGTTTCGCCGCCATCTCCGCGCTGGCGGCGCCGGCCTTACGGATTAGCAGTTTGATCGCCGGCGTGCTGAGCAGATCTTCGATCGACACCTCGGTGTTGTCCGGGTTGAGCCAGGCGTGCTCATAGCCTGGTGAACTGACGAACTGCGGGGTCGCCGTGTCGTGAGCGCTCTCGCCGATCCGCTCGACGGCAAGCCCCGCGCCAGGGATGACGCGCTTGGCAACCTCTGCCAACGTGGACAGCGCGTCAACGGACAGGGTTCGAGCCGATACCACCCGGTCGGTCGCGGGATCGTAGACGACGGCGCCGTTGGCGCACACGGCCATCGGCGCGAAGCCGAGCGCATCGACAACGGGCCGCACCCAACGCGGTGGGCGGCCGGTCGCCAGGATGAACGTCGCGCCGCCGGCGACCGCGGCACGCACCGCATCGCGGGTGCGGGGGGTGACGGTTTCGTCGTCATCTAACAGTGTGCCGTCGACGTCGCAGGCGATCAGCGCCGGCCGGCTGACCGGCCAGCTGGCGGGCGTGGTCAGTGCTGCCTGCCTTTGCTTGAGCCCTGGGACGTCACGCCGTCGTGACCGCGCTTGCGCGCTCGTTCGGCCAGTTCGGCTATCCGAAATTGCTTCGACTCCTCCGGGGTCGGCGCGGAGCCTCCGAGCCGACGCGGAACCCAGTACTCCCCCTTGGGGTGGGGATAGGCCTCCTGGACCCGATAGAGCATCGATTCCATCGCTTGGCGCAACGTGTCGTTGAGCTTGCCCGCATCCTCGCCGGGCTGCAGCGGCGGCCCAACGGCGACGGTGATGGGAACCTTGTTACGAAACAGGTTCTTGGGACGGTCCTTGGGCCAAATCCGGTGTGCGCCCCAGACGATCATGGGAACTATCGGCACCTGCGCTTCTATCGCCATCCGCGCCGCTCCCGTCTTGAATTCCCTGAGCTCCAAGCTGCGGCTGATGGTCGCCTCCGGGTGTAACCCGATTATTTCGCCCTCGCGCAGGCGCTGCACGGCCACCGCGTACGCGTTGGCCCCCTCCGAGCGGTCCACCGGGATTAACTGCGCGTGCTTGATCACGTAATTGACCGCTTTCACTTCCTGCATCTCGGCCTTGATCATGAAACGCAGCCGCCGCCTACGCTCTTTGGCGGCGATCGAGGCGGGAATCCAGTCCACATAGCTGGTGTGGTTGAGGGCGATCAACGCGCCGCCGCTGTCAGGAATGTTCTCCAGGCCGTGGTAGGTGATCCTGTTTCCGTTCGCCGCGACGATTGATGGAACAAGAAATTCCATCATGCGGAAGAATGGCTCTGCCATTTGTCAAACCTCTCCTTCCCCCGCTACCGCGACCGATGCGGTGTACGGCTGGCGGCCCTGGCAGCCGCCTCATCTGCGTCCATCTGCGCCGCTTCGGCAAGCGTCGGCGCTCCGCCGCCCAGCCGCCGCGGCACCCAATACTCGCCAGCCGGCTGCGGATAGCCCTGCTGTACCTGGTGCAGCAGGTTGGTCATCGCCGCGCGCAGGGCGTCCTCTGTCTGCTCGAGGTCACCAGCGGCCTGCAACGGCGGGCCCACCTGCACAGTGATCGGCACCTTGGCGCGTCCTATGCGCTTCGGATGGTCTTTGGTCCAGATCCGCTGAGCACCCCAAACAATAACGGGGACAATCGGCACGTCTGCCTCCAGCGCCATCCGGGCGGCGCCCGTCTTGAACTCCTTGAGCTCGAAACTGCGGCTGATTGTAGCCTCTGGATAGACACCGACCAGCTCCCCCTCGCGTAGCCGCCGCACCGCTGCGGCGTATGCGCCGGCGCCGGCGCCGCGATCGACCGGGATGGTTTTGGTGCGCTTGATCAAAAAATTGATCACCTTCACCCGCTGCATCTCGGCCTTGATCATGAACCTCATCCGACGGTGCCGGCGATTCATGGCCAGTGCGGCAGGCAGCCAGTCGACATAGCTGGTGTGGTTGATCGAGATCACCGCACCACCCCGGTCCGGCACGTTCTCCGCACCGACATAGCTGACCCGGGTTCCGGTGGCTAGTACCAGCGACTTAGCCAGGATCTCCAAGATGCGGTACGTCGGTTCCGCCATCGGTCACTGCTCCGACGCTCCGGCGGGGTGCGCACGTTGAGCCCGTCGGGCCGCCTTCTCCGCCGCGTCCTGCGCGTCCATGCGGGCCGCCTCAGCCAGCGATGGCGCCCCGCCACCCAGCCTGTGCGGCACCCAGAATTCGCCAGCGGGATGCGGTCCGTAGTGCTCCTGCGCCCGTTCCAGCAAGTGCTGCATCCGCGAATGCAGCAGATTGTTCAGCTCCGGCGTGGGCAGCGTCGGCTCGATCGGCTCGCCGACCACCACCGTGATCGGGACCTTCGGACGGAACAGCTTCTTTGGGTAACCCTTTGTCCAGATCCGCTGCGCACCCCAGACGATGTGCGGAACGATCGGCACCCCGGCCTCGACCGCCATCCGCGCGGCGCCCGTCTTGAATTGCTTGATCTCGAAACTGCGACTGATCGTGGCTTCGGGATACACGCCCACCAGCTCACCGGCTTTCAGCCGGCGCACTGCCTCGTCGTAGGACGCGGCCCCGTCTTGGCGGTCCACCGGGATGTGCCGCAGCCTGCGCATGATCGGGCCGGTGACCCTATGGGCGAACACCTCCTCCTTGGCCATGAACCGCACCTTGCGCCCCCGGCCCTGCAGGTAGGCCGGCAAACCGGCGAAGGTGAAGTCGAGGTATCCGGTGTGGTTGATCGCAACGACCGCACCCCCAGTGGTCGGTATGTTTTCCACACCCATGACGGTGATCCGGAGCCCCTGAATGCGCCAGGTCAACCGGGCAAGCTGAATGACAGTCCCGTATACCGGTTCCACAGCTATCCAGCCTAGTGCTCCGGGTCGCCATCCACCCGAAGTGGGGAGAAGAGGTGTTCGTTGACTTATCCGGCGTCCCCGCCCACCGTGCCCGCGGTTGTCCGCCGGCTTGCCGCCGGACGGGCCGTGCGCGCGATCTGGACCAATGAGCTGGGCGGTGTCACCTTCCGGGTGGGCTCGGGCACCGAGTTCATCAAGGTGGCCCGGCCGGGCACCTTCGACTTCGCCGATGAGGCGCGCCGCTTGCGCTGGGCAATCCAATACATCACCGTGCCGAAGGTCTTGGATTTCGGCGTCGACGGCGACTGGGCGTGGCTGCGTACCGCGGGCCTCAACGGCCTATCGGCGGTCCATCCACGCTGGGCGGCCACACCGGAGGTGGCCGTTCGGGCGATTGCGGCGGGCTTGCGCGCCGTGCACGACACCCTGCCGGCGTCGACGTGTCCCTTCGACTGGTCGGCGGCCGGCCGGCTAGCGGTCCTGTCCCCGGCCCGCCGGGCCGAGCTCGGCGCCCCGCCACCGGTGGATCGGCAGGTGGTTTGTCATGGCGACGCGTGTTCCCCCAACACGCTGATCGACGAGGACGGCCACTGCTGTGGACATGTCGATTTCGGCGCGCTGGGTGTGGCCGACCGATGGGCCGACCTGGCGGTGGCAACGCTGTCTTTGCGTTGGAATTATCCCGGCCGGGTCTGGGAGACGGAGTTCTTCGCCGCCTACGGGGTCGCCCCGGACCCGCTGCGGTTGGACTACTACCAACGGCTGTGGCAGTACGACGATGCCGACGCAAGCTAAGCTCGATGCTGCGTTTTGCGATGCGTAAGGGTGCACAACAGGTGTTCCGGGAAGGTATTTGTGCAGATCACAAGCGTCGGTCACGCCGGCTTTCTGATCCAAACCCAGTCAGGCAGCATTCTGTGCGACCCCTGGGTCAATCCGGCATACTTCGCGTCCTGGTTCCCGTTTCCGGACAACAGCTCGCTGGACTGGGCCACCATTGGAGACTGTGACTATCTCTACATCTCGCACCTGCATAGGGATCACTACGACGCGGAAAACCTGCGAGCGCATGTCAACAAAAATGCGGTGGTCCTGCTCCCGGACTTTCCGGTGCCCGACTTGCAAAATGCGTTGCAAGAGCTGGGGTTTAACCGGTTCATCGAAACCACTGACTCGGTCAAACAGCGGGTAAGTGGGCCCAAGGGCGAGCTCGACATCATGATCATTGCGCTGCGAGCCCCGGCCGACGGGCCGATCGGCGACTCGGCGCTAGTGGTTTCGGATGACGAGACAACCGTTTTCAACATGAACGACGCCCGCCCGGTCGATTTGGACGTACTTGCGCTGGAGTTCGGCGAGATCGACGTGCATATGCTGCAGTACTCCGGCGCGATCTGGTACCCGATGGTGTACGACATGCCGGCGCGCGCCAAGTCGGCATTCGGCAGCCAAAAGCGCCAGCGGCAGATGGACCGCGCCCGCCAATACATCGCGCAGGTCGGGGCGACCTGGGTAGTGCCGTCGGCCGGTCCGCCCTGCTTTTTGGACCCCGAGCTGCGTCACCTCAACGACGACGGCAGCGATCCAGCCAACATTTTCCCTGACCAGGTGGTCTTCCTGGACCAAATGCGCACCCACGGCCACGATCGTGGCCTGCTCATGATCCCCGGGTCGATCGCGAATTTCACTGGCTCGGAGCTGAATTCGCTTGACCACCCGCTGCCCGTCGATCAGGTCGAGACCATCTTCACCACCGGCAAAGCAGAGTACATCGCCGACTACGCAAAGCGGATGGCGCCCGTACTCGCAGCGGAGCGGGCGCGCTGGGCCCCCGATTCCGGCGAGGCGCTGCTGGCACCGCTGCGCGCATTGTTCGAGCCGATCATGATGCAGAGCGACGAGATCTGTGACGGCATCGGGTACCCGGTGGAGCTGGTCCTGGGCCCCGAGACGGTGGTGTTGGATTTTCCGAAACGCACAGTGCGGGAGCGTATTCCCGATGAGAAGGTACGCTACGGTTTCGAGATCGAGCCCGCGCTTGTGCGTACCGTGTTGCGCGACGGCGAACCGGACTGGGTCAATACCATATTCCTGTCCACCCGGTTTCGCGCTTGGCGCGTTGGCGGCTACAACGAGTATCTGTACACATTTTTCAAATGTCTCACTGCCGAGCGGATCGCCTATGCCGACGGTTGGTTCGCCGAAACTCACGACGAATCCGCCTCGATCACGATGGACGGCTGGGAGATTCAGCGGCGTTGCCCTCACCTCAAAGCCGACCTATCGAAATTTGGTGTGGTGGAGGGCAATACGTTGACTTGCAACTTGCATGGGTGGCAGTGGCGTCTGGATGACGGCCGGTGCCTCACCACCCGTGGTCACCAGCTACGGAGTTCACGGCAATGATGCGCTTTTACGACGATGGTGTGGTCCAATTGGACAGCCAGGCACTAACGTTGCGCCGGTATCACTTTCCTTCGGGCACGGCCAAGGTTATTCCGCTCAACGCTATCGGTGGCTACAAGTCCGAACCACTGGGCCTGCTCACACAGCGATTCCGGATTTGGGGCAGTTCGGATCTACGTCGTTGGCTGCCGATGGACGTCTACCGACCCCTTAAGTCGACGTTGATCACTCTGGACATACCAGGGGCTCGATGGCAACCAGCTTTCACGCCGGAGCGTCCGGACGACTTCACCGCGTTGCTGGACGACCTGCTGAGCGAACGCAGCTGACGTTTAGCCCGAAACCCTAGAGATCAGCCAGTGCGGCGCGACCGGCGTTAAAGCCGGGAATGAACGTGATTCCCGGTCCGCCGTGACATCCTGCGCTACCCAGGTACAGTCCGGCGATCGGGATCGGCTGGCCGATAAAGCCTTTCGGGCCCGGACGATTCTGACCGATCTGGTCCGGGTGCAGCAGCCCGTGGCAATAGTCGCCGCCCGGCGCACCGAACATCACACCCATGTGCCGTGGGGTGAAGGTGGTATGCCGGATGATGCTGCGTTCAAAGTTGGGTGCCAATCGAGTGATCTTGTCGATCACGCGTTGCCCCATTTCGACCTTGGCCGCCCCGTAGGCACCGTCCTCGTGACCGCCTTCGATGGGGAACCACATCGCGAACGCCGACGCGGCGTGCTTGCCCGGGGGGGCCAGGTCGGGATCGTGCACCGAGGGAATTTGCAGCACCACGGTTGGGTCGGCCGGCACAATGCCGTGCCGACAATCCTCCCATTGCTGCTGCACGTCCTCCGGTGTGCAAAACAGGCCAATGGACGCCTGCATGCTCGGATCGTTGAGCGCCTCATAGGGTGCCGCAAACGCCGGTGCCTCCTGCAGGGCGAAATGCATCTGTAAGTAGCTGCCGCGGTGGTCGATACGCGCATAGCGGTCACGGACATCGGTGGGTAATAGCGCGGGGTCGACCAGCTGGTTGAGTGTGACGTCAGGCGCGATAGCGGACACGACGATCGGCGCGTGCAGGGTGTCCCCCGACTCGGTGCGCACACCACTCACCCGGCCCTGGGCCGCACCGTTGTCGACCAGAATCTCGGTCACCTTGGATCGCAACCGCACCTCGCCACCGTGGCTCTCCAGCAGTTGGCATAGGTGAGCGGTGAGCGCTCCGATGCCGCCGCGCAACTTCTTCATTTGGACGAAATCCCCGTCGGGGATGCCGAGGCCGAAGGCGAGCGCGGCCGCGCTGCCGGGCGTGGCCGGTCCCCGGTAGATGGTATTGACGGCTAGCACGGTCATCGAACCGCGTACCGCTGCGTGCTTCTCGCGGTCCGGGAAGTAGCGATCCAGCACGTCGGTTACCGAGCCAAACAGCATGTCGTCGATCGCAGAGCGCTCGAATTCGTTGGTGGCGCACGCGTACATCTCGTCGAAGGTCTTCGGCAGCGTGTCCGCCTCGAAGCGGCCCAGCGCTCGTGTGGGCGCCTGACTCCAGGCCAACAGGCCGGCCATCCCGGTGACCGCATCTGCCCCGTGCACCTCGTTGAGGTGGGTAAACATCTTGACCGGGTCGGTGTATTGGACCAGTGGATCGTCACCGACACCACGCAATGCGACCGCCATCACGTCCAGGTCGACCGTCGGCAAGGTATCCAGACCAAGCTCGCGGATGACCACCGCGGACGTCGGGAACTGCACCGAGCCGGCGATCTCGAACTTGTAGCCGTCGAATAGCTCCACGGTCGAGGCCATGCCGCCGGCGTAGAGCTTGGCGTCCAGGCACACGGTGCGAAGCCCGGCTCGCTGCAGCAGCACCGCCGCGGTTAATCCGTTGTGACCTGCGCCGATGACTATGGCGTCATATTCCGACATGTCCTGACCTCCAGGATTGGAGGCTGGCACGGACCCGAAGTTTTGTCAATTATGACGAAACTGGATGCGCCGTCCCGGAGTCGGCGAGACCGACCCGCAGCGATTCCAGCGCCACGTGACAGACCCTCGCCAACTCGCCGAGCGAGCGATCCTCGCCGAGCATCCACACCTCCATCGCCCCGAAGATTGCCGCCGCGATACAGCGCGCGGTCACCGCGATCCGCAGCCGGGCATCGCGCGGCTGGCCCGCGGCGCAGCTACGACATTGCAGCTGGGCGGCGATCGCACTGGCAAAGTCGGCTTGAACTTCCTGGATGTGTCGGACGATGCGACCCGGGTCAAGCTCATCACCCCTTAGCGCGGCGATTTTCGTTACGGCCTCAACGTCATAGGGAAATGCGAAGATCGCCGACTGCACGGAGTCGATGATGGGTTCGTCGGCCGGTCTGGCCGCCAGCGCAGCGCGGAACCAGTTCAAGCCGGTGTAGTCAGCAAACAGCAGGTCATGCTTGGACCGGAAATGCCGATAGAAGGTGCGCAGCGATACCCCGGCATCCGAGGCGATCTGCTCCGCGGAGGTGTCCTCCACACCCTGAGCCAAAAACCGCACCAGCGCGGCCTGCCGCAGCGCCTCTCGGGTGCGTTCGCTGCGCGCCGTCTGTGCTGGCCTCACCATGGCAGTAAACTACCGCAGAGGATCGTTATGTCATTATTGACAAAACTTTGGGACCGAGTAAAACTGCGGCCATGGTCTCGCTTCTCGCTCACGCAATTCTTGGCCTCGCCGTCATTGGTTGGATCGTCAAGTCCAACCCCGGTGTCTATGCCAAGCCGGCCGGCGGATCGTGGTTCTCACCGCTGGAGTGCACCTACTACGCGGTCGGCATCGCGTCCATCGCGCTGGGCTGGTATTTCAACATTCATTTCGTGCAGCAATACGCGCACGGATCGGCCAACCCGATCTGGGGACCCGGCAGCTGGGCGGACTACATCCGGTTGATGTTCACCAACCCGGCCGCAAGCTCTGCCAGCCAGGACTACACGATCGCGAACGTGATTCTGCTGCCATTGTTCAGCATCACCGACGGCTACCGGCGTGGCCTGCGGCGCCCCTGGCTGTACTTCGTCAGCAGTCTGTTCACCAGCTTCGCCTTCGCGTTTGCCTTCTACTTCGCCACCATCGAACGTCAACACCGGCACGAACAGGCCGGCGACAGGGTGGGCGTCTAGGCCCCGGGCTCAAGCACCTCGGTGCCCACGAAAGGCACCAAGGCCGCGGGAACGCGCACACTGCCGTCGGGCTGTTGGTGGTTTTCCAGAATCGATACCAGCCATCGAGTGGTGCCCAGGGTGCCGTTGAGCGTCGCCGCGATCTGCGGTTTGCCCTTGGCATCGCGGTAGCGCGTCGCCAGCCGGCGGGCCTGGAAGGTGGTGCAGTTCGACGTCGATGTCAGCTCGCGGTAGGTCTGCTGGGTGGGAACCCACGCCTCGCAGTCGAATTTGCGGGCCGCCGAGGAACCGAGATCCCCCGCGGCCACATCGATCACTCGATACGGCACTTCGATCCGCGCCAGCATCTCGCGTTGCCATCCCAGCAGCCGCTGGTGTTCGGCTTCGGCGTCGGCGGGCGTGCAGTAGACGAACCCTTCCACCTTGTCGAACTGATGCACCCGGATGATGCCGCGGGTGTCCTTCCCGTAGCTGCCCGCCTCGCGCCGGAAACATGAGGACCAGCCCGCATAGCGCAGCGGCCCGTCGGACAAATCCAGGATCTCGTCGGCGTGATAGCCGGCCAATGGAACCTCGGAAGTGCCCACTAGGTAGAGGTCGTCGGCCTCGAGCCGGTAGACCTCGTCGGCATGGGCGCCCAAAAATCCGGTGCCGGCCATCACCTCGGGGCGCACCAATACCGGCGGGATCATCGGGATGAAGCCGTTGTCCACGGCCAGCCGCAAGGCCAGCTGCAGCAGGCCCAGCTGCAATAGCGCGCCCCGGCCGGTCAAGAAGTAGAACCGAGAACCGGATACCTTTGCGCCGCGCGTCATGTCGATCAGACCCAGCGACTCCCCGAGTTCGAGATGGTCTTTCGGGCTATCAAAGGTCGATGGCTCTCCGACGACGTCGAGCACGGCGTAGTCGTCCTCCCCACCGGCCGGGACGCCGTCAATGATCACGTTCGGAATCGCCATGTGCGCGGCGCTGAATGCCGCTTCGGCGTCGGCCTGGCCCGCCTCGGCGGTCTTGACCCGCTCGGCGAGATCCTTCGCGCGCTGGAGAAGCGCCGGGCGCTCCTCGGGCGACGCGCCGCCCACGCTCTTGCTGGCGGCTTTCTGCTCGGCGCGCAGCGAGTCCGCGGTCGAGATCGCGGCGCGACGTTCGGTGTCGGCGGCTAGCAATGCGTCAACCAGCGCCGGGTCTTCACCACGGCTCAGTTGGGAACGGCGTACGGCGTCGGGGTCGTCCCGGAGCAGCTTCAGGTCGATCACGGCCGCAAGACTACTTTTCACGGCACGGCCGGTTCACGGCAGATCGCCGGACGTACGGCTCAGATCTCACATATGCAACATTGGTCACGCGCGCTTTATGGCCCTGTCAGAATGGAACGGATGTTGGACGCGCCCGAGAAGGAACTCTCACCGGACAGCGAACCCGCCGAAGCAGCCCCCGTCGAAGCGGAGCAGCCACCGGCCGGGTTTCGCTGGCCACGCGCCCTCCAAGCGTCGGCGACCCGGCGGTCGCTGCTCCTCACCGCGCTGGGCGGCCTGCTGATCGCCGGCCTGGTCACAGCCATTCCCACGGTGGCCACCGGGCCGGGCCGGCTGGCTGGCTACTTCGGCAACAACCCGGTGCCCAGCACCGGCGCTAAGAACAACGCCGCTTTTAACCGCGCCACCAGCGGCGACTGCCTCACCTGGCCGAATGCCTCACCGGAGTCGGCCACCATCGTCAGCTGTGCCGAAGAGCACCGGTTCGAGGTCGCCGAGTCCATCGACATGCGGACCTTCCCCGGATCGGAGTACGGACCCGATGCGGCTCCCCCGTCGCCGGCACGTATCCAACAGATCAGTCAGGAGCAGTGCGAGGCCGCGGTACGCCGATACCTGGGCACCAAGTTCGATCCCAACAGCAAATTCACCATCAGCATGCTCTGGTCCGGCGACCGTGCGTGGCGGCAGGCGGGCGAGCGCCGCATGTTGTGCGGTCTGCAGCTACCCGGGCCGAACAATCAGCAGACCGCCTTCAAGGGCAAGGTCGCCGAGATCAACCAGTCCAAGGTATGGCCGGCCGGTACCTGTTTGGGCATCGATTCGACCACTAACCAACCGATCGACGTACCCGTCGACTGCGCCGCGCCGCACGCGATGGAGGTCACCGGCACGGTCAACCTCGCCGAGAAGTTCCCTGATGCCCTGCCGCCCGAACCCGAGCAGGACACGTTCATCAAGGACGCCTGCACCCGGATGACCGACGCCTATCTGGCGCCCATCAAGCTGCGCACCACCACGCTGACCCTGATCTACCCGACGTTGTCGCTGCCGAGCTGGTCGGCGGGAAGCCGCGAGGTGGCGTGCAGCATCGGTGCCACCCTGGGCAATGGCGGCTGGGCAACATTGGTCAACAGCGCCAAAGGGCAGTTGCTGATCAACGGGCAACCACCGGTTCCGCCCCCCGACATTCCCGAGGAACGGCTCAGCCTGCCACCGATCCCCGTTCAGGTGCCCACCACCCAGCCCGCCGCTCCGGTGCAATCGGGCCCGACGACCCCGCCCGGTAACCAGCACCTTCCCAACCAACAGCCGGTGGTGACGCCGTCCCGCGCACCCGCTTCACCGGCATCTCAAGCACCTGCGTCCCCGACCACCCAGGCGCCGGCGCAGGATCAGCCGCCGCCAGCGGATGGCGGTGCGCCACCGCCCGGCCAGGCGCCGGACGCCGGAGCGCCCGCCGAGCCCGCGCCGGCCGGCTAGTTCGGGCCGGCACCGTGGCCGTCGGGATGGACCCGCAGCGGTTCGACGAACTGGTTTCCGACGCGCTGGACCTGATCCCGCCCAGACTGGCGGCCGCCATGGACAACGTGGTTGTCCTGGTCGCCGATCGCCATCCCCTCGAGGCCGACCTACTCGGGCTGTACGAGGGGGTGGCGCTGACCGAGCGCGACTCGGACTACGCCGGCGCCCTGCCCGACACCATCACCATCTACCGCGATGCATTGTTGGAGATCTGCGCATCCGCCGATGAGGTGGTCGCCCAGGTAGCGATCACGGTGATCCATGAAATCGCCCATCACTTCGGGATCGACGACGATCGACTAGAGCAGTTGGGTTGGGCCTGACGTGAACGTCAGCAACGCCCGACGCCCGCGTCGGGCGCGGCATCCCGAATTCGTCCGAGGGTGGTGCTATGAACGGAGCTATGAGCACCGGCTGCCGCGACTGCCGGGCAGGCTTGGATCACTGCCACGGCACCATCATTCGCCATTCGGAAGGCCCACTTTTCGGCCGGTCGGAATGTACCGAACCCGACTGCGCAAGCCCCGAGCTGATCCCGCACGCGTTCGTCATCGATTGCGCGGCCGTTGGCTGCGCATGCGGCCAGGACGCCGTCACCCTGGCTGGGTGACAGTCAGCCCATGGGGTCCTTGCTCGATGCCATGGTGTCGGAGATGGTGGGTTCGGCTTCCGGATAGAAAGGCGGCGTCCTGGTTCCCCACCGGACACAACTCCATCGACCGTCGGTGATCGGGGTCAACACCACCGATTCGGCATTGTCGAGGTGGTTGTCCAGCGCGAAGTTACCGTCCACTCCAGCCAGCACCGCCGAAGCGAGCCGGATCGCCGCTCCGTGGCTCACCACGACGATGTCGGTGTCCCAGTCGTCGTTGTCCAGGTAGCGCATCCGCAGGTCGGTAAGCACCGGTACGTAGCGGTCCAGCACCTCGCTGGCAGTCTCCCCACCCGGCAGCGCGATGTCCAGCTCACCACGATGCCATCGATGGTAGATCGCATTGAATTCCGCTACGGCCTCTTCGTCGTTGCGGTTTTCCAGCTCGCCAACCTGGACCTCGTGGATGCCGGCAACCTCGTGGGTCAACACGCCGATTTCCGCGGCGATCACCGCGGCGGTTTGCGACGCCCGAGTGGCCACCGAGTGCGCCACCATGGCGGGGCGACTACCCCCGCTGCGCGCGAAGGCTTGGGCCTGGGTCCGGCCCAACTGCGTCAACTCCGTTCCGGGCGGGAGCGTATCCAACCGGTGCTCGACGTTGCCAAGGGACTGGCCATGTCGTACCAACACCAACCGACCACTCATCGTCCCGACTCCTGTTTGCCTCCGCGCAGCCGCGCCAGCCAGATCGATGCCTCGTCCGGTGGGTGTGGATGCACACCGTCCGCCTGCCCCGTCGGCCAGGAACCCAGATACCGCACATCAGCACAACGACGGCGCAACGCCTTGAGTGCCTCGGCGACGGCGTCATCGTCAATGTGACCGAGGCAGTCCACGAAAAACATGTAGGTGCCCAGTCCGGTGCGGGTGGGTCGGGATTCGATCCGCGTGAGATCGATGCCACGCATACCGAACTCGGTCAGCGCTTGGACGAGGGCGCCGGGCATGTTAGCGATGCGCAGTACCGCCGAGGTGCGATCAGCCCCGGTACGAGCCGGTGGCCGCCCCGGCGGGCCGATGAGGAGAAATCGGGTGCGCGCGCTGGATTCGTCGACGACACCATCGGCCAGCGATTCCAGTGCCCAGTGCTGTGCGGCCAGCGGCGAGGTCACGGCCGCGTCCACCTGACCATCGGCCACCTGGCGCGCGGCGTCGGCATTGGAATACGCGGGGCACAGCTCGGTTTCGGGAAGATGCGCCGTCAGCCAGCTCCGCACCTGCGCAGCGGCCACCGGAAAGGCCGCCAGCGTACGCACGTCCGCGGCGCTGCGGCCCGGGCGAACCACGATGCTGAAGGCCACATCGAGCGTCGTCTCGGCGAACACCTGCAGCGGTGAACCGATGGCCAGGCTGTCCAAGGTGGGCGCCAACGACCCGTCGATCGAGTTCTCGATGGGTACGCAGGCAAAATCCGCGCTACCGTCCCGCACGGCATCCAGCGCGGCAGGGGCGCTCTCCACCGACAGCCGTTGCGCGGCGCCCGGATCGTGGTCGGGAACCAGTCCGTCGGCCACGATCTGGATCAGCGCGGCCTCGGTGAATGTCCCCTCGGGACCGAGATAGGCGATGCGGACCACGGTGACAACACTAACGGCGCACCGGGCGTCCCCGGTCCTTGCGGCGCACCCCCAACTGAGTTAACTTAGCCTTGCCTAATTTATGTAGGAGGGTCTTGATCGTGATGCCGCTCACCAGCTCGACGCCGACGACTGCCGAGCGTATCCGCAGCGCGTGCGCACGGGCCGGAGGAGCTCTCCTCGCGGTGGACCGAAAAGAACCGGTGGCCACGGCCGTACACCACCTGTTGCACGACGGATCCTTCGCCGTGGCGGTTCCCACCGAACACGGTCGCGCGGTTAACGGCGGATCACACGCACTCCTGGAGCTAACCGACTACGCCCCATTGCCCGTCCGCGAACCCGTCCGTTCCCTGGTATGGGTCCGTGGCCCACTTCACCAGGTGCGGCCAGCAGCCGTGACCGCAATGCTCGACGAGATAGCCGCCGCCAACCCGGATCCGGTCTTGCTGCAAGTCGAGACTCCGCAATCAGGTCCCGCAGACGAGACGGAGAGCCGGTACACCCTGCTGCGGCTGCAGATCGAGTCTGTGGTGGTGACCGACTCCACCGGCGCCGAGCCGGTCAGCGTCATCGATCTGCTTGCCGCTCGACCCGATCCGTTCTGTGAAATCGAATCCACCTTGCTATGGCATCTGACCAGCGCCCATGAAGATGTCGTCGCCCGATTGGTGTCCAGGCTGCCGGCGCAGCTGCGCCGCGGACAGGTCCGCCCACTAGGCCTGGATCGCTACGGTGTGCGATTTCGGGTGGAAAGCAACGCCGGCGATCGCGACATCCGATTGCCCTTCCACCGACCGGTGGATGACATGACCGGGCTAAGCCAGGCAATCCGGGTGTTGCTGGGTTGCCCGTTCGTCAACGGGCTGCGCGCCCGCTAGGTGACAATCACGCCGTCGGCCGGCTGCATTGACGGATCAACCCACGTAGGTTGTCCGGGTGAATGGCGATCGATCCGCGGAGCCTCCAGCATCTGGCAGGCCGCAGCGGCCGATCGCGCCACCAGCGCAGCCGTCGCGGCCCGAACCATCCCAGGTGATCCGCCGTGAAAGCCAGCCATTGCCGCGGGCGGCCGACCGCGCTGCGTCGCCGCAGCATCGCGTAAGAGCCCAGCCACCCGAAGCTCACCGGCCCGCGGGCGCCAGCGATCCGCCACGGCGGCGCGGCCCCTCTCCGTCCGGGCCGCCCCCGCGTCCGGTGGCACCGCAGGCACGGCGCAACAAGGCCAAACGCCGCTGGGGCCGGATAGCGGCGCTGAGTCTGCTGCTCATGGTGTTGCTGGCAAGCGCCGGCGTGCTGGGCGGGACACTGTGGCTGGACACCGCACTGCGACGCGAGCCCGTATTGAACGACTACCCCGATCGGCCGATGACCGGGCGGGGCACGAACTGGCTGCTGGTCGGCTCAGACAGTCGTCAGGGCATGACCGCCGAGCAGCAGCAGGACCTTGCCACCGGCGGCGACGTCGGCTCCGGGCGGACCGACACAATACTGCTGGTGCACGTGCCGGGGTTCGGGTCCAGCACGCCGACCACCATGGTGTCGATACCGCGCGACTCGTATGTGCCGATCCCCGGTCACGGCCGCGACAAGATCAATGCCGCATTCGCCATCGGCGGCGCCCCCTTGCTGACCCAGACGGTTGAGCGAGCCACCGGGTTGCGGATGGACCATTACGCCGAAGTCGGATTCAACGGGTTCGCCGACCTGGTCGACGCACTCGGCGGAGTGACCATGTGCCTCGCCGAGCCGATCAGCGATCCCTTGGCCGGCATCGATCTGCCGGCCGGCTGCCAGCAGCTGAACGGCCCGAGCGCGCTGGGCTATGTCAGGTCTCGGGCCACCCCCCGGGCAGATCTGGATCGAATGGTCAACCAACGGCAGTTCATGGCGGCATTGCTACACCGCGCCCAGCGCCCGGCGGTCTGGCTCAACCCCTGGCACTGGTACTCGGTACCGCACGCGGTGGCGGCCGCGCTGACCGTCGATCGCGGCGACCACGTGTTCGACCTCGCCCGACTCGGTTGGGCGCTACACGCCAACACCGTCGCGATGACGGTCCCAATCGGGGAGTTCACCGGCAGCGACGTCGGTTCGGTCGTGGTCTGGAATCACAGTGCGGCCGCGGAATTGTTCGACGCGTTGGCATCGGATGCACCGGTGCCTGACGAGGCGCTAAACGGGCAACCATAACAATCACGATTTGTTATCGCAAACCACGCCGAGCGCACCATGCATTTCCCCGGAAAAGGGAGATCGAAGGCTTACTTTACTTAGGTAATCCTGCCCTGGCCGAATTGGTTATCGGCCTTAGGGAAACCTTCCCTGACTAAGTCGAGCCTTCGTTGCAAATGCTCTTCGACCTGCACTATCCTGAGTTACATGACTGATTACGACGGACCCAAGACGAAATTCCATGCACTATTGCAGGAACAAATATTCAACGAATTCACCGCTGCCCAACAATACGTAGCAATCGCCGTATATTTCGATAGCGAAGATTTGCCGCAATTGGCGAAACACTTTTATGCCCAAGCGGTCGAAGAACGCAATCACGCGATGATGCTGGTACAGCATCTGCTCGACCGGGATCTTCGGGTCGAGGTTCCCGGGGTCGACGCGGTGCGCAACCAGTTCGGCAATCCGCGCGAGGCACTGGCCTTGGCCCTCGATCAGGAGCGTGCGGTGACCGACCAGGTCAGCCGGCTTGCCGCCGTCGCCCGCGATGAGGGCGATTTCCTCGGCGAGCAATTCATGCAGTGGTTCCTGCAGGAGCAGGTCGAAGAGGTATCGCTGATGTCCACCCTGGTGCGGATCGCCGACCGGGCCGGGGCCAACCTGTTCGAGCTGGAGAACTACGTTGCCCGCGAGGTGGAGCGGGCGCCAGCCGGCGCCGGGGCACCGCGCCCTGCGGGCGGCGCCCTCTAACCCCCGGCGGGTGGGCCGCTACTCTCGGCGGCCCGCCCGTCCCGCAACCACGCCTTGGTGCGGGCGGGGTGATGGGTAGCCATCCACGCCACGCCGACCCGACGGCAGAACTCGATGTCGTCGTACTCGTCCACATTCCAGCAGTACACCGCCCGCCCCTGGGCGGCCGCACGGTCCACGAGTTGCGGATAGTCCTTCAACGCCGCCAATGAAGGCCCCACCGCCGTGGCCCCGACCGCGGTGGCGGCGCTGCTCACCAGGTACCGGGCCGTCTTGCCCAGCAGCACCGTCGGCAGCAACGGCGCAGCTCGACGGATCCGCCAGACCGCGGCGGCCGAAAACGACATCACCACCGCGCGGGACCGATCGGCGGAGGGCGGCTGGGCGATGCCGAATCGGTGCAACAGCGCCAGCACCTTACTTTCGACCAGCGAGCCGTACCGTACCGGGTGCTTGGTCTCCACGAAGATCTTCACCGGCCGATTCCAGTCCAGGACCAGCGCGACAAGTGCTTCCAGGGTCAGCAGGCTGGTGTCGCCGTGCGCACCGTCGGGGCGCCAGCTGTCGTGCCAGGCGCCGTATTCGAACTCACGCAGCTGGGCCAGCGTCATCGTGCTGACCAAGCCGGCTCCCGTCGAGGTCCGGTCCAGGTCCCGGTCGTGCACACAGACCAGATGGCCATCACGGGTCAGCCGGACGTCGCATTCCACGCCGTCAGCGCCCTCCTTGAGAGCCAGGTCGTAGGCGGCCAGTGTGTGTTCGGGGCGGGCGGCCGATGCACCGCGGTGGGCAACCACAAATGGGTGCCCAGCAAACACCTCGTCGGCCCTGGTCATCGCCATTATGCCGCGGATTCCTGTCCTTCCGGCCCCTCGGCATCATCAGCACACGGCGCCGCGGCGGGCCGCTCTGAGTGCTCGGGAGGTACCACCAGCCATCGGTGCGCGGGCCGTTCGACGGGTTTCCGCTCAAATCCCTCAAGAACCTTCGCGGCGGCGCCCACGGTGCCGGCGGCAAACGCGTACGCAACCACCATCATCGCGGTGTTGTTGGCGATGCCTTGGGCGTCACTGGAAAAGCTGGTGGCGATGGCGAAGAGGGAAACGGCGTTACTGACAACCCAGGTGATCCACCACACCACGATCGATTTCTGCAGCCGCTGGTAATGATCTTCGACCCGCGCCAGCTCGATCACGTACACCGGTGCCCACAACAAATTGGCCAGCGGCAGCAGACAACCCGCCCACAACTGCCGCGTCGAACGATGATCGGGCAGGCCTCGATGCGTGAAAGCGGCGGCCCGCCGGCCGATCAGCCACTGGGTGAGCACACCGAAACAGGCCGCCATCGCCGTAAGGGCAGCGATGCTGGCGAGCACCCCCAACCAGAGCCCGACGGCCGCCACCCATGAGTTCAGCAACGTGTTGCGATTGAAGATCAACAGCGCGTAGCGCATCGCGTAGACCACCGCGGCGCCACCGAGTGCCAGGACGGTGGCGAAGAGCACGGCGCGCACCGTCGGCACCGACAGTCTCGGCTGCGACGGCGCGGCGACCTCAACAGGGCCGGGCTGGACCACCCGGTCGGCCAAGCCCCACCGTGGCATCACCGCATACCGAGGAGTCGGGCCACGGACCCGCCTTCCCCTTCGCAATCGTGGGGCGGCGCCGGGACGCACCGCGATCCACCGGAAGCCGGGGGGCAGCCGCGGCGGCGCGGGCCGACGAAGCGGGGGTGACTGGCGCGGGCCAGCCAGCATACGCCACTGTGGATCGCCGCCCGGACCTGGGGCCAGCGGCGCCATCAACGCGCCGCGACAGCGCGGACACCACACCCGTTGCCGGTCGCGCACGTTCCACCGAGTGCCGCACTGGGAGCACACCTGGATCACCGCATAAGCCTATCCCCAGCGACGGAGCGGAGGGCGAGACGTAGCCCGCACCGGAGTCGGCCATTAGCAAACCCGATCCCACCCGCCATCCGGAACCCGGGAAGCGAACTCAGCTACCAACGGCTATCCACAGTTTCCACAGGTTTATCCACAGCAGCGCGGGGTCGTCCAGCCGCCTTCTATCGGCCAGGTTTGACTTGAACTGTGGATAACGCGATGCAAATGGGGCGCGTCGATAGACAGCCCGAAACGGGCCCGAGCGAAATGGATTGCCGCGCTAAGCATCAGTACCCGATCGGCCGCCTCGTCAAACATGTGCGCCACACGTGAACTCGGCCGGTGCGCCAACGCCACGCCATCGGACGGGAGACAGCCCGCTCAGCCCCGCTCAGCCCCGCTCACAGCCCCGCTCAGCGCGGAATTTTCCTAACCGAGCACCAAGCGCTATGATCGCGGACGCGACGTTCATTGTGATTCGGCTCACTGGTGGCAGGTGGCGATGCAGGTGGAAGGCGTTCCATGACGACACATCCCTACGGCCCGAGGTCGACTCCACCGTCGAGTGCGTACTCCGGCTCGCCCGCCTGGAATCATGCCTACGTCTTGGCCGCACTGCGCGCCGGCCTGATCGCACTGGCATTACTCGGGGTACTCGTCCTGATCGTGCTGTCTTAGATCCCGCCAGCCGGGGTATACGGTGATCGACTCGACAGGGGTCGTTCTTGCCTCGCGCGCGGTCATGGAGCAGGGTTTACTACGTCAGCCCGCCGCGTGGCGGAAGCCCACGCGAAAGACCTGTCAAGCGATCAATGGAAGGAATGCCGTGGCCGAATACACTCTGCCCGACCTGGACTGGGACTACGGAGCGCTCGAACCGCATATCTCTGGTCAGATCAACGAACTCCACCACAGCAAGCACCACGCGACCTATGTGAAGGGCGCCAACGACGCGGTCGCCAAACTCGAAGACGCACGCGCCAAGGATGACCACTCGGCGATCCTGCTCAACGAAAAGAACCTGGCCTTCAACCTCGCCGGCCACGTCAATCACACCATCTGGTGGAAGAACCTGTCGCCCAACGGTGGTGACAAGCCGACCGGCGAACTCGCCGCCGCTATCGACGAGGCGTTCGGATCGTTCGACAAATTCCGTGCGCAGTTCCACGCGGCCGCGACCACCGTGCAGGGCTCGGGATGGGCGGCACTGGGCTGGGACACGCTGGGCAACCGGCTGCTGATCTTCCAGGTGTACGACCATCAGACCAATTTCCCGCTGGGCATCATTCCGCTGCTGCTGCTCGACATGTGGGAGCACGCCTTCTACCTGCAGTACAAGAACGTGAAGGTCGACTTCGCCAAGGCTTTTTGGAATGTCGTGAACTGGGCCGACGTACAGTCACGGTATGAGGCGGCGACCGCGAAAACCACGGGGTTGATTTCCGGCTGACTCGAACACCTCAGAACTGGGGCGCCGCGCGAAGGATCGCACGGCGCCCCTGTCTTTGTCCAGCCCGCAATATTGCGGCCCTGTGAACGCCGCCACGCCCCGGCCGTGTCGACTTGCAACGCGCCAAAACGCCGCGCATGCTTGATTATTCGAGCTACCATTTATTCGAGTTACCAGCGTTGTTATGTCGGATGGAGGCATCGCGGAGGGCGAAATGGATGCTGGGTCGGATGGACCTATCGGAGTTGCTCCCTTTCATTCTCGTGGCGCGCTGAAAGGGTTTGTCATCTCCGGACGTTGGCCCGATTCGACGAAGGAATGGGCCCAACTGCTCATGGTTGCCGTGCGGGTCGCCTCCCTGCCCGGATTGCTATCGACCACAACAGTATTCGGTGCGCGCGAGGAGCTACCCGAAGAACCCGCGCCCGGCACCGTCGGCTTGGTGCTGGCCGAAGGCACGGTTTTCGGTGAATCCGCGATCCAGCCGGGATATTTCGCCGATCACCAGCCCCCCGCCCTGCTGATGCTGCATCCCCCATCGGAAACCACGCCGTCATTGCCGGAATGCACGGGCGCGGCATCGGGATGCGTACTACTGCCGGGACTACCGTATCTGGGCTTGGAGCATCGGGCCGCGTGGGTGGAGGCAGAAGCCGATGGCACCATCACATCGATGGTGAGTCGCGTCGGCGTCGACCCAATCAGCCACCCCGATACCGCAATTCTGGCTATGCTGCTTGCAGCATAAGGAAATTCGAACGAATCAGTTCGATCATCGAATCCAAAAATACGGGTGCCCGAACTCCATCATGCCGCTGGCGCATCCGGGTGGTGGCCGCTAGCCTGGGATCGTTAGCGAAGGGGAGTAGCCTCCAATCGTCGGGTCGACATGCTGGCGAAAGCCCGGCCGGCGAACCGCCCGACGGGGCGGTGGGTGAGACCTTCGACCGATGTTCGGTGACCCATGGCACCGACGACGCGTCGAAAGGTCGCCTCTTATGCTCGCCGCCACACTACTCAGCCTCGGCGTGGTTTTTCTTGCCGAACTCGGCGACCGGTCGCAGCTCATCACCTTGACGTATGCACTTCGGTATCGCTGGTGGGTCGTCATGACCGGAGTGGCGATTGCTTCTTTTACAGTGCACGGAGCCTCAGTGGCAATCGGCCATTTCCTGGGTGCCACGCTGCCCGCCCGGCCGATGGCGTTCGCGGGCGCGTTCGCCTTCATCGTTTTTGCGGTGTGGGCCTGGCGAGAAGGCGCAGCCGCCAATAACAAGACCGCCGCGCCGCCAGAACCCCGGTTCGCCCTGCTCACCGTGGTCTCCTCGTTCGTGCTGGCCGAACTTAGCGACAAGACGACGCTCGCGACGATCACGTTGGCCAGCGATCACAACTGGGTCGGCGTGTGGATCGGTACAACCCTTGGCATGCTCCTGGCCGACGGTCTGGCCATCGCCGCCGGGCTCCTATTACACCAGCGGCTGCCGGAGCAGCTGCTGCACGTTCTGGCCAGCGCGCTGTTCCTGCTGTTCGGACTGTGGATGTTGTTCGACACCGCGCTGGGATGGCGCTCGGTCGCCCTCGGTGTGGCCGCCGCGGTGTGTTTGGCCGCGGCAGCAGGCGCCACGGCGCAAACTCTGCGGCGGCGGCGCACGGCGCTTGCGACCGCGTCCGACTCACCTCACCTCGGTTGAGCAGCACTCAACGACATCCGCGTCACTCGGACCCCGCCGACGACCTCCCCCCGACGATTTCGACGCACCCACCAGGACGCAGCACGTCGTCCGCCGTCCACACCACACACCTAGACAGCAAAGCAGCCCATCGACGGGTTTTCGCGATTTGCAGGTTGCCCAAACCACCGCTGACCCCTCTGACGAACCCCGCACCAACCCCTTGTCTGCGCCCACAACGAAGGTTCCCCGCAGCGGTCCGCAACCCGTATTCTGCGGATAGCCTGTGAAATCCGTTCATACTGTGGACACCTCACCGATTCGGTTAGACCCTCATCGATGGGGTCTTGGTAGCCGGGCCTGCCCGCGGGCGCCCAATCCCCGCTGGTTTGCACTTGGTTGTGGAGATAACTGTCGCTACCATGATCAGCAAATACATATAGATAAGCGTTCAATCTTAAAGCTCGGTGGAGGTCATATCGATGAGCACGACGTTCGCTGCCCGCCTAAACCGCTTGTTTGACACGGTGTATCCGCCCGGCCGCGGGCCGCACACCTCCGCGGAAGTGATCGCGGCGCTCAAAGCGGAAGGCATCACGATGTCGGCTCCCTACCTGTCACAGCTACGCTCCGGCAATCGCACCAACCCGTCGGTGGCGACCATGGCCGCCCTGGCCAACTTCTTTCGTATCAAGTCCGCCTATTTCACCGACGACGAGTACTACGGGAAGCTCGATCAGGAATTGCAGTGGCTGGCCACCATGCGTGACGACGGCGTACGCCGCATTGCCCTGCGCTCCCAGGGTCTGTCCTCGCAGGCGCAGCAGGAGATCGTGGACCGCATCGATGAGCTGCGCCGGACGGAGCGGCTCGACGCTTGACCGCGGCCGCCGGCGGGCCGCTCCTCTGACCTGCCGGGTTGTCGAAGGCCTACTCGGATTAGGGTTGGCGCAGCGAGGCGCGTAGGCAGCGCTATAGTCCACGAGATACCGGGAGGCGGCCGGCAATGGGCCTGTTCCGCAAGCGAAAGAGCCGCGCGACTCGTCGCGCTGAAGCCCGCGCGATCAAGGCCCGTGCCAAGCTGGAGGCCAAGCTGTCCGCCAAGAACGAGGCACGGCGCATCAAGTCCGCGCAGAAGGCCGCCGACAAGGCCCTCAAGGCGCAGCTCAAAGCCCAACGCGACAGCGACCGGACGGCAATGAAAGTTGCCGAGACTCAACTCAAGGCGGCGCGTGAGGGTAAAGTGCTGTCGCCCACGAGAATCCGGCGGATGCTGACGGTATCCCGGCTGCTTGCCCCGGTGCTGACGCCCTTGATCTATCGTGCGGCCATCGCCGCCCGCGGGCTGATGGACCAGCGTCGCGCCGATCGGCTGGGGATCCCGCTGGCCCAGGTAGGCCAGTTCTCGGGTCATGGTGCGCGCCTTTCCGCCCGCGTCGCCGGAGCGGAGCAGTCGCTGCGGATCGTTCAGGAAAACAAACCGAAGGACGCCGAGACCAAACAGTTCGTATCGGCTATCGGTCAACGGCTGTCCGAGTTGTCCGCGGCCATCACCGCAGCAGAAAACATGCCGGCGCCCCGGCGCCGTGATGCTCACTCGGCGATCTCATCGCAACTCGACGGCATCGAGGCCGACCTGATGGCCCGCCTAGGGCTGGGCTAGCGCACCATGTGGTCAGACACCGGTTGGCTTTCGTCGGGTCCTGCTGCCGAGCGTGCCGGGCATGTTCGTCGCGTCGAAGCCGTACGACTGCGCACGAACCGCCCAAGTCGAGTCACCAGGCCATTGCTGTTACTGGTCGCCCTGCTGAGCGTCATGAGCCTGGCGGTCCCGATGGCGCCGGCGCACGCTGCGAACACCGATCCCGCCGCATACCTCGTCGGCCATCGGTGGCCCACCGGCCACCCATCGGCATCGGGCCCGGCGGTCGGCTACCCGATGAAACACCAGGTGACACCCCCACCCGAAGTCGCGGTTTGGCGGCCAGCTCGCCTGATAGCGCCCGTCACCGGAAAGCCCGACACGGCTGCCGTCTATGCCAGTGACCCTCCCGCCGCTGACGGCGGCGACATCCCACCCTGGGTGTTGGCGGTCGGCGTAATCGCAGCAGTCGGTGCGGCGGCGATTTGGGCAGTGCGGCGCAGGCCGTAGCCCGATCGCGGTGTCCTGGCATGATGGGACACGAGTCTTCGCGACGTGGTGAGCAACGAGAAACAGCTGCAAAGGAGCGGCCGCATGGCAGACCCGCAGGATCAACCCGACAGCGAATCGGACGGCACCGCGACACCGCCGGCCAAGAAGCAACCCGCAAAGAAGGCGGCCAAGGCACCGGCCAAAAAGGCGCCCGCCAAAAAGGCGCCCGCCAAAAAGGCTCCGGCCAAGACGGCTCCCGCTAACAAAGCACCCACGAAGCGGCCGGAATCTGCGCCCACCAAATCTGCTGACCAGCCGGCGACCCCTAAGCCATCAGCGAAAGCCGGCGGCGAACTGACTGCAGCAGCGAAAGACGCGGCGGCTCAAGCTAAATCGACGGTGGACCGCGCAAATAACCCACTTCCTCCAGAACCGGAAGAGTCGCCGAGCCACTCCACCGTTTCCGTGGTCGTCGCCGTCACTCTCAGCCTGCTGGCGATGCTGCTGATCCGCCAGTTGCGCCGGCGCTGACGATGGACGGTGTGCCATTTCGGCCGACGGCCGACCTCGTCGACGACATCGGGCCCGACGTACGCAGCTGCGATGTGCAATTTCGCCAGTTTGGCGGGCGTGCGGAGTTTGCCGGTCGCATCACGACCGTGCGGTGTCTTCAGGACAATGCTTTACTCAAGTCAGTGCTCTCCGAGCCGGGCGCCGGAGGTGTGCTGGTGATCGACGGTGCCGGTTCCCTGCACAGCGCGTTGGTGGGCGATGTCATCGCCGATTTGGCCCGCTGCAACGGCTGGGCCGGGTTGATCATCCATGGTGCGGTGCGCGATGCCGCCACCCTGCGCGGTCTCGACATCGGGGTGAAAGCGCTGGGCACCAATCCGCGCAAAAGCACCAAGACCGGGGCCGGCGAACGCGACGTGGAAGTAACGGTCGGCGGTGTGACATTCGTGCCAGGCGAATTTGCCTACAGCGACGATGACGGCATCGTCGTCGTGTCCACTGCTATAGCTTAAACAGCCACTGGCGCAGGTTTTTTGGAGAACCGCAGGCCTTCATCTGCAATCTTGCCGCGCCGAATGAGGTGGATATCGCGCAGATAGTTCTGATTGAGGCGCCATGGGGTCCGGGAGCCCTGTTTGGGCAGTTCATCCAGCGAACGCAGGACATAGCCCGGGGTGAACTCCATGAACGGGCGCTCTTCGACCTCTGAACCCGGATGCTCCACCACCACGGTGTCAAAGCCCTTGGCGTCCATGTAATTCAGCACGCGGCAGACAAACTCCGACACCAGATCAGCTTTCAACGTCCAAGATGCATTGGTGTAGCCGACGGTGTACGCCATGTTGGGCAGTCCGGAGAGCATCATGCCCTTGTAGGCCATCAGCTTGGTGAGGTCCACTGGTTGGCCGTCAACCGTGGCAACGGCGCCGCCAAAGAGCTGCAGATTCAAACCGGTTGCAGTGATGATGATGTCTGCTGGCAGTTCGCGGCCTGAGTGCAGTCGAATGCCGGCCGGAGTGAACCGGTCGATCGTCTCGGTGACCACCTCGACCTGTCCGTGGCGAATCGCACGGAACAAGTCGCCGTTGGGCACCAAACACAACCGCTGGTCCCACGGGTTGTAGTGCGGACCGAAATGCTTTCGTACGTCGTAACCTTCAGGGAGCTGACGCTGGGCCAGTCCCATGAACGTTTTGCGCATGCGCCGCGGCCACTTCCGGCAGGCCCCGTACACCGCCGCCTGACGAAGCACGTTCTTCCACCGAACCGCGGCATAGGCCATTTTTTCCGGGAGCAAGCGGTTGAGCTTCTCGGCAATCCCATCCCGCTCTGGTTGCGAGACGATGTAAGTGGGCGAGCGCTGCAGCATCGTGACGTGTTTGGCGCCGGAATTCGCGAGTGCGGGAACCAAAGTGACAGCCGTGGCACCGCTGCCGATCACAACGATGTTCTTGTCTTTGTAGTCGAGATCCTCGGGCCAGTGTTGTGGGTGAATGATCGGCCCGGTGAAGTCTTCCGCGCCAGCGAACTTCGGTGAATAGCCCTCGTCGTAGTTGTAATACCCGCTGCATAGGAACAGGAACGAGCAGGTGATCTCGCAGGGTGTGCCGCTGCTGTCGATCCGCACGGTCCAGCGATTATCCGCCGACGACCAGTCGGCCCCGAGGACCTTCTGGTTGAGCCTGATGTGCTTGTCGATGCCGTACATGGCCGCGGTGCTGTTCACGTACTCGAGTATCGGTTTGCCGTCGGCAATGGCTTGACGTTGCGTCCAGGGACGAAAGCGGAAACCTAGGGTATGCATGTCCGAGTCGGAGCGGATACCGGGATAGCGGAACAGGTCCCAGGTGCCGCCCATGGCCGACCGCTTTTCCAAGATGGCATAGGTCTTGGTCGGACAGCGGTCCTGCAGGTGCCAGGCCGCACTCACGCCGGATATTCCCGCCCCCACGATCACGACGTCAAGGTGCTCGGTGATCTGACTCATAACAAACCACGCTATCAACGCCGTGTCGAGTGCGTCAACGAGGTGTTGAGAATCTCAACACGGGGTAAGATGGCGTGGTGACCATTTCCACCGCCAATGAGACGGCGTCGCACCGGGGCCGGCGCAGCGCGCGACCGTCCGGCGATGAGCGGGAACTCGCGATTCTCAATACCGCCGAGAAACTGCTGGAGGACCGGCCGCTGGCGGACATCTCGGTCGACGACCTGGCCAAGGGCGCGGGTATCTCGCGACCGACGTTCTACTTCTATTTCCCGTCCAAGGAAGCCGTGCTGCTGACCTTGCTGGACCGGGTTGTCAACGAGGCCGATTCGGCGCTGGAAAATCTTGCCCAGACCCCCGATGTCGACCGCGTCAAAATGTGGCGCACCGGAATCAACGTGTTCTTCGAGACCTTCGGAGCCCACCGCGCAGTGATCCAAGGGGGCCAGGGCGTCCGAGGGATCAGCGCCGAAGTCCGGGAGCTGTGGTCGACGTTCATGCAGAAGTGGATCGCCTACACCGCCGAAGTCATCGCGGCCGAACGCGAACGGGGGGCAGCACCGGACACCCTGCCGGCCGTGGAACTGGCCACCGCGCTCAACCTGATGAATGAGCGGACGCTGTCGGCCTCGCTTCTCGCCGAGGAGCCCTGCGTGCCCGAATCGCACGTGCTGGACACGCTGGTGCATGTCTGGGTCAGCAGCATCTACGGCGAGGCCCGCTAGCCGCCCGCTTGTCGCCCCGCCATGCGAACATATGTTCGTGCGGTGCGAGGCGACCATCCTGCACGCGGACCTGGATTCGTTCTACGCGTCCGTCGAGCAGCGTGACGACCCGGCCTTGCGGGGCAGGCCGGTCATTGTCGGCGGCGGAGTCGTTCTGGCGGCCAGCTACGAGGCCAAGGCCTACGGCGTGCGCACCGCGATGGGCGGGGCCCAGGCGCGTCGGTTGTGTCCGCACGCCGTGGTGGTGCCGCCGCGGATGAGCGCCTACACCCGGGCCAGCAATGCCGTGTTCGACATGTTTCACGACTGCACACCGATAGTGGAGCCGCTCTCGGTGGACGAGGCGTTTCTCGATGTCTCGGGGCTGTACCGGGTGTCCGGCACTCCCGTTCAGATCGCCGCGCGGCTACGCGCCGACGTGCGTGACCAGGTCGGCTTGCCCATCACGGTAGGCATCGCCCGGACAAAGTTTCTCGCTAAAGTCGCCAGCCAAGAAGCCAAACCGGATGGGTTGCTGCTGGTCCCACCGGACCGAGAGTTGGCCTTCCTGCGTCCACTGCCGGTGCGCAGATTGTGGGGTGTGGGCGCCAAGACCACCGACAAGCTGCACACCCACGGCATCTACACCGTCGCCGAAATCGCCAACCTCAGCGAGTCGATGCTGGCCTCGATGCTGGGTGGGGCGATGGGCCGCCGACTCTACGCACTATCCCGCAACATCGACCACCGCCGGGTGACGACCGGTGTGCGGCGTCGCTCGGTGGGCGCCCAGCGAGCGCTGGGACGCGCGGGCAACAGTATGTCGCCCACCGAGATCGACACGGTGGTGGTCGCCCTGATCGACCGGATCACCGGCCGGATGCGCGCCGCCGGACGAACCGGTCGCACCGTGGTGTTGCGGCTACGCTTCGACGACTTCACCCGTGCCACCCGCTCACACACGTTGCCGGGAGCGACTTCGGCCACCCAACCGATTCTGACCGCGGCCCGACAACTGGTCGCCTCGGTGGCGCCGCTGATCGCACAGCGAGGATTGACGCTAATCGGCATCGCCGTGTCCGGCGTCGCCCGCAACGCCGCCCAGCAGCTGATGCTGCCGTTCGACGAACGGGCGGCCAGACCAGACCTGCTTGACGACGCCGTGGATCGGATACGCCGCCGTTACGGCAACTCGGCGCTGACCCGCGCGGTGCTGGTTGGCCGTGACCCGGGACTGGAGATGCCGCGCCTACCGGACTGAAGCCCAGTCCAGCAGCGTGGCCGCCGACCAGGTGTTGACGATGCGATCCAACGGTACCGCCGCATCCAGCGCACGCTGGGCTCCGTAGCCCAGGAAGTCAAGTTGGCCCGGCGCGTGCGCGTCGGTGTCGATGCTGAAGACGCAACCGATGTCGCGCGCGAGATTCAGCAGGCGAGTCGGCGGGTCACGGCGCTCGGGGCGAGAGTTGATCTCCACCGCGGTGCCGTGGTCACGGCAGGCAGTAAACACCACCTCGGCGTCGAATGTGGATTCCGGCCGGATGCCGCGGTTGCCGGCGACCAGCCGGCCGGTGCAATGGCCGAGCACATCGACGTGGCCGTCGGAGACCGCGCGCACCATCCGCCGTGTCATCGCGGCCGAGTCCATCGAGAGCTTCGAGTGCACACTGGCCACCACGATGTCCAACCGGTCGAGCAGTTCGGGCTCCTGGTCGAGACTGCCATCGTCCAAGATGTCGACCTCGATGCCGGTCAGAATCCGCATCGGCGCGAACTGGTCACGCAGCGCGTCGATGACGTCGAGCTGCTTGCGCAACCGGTCCGGCGACAAGCCGTTGGCGATCGTCAGCCGCGGTGAATGGTCGGTCAACGCACAGTAGTCATGGCCCAACGCCGCCGCGGTCGCCATCATTTCTTCGATTGGCGCCGAGCCGTCTGACCAGTTGGAATGCAGGTGCAGATCCCCGCGCAGCGCGGCGCGAATTGGCCCGCCACCGAGATCCTCAGCTGCGGAACGTAATTCAACCAGCAAATCCGGTTCGCGACCGGACCACGCCTGGGCGATGACTTTGGCGGTTTTGGGTCCGATTCCCGGCAGTGATTGCCAGCTGTTGGCCTGGCCGTGCCGCTCCCGGGCAGCGTCGTCGAGCTTCTCGATGATGTCGGCGGCGTTGCGATACGCCATGACGCGTCTGGGATCATAGCGGCTTCGGTCCCTGTAATAGGCGATCTGCCGCAGCGCAATTACCGGATCCATAGCTCGCCGATTACATCAGTTGACCAACGATGAAACCGGCGAAAACCACTGCGAAGCCGCCAATCTCAGCGACGATGAGCACAGACATGAAAAGCCCGGTTCCCCGCACCGGCGGATCGAATTGGTTTTCGGTGTCCCGGCGCACGCCGTGCACGATGTAACCCGCGATCGCGGCCACGAAGAAGGCCACCACCGCCATTGCTGCGGCGAGATTGACCCAAGTCGGCCAGGCACTAAGTTCGACGAACACCGCGATCAACAGCGTTGCGAACGAGTAGAGCAGCGCCGCCCGATGTGCGATATCGACGTACACGTGCGCCCGGTGCTCGTCGGTAACCATGACCTGCCGGTACTTCCACACGCCCAAGATAAGGGCCAGAAGAAAGATGGCTCCGGCTGCGAGCAGGCAGATGTCGGTATCTATCCCGAGGGCGTGGTTCATGGTCGCCTCGAGTCTAGTTGCGCGCAGAATGGTGGGACTACCGTCAGGTTCATGCGCTTCGCCTTCAAAACTTCACCGCAAAACACCACTTGGGCACAGATGCTGGCGCTCTGGCGAGCCGCTGACGACATCGACGTCTACGACTCCGGGTGGACCTTCGACCATTTCTATCCGATCTTCAGCGACCCCACCGGTCCCTGCCTAGAGGGCTGGACGACGCTGACCGCACTGGCCCAGGCCACCACGAGGCTGCGGCTGGGCACGCTGGTCACCGGCATCCACTACCGCCATCCGGCCGTGCTGGCCAACATGGCCGCCGCCCTCGACATCATCTCTAACGGACGACTCGAGTTGGGAATCGGCGCCGGTTGGAATGAGGAGGAGTCCGGTGCCTACGGAATAGAGCTCGGCAGCGTCAAGGAACGCTTCGACCGGTTCGAGGAGGCGTGTGCGGTGTTGACCAGCCTGCTCAGCCAACAGACCACCAACTTCGACGGCACCTACTACCAACTCGAGGACGCCCGCAACGAGCCCAAGGGGCCGCAGCGTCCGCATCCACCGATCTGCATTGGCGGCAGCGGAGAAAAACGCACGTTGCGCATCACCGCCCGCTATGCCCAGCACTGGAACTTTGTCGGCGGGTCGGCCGAGGAGTTCGCCCGCAAGCGTGACGTGCTGGCGGCGCATTGCGCCGATATCGGTCGCGACCGGAATGAAATCAGGCTGTCGGCCCACCTGCTGTTGGGTGCGGACCGAAATTACGGGCAGGTCCTCGACAACGCCGCCGCGCTCGCGGCCGAAGGTCTGGACCTGGGAATCGTCTACATCAGTCCCCCGCATGACCCGGCCGTCCTGGAACCGTTGGCGGAGGCGATCCGCGAGTCCGGCCTACTTTCGGTCTGAGCACCCGGCTGGTTGGGTATCTCGGGATGCACTAGCCCTGATAACAACTTAATAAATCTGAGCAAACCTCTTGCTAGCCAAATTGGTGGATCATCACGCCCGCTAGACGGCGAACCGCAGCAGCTCTTCGGCGGTTACCAGGCGCTCGTGCTTAGCCGGAAACTCGTGGCTCTTGACCGGGTGACGGAACCACGACCAGGCGATTCGCCCCATCCGTGACCGCGGTATTGGGTTGCTACGCACAGTGGCACTCCCTGCGATTGGACAACTCAACTGGGACCCCACATGTGACGAATCCCACATCGGCCCATTAGACACCCGGCGCCTGGCAAACGACAAACGACGCGCCGAGCGATAACCGACGTGTTTCTGGCGTGACTGGTGTGACTGGTGTGGTTATTGAAGCGGTGCGGCGGTCGGCTTGATCGGGGCCGGAAGGGCGCTTGCCCCCATCAGATACCGATCCACACCCGCCGCTGCCGCCCGGCCTTCGGCAATCGCCCAAACTATCAACGACTGGCCACGACCCATGTCGCCAGCAACGAAAACGCCGGGGACCGAGGTCTCGAAGTCGTCGCTCCGGGCAACATTTCCGCGGTCGGTGAACTTCACTCCGAGGTCGGTAAGCAGACCCGGCTTCTCCGGACCGACGAATCCCATCGCCAGCAAAACCAGATCCGCCTCCAGCTCGAACTCAGAGCCATCGACCTTGACGAACTTGCCGTCCTGCATGGTCACTTCGTGCGCTTTAAGAGCGCGCACTCGGCCATCCTGACCGACAAACTCCTCGGTGTTCACCGAGAACACCCGCTCGCCACCTTCTTCATGCGCCGCCGACACCCGATACACGAGCGGGTAGGTCGGCCACGGTGTCGATGGCGCTCGAGTGTCCGGCGGGCGCGGCATGATCTCGAACTGGTGAATGTTCACCGCACCCTGCCGATGCGCTGTGCCCAGGCAGTCGGCCCCGGTGTCGCCACCGCCGATGATGACCACCTTCTTGTCCTTAGCGGTGATCGGTGGCTCTCCGTCAGGACCGACGACATCGTCGCCCTCCTGCACCCGGTTGGCCCACGGTAGGTATTCCATCGCCTGATGGATGCCATCCAGATCCCGGCCGGGAATCGGTAGGTCGCGCCAAGCGGTGGCGCCGCCGGCAAGGACCACGGCATCAAAATCGGCACGCAGCTGCTCGACGGTGAGATCGACACCGACGTTGACTCCGGCCCGGAATTGGGTGCCCTCGGCCCGCATCTGCTCCAACCGCCGATCCAGGACACGCTTTTCCATCTTGAACTCTGGAATGCCGTACCGCAGTAGACCACCGATGCGGTCGTCGCGCTCGAAGACGGTGACCTTGTGCCCCGCGCGGGTAAGTTGCTGTGCCGCTGCCAGACCGGCCGGGCCGGAACCCACAACGGCAACCGCCTTTCCGGTCAACCGCTGCGGCGGCAGTGGCTTTACCCAATCTTGGTCGAAAGCCTTGTCGATGATCTCCAGCTCGATCTGCTTGATCGTCACCGGGTCCTGATTGATCCCGAGCACACACGCCGGCTCGCAGGGCGCCGGGCATAACCTTCCGGTGAAGTCGGGGAAGTTGTTGGTGGCGTGCAGCCGCTCGATCGCGTCGCGCCAACGGTCCCTGCGGACCAGGTCGTTCCATTCCGGAATCAGGTTGCCCAACGGGCATCCGTTGTGACAGAACGGAATACCGCAATCCATGCAGCGGGTCGCCTGCTCACGCAGGGTCTCGTTGTCGAACTCCTCATAGACCTCATTCCAGTCGCGCAGACGCAACGGAACAGGCCGACGGTTCGGCAATTCCCGGTGTGTGTATTTCAGGAAGCCGGTCGGGTCAGCCATGCGCAGCCGCCATGATCGCCTTGTCGACTTCGACGCCATCGCGTTCGGCTTCGGCAATCGCTTGCAGAACCCGCTTGTAGTCGCGCGGCATCACCTTCACGAAGTGCCGCTGCTGCTGTGTCCAGTCGGCCAGGATGCGCTGGCCGACAGCGGAATCGGTGGCGTCGACATGGGCCTGAACTATGCCGTGCAGGAAGTCAGCGTCATCCTCCTCCAGCGTCTCGACATCCACCATTTCGGTGTTGAGGTTGTCCGGCAGTCGACCGTCGGGGTCGTACACATAGGCGATACCGCCCGACATGCCGGCGGCGAAGTTACGGCCGGTCCGCCCCAGGATGACCACCCGGCCGCCGGTCATGTACTCGCAGCCATGATCGCCCACTCCCTCGACCACGGCGTGCGCTCCGGAATTGCGGACCGCGAATCTTTCGCCGACCACGCCGCGCAGGAAGACCTCGCCGTTGGTAGCGCCGAAGAGAATTACGTTGCCTCCGATGATGTTGTCTTCAGCGACATAGTCCGGCGGAGCATTGTCCGCCGGGCGCACCACAATCCGGCCGCCGGACAGTCCCTTGCCAACGTAATCGTTTGCGTCGCCGTAGATACGCAGCGTAATCCCCTTAGGCACAAAAGCACCGAAACTATTGCCAGCCGAACCATCGAATGTTATGTCGATGGTTCCATCCGGTAGTCCTTGTCCGCCATAGGCTTTCGTCACTTCGTGGCCCAGCATGGTGCCCACCGTACGGTTGACGTTGCTGATCGCCGTCGAGAAGCGGACCGGTTTCCCGGAATCCAGGGCCTCTCTACTCATCACGATCAGCTGCTGGTCCAGCGCCTTATCCAGGCCATGATCCTGCCGGGAACTGCAATACAGGTCTTGGTTCATGAACGCGGACTCCGGCTCGTGGAGCACCGGCGCCAGATCCAGCCGGTGCGCCTTCCAGTGCGCACGGGCCAGTGTGGTGTCCAGCGTACCCGCTTGCCCGACAGCCTCATTGACCGTGCGGAAGCCCAACTGCGCCATGTATTCCCGAACTTCTTCAGCGATGAACATAAAGAAGTTCTCCACGAACTCCGGTTTGCCGTTGAACCGTTCCCTCAGCACCGGGTTCTGCGTGGCCACGCCGACCGGGCAGGTATCCAGATGGCACACCCGCATCATGATGCAGCCAACTACCACCAGCGGGGCGGTGGCGAATCCGAATTCCTCGGCGCCCAGCAGGGCGGCGATCATAACGTCACGGCCGGTCTTGAGCTGGCCATCCACCTGGACCACGATCCGGTCCCGCAAACCGTTGAGCAACAACGTCTGCTGGGTCTCGGCCAAGCCCAGTTCCCACGGTGCGCCTGCGTGCTTCATCGAGGTCAGCGGGGTGGCGCCGGTGCCGCCGTCGTGACCGGAAATGAGCACCACATCGGCGTGTGCCTTGGAAACCCCGGCCGCAACCGTTCCTACCCCATTCTCCGAAACCAGCTTGACATGCACTCGCGCCGACGGGTTGGCGTTCTTCAAGTCGTGAATCAGTTGCGCCAAATCCTCAATGGAGTAAATGTCGTGGTGCGGAGGGGGGGAGATCAAGCCGACACCGGGTGTGGAATGCCGCACCTCGGCGACCCAGGGGTACACCTTATGCCCCGGAAGTTGGCCGCCTTCACCGGGTTTGGCACCCTGGGCCATCTTGATCTGGATGTCGGTGCAGTTAGTCAGATAGTGCGACGTAACCCCGAACCGTCCGGAGGCAACCTGCTTGATCGCGCTGCGGCGCCAATCGCCGTTGTCATCGGGGTCGAAACGCAGCACATTTTCGCCGCCTTCACCGCTGTTTGATCGCGCGCCCATCCGGTTCATCGCGATGGCCAGCGTCTCGTGCGCCTCCGCGGAGATCGAACCGTAGCTCATCGCCCCCGTCGAGAAACGCTTGACGATTTCGCTGGCGGGCTCGACTTCGTCCAGCGACACCGGAGGCCGCACATCCGAGCGGAACTTGAGCAGGCCACGCAATGACGCCATCCGCTCGCTCTGGTCGTCGACCAGACGGGTGTATTCCTTGAAGATCTTGTACTGGCCGGTGCGGGTAGCGTGCTGCAACTTGAAAACCGTTGCGGGATTGAAGAGGTGATACTCACCCTCCCGGCGCCATTGGTACTCACCGCCCACTTCGAGTTCGCGATGCGCGCGTTCATCGGGCCGGTCCAGATAGGCCAGCGCGTGTCGGGCCGCGACGTCGGCGGCGATGTCGTCCAATGTGATGCCGCCGGTCGGGCAGGTCAACCCGGTGAAGTATTCGTTGAGCACTTCCTCGGAGATGCCGACGGCCTGGAACAGTTGCGCACCGGTGTAGGACGCCAGCGTCGAGATGCCCATTTTGGACATCACTTTCAGCACGCCCTTGCCCGCGGCCTTGACGTAGTTGCTGAGCGCCTTGTCGCGATCCAGCCCGTCCGGGGAGCCGTCGAACACCCCGCGGTCGAGCATGTCTTCGATCGACTCGAACACCAGGTACGGGTTGATCGCGGCCGCGCCGCAACCCAACAGCATCGCCATGTGGTGAACCTCGCGGGCATCACCGGATTCGACGACCAGACCCACCTTGGTCCGGGTCCGTTCACGCACCAGGTGATGGTGCACCCCCGCGACAGCCAGCAACGACGGTATGGGCGCCAGCTGTTCGTTGGATTCGCGGTCTGACAACACGATGATCCGCGCACCGTCGGCGATCGCCGCGGACGCCTGGGCGCGCACCTCGGCGAGCGCGGCCGCCAGCCCGCTGCCGCCCTCAGCGACCGGATACAGGCAACGAATCACCTTGGACCGCATGCCGTGCGGCCGTCCGTTGATTTCCGTATCGGGGTCAAGGTTGATCAGTTTGGCCAGCTCGGAATTACGCAGAATGGGTTGCGGCAGTTGGATCTGGTGGCAGGAGTACTCATCCGGGTTGAGCAGGTCCCGCTCTCCGCCGGTGGTGCCTTGCAGGCTGGTCACCACCTCCTCGCGGATGGCGTCCAGCGGCGGGTTGGTCACTTGGGCGAACAACTGGTGGAAGTAGTCGTACAACATCCGGGGACGGCGGGAGAGCACCGCGATTGGCGTATCGGTACCCATCGACCCGATCGGCTCCGCACCGGCGCGGACCATCGGTGCTACCAATAGGTTGAGTTCCTCGTAGGTGTAGCCGAAAGCTAGTTGCCGCAACACGACCCGGTCATGGGGCATCCGCGGATATTCACCGGCCGGCAGGTCCTCCAGCGGAATCAGGTTCCTGTCGAGCCACTCCTGATAGGGGTGCTCGGCGGCCAGCTCGGCTTTGATCTCCTCGTCGTCGACGATGCGGCCCTGTGCGGTGTCCACCAGGAACATGCGGCCCGGTTGCAAGCGCATGCGGCGGACCACCGTTGACGGGTCGAGGTCCAGCACCCCGGCCTCGGAGGCCATCACGACCAGCCCGTCTTTGGTGACCCAGATCCGCGAGGGGCGCAGTCCGTTGCGGTCCAGCACCGCGCCCACGATCGTGCCGTCGGTGAACGTCATGGACGCCGGACCGTCCCACGGTTCCATCAACGAGGCGTGGTACTGGTAGAACGCCCGTCGCGCGGGATCCATGCTTTCGTGGCGTTCCCACGCCTCCGGGATCATCATCAGCACCGAGTGGGCCAGGCTGCGCCCGCCCAGGTGCAGCAACTCGAGTGCCTCGTCGAACCGCGCGGTGTCCGAGGCACCCGGGGTGCAGATGGGAAACAGCTTCTCGACGCTTTTTGGGCCTTCTTCCGGTCCGAAGACGTCGGTCTTAATCAAGGCCTCGCGGGCCCGCATCCAGTTCTCGTTGCCAGTAACGGTGTTGATCTCGCCGTTGTGGGCAATGCGCCGGAATGGATGTGCCAGCGGCCAGGAGGGGAAGGTGTTGGTGGAGAACCGCGAGTGCACGATACCCAGGGCACTGGTCAACCGTTCGTCCTGCAGATCCAGGTAGAACGCCTTGAGCTGCGGGGTGGTCAGCATGCCCTTATAGACGAACGTCCGACCGGACAGACTCGGGAAGTACACGGTCTCGCGGCCGGGGCCATCCTGACCCGGTCCTTTGGTGCCGAGTTCGTGCTCGGCGCGCTTGCGAACCACATAGGCGCGCCGCTCCAGTGCCATGCCGGAGGCACCCGTCATGAACACCTGACGGAAGGTGGGCATCGCGTCGCGGGACAATGCACCCAGCGATGAGTCATCGGTGGGCACCTTCCGCCAGCCGAGCACCTGCAAACCTTCGGCTTCGGCGATCTTCTCCACCGCCGCGCAGGCCGCCGCGGCGTCTTTGGACGATTGTGGCAAGAACGCTATGCCAGTGGCATAGCTACCCGGGGCGGGCAACTCGAAGTCGACGACCTCCCGCAGGAATGCATCCGGGACCTGGATCAGGATGCCGGCCCCGTCGCCGCTACGCGGCTCGGCGCCAGCAGCGCCGCGATGTTCCAGGTTGAGCAACGCGGTGATCGCCTTGTCGACAATGTCGCGGCTGCGGCGACCGTGCATGTCCACGACCATGGCGACCCCACACGAGTCGTGTTCGAATGCGGGGTTGTATAGCCCGACGCGCCTGGGCGTCATACCCACCTAACCCTTCAGCAGAATTTTCTGCGCGGCCTCACCAGCGGCTCCGACGGTGCCCCGCCTGAAGTTGCGGGCGATGACCCCGTCGGTCTTGTCGATAGGCTGTCCGCCAAGCGGAATGATGCGGCCATGGATTCGTCCGTGCAGCGCTGAACGGTGCCCCTCTAACCGATCTCGACAAGTGATAAAACGATATGACAAAACCCGCCTGACATGCCAACTTACTAATGGTAACCCCCCGGCGGTCATGTCGTGCGGACAGCGCAAACCGGTGGTCGAACGCCTCGCTCACGTGCTGTTTTCCTGCCGGAAATCCGGGCCGCGGATGCCGGTCACGGCATCGAGAACAGCCACAGTAACTACTTAGACTTATTTGCCGTCTGGATACTCGAGCGCATCGACCAGTGCCTCGAATCACTTCGCACAGCCGTCACTTCGGCAACAAGATCCACGATAAGGCGTGGCAGCAATGCTGGGCAGGCCACCTGATTTCGGCGCCGCACCGATACCGCGGCGCCATCGGCGGCGCCCAGCTAGGGTCCATCGAAGTTTGCACAATACTAATAGGAGTCTAAAACCTGCCTCAGCAGCGGCCGGCTAGGCGCAAACCGGTCCATTCCGACCCTCCTGAAACACCATTGGCCCACACAGGGACGCCGCGTCCGCCGGGACGCCCTGAAGGCAACCGACCTGGCCGGGCGGCCCATGATCGATGCTTGGACGGATACTGGTCGGTGTCCGGCGGTGACCATCGCATTCGACCTTCCTAATCGACCTTCCTAATCGCCCGAGGAGCCCATGAACGAGCGCGAGGAATTTCTGCGAGACCGCGTGCGGCCAGACCCGCCCGGCGTTCCCGCCCCCCGTCGGCCTGCGGGCGCGCAGCGGACCGCCACGGGCGTCTCGCGTCCTCCGGTAGCGCCGGCTCACCAATCCCGGCCGGCGCCCGCGCCGCCCTCTACCCCTCGGCCTTCACCCCCGCCCGCGCGGCCGGCCGGCCCCGGCACACCGCCGCCGGCGCCGCCTTCGCCCGCAACTTCGTTCGCAACTTCCCAATGCCAACCGGCCGCCCCCCCACGCCAACCCGCACCTCCCCCCACCCCGGTGGCGCCACCATCTGACGCACCGCGCCCAGCGCGGCAAGGCGTTGCTCCTCAACAACCACCAGCGGACGTTTCGCCCGCGAATCCTTGGCCCAAGCCCGCGCCGGCGCACCCGCCCGGGGGGCATGCAGCGCTCGATCGAGGCTGGCGACGGATCGTTCGGGTGGCGTCTTTTGGCCTGGTCAAACCCAGTCCATCGGCCGCGCAGCGACAGGCCGCCGAATTCGAAAACACCATCCGAACCGCGCTGCGCGGTACCCACAAGGTGGGTGTGCTGGGCAAGGGCGGGGTCGGCAAGACATCGGTGGCCGCCAGCGTGGGTTCCATCTTTGCCGAACTGCGGCAGCAAGATCGCGTGGTAGCAATCGACGCCGACACCGCCTTCGGCCGGCTGAGCAGCAGGATCGATCCGACAGCACGGGACTCCTTCGGGGAATTGACCGCCGACAAAAACTTGACGTCGTTCGCCGACGTGGTTGCCCGGTTGGGCCGCAACTCGGCCGGGCTGCACGTGCTGCCCGGTGAGGCCGCCGCGGGCGCGCGCCGCGTGCTCGATCCCGCGATCTATCGGGAGGCAGCGCTGCGGCTGGACCGCCATTTCACCATCACGGTCATCGACTGTGGCTCGACCATGGACGCCGCAGTCACCCAGGAGGTATTGCGTGACCTCGACGCGCTGATCGTGGTGTCGTCGCCGTGGGCGGACGGGGCGTCTGCCGCCGCCAAGACAATGGAATGGCTCGCCGAGCGGAAGCTCACAGATCTGCTGCGGCGCAGCATCGTGGTGCTCAACGATTCCGATGGGCATTCCGACCAGCGCACCCGCTCGCTGCTCGCCCGCGAATTCCTCGACCATGGCCAACCGGTTGTCGAGGTGCCGTTCGATCCGCATCTGCGCCCAGGTGGCGTCATCGATGTCAGCCATGAAATGGCGCCGGCAACACGACTGAAGTTCCTGCAGGTCACGGCGACCGTCGCGGAGCATTTTGGCGCACGGCCCGCAGGTAGCGGCGACCGCGATGCCCCGGCCGATGCTGCGCACGCAACCCCGAGCTGAGTGGCTGAACCGCTCGGGCAATCAGACTGGGGCCCAGGGTGGTAATCCCGCGGTTGCCAGGTGCCAACCACGGTGAACTCGCGCGTGCGCACGCCGTGGCCTCCTGGCGGATGTGTCGCCGGGGTTAGGCCCGTTCACCCCGCTGGGGGTTCGGGCTGGGGCGCCGGCGACCGTCCGGGAAGACCCGCGCTAACGGATCGGCAGTGGCCTCGATCTTGTGGACCAGTTGGGCGTGGATGGTGAGCACGATGACGGCAAAAAGTCGGCGCCCGGCGAAGGCCAGCAGGACCGGCTGACCGACGGGAGCACTGACCAGAGTCACCCCCGGCCCCACATAGCGCAGCAGGTTGGCAGCCACATCGGTCGGCCCATGATTGACCTGTGGCGGCGGCGCGTGATCTGCGAGTATTGTCCCAACCCCCCAGACCGTCGGGTCCAGGACGGCGGTCAACCCGTCAATATCGCCGTTGGCGCATGCGGTGAGGAACTTCTCCGTGACGAGCCGGTGCTCAGCCGAGGTGACCTCGTTCAGCTTCGGTTGTGCGGTAGTGAATTTGGCGCGCGCGCGACGTGCTAGCTGACGACAGGTACCGGCCGGGCGGCCCACGGTCTGGGCGATCGCGTCGAACGGCACGCCGAACACGTCGTGCAGCACGAAGGCGACCCGTTCGCCCGGACTGAGCTTGCGTAGTACCTCCAACAACGCAGTCTGAATCTCCTCGTCGAGGGTTACTCGGTCCGCGGGTTCCCGATGGTGTGATGCATCCGGCACTTCCGGGCCGATGGCGGTCGCCTGCTCATGACGAGCCCGGGCGGAGCGCACCAGGTCGAGGCAGATCCGGCTGGTAACCACCGTCAGCCAGCCGCGAACATCGTCTATCTGGTCCGGCTGGGTGCGTGCCAAACGCAGAAATGCCTCTTGCGCCGCATCTTCGGCGTAACCGATATCCGCGGTTATCTGAAACCCGAGATTGATCAGATAAGGGCGGTGACGACGCCAGGCGTCATCGATTCGGCCGCCGGGTGGCTGCGAGTGGTTCATGAATCATCGACGATCCGCTGCCGGAAAAAGTTACTGGTGCCGACTGTAACTTTCCCGGCGGCCGGCCCGTCCTAGGTGTAGAGCTCATGACCAGTACCGGCACAGGAAGCCACACCACGACAACCACCGCAACGGAATACTCGCCGCCGCTGGCCCGAGCTGGGCCAGCTGCCCGGCACGACACCCGGATGGATCCCAACCGACATGGAGGCTGTTATGACAACCGCACGCCCACCGCGCTATCTCAAACCGATGAACAAGCTGATGATGGCGGTACAGAAGCTCGGGATACCGACCGGGCCCGCGATGGTGTTGACGGTGCCGGGCCGAAGGTCGGGGCGGCTACGCCGAACCCCGATGACACCGTTCAGCTACCAGGGCAGTCTTTATGTCGTGGCCGGCTATCCGGGGGCGGACTGGGCGGCCAATGCTCGAGCGGCGGGTACCGGGACGCTGTCCCGGGGGCGCCGGTCCCGGCAGGTCCGGATCGTCGAGTTGTCCACCGAGGAAGCTCGCCCGGTGCTGCGGGTCTTTCCGACCGCGGTACCGGTCGGGGTGGCGTTTGCGAAGCGCTCAAAAATGGTGCGTGACGGCACGGCCGATGAGTTCGAGGCGCTGGCCGGACAAGTCGCTGTCTTCAGGTTCGTGCCAATGGCGAGGTAGCAGCACCGTCCCGACGAACAGAAACAGCGCGAGAAATCTTTCGACTTCTCGCGCTGTGGCCGTGTCTGGCAACTCGCCACTACCTCGCCGCAGACCCCTCGAGCAGCGGCTGAGGTGGCGGCAAGCTACGCCGATCGGGCGATCACCCGCTCCCGCACGGGGTAACCATTGCGCTCGGCCAGGGAGCGCAATTGCCCCAGCGCAAACGCCCGCGCCCGGCCCGCTTCGGGGATGACCACGCCGGCCCAGAGGCCTTCGGCACCGGGCGACTCGACGGCCTCCCGAGCGCATGCCCACCGCCGTGGGCAAGCCCGGCACAGCGTCTTGGCCTCGTCGTCGGGAGTCGTCGTCCAACGGTCGGGGTTTTGCGTGCAAACGCCCAGCGGGACTTCGTACAGGGCTGTTGCGGTCATATTGTTGCGCTCCTCCATAAAAGCGTTGCAGGTTCGTAACCTCTGCCTGGGCAGAGTATAGGAGGAACCGTCGCAGTGCAACAGTTAGTGGTGGCGACCCCTGGCCGGGGCGCTACGACTTCGGGAGATGCGGCCCCACTGTAGCCATCAGAGCTGCAATGACCAGGGATTATCTCCTGTGAGTTGGCTGCGCCCCGGGTGCTCGACCGGGCGCCGAACCGCCGCACCCAACAAATAAACTGTTTCCACCTGCGACACTTCGGGGTAGGCTTAACCGTAGCGGTAGTCCGGTTCCGACCGGATTGAGCCCGCAACGAATCCGCCCTCGATTTCGTCCGCAAAACGTAGCGAAGGCATAGCATGAGAAGGGTGCAACGGTTAGGATGTTGGCCAGCGGAAAGCACGCCCTGCTGCCCACCCCCGGAGCCGCGAGCGAGGAATCGACTCAGATGCCTAACGCCGAATCGACGGTCGAACCAGGTCGGCCGGTCGCGCACAGCGACGGTTCGTCGCGCGCGACAGCGCTCAGGAACGCGGCCGCGTCCCTCGGCAGGGAATTCCAGACACATTTGCGGGCGGTATCCGATGATGGACGGTTGCGGCCCGCCGACAACACCCCGAGCGGTATGTTCGTCGGCGGACGACGCAAAGACTCTCTGACCGTCAGCGACAAGACCCTCGTCCGGTTCGGCGATCCCACTGGAGGCAAGGCGTTGACGTTCGAAGTCGCCAGGCCGACCAATTCGCCTGAACAGCAGCGTCGTGAGCAACCGTCGGCCGACCAGTCGGACGCGCAAACCAACGAACCCGATGCTGGCGTGGTCCGGGCCGGAGCTGCCGCGGCCGCGCGGCGTCGCGAACTCGACATCAGCCAGCGCAGCCTTGCCGCCGACGGGATCATCAACGCAGGCGCATTAATCGCCTTCGAAAAGGGGCGCAGCTGGCCGCGTGAGCGCACCCGCGCCAAACTCGAGGAAGTGCTGCAGTGGCCCGCCGGGACCATTGCACGCATCCGCCAGGGTGAACCGGTCGCTCATCCGGAGCCCCCCACCCCGGCGCCCGGAACCAGCCCGGAGGCTGCCCCAGCAGACGGCCCGGCCGCGTTGATCGCGCAAGCAGTTGCCGCTGCGGTAGATACGTGCAGCCTGGCCATCGCCGCATTGCCGCCGACCGACGATCCGGATTTCACCGAGCGGGCGGCGCCGATTCTTGCCGATTTACGCCAACTCGAACAGATTGCCGTTCAGGCGACTCGCATCAGTCGGATTACCCCCGAGCTGATCAAGGCGTTGGGCGCGGTGCGCCGTCATCACGACAAGTTGATGACCCTGGGAGCAACCGCGCCGGGCGCCACGCTAGCGCAACGCTTATATGCCGCGCGTCGGCGGGCGAACCTTTCCACTTCGGAAACCGCGCAAGCGGCCGGAGTGCCCGAAGAAGTGATCGTCCGCGCTGAAGCCGAAGAGGCTTTGCCCGCCGAAACGGTCGACGCTATTGAAGCGCTTATCCGCCAAATCAATTGAGGTTGTCGCCGAGTGTTGTCACACAATGAAGCACTCGGTTCGATTGTTCGGGGAACGTTCACGCCACCCCGATACATGCCTATGCGGTCTAATGCACCGTGCACGCGAAAATGCCGGTCGCACCGAAAAATTCGTGCATCTAGCCTCACCTCAGCGCTGCTAAGCTCAACATGCGGAACCAAGTTGCACACGAATAGGCAGTGCGCAAAACAGCGAGTGTAAGGAACCACGCAAATGGCGGGAAGCGATCTTTGCAAGACGACGAGTAACTTCATTTGGGGCCAGTTGCTCTTGCTCGGAGAAGGCCTCCCCGACCCAGGCGACATCTTCAACACCGGTTCGTCGCTCTTCAAGGGAATCGCCGACAAGATGGGGCTCGCCATTCCGGGCACCAACTGGATCGGCCAAGCCGCAGACGCATATTTGAACCAGAACATCGCTCAGCAACTTCGCGCGAAGGTGATGGGTGATCTCGACTATTTGACCGGCAACCTGATTTCGAATCAGGCCAAATACGTGTCGAACACGCGCGACGTCCTCAACGCGATGAAGAAGATGATCGATGGTGTCTACAAGGTTTGCAAAGGCCTTGAAAAGGTTCCGCTGCTCGGCCACCTGTGGTCGTGGCAGCTCGCAATACCCATGTCCGGTCTTGCGATGGCCGTCGTCGGCGGCGCGCTCCTTTACCTGACGATCATGACATTGATGAACATGACCAACCTGAAGGGCATTTTGGGCAGGCTGCTCGAAATGTTGACCACCCTGCCCAAGTTCCCGGGCCTGCCCATTCCAGACATCCCCGGCATCATCGACGACTTGTGGCCGCCCAAGCTGCCCGACATCCCCATCCCGGGCCTACCCGACCTGCCAGGCATTCCGGACTTCTCCTGGCCACCCAAGGTCGACATTCCCGATTGGAACCTGCCGATCCCGGGATTGCCTGGTTTCGAATTCCCGCCCGCCTCGGGCCTGCCCGGCATCGACTTTCCGTTCCCGGGCTTGCCCATCCCCGGGTTTCCCAGCTTGCCCGGGCTACCCACCATCCCGGACCTGTTCCCCGGTCTGCCCGGCCTGGGTGACTTGATCCCCGGTGTGGGCAATTTGGGCAGCCTGCCGACCTGGACGGACCTGGCCGCGTTGCCCGACTTTTTGGGCGGCGTCGCCGGGCTACCCAACCTGAGCTTCGCCAACCTCCTCGGCTTTGCCAATCTGCCCAACGTGAGTGCAGTGACGGCGACGATGGGCCAACTGCAACACCTCGTGGCCGCCGGCGGCGGGCCTACCGGACTGGGCAGCATGGCCGGCCAACAGGCCTCGATGATCTCGTCACAAGCTTCCCAAGGCGGTGGCGGACAGCAGGCCACGCTGGTGAGCGACACGAAGGAGGACGAGGAGGGTGCCGCCGCGGGCGCAGCCGATGCCGAGCGCGCACCCATCGACTCCGGATCCGGCGGCGGCCAGCAGGGCCAGCAAGGGACCGTCCTTTAAGCACCTCATCCGGCAAGGCTGCGCCCCTAGCCAGGCAAAGCCATAGCGAGCCAAAGCCATAGCGAGTAAAAAGTTAGACGTAGAGGAAAGGTCTACCCCAATGACAGGAATACTGGGCGTCGTACCGTCATTCTTGAAGGTACTGGCGGGCATACACAACGAGATTGTTGGTGAACTGAAATCCGCAACCAACGTCGTTAGCGGGATCAGCCAGCGGGTGATGATCACGCACGGTTCGTTCACCAACAAATTCAACGACACCCTCCAAGAGTTCGAGACCACCCGCAATAGCACAGGCACCGGTCTGCAGGGAGTTACAGGTGGGTTGGCGAATAATCTGCTTTCCGCGGCCAGCGCCTACCTCAGCTCTGACGAAGGCCTCGCCGGCATAATCGATAAGATCTTCGGCTGAGATGACCGGTCCGCTCGCTACCGGTCGCGCGGGCGTCGCCGACGATGTCGTCGGAGTCGAAGTGACCATCGACGGCATGTTGGTGATCGCTGACCGGTTGCACCTGGTTGATTTCCCTGTCGCACTTGGGATCCGACAAAACATCCCGCAGGAGGATCTGCGCGAGATCGTTTGGGACCAGGTACGGCGCGACCTCACCGGGCAGGGCGTGCTGGACCCCAACGGACAACCGCATCCGGCAGTTGCGTCCATGGTCGGCACGCTCTCCAGGCCGGACCGGACCCTGGAAGGGCGCTGGTGGCGCCGCGATGTCGGCGGCGAGATGGTGCGATTTGTGGTGTGCCGCAAGGACGATATCCACGTCATCGCGGCGCGCAACGACGACATGTTGGTGCTGCAGCTGGTGGCTCCCGGGGTTGGCCTAGCGAACATGGTGACAACCGTGCTGGGTAATGCGGAACCCGCCAACGTGGAACCGTTGACCGGCGTTGCAAGCGAACTTGCCGAGTGCACGAGTGCCGCGCAGTTGACAAGGTACGGCCTCGCGCCCACCATGGCCCGCATCTACACAGAGATTGTGACCAACCCGAACAGCTGGGTGGAGATTGTCGCCAGCCAACGCCACTCCGGCGGCACAACCACGCACACCAAAGCGGCCGTCGGTGTTCTCGACTCGCCACACGGCAGGATCGTTTCGCTTCCCCGCCAAGTTGGCGGCGAGCTCTACGGAAGCTTCCTTCCGGGAACACAGCAAAATCTCGAGCGCGCGCTGGAGAGCCTGCTCGAGCTGCTTCCCGCGGGCTCCTGGTTAGATCGCGCCTCGGATCAGGCCGGAGCCTCCGCCCGAGGCTGACTTTTCATTCGCAGCTACGAACTCAGAAAGGGACGCCACAGTGGACCTGCCCGGGAACGACTACAACGATGATCTCGGCGCCCTGGATTTCTCTGGCGGCGGTGCCGCCGACGAGTCCTCGCTGGACGCGTTGGACGACTACGCGCCGGAACACCAAGAGGACGCCGGGACCGACCTGGACGCCCTTCATGGGTTGACCGAGAAGGAAGAAGAACCCGACCTGGAGATGTTCACGGTGACCAACCCCCAAGGCACCGTGTCGGTTACGGCGATGATGGGTGGCATCATCCAGCAAATCACGGTCACGGACAAGGCGTCGAGCATGACCGAATCCGGACTCGCCGAAGAGATCTTCGTCATCGCGGACCTGGCCAGGCAGAAGGCGCGTGCGGCCCAGCACACACTTATGGTCGAGAGTATGAGCGAGGTGGCGGGCGACAATGAGCAAGACAACAATCTGCTGCGCGAGTTCGTCGGTATGACGCTGAACCTGCCGACACCGGAAGAGGCGGCCGCGGCCGAGGCCGAGGTGTTCGCCACCCGCTACGAGGTCGATTACACCTCTCGTTACAACGAACGGTAATAAATGACTGATCGTCTGGCTGGTCTGTTCGAGAGTGCCGTCGGCATGCTGCCGTTGTCGGAGGCACGGTCCATGGAGCTGTTCACCGAAATCACCAACTATGACGAGTCGGCGTGCGATGCGTGGATCGGCCGGGTCCGATGCGGCGACATCGATCGAGTGACTTTGTTCCGCGCCTGGTATTCGCGTAGAAACTTCGGACAATTGGCCGGATCGGCGCAGATCTCGATGAGCACCCTCAACGCCAGGGTCCCCATCGGGGGCCTGTACGGGGACATCACCTATCCGGTCACATCGCCCCTGGCCATCACCATGGGCTTCTCGTCATCCGAAGCGGCGCAGGGTAATTACGCCGACGCGATGGAAGCGATCGAGGCCAGCGCGGTCCAGGGCTCCGAACATCTGGTGTCGTGGATCAAGGCCGTGATATACGGTGCGGCCGAACGATGGACCGACGTGATCGACGAAGTCAAGGGCGCGGCGAAGTGGCCGGATAAGTTCCTGGCCGGCGCCGGCGGTGTCGCGCACGGCGTTGCGGCCGCCAAACTTGGGCTGTTTACCGAAGCCGAACGTCGGCTCACCGAAGCCAACGATTCGCCGGCCGGCGAAGCGTGCGCTCGCGCCATCGCGTGGTATCTGGCGATGGCACGCCGCGGACAGGGCAATGAAGACGCCGCGGTAGCCCTGCTGGAATGGCTGCAGACCACCCACCCGGACGCGAAAGTTTCCGCGGCTCTGAAGGATCCGTCCTATCGGCTCAAGACGACCACCGCTGAGCAGATAGCCTCCCGCTCGGACCCGTGGGATCCGGCCAGCGTCGTGACCGACAACTCCGGCCGCGAACAGCTGCTGGCCGAGGCTCAAGCGGAGTTGGACCGGCAAATCGGACTCACTCGGGTGAAAACCCAAATTGAGAGATATCGCGCCGCGACCATGATGGCGCGCGTTCGCGCTGCCAAGGGGATGAAGGTCGCACAACCGAGCAAGCACATGATCTTTACCGGCCCGCCGGGTACGGGCAAGACCACGATTGCGCGAGTGGTGGCCAATATCCTGGCCGGACTGGGGGTCATCTCCGAGCCCAAGCTCGTCGAGACCTCGCGCAAGGACTTTGTCGCGGAGTACGAGGGCCAGTCCGCGGTGAAGACCGCCAAGACGGTCGATCACGCCTTGGGTGGTGTGCTGTTCATCGACGAGGCCTACGCGCTGGTACAGGAACGCGATGGGCGCACCGATCCATTCGGGCAAGAAGCGATGGACACCCTGCTGGCCCGGATGGAAAACGACCGCGACCGGTTGGTGGTGATCATCGCCGGGTACAGCTCCGATATTGACCGGCTGCTAGAAACCAACGAGGGCCTGCGGTCGCGCTTTGCCACTCGCATCGAGTTCGACACCTATACCCCCGAGGAGCTCCTCGAGATCGCCAAAGTCATTGCCAACGGCAATGACTCGACCTTGAGCGTCGAAGCGGCAGACGAGTTCCTGCAAGCGGCGAAGATGCTGCACGACCGGGACCTGCGCGGTCGACCGGCCCTCGACATCGCCGGCAACGGCCGATACGCGCGACAATTAGTAGAGGCCTCCGAGCAGTACCGCGACATGCGGCTGGCGCAGGGCCTTGACATCGACGCCCTCGACGTAGACCGACTTCAAGAGATCAACGGCGCGGACATGGCCGAGGCGATCGCCACGGTGCATGCACACCTCAACATGAGAGAGTGAACCATGGGGCTTCGCCTGACCACCAAGGTTCAGGTTAGCGGCTGGCGCTTCCTGCTTCGCCGAGTCGAGCATGCCATCGTCCGGCGCGACACCCGTATGTTCGATGACCCCCTGCAGTTCTACAGCCGCTCGATTGCCCTGGGCATCGTCGTAGCGGTTTTGATCCTGGCCGGAGCGGGCCTGCTTGCCTACTTCAAGCCGGCGGGAAAGCTCGGCGGCAGCAACCTTCTCACCGACCGCGCCACCAATCAACTGTATGTAATGATGTCCGGCCAGCTGCATCCCGTTTACAACCTGACCTCCGCGCGGCTGATACTGGGCAACCCGGCCAGCCCCGCCACCGTGAAGTCCTCGGAACTGAGCAAGCTGCCGCTGGGCCAAACCATCGGAATACCGGGCGCCCCCTATGCCACACCGGTTTCCGCAGATACGACCTCGACGTGGGCTCTGTGTGACACCGTTTCGCGGGCCGGCACCTCCTCACCTTCGGTACAGATGTCGATCCTGGCGATGACGTTAACAATCGATTCAGCGATAAACCCGATCGAACCCAACGAGGCCATGCTGGCCGACTACCGGGGCCAAACCTGGATCGTTACAGCGCAGGGGCGCCACTCGATTGATTTGAACGACCGGGCCCTCACCTCGGCAATGGGCATACCCATCACGGCCAAGGCGGTACCAATATCCGAGGGCATGTTCAACGCGCTGCCTGCAATGGGGCCCTGGGCGCTGCCACCGATACCCGGAGCGGGAACGCCAAATTCTCTTGGGCTGCCTGAAGATCTGGTGATCGGCTCGGTCTTTCAGATTCACACCGACAAGGGACCCCAGTACTACGTCGTGCTTCCTGACGGCATCGCTCAGGTGAACGCCACCACGGCCGCCGCGCTGCGCGCCACCCAGTCGCATGGGCTGGTGGCGCCACCTGCGGTGGTACCGAGCCTGGTGGTCAGAATCCCAGAGCGGGTCTATGCCTCTCCGCTGCCCGATGAAACCCTCAAGATCATGTCCCGCCCGGACGAGCCCATCGTCTGTTGGACATGGGAGCGCAGCGCTGGCGATCTGTCACCGAAGACGACCGTGCTGACCGGACGGCATCTGCCGATCACACCATCGACCATGAAAAGCGGTATCAAGCAGATCCAGGGCACGGCGACCGTCTACATCGACGGCGGAAAATTCGTCCAGCTGCAGTCTCCCGACCCCCGATACGGGGAGTCGATGTACTACATCGACCCGGAAGGCGTGCGATACGGGGTGCCCGACGCCGACTCGGCGAAGGCGCTGGGCCTGGGTGTTCCAAAAACTGCGCCGTGGGAGATTGTTCGGCTCCTGGTGGACGGTCCGGTGCTCTCCAAGGACGCCGCTCTGCTAGAACACGAAACCTTGCCCGCAGACCCAAGTCCTCGAAAAGTTCCCGCTGGAACACCCGGAGCGCCCTGATGACCACAAAAAAATTCACCCCAACCATCACTCGCGGCCCGCGACTGACCCCGGGCGAGATCAGCCTGACACCGCCCGACGATCTCGGTATCGACATACCGCCGTCGGGCGTGCAGAAGGTCCTGCCCTACGTGATGGGCGGGGCCATGCTCGGGATGATCGTCATCATGGTGGCCGGCGGCACCAGACAACTCTCGCCGTACATGTTGATGATGCCGCTGATGATGATCGTGATGATGGTGGGCACGTTGGCCGGTAGCACCGGCGGCGGCGGCAAGAAGGTGCCCGAACTCAACGCCGATCGCAAGGAATACCTCCGGTACCTGGCCGGGCTGCGCGGCCGGGTGACCACATCGGCGACTTCTCAGGTCGCCTTCTTCGGTTACCACGCACCGCATCCCGAAGATCTGCTGTCAATCGTCGGCACCGAGCGACAGTGGTCCCGGCCAGCCAACAGCGACTTCTACGCCGCCACCCGCATCGGGATCGGTGACCAGCCCGCGGTAGACCGGCTACTGAAGCCAGCGGTCGGCGGGGAATTGGCAGCCTCGGCCGCGGCCCCCCAGCCGTATCTCGAGCCGGTTAGTCATATGTGGGTGGTCAAGTTCCTACGCACCCATGGGCTGATCCACGATTGCCCGAAGTTGGTGCAATTGCGCAGCTTCCCCACTATTGCCGTCGGCGGTGATCGACCGGGCGCGGACCGCTTGCTGACGGCGATGATCTGCCATCTGGCGGTATTCCACCCACCGGACCTATTGCAGATCCGAGTGCTCACCGAGGAGCCCGACAACCCCGATTGGGCCTGGCTCAAATGGCTGCCCCACGTCCAGCATCAGACGGATACGGATGGCGCCGGCCCGGTCCGCATGATCTTTACCCGTCCGGACGGCTTGGCCGACCTGGCCGCGCGGGGTCCACACGCACCCGACGCGCTTCCCACCGGCCCCTATGTCGTCGTGATCGACCTGACCGGCGGTAAGGCCGGATTTCCGCCCGACGGCAGGTCCGGTGTCACGGTGATCACGTTGGGTAACCACCGAGGCTCGGCCTACCGCATCCGCGTCGGTGAAGACGGGACCGCCGATGACCGGCTGCCCGGCCAGCAATTTCGTCTGGTGACGTCATTGGCCGACAGCGTGACGCCGCTGGAAGCCACCCGCATTGCTCGGAAGCTGGCCGGATGGTCCATCACCGGCACCATCCTCGATAAGACGTCCCGCGTCCAGAAGAAGGTGGCAACCGAATGGCACCAACTGGTCGGCGCCAAGACCGTCGAAGAGATCGTTCCTTCACGCTGGCGGATGTACACCGACACCGATCGTGATCGGCTCAAGATTCCCTTTGGCCACGAACTCAAGACCGGCAACGTCATGAGCCTCGATATCAAGGAGGGCGCCGAGTTCGGGGCCGGGCCACATGGCATGCTCATCGGCACCACCGGGTCCGGGAAATCCGAATTTTTGCGCACTTTGATCTTGTCTCTGGTCGCCATGACTCACCCCGATCAGGTCAACCTGTTGCTGACCGACTTCAAAGGTGGCTCGACTTTCCTTGGGATGGAGAAGCTTCCGCATACCGCGGCCGTCATCACCAACATGGCCGAAGAAGCCGAACTCGTCAGCCGGATGGGTGAGGTGTTGACCGGCGAACTCGACCGCCGGCAGTCGATCCTGCGTCAGGCTGGGATGAAGGTGGGCGCCGCCGGTGCGCTTTCCGGTGTGGCCGAGTACGAGAAGTACCGTGAGCGCGGCGCCGACCTTGCGCCGCTGCCAACGCTTTTCGTCGTGGTCGACGAATTCGCCGAACTGCTGCAAAGTCACCCGGACTTCATCGGTCTCTTCGACCGGATCTGCCGGGTGGGTCGATCGTTGCGGGTGCATCTGTTGCTGGCCACCCAGTCGTTGCAGACCGGCGGGGTCCGCATCGACAAGCTGGAGCCCAACCTTACCTATCGCATCGCGCTGCGCACCACCAGCTCGCACGAGTCCAAGGCCGTGATCGGCACTCCGGAAGCGGTGTACATCACCAACAAGGAGAGCGGCGTCGGGTTTCTCCGGGTCGGTATGGAAGACCCCGTCAAGTTCAGCACGTTCTATATCAGCGGGCCATACGTGCCGCCGACGGCAGTCGAATCCAGCGGAGACGGCAACGGCGCCGGCCCACAGGTGGCCAAGCACAACATGCGAATCCGGGAATTTACCGCGGCGCCGGTAGTCGAGGAGGTGCTCACATCATGACCGCCAACACGGAATCAAGCACGCTACGTGAGGTCATTCTGGACCAGCTGGGCACCGCCGAATCGCGGGCATACAAGATGTGGTTACCGCCACTGACCGACCCAACGCCACTCGATGAGCTCCTGGCACGCGATCGGCGCCAGCCATTGCGCTTTGCGCTGGGGATTATGGATGAACCGCGCCGTCATCTCCAGGATGTGTGGGGTGTCGACGTTTCCGGGGCTGGTGGCAACATCGGCATTGGGGGCGCACCACAGACCGGTAAGTCGACGCTGCTGCAGACCTTGGTGATGTCGGCGTCCGCCACACACTCACCGCGCAATGTGCAGTTCTACTGCATCGACCTCGGCGGCGGAGGGCTGATTTACCTGGAGAACCTGCCCCACGTGGGTGGGGTGGCAAGCCGGTCCGAACCCGACAAGGTCTTCCGGGTGGTGGCGGAGATGCAGGCCGTGATGCGGCAGCGGGAAGCCACCTTCAAGGAACACCGGGTGGGCTCGATCGCGATGTACCGCCAGCTGCGTGACGATCCGGACCAACCGGTTGCAGCCGACCCGTACGGCGACGTGTTTCTGATCATCGATGGCTGGCCGGCCTTCGTCGGCGAGTTTCCAGATCTGGAGGGGCAGGTCCAGGATCTGGCCGCACAAGGTCTGTCGTTCGGTGTCCACACCATCATCTCGACACCCCGCTGGACGGAACTGAAGTCGCGGGTGCGCGACTACCTCGGCACGAAGATCGAATTCCGCCTCGGCGACGTGAACGAGACCCAGATCGACCGGATAGCCCGAGAGATCCCGGCCAACCGACCGGGCCGGGCGGTGTCGATGGAGAAACACCACCTAATGATCGGTGTACCCCGGTTTGACGGCGTACACAGCGCCAATGACATGGTGGAGGCGATAACTTCCGGGGTGGCGCAGATCGCATCGCAGCACACCGATCAGGCGCCGCCGGTCCGGATCTTGCCGGAGCGGATTCATCTGCACGAACTCGACCCCAATCCGCCGGGACCCGAGTCCGATTACCGCACTCGGTGGGAGATTCCGGTCGGATTGCGCGAAACGGACATGGCGGTGGCCTACAGCCACATGCACACCAACCCGCATCTGCTGATCTTCGGAGCGGCCAAGTCGGGCAAGACGACCATCGCGCATGCCATCGCTCGTGCAATCTGCGCGCGCAACAGCCCCGATCAGGTGCGCTTCATGCTCGCCGACTACCGTTCTGGCCTATTGGACGCGGTGCCGGATACCCATCTGCTGGCCGCCGGCGCCATCAACCGCAACAGCGCGAGTCTGGACGAGGCCGTCAAGGCGCTGGCCGCCAACTTGAAGAAGCGGTTGCCCCCGGCCGACCTGACCACAGCCCAGCTGCGCTCGCGGTCATGGTGGAGCGGATTTGATGTCGTACTTCTGGTCGACGATTGGCACATGATTGTGGGCGCCGCCGGCGGTATGCCGCCGATGGCTCCACTAGCGCCACTATTGCCAGCGGCATCCGATATCGGGTTACACATCATCGTCACCTGTCAAATGAGTCAGGCGTACAAGGCAACGATGGACAAGTTCGTCGGCGCCGCATTCGGGTCCGGCGCCCCGACAATGTTCCTTTCCGGGGAGAAGCAGGAATTCCCGTCGAGCGAGTTCAAGGTCAAGCGCCGGCCCCCTGGCCAGGCATTTCTGGTCTCACCGGACGGCAAAGAGGTCATCCAGGCGCCCTACATCGAGCCGCCAGAAGAAGTGTTCGCAGCACCCCCGACCCCCGGTTAAGATTAATTCAATCGCGGATGAAGCATCACCGAGATCGCGGGAATCAGACCCCGGGGAAGCGCTCTTCGACGGGTTTGTTTCCGGCCATAACAAAAGCCATTTGGCGTCCGGAGGACAAATAAGGAGAAGAAGTAGGCAAATGGAGAAAATGTCACACGATGCGGCCGCGGCCGACATCGGCACGCAGGTGAGCGAAAACGCTCTCAGCGGTGTGGCAGCTGGCCAGGCGGCGTTGACGTCGGTGACCGGGTTGGCGCCCGCAGGCGCCGACGAGGTGTCGGTGCACGCGGCGGCGAAATTCACGTCAGAGGGCATCCAGATGCTGGCTTCAAACTCCTCGGCCCAGGCCGAACTCCGACGGGCGGGCAATGCGGTGCAAGACATCGCTCGTAGCTATTCGGAAGTGGACGACGGCGCCGCTGGCGTCATCTCCTAACAGCTCGACCAAACAGACATATCGCGACGGAGAGGAGTGGTCAGCATGCTGTGGCACGCAATGCCACCGGAGTTGAACACCGCGCGGCTTATGGCTGGAGCGGGCCCGGCTCCGATGCTGGCGTGCGCCGCGGGATGGGAGGCGCTGGCGGCCGCCTTGGACGCCCAGGCCATTGAGTTGACCGCACGCTTGAATTCCCTTGGCGAGGCCTGGACCGGCGGCGGTAGTGAGAAGGCCATTGCCAATGCGCTGCCCATGGTGACCTGGCTGCAAACCGCCTCCATGCAGGCGAAGACACGGGGACTGCGAGCGGCGGCGCAGGCCGCCGCCTACACGCAAGCAATGGCGACCACGCCGTCGCTACCGGAGATTTTCGCCAACCACATCACCCATGCGGTCCTTACGGCCACCAACTTCTTCGGCATCAATACGGTGCCGATCGCGTTCACCGAGATGGACTATTTCGTCCGGATGTGGAACCAGGCGGCCCTCGCGATGGACGTCTATCAGGCCGAGACCATGGCTAACACGCTTTTCGAGAAGCTCGAGCCGATGACGTCGATTCTGGATCCCAGCGCGAGCCAGGGCATGACCTCGTCAACTCCGTTCCTGGACATGGCCTCCCAAGTCACCGGCGTACCGGCTAGCGATCTGCAGGCGACAGCTTCCCAAGTTGTCGAGGCGAGCGGTCCCATGCAGCAGCTGACTCAGCCGGCACAGCAGATGACATCAATGTTCAGCCAGGCGGGCAGCTCCGGTAGCAGCGGCGGCCTGGGCGACGACGAAGGCGTGCAGATGGGGTTGCTCGGCGCCAGCCCGCTGTCCAACCACCCCTTGGCCGGGGGCTCGGGCGCGAGCATGGGCGCAGGGTTGCTGCGCGGCGAAGCACTGCCCGGCGCGGGTGGCACGTTGACCCGCACGCCGCTTATGGGTGAGCTGCTCGAAAAGCCGGTGGCCGGTCCGTCTGTGCAGCCGGCGGCGGCCGCCGGGTCCTCGGCGGCGGGTGGCGCAGCCCCGGTGGGTGCTGGCGGGATGGGCGCCGGCGCGGGAGGCGGCGGCTCGACGCGACCGGGGCTGGCGACACCGGCGACGCTGACCCAGGAGCGCGACGAAGGCGACGAAGAAGACTGGGACGACGAGGACGACTGGTGATGGTCGCCACCAACAACAGACTTCCCGGCCACCCGGGCCGGAAGACTTGCCAACAAATTGGCGAGGAATAGAAAGAGAGAAAGTAGTCCAGCATGGCAGAGATGAAGACCGATGCCGCTACCCTCGCGCAGGAGGCAGGTAATTTCGAGCGGATCTCCGGCGATCTGAAGACCCAGATCGACCAGGTCGAGTCAACCGCGGGCTCGCTGCAGAGCCAGTGGCGCGGCGCGGCCGGCGCGGCCGCCCAGGCTGCGGTGGTGCGTTTCCAGGAGGCGGCTAACAAGCAGAAAGCCGAACTCGAGGAGATTTCGACGAATATTCGCCAGGCCGGCGTCCAATACTCCAAGGCCGACGAAGAGCAGCAGCAAGCGCTGTCTTCGCAAATGGGCTTCTAATCCCCCTAATACCTCAAAGAAAACGGAGCAATACGACATGACAGAACAGCAGTGGAATTTCGCCGGCATCGAGGCGGCGGCTAGCGCAATTCAGGGCAATTCCGGCACCATTAGTTCTCTTCTCGAAGAGGGCGAAGGGTCGCTGGCGAAGCTGGCTGCGGCCTGGGGCGGTAGCGGTTCGGACGCCTACCAGGGTGTTCAGCAGCGCTGGCACGCCACGGCCAAAGAACTCAACGACTCGTTGACCAACCTGGCCCGCACCATCAGCGAGGCCGGTCAGGCCATGTCCTCGACCGAAGGCAACGTGACCGGGATGTTCGCGTAAGTCACCCTTCAATTCGCGTAGAATATCGAAGCACGAGATCGGGCGAGTTCCACCCCGCGGGGGATCTCGCCCCTTCTCGTGCTTTGTCCTATTTGACGAACTTCTGAGAGGTTCTCATGCCGGCCGACTACGACAAGCTTTTTCAGGCCGCTGAGGGCGCAGAGCCTCCAGACGAAACAGCCGGGCAATCGTACTTCGATGCCGGTGCCGGTGCCGCGCAACAACCCGACAAACCAAATGGCGATGGCCCCGCCACGCCGATTGACTGGTCGCAACCATTTCCGCCGGCCTCCGCCGCGCCGTCCCACACCGACCTCAAACCTTCAGCCGGCGCAGCTAAGCCACCCTTGCCGCCGATGCCGATCGGCGGGCCTCCACCAGCCCCGTTAGAGCCGCCGCCAGCACCGCCCGAACCCCCACCGGCACCACCGGCACCACCGGAGCGGCCGCCGGATTCCCCCGAGCCGTCGGCGGCCACACCCCAGGCCGCTGGACCCACACCGCCGCGTCCCCCCATGCCCATCGGCGGCCCGCGCCCAACATCGGAACCCGAAGCGCCGCCAGCACCACCGGTTGCCACCGAGCCGGAACACACCGCACCCGAACGGCCGCGGCCCCCGATGCCCATCGGCGGACCCCCGCCGGCACCCCCCGAACCCCCGCCGGCACCACCGGAACCCCCACCGGCACCACCGGCACCACCGGAGCGGGCGCCGGATTCCCTCGAGCCGTCGGCGGCCGCGATGCCGGCCACACCCCAGGCCGCTGGACCCACACCGCCGCGTCCCTCCATGCCCATCGGCGGCCCGCGACCAACATCGGAACCCAAAGCGCCGCCAGCGCCACCGGTTGCCACCGAGCCGGAACACGCCGCACCCGAACCGCCGCCACCACCAGCGACACCACCCGCCCCACCCATGCCCGCCGGCGGACCACGACCAACACCGGCACCACCCGAATCACCGCGCATCTCGGCTCAACCAGCAGCCGGAGCAGCTCAGCCACCCGCACGTGTGATGCCGTTTGCCGAGCGCCCGCCGACACCACCGGCGCCGCCCGGACCCCCGCGGCCGGCGACCGAACCGCACCCGACACCGGCTAGCGGTCCACCGCCGTCTCGCCACGACGCGACCGAACTGCCACGTCGCAGAGTGCGGATCGGCGGGCCCGATCAACCCCCGCCGCCGGAGCCGGGTTCCGAGCCGGCCCGTCATTCGCGGCGCGCGCGTAGAGGTCACCGTTACCGCCCGGAGCCTGGCGAAATTCAGGCGGCAACCGACGCATTCAGCCCGTTGCGCCCCCCACCTGAAGAAACGGGGCCGGTGGCTCGGCACGCGCCGTCCTCCTTCGCCTGGTTGCCGCAGGGTCAACCGACCGATCGCCTCACCGGATCGGAATCCCCGGGGCCGCAACCTCCCGCCGACTCCGCGCCGGATCGTGCCGGCGGGCGCCGAGCCCGCCGACGAGCCCAGCAGACCGCCGATTCCCACCCGGCGACCACACCGACCCCGCCCCCGTTCGTGCCCACCCGGGCTCAACCCCCGGGGCCAGTGCGGGCTCAACCCCCCGACACGACTGCACCAGCTCAGCCCGTGACCGAACCCGCACCGGTAGCGGATCGTCGCGCCAAAAAACCCGCGAAATCGGTGCCCAAGCGTGGTTGGCGACGCTGGGCGCACGCGGTCACACGCATCAATTTCGGTCTATCGCCCGACGAGAAATACGAGCTGGACCTGCATACCCGGATCAGTCGACGCCCCCGCGGTTCCTACCAGATCGCGGTGTTGGGGCTGAAAGGCGGCGTGGGCAAGACGACCACCACCGTCACTTTGGGCACCACGCTGGCGCAGGTGCGCGGCGATCGGATCCTGGTGCTCGATGCCGATCCTGGCTCGGGGAACCTCGCCGAACGCGCGGGCCGTTCCTCGCCGTCGTCCATCGCAGATCTGTTGGCTGATCCGCAGGTGTCGCACTACAACGATGTCCGCGCGCACACCAGCGTCAACGATGCCAACCTCGAGATACTCCCCACGCAGGAATACACGGCAGCCAAACGCGGGCTCAGCGGCGAGGACCTGCGCTTCGCGGTCGATACCGTGTCGAGGTTCTACAACCTGGTGCTGGCCGACTGCGGGGCGGGTCTGTTTGACCCGGTCACGCGCAGCGCGCTCGACACGGCGTCGGCGATCGTGATCTTGACAAACGTATCCGTCGATGGCGCTCGACAAGCCGCAATCGCGCTGGACTGGTTGCGCCACAACGGATATCAGGAGCTGCTCAGCCGGGCGACCGTGGCGGTTAACCATGCATCGGTGGGTGAAACCAACGTTTCCGAAAAGCAGTTGGTCCGCCAGTTCGAGCAGCAGCTCCACCCCGGCCGCGTCGTGGTCCTACCGTGGGACAAGCACATCGCGGCTGGAACAGAAATTCAGCTCGACCGACTTGGGCCTGTCTACCGACGACGGGTGCTCGAGTTGGCCGCGGCTTTATCCGACGATTTCGAAAGGGCTGGACGTCGTTGAGCGCACCTGCTGTGGCTGCCCCCGCCGCCGCCACGGGGACAACTCCCCCAAAACCTGCAACCACCCGGGTGACCGTCCTTACCGGCAAGCGGATGACCGATCTGGTGCTGCCCGCGGCGGTGTCCATCGGGACCTACATCGACGAAACGGTCGCGGTCCTGGCCGAGCTACTGGAAGACACCCCGGCCGATGTCCTCGCCGGCTTTGACTTTGCCGCACAAGGTGTCTGGACATTCGCCCGACCCGGATTCCCGCCACTGAAGCCGGATCAATCCCTTGATGAGGCCGGGGTGGTCGACGGGTCGTTGCTGACCCTGGTATCGGCCAGCCGGACGGAGCGCTATCGGCCGCTGGTCGAAGACGTCATCGACGCGATCGCCGTCCTCGACGAGTCACCCGAGTTCGACCGCACAGCGATGGAACGTTTCATCGGTGTGGCAATCCCGGTGCTGACCCTGCCGGTCACGGCGGTGGCCATGCGGGCGTGGTGGCAAACCGGACGGAGCCTGTTCTGGCCGCTGGCGATCGGCCTGATCGGCATCGCCGTCCTCGCGGGCTCCTTCGTCGCCAAACGGTTTTATCAGAATGCACGCCTATCGGAGAGCCTGCTGCTCACGGCCTACCCGCTGATCGCCGTCGCTGCGGCCATTGCGGTTCCGCTGCCGCGCGGAGTCCATTCGCTGGGAGCTCCCCAGCTGGCCGCCGCGGCCACTGCGGTGTTCTTTGTGACGTTGTTGGTACGCGGCGGCCCGCGACAGCGTCACGAAGTGACGTCGTTCGTCGTGATCACATCGATCGCGGTGATCGGCGCGGCGATTGCCTTTGGCTACGGCTACCAGGACTGGGTGCCCGCCGGTGCGATCGCGTTCGGACTGTTTATCGTCACGAACGCGGCCAAGCTAACCGTCGCTGTCGCACGCATCGCTCTGCCTCCCATTCCCGTTCCGGGCGAGACCGTGGACAACGAGGAGCTGCTGGACCCCATTACCGCCCAGGACGCCACCAACGAAGAGACCCCAACATGGCAGGCCATCATCGCATCGGCACCAGCATCGGCCGCCCGGCTTACCGAGCGCAGCAAACTGGCCAAACAGCTACTCATCGGGTACGTCACGGCCGGCATGCTGATCCTTGCCGCCGGTGCGATCGCAGTGGTGGTGAAGGGACACTTCTTCGTGCACACCCTGGTGGTGGCGGGTCTGATCACGGTCATCTGCGCATTCCGGTCGCGCCTCTACGCCGACCCCTGGTGTGCGTGGGCGTTGCTGACGGCGGCGGTGGTGATTCCCACTGGCCTAGTGGTCAAGCTGAGCCTGTGGTACCCGCACTACGCCTGGTTGATGTTGACCACTTACCTCGTTGCAGGCGTGGTCGCGCTGATATCGGTCGGAGCAATGGCTCAGGTCCGTCGCGTTTCGCCGGTGATGAAGCGGATTCTGGAACTGCTCGACGGCGCCATGGTGGCGTCGATCATTCCACTGCTGCTGTGGATTACCGGCGTCTACGACATGGTCCGGAATATTCGCTTCTGACCTGCTGGTAGCCATTTACGCTAGATTTGCGCCGCCGAAATTGGCGCAATTGCGCTTCCGACACGTCGGGTAAAATTTGCTCGATGGGTAACGTACCGAAGGGATCGTCTGATGGCTGAACCGCTGGCCGTCGATCCCGCCCGCCTGATCGCGGCCGGAAGCAAACTCGCCGATCTGGTGTTTCCAACGGCTCCCGCACCGTTCGCAGCAACAGGGTCCGACCCGGTGTCGTCGGCGATCAACGAGACCATGCCCGGCATCGAATCGCTGGTTTCCGACGGTTTGCCCGGTGTCAGCGCCGCCCTAAAACGGACGGCAACGAGCATGTCCACGGCCGCCGATATCTATGCTAAAGCCGATCAGTCGCTGGGCGACGCACTAACGCAATATCAATTCGGCGCTGACGGCCAAACGCTTGGAACCAACAACGTGGCTGAGGTGGCGTCGGCCGGCCTGACCGGACAAACCAGCCAACTGCTGGGAGCGCCCGCCACCCAGGCGCTCGGGGCACCCGCAGCCGCGGCGTCACAGCTCAGTGAGACGGTGGGCGCGCAGGCCGACGAATTGGCACCGCGCGTGGCCGCCACGGTACCGCAGATGGTTCAGCTGGCACCGCAGGCCGGCCAGATGGCCCAGCAAGCATCTCCGATTGCGCAGACCATCAGCCAATCGGCACAACAGGCTGGTTCGCAGGGCTCCCAAGGCGCAGCACCGGCCCAGTTGGTCTCCGACACCAAGCCGGAGGAGGACGGCGAGCTGACCGAGGACGACCAGGAGGGTAATGACCTGGCCGCCGCTGACGACGGTGCCGCCGCGGGTCACGCCACGTTGGTGAGCGCTCCCGTCGAGAGCACGACCGGTGGCGATGCGTCGGCCGGCCCGCGCGAAACGCCGATCTAGGAGCCGCTGCCACCAAGCCGGTTGCTACGCACCTCGGTGCTGGCCGTGCTCGTTATCGATTCCCAACCCAGGGTCAGCGCGAGTGTCGGAAAGCTCGTGTCGCGTTTCCGATGACCATCTTGCGGATGCGCCGACAGCGGCAGCCCGCCCTGGGAGCGGACGCCGCCAATCTACGGTCACGAGACGTCTGCGAGCGCCTCGTTGAGCAATCCGGCGACATATCGCCAATACAGCCAATCGGCGACCGCGGGACGCTGGGTCTCCGCATCGGCCGCCCGATACGCCTGGTGTAGGGCGATTTCCTGGCAGTGTTCTGCGTAGGCACGAAACGCCCTCAGGTGGGCGACCTCGCGGCCGCTGGCGTTGCTCGTCATGGGCTTCATCAGGTCGAACCAGAACATGTGGCGCTCGTCGTCCGGCGGATCGGCATCGGTCGGTGCCGGTGGCAACAGATCAAGCAGCCGCAAGTCGTCGGTATCGGCCAGCTGGGCCTGCGCCGAGGGATCCACCACTTCCAGTCGAGAACGCCCGGTCATCTTGCCGCTCTCCGGGATGTCGTCGGCTTCCAAAAGGATCTTGGCGGCACCCGGATCGGAATTGGCCAGCTGTTCCGCTGTGCCGATCACCGCGCGCAGCTTCAAGTCGTGATAGGTCGCCCAGCCCAGCACCGCCAACAAGGGATAGGTGGCGTAACGTGCCTTCTCATCGGCGGGCATGGCGTGGTCGGCGCTGGCCATGTACACGTTGTTCGGCAACTGGATCCATTCGGGGATGTAGGCCAGCCCGTAGCTGTTGGCCACGACGATGTCACCGTCGGTCGTCACCGCGGTGATCCAGAAGAACCCATAGTCGCCCTTGCCGACGCTGTCGGGAGCGTTCAACGCCGCAGCGATGCGTCGCGCCAACCGCAGCGGGTCCTTCTTGTCGCTGCGCCGGGAGGCCGCGGCAATCGCGTCGCGCGCGGCGCGGGCGGCCGACACGGGGACCATCGGGGACGGAGTAACGGCGTCGGCCGACTCGGTTTTCTCTTTATCGGGTTGGTCGGACGGCTCCGGGGGCGGCGCCGGACGCGAAGGGGCGGGGGTGCGCGCAGCGGCGGGCCGCGGCGTAGCTGTGGCCGGTGCCTTCCCGGCGGGGCCCACCGGTGCACGCCCAGAGGCGGCGCGCGAACCCGTGCTCGATGCCGCGGCCTGACTCGCGCTTGGGCCGGCACCCGCCGACGCCGCAGCGGCCCCCGGTCCGACTGACATTCCTCGTGCGGCCGCAGCGGGCATACCGCCGGCCGCCGCTGGCGCCGTAGCCGCCGAAGTGTCGTCGGCATGCGACGGGCCGGCTGGTCCCACCGGCTGCGTGGACGGCGCTGCGGGGGCCTCCGTCGCCGCCGCCGGTTTTACGTGGGCCGGCTCGGTTGCCGGCGAATCGGGTGTTGACGGGCCAGCGGGACCCGCCGGTGTCGCCGGATGATCTGGTGGTGGCGGCCCGTCTGGGGCGGGCTGCGGGCTGGGCGCCGGACCCGGTTGGACAGGTGTCGGTGGCGGCGGCGCGGGCGCGGGTGCGGGCGCGGGTGCCGGGGCGGGGGTAACCGGGGTGTCGGGGGTTGGCTTGCCCGGTTTGACCGGGGTGATCGGCGTAACCGGCCCTCCCGGAGTACCGGGCTTGATCGGAGTACCAGGCGTGACCGGCGGAACCGGTGTTACCGGTGTGACGGGTTGGCCGGGGGTCACCGGATGCGGCGGCGGACCCGGTGTCGGGTTTACCGGAGGAACCGGGCGCGGGACGCCGGGGGTAATCGGGCGAGACGGCGTAACCGGCTCGTAGGGATTCACCGGTGTCGGTTCGAAGGGCCTCGGGGTCGGCCTTTCGGGTGACGGCTTGCCCGGGGTTGGTACCACCACAGACGGTATGTCCGGGGCTGGCGGTGTTACTTGATGGAGTAGATCCTGAAGCGCATTGTGCGGCGGCTTCCAGTTTTTGGACGCCAAAACTTGTTCGGCGGCCTGGGCCACCAGGCTGGTATTGGCGCTATGGGTCGCGCGGACCAACGAGTTGATGGCTTCTCGTCGCTGATCGGCGTCTAGCTCCGGATCGTTTTCCAGGATGCTTATTTCGCGCTGAGCGCTATCTACGTTGTTGCCGATATCCGACTTGGCTTGGGCGATCAACCCGGCAACGTGTTGGTGCCAGGTAATGACCGTCGCCAGATAGTCCTGCATCGTGCTCATTTGTTTGAGGTTCGCGCCCAGGGCACCGTTGGCCGCACTGGCCGCGCCACCCGTCCACACACCAGCATCGAAAACTTCGACCTGCTGGTGCCGGCAGGAATCCATGACATCGGTGAACTTGTGCAGAACCCGGTTGTACTCCTGCGCCCGGTCGTAGAAGGCGTCTTCATCGGCTTCCGGCCAGCCGCCGGCCTCGAGCATCTTTCCGGCATACTCGCCTATCGGTCTCGGAATACCCATCGCCTACTCTCCTCCCAACAGCAGCCTGGCCGCAGCGACGAGACCTGCCGGGTAGGTACCCGCAGTGAATCGTGAAACCGGCGCACAGACCCCACGGCCGCTGCGCGCGCTGGCGGGCCGCGGCGACTGTTGGGCGGTACCGGAGGTCATGGTTAACAAGCCTAACCGAGGTTAAGGCCAGCTAGATGCGGCAATTTGGGGTCAACACGGGAGCTTCCCGCGGCAGCTCAGAACCGCCAATTAGCGCGGTCACCGGACCGTCGCACAGCGGCCGGTGCGGATTCGAACAATGGCGGCCCAGACCGCGCGGCCACCTCGGAAACGGCTTCCCCGGCCGGCAAGATGATGCACCGGGGCGCGAATTGTCGTTGCCTCGCGAGCAGCTAGGCAGAGCCTTTGTTCATCGTGTCGGACATGGCGGACAGTGCCTGGATCAGTTGCTCCCCCGCCGCATCGTTGTAGGCGGACGCCGCCGACTGCGCTTTCCTCAGGGCCTCGTTAACCCGAGCACCGACCATTTCGGCGCCGACTTCCTTCAACAACCCGTCTTCAATGCGGACAGCGGTCAGCCACTGGTGCCCATTGATCGTCACCTCGACGGTCTCGGTTTCGTCGACACCCCGAAAGGATCCCGTGTTCATCTGATTGAGCGTCCCGTCCAGGGCCGACTGGAACCGCGCGGCCAACGCTAAGGCTTCGGCGACGTGCGGGTCCATCTCCATTCCGGTCACTTTGTCTCCTTGCTGTCTTGACGGCGGCGATTACCGATAACGGCCTCGGTCCACTCCCGGTCCTCTGTGTAGAGCGCTTCTTCGTCTTGCTGGGCGCCCTTGGACTTGGAGCTGCCCTGACCCTGGGCACCGGCGCCCATGGGCATCCCCATGCCACCACCGGCCATTCCGGTACCTCCCGCGGCCCGTCCGGCGCCCGCTCCGGCGATATCGCCTGCAGCGGCAGGACGTACCGACTCGCCCCCGCCGCCGGCGAGCGGCGCCTCGCCCATTCCCGCTCCTCCGAGGCCACCGCCTCCGCCGCCGCCCAGTGACATGGGTTTGATTCCCGGTTCCTTGGGCATGTTCGCCGCGGCTTCGCGGGTGGCCGAGGTGAGTTCAGCTCCAGCGTCGGCCGGGATGCCGCCACCCGCACCCCCGGTCGGCGGCATCATTGGCGGGGTCATGCCGGTGGCGGGAGTCCCGGATCCATCGCTCGGCGGCATTAAGAAGCTGGGAATTAGTCCCTGCGGTTGCGCAGGTGGCGGCGGGTCGATCTTGATGGCGGGAGGAGGCTTCGGCGGATTCACCGGCTCAAGATCTGCCTTGGTGTTGTACTCGCTCAACACCTTCTCCGATGTCTCCTGGTACTCCGCGTAAAGCTTGATGGCTTGCTGCTGATAGTCGGGATCCTTTGCCAGCTCTTCAAGCTTCGTGATATCCGCCAACGTGGGGTGGGAACGCCGTGCCCACACATGCAGTTGCGCCACGAATTGAGCCTGCTTGGCCAGTGCGGCGCTCAGTTTGGCCATGTGCAAGACCCAATCTTTTTGTTGATCCATGGAGGCCTCGCAGGCGGTGGCCGCGTCGCCTTCCCAGTTCTCGAAGATCCGGAACCGCTTGATGTCCCCTTGAAGTGCCAGGTTGAAGCTGGTCCAGCCCTCGGCGAAGTGCGCGAACGACGTGCCCTGGTCACCCGCTTCGAGCTTTGTCGCGGCGGTCTTGAGATCGGTAAAGTCCGACTCGCCCGCGGTCGCCACCTTTGAGGTGTCCTGCAGACCCTCGGTCTCGCCCGCACCCGCGCCCCCGGCCGACTGGGCTTCCACATCTGAGCCACCGTCGCTATCCAGCGCGGCTTCCGACTCCTCCTCAACCTCGCCATACGCCTTAGCCGCGTTGCGCAGTGACGTCGCCAACCGTTCCCGCTCGCGCGCGCCCGCCCGCAGGTAAAGGCGGATATTGTCGGCGGATACCGCCAACTGTTGGGCTGCGTTTTGGGCCGCAGTGAGCTCGCAGGGTGTAACGGGCACATCGGTGGGTGGGTCCGCCATCGGCGTCTCCACCTCGTTGGCTCTATTCAGAATTTCCTGCTGATCCACGGTAACGGTCTGCGGCTGGCTCATGTCGGATCATCCTCCTTAGTGCTACAGCCATTATCGTCGCTGACGCGGAGGGTTCTTGCACCAAAAAAATTCACCAGCGCTCATCCCCGCCCCGGCCGCCTTGCCTACTTTTTGGGCAGGGCCATCTGGTAGCGGCTTTCCTCAGGTGGGGAAACCCGGCGAATCGGCAATTTCCGATGCCGTGGAGTGCCGACCAGGTTATGCCGCAAGATCACGGTGTCGACGCCGGGATGCGGGCCAAGATAGGTCGTGGCGTGGGGCCACGCCACCTTGGCCACCGATCCGATATGCGCTCCGATCAGCGCGGCAAACTGCTCGAAGTGGGGTCCGACCGTGACGATCCCGCCCGCAGCCGCCGAGCGTACGGCGAACTGGGTGAAGGTTTGTGCGTCACCAAGGTTGATGCTCACGTCCACGTCGTCAAACGGGATGTAGACCGGGCACCGGTTCACCGTCTCACCGACCAGCACACCCGCTGATCCGATGGGCAATTGGCAGTGATGGTTGGCGACGAGATTTTGGCCCTCCAAGGCCAGCCGCTGACCACCGAAAAGACGGGAGAATCCGCGCGGCGTCTTGGGCTTGCCCGCCATGGTCAGCAACACCGTGGAGCGGGGCGGCATTCCAGGAGCGATCCGGACCCTGGTAACGGTGTGGTCCGCTCGCGCCGACCACCAAAGATCCGGGCCACCTGGCGCGGTGTAGGCGGCGGTATATGCGTCGCGCCCCTTGATCATCGACCATCTCTCCCGCACAAAGTCGATGTCGATGGCGCGGTCGTAGTCATCGAAACTGCGTCCGCATGCGGCGTCGACACCGTTGCTGGCCAGGCCATCAGCAATCCGAGTCGCCGAGGCCACCAAATAGCGCGCCAACCCGGCAACACCCTCGTCACGCCGCCGCGCTGACTTACGGGTACGTTCCGGATCGGCTCGCAGCATGATCCAGCTACGCCGGCTGGCCGGGGCTGGATCGGCTCCGATCACCTGCTGGTACAGGTTGACCACCTCGGGTGCCGCGGTGGCGCCGACTCGGTAGCCGGCGGATACGACATCGGCTTCCAGGTCGGGACAATGCACCGCCAGAAGCTCCTCCAACAGCTGGGTGTCCAACACGTCGTCGGTGTGGGCCTGCCCGTCGACGATGACCGTTGGCGTAAACGGTCGGGCCTTGAGCTCGATGACCGCGACCAGACACTCACGCCGCCACCGCACCGCGACATGATCTCCCGGTTTCACGGTGGCACCGACCACCGGCTCGGATGGCGCGTCCACCGGCTTGCGGTGCCGGCGCAGCCACGCGAATACCGTGGCCACCCAACCGGTGACCCGACGACCGAAGAAGGTGACGGTGGCCACGATCACGCCCACCACCGCGATCACCAAGCCCACCCACCAGTAGCGCGTGTGCAGGAACAACATGATGGAGGGCGGAACCAACACCGCGACTAGCAATGTGTGACCGGTACTAAACCGAAACCGTATTGGGCTAAACGGGTTTCTCATCGGCGCCTCAGCGCCCGAGCGGCGAGCGTGCCCAACCCCAGCGCCAGCACCAAGCCGAGCACCGATAGCGCCACGACATTGATGGGCCCGCGATCCGGCGCTGGTTCCAAAACCGGGGGCGGCAGCCGTCTGACGCTGTAGGGAGCCGGTCCGGTGCCGGCCGGTATATCCCACGTCAACGCGGCAACGGCATTGGCGGCGCCCGCGCCGACGAGATTGTCCACCCCCCCACCGGGATGTCGTGCGGTGGCAGTGATCCGGTTCATCACCTGGACCGGCGTCAGATCGGGAAAGCGTTGCCGCACCAGGGCTGCGATGCCCGACACGTAAGCCGCGGCAAAAGAGGTTCCCGCGATCGGGACGGGACCTTCCCGCCCTGGCAACGCATTGACCGGCTCCCCGTGGTCACCGAGGGCGATGATGTTCTCCGCGGGCGCCGCCACACCCACCCACGGTCCATGCATCGAGAACGAACTGGGCACGCCGCTCTGGCCGATGCCGCCGACCGTCAACACCAACGGTGCGTACCAAGCCGGCGTGACGACCGTCTGCACTTTGCTCCAGCCGCGCGGGTCATCCGGGGTCGAGGCGTCCGGCAGCGGATTCTGTGCGCAATCGCCGCCGGTATTTCCGGCGGCGACGACGACCACCGCGTTCTTTTCATTGACCGCGTAGTTGATGGCTGCACCCAGGCTGACCTCGTCGATCGGCCGACTCACCTTGTAGCAGGCGGCCTCGCTAATGTTGATCACACCTGCTCCGAGGTTAGCGGCGTGCACCACCGCGCGAGCGAGACTGCGGATGGACCCGGCCGCCGGCGTGTCGTTGGGGTCGTTGGGGTTGGCTTGCGAGCCAACCGGTTCAAAGGCCTCCGACGTCTGACGCAAGGACAGCAGCCGCACATCGGGTGCGACACCGACGAACCCGTCGGTGGGCGCCGGCCGGCCGCCAATGATTGATGCGGTGAGGGTGCCATGGGCATCGCAGTCGGACAGCCCGTCACCACCCTGGTCGACAAAATCACCCCCCGGCTCGGCCGGAACCCGTGGTGAGGCGTCGACGCCGGTGTCGATGACCGCCACTGTCACCCCGGCCCCGGTTGCGAACTTGTGGGCCTCGGGTAGGCCCAAATAGGCGTTGCTCCAGGCCGGATCGTGAAAGCTGGACTCCGGCAGTGTCGTGGGACCCGTGCAGAGAACTCGTTGTTCGGTGGGTTCGTCGGGGCCTGTCACGTCGGGTGGGACCGCACCTGGGTCGATCGACGGCGGGCTGATGGCCAAGGCGGGCGGCGCGGTCAGCATCGCTAACACCACCGTCATCAGCAAGAGCCGGTGCACCCCGGAATCACTCCATTCATTTCGCCGCAGTGGAGCCCTGGCACCTGGGTGTCAGTCTGCTTGCAGTTTAGACGTAACGGCTGCGTAAACGAGGCTTTTCCCGCGGGGGTCGCTGCCGTCACCTGGCCTTGCGGGCTTATCCGGCGTAGCACCGTCGACGGTATCCCACCGCTGGTTGCCGCTGCGCAGCTTGGGTAGCGCCGCAGCGGCAGAGGTGATGCTCAAAGCGCTATGGGCACATACCTTTCCCGTGCATGGCTCGCCACCGGGCGCCGCTCGCTACCAGACGATCGCAGACATGTCGCGGTTGTCCGAACACACGCTGCGCACTGCGGCTTCGACGTCGGGCGCGGTGATCAACTGAAGATCCTCAACCGACACTGTTCGGCCGGCACGTTTTTGGGCCACCACCCTGGTGTCGCGGAATCCTTCGGCGCGTTCGATGACGTTGCGGGCGAACCGTCCGTTCTGCATGGCGTCGATGCCATGCAGGCCGCCGGGAGTGGTGTAGTTGCGGATCGTGGTCGCCGCGTCCAGGAACGTTTCGCGTGCGGCGTCGTCGAGCAGGCTGGCGCGTGGCATCGCGTAGCGCCTTCCGATCTCGACGATCTCTTGCGGCGAATACGACTCGAACCGCAGCTTGCGGTTGAACCGCCCGGCCAAACCTGGGTTGACGCCCAGAAATTCATCGACTTGGTCTTCATAGCCGGCACCGATGAAACAGAAGTCAAAGCGATGGGTCTCCAGCTTGATCAGGAGCTGGTTGACCGCCTCCATGCCGATCATGTCCGGTGTCCCGTCCTGGTGGCGTTCGACCAGCGAATAAAACTCATCCATGAAAATAATTCGCCCGAGCGACTTTTCGATCAGCTCATTTGTCTTGGGACCGGACTCGCCGATGTAGTGGCCGCAAAAGTCTGACCGACGGACCTCACGTATTTCGGGGTGGCGCACGATTCCCATGCCGGCATAGATCTTCCCAAGCGCCTCGGCCGTCGTGGTCTTGCCGGTACCCGGCGGCCCCACCAGCAGCATGTGGTTGGTCTGCCCCTCCACGGGCAGGCCGTGTTCTAGCCGCATCATGCGCACTTCGAGTTGGTCTTCGAGCGCCGATACCGCCTGCTTGACCGCTGCCAACCCCACCTGCTTGGCCAGCAGTTCGCGGCCCTCGGCGAGCAGCTCCGCTCTCCGGCCGGCCGCCTCGTCATCGTCGAGTTGGTCACGACTTTTCTCCGTCGAGGGGTCCCACCGGTCGGTGCGACTGGCGATGGTTTGCTCGTCGGTGACTACTAGGCGCAGGTTCGGGTCTGCCAAAGCTTCTTTGGCCGCCTCCGTCAGAGCCCCGTTGATGGTGGCCTTCGAGAGCCAGATCTGGGCCTTGTCCTCCTCGCGCAGCTGACGGTGCACCATTCCGCGCACATAGGCGAGGTCGGCGACTAGCAACGGGATGTCCGCGGGGCCGATCGATGCGGTCAGCACATCGGCGCCGAACCGGGCCGATGACCTGCTGTGGCCGAGGACGTCGACGCGGTCCAGCCAGTCCAGGGCGACTCGCCCTTGCCCCAGGTGCGCCGCGGCGTGGGCGGCCAGCGCACAAACCGATGCGGTCACCGCCGACATGATGATCGCCTGCGGCGGCAGCTCCTCCGCGGCCGCCAACAGCACATCGGGCCAACGCTGGGTGGCGTACATCAAGAAGGTCCGGGCCAGCTGGTGCCATTGATAGTTGCTCCACGAATCCAGCAACTCGCGGTTCGCCAATATCGCGTCGGCTTCGGCATACTCCCCGGCGATGGTGAGCGCCGACGACAAAGCCAGACCCACCTGAGATGCATCCGTCACCGTCATACCGATATATGGACCCAACTGGATGTCGGCAGAAAGGTTGCGGCCGATACGGGTGGTCTCCCGGTGCAGCCACTCACTGTTGGCGTTGAGCTGCTTCAGGGAGGCCAGCGCGTGGTCACCACAAGCCATCCGCCCCAACCACGCGTCAGCCATTGTGGGATCCGCGTCGGTGGCAGCAACAAATTCTGGCAACGCCGCCGCCGCACCTTGCCTGGCCATGGTCATCATCGCTCGATCGAAATGCCTTCGTGCAGTTAACAAATCACCCATGGTGCCCGCCCTCCCCGGCGCTATGGCCACACTCGTGCTGGCTATTGGATAGCGGGCCGCGACCGCGTCCGACGACCCAAGAGGCCGGAGCGGCGATAGCGGCCATGGCCCTTCCGGTGCTAGCGCTCTTCACGACCATGCCTCGAACTTGCGTTGTTGTCTTCTAGGTGGCGATCGACAGCGAAACAGGCTCGAGGCTGATGTACCGGTTCTCCGCGCGGAACATATCCATCTCGACGAGCCAATTCTCTCCTGCCGCACTGACATTCAGCACGGAACGATCTACCTGCTGGATAGTTACCTCGAACCCCTGGCGATGAGCTTCGGGCAACGCGGTGCCGGGCGGCGCGATGGTAATCACGGTGGCGGGCCGCGGTGTCGGCGAGATCGCGATATCAACACCGCCGCCGTCGTCGTCGCGGCCCCTGCTGCCCCGCGCGACATACTCCACCACGCTAACCGTGGTGCGCGGCGCGGGCCGCGCCGCGTTGACCACAGCGACCTCTGGCATGCGTACGCTCGCCCAGCGCTTGTCATCGCGGGTGTGCACACAGACCCGCTCGCCGGCGCCGGCCGTACGAATCACGATTCGCTTGGCGATCGGGTCATCGGCGGCCACGAACACGCGCGACGGCTCACCGGCATCGGTGAGCGGGACCATCAGCCGGTCCCCGTTGGGCAACTTGCCCAGCAACACACCGGACGGTCCGATCTCGGTGACCAGCTGACTCGGTAACGGGCTGCGACGCAGACCTCGCAGGTGCGGGCGCGGAACGCACATGTTCGCCGCCGCCGCCGCGGCCTGCTCTCCATTGAGCCGGCGCAAGATCACACTTGGCGGTGTGGGCGCCGACGTCGGTGTGCGCACGGTGATGGTCGCCGTGCAGGTCGCGTCCGGATATACGGTGACGTTCTGGATGATGTCATCAGCACGCAGCGTCCACGCCTGGGAGAGCACCCTCGAGGTGATTGCCCCGGCCGGGTAGGCATAGGTGGTCATCCAGCCGGCCTCCCCTCGGATGCCCTTCCAGCGCTGGGTGCGACCGGCCACCGCGTCCGAGCCCAGTCTGCGATCCAGCTCGATCAGATCGGTGGCGGTGGCCACCTTGGCCCGCAAACCCTGGCAACGCAACAAGCTCGCGATGCGCTGGGCCACCGAAACGGCTGCCGTCCCAACGGACGTGCGCCACTGCAACGCTTGCGTGTTGTCGATTACCGGCAGTCGCATGATCAGCCACGTTTCGCGGCGGCCCGCGTAAGGCGGGGTACCGATCTCGGAGTCGTATACCCGCGGGTAGTCGCCGACATTGCTGTGCCGAGATCCGAAGGTGACCGCGCTGATCGAGTCGAGTTGTAGGCCCAACGAGTGGCGCAACATCGGCACCAGTTCCACGATGTCGATAACGTTGTCGGTCTCGACGGTGACCGAGCCGGTCACCCGGGTCACCCGGTGCGCTTTGCCGATCAGCTGCAGCGCCACCACTGCGGTTCCGTCTTGCACGCGCACGCCCCCGCCGGATCGGTTGTTGGCCACCGTGATCGGAGCGGCCCAATCGACCGGTCGCCGGCCTCGGAGCCACAGCACCGCCCACGACCACGCCGGCTGGCCCCACCACGGGACAAACACCAGCGCGGCGCCCACCACCACAGCGATCAGCGCGCCGATGTACCCACCCAGTGTCCAGCTCGCCAACATGAGCAGGAACACCACCCAGACTCCGAAAACACGACGATTGCTGCCCGGGCTGAACCCGGTCAGCTTCGTCATCGTGCCCTGCGCAGTCTGGCCGCGATCGCCACCACGAGGACACCGGCCACCACCGCGCCGACGAATCCGATCGCGATGTTGCGTGCTCGGTGATCTGGTGGCGGGGGCGGCGCGGCCGGCGTGATCACCCGGCTTTGGGCACCCGGGGGCATGCGGTCACCCGGCGGGATGTTGAACGTCAGCGCGGCGACCGGATCCACCAGACCGTACCCGACCTTGTTGTCCACCCCGGCGGGCGGATTGTGTGCCGATTGCACGATCCGGTTGATTACCTGATGCGCGCTCAGGTCCGGGTATTTGGCCCGCACGAGCGCCGCGACGCCGCTGACGTAGGCCGCCGAGAAGCTGGTACCCCAGAACGGCATATTCTTCTCACCCGGGCGGGACGGCGGGTAGGCGTTCACCGGTCCGCCGCCTTGCGGCGATAGGCCCATAATGTGGGTCCCCGGCGCCGCAACCCCGACCCATGGACCCGACATGCTCTTTTGTAGTGCGGCACCGCTGGCGTCAACGGCGCCCACCGACAGCACGTAATCGGAGAACCAGGACGGCGATGAAATGGTCTTGACCTGATGCCAGTCCCGGGGATCCGACGGATCCAGCGGGTCGTACATCGGGTTGTTGTCGCAGCCGGCCTCGCCATCGTTGCCCGCGGCCGCGACAATCACCGCGTCCTTGACGGTGGCGGCGTACCACAGCGCGGCCCCCAGCGCCCGCTGGTCGGCTGGCGCTGCCGCAGGCAGGCACGAGGTCACCGATATGTTGATCACCTTGGCCCCCATATTCGCCGCGCGTACTACCGCCCGCGCCACGGAATTTAGCGTGCCCGCTTTGACCCTTTCGTCCGAGTTAGGGTCCGTCGGCGGGGGGTTGACCGGTTCGAACGCTCGTGAGGTCTGCCGGATCGAGATGATGATCGCGTGCGGTGCGACACCCACAACTCCATCGGGAGCTCCCGGTGGTGGCGGCGGCACCGCCGGTTCGTCCTCGGTCTGCGGATCGGGCGGCCCATTGGACGGCGCCATTGCGCCCTCCTCGGGCGGAGGAGGCGGGGGCGGAACCGTTTGTGTGATCGTGACCGGCGTCGGCGGCGGCGGTGGCAGCACCGGAGGCGGGACCTCCACCGGCGGTGGCGGCGCACCAAGGGAGGGTGGCGGACCGGCCGGTGGGGGGAATGCCGGCGTCGCCGGCATCGCCCGTGGCATCGGCAAGATCCCCTGCGGCGCAGCCGCGATGATCGAGCTGACGACAGTGCCGTGGGCGTCGCAATCCGACAGACCGTCCTCACCCATGATGTAGTCACCACCGGGCACCACCGGCAGTCGTGGATTCGGGGAAACCCCGGTATCGATAACCGCAACGGGCACACCGTTTCCGGTGCTGTACTGCCAGGCCCTACTGATGTTGAGCAGGCTAAAACCGCGAGCCAACTGTGCCACGTCCGGGTTTCTCACCGTGATTGGCGTGGAGCAGCTGTTGGCGCGACGCATCGGCTGCTCTGGGCGTGGCGGCCCGTCGGGTGGCACCAGCGCCGGGTCCACCGATGGTGGTGAGATTGCTTGTGCACCCGGGACATTCACCGACAGGGCGACCAAGGCGACGGCGGCGGTCAGCGCCGCGACACGCGCGCACACCTGTCTTAGTGGCGAAGCCACGAGAAGAGTCCTCCCAAGGCCGCAGCCGCCGGTAGCAACACGATCATCGCCAGCACTTCGATCCACTCCACGGTCAGCCTGATCAACGGCCTGAACCGAGTCGCCGGGACCAGTAGCGCCGCGGCCAAGCCCAGCGCGGCAAACGCCGCCGCCGCTGTTGCGGGCCACAGCAGCCCGCCCGGAACACCCTTCGGAGCCGCCAGCGCGTACTTGAGAATGCCGGCGCACACCGCCGCTGCCGCCCCACACACCAGCGCAACGGCCTGATACTTGGCGGCAAACCCACGGCCTTGGGTGACGAAGAGGCCCACCACCAGGCCGGCGACCAACAACGCCAACCAGGCCCATGCCCGCCCTGGCGCAAGTACTCCCCAAACTGCGGCGGGCAGGATGGCCGACACCCCGACACAGATACCCGCCTGCACCGCATTGACCAGTCGCGCCGAAGCGGCGATCGCGGCGCCGCGCGCGGTGATGTCAGTCAGTTCGTTGTCCTCGTCCTCACTGCTGTCCTCACTGACCGGCGACACGGTGTCAACGGGCATCCCCTCCCGACGGGCAAACAAGTCACGCCCGGTGATGGAGCCGAAGTGCGGGGGTCGTACCCGCGCCACCCATAGCGCGATAGTCGGCGTCATCCTGACCAGGACGAGCAGCCCAACGAGCACACAAAGCGCCAACACCTGCAGCGAAACGGGCCGAAACATCCGGATGGCGGCCACACCGGCAAGAACCCCGCACACCGTCACCACCACCGTGACCACCGCGGTCTGCCAACGGTTCTTGGTCAGCACTCCGATGGCAATGGCGCCCTGAATCGCCACGACGACGCCGATGAGTCCGTGGGCCGCGCTGAGGGCGCCGGGCGGTGCGCAGGCACCGCCCACGGCCAGCAACACCACCGCCAACCACCCGAACCCACTGAAGAGGTCTCGCCGCTCCCGCCACCCCCACCGGACCACCACCGCCCCGAGCAGCAGCAGCATCCCGATCCCGCCGGCCACGGCGCCCGGAATTGGGTTGTCGACGAACGTGCGGGTCCGCAAGGTCAGGGCCACCACCACCCCGACCGCCATGGCGATGATGGCAATCGCAGTGTGCGCGGCGGTCAACGGCGTTACCGGCGCAAACATCCGGTCACCACCGTTGCGGCCCAGCCATCTACCCATCGCCGCCAATCCCGACGACAGCGACTCGTATTGCGGCTCGAATGACTCGCCATCCACCCGGGGCACCAATACCAAAGTGTCGCCGTCCTGAACACCTAGCTCATCGAAACTTTTATTGATATCCAGTCGAACGCCATTGATCCTGTGCAGTTCATAGCTGCCCGCCGGCAACGCAACCCCGTCGAACCCTTTGCGTTTCAGGTCGGCGTCGAACAGCTCCACCATTCCTTCAAAGAATCCCTCCACCGGAATTCCGGCGGGAAAAACCTGAGAACACAGGTGCTTGTCGTAGGAGATATTGACCGCACAGCGCGCGGGGAAAGCAACCTTGTGCGGCGATGTCACGGCGCCATCCGCTCGGCGTCAGGAATGTACTTGTCAGCCAGACCCGCCGTGATTTCAAAAAGGCGCAGCCGTGACTTCTTTTTCAATTCGTGCACCGTGTCGATGATGCCGCCCTTGGCCAAGTGTGGGTCGAAAGGCATCACTTCCACGATGGCCCCCACCTTGGTAAACCGTTCGGTCAGGTAGGCCAGCGCATCCCTATCGGTGATTGCGTCGGTGTGGTTGATGATCACGGTGCTACGCGCGACCAGCTCGTGATAGCCCTGCGACCTCAGGTAGTCCACCGCCCTTAGCACCGGCCGCGACCGATCCGCGGTGATTCCCGAGACGAACACCAGGGTGTCGGTGCTCTGCAGCACCGGTTTCATCACGTCATGCTCGAGGTCTGCTGAGGTGTCTACGACGATGACGGTGTGGGTTCGCCGCAGGCGGGACAGCGCCCCGGAGAACATCGCCGGCACCAAAGGCCTGGGCTGGTCGGAGGTGCGATTTCCGGCCAGCACATCGAGCCCTACCGCGTTCTGCCCCAGATGTTCTCGGATATCTGCGTAACCTTGGACGTCGGTGTCATTGATGATTGCGGCGTAATCCCCCGGCGGAGACTCGTCGATGCGGTCAGCCAACGTGCCGAACCCTGGAACGGCATCGATCGCAATCACGTTCTCCGGCCGACACTCGCGAAGGACGCCTCCGATGCAGGTGACCATCGTCGTGACCCCCACCCCGCCCTTACCGGACACGATTGTGATGACATATTGCCGCCGAATATGGCGACGAATGCGCTTCTGTAAGTCGCGATAATGCCTTTCCGCGGGCGACTCACCCGGATTTATCTTTCGCAGTGAAGCGGCGTAGATAAATTTGCGCCATCCTGAGCCGGGAGGAATTTTTCGAGGCGCCGCAAGATCGGTAATACGCATTGTGTCCGATACCGAATCGCGGAAGTTGCGCCCAGCTGACGGATCCCCCCGTCCGAGCGCTCCTTCGTCCGACATATTCGGGTCATTCCAAGGGCTCGTCACGACCGCGATGCTAACATAATTAGTGATTCCTCGTTTATCTGCCGACTAACGCTGCAAGTGCGTTAGATGTTGCTATTCCATGGCGATGCTATTCAGACCACACGCCGATAGGAGTACCACTCCTCGCCCGCCGGCAGGCGGCGGATAAGACGCTGCACCGCCCCGGCAATATCGGTACGGGAACCCGGGGAGAGGACTTGGTAGCGGCGGCGGCCCGACAGGACGCTTTCTACACAAATGCGGCCAGCGGTGGTATCGACGATGGCCACGGCGGAATCGCCGACAACGATGCGCGCCATATTCTCCGCTCCGATCCCGGCCTGCAGCGCAACAATGGCCGCGTGTGCCGATCGTGCCGGGTCGGCGGCCATCATCACCATCTGCAACTGGTCGACGTCCAGCCGCTGGCTGAGCAAGAACGACCGCAGGCTGGCTCCGTCCCGAACGGACTGCTGCAATTCCTCGGCATCCAGGGTCACCGGCCGCAGCGGCGCAGCTTCGGCGACGCCACACAGCCGCTCGACCTGCCCGACAACCAGCTCGCTGGCCGCGAACTCGTCGCGAGCTGTCCCGGCCGGGTACAGCCGCACCAAGTTGCCATGGCGTTCCAGCACCACCCACCACGTGGCGAAGCGGCAGATCGCCGCTCGCGTGGGCTCATGTCCGGGCACGTTGATGGTTAGCAGCAACCCCAGGTCACGGCGAACAAGCACGGTAAGCCATTCGCGAATCATCGGATCGGCGCTGCCGGACTCGTCTAGCGCGCCGGCCGCCCGGAGGTCGGCCGCCACCGGGTGAGCCAAGGCACGTTCGGCGGTATCCAGCCGCGGCAACAGCGGCCGCAGCCCCAACTCGGGGCAGGTCTGTTCCACTCCGGTCACCGCCTGCAGCACCCACAGGCCATCCACCGTCGTTGTCAGCATGCCGATTTCACCTCAACGTGCTCGCCAGATGCAGAAGGTGGGGCCGACGCGCACCGCGGCGCGGTTGCCCCACCTTCGCTCGGGTCCCAAGTCCCTCGGGCGTGCCCCCGAGTTAGAACAAATTCGCCATCGACTGGTCGGTTTGGATCGCGTTGCCCAGCACTCGGTTGGTCGTCGCACCGTGCTGACTGACCGTCTCGATGAGGCCCTGCAGCCCCGATAGCATCTGCGCCTGCGCTTCGAAGAAACCTGCCGCCCCGTGACCGGCAAAGAACTCTTGCAACGCATGCGTTTTGGACGCGGTGTCGTCGTGGATCATGTGGAGCTGACCGGCACGCGCACCGACATCGGTGGCAAAGTCGGACACCGCACTCGGGTTATAGGTGATGTTGTCTGCCATGGTGAACTTCCTTTCCGAAGCTGAATCTGGGGTGAGGTAGCCGTGCGTCAGGCCCCGTGGCCAGCGCCGAAGAGGGCCTGGAACGCGGTCTGGGAATCGGCTTCGTGTGCTTCCATGAGGGCTGCCGCCTGTACCAGGCCCTCGGCGAGGCGCGTGCCTCCCATCAACACTTTGTTCAAGTCACTGGTGATCTCGGTGGCCGTCGCGTGGGAGGCAACCACACCGGCGCCAGACCAGGTCGCGGGATTCATCACGTTTTCCTGGTTAGCCAGGTAGCCCTTGGCGATGCCCAGGGCGTGTTCCATGTTCGCCTGGATATCACGCGCGGTGCTGCGCAGCATCTGCGGTGTTACTTGGATTGTGCTGTCGGCCACGGGAGTTTCTCCTTACTGCGGTTAGCCGTTGTTGCCCGGGAGTGTTCGGGGCATGAAGCGAAGTGTATGGCTGCCTTTCCTACCTGTCGATTCACCTTTGCTATGGCCGGTATTACAGCCGGTCATCGATCACCCGCACGGTAGCGGACGGCTCGGTCTTTCCGTGGGATCCGCGCTGCGCCGCCGCCGCCGCGGGAGCCACCGGCATCCCGCCGACAGGTGCGCCGCTGACCGTTGTTGTCGGCCCCCGCATGGCCTCGGCGCCCAATGCCCCGCTGGGCCGCAACCCCACCGGTCGGCCGCTGGTGCCGGATTCAAAAGCGCTCACCGGGCGAGTAAAACTGGTCGCGGGCACGGCCGCGCCGCCGAGCGAAGCGCCCCCGCTGCCGGCCCCGATCGACGCCTCGCTGGCTGCGGCGGAAATACCACCGGCAGCCGATGCCGCCGAGGCCCCCGGCGCCGCACCTCCCATACCCAGCGCGCCAGGGTTGGCGAACATGCCCATCATCGATTGCAGTGGCTGCATCGCGCTCATCGGCGCCTGCATCAGTCCCGCCGGAGCTTGCAGCGCCTGCGGGATGGCTCCCATCATCGACTGCACGGGCTGCATCAAGGTGCTGGCCTGGCTGCCGAAGTCTTGGCCCATCGATGCCGACTGATTGGCTCCCTGGGTACTCGTCGAGACACCCTGGTAGGCAGCACGCATAGCATCACCGGCGGCGGTCTCCGCGGTCGCCTGGCCAATCGCCGATGCTGCCTCCGCCCCAGCTGCCGGCGATGCTCCCATGGTCGCTATTGGCGGCGGAATCGCCAGGCTTTCCGCCAGCGCAGCAAGGGTGGCCCCGTAGGTCGCGCCCACCGCGGAGTTGTTCGGCCACATCACTCCGAAGTACTCCACGTCAAGGGAGACGATTCGCGGGGTCAACGTCCAAAGCACGCTGGGGTTGATTGCGTTGTCGACGCCCCACTCGTCACGGTTCTCGATGCATTCGGGAGCCGGACGCATGGCGCTATTGGCGGTCTCAAAAGCCCCGATCGCCGTCGACACCACGGCGGGTTTGACGTCGACCCAACCGGCCAAGCCGTGCAACGTCGCGTTGAGCATGGTCACATTCATCGCCGACGCGGCCGACCCCGCGCCAAGCCAGCTCGCCGCCGTCGCGACGGTGTTGATTGCCGACGCGATACCCGAGGCATGATGGGTGGCACCCAGCATTGTCCAGGCTGTCTGGTTGGCCAACATGGTGGCCACCCCGGTACCCGCCTTGAGCAGCAGGTCGTTGGCTTCGGGCGTACGCGCAGCCCACCCTGGATCAGGCATACGTGAGCCTTCGCTAGGTCCCCACGGCTGCCGCGCGGGCCACCTCAGTGGTCACGTACACGCCAGACGCCAGACCTTGCGCCCCGGCGAACAGTCCGCGTTGCGCGGCGTGCTCCGCCACTACCCCCAGGTAGCTACCGCCGCAGGCATTCAGCGCCGCGCAGAACATCGCGGAGTCGGCGTCATCACCCATCGGCGTCGTCCCGAGCAGGGCCGGCGCTGCGGCCGATGCCGCGGCCTCAGTGTCCGCACTGATCGCCGACTCGGCGGCTGCGGACGCCAAAACCCCTTCTGGCTGCACAGACCACATTTTCCCCTCCGACTGCTGTCGCAATAAGACGTACTTGAGGCAACAGTGTAGTGCGAGCGATGCAATCATGTATTCACAATGGCGAACCCGTACGGTCCGCATCCTCAAATTCCGCAAAGAAACGTCGGCAATTCGAGCCCAAGTTGAATTTGCGGCGACGTAAGCCCAGCAAGGAGATCCGCCGAGGCGCCCGCGCCGCATCTAATCGACAAAAATATTTTACGAATGTTTAATAGCATGCGGTCTGCCTACCGATCTTGATGCTAAATACCGCGCGCTGGGAAATTGCTCCATTCGGGGCACCTACATGCAAGGGCTGGTGCACCGCCGCGAAAACAATCACACCAGTTATTGCCGAACTATTCGGCCGCGCAATGTTTAGTCACCCGTCGAACGCTTGGCCCATACCGATCCCCGCCGAACCCCCGATCGCCGAACTCGGGTCCGCGCAACTACTGGGCCGATGCGCTGGACGGCAGCCCCACCAACACCCCCTCGACGTCGCCATCGGCGCCGACCAACTGACCGCGTCCGGGCGGTAGCGTTTGAGCGCGAACCAGCCGATTGATCCTGTTCTGTGGATCGTTGTCCATGTACAGCTGGGCCACTTTTGCGGAGTTTTGGAACCTCATCCAAGGATCCATCGGCATTGTGGCCCAGTTCGCGCTATTGCGTGTGGTGAACACATGCAAACCGATCTGTCGAGCACGTTCCATGAGCTTCCACAGCGCCGCACCCACGGGCGGCTTAGGCGGATAGCTCTGTTCCGGACGCAAGTCCTGCACGTCGTCGATAAGCACAAAATGTCGCGACCCCTGCCACGGCTTGAGGGCGCGCAACTCCTCCTGACTCAGACCCTTGGGAGGCAACCGCGGCAGCAAAACCTGTTGCGCGAGCTCGGTGATCACCTCATCCATCTCGTCCTGGTCGTAGGCATATGCGCGCACATAACCCGGGCCGTGCAGATCCCGCAGGCCGTGCGGTGCGGTTTTCGGGTCAATCAACGTCAGCTGAGCCTCCTCTGGACTGAATCGACTCATCACCGCTTCGCCGATAGCCACCAGCGCCGAGGTCTTCCCGCAGCCTTGCCTGCCCAAGATCATCAGACCGGGGCTGTCCCGCAGCTTGAGCGGAACCGGACCCAGCTCGTGGCGCTCACCGATCGCAAACGCAATCGACAAGTCGTCGCCGCTCGGGTGGGCGGCCTCGTAGTCAAGGATCGCCTTCAACTCCACCCGCTGGGGCAGGCGTTGCAGACTCGCGTGTTTGGTAACTCCGGCGACCTCCGCGACCCGCGCGCCAACGTCGACGGTGTTCGCCAACGCTCCGCTCGCCGGATCGCTCAGCGCCGGCGAGCCGACTCGCAGCTCATGTAGGGAATCGGTCAGCCCAAAGCCGGGCACGTTCAAGGTGCGCCGGGCCGCTTCGCGCGATTCGATGGACGAGTGCCCCATCTGGCTCTCGGTAGGGTCAGCCAGCCGCAACTGGATTCGCGCGGTCACGTTCTGCAGCAAGCTCTGCCGTTGTCCGTGAATCCAGCCGCCGGCACTGCACATCACGTGAACGCCGTACTCGGGACCACGGCTGCTCAGCGCGATAATGCGATCTCCCAAGAGATTATCCTTGGAGTAAAGCCCATCGTAGTCATCGAGCACGACAAAGACATCCCCGAACGGGTCGTTGGGGTCGGTGCCCCCAAGCCCGTCGCTTCCCGGTCCGAACCGGCGCTCGCGGAACCCGTCGAGATCAATGTTGGCTCGTCGGAACGCATCTTCTCGCGCGTCGATGAGCGCATCCATGGTGCTCAAGATGCGCTCGATACCTTCGGCGTCTTTGGGCGAAACAATATCGGTCACGTGCGGCAGCGAACCTACCTGCGCCAGAGTCGCGCCACCGACGCAAAAGAATGTCACCCGCGCCGGGCTGTACATCGCAGCTGCCGAACACATCAGCGTCATCAATGTTGTGGTCTTACCGCGCTGTTTGGCTCCCACCACGATTATGTTGCTGCGCAACGCGTCCACCGCATAAACAAGCTGTTTGGATTCTTCGGGGATGTCCATGATGCCGACCGGAAACATCAGTCCGGAATTTTGACCATAGTCGACGTGCCAGGGTTTGCCCCGGTATCCGGCGACCAGTGCGTCGATGGGCTGCGGGTCCTCAAGCGGTGGTAACCAGGGCCGGCGCGGCGATCGGTGGGGCACGTTTCGCAACGACTCCCGTAACACGTCGACGATCTTTTTCCTCTTGAAACCATCGTCGTGATAAAGGAATTCGTCTGGTTCGGCATCCACTGCCGCTGCGGCTTCCAAAGCTGCGGCGTCCGCGGCATCCAGTGGCTGATACTGCCAGTTGTACAGGCGCGGCTTGGTCAAGGTCATATCAACAGTCCGCGCCACCTCCTTCTTCTTCGGCACCACAAATGGCGCGGATAGGTAGAAGCAGCGGAACGGCTCCAGATCACGTGGCCCCACTTTGAGTAGCGCGAAGCCGTTCTCTTTCGACGGCAGATGGTAGGCCGCGTCGGAGCCGATAACCTCACGGCTGTCATCGCCAGACTCGGCGCGTAGTGCGACCCGAAACGCAATGTTGGACTTGACCTTTTGCAGCGAAGACAGGTCCAATCGCTGCCCGCCAAGCATAAAGAAGACGTTGGCGCCGCGACCTTCCTGGCCGATGTGGATGATCAGATTGATCCACTTCTCATGATTGGCAAACAGTTCCAGATACTCATCGACGATGACCAGCAGAACCGGAACGGGTGGTATGTCTCGCCCGGCGAGCCGAATCTCTTCGTAGTCGTTGGCATCTCGCGCGCCAACCGATTTGAACAGCTCGTAGCGCTGTTTGATCTCACCGTCGATGACCCTGCGCATCCGCTCCGCCAGATGCCGCTCATCCTTACCAAGGTTGGACAACGCGGCCACCACATGCGGAATACCCAGGATGTCCTGGGCCGCCGACTCGAACTTCATGTCGACGAAGATGACATTGAACGCCTCCGGTGAGTGCGTCAGCGCCATTCCGTAGACCAGGGACAAGAAGAACTCCGACTTGCCAGAGCCACTGGTACCGATGACTACCGAGTGGAATCCGAAGCCGCCGAAGTCCTTAGCGCGGATGATGATGTTCTGCAGCTCGCCGTTCGGCTTGGCGCCGACGGGAATCTCCGACCATCGCTCGTCGCCGCGGCCGCGCCGCTCCGCCCACAATCGATCGACGTCGAGTTCGCGCGGGTCGCTGATGCCTAGCGAGCGCAGTAATTCGGCCGCGCCACTGGCTGAATCAGCGACCTCGCTGCGGCTGGTCGGTGTCCACCGCGCCATGGCCCGTGCATAGCGGTAAGCCCGGTGGATGGACAGCTGGTCGGCATGAGCGAAGAACTTTTTTCGGGCCCGCAGTAGTGGTGCAGGGCGCCTGTCGTCCTGCTCGGGGTCGCCGCCGTTGCTGCCGGCTTTGATCACACCGTTGACCGAACCGCTTGGCGCACTGTGCCGTTCGGTCATCTCAAAGACTTGGTCCGCGCTGAAACCCACGCCGGTCCCCACCCGCGATGCGATGCGCAGCACCGTGATGCCTGCCTTGCCTACTTGGCCGACCACGCTTTCCCAGGCATCCGGGCTGCCGGTGTTGTCGTCGACGATCACCAGGTGCGGTCCAAGGTCGACGGCGTCGCTGCCCGGCCCGCTCTCGAGTGCGGAGCCCATCGAGGTGGGGCTTGCCGCCGCCCTCGGTGTCCACGCTCCGCGCTTTCCCTTCATGTGCAACTCGGCACCCAGAGTGTCTTCCAGCTCCTCGGGCGTGGCGAAGATCAGCCTGCGCCAGCCGCACGCATCGAATAGTTCGTCGTGGAGGTTATGCGGAAGCCACACCATCCATGACCACACCTCGGGGTTACGGGTGACCACCATCAACTTCACGTCGCGCGGGTTGTGAAAAACCGCCAGCGAGCACAGCACCGAACGCATCAACGACCGCATGCGATCCAAGTCCTCGCCCACGAAGCTGAAACCCGGGGCCGATCGCAGATTCACCACCTTGGCGATATCGCGAATCTTGCGCTGCTCCAAGATGAAGTCGCGTAATGCCTGCCCGGTTACCGGCTCCAGTTCCTCGTCCGAGGCGATGTCCGGCCAAGTCACCGACAGCACCGAATCCGGTGCGTGCTGCACGCCCGTCCCGACCCGAACCTCCAAGAAGTCCGGATCGGTGCGGCCACGTTCCCACATCCGCGGACCCCCGATAATCGCGCCCAACCCCTGGGGGTCGGCGTGCACCGCGTTCTGCCATTCACGCTGCGCACACACCGCCGTCTGGATTTCGTCGCGGTTGCTGTCAAGGTCGCGAAGATAGCGCCGGCGACCTCTTTCCATTTCGCCCCAGGTGATCTTGCGGGCGCGGCCGAACCTCCCGGAGAACGCCAACATGCTGAAGGCACCGATTCCCATGAGCGGGAAGAAGCCGGTCGAAAGGCTGCGCACGCCCGATACGTAGAGCATGACGATGGTGCCGATCAGCGCCACGATCAAGGCCGGTACGCCGATCATTACCCAGATGTTGCGTGGTTCGCGTTCCGGTAGGGCTATCGGAGCATTCGGCGCCACCCGGACCGGCTTCGGCGATTCGATCCTGACCCGGTTGATGGGAAACGACTTTTTGGACATTTTCTAGCCTCCAGCTTTCGCTGTCGTCACGATGGCCACCTGTCCAAGGGTCGGCACGGTGTCGCGCGCCAAGAGTGCCGCTTCCCGCGACAACGCCGGCCCCGCGGCAAAGGTCCGCAACAGTGGCCACGGCGCCTGCACCGCCGTGGCCGGATCGAGCCCGAGCGCCCGCAGTGTTGGCTCGTCGGTAGCGATCCCGTACCGCACTCCGTTGTCGGACACCCAGAACAACGATTCGCGCGATTCCGAGGTGATTACACCGCTGGTCGACGTTACGAAGTTCGCCGCGCCCGGTAACACCAGCACCTGGTTGGCTACCACCGATTCCGGAGCTCGGTCGTCACGGACCAGCCGCACGATCCGGTTGTCCATCGAGGCGGGGACCGGTAGACCGCGTCCGTTGTAGACCCCGACACGGGCCTGCGGATCCGTCGACGCCTTCTCCCAGGCCACGCAGGTAGTCGGGTTGGCAGCCGAATCAATGAAGTTCAACCGTCCCGTTGGGTAGTAGTCGACCGGCAACGAGTTCACGTCAGGGGTGTTGACGAGCACGTCGGGACTCACCACCCGCGGCGCGGTGGAGCCGTAGGAGTTGGCGCTACGCAGCAGATCGGCTACAAAACTGTTGATCTTTTGCACTCCGTCTGCGAGCAGAACGTAGAACTTGCTTCCCCCGCCGGCGGTTTGGACCTGCAGCACCGAACCCACCTGCGATCCAGGCACCCACTTCGACGCGGTGCCGGCCTCTGGTACCTCCGGCACGCGCAGCGGCTCCGTGGCAGGCAATCCGTCGAAGAGCGCCCGGGATATCTCTACTGGCGACGTCACGCCGGGGTCGAGTCCCAAACTCAAGGTGACCGCTCGATTGGTCCGATCGATCTGTGAGCGTTTACCACCCCAGATGACGTAGCTGCTGCCTTCAAAGCTGACTAGCAGACCCGCATCGTCGCGCATCTGCGTAGCGCGACCGCCACCAGTGAGCTGGCCCGCAATCGAAGTGACTACCGGCTTGTCCCCGCTTCGTGGGCGTCCCGCCGTATCGCATACCGACCACGCCGATATTGCTCCCCAATTCACCGGCATGGCCGCGGGCGCGCCTGGAATGCCGACCAGCGGCCCCGTCGGATACTTGGCAATCTCGGCCGGTTTTACCCACGTTGGCTGCCCCGCGATGCCGGTCGCCAGTCGCGCAGACGTCAAGTTCAGCGTCGGATATAACCGCCCATCGATGCGTGCGTAGATCGCTCCGGAATCACGGTCACCGATGATCGCTGACTCGCCCACCACTCCGGTGGGCTTGAGGACATTGAGCAAAATCATCCATCCCCCGCCGATGGCCACCAACACCATCGAGAGCACCAGCGCGGCGGTCTGCTTGCGGTCGTCATGCTTCATTCGCACCGAGAAGCGGGTGGTCGCCGCCCGCAGCCGCCGGTTGTAAAACAGGTGCCCGGAATTTTGGTCCCGGTTGGACAAACTCAATGGCATTGCTCAGTACCCTCTCGGCGCGCGGCGCGGATCGGCCTGTTGAATCCGCTCGGCCAAATTCGAGGCATCAGCGGCAACCCCATAATGGCCCCGCGCGTAGTTGATGAAGGCGCATGCCTGGGCTACCAGATCGTAGATGTCGGACGACGTTCCGGGCTGGTGGTAGGCGGCGAACGTCGGCGCGATGAACTGCCAAGCGCCCTTGCTCGGCGTGTCCCGCGCCGCGTTCGAATCCCAGCCATTCACCGCATGGGCGTTATAGCCCGACTCCCGTTGGGCTACCAGATCCATGCCCCGTGTCCACCGAGCACGCGCCTCGGGACCGTGAATTCCCTTAATATCTAACGCTTTTTGGATAGCCGCCAACACCGCTGTCCGTCCGGTCGGCGCAATAGCAGAACGCTGTGGTGGGGCGGTCCACAGGTACCGTAGCCGCCGCAGCCGCAGCGCCAGGCGCCGTGCCCGTGATCGCGACGTCACGATGTGGTGCTGCTGGGCGCGCAATCTGGCCGCCATCCGGACCATCAGCTGGCGCCGGCCCAGGGGCGTATCGGCGGCGGCCAGATCGGCGTGGGCGGCCTGCAGGATTGCGCGCGTGGCCATTCTCGCGTGCGCGTGATCGGCCTGGGCAACGGCGACCAGCCGCGCCAGGGTCCGGTCGGTACCGGTGGCCCGGCCTACCGCTTGCACTGCAACGTGTGACCGGGCCGCAGGCCCGGCAGGAAGACGCACCACATTCGTCGCCTGCGACGTCCGGTCGGCGAACGTGTGGATCCGTGGCGCCTCGACGACGTTCCCGGAGAGCAAGCTGTGACCGCGCGACAGCGCGGCAAGCGTCTGCACCATCAGTGGATCAGCCAACGATTCCCCCACTGTGGTGTCGAAATCGGCCCGCGGCTGTCAGCAGACCGCCCGGGCTGGTAACAAACACCTGAGCCACCACTCCCCGTACCTTCTGGTCAGCGAACGCAGCACCTCAGGGGCGCGAACACGCTCGCTCGCCTACCGCAGACTAGCCGTAAGCAAGGACGCTCGCGTCTTGTTGTCCGGGCCGTCTTGAGTAAGGGCCGCAACGGTGACGAGATTACTGCCGGTGCGGCGGCCCGACCAGTCACCATGGTTGCATCTTCGGGCGGCCGTAGGCCGATCAGAAGGGGCACACTCGGGTGGGTGGGTGCAGTTGGCTCCAGGAATCGCGCGAGCGCAACCACCGCCGGCTTCGTCGCACTAATCGTCGGCGGGTACCAACTTTGGAACGCGTCCGAGTTGCTGCAAATCGCGTCGTTCTACTGGGCGGTTCTGGGGCCCCTCGGTCACGGCTTCGAGGAGTACACGCGGCCGTTCCACCACTTTGTAGCCTGGCTCAATGCCGAGGCGGCATTGTCTGCTGCTGCCGGGATCGCACTCCTGCTCGGCGCGGTGCTGGTGTGCGCCAGAAACCCGTTCGGCCCAAGATTGCTCGCCGGGGGATGCGTCGTTGTTTTTGTTCATACCGGAATCGGGTGGGTGGTCGCCGCGCGGATGCTGTCCCGGTTTGCCGCGGTAGGGGCCTACGACGAGGGCCTGCTGTGGTTCCATACCCCGAGCAGGCTCGCCATCATTGTGCTGGCATTCGTGCTCCCCGTCATTGCCGCGTACCTAGCGTTGTGGCCTGGCCGCCTGCCCGGAAAGCTGAATTGACCGGCCGTTATGCGATAGTAACGTTGCAGTCGATTCTGATTGGGGGATACGGATGGGCGGCGGACCTGGCCGCACCGCGCGGCATAGGGCGTTACGGGTAGTGCGGTGCACCTTCGACACATAAGTCAGGCCGCGCTGATCATGTTCGCCGGCGGCGATCCGTGGAAGATCAACGCCACCCTGCAGAGCGGCCGACCGGCACAGATTTCCGATCTCGCGCAGGCGTTTCACGACGCGGGGCAATCTACGGCCGAGGCCGAGACCGCGTTCCGACAGGCCCGCGAGCGTTTCGAGAAATCCTGGAACCACGAAAGCGGTGAAAATCCGATCAACGACTCCGCCGAGGTACAGCGCACCGTCAACACGCTGGGTCTGCAAGCGGCGCAGTTACCCAAAATTGCCATCGACCTACAAAACGTCGCGGCCACCCTGGCGGAGGCACAGCGTTCGGGCAACTCAGCGATTGCCGCGCTCGAGGGTGAGCTGCAAAGCATCGATGATCAACTCGACGAGGCCCTTCAGCTCGAGCAGGACCCGAGCCTCACCCGGCTCGAACGCGACCTGCTCGAGGAGTACATCACCGGTTGTGAGCAAGAGGCCATCGACAAGACCGAAGCCGCGTTGAGCGATCTCGAACGTATCCGCGACGACTACGCCGGAAGATTGCAGCAGGTCGAGTCCAATCTGCACGCCGACGGGTACGACACGACACTGGTTGCCGGTCTCGACGGTCATACTCCCGAGACTCCACAGCAGGCCGAAGAAGATGTGCACAGGGCCTTGGCCGGCGACAAGGGGGCAGCTGCCCGGGTGGCGGCGGTGCTGGATTCGATCACCGCCGACCAGCGGGCGGGCAAGGTACCGCTGACGCCCGAACAGGCGTCGGTGTTGAGCCAGACGCAGGCGCAACAGCATGGCATGTCGATCGAGGATCTGAAGGCTGCCGAAGAGCGCCTCGACGACCAACGACATGTCATTGCCGACTCCTGGCAGTTGATGAGCACACCCACGATCACGTTCCCCAAGACCCCGTTGAGCGTTGGCGCCAAGGAAGGGTCGGAAAAGCTGCAAGGCGGGTTCGCCCAGCTGCCCGAAAGCGTGCAGCGGACATTGAGCGCGCCCGACATCATCTTTGCCGACCAGACGAAGGTAGTGGCCGACATCGTCAAGAACGGCAACCCGGTACTACAGCACAACACACCGCTGGACCAAAACTTGCTGCACAAGGGCGCGGAAATCATGGGCTCGTTCGACTGGTCCCGCAACACCTTTGACCCAACGGTCGAAGCCGTGTTTTGGGCGGCCGGGCGAGACCATGGCGCCGTCAGCTGGATGGTCAACGAACTTGGCCGGTGCGACGCGGCCAGCGGTGACTTCATGTTGAACGTCACCCACCATCCGTGGACAGACGACGGTGCCGCCGCCGGGTCGTTGTTCGGCTGGACGCAAGATGCCACCGGGCCAGAAGCCGTGATCGCCGGCCAGACCGCGCAAACCTATGCCGCTTACCTCGGACAGCGCTCCCACGAACTGCTGGATCTGCCGGGACATCAAACCCTCGGCCAAATGAACCCGAAGTTGGTGCAGGACTTCGCCAAAGGCCTGGCGCCCTATGTCGCCAACATCGCCGGCGACAGCAATGATTTGTCGCCGTACTTTCACACTCCGGATCTGAACCAGGACGTGGAGACGAGGCTGCCTGTCGCAAAGGGCATTTTCTCTGTGCTCAGCACCGACAAGGACGCCTCCGATATCTTCAACGGAGCCGCGATGCGGCAGATCATGCAGAACCAAAACGACTACGCCGCAGCGGTGGTCAACCATACGCCCGGCGCGGTCGCCCGCGACGCCGATTTGCAGCAAGCCGCCACCTTGAAGGCGTTGATCGACTGCGGAGTCAACAATGCCGCGCACGCCCAGGGGCTCAACGGTGATCAACTGGCAGCCGAGGCCTACGCACGCAAGCAGTCGGCGTATGGCTCCGTCGTCAAGGGACTCAGCACCGGCGCAGGCATCGCGGGCGGTGCGCTGCCACCGCCATACAACATTGTGGGCAAGCTCGCCGGCCCGGGTGTGACCATGGCCGGAAATGCGTTGCAGCAAGACATTATCGGTGCACCACCAACGGCCATGACAACATCGGAGGTCTTGGCGAACATGCCGGACAGCATCGCGTACTCTCAAGTTCTCAACGGGCTGATCGCCAACCGCGCCCCGGTCAATGGCTTGCGACACGAGTTCTTCGTGCACACGGTTCCCGGCGACCCGAGCAGTCCGCTGCGAATCGCAACGTACGACGAATACAGGCTCATCAATGGAAACTTCACCAACTACGACTACAACCAACAGCTCAAGGATGCGGTGCAGAGCGCACTGGGGGACGGAACCGTGATTCCGCATATGCAAAGCCATTACAACGACGTAGTCCAAATACCCAACCCGTAGGAACAGCGGTATGAAGCACAGACGATGCCGTCCCGCACTCACCGTGGCGTGCAGCGTGCTGCTGGTCGGACTGTTGGCGGGCTGCGGTTCCGCGCCCGGTCCCCAGTCGCGCATATCACCGGCGAAGCTCCCTTCGACGGGAATGCTGGCCGATGTGCGAGCCGTGTGGGGCGCCGAGCCGGGCATCGATCTACTCGCCGGGTCGGCCGTTGTGATCCGCGCCTACATCGAATCAATGTATCTAGCGGCCTTTAGCGGCGACATCGCCTATGTGTATCCGGGATTCGCCCGCGCGGTACCACCTAATGCATCCGAGGGCCACCCACACAGCACCCGCCAACGCTGGCCGGACACCCTGCACCCCATACACGTCCCGGTCGTGGGCACCCGCGGCTATCACATCCTGTGGGTCAACGAGGCCGATCGGCAGGTGACCGCGTTGGTGTGCGCCTGGACCTACACCACAGCGCTCGACCTAGGCCACGGGAATTACGGCTGGATGCACGACATGGCATACACCGCGCCGTCGACCGGTATTGGTATGCAATGGGTGTCGATGACCGCCCCACAAGGTGGTACGGCATCGCCGTCGGCGGCGCAGAAGGGAACCGCACCAGCACCAGTCGACGATGTCTTCGGAGGCTGGCGAATAGACGGCACCATCACCAGCGACGCCTATCCAACTCGGACGACCGAGTTGCCGGAGTGGCCCACGCGGCGAGCCGATGCCCAGTCCTGCATCGAGAAGGCGCCAGATCCTTTGGAGCGCCGGCTATTTCTGAGCAACGGCGTGCATCCCCGCTCAGACTTTCCCACCCTGCCACCATTTCCCGGCTGGCCCGCTGCAGGGGCGTTGTGAAATCCTGTGTTCGTTTGCCATTTTGCAGGCGGGGCACTCTCGCTGGCCGCGACCGCCGACGGGGACGGACCTGCCACAACACAATTGCTCAACGCAGGCACGTGTAGCGCTCCGGCCCGCCGCCTGACATCCGACATCGCCTCGGCCTGCGAATAGTTGTGTGCCGGTGCCCGCACGCCATGCCGCGCCGACCGAATCATCGCCGGCCATTCCAGAGCAGCCGGCTAGCGGCAGTGGTCAACGACGCGATCACCGATTCCAAACCCTCACCGGCAGCCACCACCGCGCACCGTCGAGGGCCGCGGGATCCACGGCCAGCGGCGCCATTAGCTCAAGACCACATGCTCTAATTCATCGACATCGCACCGGTGTAGTTGGCATGCGCGCCGCGACCGGCAACCCGCAACTGAGCCAACGCTTCGCGCATCATCGCTTCACTTGTGGCCCAATGCCGATGGGCCTCCGCATGGGCCGCCGCACCTTCGCCCGTCCACGTTACGTGCAAGTTGCTTACCAGAGACTCGATTTCAGCAATCAGGCTCTCGGCATGGCGACCAAACTCGGCCATCCGCTCCACCGCGTGGGCCAACGCGGAGGGGTCGACCCGAAACGGCTCAGCCATGGCCGAGCTCGCATAACGCGTGTGCCGATGCCGTCTCGTTGATCTGGTAGCCCACGCCCGCTTGACCTATCGACGACGCCAGTACGGATAGCCCAGCTGCACCTCATCGGCACCGCGGTGCCACAACTCCCACGCCGAGCCGAATGCACTCCCCGACACCCCGTGCCACCCGCCCAACATGTCACCAACCTGACCGTCGAGTTCGGCGAGTCGACCCGCAAGATGCTCGGCCACACCACGAAGCGATCCGGCAAAACCCCGCATACCCACCGCATCTACCCGCACTATGTCGTCAGCACTCATGGCGGCAACCTAGCGGTCCTCCGCGACATCCACAATTCACCCTGCGCCGCCGACTTAGTGACTTGAGTTGGCATGCAGTGGATTTAGCATCGCCGTTCCCATGATTCGATGGCGTCGCAGATCGGCAACATGCATCCTGAAAAGCGTTTCCGGACAACGTCCTACACCGGAAACATGGTGAAATGCCCTACGGATCAGCGCCAGCCTCGGCGATCAGGTGCGGGCAGCTTATGTAGCGGAACTCGATCGCACCGCGCGCATATCAGCGGCATTGCGCGCATCCATGGTGGTGAATCCCTTGGCGGCTAGGTGGGCATTACTTCCGACTGCCGTAAGAGCTTCCTGATGGGCCTGCAAGCTATGCATGTGTTGGGCATGCGCCGAATGAACCGCGTCGTGAAACGCATCGGCAACAGCGAAGTCGCCGAACATCCCCGACATCAGCGGCCCTCGGGACAGGTGATCGGCGCCATCTTGTGCGTGCCCACCGGCGCGGTGAGACTCGTTGCCCCCCAAGTGCAGCAGTCCGGTGTCGACAAACATCGCTAGCTCTTTTCTCGATCAAGGCGTCGATAGCCCGCCGTGCGACGAGCACCGGACCCTTGGCGCCGCTCTCATCGTGCTGGCCACGCTAACGAGGCACACCCCAGGCGGTCAATTCACCCCCAAGTGCATTACCCGACGGCTCACGGCCGAAAGCACAGACCGCGGTACTCCGATGACTCACAGTGCGCTGGCCCCGTCGGCAGTTCCGTCTCCGTCGGCATCGGTGAGCCGCACGTCCCAATGCCCATCGCCATCGGTATCGACATAGCCGGTCATGCCTTGCTCGCCGGCGCACAGCACCCGGTCGGCAACCCCGTTGCCGTCGACGTCGAATAGCCGGTCATCGGGGCGACCGTGCCCGTCGAAATCGACCAAGGGACCGCCCGTGTGTTCGGCTCCGTCGAGCCCATACCAGCGCAGCTGCCCACCGGCTACCGCCCACGTTCCGGATCCGTCATCGGTGAAAAAGGCTTCCGGGGTACCGTCGTTGTCGAGGTCGAGGACAGCATGGTCGGCGATCCCGTCGCCGTCGAAGTCCGCCAGCGCGTCGTCGCGCAATCCGTCCCCGTCGAGATCCAGGCCAATCGCGTCGAGCCGGCCGTCACCATCTAGGTCCAGATCGGGCGGACGATTCCAGATGGCCGCCGCTTCGTCGTCACCGCCAAGGCAATACTCCATGACAGTTCCGACGCGAGGTCTTCGCTAGCGGTTCCCCCGTGATTCCCACCAGGACTGCAACTCCGCAGTTGCTTCCTCAGCGGTCAATGGCCCACGGTCCAGCCGTAGCTCTTTGAGATAGCGCCACGCCTCGCCGACTTGAGGTCCGGCGGGAATGTTGAGCAGCTTCATGATCTGGTTGCCGTCCAAGTCCGGCCGAACCCGGTCGAGATCTTCTTGGGCGGCCAGCTCGGCGATGCGCTCTTCAAGCCGGTCGTAGCTGGCACGCAGTCGGGCCGCTCGTCGTTGGTTGCGGGTCGTGCAGTCGGCACGGACCAACTTGTGTAGTCGGGGCAGCAGCGGTCCGGCATCGGTGACGTAGCGGCGCACCGCCGAATCGGTCCACTTCCCGTCGCCGTAGCCGTGGAACCGCAGATGCAGATAAACCAGCTGCGAAGTGTCGTCGATCATCTGCTTGGAGTACTTGAGCGCCCGCATCCGTTTGCGCACCATCTTGGCGCCCACCACCTCATGGTGATGAAAGCTCACGCCGCCGTTGGGTTCATGCCGCCGAGTGGCCGGCTTGCCGATGTCATGCAGCAGCGCTGCCCAGCGCAGGACCAGATCCGGGCCGTCATCCTCCAACGCGATCGCCTGTCGCAGCACTGTCAACGAATGCTGGTAAACGTCCTTGTGTTGGTGGTGTTCGTCGATGGCCATCTGCATGCCGCCGATCTCGGGTAGCACCACTTCACCCATTCCGGTCTGCACCATCAGGTCGATGCCGGCCACTGGATCGTCACCGAGTAGCAGCTTGTCCAGTTCCGCGGCCACCCGCTCGGCGCTGATCCGGGCGAGCTGCGGAGCCATCTGTTCGATCGCGGCCCGCACCCGCGGGGCGACGCTGAAGCCCAGTTGCGAAACAAATCGCGCGGCGCGCAGCATCCGCAACGGATCGTCGCCGAAGGACACCTCTGGAGGTGCCGGGGTGTCGAGCGTCCGATCTCGCAGCGCTGCCAAACCACCGAGCGGGTCGAGGAACTCACCCGGACCATTCGGCGTGACGCGCACGGCCATCGCGTTGACGGTGAAATCACGGCGCACGAGGTCCTCGTCGAGGCGGTCGCCGAAACGTACCTCCGGATGCCGCGAGACCTGATCGTAGCTGTCGGCGCGGAACGTCGTTATCTCGAGGCGATAGTCGTCCTTGCCGACCCCGATCGTGCCAAACTCGATACCGGTATCCCACACCGCATCGGCCCATGGCCGCACGATCTTCTGCACCTGATCCGGCCGGGCATCGGTGGTGAAGTCGAGGTCGGGAGACTTCAGCCGACCCAGCAGCGCGTCCCGGACCGAGCCGCCGACCAGGTACAGCTCGTGGCCCGAACCGGTGAACGCCGATCCGAGTTCACGAAGGATGGCAGCGTGCCGATTGAGGGCGACCGCGGCCGCGGTCAGCAGTTCGGCGTCCTGGACAGCTTCTGGCACGTTCGATCAGCCTAGTCGGGCGACGAGGCGAGCCGTGACGGCCCGGTGAGAAGCCCGACAAATCGGGACCACTCGGGCGACGAGGCGAGCCGAGACGGCGGGCCACCCACCCACCCCCGCCACTGTGTTGTCACACCCGCCACATTGGCCCCTGACGCGGCCACTGTCTGTTGTGCCCACCTCGCAGCGACAAACTCCGTGGCCGCGTGGTTGTCGCTCAGAGGCGGGCACAACGTGTGCCCACCGACCGAGAGGCCAATGTGGCGAATGCGGCTAGAGTGACTCAGCGGGCTCCGTCCCGCTCGCATCGACCCCGCCTATCCGCGGTCGCGCAATCAGGCCCCCAACCCTCGGTGGGCTCCCGGACGGCGAGTACATCCTGGCGACCGGCCCGTGCCAGCTAATATCGCTTGGGTGTCGGAGGACGAACAACGCAAACCGCGTCGACGCCGGGGCCGGCGCCGCAGACGTGGCGCTGCGGGTTCGGACGAGAACGATACGGGTGCCCAGTCAACCGCGGACGCCGCTTCGACGCCGGCAACAATCAAGGGCCGCCGATCGCGGTTGCCAAGGCGCGGCCGGCCAGACCGTCTGCGCACCGTACACGAGACCTCTGCCGGAGGGCTGGTCATCGACGGTATTGACGGACCGCGTGAGGCGCAGGTGGCGGCGTTGATCGGTCGGATCGACCGACGAGGACGCATGCTGTGGTCTTTGCCCAAAGGCCACATCGAGATGGGCGAGACAGCCGAACAGACCGCGATCCGCGAGGTCGCCGAGGAGACCGGCATCCGGGGCGGTGTGCTTGCCGCGCTCGGGCGTATCGACTACTGGTTCGTCACCGATGGCCGCCGCGTGCACAAGACCGTCCATCACTACTTAATGCGCTTTCTGGGCGGCGAGCTCTCCGACGACGATCTTGAGGTCGCCGAGGTGGCCTGGGTACCGATCCGGGAACTGCCAGCCCGGCTGGCCTACGCCGACGAACGTCGGCTGGCCGAAGTCGCCGACGAGCTGATCGACAAGCTGCAAAGCGACGGTCCGGCCGCGCTCCCGCCGCTGCCTCCTAGCTCCCCTCGACGACGCCCGCAAACACACTCGCGCACCCGTCATGCCGACGGACCCCGGAAGAACGGCCACGGGCCCGGGCCGTGACCGCGTTGCGACTCCCATGGGCCGAGATGTGGCGCTTCGCCGCGGTGATCGGAATAGTGGCCGGTTTCGCGGTGGCGCTGACCGCTCCCGCAGCCGCGCCACGCGCGACAGCGGGCGAGCCAAGTGCGACGCCGTTCGTGCAAGTCCGGATCGATCAGGTGACCCCCGATGTTGTCACCACCACCAGCGACCCCGTCGTCACTGTCAGCGGCATGGTGACCAACATTGGGGACCGCCCGGTTCGTGACGTGATGGTTCGGCTCGAACACGCCGCGGCGGTCACCTCGTCGGCCACGCTACGCACCTCGCTCGACGGCAGCACCGACCAATACCATCCAGCCGCAGATTTCCTGACGGTCGCGCCCGAACTCGAGCGCGGGCAAGGGGTCGGCTTTACCCTGTCTGCCCCGCTGCGCTCGCTGACCAAGCCGTCGCTAGCCATCGACGAACCGGGGATCTTCCCGGTCCTGGTCAATGTCAACGGGACACCCGATTACGGCGCACCCGCTCGGCTGGACAATGCACGATTCCTGCTGCCCGTCGTGGGTGTTCCACCCGACCGTACGGCCGACTTCGATTCCGCCGTCGCGCCGGAAACAAACAAGCCCGTCTGGATCACCATGCTGTGGCCGTTGGCCGATCGCCCCAGATTGGCGCCCGGCGTTCCCGGCGGAACCATTCCGGTTCGGCTAATCGACGACGACCTGGCGAACTCACTTGCCAGCGGCGGACGGCTCGATACCCTGCTCGCCGCGGCCGAGCTCGCCACCAGCCGCGACGTCGACCCGGAGGGCGCTGTCACCCGCTCGCTGTGTCTGGCAGTCGACCCGGACCTGCTGGTCACGGTCAACGCAATGACCGGCGGCTACGTGGTGTCCGACTCCCCGGATGGCCCCGCCCAATTGCCCGGCACCACGACGCACCCGGGGACGGGTCAGGCTGCCGCGTCCATCTGGCTGGACCGGCTGCGGGCGCTGTCCCACCGGACCTGCGTGGTGCCCCTCCCATACGCACAAGCCGACCTGGACGCCCTACAGCGTGTCAACGATCCCGCCCTCAGCCGGATCGCCGTCATCAGCCCCGCCGATATTGTCGATCGAATTCTCGACGTCGATTCCGTCCGGGGGGCGACCCTGCTGCCCGACGGCCCGCTAACCAGCCGCGTCGTCAACTTGCTCAGCGGCGAGCAAGGGATGGTCGCGATTGCGGCCGCCGACTTTTCTGCGCACGACGCGGCCGACGCTGCCCGGGCCAACGCCGACATCGCCCCCCGGCGATTGTCCCCTCAGGTAGTCGCGGCGCCGTTTGATCCGGCGGTCGGTGCCGCCCTAGCCGCGGCAGGTAGCAACCCGATCGTTCCCACCTATCTGGATCCCGCGTTGTCGGTTCACATCACCCATGACTCGGTCACCGCGCGCCGTCAGGACGCGCTAGGTGCCATGCTGTGGCGCAGCGTGTCACCAGAGGCAGCGCCACGCACCCAAATCCTCATGCCGCCGACCATGTGGAACCTGCGGGGCGATGATGCGCAGTTGATCCTGACGGCGCTGGCCACCACCATTCACTCCGGCCTGGCGGTACCCCGCCCGCTGCCGGCGCTGCTTGCCGAGGCGGCGGCCCACAACGAGCCCCCGGAGCCTCCGGGCGCCTACGGCTCCACGCGTGGCCGATTCAACGACGACATCACCGCACAGATAGCCGACCAGGTTGGCCGACTGTGGAAGCTAACCTCGGCGCTGGCCACCGATGACCGCACCGGACTCACCGGCGTGCAGTACACCGCGCCACTACGCGAGGACATGCTGCGCGCGCTGAGCCAATCGGTGCCACCCGACACGCGCAACGGTCTGGCCCAGCAGCGGCTCACGGTCGTCGGCCACACGATCAACGACTTCTTCGGTGCCGTGACGATCGTCAATCCGGGCGGCTCCTACACCCTGGCCACCGAACACAGCCCCCTTCCGCTAGCCCTACACAATGGCCTGGCCGTACCGATCCGGGTCAAGTTGCAGGTCGATGCGCCACCCGGCATGACCGTCACTGACGTCGGTGAGATCGAACTGCCACCGGGGTACCTGCCGCTACGGGTACCGATCGAAGTCAAGTTCACCCAGCGGGTTGCCATCGACGTTGCGCTCAAGACTCCCGACGGGATGACGCTGGGTGAGCCGGTGCGCCTGTCGGTGCACTCCAACGCCTACGGCAAGGTCTTGTTCGCGATCACGCTCACCGCGGCCGCGGTGTTAGTCACCCTCGCCGGGCGCCGTCTTTGGCACCGATTCCGTGGCCAGCCCGACCGCGCCGACTTGGATCGCCCCGACCCGCCCCCGGCCAGGCACCGCGAGCAGCGTCGTGCGATCGACCATCGGGTCGATGAAGAGCACCGCGTATGAAATCGGCTCCGCGGCATGTGCAAGCGGGGCCGCAGCCACAGCCACCGCAATCGCCAAGACGACACCGTCTTCAACTCTCACCCCAAGAGGTGGGGGCCGCAGCATTACCGGTGCAGGGCCCACCACGCAGACGGCCTGAATTGACCGATGCCGCACTGGTATCCCGGTCGTGGGGAATGGCATTCGCGACGCTGATCAGCCGGCTCACCGGTTTTGCCCGGATCGTGCTGCTGGCCGCAATCCTGGGTGCCGCGCTGTCCAGCTCCTTCTCGGTGGCCAATCAGCTACCAAACCTGGTTGCGGCGCTAGTACTCGAGGCGACGTTCACGGCGATATTCGTGCCCGTATTGGCCCGTGCCGAGCAGGACGACCCCGACGGGGGTGCCGCGTTCGTACGCCGATTGGTGACTTTGGCGACCACGCTGCTAGTGCTCGCCACCACCTTGTCGGTCTTGGCGGCGCCCCTGCTGGTCCGGTTGATGCTAGGTCGTAGCCCGCAAGTCAACCAGCCCCTGACCACCGCCTTCGCCTACCTTCTCCTGCCCCAGGTACTCGCCTATGGTCTGTCGTCGGTGTTTATGGCAATCCTGAACACTCGCAACGTATTCGGCCCGCCCGCCTGGGCGCCCGTCGTCAACAACGTCGTCGCGATCGCAACGTTGCTGGTGTATCTAGCCGCCCCGGGTGAGCTGTCGGTCGACCCGGTCAAGATGGGCAATGCCAAGCTGCTCATTCTCGGCGTCGGTACCACCTTGGGAGTGTTCACCCAGACCGCGGTGCTGCTGGTCGCCATCGGGCGCGAGCACATCAGCCTGCGCCCGCTGTGGGGAGTCGATCAGCGGCTCAAGCGCTTCGGGACCATGGCCGCAGCCATGGTGCTCTACGTGCTGATCAGTCAGCTCGGATTGATAGTGGGCAACCAAATTGCCAGCACGGCCGCGGCTTCTGGTCCGGCGATCTACAACTACACCTGGCTGGTGCTGATGCTGCCATTCGGGATGATCGGCGTGACGGTGTTGACTGTGGTGATGCCGCGGCTGAGTCGCAACGCCGCCGCCGACGACCTCCCCGCCGTCCTCGCCGACCTTTCATTGGCTACCCGGTTAACCATGATCACGCTGATCCCGATGGTGGCGTTTATGACCGTCGGCGGCTCGGCGATGGGTACCGCACTGTTTGCCTACGGCAACTTCGGCCAAGTCGACGCCGGGTACTTGGGCGCTGCGATCGCGCTCTCCGCCTTCACCCTGATCCCCTACGCCCTGGTGCTGTTGCAGCTGCGGGTGTTCTACGCCCGCGAACAGCCCTGGACGCCGATCGTGGTCATAGTCGTCATCACCGGCGTCAAGATCATCGCTTCGCTGGCAGCACCGCATGTCACCAGCGACCGTGAGTTGGTCGCCGGCTACTTGGGGCTGGCCAACGGCCTGGGATTTCTGGCCGGTGCCCTAGTCGGCTACTACCTGCTGCGCCGGGCGCTACGGCCCGATGGTGGCCAGCTGATCGGCGCCCGCGAAGTACACACCATCCTGGTGACCACCGCCGCCTCGTTGGTGGCTGGCCTATTTGCCTACGTGGTGGATCGGCTGCTGGGGCTCAACCAATTGACCACCCATGCCGGCGGGATTGGTTCGCTGCTGCGCCTGGTGATATTGGCGCTGATCATGCTGCCGATCCTGGCCGCGGTGGTGCTCGGTGCACAGGTCCCCGAAGCGCAGGCAGCACTGGCTGCGGTCCGGAGGCGGTGGCACAAACAGCCCGGCAAACCCGTGCCGAGCAAGGTGACTGTGCCAGATGAATCGTCTGGCACAAGCGCCGTCACGTACCCTGAGCAAAGAAACTCGTCCCCGCCGGGGGGAAGTGCGGTCTTGGAACCGATCCGGCGCAGACCTCCGGTGGGCAGAACCGGGATAGGGAAAGGACCGGAGGTGACCGACCGCTCCTCGGATAGTGCCGCCTCATCCAATTCCGCGTCAGACACCGATCTGCCGCGGCCTGTTGCCGACGACTTCCAACCCGACATCCCCGCCGATTTCGATCGGGGCCGCGGCGCGGCGAGACCCACATCCGATCAGTTCAACGGCGATTCCGTCAGTGAAACCCGTGGGCCGATCCCGTTCGACGCGCCGCGAGAGCGCCCCGCAGACCCGCCACCGCAAGACGACATCAAACTGGTGCCGGGCGCTCGCATCGCCAACGGCCGCTACCGTCTGCTCGTCTTCCACGGAGGTGCACCACCGCTGCAGTTCTGGCAGGCGCTGGACACCGCGCTGGACCGGCAGGTGGCATTGACCTTCGTCGATCCGGACGGCGCGCTTCCCGAAGAGGTGATGCAGGACATCCTGGCCCGTACCTTGCGGCTGAGCCGGATCGACAAACCTGGTATCGCCAGGGTGCTCGACGTGCTTCACACCTCGTCGGGCGGGCTGGTGGTCGCCGAGTGGATCCGAGGCGGTTCGCTGCAAGAGGTCGCGGAAACCGCGCCGTCGCCCGTTGGGGCGATCCGCGCGATGCAGTCGCTGGCCGCAGCTGCCGATGCCGCCCACCGCGCTGGGGTGGCCCTGTCAATCGACCACCCCAGCCGCGTGCGTGTCAGCATCGAGGGTGACGTGGTGCTCGCCTATCCGGCGACCATGCCAGACGCCAACCCGCAAGACGACATTCGAGGTATCGGTGCCGCCCTGTATGCGCTGTTGGTCAACCGGTGGCCGCTGCGGGAGTCTGGTGTGCGCAGCGGGCTGGCACCGGCCGAACGTGATGCGTCCGGCAATCCCGTCGAACCCAGCGCTGTGGACAGTGACGTCCCCTTCCAGATTTCTGCAGTCGCGGTTCGGTCGGTCCAGGAAGATGGCGGGATACGCAGTGCATCAACGCTGTTGAACTTGCTGCAGCAGGCCACTGCGGTGGCCGACCGCACCGAGGTACTCGGCCCGATCGAACCTGCCCCACTCCCCCCGCGGCGTTCGACGGCACCGGACGCAGCGGCCCTCCCCCGCCGCCGGCGCAACCTGCTGATCGGTATCGGTGCCGGCGCGGCCATCCTCTTGGTGGCCTTGCTGGTTTTGGTCTCGGTCGTCAACAAGATCTTCGGCAACGTCGGGGCCGGCCTCAACCGGGACCAGCTTGGCCTGAACACGCCCACCTCATCGACGTCGGGGGAAATGAGCTCGGCGCCGTCGGGCAGCGTCGTCAAACCCACCAAGGCCACCGTCTTCTCCCCCGACGGCGAAGCCGACAACCCGAGCCAAGCCGACTTGGCCATCGACGGCAATCCCAGCACCTCATGGGAAACCGACACCTATTCCGATGCCGTTCCATTCCCCTCATTCAAAAACGGTGTCGGCTTGATGCTCCAGCTGCCGCAACCCACCGTGGTCGGCACGGTCACCATCGACGTTTCGAGCACCGACACCAAAGTGGAGATTCGTTCCTCGCCAACTGCCAATCCGGCGAAGCTGAGCGACACGACCGTGCTAGCGCCGGCCACCACGGTCAAGCCCGGTCACAACACCATCGCGGTCAATACCTCCACACCGACATCGAACCTGCTGGTGTGGATTTCGACGCTGGGAACCACCGACGGCAAGAGCCGCGCCGCCATCTCGGAAATCACAGTTCGCGCCGCGTCCTGAGTTCGGGGACGGCCGCCCGCGGGTGAAGTGCCCGACGGCCACCGAGGGGTTACTGTCCGGCGGTGGATCTTGCGGGTGGACGGGAACGCACTGACGCCGAGCTGCTGAGAGCCTTTGTCGCCGGTGACGGATTGGCCTTCGAGCAGCTGTTCCGCCGTCATCGGCGGCAGCTGTACCGGCTGGCCCGGCTAACCAGCCAAACCCCAGAAGACGCCGAGGACGCGCTGCAAGAGGCCATGCTGTCCGCGCACCGCGGTGCCGCCTCGTTTCGGTATGACGCCGCGGTCAGTAGTTGGTTACACCGCATCGTCGTCAATGCCTGCCTGGACCGGTTGCGTCGCGCCAAGTCGCGGCCGACCACCGCGCTCGAAGATGTGTATTCGGTTCCCGACCAAACGGCTCAGGTGGAGACGGCGATGGTGGTACAGCGAGCATTGATGCGGCTTCCGGTAGAGCAACGGGCCGCGGTGGTCGCCGTCGATATGCAGGGGTATTCGATCGCCGACACCGCGCGGATGCTGGGGGTGGCAGCGGGCACCGTCAAGAGTCGCTGCGCTCGTGGGCGGTCCCGTCTGGTGCGCCTGCTGGGTTACCTGGACGCCGACGCGACCGTATTGGACACCGGCTAGCGCGGGCTACGGACCGCCCGTGGCCATCGGGCCCGTCATGCCGCACACTGGGGCGGATGAATGGAGCCGAGAACGAAGCGAGCGCGGACCCGCCGCTGACCGTCGAGCTCCTGGCCGAGCTGCAGGCGGGACTACTCGGCGACGAAGCCGCCGCTCGAGTCCGGCGGCAGGTACGCACCGACCCCACCGCGGCGGCAGCCCTGCACGCGTTGCAGCAGGTTCGCCGCGATGTCGCTGACGCCGGGGCGGATCCGGCGTCAGCGCCGGATCCGCCCACCGATCTCCTTGACAGGATCTCCGCTACCCTACGGTCTGCACCGGCGAACGGCACCCGCGCTGCGCACGCCGCCCGCCCTCGCACTCGACCGGCGAAAGTCCTCGCCGGCATCGCCGGATTGTGCGCCGCGGTCGCGGCGATCGGCCTCGGTACCACCGCGCTGATCAAGGCACCTACGCCGACGCCGAGCGGTCCAACCACCGCGATGCACATCACGATTTCCACACCACCGCCAATGATCCCGCTGTCCATGAATCAGATTCTGGATTTGCTGCAGCGGACTCCCGACTTCGGGACGCTCACCGACCCGGCCCGGCGTGCATCCTGCCTGAACGGACTGGGCTACCCGGCGTCTACCGAGGTGCTGGGAGCGCGCCCCATCGACATCAATGCCCGACCGGGGGTACTCCTGGTGCTACCCGGGGATACCCCCACCAACGTGGCCGCGTATGCGGTGGCGCAATACTGCAGCGCAGCCGACACCGGGCTGCTGGCCAGCACAACCGTCCCCCGGAAACTCCCGCCGTGACCGGCATGCGCCGCAAGCGGGAACACCAGTGCCTACGCTTGCGTTCATAGAAGTCCGAGAAGACAAAGAAGTTAGCGAAGCCAGACGCTCAACGTCCGTATCCGAAAGGCCCGCATGACCGCCGCCTCCCCCGCCCAAGACACCATCCACGACGTAATAGTCATCGGCTCCGGGCCGGCCGGATATACCGCGGCCCTCTACACCGCCCGCGCTCAGCTGGCTCCGCTGGTTTTCGAGGGCACCTCCTTCGGAGGTGCGCTGATGACCACCACGGAGGTCGAGAACTACCCCGGATTCCGTGAGGGCATCACGGGCCCAGAGTTGATGGACGAGATGCGCGAACAGGCGCTGCGATTCGGTGCAGACCTGCGAATGGAAGACGTGGAATCGGTAGAGCTGGATGGTCCGATCAAATCGGTCGTCACCGCCGAGGGGGAAACCCATCGCGCTCGTGCCGTGATCCTGGCGATGGGCGCTGCGGCGCGCTATCTACACGTACCTGGGGAACAGGAGCTGTTGGGCCGCGGAGTGAGTTCGTGTGCCACCTGTGACGGGTTCTTCTTCCGCGATCAAGACATCGCGGTCATCGGGGGCGGTGACTCTGCCATGGAGGAGGCCACCTTCCTGACCCGGTTCGCCAGGAGCGTCACGTTGGTGCACCGCCGCGACGAGTTCCGGGCGTCCAAGATCATGCTCAACCGCGCCCAGGCCAACGACAAGATCCGGATCCTGACCAATAAGGTCGTCGTTGCTGTGGAGGGGGGTGGCACGGTCACCGGACTGCGGTTGCGTGACGGACTTACCGGTGAGGAATCGACGCTGCCGGTGACCGGCGTCTTCGTCGCGATCGGCCACGAGCCGCGATCCGCGTTGGTGCGTGATGCCGTAGACCTAGATCCCGACGGCTACGTGCTGGTCGAGGGCCGTACCACGGGCACGTCGCTGCAAGGAGTGTTCGCCGCTGGCGACCTGGTGGACCGCACCTACCGTCAGGCTGTCACCGCGGCCGGCAGCGGTTGCGCCGCCGCTATAGACGCCGAGCGCTGGCTGGCCGAACATGAAACGGCGGGAGACGCTGACAGTACCGACACGTTGATTGGAGCACAGCAATGACCGATTCCGAGAAGTCCAGCGCCACCATCGAGGTTTCCGACGCCTCTTTCTCCACCGACGTGTTATCCAGCAATAAGCCTGTGCTGGTTGACTTTTGGGCAACTTGGTGTGGACCATGCAAAATGGTGGCGCCGGTGCTTGAGGAAATCGCAGCCGAACGTTCGGATAATTTGACGGTCGCCAAGCTAGATGTCGACGCCAATCCTGAAACGGCGCGCGATTTCCAGGTTGTCTCCATTCCCACCATGATCCTGTTCAAGGACGGCCAGGCGGTAAAACGAATCGTCGGGGCCAAAGGCAAAGCGGCGTTGCTACGTGAGCTTTCCGACGTGGTTCCCAACCTCACCTAGACCTGTTCTAGAGGTCGGATCGAACCGCCCCGACTGGCCTGGGGTTTTCCCTAAATCGGCAAGGATCTGCGACAATACCGGTTAGCTGTCGTGCATTTGTCAGCGATGTCAGTTAGTTCCGGAGGGCCCTTGGTATGCCGAGTCCGCGCCGCGAAGACGGCGACGCGCTGCGCTGCGGTGATCGCGGCGCCGCTGTCACGGAGATCCGGGCGGTGCTGGCTGCACTGGGAATGCTGGACAACGTCGACGAAGACCTGACCACAGGCCAACACGTCGCCGTCGAGCTATTCGACGTCAACCTCGATCAGGCGGTGCGTGCCTTTCAGCAGCACCGGGGACTGCTCGTGGACGGCATTGTCGGCGAGGCAACCTACCGCGCATTGAAAGAGGCCTCTTACCGGCTCGGGGCGCGCACGCTGTATCACCAATTCGGTGCTCCGCTGTACGGCGACGATGTCGCGACACTTCAGGCTCGGCTGCAGGATCTCGGTTTCTACACCGGCCTGGTCGACGGTCATTTCGGGCTGCAGACACACAACGCGTTGATCTCATACCAGCGTGAGTACGGGCTCTCCGCTGACGGCATCTGCGGCCCAGAAACGTTGCGCTCGCTGTACTTCCTGAGTTCGCGCGTCAGTGGCGGCTCGCCACACGCGATTCGGGAAGAGGAGCTGGTTCGTAGGTCCGGTCCCAAGCTGTCAGGCAAGCGCATCATCATCGATCCGGGCCGCGGGGGTAACGACCACGGCCTGATCACCCAAGGTCCTGCCGGGCCGATCAGCGAAGCAGACATGCTGTGGGACTTGGCTAGTCGACTTGAGGGGCGGATGTCCGCCATCGGTATGGAGACATTCTTGTCCCGGCCGGCCAATCGCAGTCCATCGGACGCTGAGCGGGCCGCTACTGCCAACTCTGTCGGGGCGGACCTGATGATCAGCCTACGTTGCGAAGCTCAACCCGGTTCAGCGGCAAACGGTGTGGCCTCCTTCCACTTCGGCAATGCGCACGGTTCGGTATCCACCATTGGTCGCAATCTTGCCGACTTCATTCAGCGAGAAGTTGTGGCGCGCACCGGGTTACAGGATTGTCGCACTCACGGTCGGACTTGGGATCTGTTGCGGCTGACCAGAATGCCCACGGTTCAGGTCGACGTCGGGTATATCACCAACTCACGCGATCGCGAGATGCTGATCTCCATGCAGACCCGCGATGCCATTGCCGAAGGGATTCTCGCCGCGGTCAAGCGGCTTTACCTACTCGGCAAGAACGACCGTCCCACAGGCACTTTCACCTTTGCCGAGTTGCTTGCCCACGAACTCTCGGTGGAGCGGGCGAGCAGACTCAGCGGATCCTGACCCTTCTTGTCACCTGAGACCCGGTGTCGGGTTGGCACTTAGCGCATTGCCGACCGCAGCCGCCGCGCCCACCGGCTGTTCCAGTTGAGCATTCTCCAGCAGACGTTCCAGGGCGGCTTCGACTTCTGCTTTCCATCCCAAACCTTTGTCCAACTCGAGCCGAAGCCGAGGAAAGTACCGGTGGGGTGTCACCACAACGAAACCGACGTCCAGCAGGAAGTCGGCATCAATGATGCAGTGGTCCACCGAGCAGTCACCGAGAGATTCCAAAACCGGCCGCACATCAGGACTGACCATCCGGGGATTTTGTAATTCGGCGGTTGCCGCTGTGCGGCCGAATGCTTCCAGCGCCCGGACACCGCGCCGGACCAACTCGTCGATCACCCGGGCGATCAGGTCGTGCGGCAGATCATCTGCGGCTTGACCGCGCTCAATCCCCATCGACGTGAGCAACACCGCGTCGGCGGACACCGGTCCCGTCGGAAAGCGATACGCTCGGGGCACCGCGCGCGGCGGTGCGTAGAACACATACCCCAGACATGGCGGGTCGGCAGTGCTGCGCCCGTCCGGGATGGCCGTAGCAACTTGGCCGCACGAGCCCCATTCCAGCATCACCATCGACAGCCAGGCTTCCTTTTCGAATTCCGGGTCGGCTAGGTGGTCCTCATTTCCGAGGGTCGCCGGATCCACTTCCCAGAAGACACAGCGACGCGCATGCTTCGGAAGCTGCTCGAAGGCCTCGAGCCGCAGCGCAGTGATACGAGCAGGCACTAGTCTCCTAGCCTCCGTGCGGTGCTGCCGCAATCGGTCGTGCGCCCTCCGCCAGCCACCCGGCCCGCGAACTCACAAGACAATGTCGACAGCCTCGCTCCTACGCCAGCCGCCGTGCGACCCGCGTTGTCACACGGCGATACCAACAGCCCTGCCTTCCCTCGGCTGATGGGCACCAGCAACCCATCTAGGATAGGAGAGTTCACCTCGTTGGGGCCAGTGTTGGCCCTACCACTAGAGCCGTCGCTGCGCACCGCTCCCCGTCCCGGGTATCCAGCCGCCGCCCGTATCAATCAGTTCTCGAAATCGCTTGATGCACAGTAGATCTGCGCTCGCTCGCGACACCCTGGACGGCTTCGTTAGCACTCCGGAGCCGCGGGTTGTCACAGTGACGTAATTACATGGTGTTACCGGTCATGGTTTTGCATCGGTCATGAGGGCAATGATGCGCTGCAGATCGTCCACCGAGCCGAATTCCACGACGATCTTGCCCTTGCGTTTGCCGAGGCTGACCGACACCCGGGTGTCGAAGGCGTTCGAGAGGCGCTCGGCAACGTCTTGCAGTCCCGGCATCTGGATCGGCTTGCGCCGAGGCGGCGCCGGCGCGCTGGCGTCACCGCGGTTGGCCAATGTCACCGCCTCTTCGGTGGCTCGCACCGAAAGCCCCTCCGCGACGATCCGGCTCGCCAGTTCCTCCTGCGCGTCCGGACCGGCTTCCAGGGACAGCAGCGCGCGCGCATGGCCCGCCGACAACACCCCCGCCGCCACTCGGCGCTGCACCACGATCGGCAGCTTGAGCAAGCGAATCATGTTGGTGATCAGTGGTCGCGAACGGCCGATGCGCGCGGCGAGTTCGTCGTGCGTGACGCCGAACTCGTCGAGCAATTGTTGGTAGGCGGCCGCCTCTTCCAACGGGTTCAGCTGGACCCGATGGATGTTTTCCAAAAGAGCGTCGCGCAGCAGATTGTCGTCGCCCGTCTCGCGCACGATGGCGGGGATGGCCTCTAGACCCGCCTCCTGGGCCGCTCGCCAGCGTCGTTCCCCCATCACAATTTGGTAGCGGGGGCCACCTGGAACGCCCTGGACAGTCCGCACGACGATGGGTTGCAAGAGCCCGAACTCGCGGATCGAATGCACCAATTCCGACAACGCTTCTTCGTCGAAGACCTGCCTCGGCTGTCGCGGATTGGCCTCGATGTCCGACGGTGAAATCTCCCGGTATACCGCGCCGATCGGAGTGGTACCCGGTGTCGACCCGCCGATCACCACGTCGGCGGCCACCGAGCCCATGCGCGGCCCGAAAGTCGATGGTCCCGACTCTCCCTCGGCAGGGGCGGTGGGGATCAACGACGCCAGACCCCGGCCCAGGCCACCCTTCCTCCGCGACGGCTGCGTCATGGTCGTCCCTTCCCGACTGGTGGTTGATAGCGCTCGGCGAGTTCGCGGCTGGCATCCAGATAGCTCATCGCCCCGCGCGAGCCGGGATCGTAATCGATGATCGTCATGCTGTAGCCCGGTGCTTCCGAGACCTTCACGCTGCGTGGAATCACCGTCCGCAAGACCTTGTCTCCGAAGTAGCGGCGGACTTCATCGGCGACCTGATCAGCGAGCTTTGTGCGCCCGTCATACATCGTCAGAATGACGGTGGTGACCTCGAGTTCCGGGTTGAGGTGAGCCTTCACCATCTCGATATTGCGCATCAGCTGTGACACACCTTCCAGCGCGTAGTACTCGCACTGGATGGGGATCATCACTTCGGGGGCCGCAACCAGTGCGTTGATGGTGAGCAGCCCAAGCGATGGTGGGCAGTCCACGAAGACGTAGTCGAAGTCGAACTTGTCCAGCTCGGCGAGCGCATTTCGTAACCGATTCTCGCGCGCCACCATACTGACCAATTCGATCTCCGCGCCCGCAAGATCGATGGTGGCTGGCACGCAGAAGAGCCGGTCGCTGTGCGGGCTTCGTTGCAGCGCCTCTTCCAACGAGACCTCGCCGATGAGGACTTCGTAGGACGACGGGGTGCCGGACTGGCGGTCGGTGATACCGAGCGCGGTACTTGCATTGCCCTGGGGATCGAGATCTATCACCAGCGTTTTGAGCCCCTGCACGGCGAGGGCCGCCGCGAGGTTAACCGCCGTGGTGGTCTTACCGACGCCACCTTTCTGATTGGCGATGGTGAAAAGCCGGCGCTGCTGCGGACGGTGCAGTGGTTCGTGGGTGGTGTGCAAGACCCGCATGGCGCGTTCCGCGGCGGCACCGATCGGTGTGTCGAATTCGGTCGATGTTTCACGTGAAACATTCACCGTCGGATTGTGCGCTGTTTCGGCCGCGGACGCCAATTCGCGACCGACGGCCGCCTCGCCCGGCCGCGACTGCGGCTGCACGACGGCCTCGGGTACCGCCCCCCGGGGTGATGCACCCGATCGCCGTGCCGGAGGCGAGACCTCCTGCGCCGCAGCAATGTCGGGTGAAGCCGTCGCCCCCCGCACCCGTGGCGCATCCGTGAGGTTCTGCGCCTGCGCTACCCGTGCCGAGTCCGGCACCGGCAGGCCAGCGCGCCCTACCTTCCGATCTAGTGTTTGTGTCACGACACCCGCGACAACATCTGCCGAGCTCATATTGCTCCCCTGTCCGCGATCCGCGGCGGCCGGCGTCGCGGCGGCTTTCCGCGCCGCGCTACCACTACGGTTGCGGGCGGCCGTAAATAGTTGGCGCCACATGTGACCACCCTGACATCAACGGCACCCGACGCCGCCATCACACGCCGGTGCTCTCGTACTTCCTCGGCGGCGCGCTCGCCCTTGATGGCGAGCATCCGCCCATCGAGCCTTACCAAAGGCATGCTCCACTTCGTCAGTTTGTCCAATGCCGCCACCGCTCTTGAGACCGCGGCGTCGCTGTCGCCGAGCGCCTTCTGCACCGCCCGATCCTCGGCGCGGCCGCGGACCACCTCAACTGTCAGTCCCAGATCGTGCACCACCTCACGAAGAAATTCGCTCCGTCGCAAGAGCGGCTCTAATAGAACAATGCGGAGATCCGGTCGCGCAATCGCCAGCGCCACCCCGGGTAACCCTGCTCCACTCCCGACGTCTACGACTCGATCTCCCGGATCGAGGAGTTCGCCGATCGCGGCGGAATTCAGCAGGTGCCGCTCCCACAGCCGACCCACCTCCCGCGGTCCCAGTAGTCCGCGTTCGACCCCGGCACCCGCCAACAGGTCGGCGTATCGCTGCGCCAGCTGCACACGACTGCCGAAAACGGCGGCGGCGGACAACGCGGTGCCTGCACTCCCCGGAGCGGTCTCGCTCGGCTCCGAAGACCCGCCATGTTTCACGTGAAACATTCTCCGCTCATCCAATACTTGTTCCCACGCATAACAGGCGTGGATTACACGACTGTTATTCGTCGGGCGTCAGTCACGTCGCGGTCGCGGTTCGCGCACAGATCAGTCACGCAAGACGACAACGCGCCGAGACGGCTCTACGCCTTCGCTCTCGCTGTGCACCCCGGATACCGCGGCCACCGCATCGTGCACGATCTTGCGCTCAAACGGCGTCATCGGCGCCAGTTCCTCGCGTTGACCAGAGTCGGCCACGCGACGCGCCACCTTGTCTCCCAGCGCCGCCAGTTCTTCGCGACGGCGCCGCCGCCAGCTGGCGATGTCGAGCATCAGTCGACTGCGCACACCCGTCTTCTGATGCACCGCCAGGCGGGTGAGTTCCTGCAGCGCGTCGAGAACCTCTCCGCCGCGGCCTACCAACTTATTCAAGTCGTTACCGCCGTCGATGCTCACGACCGCCCGGCTGCCCTCGACGTCTAGGTCGATGTCGCCGTCGAAATCCAACAGGTCCAACAGCTCTTCCAAATAGTCGCCGGCAATCTCGCCCTCGGCAACCAACCGCTCTTCCAGGTCTTCACCCTCGTCGGCACCGACGGGCTCGTCGGTAGCACCCGGCGCGACCTGCTCGACTGCGTTACGGTCATCCGTCTCGAGTTCGGTGGTGTCCGCTTCGGTCATAAGTTCATCTCCCTCATCTACGGATCGGTCTTCGCGATGTTTCGCGACGTCTTTGTGCGGCGTTCAGTGGGTGGTCAACGTTTGCGCTTCTTTGGTCGCGCACCCGGGCGCGGGGCCCGGTTCGCAGGGGCGCTATTCCGGCGGGCCGAATTCGGCCTGCTGGCCTCCGAAGGTGCCGCCTTCCCCGAGCCTTCGGTAGTGCCCCGCTCCTCCGCACTCGCGTTGGAGTCGCCCTCTGCGTCTGACGAGTCGCCGGTGTCCGTCTCCCCGCCGTCTCGGCCCGGCGCTGTTTTGGACGCGCGCTTGGGTTTGGCCCCCGGCGCGGGAGCGTTCGCCGCCCGACGCTGCAAGGCCTCCTGCTTCTTGGCTTCTTCCTCTTTCTCGATCATCCCGAACACGTAGTGCTGTTGACCGAACGTCCAGATGTTGTTCGAGAACCAGTACAAGATGATGGCCAACGGAAGAAACGGTCCACCAACGACGACGCCGAGCGGAAAAACATACAGCGCCAACTTGTTCATCATCGCGGTCTGCGGGTTCGCCGCCGCCTCAGGACTCTGTCGAGCGACCGAGGCGCGGCTATTGAAGTAGGTCGCGATGCCCGCCAGGATCATCACCGGTACCCCGACCGCAATCACCGCTGGGCGACTGAAGTCCACGAAAGCATCTAGACCCCCGCGCTGCGTCATGGACGCACCGATCGGGGCTCCGAACAGATTCGCGTCCAGGAAGTGGCCGACGTCGGTCGGTGTGAAGACATAGTTTCCGGTCATCCGGTTCTCAATCACCGACATGTGCGGCTGACCGAGACCGCCGGTAGTGCGGTTGAACGAACGCAGCACGTGATACAGACCCAGGAACACTGGGATCTGCGCCAGCATCGGCAAGCAACCGAGGATGGGATTAAAACCGTGCTCTCGTTGCAGCTTCTGCATCTCCATCGCCATCCGCTGACGATCTTTGCCGTACTTCTTCTGCAATGCCTTGATCTGTGGCTGCAGTTCTTGCATCTGCCGGGTGGTACGGATTTGCCGAACAAACGGCTTGTACAGCAGGGCTCGCAAAGTGAAAACCAAGAACATCACCGCCAGCGCCCAAGCAAAGAAGTTCGACGGCCCAAGCACGAACGCAAACAGCTTGTACCAAAGCCACATGATCCACGACACCGGGTAATAGACGAAGTCGAGGCTGAAGAAATCAAACAAAAGACTCACTCTTTCCGTGATTCACGGGACCAGCCCGACCGACCTCGTCGGCTCGGCATCCCTCGCGCTCCGGTATCGGATCCCATCCTCCCCGATGCCACGGACCACACTTGGCGAGTCTGGCCACCGTCAGCCAGCTCCCTCGGATCAGCCCATACTCGGTAAGCGCATCGACGGCGTATTGACTACAGGTCGGGATAAAGCGGCACGAGGCGGGCCGTAGTGGCGAAACCATGTGCCGGTATAACTCAATCAAATAGATGGCGCCGCGAACGGCCTTCCGGCCGGTGGCCCGACCCACTCCGCCAGGACCGCATGCCCACTGACTCACCGATCAGTACCTGCCAATGCGAAGGCGCGTCGCAACCCACTTCGCAACTGTTGCTCCAACCACGCCGATGAGACATCGCGGCTACTCGGCAAGGCACGAATCACCACCCGATCACCGGGATGCAAGGCCGCCAACATCGGACGAGCGACGTGCCGCAGACGCCGCGCGACACGATGGCGGTCGACAGCGGTGCCTACGGATTTGGCGATGATGAGACCCACCCGAGGGCCACTGCCGTCGGGCTCGTCGCTCCGCCGGACGTACACGATAGCGTCGGGTTGGACGATGCGCAGGCCGTGCCTCACCGTCGCATCGAACTCAGTCGACCGCCTCATGCGGTTGCCTGCCGACAGCACCGCTGCAAAACCCGCCGTTACGATCAGGCAGTCAACGCACGGCGGCCTTTGCGGCGCCGACTCGACACGATGGATCGCCCGGCCCGGGTGCGCATCCGCAGCCGGAAACCGTGAACGCGGGCTCGGCGCCGGTTGTTCGGCTGGAAAGTCCGCTTGCCCTTGGCCACGGCGTTCTCCTCGGTGTGTCTGGCATAACCACCTGGCCGCTGTGTTCAGCAACTCGTCGTTCGGCGGTGGTCTCGCAGCTGGCCGGCGCGGTCCCCAGAACGCACGATCTAGGTCGCAGCCGCATCGCCGACTTTCGGGCGACTGTTTGAGGGTACTGACGAGCCCTCGCCCGGTCAAACCTCGCCAGTCCCAATTGACTCATACCGGACCGGTAGCCCGTGCCGCCAAATCGAGGGAAACCGTTGTCAGTTCCTCGGATTCAAGACCAACTTTGACCAGAATCGGAAACAAGTGTTGGCAGCCGCACCGAAACCTGTTAGCTTCGGGCAGTGCCGTTTCGGCTTGAGACGGCAGCCGACAACGAAGCAAGGATGGCAGATCGGACTAGCTGCCCAAACAACCGAGTAATTGGATGCAGCATGAAGATCGCGAGCCGTTGCCGATAGGCTGCGGCACGTCGATGACCGTCCTTTCCACACCTGTGGATAACCATGTGGATAGTGTGGTCAGCAATTGCACCTCG